>NZ_SOAL01000013.1 GCF_004364775.1 Comamonas sp. JUb58
CAGCCCATCAATACCATGCGCTTGGTAGCTATTTGTCCACTGACGCAGGAGTGAAGCATGCAAGCCTGCCTGCTCGGCCAAGGCCCTGTTGCTTACCCCTCCTTCCAGATACTTCTGGACCATCTTGAGCTTAAAGCTCTCATCGTATTTCGCCATGAAAAACACCCCATTGGTTGGACTGGTGTCCAACTTTTGGGGTGCAGTTCACAACCGGCGCTTTTCTTATGGGGAGTGCTGTGAACAGCGGCTTAGAGCTGCGTCACTGCATCCACCACTTCCTTGACGCTCAGCACCTCGGACAGGATCTGCGGCGCCTTGCCCGGTGCATACAGCACATAGACCGGCACGCCGCTGCGGCCCAGCTGGTTCAGCGCCTGGGTGATCGCAGGGTCCTGGCGGGTCCAGTCGGCGCGCAGCAGGTTCACCTGCTTGTTCTCAAAGGCGGCCAGCACCTGGCTGTCGCTCAAGGTGGTGCGCTTGTTGTACTGGCAGGTGACGCACCAGGCTGCGGTGAAATCCACAAACACCGGCTTGCCAGTGGCATTGATCTCGCTGACCTTCTGCGCCGACCAGGGCTGCCACAGCGCGCCGCTGGCCTGTTGGCCGGGCGCGGGGGCGGGCGTGGTCAGGTTGTGGCCCATCGCAGTGGCCAGGTAGAGGCCACCGGCCAGCGACAGCACGGCAAAGCCCCAGCGCGCACGGCCTTGCAAGCCGAGCGCCCAGACCAGGGCCGCCAGCAGCACCAGCAAGGCCAGCAGCGTAGCCGCGCCATCGATGCCGCTTTGCTGGCCCAGCACCCAGACCAGCCAGACCACGGTGGCGAACATCGGGAAGGCCATCGCGCGGCGGAAGGTGTCCATCCAGGCGCCTGGGCGTGGCAGCCAGCGCACCACGGCGGGGATCCAGCTGGCCAGCAGATAGGGTGCGGCCATGCCCAGGCCCAGCGCGGCAAACACCAGCAAGGCCTCGGCAGCCGGCATGCTGACGGCCAGGCCCATTGATGCACCCATGAACGGTGCCGTGCAGGGCGAGGCAATGGCCACGGCCAGCACACCGCTCAGGAAGGCATTGGTAACAGGGCTCTTGGCCTGCTTGCCTGCCAGGCTGCTGGGCACAAAACTGCCAAACTCAAACATGCCCGCCAGGTTGAGGCCAATCACGGTAAACAGCGCTGCCAGCGCGGCAATGACCAGCGGCGACTGCAACTGGAAGCCCCAGCCCAGCTGCTGGCCGGCAGAGCGCAGCGCCAGCAACAGCGCGCCCAGCGCCAGGAAGGACAGCACCACGCCCGCCGTGTAGGCCAGGCCGGCTTGGCGCTGGTCGCGCAACTGGCTGCCGTGGGCGGTAAAGCCCAGCACCTTGAGCGCCAGTATCGGGAACACGCAGGGCATCAGGTTCAGGATCAGGCCGCCGATGAGGGCGCCCAGCAGTGCCAGCCAGAGGCTGCCTGAGGAGACCGGTGCCGCTGCAGCAGCGGACTGTGCATTGTTGGCCAGCGCGGCCGCCAGCTCGGGCGAGACCTGGGCCACGGCTGCGGCCTTCCATTGGCCGCTGATGGGTGCCACGGTGCGCCAGCCAATGGCACCATCGATAGCACTGTGCTTATCGGTGGTCAGCACCAGTGGAATGTCCTCCGGCGTCTGGCCCCGGTTGGCCGACAGCGGCACCACGGCCGTCCAGTCCGCGCCCTCCCATTGTTGGTGGAAGTCCTGGCCGTCCTGCATTGCATGGTGCAAGGTGTCGGGGCTCTCGCTCAGCACCTGCAGGCTTTGGCCCTGCAGCGCAGCGGGCAGGCCGGAGACGCGCAGCTTCAGCGTCTCACCATCGACGCTGGCCTGGCTGCTGCCTTGCAGCGCGACGGGCGCCTGGGCATGGGCCTTGGCAAAGCGGTCGGCCAGCAGCGCAGTGCTGCTCTTGGTGGGGATGGTCAGGCTGAACTGGCCTTCTTCCGGAATACATTCGACGCGGCAGATCAGCCAGTTCGCATGCAGCCGCACCGTCACATCGCGGGCATCGGCCGAGAAATTGCTGGGGATCTGTACCGTGACGGGCAGCAGCACCTGGCCTTCGTAGCCATAGTTCACCAGGCTGCCAATGCGTATCGGGTGGGGCGTGGGCCAGGCGATCTCGCCAGCATCCCAGCCGGGTGGCAACTGCCACTGCAGCTGGGTGGGCAGGCCGGAGTCGCCGGGGTTGGTCCAGTAGGTATGCCACTCGGGCTGGTGGTCCAGCAGCAGGCCCAGTTCAATGCTTTTGCCGGGCTCAATGCCTTGGGGCGCCAAGGCCACCAGCTCGGCCCGCACGCGCGGTGTGGTCACCACATTGCTGGAGGAGGCGCTGGAGGCTGTGTCCATCCCGGGGGCGCTGGCGCCGCTGCCAATATTGAGCTTGATCTGGGCTTGCGCGTGGCCAGCGGTGGCGCACAGCACGAGCAGCATCAGCGTAAAAAAAAGCGCTTCGATCGAGCGGCGCAGGGAAACATGGGGCATATCGCGTGGTACCTGAAAGTCTGGCGGTGAGAGCACAGGATACGGAGAGAGGTTCCCGGATGATAGAACCTGTTGCAAGTCAGCGCACGCGATGGTGGTGCGTTGTGAGTGCCCGATCCATAGCCGGGTCCAGACGCAAAAAGGCCGCTGCGGGGCAGCGGCCTGTGCCGGTGGAGCGGGGAGTGTGTGCGCCGCTCCAGGGTCAAGGTGCCGGCACGTCAAGCGCCAGCGAGCGGAGGCCTTATTCGCCTTCCAGGATCGAACCGTTGGCCAGCGCTTGGCGAGCGGCCTGGGTCACTTCAGCACGGCTCAGTTGGCCCTTGCCTTGTTCGTAGGCGTTCACAGTCGACTGGTTGCCTTGGGCAATCATCGTGTTGGTCTTGCGGGCTTCAGCCAGCTGGGCTTGCACATCGGCGCGGCTCACGGCGCTGGTGGCAGAAGCTTGAGGGGCGATGGAACGATCGCCTTCAAAAGGGTTGGCTTGGGCAACGGTAGCACCCAGGGCCAGGGTTGCGGCGATAGCGAGAATACGTGCGTTCATTTTTCTTTCCTTTGGTATTGCGTTCGGCCTGGTGGTCGACTCGCGTCGTTTTTTGCTGCATCTGCAACCCGATGTGGCTTGCGCTGCAGCTTTTGTTTAACGATGGAATGAAGTTTATATTGGTATCTATCTTCGATAAATAGCCAAAAATCAAACGGATTGTTCCGAAATCTGGGTGAATTAGCTTGGAACTTTTACAAATATGTGACAGCTAACCCTGGTATTAACCCTAGATTAGGGTATTTGCCTGGGGTATAAATTGCCTATGTTTATTTGATATTAAGTAGAAGGAAACTATTAAATAAATAGTGTCATCCGCCTCGCTGCGATCCGCTTGCCATCCGCTGCCTTGGTGGTGCCAGGATCCAGGCACGGTCTCAGCCATTTGGCGTCCGTAGATGGCGCGCCATGCTGCCATGAACGGGATTGGGCAGCCATCTGCAGCAGCTTGCAGTCTTGCCCGAACACCCTCTCCAAGACGCCTGCGAGACAAATGGCCGCTGCTGCTGAACAGCAGCGGTCCCACCCTGTGCAACCATCAGGTCATAGCGGCTGCGAATGGTGGGATTGCTGGCAAATATTAGACAGCCCTCGCAGCCCTGCCCACAATGGGCTGACAACAACCGGACAGACACAGGAGACATTGCATGGACATGACCCAGCGCCGCCATTTCCTCACCACCCTCGCCGCCGCAGCGGGCGCCGCCAGCGTGCCGCAATGGGCGCAGGCGCAAACGGCCTACCCCAACAAGGCGGTGCGCGTGATCGTGCCCTTTGCCGCAGGCGGCACCACCGATGTGGTGGCCCGGCTGGTGATGCAGAAAATGGGCGAGCTGATGAAGGGCACCTTTGTCATCGACAACCGGGGCGGCGCCAACGGCATGATCGGCACCGGCGAAGTGGCCCGCGCACAGGCCGATGGCTACACCCTGCTGTTCAATACCGCCGGTGCCCAGACCCTGAGCCCGGTGATCTACAAGGCGCCCTATGAGGCCGCTGCCAGCTTTGCGCCGGTGGCCAAGGTCTGCTCGGTGGGCTTCATCATCATCGCCCGCAAGGACCTGCCCGCCAATTCGCTGCAGGAGCTGATTGCGCTGGCGCAGAACAAGGACAAGCCGCTGACGGCCTCGTCGGGCAGCGCCATCATCAACCTGATCACCGAGCAGTTCAAGCATGTGATCAAGGCGCCGCAGATCATCAACGCGCAGTACAAGGGCACCAGCCCGCAGATGCAGGCCGTGGTGTCCGGCGAGGTGGATTTCTCCTTCGACTCCTTTGCGGCTGTGGAGATGATCAAGGCCGGCAAGGTCAAGGCGCTGGCCGTGGTGCTGCCCCAGCGTGCCGCGTCCTTCCCCGATGTGCCGACCCTGGTCGAGCTGGGTGTCAAGGACATGGAGTTCAGCTCCTGGGCCGGCTTGCTCGCGCCCAAGGGCACACCCAAGGAAATCGTCGCCGCCCTGTCGCAGAACATCGACAAGGTCATGCAGATGCCCGATGTGCTGGCCAAGCTCAAGCAGTACGACTACATCCCCGTGAAGACCACGCCCGAGAGCTTTGCGCAGGAGATCCAGGCCGAGACCGACCGCTGGAAGCAGGTGGTCAAGTCGACGGGCTTCAAGATCGAATAAGGGCGGCAGCCTGCTGCGCTGCAGGCAGGCGAGGCCTGAAGCAGCGGCCATAAAAAAGCCACCGGCTTCAACCGGTGGCTTTGTCGTTGAGGCCTGCAGCGCTTACTGCTTGCGTGCAGCAATCGCCTTCTCGGCGGCGGTCACCAGGTCGGCGCCCACTTGCTGCTTCCACTTGTCATACACCGGGCGGGTGGCCTTCACAAAGGCCTCGCGCTCGGCAGCGCTCAGCTCGGTCACGGTGACGCCATTGGCGCTCAGTTCCTTGACCAGGGGCTTGTCCGCCTCGATCATGCCTTTGCGCGCAATGGCGATTTCTTCCTGGCCGGCTTCGATGGCGGCCTGGCGCACGATGTCCTGGTCGGCCTTGCTCCAGCTGGCCCAGATGTCCTTGTTCACGACAAAGATCAGCGGGTCATTGATGTAGCCCCAGAGGGTCATGTACTTCTGGCCCACGGTGTTGAGCTTGGCCGCCTGGTAGACGGCTACCGGGTTCTCCTGGCCGTCCACGGCGCCGCTGGCCATCGCAGGCTGGGCATCGGCCCAGCTCATCTGCGTGGGGTTGGCGCCCAGCGCACTGAAGGTGTCCACAAACAGCGGCGAGCCGACCACGCGGATCTTGAGGCCCTTCATGTCGGCAGGGGTCTTGATCGCATGCTTGGAGTTGGAGATTTCGCGGTAGCCGTTCTCACCCCAGGCCAGGGGCACCACGCCGGCTTTTTCCAGGCGGGCAAACAGGCGCTTGCCGGGCTCGCCCTGGGTCAGCGCATCGGCTGCGGCATAGTCGGGCATTAGAAACGGCAGCGCAAACAGGTTCAGCTCTTTGATTTGCGGCGACCAGTTCAGGGTGGAGCCGACCGCCATGTCGATCACGCCCTGGCGCAGTGCCGAGAACTCCCGCGTCTGGTCGCCCTGCACCAGCGACACGCCGGGGTAGAGCTTGATGTTGATGCGGCCCTGCGTGCGCTCGCGCACCTTGTTGGCCCAGATCTCGCCGCCCTTGCCCCAGGGGAAGGCCGTGCCCAGCACCAGCGACATGCGGTACTCGCTTTTGTAGTTGCCCTGGGCCTGCACGGCGGGGGCGGCAAAGCTCAGCGCCGCAGCGGCGGCCAAGGCGGTGGCGAGGAATTGACGGGTTTTCATGGTGTTGTCTCCGGGTGGTTCAAGGGGAAATTGTGCAAATCCAGGGGCTGGGTCGCGGCGTTGGCGCCTGTACCCAGCCCGGGCTCCAATCAGTAGCCCAGCTTGGCGGGCAGCCACAGGGCCAGTTGCGGGAAGGCGATGACCAGCACCATCACGCAGAACATCGCAAACAGCATCCAGCCGACCCAGCGCACGGTCGATTCCATGCGCACGCCGGCAATGCGGCAGCTGACCATCAGGTTCACCGCCAGCGGCGGGGTGAACTGGCCCAGCGCCACCTTCAGGGTCAGGATCACGCCAAACCAGACGGGGTCCCAGTGGTAGTGCTGCATGATGGGCATCAACAGCGGCACAAAGATCAGGAAGATGGAGATGCCGTCGAGGAACATGCCCACGGTGATCAGCATCAGGATCAGCAGCGCCATCACACCCCATTCGCCCAGGCCCGAGTTGACGATGGCCGTGGTGATCGGGTCGATCACGCCCAAGGTCGACAGCGAGAACGCGAAGATGCCGGCCAGCGAGACGACGATCAGGATCACCGCCGACAGTTCGCCAGCCTCGCGCAGGATGGGGAACAGATCGCGCACACCAATCGTGCGGTGCACGACCATGCCGACGAAGAGGCCGTAGAACACCGCGACCACGGCCGCTTCGGTTGGCGTGAACCAGCCCATGCGCATGCCTCCCAGGATCAGCACCGGCGCGGCCAGGCCCCAGGCCGCTTCGCGCAGGCTCTTCCAGAACTCGGGGCGGGGCAGGCTGGCTTCCAGTGCGCCCATCTTGTGCTTGCGCGACATCCAGACCGCCGGGACGATCAGCGCCAGGCCTGCCAGAATGCCGGGGATCATGCCGGCCGCAAACAGCGCCGGGACCGAGGCACCCGGCACCAGCACCGAGTAGATGATGAAGGCCACCGAAGGTGGAATTAGGATATCGGTGGCCGCAGCGGCACCGACCACGCTGGCCGAGAAGCTGCCGGGGTAGCCGGCGCGGCGCATCGCCGCAATCATCACGCCGCCCACCGCCGCCGCATTGGCGGGGCCGGAGCCCGAGATACCGCCCAGGAACATGGCCACGGCAATGGCCACCAGCGGCAGCATGCCCGGGCCGCGCCCGACGATGGCCACGGCAAAGTTGACCAGCCGCAGCGCCACGCCGGAGCGGTCAAAGATCGAGCCCACCAGCACAAACATCGGGATGGCCAGCAGCGGGTACTTGCCCAGGCCGGCGTAGAAGTTCTGCGGAATGGCCAGCAGGCCAAACCATTGCGCATCGGCATTGGCCAGCGCAATGGCCACGGCGCCCGCCAGGCCCAGCGCGGCGCCAATGGGCACGCCCAGCAGCATCAGCGCGATAAAGCCGATAAAGAGCAGGGTGGCAATCATGCGTGCTCCTTATTGGCAGCATCGCTGCCTTCGGAGAACACATGGGCAAAGCTGGCCCGGCCCTGGCGCACATACAGGCCCAGCGCGCGCAGGGTGATCAGCGCAGAGAACACCGGCAGCCAGATGGAGTACCACCACTGCGGCACGCCAATGCCGGGCGAGGTTTCCTCGTAGCGGTAGTCGTCATACACGACGCGGATGCTGAGCACGCAGATCAGCGCAAACAGCAGGGCCACCGTCAAGGCGCCAAAGCGGGCAAAGGCCTTGCGCCGGCGCGCGTCGCCACGCTCGGCAAAGTATTCGATGCGGATATGCAGGTTGCGCGCCACCGCTGCCGAGCCGGCCACCATGGCCAGCAGGATCATCAGGAACACCGAGATCTCCTCGGTCCAGGCAAAGGAGCCATCGGTGAAATAGCGCACGATGACATTGCCAAAGGTGATGAGCGCCAGCAGCGCCATGATCACGACCGTGAGCCAGTCTTCCAGCCACAGCCCTTTGGCTGGGGCGGGCTCGCTGGGGAGGGAGGAGGAAGGGTCAGCGCTGCTGCCGCCCGAAGCATGAGGGGAGGGTGATGCCATAACAACCGGTCGCGAGAGGGCTTGGCAGAGCCAAGGGTGAATGCGGAAAACACAAACCGCCTTGTGGGCGGACCATCGGTATCGGATAGATCGGTATCTGCGGCAGCGCCGCGCCTGGCAGGTGGGCCAGTGGGGCCCGATTATGGCCTCGAACGGAGGGCTTGCAAGCCATCCTTTTCCCGGGGATGGGCTGCCGCAGTCGCGCTTGTTGCGGGCGCTGGCCATCCATCTGGCCCGCCAACTTGCAGCAGACGCCCATTGGCGTGTGGATAATGCGCGGATGGAAACCAAGTGGCTTGAAGATTTTGTGAGTCTGGCGGAAACGCGCAGTTTCAGCCGGTCGGCGCAGTTGCGCCATGTCACCCAGCCGGCATTCTCTCGGCGGATTCAGGCGCTGGAGTCCTGGGCAGGGGCCGATCTGGTGGACCGCAGCTCCTACCCGACGCGGCTGACGCCGGCGGGCAAGACGCTGTACAACCAGGCCATCGAGATCCTGCAGGCGGTGCAAAGCACGCGCGCCATGCTGCGGGTGCACTCGTCCTCGGGCAAGGACATCATCGACTTTGCCGTGCCCCACACCCTGGCCTTCACCTTCTTCCCCACCTGGGTCTCGGGCCTGCGCAATGACTTTGGGCTGTTCAAGAGCCGCTTGATCGCCCTCAATGTGCACGATGCGGTGATGCGCCTGGTCGAAGGCGGCTGTGACCTGCTGATTGCCTACCACCACGAATCCCAGCCCATCCAGCTGGACCCGCAGCGCTATGAAATGGTGAGCCTGGGCCGCGAGGTGATGGCGCCGTATTGCAAGCCGGGGCTCGATGGCCTGCCGCTGTTCCTGCTGCCCGGCGCGGCCGAGGTGCCTTTGCCCTTCCTGGGCTATGCGCCCGGCGCCTACCTGAGCCGGGTGACCGACCTAGCCCTCAAGCAGGCGCCTGAGCCCGCCTATCTGGACCGGGTCTACGAGACCGACATGGCCGAAGGCTTGAAAGCCATGGCGATGGAAGGGCATGGCCTGGCCTTCCTGCCGCAAAGCGCGGCCAAGAAGGAGCTCAAGGCCAAGAAGTTGGTGCGTGCCGACTACCCCAGCTCGGCCCAGTGGGAGGTGGCGATGGATGTGCGCGCCTACCGCGAAAAGCCCCAGTCCAGCGACGCGGTCAAAACCGGCGCGCAGGCGCTCTGGGACTACCTCGTCTCCCGCAACACTGCCAGTAATCCATGACATCAATAAGAATATTGATATGTTGGATTTGCAGGGTAATTTCTAATATGCGGCTTAAATTTTCTGTGCAATGCTTGCGGATTGCTCGTGTTGCAGTTGGTTAGATGTACGCGATTTGTTCGAAAAAGGCTATGAATTGTTATCAGTTCATTGGCATTTTTCCGGATAATTGCAGCGCTCAGTCTGCTGGCATTATCTGGACGGACTGCACAATACGTGGCGTGTCAGTTGTCGCTTTGGCGTCTTCCGAGGCCAATAGTTGTCAACTTTATTGATTTATCTGGAGGTCTGATGATGAAGAAACATTTGCTGGCTTTTGCGGTCGCAGCGGTTGCTGCAGGTAGCGCGTTTGCGCAAGCGGGCGATACGCTGGCCAAGATCAAGTCGTCTGGCAGCATCACCCTGGGTGTGCGCGAGTCTTCGGGCCTGGGCTACACGCTGGGTAACGGCAAGTATGTTGGCTTCCACACCGAGATGGCTGAGCACGTTGTGAGCGACCTGCAAAAGCAACTGGGCCTGGCCAAGCTGGAGATCAAGTACCAGCCCGTGACCTCGCAAAACCGCGTGCCTCTGGTGCAAAACGGTACCGTGGATCTGGAGTGCGGCTCCACCACCAACAACCAGTCGCGCCAAAAGGATGCTTCTTTCGCCTTCACCACCTATGTGGAAGAAGTGCGTATCGCTGTGAAGGCCAACTCCGGCATCACCGGCATCAAGGACCTGAACGGCAAGACCATCGTGACCACGACCGGTACCACGTCGGTGCAGACCCTGCGCAAGAACAAGCGCGCTGATGGCCTGACCTTCAAGGAAGTCATGGGCAAGGACCACGCTGACAGCTTCCTGATGCTGGAGTCCGGCCGTGCCGACGCCTTCATCATGGACGGCTCCATCCTGGCCGCCAACATCTCCAAGTCCAAGGCACCAGCTGACTACAAGGTCGTCGGCGAAGTGCTGTCGGTCGAGCCTATCGCCTGCATGCTGCGCAAGGACGACACCGCCTTCAAGAAGGCTGTGGACGACTCCATCGTGCGCCAGATCAAGGATGGCTCGCTCGAGAAGCTGTACGACAAGTGGTTCATGCAACCTATTCCTCCAAACAACGTGAAGGTGGGCCTGCCGCTGTCGGCTGCAACCAAGGATGCTTGGGCTAACCCGAACGACAAGCCCATGGAAGCCTACGAAGTCAAGTAAGCACACCATTTAGGTACCGCCCTTCCAGCCTGGGGTTTGGGGGGGCGTTTTTGTTGGTACTGGTTTCTGTCAGTTGCGACCAGGCACCAAACATTGCTACAAAGACAAAAAAAGAGGTAGTCCTATGAATTGGGATTGGCAAGTATTTTGTGAAGACACGATTGAGCGCCAGGTCGTGCAGGGCTGTTTCGGTAAAAACGGCGATGTCACGTATCTGGACTGGTTGTTGTCTGCGTGGGGATGGACTATCTCCGTTTCCTTGTGTGCGCTGGTGATCGCGCTGGTGGTGGGCTCCATCATCGGTACCCTGCGTACCCTGCCTGACCGGCCCTGGACGGTGCGTCTGGGCAATGCCTGGGTGGAGTTGTTCCGCAACATCCCCCTGCTGGTACAAATTTTTCTGTGGTACCACGTCGTGCCCGCCATCTTCCCCGCACTCAAGCAAGTGCCTGGGTTCCTGCTGGTGGTGCTGGCGCTGGGCTTTTTCACCTCGGCGCGTATTGCCGAGCAGCTGCGTGCCGGTATCCTGGCGCTGCCCCGTGGCCAGCGTTATGCGGGTATGGCTCTGGGTTTCACGACCTTCCAGTACTACCGCTATGTGCTGCTGCCGATGGCGTACCGCATCATCATTCCGCCGCTCACCAGCGAGTCGATGAACATCTTCAAGAACTCGTCCGTGGCCTTTGCCGTGTCGGTGGCCGAGCTGACCTTGTTCGCGATGCAGGCGCAAGAGGAAACCTCTCGCGGCATCGAGGTCTACCTGGCGGTGACCGCGCTGTACATGATCTCGGCATTCGTGATCAACCGCATCATGGCCTTCATTGAAAAGAAGAGCCGTATCCCGGGCTTCATTGCCGCTGGCGGCTCCGGAGGTCACTGAGATGAATTTGAATCTTGATTTTTCGTTCTACAACTGGGACCTGATCCAGAACTTCATCATCAAGGGTCTGGTGTTCAGCGTGATGCTGACCATAGTCGCTACCCTGGGTGGTATCTTCTTTGGCACCTTGCTGGCACTGATGCGCCTGTCGGGCAAGAAGATCCTGGTGGTGCCTGCCACCATCTACGTCAACGGCATGCGTTCCGTGCCGCTGGTGATGGTGATTCTGTGGTTCTTCCTGCTGGTGCCCTTGCTGATCGGCAAGCCCATTGGGGCGGAGATGTCAGCGGTCATCACCTTCGTGGCGTTCGAGGCAGCGTACTTCTCCGAGATCATGCGCGCCGGTATCCAGTCCATTCCGCGTGGCCAGGTGTATGCCGGTCAGGCCGTGGGCATGACCTATGGCCAGAACATGCGTCTGGTGGTGCTGCCCCAGGCCTTCCGCAACATGCTGCCGGTGCTGCTGACGCAGACCATCATCTTGTTCCAGGACACCTCGCTGGTCTATGCCATTGGCGCCTACGACATGCTCAAGGGCTTTGAAGTGGCCGGCAAGAATTTCGGCCGTCCGGTCGAGGCCTATCTGGCTGCTGCCGTGCTTTACTTCATCATCTGCTTTACGCTGTCGTGGTTCGTCAAGCGTTTGCACAAGAAGATCGCCATCATCCGTTGATGCTGCAATACAAAGGATATCCAAATGATTGAAATGAAGAATGTCTCCAAGTGGTATGGCAGCTTCCAGGTGCTCAACGACTGCTCCACCAGCATCTCCAAGGGTGAGGTGGTGGTGGTCTGCGGTCCTTCGGGTTCGGGCAAGTCGACCTTGATCAAGACGATCAATGCGCTGGAGCCCATCCAGAAGGGTGAGATCTGGGTCAATGGCACGGCCATCCACGATCCCAAGACTGACCTGCCCAAGCTGCGCAGCACCGTGGGCATGGTGTTCCAGCATTTCGAGCTGTTCCCCCACCTGTCGGTGACCGAGAACCTGACCATCGCCCAGATCAAGGTGCTGGGCCGCAGCGCTGACGATGCCAAGGCACGTGGCCTGAAGATGCTCGACCGCGTGGGCCTGATGGCGCACAAGGACAAGTTCCCCGGCCAGCTGTCCGGCGGTCAGCAGCAGCGCGTGGCGATCGCCCGTGCGCTGTCGATGGACCCGAGCGTGATGCTGTTCGACGAACCCACCTCGGCACTCGACCCTGAAATGGTCGGCGAAGTGCTGGACGTGATGATCGGCCTGGCCCACGAAGGCATGACCATGATGTGCGTGACGCACGAAATGGGCTTTGCCAAGAAGGTGGCCAGCCGCGTGATCTTCATGGACGTGGGCGGAAAGATCCTGGAAGACTGCTCCAAGGAAGACTTCTTCGGCAACCCCGACGCGCGCCAGCCCCGTACCAAGGACTTCCTGGGCAAGATCCTGCAACACTGATTGCAGCCTATCTCGCACACGACCATGGCCGCTTATGCGGCCATTTTTTATGGGCGAATTGCTTTGGGGGTGGGGGCTGGCCTGCCGTGGACAGGCGGTTCCCCCGGGGCTGGACGACGCGCGCTGCGGATTAGCGCGGTGTGAGGAAGCTGGGGCCGCAGAACGCGGCCCAGGAAGCATCAGTTGTCGAACTTGTCGCTGGGGAAGCGCAGCATGTCGGTGAGCAGGTAGGACATCGGCACGTTCAGCGCAAAAGTCTTGCCTGGCAGCGGCGATTCAAACCACTTCTTGTACAGGCGCGTGATCTCGAAGTTCTGCGACAGCACGCGCATCTCGGCGTCGAAGACCTTCTTCATGCGCACATCGGTGTCGCGCATCATCAGCGACAGCGGCTCGATCGACATCAGCTTGCCGATCAGCTTGACCTGCTCGGGCTTTTCCGACTGCGCGCGGTGGGCAGCCAGCAGGATATCGTCCATCAGCCAGACATCGGCGGTGCCCGCTTGCACGGCCTTGAAGCAGGCGTCATGGGTGAGGCACTCGCTGTGCTGGATCTTGAGGCCGTTGACCGCCACGCGGCGCTCCAGCACCTGCAGCGAGGTGGTGCCCTTGGTGGTGATCACGCGCTTGCCCGAGAGGTCATCCACATCGTTGATGCCGCTGTCGGACTTGACCAGCATGCGCACGCCGGCAATGTAGTAGGGCAGGCTGAAGGACACATGCTTGCTCTCGCGCCGGTCCTTGGTGTTGGTGGTGTTGCTGCAATCGACATCAATGGCGCCGCTGGCCAGATCGGTAAAGCGGGTCTGGCCGTTGATGGCGCGGTACTGGATATCGAGCTTGGCCAGGCCCATGCTCTGCTGGAGCTTGGCGATCAGCGCCTGGCAGATGTCGATGGCGTAGCCGACCGGTTTCTTGGCTTCTCCCATCTCGTAGGCAAAAGGCAGTCCGTCCGGGCGGTAGCCCACGGTGATGCGCTGCGACTCCTTGATCTTGTCCCAGCTGTCGGGCAAAGGGGTCTGAGCCAGGCTGCTGCTGGCAATGCACAGCAGCACAGCGCCGCGAAAAATATGGTTTAGCCACATGTTGCACAGTCCTTGATTAAGAATTCCTACAAATACCTATGATACGCATAGAGGCTGTGTACTCTATGGGCACCTACCCTTAACATTGAGTTACTTTTACCCAATGCTCGGTCACAGCGATGACGCCCGCATGACCGGTGCGACAATGGAGGGATGAGCACCGCACCCTCCTCCATCAGCATCATCCGACCCGACGATTGGCACATCCATCTGCGCGATGACGCCGCCCTGGCCACCACGGTGGCCCATGCCGCGCGGCAATTTGCCCGTGCCATCGTCATGCCCAACCTCAAGCCCCCGGTCACAACCGCCGAGCTGGCGCTGGCCTACAAGGCGCGCATCGAGGCGGCGATCCCCCAGGGTTTGACGTTTGAGCCGCTGATGACCTTGTACCTGACGGACAAGCTCGCCCCCGAGGAGATCGTGCGCGCCAAGGCCGCCGGTGTCGTGGCCTGCAAGCTCTACCCCGCTGGTGCCACCACCAACAGCGACCATGGGGTGACCGATATCCGCAAGATCTACCCCACTCTGGAGGCGATGCAGCGCGAAGGCATGCTGCTGCTGGTGCACGGTGAGGTGACCGGCAGCGAGGTGGACCTGTTCGACCGCGAGGCGGCCTTTATCGACCAGCACATGGTGCCGCTGCGCCGCGATTTCCCCGAGTTGAAGATCGTGTTCGAGCACATCACCACGCGCGAAGCGGCCCAGTACGTGACCGAGACCGACCGCTTTGTTGGCGCCACCATCACGCCCCAGCATCTGCTGTTCAACCGCAACGCCATCTTTACCGGCGGTATCCGCCCGCATTACTACTGCCTGCCTGTGCTCAAGCGCGAGGAGCACCGCCTGGCCCTGGTGCAGGCCGCCACCAGCGGCAACCCCAAGTTCTTCCTGGGCACCGACAGCGCCCCGCATGCTGCCCAGCTCAAGGAACACGCCACGGGCTGCGCCGGCTGCTACAGCGCCCATGCCGCCATCGAGATGTATGCCGAGGCCTTCGACAAGGTCGGCGCGCTGGACAAGCTCGAAGGCTTTGCCAGCCTGCACGGTGCGGACTTCTACGGCCTGCCGCGCAATACCGACCGCATCACCTTGGTGCGCGAATCCTGGACCCCACCCGAGTCCTATCCCTTCGGCCAGGCCGACTTGAAGCCGCTGCGCTCGGGCGAAGCGCTGCCTTGGAAGCTGGCTGACTGAGCGTTTTGATCATTTGATGCGTGGATAAGCGCCAGGCCATTGCACCCGACGGGCCCCAGCCCGGCTGGTCGTCGCTGGATTGGCAGGCGCCCTGGCTGCAGCCCTACCGGGAGCTTGGCATGCGAATCAGTGCGCTGGACCGGCAAGGCCTGGCGATGCCCCATCTGCTCAACCACCTGGGTGACTGCGGCCGATGCTTTGTGCCGCAGTCCGCCCTGCCAGAGGGCGAGGCCTACGAAAGCTTTATCGCCCGCAGCGGCTGCGTGCCCACCCGCGAGCATCTACACGACGGGCTCAATGGCCTGGTCTGGCAGCGCTTTGCGCGTACCAAGGCAAGGCTCAATGCCTTGCAGGCCCAGGCCATTGCGCAAGCGGGCGGCATCGGGGCCAGCCGGGGCCCCTTGCGCGATGCGCTGACCCTGTTCGACGAAAACGGCGCTGTGCTGCTGGCGCCCGAAGCGCTGTGGCAGGCGCTGCTGCAGCGCCAATGGCAGCGGCTCTTTGTCGAGCTACGGCCGCTGTGGCAGCAGGCGCAGCTCATCGTCATCGGCCATGCGCTGCTGGAAAAGCTCATCAGCCCCAGAAAACCAATCACCGCGCATGTTTTTTGCCCCCCGCAGCCCTGGCGGATCGTGGACAATATCGACGAGGTCATCGCCGATTCTCTGGACGCTGCGCACCTGGCTGGCAAGCCCTTCACCCCCTTGCCGGTGCTGGGCGTTCCGGGATGGTGGCAGGCAAACGAGCAGGCTTCCTTCTACGATGACCCAGACGTATTTCGCTCGGCCCGACGGCCACAAATATCATAAGCACCCGCCGTCGCCATAAAGTGGAGGTAAGGTCTTGAATTAGCAAGACATTGCCCCCAGCTATCGAGCACTGTGTTCCCCTCCTTGGAGAATCAACCCCATGAAACGAATGTTCCTTTTTCTGGCGACCAACATCGCCGTCGTTGTGGTGCTCGGCATTGTCGCCAGCCTGCTCGGTGTCAACCGCTTTTTGACTGCCAATGGCCTGAACCTCGGGGCCCTGCTGGGCTTTGCCTTCATCATGGGTTTCGGCGGCGCCATCATCTCCCTGCTGATGAGCAAGCCCATCGCCAAGATGAGCATGGGCGTCAAGATCATCAACCAGCCCCAAAGCGCTGACGAAGCCTGGATTGTCGAGACCGTGCGTCGCTTCTCCGACCAGGCCGGTATCAAGATGCCCGATGTCGGTATCTACGAGGGCGAGGCCAACGCCTTTGCGACCGGCGCCTTCAAGAACTCGGCCCTGGTGGCCGTTTCCACCGGTTTGCTGCAAGGCATGACCCGTGAAGAGGTCGAGGCCGTCATCGGCCACGAGGTGGCCCACGTGGCCAATGGCGACATGGTCACGATGGCGCTAATCCAGGGCGTGATGAACACCTTTGTGGTCTTTCTCTCGCGCGTCATCGGCTATGCGGTCGATTCCTTCCTGCGCCGCAATGACGAGCAGAACTCGGGCCCCGGCATTGGCTACATGATCACCACCATCGTGCTCGATATCGTCTTTGGCTTCCTGGCCGCCATCATCGTGGCCTGGTTCTCGCGCCAGCGCGAGTTCCGCGCCGACGCCGGTGCCGCCCGCCTGATGGGCCGCAAGCAGCCGATGATCAATGCCTTGCACCGCCTCGGTGGCATGCATCCCGGCACCCTGCCGCAAAGCATGCAGGCCATGGGTATCACCGGCAGCCTGGGCAAGCTGTTCAGCTCGCACCCGCCGATCGAAGAGCGTGTGGCTGCACTGCAAAACAACCAGGTGCAATAAGCCTCGGCTTGCCGCCCTTCTCAAAAAGCACTGCCTCGGCAGTGCTTTTTTTGTGGGCGCTAGGCAAGCGGATCGGCGCGCTGTCGGCCGGGCCGCCCCGGCTTTTACCGGCGATTTACTCGCCGCTCACCGGGCGTTAAGCTGGCGCGCCTTCAATGGAGTTCTTGCAATGACTGGAGATACACCATGTCGCATACTCCCAACTCCAGGGACCCTCTGCAAAACTCCCTGCCGTGGTCTGAACGCGGACTCGGGCGATCCGCTGCGTTGTCTTCCTTGTCAATAGCTACGGCTATTGACTGCAAAAGACGCCTTGCGTCTCATCCCGATCCGCGTCCATCCCGCTTGGCGAGGGTCTTGCAGAGCATCCCTAGGCGTTCGGCCGCTTTGTGTGCCGGCGCCCTGGCGGTCGCTACCCTGGTGACCGGCTGCGTTGTCGCGCCGGCCGATTCCTATGCCTATGGCAACACAGGCGCGGTGGTGGTCTCGCCCCAGGAACCCCCAGCCCTGCAGTACGAGCCAGCCCCCGTGGCAGTAGCTCCGATCTCAACCCAAATCTGGATTGGCGGCTTTTGGGATTGGTACGGTGGCCGCTATGTATGGCGCCAGGGCCATTGGGCATCGCCTCCCCACCGTGGTGACCACTGGGTGCCCCGTGAATGGGTGCGCAGCCCACATGGCTGGCAAGCTCGTGGCGGCCATTGGGAACGTCGTTAAGACGCAGGGGCAGCATCGCCGCCCCTTAGCACTCCCTCAACCCACCGTTTGCCGCCTGGGTCCCGCACAGGGCTCGGGCTGCAGCGCGCTTCAGCGTATCGTGTAGTTCAGCTGAAACATCAGTGCGGACTTGCCCAGTACATTGAGCTGGCCGCCCCAGTGTTGGTTGTAGTTCCAGCCCACAGCGGGGATGGCGGTGACGCCCCAGCCGTTGCGGTTGTTGAGCGGGATCTTGCGGTGGTAGGGGTACTTGTAGCCGTGGATGACGCCACCGGTCAGCTTGAAAAACAGCTCTGGCGTGCTGGACAGCGGCTGGAACTGCCAGCCGTAATAGGCGTACTGGCTGGGCTGGCCAAAGGAATTGCTGAAATAGGCAAAGCCGACCAGCTGGTGGGCATCGAGCTTTTTCTCGGCATTGACCAGCCACACATATTTGTGCCGCTCGTCATCGGGCTCGAAGTCGCGCTCTTTCTTCGCGTTGGAGTAGTGGTAGGTATAGGGCGAATAGCCAAAGCTCCAGCCCGACAGCACCGAGCTGTCGCTGCCATCCGGGTCGTCAACGTTCGCTGTCCAGACGGAACCGGACAGCGCACACAGCAAACCCGCGCTCAGGCCTGCTGCGCCCAGGCGCAATGTAAGGGTGTGGGAAGTCGATCCGGACATGGGCAACCTTCAGCAGCATCAGAACAATCCAAAATTCTAGGATGGGCTGGCAGTGCTGGGGTCGCGGCTGTGGTGCCTCGGCCTCAAAGGTGTAAGCGGCCGTTTTTAAGGCTTTTTTAACAAATGATCCGGTAGATTGCAGGAGCCCGTTGGCGCGTGGCTGCCGACCAGGCGCAGGGTTCGGCCAGCCTCTTTCAGCAGCATCCCATCCCGCCATCTGGCGCCACAGCGCGCCATGGCGAGAGGGCATGCCCGCAAGACTTACAAAGCGCCGCCCGAGCCGCGCGAGCCCGACGAAGGCACCGCCAACCCCAGAATGGCGCAGGCCACCGCCTCACCCACCTTGATACCATCGACACCCGCCGACAGAATGCCGCCCGCATAGCTGGCGCCTTCACCTGCAGGGTACAAGCCCCGCGTGTTGTCGCTCTGAAAATCAGCGCCCCGGCCAATCTTGACGGGCGACGAGGTGCGGGTCTCCACACCGGTCAGGATGGCATCGCGCATGTCATAGCCACGGATCTTCTTGCCAAAGGCGGGCAGGGCCTCGCGCATGGCCTCGATCGCATAGCCAGGCAGGGCCTGGTGCAGGTCGCCCAGCGCAATGCCGGGCTTGTACGAGGGCTCCACGTTGCCAAAGGCGGTCGATGGCGTACCGGCGACAAAATCGCCCACCAGCTGGCCGGGCGCGCTGTAGTTCTGGCCGCCCAGCAGATAGGCTTTGGACTCCAGCTGGCGCTGCAGCACGATGCCCGACAGCGGGTGGAAGGCGCCGGGCGCCTGCGCCTCCACGCCATAGGTCTTGCCGCCAAAGGCCCAGGCAAAGCTCTCGGCGTCCTGCGGGTAGTCTTCGGGGCTGATCGCGCAGACCATGCCGGCATTGGCATTGCGCTCGGCGCGGGAGTACTGGCTCATGCCATTGGTGACCACGCGCTCGGGCTCGCTGGTGGCCGCCACCACGGTGCCGCCCGGGCACATGCAAAAGCTGTAGACGGCGCGGCCGTTCTTGGCATGGTGCACCAGCTTGTAGTCGGCTGCGCCCAGCAGCGGGTGGCCGGCATCCTTGCCCCAGCGTGCGCGGTCGATGACGCTTTGCGGGTGCTCGATGCGAAAGCCCACCGAGAAGGGCTTGGCCTCCATGGCCACGCCCCGCTCGTAGAACATCGCAAAGGTGTCGCGCGAACTGTGGCCCAGCGCCATCACCGCATGCTGGGTGGGCAGGGTGTAGCTCTCGCCACTGCTCTGGTCCAGCACCTGCAGGCCCACCAACTGGCGCGCATCGCCTTCGACCAGCACATCGGCGACCTTTTGCTCGAAGCGGATCTCACCGCCCAGGCGCACGATCTCCTCGCGGATGCCCTCGACCACCTTGACCAGCTTGAAAGTGCCGATGTGCGGGTGGGCGGTGAACAGGATCTCCGGCGGCGCGCCGTAGGTGACGAACTCCTGCATCACCTTGCGGCCCATGTGGCGCGGGTCCTTGATCTGGCTGTAGAGCTTGCCGTCCGAGAAGGTGCCTGCGCCGCCTTCGCCAAACTGCACATTCGATTCCGGCGTCAACCGGCGCTTGCGCCACAGGCCCCAGGTGTCCTTGGTGCGCTGGCGCACCGTCTTACCTCGCTCCAGCACGATGGGCTTGAAGCCCATCTGCGCCAGCACCAGCGCCGCAAAAATGCCGCAGGGCCCAAAGCCCACCACCACCGGGCGATCCTGCATATCGGCAGGCGCCTGGCCCACCGGGTGCCAGGACATATCGGGCGTCGGGTTCACATGCGAGTCGGCCGTGAAATGCTGCAGCAAGGCCGCTTCCTGCGCGGGATCTGCCAAGCGCACATCGACGATGTAGACCGCTAGCAGCTCGGACTTGCGGGCATCAAAGCTGCGCTTGTGCACCTGCAGCTGGGCAATGGCCGCCGGCTGCAGGCCCAGGCGCTGGGCAGCCAGCTGGCTGAGCGCCTCCTGGGGCGCGTATTCGGTGTGGTTTTCGGGGTGGTAAGGCACCGCCGAGAGGGGGAGTTTGAGTTCTGCGATCCGGATCATGGCTTGTACCTATCAAGCAAGGGCATGGATGGTAGCCGATATGGCCGCAGCAGGGCGGCCAGGCGGGGCGCATCCACATGGCGCATTAAGGTAAGCACCTTGATCAACCTGCCGTTGTTCAGCTTTGTAACTCTAAGCGGGAGTATCCAATTCCCGCCCCCTTCTCCACCCGGATCTGCGCCGGGATGCGCTCCTTGAGCGCCTCCACATGGCTGATGATGCCGATCATCTTGCCGCTGGCGTTCAGTGTGTCCAGCGCCGTCAGCGCGATCTCCAGGGTGTCGCCATCCAGGGTGCCAAAGCCTTCGTCCAGGAACAGCGAGTCGATCGAGGTCTTGCTGCTGACCAGGTCGGACAAGGCCAGCGCCAGTGCCAGGCTGACCAAAAAGGCCTCGCCCCCCGACAAGGTGCGCGTGTCGCGGGCGACATCGCCTTGCCAGCTGTCAACGATGTCGAGCTCCAGCTCGCCGCTGCTCTTGCGCTGCAGCAGGTAGCGGCCATGCAGCCGCGCCAGATGGCCGTTGGCCAAGGCCAGCAAATGGTCCAGGGTGAGGCCCTGGGCAAACTTGCGGAACTTGTCGCCCTTGGCCGAGCCGATCAGGCCATCGAGCCGCTGCCAGAGCTCGCTGTCGCGCTCCTGCGCCGCAATCTGCGCCAGCAAGGCCTGCTGGCCGCTGCGGCGCTGGTCGTCATCGGCCAGGCGTGCGCGCTGGGCGCCCATGCGCTCGGCCGTCTGGTTGCGCTCGTCCTCCAGTGCCTTTACCTGCTCATCCAGCGCTTCGGGAGCCTCCTCCGTCAAGGCCTGGGCCTGCAACTGCTGGTGCTGTTGCGCGGCTTCCTCGGCCACCGTGCCAGCGCGCTGCAGCGCCAGCTGCAAGGCATCGCGCTGCTGGCTGAGCCGCTCCAGCTCGCCCGCTGGCAGCAGTGCTTGTGCAAAGGCCTGTGCATCGGCAAAGGGGCTGGCCTGCAAGCCCTGGGTCCAGGCGGCCTGGGCCTGCGTCTCGGCCAACTGCCGCTCGGCCAGTTGCTGGCCCGCTTGCTGGGCCTGGCCGTCCAGGCTGGCCAGCGTTTGGCGGGTCTGTTCCAGCAGCGCTGCGCAATCCGCCAGCGTGGCGGGCAGCGCGATGGTCGCGGCACCGGCCAGCGCGGGCGCGGTGGCATGCGCCAGGCGCTGCTGCCATTGCTGGGCCTCTTGCGCACACTGGCTGGCCTGGAGCTGCTGCAACCCCAGTTGCTGGGCGACGCTTTGCAACTGCGTGCTGTGCTGTTGCCACTGCTGCCATTCCTGCTGGCGGGCCTGCAACCAGGCATCGTCGCCGTTGGCGGGTGGCATCGCCAGGCCCAGCGGGGCCAGGCTGGCTTGCAAAGCGGCCTCGGCCGTGTGGGCCAGCGCTTGCACCTGCTGTACCGTCTGGGCCAGGCGTTGCTGCTGGCTGTGGTTGTCTTGCTGGCTCTGCTGCAGGCGCGCTTGCGCATGCTGCGCCTCTTGCAGGGCTTGCGCGGCTGCATGTGCGGTGTCTTTGGCGCTTTGCAGCGCTTGCTCGGCGGCCTCGGCCGCTGCCAAAGCCTGCTGCAAATGGGCGGTTTGCGCGGCGCTGGCTTGCTGGGCCTCGGCCAGGGCTTGCGGCTGCTGCCAGGCGGCCTCGGCGATGGGCTGGGCCATGCGCGTGCTCAACGCCAGCCATTGCTGTTGCCAAACGTCCAGCCGCTGCTCGGCCGCTGTGAGCTGGGCTTGCAGACTGGTCTGCTGGGTCTGGGCAGCGGCATGCGCGGCACTGAGCTGCTCACCCTGCTGCTGCAGCGCTTCCAGCTCGGCCTGGGCCGCATGCAGCGCGGCTTCGGTGGCGGTCACATCGAGCGCCGCATAGGCTGCTATGGCGGGGTGCTCATGGGCGCCGCAGAGTGGACAGGCCTCTCCAGGCTGCAGGGCCTGGCGGTGGGCTTCCAGGCTTTGGATGCGCTGCTCCTGGGCCAGCAGTTGTTGCTTGTCGCCCACCCGTTCCTTCTGGGCCTTGTACTGGCTGCGCAAGGCCGCCAATGCCTGTTGCTGTTGCAGCAGGGGTGCGGCACCGGTCTGCAGCGCATCGCCCAATTGCTGGGCATCCTGCGCCAGCGGTGGGCGCTGCTGAGCGTGTTGCAGTAGCTGCTGCCAGGCTTGCTGATGTTGTTCGGCTGTTTGCCAGTGGGCGCGCAACTGGCCCAGGCTGCCGCCATGCGGCGCCAGTCGGTTTTGTTGCGCGGTCTGTGCTTTCTGCGCCGCTGCGTCAGCTTGCTGCTGCGCGGCTTGGGCTTGCTGCAGTTGGCTGGCTTGTGCCGCCATCTGCTGCTGCAGCGACTGGCCTTGCTCCCGGGTTTGTTGCAAGCTGGCTTGCTCTTGCGCCAACTGGCGCTGTTGCTGCTGGCGCTGCGCCAGCTGCTCGCGCCAGCCACTGAGCTGGTCGCCCAGCGCGGCATGGGCGGGGTGCTGCTGCAGCCAGTGCTGCAGATCGCTCTGCTGGGTTTGCAACTGCTGCAGAGCCTGCTCGGCCCGCTGCTGGGCCTGCTGCACCAAGGTGCTGGCATGCTGCTGCAGCTGCCATTGCTGGTGCTGGGCATCGGCCAGGCGGCTCTGCAATTGGGCCTGCTGGGCCTGGCCCGCTGCGGTGGCGGCTTGTGCCTGCTGCCAGGCCGCATTAAGCGGGGCAATCGCTTGTGCCGGGCCATGGGCCTGCAGGCGCTGCAGATCGGAGGCGGCCGCCTGCAGCGCTTGCTGGGCGTGCTGCAGGCGCTCTTGCGCCAGCTGCTGCGCCTGCGCGGCTTGGGCGGTTTGCTGCTGCCAGCGCTGCAGGCTTTGCAGCGCGGCATGGCGCGTCTGCAAGCGGGAGAGGCTGTCTTGCAGTTGCTGGGCTTCGGTTTGCAGCTGCGCGCGCTCGGCCTCGGGCAGCAGCTGCATGCCGCCCGCCTGGGCCTTGTCGCGCTCCAGTGCCTGGCGGGCATCGCGGGCGCGCTCAAACACGGTTTGCGATATCTGGCTGTAGATGTCGGTGCCGGTCAGCTCTTCGAGCAGTTCGGCGCGCTCATTGGCATTGGCTTGCAGAAACGCAGCAAACCCGCCCTGGGCCAGCAGCATCGATTTGGTAAAGCGCTGAAAGTCCAGACCGGTGATCTCGGCCATCTGGCGCAGTTTGTCGCTGCTGTGGGTGCTGAGGATTTCTCCATCGGCCACGCGCGCCAGTTCCACCTTGGGCCCTTGCAGCGCACCGCTGGCCTTGTCGCGGGCGCGGCGCTGGCTCCAGAAGGCACGGTAGACAGTGCCCTTGACCTCGAACTCCACCTCGGCCAGGCAGTCGGCCGTGTGGCGCGTCATCAGGTCATTGCTGCCGGCGCTGATGGTGGCCAGCCGGGGCGTCTGGTGGTAGAGCGCCAGGCAAATCGCATCGAGCAAGGTGGATTTGCCCGCACCCGTCGGGCCGGTGATCGCAAACAGGCTGTTGTCGGCAAAGGGCGCGGCGGTGAAATCGATGCGCCACTCGCCTTTGAGCGAGTTCAGGTTTTTGAGCCGCAGGCTGCGTATCTTCATAGTGGCTCCCCGCTGGGGTTGGCCAGCGACTGCAGCACGCTCTGGTAGCGCGCGGTCAGTGCCTGCTGCAGCTCGGCGTCCATGGTCTCCAGCGCTAAGCGGCGCTCAAACACCTGCGCCGGTGTCAATGCATCCAGCGCCTCGTCGGCGGGGCCATTCCACTGTGCCGCTGCTTTTCCGCGTTGTCGTTTGACCCGCAGCAGCTGCAAGGGCAAACCTTCGGCCAGCGCCTGCACGCGCAGGGGCAGGTCGGCCAGGTAGTCGTCTTCCTCGATCGTGATGTCCAGCCATACCTTTTTGTCCGCCTGGGCCTGCGTGCTGGCCTGCTGCAGTGCGGCCGGCAAGGCGGCCAGGTTGCAGCGCAGCGCCACCATGGGCTGGAGCACCGGCACGGGCAGGGCGCTGACCGCCTGCAAGCCCGGCTCTCCCAGCTCAACCAGCAGCAGCTGTTTGGTCTGGCGCGCCTCGTCAAAACCCAGTGCGATGGGTGAGCCGCAGTAGCGGATGTGCTCCAGCCCACCCACTTTTTGCGGCTGGTGGATATGGCCCAGCGCGATGTAATCCACAGGGGGAAAGGCCTGGGTCGGAAAGGCCTCCAGCGCGCCGACATAGATCTCGCGCACCGATTCACTGCTGCTGGCGCCCACGGTGGTGAGGTGGCCGGTGGCGATGATGGGCAGCTGCCGCCCCAGGCTGGCCTGCAGCGCAGCCTGCTGCTGCAGTGCCGCCTCATACACCTGCTGGTAGGTCGCCTGGATGGCCTGCTGCAAGGCCAGCTGCTTGTCTTGCGCGCTTTGCTCGGCCTGGCTTTGCAGCACATCGCGGGGGCGGATAAAGGGCAGCGCGCAGACGATGCAGCCGGGTGTGCCATCGCGGCGCGGCAGGATGCGCACATGCTGCGCGGGCGCGCCGGTGGCGGCAATCACCTGGGTGCCCAGGTGCTGCAGCAGGCCACTGCTTTCTTCCAGCACCGCGACCGAATCATGGTTGCCTCCCAGCACCAGCAGCGCGACACCGGCCTGGTGCAGGCGGGCGATCAGGCGGTTGTAGAGCGCGCGGGCATAGCTGGGGGGCGCGCCGGTGTCAAAAATATCGCCTGCGATCAGCACCGCATCGGCAGCTTGCGCCGCCACCTGTTCCAGCAGCCAGTCGATCAGCGCACTGTGCTCGGCCTGGCGGCTTTGGCCCATGAAATGCTGGCCCAGGTGCCAGTCCGAGGTGTGAATGATGCGCATGTGTGGGAGAGGGGGTGGAGAGATCGCAGAGACCCTGTCGATGGTAGTCGCTGGGCGCTGCAGCGGTCAAAGAAAAAGACCTCGCCTGGGTCTGAACCCGGGCGAGGTCTGGTGGCGGGTGAGGCGGTACTTAGTGCTGGGCGCCCAGCGCCTTGTGCGCTGCAGCGCGGTTGTAGGCAAAGCCAAACACCACGAGGGCCAGCACGATGGCCTGGGCCAGCAGCGTCTCTACCGTGGGGAACATGCCCAGCAGCTCGATGCGTGGCGCGGCCAGCAGCGGCGTGGCACTGACCCAGCCGGCTTCTTGCAGTGACGAGACCCCCTTGCCTACCAGCACCACGGCCAGCACGGCCACGAGGATCGAGGTGGCCGAGAAAAAGCGGCCGATGGGCATGCGGGCGCTGGTGCGCAGCAGCACCCAGGCAATGGCTGCCAGAATCGCCACGGCAGCCAGGCCGCCGCCCAGCAGCGCGCCGTGGTGGCCGTCCGAGGCCAGGGCCGAGAAGAACAGCACGGTCTCGAACACCTCGCGGTAGACGGAGACAAAGGCCAGCGCAAACAGCCCCCACATGGAGCCCTGGCCCATGCTGGCCGAGAGCTTTTCGCTCAAATAGGCTTGCCAGCGGCCAGCGCTGCTCTTGCTGTGCATCCACAAGCCCACGCTCAGCAGCACCAGGGCGGCCAGCACGGAGCCCAGGCCCTCGGTCACCTCGCGGCTGGCGCCGCTGATCTCGACCAGGTAGGTGGCCACGGCCCAGGTCAGGCCGCCTGCCACCAGGGCCGAGCTCCAGCCCGCATGCACATAGCGCAGCGCATCCTGGCGGCCGGCCTTGCGCAGCAGCGCCACCATGCCGATGACGATCAGCAAGGCCTCCAGCCCTTCGCGCAGCAAGATGGTGAGTGCGCCAACAAAGGTGGCGGTGGCGTCGGAGGCGCCGGCGTTCAGCTCGGCCTCGACCTGGCCAAACATGGTCTGCAGCTGCTGTGCGGCGGCCTCGGCCTCTGGCAAGCTGCCGCTGGCCACCGTAGCGCGGTACTGCACCATGGCCGATTCGACCTGGGTCATCAAGGCCTTGTTGCGCGCAGCAATCGTCGGCTCCAGCGGCTCAAAGCCGTCCAGGTAGGCAGACAGGGCCAGCTTCATCGCCTGGTTGCGGTCGCCCGCCTTGAGTGCCAGCAGGCTTTGCGCCAGGCGCTGGCGCGACAGGGCCACGCCAGTGGCCTTGCCTTCGCTGATGACCTCGGGGTTGGCGCGCAGATAGGCAAGCACCGCGCGGGCCTGTTCGATCGGCATGGCCGGGGTCAGGCTTTGCGCGGTGGTGGTGCTGAGGGCGGCCAGGTCGCCAAAGCGTGCGCGCAGGCCCGCATCGCTCTGCCACAGCGCCTTGCCGGTGGCGCGCAGTTCGTCGTTGTACGACAGGCCACCGACAAAATAGGCCAGCGCCCAGCGGTCGTCCTCGGGCAACGCGCCAAAGGACACCATCGAGGTGCCTTCCACGCCTTGCGAGGTCACCTGGTACAAGGCCATCAGGCTGCGGGCATTGGCACGCTGGGCATCGCTGAAGGCAATCGGCTGCGGATCCAGTCCTTGTGCCGCCGGGCCATCGCCACCGCCGCTTGCGCCATGGCAGCTCGCACAGATTTGTTGAAAGAGTTGAGAGCCTTTTGTTATATCGGGAGCCTTGGCCGGTGCCACTGGCATCGGGTAGGCCGCCACCAGCAACTGGGCCGCCTGGTGGGCCAGCTGGGCTACGTCATCGGCCGCTGCCTTGGCTTGCACCGCCGCGCGCAACTGCCCAGCCAGTGCCACAACCCGGGCCTTGTCGGCATGGGCAGGCAGCGCCTGGGCCTGCTGCAAGGCATTGGCGCTGAAGTCCAGCATCTCGGCATATTCGCCTTCGCTGGCGATCTGGCCGTTCTCGACCGCGCCGCCGTAGTCGACGGCGACATAGTCCAGCAGCTGCCAGAGCTGGCGGGCATCGGTGGCTTGGGCTTGGGGGGCAGCGGTAGTGGCTGCAGGCGCCGCAGCGGGCGTTTGGGCAAAGGCAGGGCCGCTGAGCAAACCGGCCAGCAGGGCCAGGGTCCAGCTGAAAGTGGAGCGCATGGGAAGTTATGAATAAGAATTATTCGCGGTATTTTAAGCTTGTTTACATTCTTTACTACTGCAGTCGCCCAGCCCGCTGAGTGGGCGGAAGCGCATGTGTTGCCATGTTTTGCGGACCCGATGGAACTGGGTTGGGAACGCAATTGGTAACCATTTCTACGTCTTAGATCGATACACTGCGGCCACGCGCTTGTGCTCATAGGGAGGGCAAGGCGTAGCACGCTGCATGCCGATGCCGTGCCGCAACGAGGAGAGAAAAAATGGAAAAACTAACAGGAATCGCAGTAGCCGCCGTGGTCGTCTGTGCCGGTTTGATGGGTTGCAGCAAGAAGGAAGAAACCCCCAGCAGCCCACCGGCTGCCGCCGCCCCGGCCCCAGCGCCTGCAGCAGCACCGGCACCGGCCCCCGCGCCAGCGCCAGCGCCCGCCGCTGCCGCACAAAAGGTGCAGCCCGGCAAGTGGCAGGCCACCACCGAGATGAGCGGCCCCATGGGCCAGCAGGCCCTGACCGGTGTGGAGCAGGCCCTCAAGACCATGTCGCCTGAGCAAAAGAAGGCCGCCAACCTGGACAACGCGAAGATCGAAGGCGGCAAGCTGGTGCAAGAGATGTGCATCACTCCAGAAATGGCTGGCAAGACCCTGCAATCGCTGGCCGATTCGCAACTCAAGAGCATGCCAGGCTGCAGCCCCGCCGACGTGAAGACCGATGGCAACAAGGAATCGATGCACTTCAGCTGCGGCGACGGCAAGATGAGCATGGACCTCGAAGCCGTCTACGTCTCGCCCACCGAGAACACCGTCACCAGCAAGATGGACATGGCCGGCCAGGGCATGACCACCACGGTGACCAGCAAGCGCGTGGGCGACTGCTGATAGAGAAGCTCGCACGCCGCTGCTTGGGCGGGGGCGTGTGGCGCTTTGAATGTGAAAACGCAGCCTGGGTGGCTGCGTTTTTTTTTGGGCGCCTAGGTATGGGGGCCATCCATCCAAGCAGGGTTACTGCTCGACCCGTATCACCTTAGCCAAATCGATACCCAAAGTCTGCGCTTTCTCCAGTAGGGCTTGCCGCTGAGTCTCCGGAATGTTCTTGCTGCGAGACAGAATCCACATGTAGTCCAGGCTGCTGCCGATGACCAAGGCGGTGTGGTACTGGTCATCAAGGCTGACCACGTTGTAGCCGCCGTAGAAGGGACCGAAGAACGAGACTTTCAACGCAGCCTTATCGGCCTGTCCGAGGAAGTGTGCCTTGCCTTCCGACTCGCGCCACTTCTGCTTGGCAGCGTCATAGCCACGGTTCAGCACGGTCACGCTGCCATCGCTATTCAGGCTGTAGGTAGCGGTCACCTGGGTCAGGCCTTTTTCAAAACGGTGGTCAATGCGTGCCAGCTCATACCAGGTACCCATGTACTTGCTGGCGTCAAAGTTGCTGACCGGCTGAACACCGTGGGGGACGGAAACGGCGCAACCGGGCAGCGCGACTGCGGAGCCAGTGATGAGCAGCGCCATGGCCGTGGCGCGGATGAGAGCACTTGTGGAGAAAGGCATCGTAGATTTCCTTTTGTGTCTAGGGCAGGGCCAAACGGGAGAAGTGGATGAACAAGCCTGGGGTCAGACTGGCCCACTGTTGGGCCTCCGGCAATGGGCGCGCATTACGTGCCGGTGTCATCCCGGACCCCGCATCAAGCCTTGGTAATCCGCCGCACGCTGGCAAAGTACCAGCGGTCGGGCAGGCAGCGCAGCAGGCGCATCCAGCGGGTAAAGCGGCGGGGGAAGTTCATCTCGAACTGTCCGCGCGCCCAGCCTTGCAACATGTGCTGTGCGGCTTCGGCGGGGCTGATCAGTGCGGGCATGCGGAAGCTGTTCTGGGCAGTCAAGGGGGTCTCGACAAAGCCGGGGTTGATGATGGACACGCCCAGCCCTCTGGGGTGCAGATCCAGGTAGAGGTTTTCTGCCAGGTTGTTGAGTGCGGCCTTGGTGGGGCCATAGGCGAGCGACATCGGCAGCCCCCGGTAGCCGGCGACGCTGCCGACCAGCGCGATATGGCCTCGGCCCGCTTGCAGCAGCATCGGGAGGATGGCGTCCAGCACCTGCAGTACACCGACATAGTTGACGGCCAGGTGTTTCTGCATCTCGGGCAGGTCAAAGGCGGTGGCGCGCAGCGGCCGGTAGTGGCCTGCGCAGTACAGCACCAGGTCGGGCGCAGCACCCAGGGCGGTGTGTACCGCTTGCGCGGCAGCGGCCACGGTGTCGGGCTGGCTCACATCCAGCGCTAGTGCCAGGCAGCCTGGGCGGCCGCTGGCAAAGTCCTGCAGCGCAGCAACATCCCGGGCCGATACGATGACGCGTGCGCCCCGGGCTTGCAGTGCCTCAGCGGTGGCCCGGCCAATGCCGGTGGAGGCGCCGATGATCCACACCGACTGGCCTTGCCAATCGGCCATCGGCGGATTGAGCTGGGCTTGCAGCAGCGACATTACTCCGACCCCTTGGTGAAGGAGATGGTCAGATCGCCCAGGTGGATGCCGAACTTGCTCATCGCTGTGCGGTTGAGCATGGTGCGCCCGTCCATCAGGTACATCCAGTCGTCCATTCGCACATTCCAGACCCGGCCGTTCACCGGCAAGGCCAGCACATAGTTCCAGTGCAGCGCGTTGCCGGCGGCCTGGCCCGTGGCAGGGCCGACGACATCCCCCGCCTGGCCGCTGTAGCGGCCCTCACCCAGGTACTGGATGTGCCAGGTGCGTTCCTGCGTCGTGCCATCGCTGTAGACAAAGTGCTCTTCCAGCACGCCCTCATTGCCGGTCCACTTGCCGGTCATCTGCACGGTAAAGCGCTTGACCACCTTGCCCTGGCGGTCGGTGAACATCCCATGCGCCGTGAGCGGGCCGTTGAAATACTGGCGCAGGTCCAGCGCCGGGCGCTCCTGGGCATAGTCCTCGACCGAGGGGCTGGCGCAGGCGCTGAGCAGCGCCAGCGTGCCGACCAGGGCCAGGCCGATTCCGGCGCGCCGCAGGGTGATGAAGCGGTGGGTGCTTGGCGTGGATGTCATCGTTACCTCCAGGAGGGTTGCAGGCGCTCAGCGCGCCAGAGAGAAGCCAGGGCCAATAGCTTGAGCAGGCAGGGCAGGCCGCCATAGGCCCAGGCCAGCGCCTGCAGACCGGCGGTGTCGGTGCTGCCGCTGTGGTAGCCGGCAACGGCGAGCAGCGGCAGGCAGAGCCCGGCGGCAAGGGCCAGGTTGAGCTTGGTGGCACAGGCCCACCAGCCCAGGTAGCGCCCGTCGCCGGATCCCCCATGGCCCGATTCGTGGATCACACCGGTAAGCAGCGCGCCGGGCACCGCCAGGTCGGCGCCCAGCGCCAGGCCGCTGGCGATGCAGATGGCCGCAAAGGCCCAGGCATCCCCCGCGCCCAGCAAGGATGCGGAGAAAAAGGCGATGACGCTAGCCAGCATGCCGGCGCGCCAGCTGGGCGCCAGGCCCCAGCGGGCCACCGCTTTGACCCACAGCGGCAGGCCAAGTGCCGCAGCGGCGAAGTAGCACAGCAAGAACAGCGGCAGCAGCTCGGGCGCCTGGAGCCGGTCTACGACAAAGAAGGGCAAGAGCGTGGCCGGTATTGCCGCGGCAATGCCGTTGAGCATGAAGACCGACAGCAGCCGGCGAAACGCGGCATCGCGCCAGGGCGCGGCCTGGGGCAGGGCATCACGCTGCGTGGCCAGTACGCCGGCATGCGCAGCGTCAGCGAGCGGATCGCGCAGCCGGTACAAGCCCAGCAAACCCAGGCCCAGCGCGGCCAGCAGCACGGCACTGGTCGCATCCATGCCCAGCAGGCTGGGCAGCACACTGGCAACGAGCACGCCCAGCAAGGTGGCGCCCTCGCGCCAGGCCGTCACCTGCGTGCGCCAGGCAGCCTGGCCACCCCAGCGGGTGCCCCAGGTCTGGTGCAGGATGGCGACCGCGCTGTAGGCCACCGTGCTCAGCAGCAGGCAGGCGGCGAGCCAGCCCAGCATCTGGAACGGGTTGCTGGTGGGCGGGTGCCAGAGCGCAAAAAACCCCAAGGCCATGGCCAGACTGCCCAGCGCCGCCACCAGCCAGGCAGCATGCCGCCCGCGCTGCAGCAGGCGGTCCGCCAGGCGGCCCAGCGCCGGGTCCAGCAGCGCATCAAAGGCCCGGGTGGCGAGCAGCACAGCGCCCAGGCCGGCCAGCGGCGCGCCGGCCACGGCCGCATAGTAGTGGGGCAGGGTCACGTATAGAGGCAGCGATACAAAGGCCAGCGGTGCCGCCAGCGCGCCATAGGCCAGCCCTGTGCGCCAAGAAAGCGCTTGCTGAACCGGGATGGCGTTCATGGCGGACCGTCCTCAGCCCTGGCCCAGCAGCGCGGCGCGCAGCGCCGGTGCGCTGGTTTGCTCCGACAGCCAGATGCCAAAGAACAGGCGCGCATACAGCGCATCGTCAATGGTGGCGGTCTCGCGCCCGTTGTACAGAAAAACGACCTTGCCTGTGCCGTCGTTCAGGCCCAGCAGGCGGTCCTGCGCCACCACATCGGGAAAGGCCTGCTTCATCATGCGCAGCCACTGGCGGCCCTGCTCCTCGGAGAAGGGCGCAACGCGGCGCATCTCGGCGATGGAGCGCTCCGCAATGGCCTCGCCCTCCAGCTTGCGGTCATAGACCAGCTCCAGCGCAAAGGGCTGGCGTGCGTAGTCCAGCGGGTTGAAGCCGGCAGCGGCCCACAGGCGCGCCTCATACACCCGCAGCCCAAAGAACCGCAGCACACCGGTGCCGACCAGGCGCGCGCCCGGCAAGGTGCTGCCCAGCTCGGCAGGGATGGCAGGAGTGGCGGCGAGGAGGTCGTGGGTCATGGCAGTCATGGAAAGAGCAAGAAGGCTGGCGCCCCAGCCCAGGGCTTGGCGTCGGCGGAGGTCAGGCATGGTCGGGCCTGCGCAACGTGAACTGGACCACATCGGTGTTGCCCATGTCGAACGAGGCCTCGCAGTAGGCAAGGTAGAAGCGCCAGATGCGCAAAAAGCGTTCATCAAAGCCCTGCGCGCGGATGGCATCGATCTGCTGCTCAAAGGCCTGGCGCCAGCGCCGCAGCGTTTCGGCATAGTCGCTGCCAAAGTGCAGCTTCTTCTCCACCGTCAAGCCGGCGCGGCGCGCTTCGCGCTCAAAGGCCGGGACGCTGGGCAGCAAGCCGCCGGGGAAGATGTACTGCTGGATGAAATCGGTGGAGCGCAGGTAGCGCGCAAACAGGTCATCGCGCAAGGTGATGGATTGCACGCAGGCATAGCCACCGGGCTTGAGGCACTGGCGCAGCGACTGGAAATAGCTCTGCCAGTACTCCTGGCCCACCGCTTCAAACATCTCGATGGACACGATGGCATCAAAGGGCTGCGACTGGTGCTGGGCCGCCAGATCGCGGTAGTCCTGGTAGCGCAGATCGACCTGGGCTTGCAGCCCCGCTTGCGCAATGCGCTCCAGGCCCCATTGGCGCTGTTCGCGCGACAAGGTCACCCCGGTCACCTGGGCGCCAAACTCGGTGGCGGCGGTCTGGGCCAGAGCGCCCCAGCCGCAGCCAATCTCCAGCAGGCGCTGGCCGGGCTGCAGCCCGGTCTCTTGCAAGGCCCGGCGCATCTTGGCCTGCTGGGCCTGCCGCAGATCGGCCTGTGCCAGCGCAGTGCCGCTGCGCCCCTCGAACCAGGCCGCGCTGTAGTTCATGCTCGGGTCTAGGAACAGGCGGTAGAAATCATTGCCCAGGTCATAGTGGGCATGGATGTTGCGGGCACTTCCCGAGCGGGTGTTGCGGTTGAGCAGGTGGCGCAGGCGGAAGCCCAGCCGGCCCCACCAGTGGCCATACACGAGGCTCTCCATGTGGTCTCGGTTGGCGATGCACAGGCGCAGCAGCGCGGTCAGATCGTGGCTGTCCCACTGGCCGTCGATATAGCCTTCGGCCAGGCCGATATCGCCCGAGCGCTGCACGCGCTCCAGCGCCTCCCAATCCTGGATGGCACAGCGTGCATCGGCCTGCGCTGCGGGCTGTTGGCTGAAGTGCCGCAGTTTCCCATCGGGCAGTTGCAGGTCCAGCTGGCCGCAGGGCAGTTGTTCCAGCAGCTGCAGCACCTGGCGCGCGCTGCGGGGGATGGAGCGTCCAGCTTGGGCGGACGGGCTCGGCAGGGATGCAGTGGTGGAGTTCATCGTGTGACGAAGCGCTTGGGCTCGGTGGGTTTGCGGTGGAAAGGCAGGCGTTTGAACCAGAGGCGCAGCGCCTGCCAGTGGATGCGGAGCACGACGCCCCAGGTCATCAAGGGGATGCCCCAGAATGCGCGCCGCACGCTGGCAGGGGTCAAGGGCTGGAGCGTGCCTGCGACGCCGGTGCGCAGCAGTGGGCCGGCCTCGTCATGCAGATCGACCTGCACGAGGTTGCGGTTGTCGCTGCGCACAAAGCGGAAGCGGTACTCACCCTGGACCGTACAAAACGGCGATACATGGAAGCACTTGGCCGCCACCTGCTCCGTGCCCCAGGCCAGATCGGGCCCGGCCAGCAGGTAGGCATGGCGTTCGCCAAAGGTGTTGTTGACCTCGGCCAACACCGCTGCCAGCGAACCATCGGCGCGGTGCGCATACCAGAAGCTGACCGGCTTGAAGGCATAGCCCAGCACGCGGGGGAAGGTGTGCAGCCAGACCTCGCCGACCGCATCCTTGATGCCTTCTTGCTGCAGCAGCTGGTCAAACCAGGCCAGGCAGTCCGCGCTGCCGTCGCCGTGGTCGCGGTCATAAAAGCTGATCGCGGCGCGCCGGTTGCGGCGCAGCAGCGCATCGGGCTGGTCACGCAAGCTGCGCAAAGGCAGCAGCAGGAAATACCCGGGGTAGCGGAAGGCATGCACCACCGGGCGCAAGCGCTGGTGCCAGATGTGGCCAAAGCCGATCAGCGAGCGGTTGCTCATGCGGCCTCCTCGAGCGCAGGCGCTTGCAGGGCTGGCGCTGTGCCGGCCAGCGACTGGCACAGGCTCTCAGCAGCAGCCAGGCCGGAGCGCAGCCCGTCCTCATGGAAGCCGTAGCCGCACCAGGCGCCGCAGTACCAGGTGCTCAGCTGGCCCTGCAGTTGGGGCAGCTGGCGCTGGGCCAAGATGGCCGCCTGGTCAAACACCGGGTGGCTGTACTGGATGCGGGAATGCACCTGGTCTGCGGCAATCGGCCGCGCCGGGTTGAGCGACACCAGCACCGGCTGCTGCCAGGGCAGGGGCTGGAGCTGGTTGATCAGGTAGTGCAGGCAGACGCCCGCTTGCTCGGTGCTGGATGCGGCGGCGCGCTCGTAGTTCCATGCGGCCCAGGCCGCCTGGCGCTGGGGCAGCACGCTGCTGTCGGTGTGCAGGACCGCCTCGTTGGGCTGGTAGCGGATGCTGCCGAGCACCGCGCGCTCTGCGGCCGTCGCACCATCGCCCAGCAGCTGCAAGGCCTGGTCGCTGTGGCAGGCCAGAACCACCGCGTCAAACCATTCGGCGCCCTGCGCCATCTGCACCATCACGCCCTGCGGATGGCGCTGCAGGCCGAGCACCGGCGTGTTCAGGCGCGCTTCGTGGCGGCCATCCTGCGTTAAGCGGGCCAGCAGGCGGCGCACATACTGGCGTGAGCCGCCGCGCACGCTGTACCACTGCGGCCGGTCGCGCACCTGGATCAGGCCGTGGTTGTGGCAGAAGCGAATCATCGTGGCGATGGGGAAGTGCAGCATCTGGTCTGTGGGGCAAGACCAGATGCAGCCCAGCATCGGCAGCAGGTAGTCGCTGCGGAACGCGGCAGAGAAGCGGTGCTGATCCAAGAATGCAGCGATCGAGGCCGTCATCTCCGCCTCGGCCTGGCGCTCGGCGATCTCGGTGGTCAGCTGGTTGAAGCGGGCGATGTCGCGCAGCATGCCCCAGAAGCGCGGGCGCAGCAGGTTGCGTTTTTGGGCAAACACGCTGCCCAGGGAGCGGCCACTCCATTCCAGCGCAGATGCCCCGTTGGCAGCGGGCACCTGGACGGAGAACGACATCTCGGAGGCCACCGTATCGACCTGCAGGTCTTGGAAGAGCTGGGTCAGCAAGGGGTAGGTGCGGTGGTTGAACACCAGAAAGCCGGTGTCCACGCCATGCGTGATGCCATCCAGACTCAGGTCCACCGTGTTGGCATGGCCGCCGAAATGGCTGCCGCCCTCCAACAGGCAGACCCGGTGCGAAGTCTGCGAGCCGGCCAGGTGGGTAGCAGCGGCCAGCCCAGAAATCCCCGATCCGATGACAGCGATGCGTTGCATGAAAGGACCCCCTGTAGATGCAACAGCCAAACGTTTGAACCTTTAAGATCAATTGTTGAACTGATGAGTTCACACTATAAACCACGAATGTCAAAAATGCACCATTTAGTTTTTTTATGACCTGCGACGTCATAAAATGGCGGCATGAATGCTCGGTCTGCCATCAAGGAACAAATACAGCGTGTGCGTGAAGAGGCCATCGTGACGGCGGTAAACCGCCTGCTCGCGACCAAGGGCTACGACGCCATGACCGTCGACGAGGTGGCGGCGGAGGCGGGCATGGCCAAGGCCAGCCTCTACAAGCTGTTCACGTCGAAGGAAGAATTGGCCGGCGCCGCCATGGTCGGGGTGCTGGACCGCGCCCTGGCCTTTGTCGATGGCTTGCGCAACGCTGCCGATGAGGCGGCCGAAGCCGGCCAGCCCATCGCGGCACTGGCGCAGTTGAAGGCGGTGGTGGGCTGGGCCATGCGCACCCAGCTGGAAGGGCAGATGCCCTCGCTGCCGGCGCAAAACTCCAACCTCAGCGCCTCGCTGCAGTCCAACGATGCCTATATGGACCGGCTGATTGCGCTGAGCAACCGGCTGAGCACCTGGATCACCCAGGCCCAGACCAGCGACCAGCTGCCAGCGGCCTTGCCGGCCGAGCTGGTGCTCTACACCTTGTTTGCACGTGCCTGCGACCCGGTGCTGGGCCTGCTCAAGGAATCGGGCCAGTACACCGATGACCAGATCATCGACTGGGTGACGGGCACCACCTTTAATGGCCTGGTCGGCCCTGCGGCAGCTATCGCTTGACCGAGGCGTTGCGCCGCAGCCAGCGCATCAAGACGCCAATCGCCGGTAATTTCTCGTACAGCTCTTCTGCCGCGTCCCAGTCGTCGCGGTGATGGGCCCTCGTCCTTGGGTATCGATGCGCAGCAACGAGGTGTCGTAGATACACTGGGGCGCTTGCGCGTGCTAGCGCTTGACCGAGGCGTTGCGCCGCAGCCAGCGCATCAAGACGCCAATTGCCGGTAATTTTTCGTACAGCTCTTCTGCCGCATCCCAGTAGTCGCGGTGATGGGCCACGCGACCGACGGCATCGATGTGCAGCAACGAGGCGCCGTAGATGCACTGGGGCGCTTGCGCGTTCCAGCGCTGAAAGCGAAAGCGAAACTCCCACTCCAGCGCCGCGCGATCGCCCTGCACCAGCTGCTGGGTGACGATGAAACGGGGCTCATGCAAGGCTGTGAACATGTGTTCAAAGATGGCGCGGATGTCCGCGATGCCGCGCACCTCGTTGAAGGGATCCTTGAAAAAGGCGTCTGCAGCGTAATAGTCGCCCAGCTGCGCGAGGTTCTCGGGCGCGAGCGACTCATAGAAGCCCACCAGCCGCTGCACCGCGGCGGCGCTGACATCGGAATCGGAAGGCATCGCAAACATCGTGGTGCTCCTGGAGGGGACTAGCCCCGTGATTCTCGCTTGCCGCTGGCCTTGTTCCAATAGCCAAACTCGTCCTCATGGACCTCATAGTCCAGCTCCTGCAGGCGCTCATGCAGGCGGGCCTGGGCATCGGCCACGCCCTGGTTGTAAAGGCTGGGGCCGATTTCCTTCAAAAAGAAGTCCAGCAGCGCGGCGGCCGTCATATTGCCGATGCGCTCGCCCTGGGTCTGCTCAAAGTAGCGTTCGATGGATTGGACGGCACGCTCGTGCACGTCCTTTTTCAGTTCAATGGCCATATGCAGATTTACAGAGGTCCATCCACTGGCTCGGCAAGGAAGCCGCCGCTCTGGTGGGCCCAGAGTTTGGCGTAGATGCCACCTTGCGCCAGCAGTTGCTGGTGCGAGCCTTGCTCGATGATCTGGCCCTTGTCCATGACGATCAAGCGGTCCATCGCAGCGATGGTGGACAGGCGGTGCGCGATGGCGATCACGGTCTTGCCATGCATGAGGCTGTCCAGGCTTTCCTGGATGGCCGCTTCGACCTCGCTGTCCAGCGCGCTGGTGGCTTCGTCGAGCAGCAGGATGGGCGCATCCTTGAGCATCACGCGGGCAATGGCCACGCGCTGGCGCTGGCCGCCCGAGAGCTTGACGCCGCGCTCGCCCACCTGGGCGTCGTAGCCGGTGCGGCCAAAACGGTCGCTCAAGGTGGCGATGAAGTCCGAGGCCTCGGCGCGCTCGGTGGCGCGGCGCATGTCTTCCTCGCTCGCGTCGGGGCGGCCGTAGAGGATGTTGTCGCGCATCGAGCGGTGCAGCAAGGAGGTATCTTGCGTCACCATGCCGATGTTGCTGCGCAGGCTGTCCTGCGTGACCTGGGAGATGTCCTGGCCATCGATACGGATCTGGCCACCGGCCAGGTCATGGAAGCGCAGCAGCAGGTTGACCAGGGTCGACTTGCCGGCGCCCGAGCGGCCAATCAGGCCAATGCGTTCGCCGGGGTTGATGGTCAGGTTGAGCTGGTCGATGACCGGGCGGCCGGCATCCTTGTAGGCAAAGCTGACGTTGTCGAACTCGATACGGCCTTGCTGCACCACCAGGGGCTTGGCACCGCTGGCATCGACGATGCTGCGCGGCTTGGTCAAGGTGTTGATGCCGTCCTGGATGGTGCCGACGTTTTCAAACAGGCCTGTCATCTGCCACATCACCCAGTGCGAATAGCCCATCAGGCGCAGGGCCATGGCGATCACAGCCGCCACCACGCCGGCGCTGGCCTGGCCATTCATCCACAGGTAAAGCGCGGTGCCCGATGCGCCCAGCAACAGCATCGTGATCATCAGGTGGTTGGTGATCTCGAACAGGCTCACCAGGCGCATCTGCGCATGGCCGGTCTGCTTGAAGGCCTCCATCGCGCTGCGGGCGTATTCGGCCTCGCGCTTGGTGTGGGCAAACAGCTTGACGGTGGCGATATTGGTATAGGCGTCGGTCACGCGGCCGGTCATCATCGAGCGCGCATCGGCCTGGGCCTTGCCGATCTTGCCCAGGCGCGGCACAAAGAAGAAGCAGGCGCCGATATAGGCCAGCAGCCACAGCAGGAAAGGGATCATCAGCCGCCACTCAAAGCTGGCCGCCAGGATCAGGATACCGATCATGTAGACGCTCACGCCCACCAGCACATCGACGATCATGAACACTACTTCACGCACGGACAGCGCCGTCTGCATGATCTTGGTGGTAATGCGGCCGGCAAACTCGTCGGCGTAGAAGGACATGCTCTGGCCCAGCATCAGCCGGTGGAAGACCCAGCGCAGGCGCATCGGAAAGTTGATGGCCAGCACCTGGTGCATCACCTGGGTGTGCAGGCCCAGCAGCAGCACGCTGCCCAGCAGCACGCCGACGATGCCCAGCACGGTGCTGCCTTGCTCGGCCCAGAAGTTGTTGGGCGACATGGTTGCCAGCCAGTCAACCACATGGCCCATCACCGCAAACAGCATGGCCTCATAGACGGCGAGCAGCGCCGAGGTGGCCGTGAGCAGGCCAATCCAGCCACGCATACCCTGCGTACAGGCCCACATGAAAGCAAAAAACCCCTTGGGCGGAACCTGGGGCTCGGCATGGGGGTAGGGCGGCACCCGCCGCTCGAAAAACGAAAACATGCACTGATCTCCTGCAATGGGGCGGGGGGCGCTGGGTCGGCGCTTTCTTGGTGCTGCATGGTAAGCAGCTGTTGATATTAACAGTGGTAACAACCCCGATCCGGCAAGTCTAGCGGGCTCGGTCACCCCCTTGGCGGCCGGCCCACATAGCCCTGAATATGTATGTGTCTTTGTGTCGGCGGATCGTCACCTGGGCGTCAATCTTGCAGCCTATGGGCTTGCAAAAAACCATAGGTGTGTTCACCAATGCGCGGCTCGCACACAGTTTCTAAGATAGCGGCTTTTGACACGAGGTGCTACTGATGCCAAACAAATCGACAACAATCCTGCCGGTGTCCCAAGCGGCCCGCTGGAGGCTTCCCGCACTGAGCGCCGTGACCCTGGCGGTCACCCTGAGCCTGGGCGCTTGCGCCAGCGGCCCCCAAAAGACCCAAGCCTCAGCCGCGGCCCCCGCCGTAGCCGCCGCACCTGCAGCAGCCCCAGCGGCTGCGCCCCAGGTGGCGCAGCAAGGCATGCGCAATGTGGTCGTGCTGGCCACTGGCGGCACGATTGCCGGCGCCGGTGCATCGGCGATGAACAGCGCCACCTACAGCGCCGCCAAGGTGCCGGTGGACAAGCTGCTGGCAGGCCTGCCTGAGCTGTCCAAGGTGGCCCAGGTGCGCGGTGAGCAGGTCTTCCAGATTGCATCCGAGAGCTTCACCAATGACATCCTGCTGGTGCTGGCCAAGCGCGTCTCCGCGCTGGTCAAGCAGCCGGATGTGGATGGCGTGGTCATCACCCACGGCACCGACACCCTGGCCGAGACGGCCTACTTCCTGAGCCTGACGGTGCACACCAACAAGCCCATCGTGGTGGTGGGCTCGATGCGCCCAGGCACCGCGCTGTCGGCCGATGGCGCTTTGAACCTGGTCAATGCCGTGAGCGTCGCCGCCTCCAAGGATGCCGAAGGCAAGGGCGTGGTCGTGACGATGAACGACGAGATCCAGACCGCACGTGATGTGAACAAGGATGTGAACATCAAGACCAATGCCTTCCAAAGCCAGTGGGGACCGCTGGGCATGGTGGTGGAAGGCAAGAACTACTGGTTCCGTGCACCGATCAAGCGCCACACGATGCAGTCGGAGTTCAACATCGACACCATCTCCAGCCTGCCTGCGGTGGAAGTGGTCTACAGCTACGGCAATGTGCCGCGCACCGCGATTGATGCCTTCGTCGGCACCGGCGCGAAGGCGATCGTGCATGCCGGCACCGGCAATGGCTCGGTGGCAGACCGCATCGTTCCCGCACTGCAGGAAGCGCGCAGCAAGGGCGTGCAGGTGATCCGCTCGGCACGCGTGCCTTATGGCTTTGTGCTGCGCAATGCAGAGCAGCCGGATGACAAGTACGACTGGGTGGTCGCGCATGACCTGCGTCCGGAGAAAGCCCGCCTGCTGGCAGCTTTGGCACTGACCAAGACCAACGACCCCAAGGAAATCCAGCGCATTTTCTGGGAATATTGATAGCCAGCGTGCCCGGCTGCGGCTGGGCACTGGCTTCAATATGGCATCTACCAAGGACAGCTACGGCTGTCCTTTTTGCTGTCCGCTGTATCGCTCGCCAGCGGCAGCCAGGGCTGCTGCCAATGTCACAATGGCTGCATTCAGAGGAGCAAAAAAGATGGCGCATGCGTGGACCCGAATCAGCTACGAAGGCTTTCCGGCCTGGTGTGCCCAGTGGGCCGATGGCTCGTCGGCTGTGGTGGCGGAGCAGGGCGCGCAGCTGCTGTCCTGGAAGACCGCTGATGGCCGCGAGCACCTCTACCTGAGCCCCGCCAGCCAGCGCGATGGCCAGGCTGCCATTCGCGGCGGCGTGCCGGTCTGCTTTCCGCAGTTCAATGTGCGCGGGCCTTTGCCCAAGCATGGCATTGCGCGCAACCTGCCCTGGCAGATGCTGGAGGCCGATGAGGGCGGTATCGTCATGCAGCTGAGGGACAGCGAGGCCACGCGGGCCTTCTGGCCCCATGCCTTCGATGCCCGGCTGCATATTGCCGTGCAGGCGGGCAGCCTGTCGATTCGCCTCGATGTACAGAACACCGACCAGGTACCTTGGTCGATGACCTGCGCGCTGCACAGCTACCTGCAGGTGGACGATGTGGCGCAAACCCGCTTGTCCGGCCTCCAGGGCCTGGCCTGCTGGGATGCACTGGCCGATACCCGCTTTGTGCAACCGCCCGGCGATGTGGGCTTTGCCGCGACCACCGAGCCGGGCTTTGACCGGGTGTTCTCCACACCGGGTGCAGCGGGCAAGGTGCTGCAGCTTGAGCAGCCCGATCTGCCAGATGGTCGTCGGATGGAGATTGTCCACAGCAGTACGGCCAGCGAGATCGTGGTCTGGAACCCGGGCCTGCAGCTGAGCCACAGCTTGGCCGATATGCCCGATGACGGCTGGCGCCAGATGCTCTGCGTGGAGGCTGCGAGCATCGACGCGCCGGTGCAGCTGGCGCCGGGCCAGCAATGGTCGATCAGCCAGACCTTGACCCTGACCTGAGACTTGGCCAGCTAGCTGGAAACACAAGCCCTGTTGCGGAATTGTGGGCGGCCACGACCGCAGGCCAGGGGAAAACCCGATAATGGCGGCCTTGTCATTGTCGGCATGGCGCTTGCGGCCATGCTTTTTTGTTTATGCCGGGTTCTGGGTCTCCATCTTCTTCCGCGCCAGTCAATGAACTGCGCCGTGATCTCAAGGCACGCCATTTGTCGATGATCGCCATTGGTGGCTCCATCGGCACGGGGCTGTTTGTGGCATCGGGTGCCACCATTGCACAGGCGGGCCCCGGCGGCGCGCTGCTGGCCTATGGCGTCATCGGCCTGATGGTCTACTTTCTGATGACCAGCCTGGGCGAGCTGGCGGCCTTCATGCCGGTGTCGGGCTCGTTCGCCACCTATGGCGCGCGCTATGTGGACGAGGGCTTTGGCTTCGCGCTGGGCTGGAACTACTGGTACAACTGGGCGATCACGATTGCGGTCGACCTGGTGGCCTCGCAGCTGGTGATGGCCTACTGGTTCCCCGATGTGCCGGGCTACTGGTGGAGCGCGCTGTTCCTGCTGCTGATGGTGGCCCTCAATGCCATCTCGGTGCGCGGCTTTGGCGAGGCCGAGTACTGGTTTGCCGCGATCAAGGTGACGACGGTGCTGGTCTTCATTGCGCTGGGTGTGTCGATGATTTTTGGCATCCTGAAGGGCGGGCCCACTGACGGTGTCTGGGGTGCCATCGCCAACTGGCAGGTGGCCGATGCGCCCTTTGCCGGTGGCTTTGCGGCCTTGATCGGTGTGGCGATGATCGTGGGCTTTTCCTTCCAGGGCACCGAGCTGATCGGCATTGCGGCAGCTGAATCCGAGAACCCCGCGAAGAACATTCCGCGCGCGGTGCGCCAGGTGTTCTGGCGCATCCTGCTGTTCTATGTGCTGGCGATTGCGGTGATCGGCTCGCTGGTCAGCTACACCGACCCGCACCTGCTGCGCAATGACATCGGCGATATCAGCGTGAGCCCCTTCACCCTGGTGTTCCAGAAGGCGGGCCTGCTGTCGGCCGCCGTCATCATGAATGCCGTGGTGCTGACCTCGGTGCTGTCGGCCGGTAACTCGGGCATGTATGCCTCCACTCGCATGCTCTACACCCTGGCCTGCCAGGGCATGGCACCGCGCATTTTTGGCCGCCTCTCGCGCCATGGCGTGCCGGTGATGGCCTTGCTGGCGACCACGGTGATGGCCGGGCTGTGCTTTTTCAGCTTTTTGTTCAGCCCGCAGACGGTCTACCTCTGGCTGCTCAACCTCTCGGGCATGACGGGTTTCATTGCCTGGCTGGGCATTGCCATCAGCCACTACCGCTTCCGCAAGGGCTTTGTGGCACAGGGCCATGATGTGTCGCAGCTGCCCTATGTCTCGCCCTGGTTCCCCTTCGGCCCCATCTTTGCGTTTGTGCTCTGCCTGGTCATCACCCTGGGCCAGAACTACGAGGCCTTCCTGAAGGACCACATCGACTGGGGCGGCGTGGTTGCCACCTATATCGGCCTGCCGGTGTTCCTGCTGATCTGGTGGGGCTACCGTTTGGCCAAAGGCAGCCGCACCGTGGCCTACGCCGATATGCGCTTTGACGGCCAGGTGCTGGGCGACAAATAAGTGGGGTGCGGGTTGCGATGGCAGCCTCCTGCAGCAAAAAAGCGAGTCCTGGGACTCGCTTTTTTTATGGCTGACCCGCAAGCGCCTTATTCGCTGCGCGGCACCGGCTGACGGCCGATGGACACATAGCCCAGGCCATGACCGGCGACCAAGGCCGGGTCATAGAGGTTGCGGCCATCAAAAATCATGCGGTCGCGCAGGCTCTGGGCCAGCTGGCCAAAATCGGGCGCGCGGAAGATCTGCCACTCGGTGACGATGGCCAGGCAGTCGGCGCCCTGCAAGGTGGCCTCGGGGTCGGCGGCCAGCACCAGATCGCTGCGCTCGCCATAGATGCGTTGGGCTTCCTGCATCGCGACGGGGTCATAGGCCTGCACGCGGGCGCCTGCGGCCCACAGCGATTCCAGCAGGTTGCGGCTGGGCGCCTCGCGCATGTCATCGGTGTTGGGCTTGAAGGCCAGGCCCCAGAGCGCAATCGTCTTGCCCTGCAGCTGGCCGCCATAGAAGGCGCTGATGCGCTCGAACAGCACGTTGCGCTGGGCTTCATTGCGGGCTTCGACGGCATTGAGCAGCAAGGGGTCGAAGCCGATTTCCTCGGCGGTGCGCACCAGGGCCTTCACATCCTTGGGAAAGCAGCTGCCGCCATAGCCCACACCGGGGTAGATGAAGTGGTAGCCAATGCGCGGATCGCTGCCAATGCCGCGGCGCACCGCTTCCACATTGGCGCCCAGGCGCTCGGCCAGGTTGGCGATCTCGTTCATGAAGCTGATCTTGGTGGCCAGCATGGCGTTGGCGGCGTACTTGGTCAGCTCGGCGCTGCGCACATCCATCACCACGATCTTGTCGTGGTTGCGGTTGAAGGGCGCATACAGCTCGCGCAGCCGCGCCTCTGACGTGGGGTTGCTGGTGCCGATGATGATGCGGTCGGGTCGCTGGCAGTCTGCCACGGCCGCGCCTTCCTTGAGGAATTCCGGGTTGGAGACCACATCGAAGCCATAGCTGGCGCCGCGTGCGGCCAGGCCCTCGGCGATCACCGCGCGCACCTTGTCGGCCGTGCCCACCGGCACGGTGGATTTGTTGATGACGATGCGCGGGCCATTCATGTGCTGGGCAATGGTGCGGGCCACGGCCAGCACGTACTGCAGGTCGGCGCTGCCGTCCTCATCGGGGGGCGTGCCCACGGCCAGGAAGATCACCTCGCTGTAGCTGACGCCCAGCGCTGCATCGGTGGTAAAGCGCAGCCGGCCATTGGCATGGTTGCTGGTGACGAGCTTGTCCAGGCCCGGTTCATGGATGGGGATCTGGCCGGCCTGCAGTGCAGCGACCTTGGCCGCATCCACATCGACACAGAGCACCTGGTGGCCGACATCGGCCAGCACGGCACCTTGAACAAGACCGACATAGCCGGTTCCAAAAACAGTGACTTTCATACGCGGTAGAACGAGCGGTACCAGTCGACAAAGCGCTGGATTCCGTCTGTGACAGTGAAAGAAGGGGCGAACTGCACCCAGGCCTGCAAGGCCCGGGTGTCGGCCGAGGTGCTGTGCATGTCGCCCGGCTGGATGGGCAGCATGCGCTTATGGGCCTGCATGCCCAGCGCGGATTCCAGCGCGGCGATGTAGTCCATCAGCACGGTGGGCTGGCGGTTGCCGATGTTGAAGATGCGGTAGGGCGCGGTGCTGGTGCCCGGGTTGGGCTGCAGAGGGTCATAGCTGGCATCGGGCGTGGCGGGTTTGTCCAGCACACGCAGAATGCCTTCGACGATGTCGTCGATGAAGGTGAAATCGCGCACCAGCTGGCCGTTGCCGTAGACGTCGATGGTTTCGCCCGCCAGGATGGCCTTGGTGAACTTGAACAAGGCCATGTCCGGCCGGCCCCAGGGCCCGTAGACCGTGAAAAAGCGCAGTCCGGTGGTGGGCATCTGGTAGAGGTGCGAGTAGGTGTGCGCCATCAGCTCGTTGGCCTTCTTGGTGGCTGCGTAGTAGCTGATCGGGTGGTCGACGGCATCGCTCTCGGCATAAGGCATCTTGGCATTGCCGCCGTAGACGCTGGAGCTGCTGGCATAGACCAGGTGCGCGACCTGGTGCTTGCGGCAGCCCTGCAACACATGGCCAAAGCCCAGCAGGTTCGAATCCGTGTAGTCGTCGGGCTGGTCGATGGAGTAGCGCACCCCGGCCTGGGCGGCCAGGTGCAGCACGCGCTGGGGTTGCACCTCATCAAACAGTGCGGCCATGCCGGCGCGGTCGGCCAGATCGAGCTGGATGAAGCGGAAGTGGGGATGGCTTTGCAGCTGCGCGAGCCGGGCCTGCTTGAGCGCGACATCGTAGTAGCTGTTGAGGTTGTCGATGCCGACAACGGGCAGGCCACGCTCCAACAGGCGCAAGGCGCAGTGCATGCCGATAAAGCCGGCAGCGCCGGTGACGAGAACAGGTTTCATGGTGAGATGGGTGCGGGCAGCCACACAAACTGGTAGTGCATGGGCGGTGTGCTGGCACGCATATGGGAAAACGGAAGGGTCAGATCTTGGATGGCAGTGCTGGGCGCCGTGGCCAGCACCGCCTCCCACCAGGCGGGCGTGGCCTTGTCCATGCGGGCAATGTACAGCAGGCCGCTGCCGCTTTGCGCGGCCTTGGCGCGGGCCTGAGCGAGGCAGTCGGCCATGCGGCCAAACTCGGCCGTGCAGGCCGTGGCATAGGCCTGGGGATTGCGCGAGCGCAGCATGGCGGCGACCATGTTGTCCGAGCCGACGATGACGCCTTTGCCGTCATAGCCCGCAGCCGCCAGCGCGGCGCTCAGCTGCGCGACGGGGTGGTTGAGTTCGTCGGGATCCTTGCGCAGGTTGGACTGCCAGGGGCGTACCGTCGCCAGGGTCAGGAAAATCAGCGCAAACACCAGCACCGTGGTGGTGTAGCCCCGGCCCACGCCATCGGCCAGCAGGCGCGGGCGCCAGACATACAGCGCCAGCGGCGCCACGGCCGTCAGCGGCAGCACCCAGCGCTGCTTGAAGCTGCTGACATCGCCCACCAGCACCATGCCCACCAGGATCGCAAACACCAGCGCCAGGTAGCGCCACAGCAGCGGCCAGGCCCAGATGCGCCATTCCGGCAGGGCTGCATCTGCGGCAGGGGATGGTGCCGCATCGGCTTTCCACAAACGGCTGCGGTAGCTGGCCAGGCTGACCAGCAGCCACAGCCCCAGGGTGGAGAACACGGCATTGGCCAGCGCGCCCAGGCCCTTGAGGTGGGAGACCTGGGTGGAGATGTCCATCTTGTTGATGGTCTCGGTGGTGGCCTCACGCCAGTGGTGCAGCAGCCAGTAGCCGTGTGGCGCAAAGATCAGCAGGCCAATCAGCGGCGCCAGCCACCAGCCCCGGCCCAGCAGCGCCCGGCGCACCTGGGGCACGCTGAAGGCGGCCACGGCAAACACGCCGATCAGCATCGCAAAGCTGTACTTGGCCAGCATGCCCACGCCGCAGAAGATGCCCAGGCCGACAAAGTTGATCAGCGCTGGCGCGCGCACCTGGCGCAAGGCCATCCACCAGGCGCCAAAGGTCATCGCGGTGACGAGGATGGTGTGGGTCTGGTCGCGCACGCTGTCCCAGCCAAAGGGCAGCATCAGCAGCAGGCCACCGGCGACCCAGAAGGCGCCCTTGGCCGGCAGCAGCGCGCGGCCGGTTTGCCAGGCCAGCACATAGGAGAGCACGATCAGGCTGTGCTTGACCAGCGACAGCGACAGCACCGTGGGCCCCAGCAGCTGGCCCACCAGCCATTGCAACCAGCTATAGGCGGGCGGCTGGGCGCCGTAGCCCAGCAGGAACTGCTGGGACCAGAGGATTTGTTCGGACTCGTCCCATTTCATGCCGTCCGAGATGGCCACCCGCGAGATGACATGCGCACAGGCCAGCAGCAGCACCCAGGCCAGAGGGTGGCGGTAGAGCTGGGACTGCCAATCTTTGGCGGTGGAGGGGGACGCAGAGGTCATGGCAGAAACACGAAATGCTGGTGCATACAGGGCCCGCAGCCCCAAGGCGCGGCACCAGCCTGTCGCATCAGCAGCAGAGGAAAGAGCGGATCAGGTAGTATAGGCGACCGCTGTTTTACCAATGCCAGAAGAGTCGCCCACCCCGGTTGGGCTGCGCCGCATACCGTTTTCGGTCCCGGTTCAGCCATCCCTTGGAGCGGCTTTTTGCAATGTGCCCCTTATGTCCCCTGCTGTTTCCATCGTCGTCCCCATCTACAACGAGTTCGACAATCTGATCGCCCTGGTCGACCGGATTGACGCGGCCATGCGCTCGCAGCCGCTGAGCTATGAGCTGATTGCCGTCGACGATGGCTCCAAGGACGACAGCGCCAAACGCCTGCTGGAGCTGGCTGCCACGCGCCCCTGGCTGCGCCCGGTGATCTTGGCGCGCAACTATGGCCAGTCCAGCGCGCTGCAGGCCGGTTTTGACCGGGTGCAGGGCCGCTATGTGGTGACCCTGGATGCCGACCTGCAAAACGAGCCCGACGACATTCCCCTGCTGCTCAACCGCCTGGAGACCGACCCGAGCGTCGATATGGTTTCCGGCTGGCGCAAGGACCGCCAGGATGCTGCGATCTCGCGCAAGCTGCCGTCCAAGATTGCCAACCGTTTGATCTCCAACGCCACCGGCGTGCAACTGCACGACTATGGCTGCGCGCTCAAGGCCTACCGCCGCCACATCATCGACCGCGTGCACCTCTATGGCGAGCTGCACCGCTTCATCCCGTCGCTGGCGCGCGATGCCGGTGCCCGCATCACCGAAGTGCCGGTGCGCCACCACGCCCGCACGGCGGGTGTCTCCAAGTACGGCATTGACCGCACCTTCCGCGTGATTCTGGATTTGATCCTGATGGTCTTCCTGATGCGCTACCGCCAGCGCCCGCTGCATGCCTTTGGCGGCCTGGGCCTGTGGCTGGCCACACCGGGCTTTCTGATCCTGGCCTATCTGTTCATCGTCAAGCTGATGGGCGAGAGCATTGGCGGCCGACCCTTGCTGATCATTGGCGTGATGCTGGTGCTGATGGGCATGACCTTTGTCGCCGCCGGCCTGATCGGTGAGCTGCTGACCCGCATCTACTATGAGTCGGGCGGTGGCCGCCAGTACTATGCGGACGACTATGTGATTGACGAGACCGGCGAGGCCCCCCGCATGGTGCGCCTGGACACCTATGCCTATGCCGCGCGCGCGCAAGCTGTTCAGTCCGCTGCCGCCCCCAGTCTTTAAGCGCCCCCTGGTGTGAACCGTACACAAAAAGCCTGCATCAAGGCCTTGTGTGGCGCCGCTTTGCTGGGCGCCGTCGCGTATTTTGCCGACCCTGCGGCCCTTTGGGACCGGCTGCGTGCGGCCGATGGGCGCTGGCTGTTGGCGGGGCTGGCAGCCGCCATCGCGTCGAACGTGGTGTCTGCCTGGCGCTGGCGGGCGCTCGCGCAGTGGCTGGGCGCGCCGATGCGCTGGCTCGATGCGCTGCGCTGGTATTTCCAGGCCATTGGCCTGAATGCCTTGCTGCCCGGCGCCGTGGTGGGCGGCGATGTCTACCGCGCCGTGGTGCTGCAGCGCAGCGGCCAGGGCAAGGCCGCTGCCTCGCTGTCGGTGCTGCTGGACCGCTTCAGCGGCCTGTGGATGCTCTGCGCCATTGGCGCCATCGGCGCGGCGCTGTCCGCCAGCGCCTTGGCGCCTGTGTTGCGTATTTCTCCAGGTGCACTGCAGGTTTTGATGCTGCTGGGCACCATCGTCTGGATCGCTTTGCCCTGGCTGCTGCTGTGGTGGTTGGGCCAGCGACAGGCGGCCAGCCTGCCGGGCTGGTTGCAGCCCTTGCTGCAGGCCGCTGCGCGGCCGGACTTCAACCGCCAGATGCTTATACAAGCGGTTTCTTCTGCACTGGTGCAGCTGCTGTCCGCCGCAGCGCTGGCGCTGGGTGGGCTGGCGCTGGGTATCCATCTGGACCTGGCCGCCTGGGCGTTTGCGATGGCCCCCATTTTTCTGATGGCGGCCTTGCCGGTCAGCGTGGGCGGCTGGGGCACGCGTGAAGCGGCCAGTGCCGCGGCCTTGGCGCCCTTTGGTGTGCCAGCGGCCTTGGCGGTGGGCGTGGGGCTGATTTATGGCGTGTATGCGCTGGTGCAGGGGGCGCTGGGTGCCATTGCCTTTGGCCTGCCCAGCCGGCGCGAGCGCGAGGCGGATGCAGCCTCCTGAATCTGGCGCGGCCTGATGGTAGTGCCCAAGAAAAAAGCAAGTCCGCAGACTTGCTTTTTTTGTGTCCAAGGCCTGCGCACAGGCCCTTGGGCAGTTTTTACACGGCGGTGATCGACACTGCCTTGGAGTTCAGGTAAGCCTCCATGGCTTCCGGGCCGCCTTCGCTGCCGTAGCCGGAGTCCTTCACGCCGCCGAAGGGGAACTCGGCCGTTGGCGTGGCCGCCTGGTTGATCCAGACCATGCCCGCTTCGATCTGGTTCGACAGCAGCTGCACGTTCTTGTACGAACGGGTGTAGGCGTAAGCAGCCAGGCCGAAAGGCAGGCGGTTGGCTTCGGTGATCGCGTCTTCGAGCTTTTCGAAGGTGCGGATCGCGGCGATCGGGCCAAAGGGCTCGTCGTTGAACACCGAGGCGTTCATCGGCACATCGGCCAGGATGGTGGGTGCGAAGAAGTTGCCTTCGCTGCCCACGCGTGCGCCACCGGTGGCAACCTTGGCGCCCTTGGCAGCGGCGTCTTCGACGACCTGGGCCATGGCGGTCAGGCGGCGGGCATTGGCCAGCGGGCCCAGGGTGGTGCCGTCCGTCAGGCCATCACCCAGCTTCAGGCTTTCTGCGTGCTTGACGAAGGCGCTGACAAAGGCGTCCTTCACATCGCGGTGCACCAGGAAACGGGTGGGCGAGATGCAGACCTGGCCGGCATTGCGGAACTTGGCAGCAGCCGTGGCCTTGACGGCCAGTTCCACATCGGCGTCTTCCGCGACGATCACCGGGGCGTGGCCGCCCAGCTCCATCGTCACGCGCTTCATGTGGGCGCCAGCCAGCGCGGCCAGCTGCTTGCCCACCACGGTCGAGCCGGTGAAGGTGACCTTGCGGATGATCGGGTGGGGGATCAGGTACTCGGAGATCTCGGAAGGCGAGCCGAACAGCAGACCCAGCACGCCCTTGGGCAGGCCGGCATCGACAAAGCACTGCAGCAGCGCGGCAGGCGATGCGGGGGTTTCTTCTGGGGCCTTCACCAGGAAGGAGCAGCCGGTGCCCAGCGCCGCACCCAGCTTGCGCACCACCTGGTTGACGGGGAAGTTCCAGGGCGTGAACGCGGCGATGGGGCCAACCGGCTCCTTGATCACCAGCTGCTGCACGTTGGGCACGCGGGCGGGCACGATGCGGCCATAGACGCGCAGGCCCTCATCGGCAAACCATTCGATGATGCCGGCACCGGCCAGCACTTCACCCTTGGCTTCAACAAAGGGCTTGCCTTGTTCCTGGGTCAGCAGGCGGCCGATCTGCTCGGCACGCTCACGCAGCAGGCCAGCGGCACGGCGCATGATGTTGGCGCGCTCGATCGCAGGGGTTGCACGCCAGACCAGGAAACCAGCCTGGGCCGCCTCCAATGCACGGTCCATGTCTTTCTTGGTGGCGTGGGCCACCTTGCCGATGGGCTTGCCCGTGGCGGGGTTCACCACATCGATGGTCTTGCCGTCGGAGGCATCGCACCATTCGTTGTTGATCAGCAGTCGGGTATCCGGATATGCAGTGGTCATTGCCGTTTTTCCTTGAGTGTCTTGGAGGTATCCAGTGATCGGGCCGTCGCGGGCAGCCGGTGCACGGCTGCGGGCGAACAGCTGTAAATCCTAACCGCTAGTGCCAATGCGCGTAGTCACGCACGGCAATTTCGACATGCTGGGGCGGGCATGTACCCGATTTCTCCACATTAGAGCCGCAGGCCCGTGGTAAAACATGGGGTTTGCTGCGCGGGCACTGTTGTTGCGCCGCGCCCTGTGCACGCCAGGTTGGCCTGGGCCGCACCACCATGAGACTTTTGGAAGCTTCAGACCATGCCATTGATCCGTACCAGTTCTGCCGTTGTCACCGTTCTTGCCGCACTGCTGGCAGGCTGCGCCACCAACGAGCCGGCTCCCACGCCTGATGCTGGCGCTGCTGCGACCACGGCCCCAGCCGCCAATGCGGCCCCCGCTGCCGCCGGCTGCGCCGGCAATGCCTGCGACACGGCGCCCCAGCTGCTGACCGGTGCATCGCCCCGTTTCCCTTACCCCGCAGGTGCCCAGCCCCAACCGGCCAGCGTGCGCGTGCAGTTCGTCGTCAACACCGATGGTGCCGTCAGCGATGTGAAGACCCTGACCACCACCTCCCGCGACATGGCCACCGAGGTGGAGCGCGCGGTGCGCCTGTGGAAGTACCGCCCCGCGATGAAGAACAACCAGCCGATGAAGGTCATCCTGCAGCAGCAGTTCGACTTCAAGCCCTGATTCAGACCGCGCTTTCGCGCGTTCTACACGACAAAACGCCCGCTGCACCTCAGGTGCCGCGGGCGTTTTTGCGATGCAGAGGGCGACCGGTTCGTCGCCCCGGCGCTTACTTCAGCGCGCAGATGCGCTCGGCCAGCTCGATAAAGCCGGCGCCGCGCTCGCCGCGCGTCACATAACGCGGCAGGTGCTGCAGCTGGGGCACAAAGCGCTCGATATTGGCCACGCCAAAACTGTTTTCGAAGTGCTGGAACATCAGCTGGTCATTGGTGGAGTCGCCGATATAGCACCACTGGCCGATTTCGGCATCTAGATCACGCCCGAACAAGGTCTTGACGATCCAGCGCGCGCCCTCCAGCTTGTTGTGCCCGCCAAACCAGCCATTGATGTGGATGGAGCTGACGGTGGCGTTCATGCCGGCCGCCTGCATCAGCGCCACACAGCGGTCGATATCGGCCTGTGGCATCTGCGTGAACTCGCTGTGGTCCACGGCGATATCGCATTCGCGCCCGGCCGAATCGGTGGCGCGCTGCGCGCCCGGCACCGTCTGCTCGATCTGCGTCAGCACCGCCTGCATCTTGGCAAAGTTGGCGATGCGCGTGGCCTCGTCCTGCTGGTAGAGCTTGTCCAGCCCGCCGCTGGCATTGCGGCGCAGCGCCACGGCGCCGTTTTCGGCCACGATGGCATCCACCGGCCAGGCAGCAGCAAAGGGCTCGCTCCAACCCACTGGGCGGCCGGTGATGGGGATAACGGCCAGACCCTTGGCCTTCAGGGCAGCGATGGCATGCACCACGGTGTCAGGGACGGCGCCCTCTGTTGTCAGGGTGTCGTCGATATCGGTCAGCAGGCCGACGATGGGGGGGGTCGGCTGCCATTGGTTCAGAGCAAGCATAGAGAGGGGAACAGCGAGAGATCAGCGTAAAAAACGTTTGAGGCGCAGGGTGGGTGCCTCTACCAACTGCCAGGACAGCCAGCCGGCCAGCAAGGTCAGCATGGCTACCAGTGCCAGACTGCTGGCAAAACCCCAGTCGGGCCAGAGATGGCGAACCGTCTGCTGGATCGGGAAGGCGTACAGATAAACCCCGTACGATACATCACCCCAGCCGCCTGCCTGGCGAAGCACTGGCCAAGACAGGGTGCCCACTCCCACCAGAACGGCGGGCAGAAACAGCAGCAACGCCGAATAGCTAAAGCCGCAGGCCCACAGCAGCCCGCCGGCCACACAGGCCGCAGCGCAGCAGGCCAGGCGGTAGCGCAGAAACCCGTCGTTGAGCGTAGCGATCAGCGACCCAAAGGCAAAATAGGCAGGAAACTCCAACCAGTGCGTCATGACGCCCCGCAGGTCCATGGTCATCTGGGTGAGAAACCACAGCAGGTAGCCCAGGCAGCAGCAGGCCCATACCCATCGCCAGCGCAACAAGCCCAAAACCCCGGCTGCAGCCAGTACGGCATAGCAGCTCACCTCCATGGGAATGGTCCACAACGATCCGTTGACCGTATGGGGCAAGGCATTGTTCTCAAAAACCCCTGGCAGGCTCCAGCGAATCTGCAGCAGCAGGTTGTGCAGATAGTCCCAGGTCATGGGGTGGTGGAAATAATCGCGCAGAGGCAGCGTCGTCAGGCTCGGGCCCAGCAGGAATATGGCCAGCAGCACGACCACCGCCAAGGCTGGCCAGATGCGCAGCGCGCGCTTGGCACAAAACACCCAGAGGCGTGGCTGCGAAAACCAGCTGATCGTCACCAGGTAGCCGCTGATGACAAAGAAAGCCATGACGGCCACGCCGCCCACCATGGCCACGTTCATCCAGCTAGGCGGCAAGGTGCCTGTGACAGGGTACTGGTGGCTGAACAGCACCGCCAGGGCCGCTGTCAGGCGCAAGGCGTCAAAATTGTTGGCCTGGTGCAGGCGTTGCGGTTCCATGCGGTTCATATTCTCTAAGTTTTACTTGTCTCACAGCAAGCACGCCGCATGTATTGGTGCGTGGCGCGGACCGTGGGCTCAGTGTTCTGGCTGCTGGCGATATAGCAGGCGGCTCATGCCCAGGTAATTCACAGACATCGCGGTCAAGGTCCCTGCTGCAACATAAAGCATCAGCCACAGTGGACCCTGTGGAAAGGTCCAGGCCAGCAAGGAGTACACCGCAAAGTTGATGGCACCACCTCCCAGCATCAGCCCCAAATAGCGCAGATACTCAGCAAGAAGACTGCCAGTGGCGCTGCGTCCCGCAAAGGAGATGTTGCGGTTGATCAGCCAGGTGGTGGTCGCGGCCAGCCAGAAGGATACCGCCCGGGCTGCATACACACCGAGGGCATCACGCAGCAAGGTCAAAGCCAGGACGTCCACGACAAAAGCGACGGCGCCTGCCATCAAAAACCACAGGAGCGAGCGCTGGAGTTTGAACCCCATTACTTGCTCGGTGTATTGGCCACGGATGCCAGATAGGCAAACTGCTTGATTTCGCGCCGTGTCAGCGTAATCGCTTGCAGGATCAGGCCAGTGACAAAGGAGACCCCCCCGCAGACCACCATGGCGGAAGCCAGCCCCAAGGTTGGAAAGCGCCGCACCATGCCGGTATGGCTGTATTCCATCACGATGGGAACGGCCAGTGCAATGGCGACCAGCGCCAGCGCAGCGCCCAGCCAGCCAAAGAACTGCAGAGGCTTCTCGCTGACCACCAGGCGGCCGATGGTCTTGAGGATGCGCCAGCCGTCGCGGTAGGTGGACAGCTTGCTGGCCGAGCCCTCGGGCCGGGCGCCATAAGGCGTATCCACCTCGGTACAAGGCATGCGCAGCTCCAGCGCATGGACATTCAGCTCGGTCTCGATCTCGAAGCCTTGCGAATGTGCAGGGAAGGATTTGACATAGCGCCGCGAAAACACCCGGTAGCCCGAGAGCATGTCACGGAAGCTGCCGCCAAAGATCTGCTGAACCGTGCCCGTCAACAGCTTGTTGCCCCAGCGATGGCCGGGGCGGTAGGTGATACCTGTGTCGCCGGGTGCGGGTTCGGCCTCCACGCGCGCGCCCACCACCATGTCCAGCTGTTGGTCAATCAGCATGTCGATAAGCTTGCGTGCTGATGGTGCGTGGTAGGTCGCGTCGCCATCGGCCATCACATAGATGTCGGCATCCACATCGGCAAACATGCGGCGCACGACATTGCCTTTGCCCTTCAGATGGACGTTGCGCAGATGCGCGCCTACTTCAACAGCGATCTCGGCGGTGCGGTCCGTCGAGAGGTTGTTGAAGATGTAGATCTCCGCCTCAGGCAGGGCTTGGCGAAAGCCTTCCACCACCGGGCGCACGGTCAGCTCTTCGTTGTGGCAGGGGAGGATGACGGCGATGCGTTGGTTGCGGTAGAGATTGGCCGGTTGTTGTGCTGTCATTTTTCAGTATTCTTCTCAATCATTCAGGCAGTTGCCGCATTGTGCCTGCTGTTTCTGCGGTCCTTGAGATGCCGGGCCATGCACCAGGCCACGACGACCGGGAATGCGAGGGACAGTGGCACGGCAGGGTACAGGTAGAGGATGTAGTTGCTGGGGATGGACGTCGCTTCCAGAAAGCCGAGCAGGGCCACGCGGGTGACCAGTGCTGCTGCCAGGCTGGTTGCGAGCATCCAGGCCATATCAGGCATACGCCTTTTGGCCAGCAGCGCTACAGACCATAGGAACCAGAAAGCGAATGCCAGGGGCAGAGCCACTGCCGATGCCTTGCTCATGGCCGTTGCGATTGCCTGTGCCAGCTTGAGCCGTAATTTGTCGCGTGGCGATGTCAGGTCCACCGCGAGTGTTTCAGGATCGGCCGTGGGCGCAATCGGGCCGTTGGTCACGACTTCGAACAGCCTGAGATGCAGGGGCTCGCCAACGCTGTGGTACGTCTTCAGCTTGGCATGGTCCAGCGTAGCAAGCGTCCAGAAGACCTGACCGGATGCCTTGAGGGCATCGAGCGCGTAGCCCTCGTGCCATGGTGGCACCATCGTGGCGCGGGCTGGGAGGCAGTCTCCAGGGTGCTGGCGGCAGCCGGCATCGATTTCCGAGGCGAGTCTGCGGTAGAAAGCCTTTGCATCTTTTGCATTGTCATAGTACCCATTGGTGGCAACGGCACGGCGCAGGGCCCACATGAACCAGCCAGACAAAATCTCCGGGCAGGGCGAGGTCTGGGTTTGCGCGCAGCCTCCCTGGCGCCAGAACTCGCCCCCCTCGCCCTCGAAATAGGGCTTCAGCTCACGCGCGGCATCACTCATGGCATAGGCGCGCTCGCGGGCATCCTTGGGAAACGGGACATAGCGCTGCCAATGGTCATGGCGAATACGCGTGAGTGCGCCATAGCCCGCGAGAAAGTCGCTCGAGCGGAAATCGTTGTTGCGAAAAACCCCATACACGGCGTAATTGGTGGTATTGACCGCCGTGACCATGACCGTGGCCACCGCAATGGGCAGCGCAGCAAACGCCAATGCCGGCTTCCAATGGCGCAGCAGTGCCGAGCGCTGCATCCATAGCCAATAGGCCAGCAGCAGTGAGAGGGCGGGCAGCAACCATACGCCTTCTTCCCGCGTCAGCCAGAACCAGCCCCCAACCAGGCCCATGGCCAGCAGAGGGCGCCATTGCATGCGCAGTTGCTCGGCGGGCAAGGCCTTTGCAGCTGCAGCGACCCAGCAGCGCAGGCCCAAGGTCAGCAGCAACAGGGTTTGCGAGACATAGATACCTTCGCGCATCACCCGACCGCCCGACTGTTCCAACCAGGCGGCGGGCTGAAAGGCCATCACTGTGAACAGCAGCAAGCTCAGCCAGCGCGAGCGGGTCATCTGCCCCATGGTGTGCGCAAAGAAGGCGGCGGACCCCAGGTACAGCGCGTGCTCGCTGAACTTCAAAGGCAGCGCCGTCGCATGGTTGAGCAGCAGGAAGAGCGGGTAGCCGACACCTTTGGCATGGGTCAGCTCGTTGTATTTGCCCAGCCAGTTGCCCATCCCGATTTCTGCAGCAAGACGCACGAACAACAGGTCATCATGCGCAGCCCAGCCCACGGCCAATATCGGAAAAGCCATACGCAGCCAGAGGGACAGGGCGCTGACGACGGCGATCCATCCCCAGTAAGAGAGGGGTGAGTGCCACCCCAATTTTTCAGCAGATGAGGTCGTAGAGGAATGTGGAGGTTCAACAGTTCGCATGGGCTCGGCGCTATTCATAAAATCACGGGGGCATAGCACTGGGCTCAGGAGAGCTTTCGGCCAATGGCAATGAATTTCTTCTCAATCAATTCGTAAACCACATTGGAAACAATGAATATTGTCAAGTATCCCAAAGCAATGGAGATGTTTCCCAAGGATCCGCTGAATTTTTGTGCGAAAAAGATGATGATGGGAAAATGAACGAGGTAGATCGAGTAAGAGATTTTTCCGATGCGCGGCAGGATTTTGTCCTTGGTGGGCGGGGCTCTCAATACCTTAATCATCAAGGCGCCAAGGCCAATGCCCGTCAGGAAAATGGGGGAGGGCAGCTTTCCTTGATAAACACCAATCAAAAGCAGCAGCGCAATGATGGTCGCATTGATGACAGTTTCATTGATGCGAAAGAAAAAATCTTTGTAGAAATAAATGCAGCCGCCAAATATGAAAAAGAACATTTGTGCAGGAAATGCATTATTGATGATGATCCCCACCTGGCCTGGATCTGCCGGGTTTTGCAGCGATGCGAAGCCATCGGCGAACCATGCATTGAAATAGCCTTGTGCCGCAAAAAAACTCCAGCATGTTGATATCACTAGGCTAGCCGCCAGCCACCACAAAGCCCAACGTGCTTTGCCAAGAATGAACAGAGGCGCAATGAAGTACCAGATCAATTCGACCGTTAACGTCCAAGTGACATGCAGGACATCGTAGGCAATCAAGGCTTTGGGGGAGAGCTGCTGGAGATTGACTAGGTTCAGAAAGAACGCCCACCAGTCTTGATCGGCTTTCAGAAAAATACCGGCTGGTATGCCAAGCAATAAATAGGTGAACCAGTAAGCAGGGAAAATTCTGAAAAGGCGATGGATGACATATTTCCTGAGGTTGCTTCTGCAGGCACTCTCGGTGATCAGGAACCCGCTGATGATGAAAAATAGCTCAACGCCCAAAAGGCCACCGTAGTCGCCAATAAATGGAATGCTGAATCCCGTCACCGCTTTGGTGTGATGCGCGACCACCCCAATGACGGCGATGGCACGTAGTGCATCCATGTTGACCAAGTGTGTCTCTTTGTTGTTCTTTATTTCTTGCATTAATAATTCAATTTTAAAAATCCATGGCATGCTGCTACTGAAATCAGGGATTCTCTTGCTGTTGGCAAGGCAGAATCAGACCGATCATCATTATGAGTGATTGACCTTGGTTGATTTCCATACGCTGATCGCTCCCCAGAGCGTCACTGGCAGCATGGCCAGCGAAAGAGGCACCAGCGGGAACAGATAGAGCATGTTGTTGCTGGGGATGGACGTGGCATCCAGGAAACCCAGGAGCAGGACACGGGTGGTCACGGCCATGGCGATTGCCGTCGTGACCCACCATGCGGGGTCGGGGATGCGCTTTTGCCGCACGCTCTTGTACAAAGCGGCGATAGACCAGAGCAGCCATACGCAGAAGGCGAGCGGCAGGCCATAACTGGATAGTTGGTTGACACCGGTTGAAATGCTGCTGGCGAGTTGCATGCGCAGTGCATCGCGTGGCGATTTCAGCGCATGCCCATCCCAGGCTGGGGCTGCATCCTGCAAAGGTGCCAGCGGGCCATTGGTCACCACTTCATACAGTGCGAGGTATTTGGCGCCACCTTCACTGACCGATACATAAGGGGGCATGTCGCCCAAGGTGGCCAAGGTATGGAATACCTTCCAGGAGGCCAGGAGGGTATCAGTCGCGTAACCCTGGTGCCATGGGGGAACCATGGTCGCGCGGGCGGGAAGGCAATCATCCGGACGCAGGCGGCAGCCTTCATTGATCTCCTTGGCCAATCGCCGGTAAAAGTGCTTGGCCTCCCCTGCATTGACATAGTGACCCGCACCCGAAGCAGCATCGCGCACTGCCCACATGAGCCAACCGGATTGGATTTCGTCACAAGGCAAAGCCATGGGCTGACTGCAGGTGATACTCAGCCACATCTGCCCCCCCGGGCCCTCAAAAAATGGCTTCAACTCACGTGCGGCAGCACTCATCTCATAGGCTTTTTCACGTGCATCCTTCGGAAAGGGCACATATTTCCGCCAATGCTCATGCTTGATGCGAGACAGGGCGCCGTAACCCGCCTGGAAGTCACTGGAGCGAAAATCGTTATTGCGAAAAACGCCATAGAACGCAAAATTGATGGTGTTGATAATGCCAATGACCAAAAGCAAGGCGACTATGGGGACTGCCAAAAAAGCCCCGATGGCGCGAAAGTTCTCACGCCATGCACGTTGGCGAAATAACCAGTAAGCGACCAGCACGGTCATCGCTGGTGCAAGCCATACCCCTTCTTCCCGAGTGATCCAGAACCAACCCCCTAACAAACCAAGCAAGACCAGGGATAACCAATGCTCTCGCAGCTGCTTTGCCGGGCTGGATGCCTCATACAGAACAAAACACCGGATCCCCAGGGTCAGTAACATCAGTGACTGAGAGATATACAGCCCTTCGCGTACGACACGACCAGCCGCACCCCCTACCCAGGCGGTCGGAAAGAAGGCCAGCAAGACAAATGTAAGCAGCGTGGCCGCACGAGAGCGGTACAACTGCCCGATGGTGAAGGCAAAAAATCCAGCGGTGGCCAGGTAGAGTGTGTGCTCTGTGAATTTGAGTGGCAGCCCTGTGGCGTGGTTGAGCAGCAGGAATAGAGAGTAACCAACACCTTTGGCGTGGGTGAGGTTGTTGTATTCGCCCAGCCAGTTTCCCATTCCGATTTCTGCTGCCCAGCGCACGAAAAGCAGGTCATCATGGATCGCCGAGCCGGCGGCCACAATCGGGAAGGCCATGCGCAGCCACAAGGACAAGGCTGCGAAGGCGGTAATCAGAATCCAGAAGTAGCGCGAATGGCTTAATCGAGGTGTCATTTTCTTCTGGCGGGTCAATAGGAGGACGGCATCCGCGCCGGCCATCACCTGCCATCGTCGATTTATAGAGGGTTCAGAAAGAGGTCACTGGTTGGCGTCCGTTGCATATGGGGTATCCGGGGTGCGGAGCACAATTCTCGGCATCGCTGCAGATATTTATGGCGCGGTGGTACCCGTCCTCAAGCGCTCGGGAAGGCGCATCGTACAACGTATCGTCGAGAGCGACTTGGAAAAAGCTTGATTCCAGATACTCTTCCGAGCTGCACCGGAGGCGCTTTGTAGCCTCCATGAGACGGGTGAGAAGGCGTGCCGGGTGGCTCCACCGCCCTGGTGGCCGCAAAAGCCAGGGTCTGGTATCTGGGCCTAGCGCAGAGTTCGCGAGGGAAGATTGGGGATGGATGCGATCTCAGGCTGCTGTTATCGTGCCTGCAGCACCCTGAAATGCGCAAATGCACCAGCAGGCTTGCATCCTGCGCAGTACCCGGGCCTTGGACGGACCTGTCCGCGGCCTGCCGTAGTGAGCGAGCCCTGAGCAGCCAGGCTTGGGTACGCGCAATGGCTTGGACACACGGTGGCGAGTTCGCTCCAACCCGGTGGCCTGTCTATCAGGAGGTCTGCAATTCCAGGCCCGCATGCTCGCGCAGCGGATGGAAGTGGATCTTCGGAAAACGCTCCTGCGCCAGGCGCACGTCATAGGGGCTGGTGCACAGATACGCCAGGGTGTTGGCGGCGTCATGGGCCAGGCGCAGCGGGTAGGCGTGTTCAAACTCGCGCAGTTCGGCGGGGGTGTCGGCGGTGATCCAGCGGGCGCCCGTGTACTGGCAGCCTTCCAGGCGCACTTCGCAGTCGTACTCGGTCTTCAGGCGGTGCTGCACCACTTCAAACTGCAGCTGGCCCACGGCGCCCAGCAGCATATTGCCGCCGGCATCGGGCTTGAAGACCTGAATAGCGCCTTCTTCGCCCAGCTGCATCAGGCCTTGCTGCAGCTGCTTGGTGCGCAGCGGGTTCTTCAGCACCACGGTCATGAACATTTCCGGTGCGAAGAACGGCAGACCGGTGAACTGCAGGTTGGGCCCATCGGTGATGGTGTCGCCCAGCTGCACCCCGCCGTGCGTGGTAAAGCCGATGATGTCGCCGGCATAGGCTTCGTCCACCGCCTCGCGGCGCTGGCTCATAAAGGTCACCACGCTGGTGGGGCGCAATTCCTTGGCGGTGCGCTGCACCTTCATCTTCATGCCGGGGGTGTACTTGCCCGAGGCCACACGCACAAAGGCGATGCGGTCGCGGTGGTTGCTGTCCATATTGGCCTGCACCTTGAACACCACGCCCGAGAAGCTGCTGTCTTCCGGATGGATGGTTTTCTCTTCGCGGTTGCGGTTGACCTCGGTATAGGCGATGCGGGGGCCGGGCGGTGGCGACATGTCCACCACCGCGTCGAGCACTTCCATCACACCGAAGTTGTTCACACCGGAGCCGAAGAACACCGGCGTCAGCTTGCCGGCCAGGAAGTCAGCATGGTTCCATTCGGCAGAGGCGCCCTGGGCCAGCTCCATCGAATCGAGCGCATCGTCAAAGGCCTGGCCAAAGCGGCTGCGCAGCTTGTCGCTCTCGCTCAGCGGAATGACTTCAAAATCCTTGGGGCCGCGGTCGCTGCCTGGCGCGAACACGGTCATGCTCTTGGTCAGCAGGTTGATGATGCCGCCAAAGCTCTTGCCCTGACCCACAGGCCAGGTGATGGGGCAGCAGGGCATGCCCAGCTCGCGCTCCACCTCGTCCATGATGTCCAGCGGATCACGCACTTCGCGGTCCATCTTGTTGACGAAGGTGATGATGGGCGTATCGCGCTGGCGGCAGACCTCGATCAGGCGGCGGGTCTGGGATTCCACACCGTTGGCCGCATCAATCACCATCAGCGCCGAGTCCACGGCCGTCAGCACCCGGTAGGTGTCTTCCGAGAAGTCCTTGTGGCCGGGGGTGTCGAGCAGGTTGATGACATGGTCACGGTAGCTCATCTGCATCACCGACGAGGCCACCGAAATACCACGCTGCTTTTCAATCTCCATCCAGTCCGAGGTGGCGTGGCGCGAGGCCTTGCGGCCCTTCACGGCGCCCGCGATCTGGATCGCACCGGAGAACAGCAGCAGCTTTTCGGTCAGGGTGGTCTTACCCGCGTCCGGGTGGGAGATGATCGCAAAGGTGCGGCGGCGTTGGGTTTCGGGAGCGTAGGACACAGTACGGAACAGCAAAGAGCGCAGACCCGGGACTGGGCTGCCAAAAAACAAAGCCAGCAGGTGCTGGCTGGGACTGCTGGCATTTTAACGGAAAGCGTTTTACCCGGGCTTGGGCGGGCAGGGCGCCAGCGCCTTTGCCCAGGCCGCCGCAGCGGCACAGCCGCGTCACCCGGGCTTGCTTCCTGGGCCGCCACCCCTCGTCTCGGCCATCTTGATGCCATCTTGATATCCCCCGCGCATTCTCAGCGCCTGCTTGATGCGCGCAAACCTACATTGGCTCCACTGCAGGCGTTTTGCCTGTGCAACACCACGCCGCGCGGGGCCGCATTGGGCGGCCTGGCTGCGGTGTATGAGGAGAAAACCATGTGGATCCATGGAGTGGAGGTGCTGGCCGCGCTGGTCAGTGCTGCGTTGTTTGTCTATCTGGGTTACGCGCTGCTGCGGCCCGAAAAATTCTGAAAAAACAAGGAAGAGGGCCATGTACATGCTGCAAGACCTGGTATTCGTCGCACTCACGCTGGCCTGTTTTGTCGGCCTGCTGGGCTTTGTTCGCGCCTTGGTGCGCATCTGAGCGGGGGCTGACATGGGTTTAGTCTGGATCGAATATGCCGCCTTTGTGGCGGTGCTGGTGCTGCTCACCATCCCCATGGGATGGTGGCTGGCACGCTGCTTTACCAGCCCGCACGACAGCCGGCTGGAGCGCTGGACCTACGCCGCCATGGGCGTGGATCCGAAAGAGCGCATGGGCTGGCAGCGCTATGGCGCGGTGCTGGTGCTGAGCAATGGCCTGCTGATGCTGCTGGGCTACCTGCTGCTGCGGCTGCAGGGCTTGCTGCCGCTCAACCCGCTGCAAAATGCGGCGCAGACGCCGGATCTGGCGTTCAACACCGCCGCGTCCTTCATCACCAACACCAACTGGCAGGCCTATGCGGGCGAAAGCAGCCTGAGCAATGCCACGCAGATGGTTGTGATCACCGGCCTGATGTTTGCAGGCTCGGCCGCAGGCCTGGCGGCGGCGGCCGGCTTTGTGCGTGGGCTGGCCCGTGCGGGCAGCCAGGACATTGGCAACTACTGGGTGGACTTTGTGCGCATGCTCTGGCGCGTGCTGCTGCCGCTGTCGCTGCTGCTGGCGCTGGTGTATGTCTGGCAGGGCGTGCCCCAAACCCTGGGCACCGAGGTGATGGCCCACAGCATCGATGGCGGCCGCACCCAACAGCTGCTGATGGGGCCGGTCGCCAGTCTGGAGAGCATCAAGCACCTGGGCACGAATGGCGGCGGCTTTTTCAGCATGAATGCGGCCCATCCTTTTGAGAACCCCACGCCGCTGACCAATATGCTGCACATCCTGGCGATGCTGCTGATCCCTGCCGGCATGACCTATGCGCTGGGCGCCATGCTGCTCAAGCGCCGCCAGGGCTGGGTGTTCTTTGGGGCGAGCCTGGTCATCTTCCTGGGCTTTCTGGCCCTGGTCTGGACGGGCGAGCAAAACGGCAGCAGCCTGCTGGCCCGTGCCGGTGCCGACCAGCAATGGAGCGCCATCCAGTCGGGCGGCAATATGGAAGGCAAGGAGCTGCGCTTTGGCATCACCGATACCGCTCTGTTTGTGACGGCCACCACGGCGGCCACCACCGGCTCGGTCAATGCCATGCATGACTCGCTCACGCCGCTGGGCAGCATCACGCCCCTGGCGCTGATGATGCTCAACTGCGTGTTTGGCGGCGATGGCGTGGGCCTCATCAACCTGCTGCAGTACGCCATCCTGACGGTGTTCCTGGCCGGGATGATGATCGGGCGCACGCCTGAGTTCCTGGGCAAGAAGATCGAGGTGCGTGAGATCAAGCTGGTGATGCTCTCCGTGCTGGCCCACCCGGCCTGCATTCTGGGCTGGACGGCGCTGGCCATGCTCTGGCCGGGCGCTGCCGACAGCCTGAACAACCGCGGCCCGCATGGCTTCTCCGAAATCTTGTACGCCTATGCCTCGGCCACCGCCAACAACGGCTCGGCCTTTGCGGGCCTGAATGCCAACACGCCCTTCTTCAACACCACCATCGGCCTGGCGATGCTGATGGGACGCTACCTGACCCTGCTGCCGCTGCTGGCTGTGGCCGGCAGCATGGCCAGCAAGGCCAGCGTGCCCGCCGGTGCCGGCACCTTCCCTACCGCTACGCCGCTGTTCACCGGATTGCTGGTGTTTGTGGTGCTGGTCGTCGGTGGCCTCACCTTTCTGCCAGCGCTGGCACTGGGGCCGGTCGTCGAGCACCTGCAGATGTTGGCGGGGCAGCTCTACCCATGAGCCCCCACCTTTTGAACCGAACGTGCAACTGATGTGAAGCGAACCGGGGCACGGCCAGGCCGTGCCCGCAGGAGAAAAACATGACAAGCCTTGATTCCGATAAACGCCTGCCAGCGCTGCATGCGCAGCAGGCCGCCGCCCCCGCCGCCGCAGGCTGGAGCCGCACCTTGGGCAGCAGTGCCCGCGCCGCCGTGCTGGTGCTGCTGCTCTGCGGCGTGGCCTACCCGCTGGCAACCACGGGCGTCGCCCAGGCGCTGCTGCCCCATGCCGCCAATGGCTCGCTGGTGCTGCGCGATGGCCAGATCGTGGGCTCGGCCCTGATCGGCCAATCCTTTGACAGCGCCCGCTACTTCCATGGCCGGCCCAGCGCCACCACGGCACCTGACCCCAAACAGGACGGGGCCAGCATCGCTGCGCCCTACAACGCCGGCCTGTCCGGCGCCAGCAACCAGGGCGTCAGCAGCCAGGGGCTGGCCGATAGCGTGGCCGAACGTGTGGCGCAGTACCGCAGCACCAATGGCCTGGCGGTCGATGCCGCCGTGCCGGTTGATGCGGTCACCGCATCGGCATCGGGCCTGGATCCGCATATCTCGGTTGCCAATGCCCAGCTGCAATTGGCACGCGTGGCGCGCGAGCGGCAATTGCCGCCCGCCCAGGTGCAGCAGTTGCTGGACCAGGCCACGCAGCAGCGCACTGGCTACCTGCTCGGTGAGCCGCGCGTGAACGTGCTGGCGCTCAATATGGCGCTGGATGCACTGCCAACCCGGAGCCAACCATGAACACCAAAAAACTGACGGCATCCGCCGGCCTGGGCGATCTGGCACTGCTGCAGGCTGCTGCCTGGGATGCACTGCGCAAACTCTCGCCCCGCCTGCAATGGACCAACCCGGTCATGTTTGTGGTCTACCTGGGCGCCTGGCTCACCAGCCTGCTGTGGCTGCAAGCGCTGTTCATGGGCCAGGCCAACAGCGGCTTTACCTTGGCCATTGCCGGTTGGCTGTGGTTCACCGTGCTGTTTGCCAACTTTGCCGAGGCGCTGGCCGAAGGGCGCAGCCGCGCGCAGGCCGCCAGCCTGCGCGGCATGAAGCGCGACACGGTGGCCAAGGTACTGCAGCAAGCGCAGCATGGCGCCGCCTGGACGGCCCAGCCCGCCAGCAGCCTGAGCAAGGGCACATTCCTGCTGGTGGAAGCCGGCGATGTGATCGCGCTCGACGGCACCGTGGTGGAAGGCGTGGCCTCGGTCGATGAGAGCGCCATCACCGGCGAATCGGCCCCCGTGGTGCGCGAGGCCGGTGGCGATTTCTCGTCGGTGACCGGTGGCACGCGCGTGCTGTCCGACTGGCTGGTGGTCGAGGTCACGGTGAACCCGGGCGAGTCGTTTCTGGACCGCATGATCTCCATGGTCGAATCGGCCAAGCGCCAGAAGACCCCCAACGAGCTGGCGCTGGGCATCCTGCTGGTGGGGCTCACCCTCGTGTTTCTGATGGTCATCGTCACGCTCTGGCCGTTCTCGGTCTTTGCGGTGGCGCAATCGGGCAGCGGCAGTGCCGTTGGCATCGCCGTGCTGGTGGCCCTGCTGGTCTGCCTGATCCCGACCACCATCGGCGGGCTGCTGTCGGCCATTGGCGTGGCCGGCATGGGCCGCATGATGCAGGCCAATGTGATCGCCACCTCGGGCCGCGCGGTCGAGGCGGCGGGCGATGTGGATGTGCTGCTGCTGGACAAGACCGGCACCATCACCCTGGGCAACCGCCAGGCCAGCGAATTCTTGCCAGCGCCTGGCGTGAGCGCAGCGCTGCTGGCCGAGGCCGCACTGCTGTCGTCGATGGCCGATGACACCCCCGAAGGCCGCAGCGTGGTGGCCCTGGCCCATGAGCGCCATGGCCTGACCCTCGCTGCGCTCGACCCCGCCCAGGCCCAGCCGGTGCCCTTTACCGCCCAGACCCGCATGAGCGGCCTGGACCTGGCGGGCCCCAGCGGCCAGCGCAGCCTGCGCAAAGGCGCGGCTGATGCGCTGCGCCGCCATGTCGAGTCGCTGGGCGGGCATTTTCCGCAGGCGGTGCAGCTGGCGGTGGAGAGCGTCTCGCGCAAAGGCAGTACGCCGCTGGTCGTTGCCGAAGGCGCCCAGGTGCTGGGCGTCATCGAGCTCAAGGATGTGGTCAAACCCGGCATGCGCGAGCGCTTTGCGCAGCTGCGCCGCATGGGCATCCAGACAGTGATGGTCACCGGCGACAACCCCTTGACTGCTGCCGCCATTGCCGCCGAGGCCGGTGTGGACGACTACCTGGCCGAGGCCCGGCCCGAGGACAAGCTCCAGCTGATCCGCAGCCACCAGGCCGCGGGCCGCCTGGTGGCCATGACGGGCGATGGCACCAATGATGCCCCCGCACTGGCCCAGGCCGATGTGGCCGTCGCGATGAACAGCGGCACGCAGGCCGCCAAGGAAGCCGCCAATATGGTGGACCTGGACAGCAACCCCACCAAGCTCATCGAGGTGGTGGAGACCGGCAAGCAGATGCTGATGACGCGCGGCGCGCTCACCACCTTCAGCATTGCCAACGATGTGGCCAAGTACTTTGCCATCATCCCGGCCGCCTTTGTCGCCACCTACCCGCAGCTGGCATCGCTCAACATCATGGGCTTGCACAGTGCCGATTCCGCCATTCTGAGCGCCGTTATCTTCAATGCGCTGATCATCATCGCGCTGGTGCCGCTGGCCTTGCGCGGTGTGCGCTACCGGGCCGTGGGAGCTGCTGCTTTGCTGCGCCGCAATCTGCTGATCTACGGTCTGGGCGGTTTGCTGGTGCCGTTTGTCGGCATCAAGCTGATCGACATGCTGCTGACAGCCACTGGCTTGGTCTAAGGGCTTGGCCCACAATAGCGCCACCATGCCCAACCCCAGCAACACCCCCAGCGCAGTCGCCACACGGCCCGACCCGGACGCGCTGGTCGCCCAGCTCAAGGCCGACCAGCAGCAGGCCGCGCGTGGCAAGCTGCGCATCTACTTTGGCTCCAATGCCGGGGTAGGCAAGACCTATGCGATGCTGGCGGCTGCGCAGCGCGAGCGCCAGGCTGGCCGCCAGGTGCTGGTGGGCCTGGTGGAGACCCATGACCGGGCCGAGACCGTGCAGCAGCTGCATGGCCTGGAGCTATTGCCCCGCCGCATGCTGGCCCACCAGGGCCGCCAGCGCGAGGCCTTTGACCTGGATGCCGCGCTGGCACGCCACCCGCAGGTGCTGCTGCTGGACGAGCTGGCCCACAGCAATGCACCCGGCTCGCGCCATCCCAAGCGCTGGCAGGATGTGCAGGAGCTGCTCGATGCCGGCATTGATGTCTGGACCACGCTGAATGTCCAACACCTGGAGAGCCTCAACGATGTGGTGGGCGGCATTGTCGGCATCCAGGTGCATGAGACCGTGCCCGACCATATCTTTGACGATGCCAGCGAAGTCATCGTGGTTGACCTGCCGCCCGAGGAACTGCTCAAGCGCCTCAAGGCCGGCAAGATCTACCCGCTGGAGCAGGCTGAGCGGGCCTCGCACCATTTCTTCCGCCTGGGCAACCTGCTGGCCCTGCGCGAGCTGGCCTTGCGCCGCACGGCCGACCGGGTCGATGAGGACATGCGCGACTACCGGCGCGAGCGCGCCATCGGCGATGTCTGGCCCACGCGGGAACGCTTGCTGGTAGCAGTAGGCGGCCAGGCCGGCGACGATGCCTTGGTGCGCCAGGTGGCCCGTCTGGCACGGCGCCTGGAGGCCGACTGGATGGTCGTCTATGTGGATGCGCCGGCGCGCCAGCACCGCTCTGCGCAGTCGCAGCAGGCCGTGCTCAAAACCCTGGCGCTGGCCGCGCGCCTGGGGGCCGATACCGCGACGATCCCCGGTGCGCAGGTGGCAGCTGCGCTGGTCGACTTTGCGCGCGAGCGCAATGCCAGCCACCTGGTGCTGGCCCGTGTGCCGCCAACGGCCATGCGCTGGTGGCACTGGGCCGCATCGCGCCTGCCCGAGCAGATTGCCCGGCTGGACCCGGGCCTGGATGTGCTGCTGCTGTCCGTGCCCCGGCCGCGCAACCGGCCCGAGCCCGCGCCGGTGCGTGAGACGCCCTGGCCCTGGCGCGGCTACCTGGGCGCCAGCCTGGCCTGCGGCGCTGCCGCGCTGCTGGCGCAGGCCCTGCTGCAGGTGTTTGACCCCGCCAATGTGGTGATGCTGTTTTTGCTGGTGGTCGTGTTGTCGGCCCTGCGCTGGGGCCGGGGTCCGGGCGCCTGGGCGGCGCTGTTGTCGGTGCTGCTGTTTGATTTTTGCTTTGTGCCGCCGCGCAACTCCTTTGGCGTGAACGACACGCAGTACATCTTCACCTTCTGCCTGATGCTGGGCGTGGCCCTGGTCTGCGGCCAGCTGATGGCGCGGCTGCGCCATGAGGCCCGGGTGGCCGCCGAGCGCGAGCGCCGCGCCGGCGCGCTGGCACGCCTGGCCCGCGATCTGTCCGGCGCACTGACGCAGGAGCAGGTGGTGCAGACGGCGCTGACCACGATGGCCGGCGTGCTCGATGCCCGCACCGGCCTGCTGCTGCCCGATGCGCAGGAGCAGCTGCATGCCGCACCCGGCAGCGAGGCCAAGATGGACAGCAGCGTGGGCCGCTGGAGCATGGAGCACAGCCAGATGGCCGGCCGGGGCACAGACACCCTGGCGGCATCCGATGCGCTCTATGTGCCGCTGATGGCGCCGGTGCGCGCGCGCGGCGTGCTGGTGCTGCAGCTGCGCACGCCCGATCGCCTCAAGGTGCCCGAAGAGCGCCGCCTGCTGGACGCCTGTGCCAGCCAGATTGCGCTGGCGCTGGAGCGCGTGCATTTTGTCGAAGTGGCCCAGCAGACCCAGGTGGCGATGGAGGGCGAGCGCATGCGCAACACCTTGCTGTCGTCGGTATCGCATGACCTGCGCACGCCCCTCACCAGCATCCTGGGTGCCGCCCAGGCGGGGCTGCCCCATGCGCCGCCCGGCCCCGCGCAGGACATGCTGGCGCAGATCCGTAACCAGGCCCAGGCCTTGCAGCAGCTGATGGACAACCTGCTGGCCATGGCCCGGCTGCAGCAGGATGGCGTGCACCTGCAGAGCGCCTGGATCCCCGTCGATGAGCTGGTCGGCAGCGCCTTGCGCCAGCTGGGCGGGCGCCTGGCCGAGCACCCGGTGCAGCTGCAGTTGCCGGCCGATTTGCCGCTGCTGTGGATAGATGCCGCGATGATGGAGCGGGTGCTGGTCAACCTGCTGGACAACGCCAGCAAGTACACGCCCGTGGGCACCGCCGTGCGGGTGACGGCGCAAGTGGAGCGCGATCAGCTGCTGCTGCGGGTGCAGGACAGCGGGCCGGGCCTGCCGGCGCACCTGGCGCCCGAGCAGCTGTTTGCGCCCTTCAGCCGGGGCCATGCCGAGTCCAGCATCTCCGGCATTGGGCTGGGGCTGGCGCTGGCCCAGCGCATTGTGCAGGCCCACGGCGGCAGCTTGCATGCCGCTGCGGCCGAGCCAGGGCCAGGGGCCGTGTTCAGCCTGGTGCTGCCGGTGCTGCCTCAGCCGGCGCTGGATTGAGTGGCGGTTGCTGCACCGGGCAGGCGGCGCAGCAGGTAGATATCCATGATCCAGCCATGCTGGGCGCGCGCAGCGGCGCGGGTGGCCACAATGCGCCCGGCCGCCTCGGCCAGTGGGCCGTGCTCCAGGCATTGCTGGGCCATGCCCAGGTAGGCGCCCCACCAGATGTAGACACCACGGGCCTGCGCGGCCGGCAGGCTGTTGAAGCTGCACTGGCCATCCAGCATCACCACCAGCGTGTCCACCCCGGCCGGCCAGCCTTGCTCGCGCAGCTGGCGGCCGGTGGTGACGGTAAAGGGCTGGCCAATGTCATTGACGGCAATCGCATGCGCGGCGGTGAGCGCCTGCATCGAGGTGATGCCGGCGATGACCGTGACCTGCAGCGGCGCGGGCTGCATGCGTGCGGCAATGCGCAGGGTGCTGTCGTAGAGCGATGGATCGCCCCAGACCAGCAGTGCCACCTGCAGCACGCCGTTATCCGCACGCGGCACCAGGCCGCTCTCCAGCGCCTGCGCAATCGCGGCCTGCCAGCGCAGGGTGATGGCCGCATGCCATTCATCGACCTGGTTCAGGTAGTCATCGCCTTGGCTGCGGCGCTCGGGCATGTCAAAGCCGGCGATCTGCGGCGCGGGCTGCTGCAGCACGGCATCGCAGAGCGACTGGCGCAGCGCTGCCAGCTCAGCCTTGTCCTCGCCCTTGTGGGGCAGCAGCAGCAGGTCGGCCGCATTCATTGCGGCAATGGCCTGGCGGGTCAGGTGGTCGGGGTTGCCGGTGCCAATGCCGATCAGGCTCAGGGCGACCGGCGGCAAGCTGCTGCTCATGCCTGGCCTTCGCTCTTCGCTGGGTTGGCAGCCAGCGGCCGGTCGGTGGCGGTATCCACCGCCGCCTGTGGCGCCGGAAAGCGCGGCTGGGTGCCCTGGGGCCGGTAGCGGCGGTCGTAGTCGGTGGCGTAGAGGCGGCTTTCGCCAAAGTCCTCGGCGCTGATACTGCGGCCCACCAGGATGATGGCGGTGCGCTCCATGCTGGTGGCGACGGCCTGGGCCAGTTGGCCCACGCTGGTGCGCACAACGGTTTCATCGGGCCAGCTGGCGCGCCAGACGATGGCAGCCGGGCAGTCGGCGCCGTAGTGGGGCAGCAGCTCGCTTTGCACCTTCTCGGCCACATGGATGGACAGGTGGATCGCCAGCACCGCGCCGGTGGCGGCAAAGGCGGCCAGCTGCTCGCCCTCGGGCATGGCGGTGGCGCGGCCCGAGGTGCGCGTCAGCACCACCGATTGGCACAGGCCGGGCAGGGTCAGCTCGGCCCCCAGGGTGGCGGCAGCCGCGGCAAACGAGGGCACGCCTGGCGTCACGCTGTAGGCAATGCCCAGCGCGCGCAGGCGGCGCAGCTGCTCGCCCATGGCCGACCAGACCGACAGATCGCCCGAATGCAGGCGCGCCACATCCTGGCCCTGCGCATCGGCGGCGCGGATCTCCTCGATGATCTCGTCCAGGCTCATCGATGCGGTGTTGACGATGCGCGCGCCGGGCGGGCAGTGGGCCAGCAGCTCGCGCGGGATCAGTGAGCCCGCATAGAGGCAGACGGGACAGCTGGCCATCAGGTCGCGGCCACGCACGGTGATCAGGTCGGCAGCGCCGGGGCCGGCGCCGATGAAATGCACGGTCATGCCGTAACTCCTTGGGTTTGTGGATCAGCCGGGCGCAGGCCCGCTGCCATACAACAATAGGGGGTGGCGCCGCGCTCGCGCAGCGCGGCGGCCAGGGTGGCGCTGCCGTCGCCCGCCACCAGGCGGGCCAGCAGCAAGCGGGGCGCAGGTGCAGCCGCAGACAGGGCCACGGCCTCGGCCACGCTGCCGGTGCCATAGCGCGCCAGCAGGCGCGGCGACTGTGTGACTACGGCTTGGGCGGGCAGGGCCTGCTCGGCCACCGCCACAATCGCCACCGCAAAGGGCAGCTGCGCGGCCCACTGCTGCAGCGCCGGCCGCTGCTCCTTGCCTTGCAGCACGGCTACCGCGCAAAACTCGGCCAGCGCGGGCTGGTCCTGCCGGGCCTGCAGCCACAGTGCCTGCAGATCAGCGGCCCGGGCCTGGGCACGCAAACCCATGCCCAGCACCACGCAGCGGTGCGGCGCTGCCGCTGTCATGCCTGCCAGCTCCACTGCACCAGCGGGCGCGCGGCCTTCCAGCTGCGCATGCGGCCCAGCGCTGCCGCGCTGGACAGCTCCAGCTGCAGCAGCTGGCCGCCCAGCTCGCCATGCAGCTGTACCAAGAGCGCCTGGGTTTCCAGGGTCACGGCATTCACCACCAGGCGGCAGCCGGGCGGCATAGGGGCGCGCAGCGCGGCAAACAGCGCGGTGTCAAAACCACCGCCAACAAAGATGGCCTGGGGTGCGGCCAGGTCTTGCAAGGCCTCCGGCGCCAAGCCGTGCACCACCTGCATGCGGGCCTGCAGGCCAAAGCGCTCGGCATTGCGGCGGATATTGGCCACGCGCGCGGCATGCTGCTCAATGCTGATGGCCAGGCCACCGGCCAGGCACCATTCCACGGCGACCGAGCCGGAGCCGCCGCCAATGTCCCAAAGCCGCTCGCCTGGCCTGGGGGCCAAGGTGGCCAGGGTCAGCGCACGCGCCGGTGCCTTGGTGATCTGGCCATCGTGGGCATACCAGTCGTCCGGCCTGCCGGGCACGGCCGGCAAGGCCGGGCCGCCCTGGGCGATAAAGGCCACGGTCACCGGTGCCTGCGCCGGGTCGATCTGCAGTGCAGCGGCGGCCTCATCGGCGCGCAGCATGCGGCAGCGCTCGCGCGGGCCGCCTACGGCTTCCATCACCCACAAGGGGCTTTGGCCCCAGCCTTCCTGGCTGAGCCAATCGGCCAGCTGCGGCACTGCAGCGCCATCGCGCAGCAGGGTGATCAGCTGGCGGCCAGGCGCCAGGCGGGGCAGCAGCTGCGCGATGGGGCTGGCATGCAAGCCCAGGCAGTCGCAGGCTTCCAGCCGCCAGCCCAGGCGGGCGGCAACCAGCGAAAAAGTTGAGGGCTGGGCATGGCAGCGCCATTCACCAGGCTGCAGGTGCGCGGCCAGGCTGCCGCCCACGCCATGCCAGAAGGGGTCGCCCGAGGCCAGCACCACCACCCGGCGGCCGCGCGCGGCCAGCACCGGGGCCACATCAAAAGGCTGGGGCCAGGGGCGGCCACGCGCATCGATGGCGGCCAGCTGCAGATGGCGGGGGCCGCCAAATACCAGTTCGGCCTGGTCCAATGCCAGCAGGGCCGCAGCGCTGAGGCCTGACAATCCATCCTCGTTCAAACCTATCAACGTCAACCAGGGATCAGTCATGACGCATGTTCTCCTGCTGGGCGGCACCAGCGGCGCCAGCGAGTTGGCCCAGGCCCTGCACCAGGCGGGTGTAAGGGCCTGTTTCTCGTATGCCGGGGTCACCCAGCAACCACTGGCCCAGCCACTGCCCACGCGCAGCGGCGGCTTTGGCGGGGCCCAGGGCCTGGCGGACTTTATCCGCGCCCAGCGCATCAGCCATGTGCTGGATGCCACCCATCCCTTTGCCGCGCAGATGAGCCGCAATGCCTGCGCAGCCTGCGAAGCCACCGGCACGCCCTTGCTGGCGCTGGAGCGCGCGCCTTGGCAGGCGCAGCCCGGCGACCGCTGGACCGATGTGGCCAGCATGGCCGATGCCGCCAGTGCGTTGCCCCAGGCGCCCAGCCGGGTGTTTCTGGCCGTGGGGCGCAAACAGCTCGATGCCTTTGCCGCCTATCCGCAGCACCATTACCTGCTGCGCCTGGTCGATGAACCACAGGACGGCAGCTTGCCGCTGCCCCGGCATACCGTGGTGCTGGGCCGGGGCCCTTTCAGCATGGCGGACGACCTGGCCTTGCTGCAGCAGCACCAGATCGCCTGGCTGGTGGCCAAGAATGCCGGTGGCTCGGCCACGCGCGGCAAGATCGATGCCGCCCGTGCGCTGGGTTTGCCGGTCCTGATGGTGCAGCGCCCGGCACTGCCGCTGCGGCCGCGCACCGACAGCGTGGCGGCGGTCATGCATTGGCTCCGTCATGGCGCCTTGCCGTCCACAGTGCCGTAGTAGCGTGGCGTATAGGTGTAGCGCCCCACGCGGCGGGTGAGGCGATTGCCCACCAGCACGACGGTGCGCATATCGGCCATCTCGGGCTGGGCCTCGGCCAGGCTGCAGACCTGCAGCGATTCCTCCGGCGTGGAGACGGCGCGGGCAAACACCAGCAGGCGCTCGGGCTCGCAATGCGCGCGCAGCAAGGCCAACAGGCGGTTGAAGCCTCCGGGCCGGCTGTGCGAGCGCGGGTTGTAGAAGGCCATCGCAAAATCGGCCTCGGCCGCCAGTTCCACGCGGCGGGCAATCACCGGCCAGGGCTTGAGGTTGTCCGACAGATTGATGCAGCAAAAATCATGGCCCAGCGGCGCGCCTGCGCGGGCGGCGGCCGCCAGCATGGCGGTGACGCCGGGCAGCACCTGCACATCCAGCGCCAGCCAGCGTTCGGCCTGCGCGCCTTGTGCGCGTTCCAGCGCTTCAAACACCGCCGATGCCATCGCGAACACGCCCGGATCACCGGACGAAACCACGACCACCTGCCGGCCCTGGGCTGCCAGCTCCAGCGCCTGCTGGGCACGCTCCAGCTCCACCCGGTTGTCCGAGGCCAGCCATTGCGGCTGGCGGCTGCTAGCAGGCGCGCTCTGCGCCAGCAAGGCCTGCGCACGCGCCACATAGGGGAAGTAGCCCACAACCGCGTCGGCCGCCAGCAAGGCCTGCAGCACGGCGGGCGTGATCTGGTCCAGGTCACCGGGGCCCAGGCCGGCAATCGTCAGCTGGCCAATGCTTACCATGCGGCCTCCGGGCGGCGACCCTGGCCATGCACCAGCACGATGGCAAAGTAGGGGCAGACCTCGTCGCCCACCTCGCTCAGGCGCGCCACCTGCTGCTGGTCGGTGGTGCCGTTCTGCACCAGCCAGGCGGCATCGGCGCGGCCTGCGCGGGCCAGCGCGCGGCGGATGCGGGGCAGGTTGCGGCCCACCTTCATCACCACCAGCGCATCGGCCGTGTCCATGCGGCGCACCAGCTCGTCTTCAGAGAGGGTGCCGGTCATCACGCTCAGCACATCGTCGCCCCAGGTGATGGGCTCACCGGTGGCATGCCAGCAGCCCACCATGCCGGGGATGCCAGGCACCACCTGCAGGTCCACATCGCCGCGCGCACGCAGCCGGGTGTAGAGGTGCATGAAGGAGCCGTAGAGAAAGGGATCACCCTCGCAGAGCACGACGACCTGCTCCTGCTTGGCCAGCGCGGCCAGGCGCAGGCACCAGTCGTCATAGAACTGGGCGAGCTGCTGCACATAGGCGGGGCTGTCGACCGGGATTTCGGTGGTCACCGGGTACTCCATTGGGTACTCGGTAGCCTCGCTGCTGAGCATGCCTTCGACCAGTTGGCGGGCCTTGCCGGGCCGGCCTTTTTTGCGGAAAAAGGCCACATGGAGGGCGCCACGCACCAGGCGGTCGGCCTTGATGCTCATCAGCTCCGGGTCGCCCGGGCCCAGGCCCACGCAGATGAGGCCCGGGGCGGCCAGGCTGCTCTTATTCAACATGGCTGGCCATGGCATTGACGGCGGCGACGGTCATCGCCGAGCCGCCCAGGCGGCCGCGCACGATCATCGCGGGCACGGGCAGGTCCTGCATCAGCGCCTGCTTGGATTCGGCCGCGCCAATAAAGCCCACCGGGCAGCCGATGATGGCCGCTGGGCGGGGGCAGCTCGGGTCTTGCAGCATATTGAGCAGGTGGAAGAGGGCGGTCGGCGCATTGCCAATCGCCACCACGGCGCCAGCCAGGTGCGGGCGCCACAGCTCCAGTGCCGCAGCGCTGCGGGTGTTGTTCATCTTCTGCGCCAGCTCGGCCACACCGGGCTCGTGCAGGGTGCAGATCACCGGATTGCCGGCAGGCAGACGCGAGCGGGTAATGCCTTCGCTGACCATGCGCACATCGCAGAGCACGGGGGCGCCAGCCTCCAGCGCGCGCTGGCCGGCGGCCACGACACCGGCGGAGAACTGCACATGCGCGGCCAGCTCCACCATGCCGGCGGCATGGATCATGCGTACCGTTACGCGCTCCTCACCGGGGGTGAAGCGCTGCAGATCGGCCTCGCGGCGGATGGTGGCGAAAGACTGCCGATAGATCTCGGCGCCATTGGTTTCGTAGGTATGAACCATTAGATTTCTTCAAACAACAGCCCGGGATTGTCGCGCAGACTGCGCGCGCTCAAGCGGGAATCGGTGACGGCCCGGGCCAGCGCATGGCGGGCGCGGCCAAACACGGGCTCCTGCTCGCCCGCTTGCGCCACCAAGGTCACGGTGGACGGCAACTGGCGTGCACAGCCCTTGGCGCAGCCCGAGACATGCAGGTGCGCGCCATCGGGCACATGGGGGGCCAGCGCCAAGGCCAGATCCTGCGTGGGCGCCAGCGCCTGGCGGCAGCCGGGCGCGCCGCTGCAGGCCGAGACGCGCAGCCGCGCATCTTGCGGATCGCGGATCCAGTGATCGGAATGCCCCAGGCCTGCCTCCTCCAGCACTGCGCTGTCGGAAGGCGCCAGGCCTTCGACCAGCAGCATGCGCCAGGGCGTCAGCCGCAGGCTGCGGATGCCGCTGCGGGCCAGGCGCGCCAGTGCGTCCGCTGTGACCCGGCCCAGCGGCGCGGCCACCAGGAGGCCCAGGCCGCTCTGCCAGCCAGGGTTTGGGCTGCCATCGGCAGGCAGATAAGGGGGGACTTCGCGCAGGTCGGCGGGCAGGGCCAGTGGTGGCAACACGCCAGTTTGGCGCAGCATTTGGGGCAAGCGGCCCGGGTGCTCGCCCGCCGCACGCCGTGCGCGGGCCTGGGCGGCGCAGCAGCGGGCCAAGGCCAGCGCGGCTTGCACGGTGAGTGAGGGGTTGTCGGCCTGCCAGGCGATGGGCTGGCCGGGCACTTGCAGCCGCCAGCCTTGGGTGCCATCGCGCACGATCTGCACATCGGCCGCCACCTCAGCCAGCCCGCCATGGCGGCCGCTGGCCAGTGAGAAACCAAATTTGGCGGGCAGGCCATCCAGCGCGGTATCAGCCACCAGTGCCTGCTGCAAGGCCTCGGCCAGTGCCAGCACACCGTCAGCGGGCTGGTACAGCGGGTCGATGACCAGATTGCGCAGCTGCTCCTGGCGCGCGTCCGGGTCCAGCAGGCCTTGGGCGGCCAGCGCATCGAGCAGGGCGCCGTGCTGGTCGGGCGCCACGCCGCGCAGCTGGATATTGGCGCGGCTGGTGAGCTCCAGCAGGCCGGCGCCATGCTGCGCTGCCAGCTCGGCCAAACGCAGCGCCTGCGCGGCCGACAGCCGGCCCAGTGGCGGGCGCACCCGCACCACCAGCCCATCGCCAGAGGCCATGGGCTGCCAGGCGCCAGGGCACCAGCCTTGGGTCTGTGGAGGGGGGGAGGGTGGGGTGGCAAACATGGGGCAGGCGGCAGTGCAGCGGCAGTGCCAGGGTGCTGAAGTGTAGCGAAGTGCTCGCTTCCTCTCGGTACGCAGGCGCAAACCACCCTGGTTTTTTGTCACAATCGGGCGCATGACGCTAGCAGCCCCCCGCATCCTCCTGGTGGACGACGATCCCAATATCCGCCGCTTTGTGCGTCTGGCCATGGAGGACGAAGGCTGGCAGGTCTTTGAAGCCGACAGCGCCCGGCGCGGCCTGATCGAAGCGGCCAGCCGCCAGCCCGATGCGCTGGTGCTGGACCTGGGCCTGCCCGATGCCGATGGCAAGACGTTGATCACCGAGCTGCGCGGCTGGAGCGGCCTGCCGGTGCTGGTGCTCTCGGCCCGCGACCAGGAAGCGGAAAAGGTGGCCGCACTGGACGCCGGTGCCGACGACTACCTGAGCAAGCCCTTTGGCGTGCCCGAGCTGCTGGCGCGGCTGCGCGTGATGCTGCGCCGGGGCCAGCGCAGCGGGGGCGACAAGCCAGGCAGCACGGCGCGCTTTGGCGATGTGGAGGTGGACCTGGCCACGCATGAGGTGCGCCAGGCGGGCGACGCCGTGCACCTGACCCCTATCGAATTCCGGCTGCTGGCGGCCTTGATCGCCGGCCAGGGCCGGGTGCTGACGCACCGCCAGCTGCTGCTGCAGGTCTGGGGGCCGGAGTACCTGGACCGGTCGCACTACCTGCGCGTACACATGGCCAACCTGCGCCAGAAGATCGAGACCGAGCCGGCCCAGCCCCGGCATCTGCTCACAGAGCTGCAAGTGGGCTACCGCCTGGTGGGGTTACAGGGCTGATGCCCTTATAATCGCAGTCCATCCGAGGAGCGTTGCAGCGTTTCCCAGTCTGGCCAGGCGCCAGACCACCACGGGGCGTGAGGCTCGGATTTCATCTCGCAACGACGCTCACCCACGCTTTCTGTGCGGTGAGATGGTCTTTCCCCTTCTTCCGCGGAACGTGGTTTTTCATTCAATTTTTGGAGAAAACCATGAACGCTGCTGTTCGCTTCAATCCCGCTGACTCTGCGATTACCGACATTTCCCTGGCCGCTTGGGGCCGCAAGGAAATCAAGATCGCCGAAACCGAAATGCCTGGCCTGATGGCCGTGCGTGAAGAGTTCGCTGCTGCCCAGCCCCTGAAGGGCGCGCGAATCACCGGCTCGCTGCACATGACCATCCAGACCGCCGTGCTGATCGAGACGCTGACGGCCCTGGGCGCCCAAGTGCGCTGGGCATCGTGCAACATCTTCTCGACCCAGGACCACGCCGCTGCCGCCATCGCCGAAACCGGCGTGCCCGTGTACGCGATCAAGGGCGAGTCGCTGAAGGACTACTGGGACTACACCCACGCGATCTTTGAATTCGGCGCCAAGGACACCGAAGGCGAAGGCCCGAACATGATCCTGGACGACGGCGGCGATGCCACCATGCTGATGCACCTGGGCAAGAAGGCCGAGAAGGACATCTCCGTGCTGGCCAACCCCGGCAGCGAAGAAGAAAAGATCGTGTTTGCCGCGATCAAGGCCAAGCTGGCGGTGGATGCCACCTGGTACAGCCGCAAGTCGGCCCAGATCATGGGTGTGACCGAAGAGACCACCACCGGCGTGCACCGCCTGAACGAAATGTCGGCCAACGGCTCGCTGCTGTTCCGCGCGATCAACGTGAACGACTCGGTGACCAAGTCCAAGTTCGACAACCTCTACGGCTGCCGCGAATCGCTGGTGGACGGCATCAAGCGCGCCACCGATGTGATGATCGCCGGCAAGGTGGCCGTGGTGGCTGGCTACGGTGACGTGGGCAAGGGCTGCGCCCAGGCGCTGACCGCCCTGCGTGCGCAAGTCTGGGTGACCGAAATCGACCCAATCAACGCCCTGCAAGCCGCAATGGAAGGCTACAAGGTCGTGACCATGGAGTACGCCGCTGACAAGTGCGACATCTTCGTGACCACCACCGGCAACAAGGACATCATCCGCCACGAGCACATGGTCGCGATGAAGGACGAGGCCATCGTCTGCAACATCGGTCACTTCGACAACGAAATCGATGTCGCATCGATCGAGAAGTACGAGTGGGAAGAGATCAAGCCGCAAGTCGACCACATCACCTTCCCCGATGGCAAGAAGATCATCCTGCTGGCCAAGGGCCGCCTGGTGAACCTGGGTTGCGCCACCGGCCACCCCAGCTTTGTGATGTCCAACTCCTTTGCCAACCAGACCCTGGCGCAGATCGAGCTGTTCACCCGCCCCGACGCCTACGAAGTGGGCAAGGTCTATGTGCTGCCCAAGGTGCTGGACGAGAAGGTCGCACGCCTGCACCTGAAGAAGGTGGGCGCCCAGCTGACTGAACTGACCCAGGCGCAAGCGGACTACATCGGCGTGAAGAAGGAAGGCCCTTACAAGCCTGAAACCTACCGCTACTAACTCGAGCGGTAATCCCAGTGCCTGGTGACATCTTTGGGTGAATCCAGGCGCTGCAGCCCTGTTGGGCATTTGTTGTGAAGACTGGCTGCTCCGCCTGGCGGGCCAGCCGGTCGTTTTGATTGAAGGAACGCGCATGCGCGCAGATGTGTTTTTGGTGGAAACGGGCCTGGCGTCGACCCGCTCGCAGGCGCAGCGCCTGATTGCTGCGGGTGTGCAATGGCGCACCACCTCGCTGGCCCCCTGGATCAAGGTGGCCAAGAACGGTGACGAGATTCCAGCAGGCGCCGATGTGGAGCTGCTCGATGACTCGGAAGCCAAGTACATCTCGCGCGGCGGCCTCAAGCTGGAAGGCGCGCTGGCGGCGACCGGCTTGGTGGTCAAGGACCTGCGCTGTCTGGACGTGGGCCAGAGCACCGGTGGCTTTACCGACTGCCTGCTGCAGGCGGGCGCCCAGCAGGTGATTGGTGTCGATGTGGGCACGGGCCAACTGCATGAGCGCCTGCGCGCCGATGAGCGCGTGGTCTGTGTCGAGGGCTTCAATGCCCGCGCGTTGACGCCTGAATCGCTGGAAGCGGCCTGCGATCTGGCCTTGACCGAGATCGTGCTGGAAGAAGAGGACAACGACACCCAGCCGGTAGCCCCTTATGCCTGGATGCGCAATGGCGGCCAGGTCAGTGACGAATACGACGACAGCGAGGACGCCAAAGAGCAGGAGATCGAGGACTTCAAGGCCGAGCGCAGCGCCAAGCAGCGCGCCAAGGCGGAGGGCACGGCCCCCGTCGAGCGCCGCCGCCGCGCCGGCACCGAGAACATCGATATCCGCCCCGAGTTTGACTTTGTCACCGGCGACCTGTCCTTTATCTCGCTGACCCTGGTGCTGCCAGCGGTGGTGAGCGTGCTCAAGCCCGGCGGCCAGCTGCTGATGCTGGTCAAGCCCCAGTTCGAACTGCAGCCCGGCCAGATTGGCAAGGGCGGCATTGTGCGCGACAAGGCCTTGTACGCCGAGGTGGAACAGCGCATCCGCGCCTGCCTCGCCGAGCTGGGCCTGGAGGTCAAGCAATGGATGGATTCGGCCATTGATGGCGGTGACGGCAACCATGAGTTCTTTGTGCATGCCCAGCAAGGCACCGTGGTGAAGCTGCCTGCGCCTGCAGCAGCCGATGCCAATGCGGACGCCCCAGCAGCCGCGCCTGCGAAGAAGGCCGCTGCCAAGCGCCCATCGCGTGCCGATATGCGTGCCAAGCGCGATCTGCAGGAGCTGTATGTGGATCCGGAAGCGGCCAGTTTTGGCCAGCCGGGGCCTGCGCGCTCCAAACAGAAAAAGCGCAACGAACGATAAGTGTTGAGGACCTGGAGACGCTGATGTCTTTTCCGATCAGTTTTGAATTTTTCCCGCCCAAGACGCCCGAAGGCGCTGAGAAGCTGCGTGTGGTGCGCCAGGCGCTGTATGCGCGCAAGCCCCAGTTCTGCTCGGTGACCTACGGCGCCGGCGGCTCCACGCAAGAGGGCACCTTTGGCGTGGTCAAGGCCATCCTCGACGAGGGTGTGGATGCGGCATCGCACTTCTCTTGTGTGGGTGCCACCAAGCAGACGGTGCGTGCGCAGCTGCAGCAGCTCAAGGACATGGGCGTCAAGCGCCTGGTGGCTTTGCGCGGCGACCTGCCCAGCGGCTATGGCCTGGGTGGTGAGTTCCACTACGCCAGCGATTTGGTGACGTTTATCCGCGACGAATTCGGCCAGGATTTCCACATCGAAGTGGCCGCCTATCCGGAGATGCATCCGCAAGCACGCAGCCCGGAAGCGGACCTGCAGGCCTTTCTGGCCAAGGTGAAAGCCGGCGCTGATTCGGCCATCACGCAGTACTTCTTCAACGCCGATGCCTTTTGCAGATTTCAAGAAGATTTACAAAAACGCGGTGTGGACCTGCCGGTCATCCCGGGTATTATGCCGATCACCGGATCGACGCAGCTGATGCGCTTTTCGGATGCCTGCGGTGCCGAGATCCCGCGCTGGATTCGTCTGCGACTGCAAGGCTATGGAGATGATGTTGCCAGCATCCGTGCCTTTGGCCTGGATGTGGTGACCCAGATGTGCGAGGACCTGCGCCGCCGTGGTGCCGTCGGTCTGCACTTCTACACCATGAACCAAAGCGCAGCCACACTGGCGATCTGCGACCGGCTGGGGCTGTAACCAACAGCGCTGTGGTCTTGCAGCGCGGTGGCCCCGAATGTGCCGAACGCGGAAAGACCAGGAGTTGCTGTTGCCCTCATCCACACTATCGCGATGCCGAGGCTGGCTGGCCGCTGTCAGCCTGGCCGCGCTCGCGGGAGGCTGCGTGCATGTGCCCAGCGATGTGGAGGGCACGGAGACGGTGCCAACCAGCGGTGAGAACCAGCCCTTGGCGGAGCTCAAAGCACCTCCAGCACCTCCAGCGCCACCAGAACGCTCAGCGGCAGAGGCGGCGATTACGTCGACGGCACCAGAAGAGCTGGCCGCACTGGCGGGCGAGCGCCGTGGCCTGGGCCTGGTGCTGCCGCCGTCGGCGCCGCTCAGCAGCATCGATGGCCTGTCCCGCCCCTGGGATGTGCCCGATATCCCCTCTGAACTCAAGCAAGACCCATATCGCTCAGCCGACCAGCAGGGCATGGCTTCCTGGTATGGCGGCCAGTTCCATGGCCGCAAGACGGCCAATGGCGAGCGTTTTGACAAAGGCGGCCTGACAGCAGCACACAAGACGCTGCCTTTTGGCACCCAGGTCTGTGTGCGCAGCATGGTCACCGGCAAGGCGGTGGTGGTGCGCATCAATGACCGTGGCCCCTATGCCGGCGACCGCATCATCGACCTGAGCCAGGGCGCCGCCCAGGAGCTGGGCATGCTGGGCCTGGGCATCAAGCCGGTGGAGCTCTGGACCCTGGATGACGATGACGACGACTGTCCATCGTTTGTGCTGGCCGGGCGGCGCGGCAGCGGTGCGCTGGCCGGTGATGGCGCGCGTAGCCAGCCAGCAGCCAAGGCAGCGGTGCAGCACCGTGGCCGTGCGCGGGCCGTGGTGCCGGCCAACAAGGCCCGGGCCAAGCCTGCCAAGGCAGCGCCTGCACGGCGCAAAAAGTAAAACCTCAGAACACACAAACAAAAAACGCAGGCCCATCCGATGGATGGCCTGCGTTTTTCTATGGGGGCGGACCGGCTGGGCGCTGCTTACTTGCCGCCGCTCTCCAGCACATAGCCGGCATTGCTGTCCTGCTGCAGCAGCTCGGCCATCTGGGGCAGGGCGGTCTTGAGCTGGTCCTTCAGGGTGAAGGGCGGGTTGATCAGGAACATGCCGCTGGCGGGCAGGCCGGGGCGCTTTTCCTCACCCTGGCGCATGGCGGTGGTGATCTTGCTGTTCTTGACCGTCAGCTCGGCATTGAGCCAGCTCTTGCCAAACTTGTTGGCCAGGGTCTTGAGGCGGCGCGGCAGGTCATGGGCTTCCTGGCGCGGAATGATCGGGTACCAGACCGCATAGGTGCCGGTGGGGAAGCGCTGCATGCTGTCGGCCACCATGTCGAGCACACGGCCGTAGTCGGTCTTCATCTCGTAGCTCGGGTCGCAGAGCAAAAAGGCGCGGCGCGATGGCGGGGGCAGGAACTTCTTCACGCCCTCAAAACCGTCTTCCAGCAGCACCTGGACCTGGCGGCCGGCCTTCAGCTGCGCGATGTTGCCGCTCAGCGAGCGGCAGTCGGTGGGGTGCAGCTCAAACAGCTTGAGCTTGTCGCGGTCGCCCAGCAGGCGCTGCGCGATAAAGGGCGAGCCCGGGTAGACCTTGTAGGTGTTGCTGGTGTTGAAGGCTTTGACCATGTCCACATAGTCCTGCAGCATGGGGCACAGGTCCTTGACACCTTCAAGGCGGCGAATGCCCTCGTCGGCCTCGGCGCTGGTGGTGGCGTAGTCGCCGTCCAGGCGGTACAGGCCCGCCCCGGCATGGGTGTCCAGTGCAACCAATGCCGCCTCTTTTTGCGTCATGTATTGCAGGGAGGCAATCAGGATGGAGTGCTTGAGCACATCGGCGTGATTGCCGGCATGGAAGGCGTGGCGGTAACTGAACATAGGGCGCCAATGGTAGCGATATGCGCCGCGCTACGGCGCCAAAGGGGCATGCAGCAGCTGCTAAAGGCCCCAAAAACATGGAAAAAATGCCCGAACCGAGCCGGTTTGCGGGATGTAAGGGGGCACTTTACGTCTTGCCGAAAAACTTTTATAATGGAGAGCTTCGCAGCGATTTTTATGAATCCCGCGGCGAAGACTTTGCTTGCAGTGCCCAGGTGCTGCACGTGAGGGAGTACCGCCTAAGAGGCTTCCTGCGTGACGAGAGTTGCGTCTAGAAGAAGCACCGACCGCGGAAAAGGATTCGCCAAACCCTCTATTGAAAGAGAAAACTCATGTCTACATTCAGCGCAAAACCCGCTGAGGTGCAACACGAGTGGTTTGTGATTGACGCCACCGATAAGGTGCTCGGACGTGTCGCCAGCGAAGTGGCACTCCGTCTGCGCGGCAAACACAAAGCCATTTACACACCTCACGTTGACACCGGTGACTACATCGTCATCATCAACGCCTCCAAGATTAAGGTCACTGGTACCAAGAACACGGACAAGGTGTACTACCGTCATTCGGGCTTCCCAGGCGGCATCACTGCCACCAACTTCCGCGACATGCAAGTGAAGTTCCCTGGCCGTGCTCTCGAAAAGGCTGTCAAGGGCATGCTGCCCAAGGGTCCTCTGGGCTACGCCATGATCAAGAAGCTGAAGGTCTACGGTGGTGATGAGCATCCTCACACCGCCCAACAGCCTAAAGTGCTGGAAATCTAAGGAGTCCCGAGATGATTGGTGATTGGAACAATGGCACCGGCCGTCGCAAATCCAGCGTCGCCCGTGTGTTTCTGAAGAAGGGCTCCGGCAAGATTGTTGTGAATGGCAAGGACATTCAACAATATTTCGGCCGCGAAACCTCGATCATGATTGCAAAGCAGCCCCTGGTGCTGACCGGCAATGTCGAAACCTTCGACATCCAGGTCAACGTGCACGGCGGCGGTGAATCCGGCCAAGCCGGTGCAACCCGCCACGGCATCACCCGCGCTCTGATCGATTACGACGCAGCACTGAAGTCGCAACTGAGCCAAGCTGGCTTCGTGACCCGTGACGCACGTGAAGTCGAGCGTAAGAAGGTCGGTCTGCACTCTGCACGCCGCGCAAAGCAGTTCTCCAAGCGTTAATTGCTGGCTACTTGCCAAGAACCGCCCCTCGGGGCGGTTTTTTTATGGGGCATTGGAATCAATGCGGGTATTCCCACACTGCAATTGGCGTCACCCAGCCGATGGGCTGCGAAAAAGATGCGATTGGAGTACCATTCTTTGCAGTACATCAAATAAGACAGGAGTCGTCTCCCATGAGCGAAGTTGCTGAAAACACCATGACGGAAATGCCCACCCCGATTGTCTTTACCGACAGCGCTGCGGCCAAGGTGGCCGATCTGATTGCCGAAGAAGGCAATCCGGATCTGAAGCTGCGCGTGTTCGTGCAAGGCGGCGGCTGCTCGGGCTTCCAGTATGGCTTTACCTTTGACGAGATTGCCAACGACGACGACACGACCATGACCAAGAATGGCGTGTCGCTGCTGATCGATGCGATGAGCTACCAGTACCTGCTGGGCGCCGAGATCGATTACAAGGAAGACCTGCAGGGTGCGCAGTTCGTGATCAAGAATCCGAACGCCTCCACCACCTGCGGTTGCGGATCGAGCTTCTCGGTATAAGCCGCGCAGCCCGTGATGGAAGGCATGGCTCCCTTGCTTGCCTTCTGCTCCACCCCCTTGCCACAAGCCGCTGTTGACCAGCGGCTTTTGTTTTGCCCATGTCCGCTGAACTGACCCCCCGCCCCGTCGCGCCCCACAAGGAGCGCCTGCTCTGGCTGGTGGCGATTGCCTTTTTTCTGCAGTCGCTCGATGCCACGATCCTGAACATCGCGCTGCCGGCCATGGCGCATTCGCTGGGCCAAAGTCCGCTGAAGATGCAGTCGGTCATCGTGGCCTACTCGCTCACCACGGCCATGCTGATCCCGGCGTCCGGCTGGATTGCCGACCGCTTTGGTACGCGCCGCGTCTTCATGTGGGCGATTGCACTGTTTGTGCTGGGCTCGGTGCTGTGCGCGCTCTCGCCCAGCCTGGGCTTTCTGATCGCCGCGCGCGTGGTGCAGGGCGTGGGCGGCGCAATGATGCTGCCGGTGGGGCGCCTGGCAGTGCTGCGCAGCCACCCCAAGGGCGATTTCATCCGTGCGATGAGCTTTATCGCCATCCCCGGCCAGATCGGCCCCTTGCTGGGCCCCACCCTGGGCGGCTGGCTGGTCGAGGTTGCGACCTGGAACTGGATCTTCTGGATCAATGTGCCCGTCGGCCTGTTCGGCGTCTGGGCGGCGCGCCGTTGGATGCCCGAGACCACCTGGTCGGTGCCGCGCAAGTTTGATGGCCTGGGCTATGCGCTGCTGTCATTCGGCATGGTGGCCATTTCGGTGGCCTTGGATGGCATGTCCGGCATGGGCCTGGGCATGGCGATGGTGGTGGTGCTGATGGTGTTTGGCCTGGCCAGCCTGGCCAGCTACTGGATGCATGCGCTGCGCGTGCCCGAGCCGCTGTTCCCTCCTATGCTGTTCCGCGTGCGTTCGCTGCGCGTGGGCCTGCTGGGCAATCTGTTTGCCCGCTTTGGCACGGGCGCTGCGCCGTTTCTGATCCCGCTGCTGCTGCAGGTGGGCCTGGGCATGGCGCCGATGAATGCCGGCATGATGATGCTGGCCACCGTCATGGGCAGCATGCTGGTCAAGCGTTTTGCGGTGCAGACGGTGCAGCACTTTGGCTACCGTCGCGTGCTGCAGGTCAACTCGGTGATGGTGGCCTTCATGCTCGCCAGCTTTGCGTTGACCAGCGCCAACCAGCCGCCCTGGTTGCTGCTGCTGCAGCTGTTTGTGTTTGGCGGCTTCAACTCCATGCAGTTCTCGGCGATGAACTCCGTCACCCTGAAGGACCTGGACGGCGAGTTTGCCAGCAGCGGCAACAGCCTTTTGTCGATGGTGCAGATGCTGGCCATGGGCATTGGTGTGGCCTTGGCTGGCGCGCTGCTGTCGGGCTATGCAGACCGCTGGATCACCGACCCGGACAAGTCGCTGCGCGCCATCCATGCGACCTTCCTGACCGTGGCCTTGATGACCTTGGCCGCCACCTTGGTGTTCAGCCAGCTCGACAAGGATGAGCCCGTCAAGCCAGCGCCCGATGGCGGGGATGCCTAAGGCCTAAGCCTGCATTCCTTACCCGCTCAACGCGGGTAGATTGCGCCCAGCACCCGGAGGCCGCGTGCCCCGGTCACCGCCGGCAGGTTGCCGGGCAGGCTCTGCCAGCACTGGCGGGCCAGCCAGGCAAAGGCGCTGGCCTCTACCTGCAGCGGTGGCAGGCCATGCGCGGCCGAGCTGTCCACCACCATGCCGGGCAGCAGATCGGCCAGGCGCTGCATCAGGTTCTGGTTGAGTGCACCGCCACCGCAGACGATCAAGGTCTGGCCCTCGGCAGCGCCATGGCGCTGCATGTCCTGCGCAATCGCCAGCGCGGTAAAGGCGGTCAGGCTGGCCTGCACATCGGCAGGCGCAGCGCCCGGCGCATGGCGCTCCAGCAAGGGGGCCAGCCAGGCCGGGTTGAACAGGTCGCGCCCGGTGCTCTTGGGCGGTGGCAGCTGGAAGAAGGGCTCCTCCATGAAGGCCGCCAGCAAATCTGGAATCACCTGGCCGCTGGCCGCCCAGCTGCCGCCATCGTCATAGGGATTGCCGGTGTTCAGCTGGCACCAGTGGTCCATCAGCGCATTGCCGGGGCCGCAGTCCCAGCCCCGGATGTCATCGCCTTCCAGACGGCTGATGTTGGAGATGCCGCCGATGTTGAGCACCCAGCGCAGCTTGCCCGCGCCGCCGAATACGCTGTGGTGGAAGGCGGGCACCAGCGGCGCACCCTGGCCACCGGCGGCCACATCGCGGCTGCGGAAATCGGCCACCACGGCAATGCCGCTCAGCTCCGCCAGCAGCGCCGGGTTGTTGAGCTGCAAGGTGTAGCCGGTGGCATCCCAAAGGCCTGGTTGGTGGCGCACGGTCTGGCCATGGGCGCCAATGGCGATGATATCGCCGGGCTGCAACTGGCTGCGCGCCAGCAGCCGATCGACCACCTGCGCATAGCTGCGTGCCAGCGCATTGCCTGCCAATGCGGCGCGGTGCAGCTCATGCTCGCCGGCGCTGTTCAGCGCCAGCAGCTCGGCGCGCAGCTCGGGGGCAAAGCCGGTGCTGGCGTACTGCAGCACCTCCATGCGGCCGTCCTGCCACTGGGCAATCACACCATCCACCCCATCCAGCGAGGTGCCGGACATCAGGCCAATAAAGCGTTCAGTCATCGTTGTTGAGCCTGCAAAAGCAAAGGCCCCAACAATACCAAGATTGTGGGGGCCTGGGGGCGGTGGCAGCGGCTGTTACGCGCTGCTTACTGGCTTACTGGTTGGTGCTGCTGGTCTCGAGCATCAGCATCTGGTCGTTCAAGGCCAGGCGCATGCTGTTGGCCAGGTTGTCAAACTTGGCGCGGGCCTGGCGGCTGATCGGCTTGCTGGTTTCGCTCTCGGCCACCATGGCCAGCGGGTCACGCTGCTCACCGGCAACGCGGAACTCAAAGTGCAGGTGCGGGCCGGTAGCCCAGCCGGTCTGGCCGACGGCACCGATCTCGTCGCCCTTGCCCACGCGTGCGCCTTGCTTGACGGCGATGCGGCTCAGGTGGGCGTAGACGGTTTCGTGCTTGTTGCCATGGTCGATGTAGATCACATTGCCATAGCCGTTTTGCACGCCGGCAAAGGTCACCAGGCCATCACCGACGGTGCGCACCGGCGTGCCTTGCGGGGCGGCCAGGTCGGTACCCTTGTGGGCGGACCAGGTCTTGTGGATGGGGTGTACGCGCATCGCAAAGGCGCTGGAGACGCGGGTGTACTTGACCGGCGAGCCGATGTAGCTACGCTCGCCGCTTTCGCCGGCAAAGTTGTAGTACGCGCCCTTGTCCTTGGGCGAGTCTTGGAACCACAGCGCCTCATGGGTCTTGCCGTTGTTGCGGAACTCGGCGCTCAGCAGGCGGCCGGTGCCCAGTACTTCGCCATCGGCTTCCAGGGTTTCGTAGACTAGCGAGAAGCGGTCACCGGCGCGCAGCGCGCGGCGGAAATCGATCTTGTCGGCAAACACCTCGACCATCTGGTTCGAGACATTGTCGGGCAGGCTGGCGGCATCGGTGGCCGCATACAGCGAGCTGCGGATGATGCCGCCCGACAGACGCGTGCCATGGGTCAGTGGCAGGAATTCGGTCAGGGTGTCGAACTTGCCATTGGCCTTGCGGATGCTGAAGCGCTGGAACACATCGCTGCTGTCACCCGCCCAGCGCACCGTCAGGGTGGTCAGCTCATGGCTTTGGGTGGTTTCAGCGGTGATCTGGCGGCCAGCCTTGCCAATGATGGCGCCGCGCGCCTTGGCATTGCTGCGGATGAAGGCCGCTGCAGCCGGGTCAGCCACGCCCAGGCGGCGCAGCAGGGACTCTGGCGTGTCGTTGCTGCGCACCTCGTCGGTGCGGTACAAAGAAAAACCTGGTCCGTCGACCAAGTCTGCGATCGAAATGTCCGAAGCCAGCGACTCGACGGGGTATTCCACGGTCTGCACAGGCATGTCGGACGGATTGGGGCCCAGCTCAGCGACCGCAAAAGCGGCGCCGCCACCGGTCATCAACATGACGGCCAGTGCTGCAGCGAGACGCTTGGGGTGTGCTTGGGCGGTATTGACCAACTGGCGAATGACGAGGCTGCCAGCGGTGATGAATCCGTTGTTCAATGTTCCATCCCGGTTATGGACTGCCAACTTGCCGGCTGCGTATGCGGAGCCAAAACAAACCGCGTCTCAGGGCGCGGTAGGGTGTTTTTAACAAGATGGCACAAAAAAAACTTCATGTGCAGCGTTCGCGGGCCTGGATAAAGTCCCCTTGGGACATCGTCTGACAGACGCGGCTAGAATAAAACGCTGCAACGCAAGGGACGGAGTATAACGCCCTCGGCTTTGCTGGCAACCTGAGAAACCCCATATGAATCAATCGACTGTTACAACTTACCCTGTTACCGACCGTGTGCAAGAGGCTTTGCAGGTAAGTCTGCGTGGGGTGGATGAGCTGCTGCCACAGGAGGAATGGGTCAAAAAATTGGCCAAATCCGAGGCCACGGGCGTGCCCCTGCGCATCAAGCTGGGCCTGGACCCAACGGCCCCGGATATCCACATCGGCCATACGGTGGTGCTCAACAAGATGCGCCAGCTGCAGGACCTGGGCCACACCGTGATCTTCCTGATCGGCGATTTCACCACCTTGATTGGCGACCCTTCGGGCCGCAACAGCACCCGGCCGCCGCTGACTGCTGCGCAGATCCAGGTGAATGCGGAGACCTATAAGGAGCAGGCCTACAAGGTGCTCGACCCGAGCAAGACCGAGCTGCGCTACAACAGCGAGTGGTGCGACAAGCTGGGCGCACGCGGCATGATCGAGCTGTCGGCCAAGTACACCGTTGCGCGCATGATGGAGCGCAACGATTTCCACACCCGCTTCAACGAAGGCAGCTCCATCAGCCTGCACGAGTTCCTGTACCCGCTGCTGCAAGGCTATGACTCGGTCGCGCTCAAGAGCGACCTGGAGCTGGGCGGCACCGACCAGAAGTTCAACCTGATGATGGGCCGCCATCTGCAGGCCGAATACGGCCAGGAATCGCAGTGCGTGCTGACCATGCCGCTGCTGGTGGGCCTGGACGGCGTGCACAAGATGTCCAAGTCCAAGAACAACTACATCGGCATCACCGAAGACGCCAACACCATGTTTGCCAAGGTGCTGTCGATCTCGGACGACCTGATGTGGGACTGGTTCACCTTGCTGTCCTTCATGAGCCTGCCGGAAATCGCCGCGCTCAAGCTGGAAATCGAAGGCGGCCGCAACCCCAAGGACGCCAAGGTGCTGTTGGCCAAGGAAATCACGGCGCGCTTCCACAGCGCTGCAGCGGCCGATGCGGCCGAGCAGGATTTCATCAACCGCAGCAAGGGCGGCATCCCCGATGACATCCCCGAAGTCGCACTGAGCGGTGCACCGCTGGGCATTGGCGCGCTGCTCAAGCAGGCCAACCTGGCCCCTTCCACCAGCGAAGCCAACCGTCTGATCGACGGCGGCGGTGTGCGGGTGGACGGCGTGGTGATCGAAGACAAGGGCCTGAAGCTGCCCGCCGGCACCTTTGTCGTGCAAGTGGGCAAGCGCAAGTTTGCCCGCGTTACGTTGGCCTAAAGCTGGGTTTGCCGGGCGGGTCTGGCCCGGCTGGCTGTTTGATCCAAGAGCCGCTTCCCTTTGTGGGGGAGCGGCTCTTTTTTCTGAGCGCTTCTTTTTGACGGCTGCTGGCATGCGCCAGTCAGCAGGGAGACCTACTGCAGCTCGATCTTGGCCTGGGTGGCAATGCGTTTCCACAGCGCAATCTCATCGGCCTGGAACTGGCGCATCTGCGCCGGGCCGCCGCTCATCGCCGTGGCGCCCAGGTTGGCATAAAACTGCTGGGTTTCGGGCTCGGCCGCAATCTGCATGAACCAGCCCGCCAGCTTGGCACTGGTGTCCGCGGGCGTCTTGCTGTTGACCATCGCACCCACCCAGGTGTAGGCCTCGATGCCGGGCAGGCCGGCTTCGCGGGCGGTGGGCACGTTGGGCAGCGCGGCCACGCGGCTGTCGGAGGCGACGGCCAGGCCCGTCAGCCGCCCGGCTTTGATCAGCTCCTGCACCGAGGTGGCCTCGGCAAAGGCGTAGTCCACCGTGTGGCCCGCCACAGCGGTGGCGACCTCGCCCGCGCCCTTGAAGGGCACATGCACGGTCTGCACCTTGGCCACATCGTTGAACAGCTCACCCATCAGCTGGTAGCCGGCCGAGCCCGCGCCAAAGTTGATCTTGCCAGGGTTGGACTGGGCCTTGGCCACCAGATCCTTGAGCTGCTTGGTATCGGCATCACCCGGCGCCACGACGATGGCCGGGGCACGCATCATCATCGTCAGTGGGGCAAAGTCCTTTTGCGGGTCATAGGGAAGCTCCTTGAACAGCGCCGTGTTCACCGCCAGGGTGGAGTTGCTGCCGATAAAGACGGTGTAGCCATCCGCCGGGGCCGACAAGGCCTGCTTGACCGCTATAAAGCCATTGCCGCCGGGCCGGTTCTCCACCACCACCGGCTGGCCACTGAGCTGCTGCAGCTTTTTGGCGTAGTAGCGCGCCGAGGTATCGGTACCGCTGCCCGGCCCAAAGGGCACGATGAATTTGATGGGCTTGCTGGGAAAGTCCTGGGCCTGCAGCGCCGGGCTGGCGGCGCCCGCGAGCAGCGCCGCACACAGCGCCAGCGCCCGCCGGCGGCCAAAGCGAGGGTTGAACATGGCTGTCTCCTTGTGTCGTTATAGGTGACTGCCTGCGGGTGTGGAACGCGCAGGCAGCCGCTTTGACTGTAGGGAGGGTGCTCCGCCTTGTCTAATAGTGAATTGGCCGGGGCTGAGAGCGTGGGCGTATCAGCGCGGGCACTGCACAGCCCAGATCAGCTGCCGGTGCTGTCACCAATCGCCGTGCGCGTAGCGGCGGCCTGCAACTGCAGCCAGGCGCAAAAGGCGGTGACTTCGGGGCGTTGCTGGCTGCGCGGGCCAATGATCAGCCAGTAGGCGAGGGGCGAATCCATGCGGAACTCGGGCAGCACCTCGACCAGATCGCCATTGGCCAGTGCATCGGCCACCAGCGGCATGCGTGCCAGCGCCAGGCCCTGGCCAGTCAGGGCGGCCTGTGCGATCTGGTGCGCGTAGTTGAGGTAGAGCCAGCGCTTGGGTTGCAGATTGCCGCAGCCATGCAGCTCCAGCCAGCGCTCCCAGGTCAGCCAGTCCAGGTGCTGCAGGCGGTGGGCGTCGCCTGCCTCGATCAAGGTATGGCGGGCCACATCGGCGGGCTGGCTGATGCGCGGGTGGCTTTGCAGCAGCCAGGGGCTGGCGACGACGGCCAGTTGCTCGCCAAACAGGCGCTGCGAGTTAGCGGTGGCGTGCTGGGGCAGGCTGTAGCGCAGCGCCAGGTCCACATCCGAGGTTTCCAGGTCGAGCACGTTGTCGGTGGCATCGATGCGGATGTCGATCTCGGGGTTGTCGCGCTGGAAGGCCTCCATGCGCGGGATCAGCCACATCGATGCAAAGCTGGCCCAGGTGGTGATGGCCACGCTCTTGCGGCCGCTGGTCTGGCGGATCAGACGCACGGCAGAGTCGATGCGCTCGATGGCAGGCGATACCGCGCGCTGCAGCTGGGCACCAGCGCTGGTCAGTTCCACCGCGCGGGTATGGCGCAGAAACAGCGCAATACCGACCTCATCCTCCAGCGCCTGGATCTGGCGGCTGACGGCGGACTGGGTCAGCGCCAGCTCCTCGGCCGCGGCGCGGAAGTTCAGGTAGCGAGCTACCGCCAGAAAAGCGCGCAGATGGCCCACGGCGATGGGCCGGGTGCGGAGCAGGGAAGGCGGCAGAGGCAGGTCTGGCATGGTGGAGGCACTGTAGCAAGAAGTACACACTGCACCAGGGTGTATCCCCGGGGCAGGTTGGCATCATGCTCCTGCTTCGATAGCTGCCGTTGGCTTGGCGTGGCCCCGGGGCTGCAGAAAGCCTAAAACCTAGGGTAAACCATTAATGCCGTTGCTGCATCGATCGGCCCTCTTTTATTCATTGGACGCAGGCGCTGCCAAGGCGCAAGATACGCATATCGGGTAAACCCTAGGGTCGCATTGACACCAGGGCCCTGTGAAGGAAATCACCATGGCAATGTCTGCATCTCATGTTCTGTCTGCTGGCTCCATCGCTGCGCGCCCTGCGCGTGCCAGCCGCGCTGCGTCGGCCGCTGCCGAGATGCGCATTCTGCCCACCGGCAAGGCCGTCAGCTTTGTGCCCCAGCGCGATGTTGTGCTGCGCATCTCCGAAGGCACCGCCTGGATCACCCTGGGCCTGGGTCTGAGCAACGAAGCCAGCCTGCAAGCCGGTGACCTGGTCCTGCATGCCGGCCACACGGTTGTGCTCAAGGCCGGCCAATCGGTGGTCATCGAGAGCAAGCGCCAGGATCCGCTGGTCTACCACTTCCCCAAGAACCAGGGCGGCCAGCCCAACTTGGACGAGCAGCCCGCACGCTGGTTCACCCGCTTCCAATGGGGTAAGACCGACGGCAGCATGCTCTACAACATCTAAACGCTACGCCTTCTCCAACAACAGCCTGCCCCGTGCAGGCTGTTTTTTTGCCCAAAGGCAGTGGCTGCGGCAGAAGCTGAAAGCCTGTAGAGCGCGCGATAATCGCATGGTTTTGTCTTTTAGAGGCGGTGCCCGGCGCCGCTTCGCTGATCCACCATGACCGCTCCACTCGACATCATCATCATGGCCGCTGGCAAGGGCACGCGCATGAAAAGCCGCCACCCCAAGGTTTTGCAGAAGCTGGCCGGGCGTGCGCTGCTGCAGCATGTGCTGGATACCGCCGCCCAGCTGCAGGCCCGCTCGGCGGTGGTGATCACCGGCCATGGCGCTGACCAGGTGGAGGCGGCGATGGGCCAGAACCGCGCCGGCATCCACCAGCTGGCCTTTGCGCGCCAGGAGCCGCAGCTGGGCACGGGCCACGCCGTGCAGCAGGCGGTGCCGCTGCTGGCCGACGATGGCATGGCGATTGTGCTGTCCGGCGATGTGCCGCTGACGCAGGCGGACACCTTGCAAGGCCTGCTCGATGCCGCAGGCAGCGACCGTGTGGCCCTGCTCACCGTCAACATGCCCGATCCCACAGGCTACGGCCGCATTGTGCGCAATGCCGAAGGCACGGTGCAGCGCATCGTCGAGCAAAAGGATGCGAATGCGCAGGAGCGCGCGATCACCGAAATCTACAGCGGCATCATGGCCGTGCCGGTGCGCCGGCTCAAGCCCTGGCTGGCCCAGCTGAACAACAACAACGCCCAGGGCGAGTACTACCTGACCGACATCGTGGCCATGGCCGTGGCCGATGGCGTGGCGGTGGAAGGCCATTGCATTGCCGATGTGCTGCAGGTGGCGGGCATCAACAGCCCCCAGCAGCTGGCTGAGCTGGAGCGTGCCCACCAGATGCGCCAGGCCCAGGCGCTGATGGCCCAGGGCGTGCGCATGGCCGACCCGGCGCGTTTTGACCTGCGCGACGATGCGCGCGGCGGCAAGGCGCAGCTGCTCTGCGGGCAGGATGTGGAGATCGATGTGGGCTGCATCTTTGGCGGCCAGGTGCGCATTGGCGATGGCGCGCGCATTGGCGCCTACTGCCATATCAGCAATGCCGAGATCGCGGCCGATGCGGTCATCCACCCCTTTACCCATATCGATGGCGAAGCTGCTGGCGCCCAGGTGGGCGAGGGCGCGCTGGTCGGGCCCTTTGCCCGCCTGCGCCCCGGTGCCCAGCTGGGCAAGCAGGTGCACATCGGCAACTTTGTCGAGGTCAAAAACTCGCGCCTGGCCGATGGCGCCAAGGCCAACCACCTGGCCTACCTGGGCGATGCCGAGCTGGGCGAGCGGGTCAACTACGGCGCGGGCAGCATCACCGCCAACTATGACGGCGCCAACAAACACCGCACCGTCATCGAAGCCGATGTTCATGTGGGCAGCAACTGCGTGCTGGTGGCCCCGGTGACCATTGGTGCCGGCGGCACCGTGGGCGGCGGCTCCACCATCACCAAGAACACGCCGCCGGGCGCCTTGAGCGTGGCGCGCGGCAAGCAGGTCAGTATTGCGAACTGGGACCGGCCGCAGAAGAAAAGCTAAGCCTGCCGAGCAGCCTTAGAAATCCACCGATGCCGACACGACAAAGGTGCGCGGCACCATCGGCGATACCGCGCCCCAGGATGTAACCCCTGCCCAGGCATTGCGGTCGGCCAGGTTCTGCACGGTGGCGCGCAAGGTGGTCTTGCGTTCGGCGATGCGCGTGGTGTAGCGCAGGCCCAGGTCGGCGCGGGTCCATGCCGGGATGCGCAACTGGTTGGCCTGGTCGGCATACTGGGCGCCGGTGTAGGCCAGGTCGGCGATCAGGCTCAGGCCTTGCAGCGCGGGCACATCCCATTCCACCCCCACATTGGCCAGCAGGCGCGAGGTGCCGATGGGCCGGTTGCCCACCAGCGCGGCCGTGGCAGCGCGGGTAATCTCCGGCTTCAGCACCGTGAGGCCGCCCAGCAGGCGCAGGCCCTTGGCGGCCTCGCCATAGGCGTACAGCTCCATGCCCAGGTTGCGCTGCTCGCCATTGCTTTGGTAGACGCCCTGGTTCAGCCCGCCGCTGGGTTTCTCGATGCTGAACAGCGAGGCCGTGGCCATGAAGCTGCCCAGGTCGTACTTGCTGCCGATCTCGTACTGGCGGCTCTTGTAGGGGCGCAGCACTTCGCCATAATTGCTGGCCGAGGGCGGCGCGATATCGCCCTTACTCAGCCCTTCGATGTAGTTGGCGTAGAGCGACCAGTTGGGCGCCTGGCGCCAGACCACGCCCAGCGCAGGCGTGGTGACTCTCTCGTCATAGACATTGGCAGTGGCGCCGGTCAGCGCATTGAAGTTGGTCGATTTGATCACCTGGTGGCGCAGGCCCAGGGACAGCTGCAGGCGGTCGTTCAGCAGCCCCACCGTGTCGACCAGCGCCAGGCTGGTGTTGCGGTTGTCATGGATGCGCGGAATATCGCTGGGCCGGGCAATGCTCTGCGGGCTGTTGGCGATGGGTGCATAGATGTTGGACTGGATCGTGCTGCCCGCTTGCAGCGCGCGGTGGAACTCCTCGCGGTAGCTGGCCAGCTGCAGGGTGACCGAGTGCTGCAGGCCAGCCAGCGCAAAGCGGGAGCGCAGGCCAGCATCGATGGTGCTGCGGTCCACATCGAACACCGCATAGGTGGGGGTGCTGCTGGTGGCGCCGGAGGCCGAGGTCAGGCGCGGTGCAGAGTCGTAGAGGCGGTCCACATCGGCGCGTGACTGGCCCACATTGGCAAACACGGTGAGCTGCTCGGTCACATCGAACTCGGTGCGCAGCAGCACGGCGCGCTCGCGGTTGTCCGACCATTCCCAGGCCTGCGAGGCATTGCGCTTGCCACTGGGGGCGGCCGGCAGCGCGCTGAGCCCGCTGGGCATGATGGGGCGGCCCACGCCGTCGATGCGCTCGTCCTGCGACAGGATATCGAGCGTGGCGCGGAACTGCGCCACTTCGTAATCCAGCGCCAGGGCCAGCACATTGCCATTGCTGCGCTGCTGGTCCACCACCGTATCGCCCTTGTACTTGCTGGCGTTGATGCGGATGCCGTACTGGCCCTCATCGCCAAAGCGCCGGCCCACATCGGCATGGGTGTTCCAGAGGCTGTCGGAGCTGTGGCCCAGGGTCAGCCTGGCGACCTCTTCATTGGCGCGCTTGGGGGCGATGTTGATCACGCCGCCGACCGAGCCATTGGGCGACATGCCAAACAGCAGCGCGCCCGGGCCCTTGATGACCTCTATGCGGTCCACATACTCGGTGCGCACCCGGTAGTTGGGCGCAATGCCGTAGATGCCGTCAAAGGCAATTTCGCCGGAGTTGCCTTCCCAGATCGGAAAGCCCCGGATGTAGAGGTTGTCCACATTGCCGCCGGGCAGCACGGTGTAGCGCACCGAGGGGTCGCGGTTCACCGCCTCGGCAATGGTGCTGGCCTGCTGGTCGCGCACCGCCTGGGCGGTGTAGCTGGTGGTGCTGAAGGGCGCATTCATATTGCTGGTATTGCCCAGCACGCCCAGCCGCACGCCCTTGGCCACCTGGCCACCGGCATAGGGCGCTGGCAGCAGGTTGACGTACTGGTCGCCGGCCGACACGGTGACCACGGGCAGGGTGTGGTCCTGCGCGGGCGCAGGGGCGGGGGCTGGTATGCGCTCCAGGGTCAAGGTGCCTCCGGCGATGCGGCCCTGCAGGCCACTGCCCTGCAGCAGCTGGGCCAGGCCTTGCTGCAGCTCATAGCGGCCGCTGATCGCCTGGGATTGCCGGCCTTGCACCAGCTCGGAGGCATAGGTCAGCTGCAGGCCGGCCTGGCGGGCAAACTGGCTCAGCGCAGCGGACAGGGGCTGGGCGGGTAGCTCCAGCGACAGGCTTTGGGCGGAAGCCAGTTGCAGCTGCAGCCCCAGGCTGAGTGCAGCGCAGGCGCGGGCCAGTGCAGAGTGGCGGCGCAGAGGAGAAGAGCGCGAGGAAATAACGGAAGGCGCAGAGGCAAGAGGCATAAAGGCTTTCAGCAAGAGCGAAGGGGAGGGCGTAAGACCGTGGCCCGGGGGCGTTACCGGTCTTCTGAAAGCAAATACGAGCGAGGCCGCAAAACCCTGAAAAAAAGATGCTCAGCCCTTGCGCCGGCTGATCTGCAGGCCACCATCGGCCTGGGCCTTGACCTGCACCGGTGCCAACTGCGGCAGGCTGCGCAGCCAGCGCTCGGCCTGCACGATGCGCACATGGCCGCTGATCGGCAGCTGCGCTGCGCCCTCATCGATCTGCAGCTTGCGCGTGCTGTAGCGGCCCAGGCGTTCAATCACCTGGCCCAGCGGCTGCTGGTCAAAGACCAGCTCGCCCTCGCGCCAGGCGGCAGGCCGGGGCTGGGTCTGTACCTGCCAGGCGGCTGCGCTCTCTGCCAGCGGTACTTGCAGCGATTGCTGGCCCTGCAGCAGGATCTGCTGCTGGCTGCCCAGCTGCTCCACCCGCACCTGGCCCGATTCGACCTGCACCAGCACGCTGTCGGGCTCCAGCTCCACGCCAAAGCGGGTGCCCAGCACGCTGATGCGCACGGTGCCGGCCTGCACCACAAAGGGCCGGCTGGTATCGCGCGCCACGCTGAAGAAGGCCGCGCCCGCCAGCAGCTGGGCCTCGCGGAGGCCGGCGCGGTAGCGCAGTTCCACATGGCTGGCGGCATCGATGCGCAGCTGGCTGCCATCGGGCAGATCCAGGCTGCGCTGCATGCCGGTGCCACTGGCCAGGCTGCCTTGCCACAGCAGGCGCTGCTGCCACAGCTGCCAGGCGGGCCAGCCGGCGCAGGCCAGGCCGGTAACTCCCAGCAAAGCGCCCAGTGCGCCCCGGCGGCGGCGCCGCGCTGCTGCCTGCTGCGTGCCCTGGGCATCGCCGCGCCAGCGCAGCAGGGCGGCTTCCAGGCAGGCATCGGCCTGCATCAGGTCGCGCTCCACGGTGTTCAGCGATACCTGCAGGGTCTGCGCAATCTGCGCATGGGTCTGGCCATGCAGGCGGTGCGCCAGCAGCGCCGACTGCATGCGCGCTGGCAGCTCGGCGATGACCTGGGCCACCAGATTCAGCGCCTGGCGGTACATGGCCTGGTCGGCCACATCGCTGGCGCTGGGGGGCTGCAACTGCTCCCAATCTTGCAGGCTGCGCTGCTGCACACCGCGCTGGCGCAAATGGTCCAGCGCCAGGTGCTTGGCTGTGGCAAACAGGTAGGCGCGGGCAGCCTCTTGGCTGGGGGAGCTGCCATCGGGCAACTGTGCCGGGGCGGCGGCCAGGCGTAGCCAGGTCTCTTGCACCAGGTCATGGGCCTCGTCGCGGCTGCCGGTCTTGCCGGTCAGGTAGGCCAGCAGCTGCGGTTGGTGGGCGCAGAAAAGCGCATGCCAGCGCTGGGCGCTCCAGGGTGCAAGAGAGGATGGCATGGCGGCGGCAAAGGTCTGAAAACGAGAATGACTATCATTCTAGTTTCAGCGCCCTAAGCCATGCCGATGCGGGGGCAGGCGTGGGTATCGCCTGATCAGGTCAGGCCGGATCAGGTGGCCGCTGCGGCCGGGCCAGGCATGCTGGCCAGTTCTGCCAGGTGGGCGGCGGAGATGGGTTCCAGCTCGGCATAGCTGCCGTAGCTGCGGGGGGCGCCTCGGGCCTGTTCCAGCGCGGCCTCGGCCTGGTGGATCCAGTCGTCCACCGACTGGTGGTACTTGGCCAGGCTGGCAATGCCGATGCTGACGCTGATCTGCACATCGGGCCAATCGCGCAGGCGGCGGTTGAGGGCCTGGCTGTGGATGCGGTCGGCAATCTGGTTGGCGATGTCCAGGTTCACGCCGGACAGCAGCACGGCGAAGGAATCACCGCCAAAGCGGCAGGTGGCATCGCCCGGGCGCACGCAGGTGCGCAAGGTGTTGGCCACCGCGATGATGACCTCGTCGCCAGCGGTATCGCCATGGCGGCTGTTGAGCTCGCGGAAGTTATCCACATCCACAACGATCAGGAAAGCGGGAATGTCTTTTTGCTTGGCATAGGCGAACAAACGGGTCGCCAGATCCTGCCAGTACATGCGGCCAAAAAAGCCGGTCATCGCATCGACACGGCGCATCACCATCAGCATCTGTTCTTTGTGCGCCAGGCTGCGCAGCAGGTGGCCGGTGGCAATGCCTTGCATGGCCAGATAGAGGGCGATGGCCAGCAGGCTGCCGACGATGGTGAAGGTGCTGGTGTGGTGTTGCACGCTGAATGAGGTGAGCAGGCCGGTGACGGCCAGGCCTGCAATGGCGCCGACGACGGCCAGCATCGCATGGCGCACGCTTTGCATCGCATAGGTGCAGTGGATCAGTACCATCAGCATGAGGGCGCTGGTGAGCAGGTGGAAGTGCACCAGCGCCACCCAGACGCCAATGACCAGGCCATCAACAAAGCACAGGATGACGTCGTTGACGTCCGATCCGCCGGTGCGGCGGGTGCGCCAGCGGGCCAGCAGCGGCCAGGCCACCAGCGGCAGAACGATGGCAAGCCATACTGGCCAGGATGCATTGCGCTGCCACAGCGCGCCTGCGGCGGCCAGCGCACAGGACGCCAGGAAAACAATGCGGCCCCAGTCACTGCGCTGCTGGGTGCTGTCCATTTTGATATGCACCATGAATAGCCTCTCTTACCCGATGAGTAACTCCTCACAGCCCAGGGAGACAACACTCCGCAATGTTACTGTTTGATACTCATGGCGCAAGTATGGGGCCGGACTTGTGCCGAGACAAGCGCCTCCGGGCTTGTTACATTTAGTGAATGTTTTCGTCCACAACGGTTTGCTGAGAGTGGTCACGCACATCGCTGCCATGCATGGCAGCTGTGTAAGCCACCCAGGCAAGGCTTTTGCACAAAGCCCGTTTTTACCAAGCGGGTAATCACAGGCTTCCAGAGGGCGCTGGCACCGCCAACTGCGCTTTAAAGCGTTAGAAGGCCTTAGCTGTGGTGCGACAGATGCGGTCCCTTGGGCAAGGGGATGCGGGTGATGAACTTGCTGCGCTTGGTAGCGAAGTAGGTTTTCACATTGCGCACATTGCTTTGTGAGGTGAACAGCTTTTGCGTCAGCGCCAGGTAGCCGGGCATGTCATGGGCATAGACCACCAGCACAAAATCCGGCCCCGGGCTGACCCGCCAGCATTGCTGCACCTGCTCGTTCTGCACCACGGCGGCTTCAAAGGCGTCCAGCTCTTCGGCACCCTGGCGGTCCAGGCTGACCTCGACCAGCGCAAACAGGCCAAAGCCCTGCACCTTGGCCAGCACGTCGTGCGAGAGCAGGGCAACCTCGGCGGCGATCAGGCCCATTTCGCGCAGGCGCTTGATGCGGCGCAGGCAGGTGGGGGGCGAGACATGCACCTTGTCGGCCAGCGCCTGGTTGCTGACCGAGGCATCCTTTTGCAAGGCGTCGAGCAGTTGCAGGTCGATGATATCCAGTGCGAAATCGTTCAAATCATCATTCATTTTGAAATTTTATTTCAATTGATATTTATTGAGAAATATTATTTCAAAAATCATTAAAAATAGAAAGAAAATAAAATACTGACCTGTCTACACTGCAGCCATTGTTGATCAAGGAGTGAAAGCTATGTGCGGCATTGTTGGTGCAGTTTCTACGCGCAATATCGTCCCGGTGCTGGTGCAAGGCCTGCAGCGGCTGGAGTACCGTGGCTATGACTCCTGCGGCGTTGCCGTGCATGAGTCCAGCCTGGATGGACGCCAGCCCGGCGGCCTGCGCCGCGCCCGCAGCACGGCCCGCGTGGCCGAGCTGGTGGAGCAGGTCGCCAGCGAGCAGGTGCAAGGCGCCACCGGCATCGCCCACACGCGCTGGGCCACGCATGGTGCGCCGGCCGTGCACAATGCCCACCCGCATTTCAGCGCAGGCCCCGGCGTGGCCGATGTGCAGGCCGTGGGCCGCGTGGCGCTGGTGCACAACGGCATCATCGAGAACCATGAAGCACTGCGCAGAGAACTGCAGGCCAAGGGCTACCAGTTCTTGAGCCAGACCGATACCGAAGTGATCGCCCACCTGGTGGACAGCCACTACGACGGCGACCTGTTCACAGCGCTGCAGCAGGCGATCAAGTCCCTGCGCGGCGCCTATGCGATTGCCGTGATGCACAAGGACGAACCCCACCGCGTGGTGGGTGCGCGTGCCGGCTCGCCGCTGATCCTGGGCGTGGGCAACAACGAGAACTTCCTGGCCAGTGACGCGATGGCCCTGGCCGGTGTGACCGACCAGATCGTCTACCTCGCCGAAGGCGACATGGTCGACCTGCAGATTGGCCGCTACTGGGTGGTGGACCACAACGGCAAGACGCTGGAGGCAGCAGACCGCCCGGTCAAGACCGTGCATGCGCACAGCGGCGCCGTGGAGCTGGGCCCATACCGCCACTACATGCAAAAAGAGATCTTCGAGCAGCCACGCGCGATTGCCGACACCCTGGAAGGTGTGCAAAGCGTGGTGCCCGAGCTGTTTGACGGCATCGAGGGCGATGCCGCCTGGCGCGTGTTCAAGGACATCGACGAGGTGCTGATCCTGGCCTGCGGCACCAGCTACTACAGCGGCTGTACCGCCAAGTACTGGATCGAAGGCCTGGCAGGCATCCGCTGCAATGTGGAAGTGGCCAGCGAATACCGCTATCGCAAGAGCGTGCCCAACCCCAAGGCCCTGGTCGTCACCATCAGCCAGTCGGGCGAGACGGCCGACACCTTGGCCGCGCTGCGCCATGCCCAAAGCCTGGGCATGACCAACACCCTGACCATCTGCAACGTGGCCACCAGCGCCATGGTGCGTGAGTGCAAGCTGAGCTACATCACCCGCGCCGGCATGGAAATCGGTGTGGCCTCCACCAAGGCCTTTACCACCCAGCTGGCGGGCCTGTTCCTGCTGACCCTGGCGCTGGGCCAGAGCAAGGGCCATATCACCGAAGCCCAGTCCGACGCCTACCTGGAAAAAATGCGCCACCTGCCGCTGGCCCTGCAAGCGGTGCTGGCGCTGGAACCCCAGGTGGTGAGCTGGGCAGAGGACTTTGCGCGCAAGGAAAACGCGCTCTTCCTGGGCCGTGGCATCCACTACCCGATCGCGCTGGAAGGCGCGCTCAAGCTCAAGGAGATCAGCTATATCCACGCCGAAGCCTACCCGGCCGGTGAGCTGAAACACGGCCCCTTGGCGCTGGTGGACAGCGAGATGCCCGTCGTCACCGTCGCCCCCAACGACGAGCTGCTGGAAAAGCTCAAGAGCAATGTGCAGGAAGTGCGCGCGCGCGGCGGTGTGCTCTATGTGCTGGCCGATGCCAACACCAATATCGAGAACGAAGAGGGCATGCACGTGATCCGCATGCCCGAACACTACGGCGTGCTCAGCCCCATCCTGCATGTGGTGCCGCTGCAGCTGCTGTCGTACCACACGGCCGTGGCACGCGGCACCGATGTGGACAAGCCGCGCAACCTGGCCAAGTCGGTCACGGTGGAGTAAGAACCACCGGCATCGTTGCCCCTGTGTTCTGGGTCACCCCAGTCGGGAAGCCGCATGAAACGCGCGTGCGGCTTTTCGTCATCTTGCTGCGCAGCAAAGGCGAGGGGTTGGATCTGAACTTGGGCTTGGTGAAGCCACTCCGGAGGACCGGTCCGCTTCCGAGCCGAGGCCCCACCGCAATAACGACTCAGGCCTCGTTCTTCGATCCCGCGAGCGCATTCCGCACGCGAAGAAAGCGCCGTTCGGTGGTCTCCACTCCCCAGCGCGTCACGGCCCGGGCAGAGACCAGCGCAAAGCCCTGAGAGCCGTAGAGCGCGGCCGTGGCGCTGGACTCGCCCAGGTCCGCCACATGGATCTCATCGAAATGGAGATCTGCATGGGCCAGTGCCTTAAGCAGAAGGCGCTTGCCAATGCCCAGGCCCCGCAGGCTGCTGTCCACCACGAACCAGCGCAGCCGCCCCACGCGGGTGAGCGGATTGCCCTCCAGCGCGATGCAGCCCAGCACGCGCGTGTCCTCACGGTACAGCCACACGCCATTTCCCTCGTCCAGCGGCGACTGAAGAAAGGCCGAGAGTTCCACCGCGGTCTGGCATTCGCAGGCCTTCGCATCCATGCCTTGCGCGGCGACATGGCGGGCCAGCATGGCAGACACATCACCCAGCATGCCCGGCGCATAGCCGGACGACAGCTGGCGCTCGATCTGCGCAGGCCTGTCCACATGCGCGTTGTCGCGTGACAGTGCAGAGGCGTACAGAGACAGGAGCCGGTTCAGTGCGTCGTGTTCATGCGGCTCCAGTTGTTGCAGCACGCGCGTGACCTGTTCAGTGCCAAAGTGGTCAATCTGCAGCTGCAAGTCCTGGCCTTCGTCGGTGAGAAACAAGCGGGAAGAGCGGGCGTCGTCGGCGGCCGATTCTCTGCGGACCAAACCCATGGTCTCCAACTTGGCCAGCTGCCGGCTGGTGTTGGATTTGTCCAGCCGCAGCAGCGCAGCCAGATCGCGCGCCTGGAGACCCGGCTGCGCGCCTATCTCAATGATGGCGTGTACCGCAGAGGGAGCTAACTCGCTGCCACCGAAGGGGGAGCGCAGATAGCCCAGCTCGCGCACCAACTGGCGAGAAAACCCGCGCAACTGGTGGACGACGTTGAGGGGGATGGACGGGGTGGGGCGGGAGCTTGTCATTGTTTTAGTTGCGTTTCGCAATTTGCTTGGGGCTAATATGGGGAGGGTCCGACGCAATCATTGACATTAAATTACAATAAAAGTTGCGCATCGCAACCAATGACAGAGCCATACACGATGAAGGCCTGCTGGGGTGCGCCATCCAGACCGGAGCATGGGGCTCGGGTCTGGTGCACATATCTTCGGAGATCTTCTGTATGTCAGCCAGTCAGCCCGCACGGGCTCCGCGCGCCGCCCGGGTTTTCGCGGCCATCTTGGGCGTCATCGCTATCGCGTTTGGCGCCTATCTTGCCTATGGTGGCCTTCAACTCTTGCAGCTTGGGGGCTCTTTTTATTATCTGCCGGTTGGACTGCTGGTTCTTGTGGCCGGTGTCTTTCTGGTCCGGGCGGACCTGCGTGGTGCCTGGCTCTATGCCGCCTGCTTCGCCATTACCGTCGTCTGGGCCTTGTGGGAGGCTGGATGGCATTTCTGGCCGCTCGCGGCACGCATCGGCCTGCCTGCCGTGCTCGGTATGCTGATCGCGCTGGTGATGCCTTACCTGCGTGGTAGCGAGCGTTGTGCCCATATCAAAGGTGCGTCTCGCGGTACGGCTGCCCTGCTTGCGCTGGGGGTTGTTGGCGCCTTCATCGCCGCCTTCCAGCCCATCTGGACAGTGAAGCCGGGCGCCGAGCCCGAGATCGCACAGGGCTACCAGCCCGGCGATGACCATGCCAACTGGACCAACTACGGCCGCACGCCTGACGGCACGCAATTTGCCACCGCTGACCAAATCACGCCCGGCAACGTCAAGGGCTTGCAAGTGGCATGGACCTTCCGCACCGGTGACTTCGCCTTTGGCGGCAAAGAGAACCAGAATACCCCGCTGCAAATCGGCAACGTGCTGTATGCCTGCACGCCATCCAACCAGGTCTTCGCGATCGAGGCGGACTCGGGCAAGCAGCTGTGGACCTTCGACCCCAAGGTGAATTCGGGCTTCAGCCCCACCTGGCAGCGCTGCCGCTCGCTGGCGTACTACGAATTGCCCAAGGCCGCTGAATCGGCCTCGGCGCCTAAGACCCCGGCTGCCTCGGCATCCGCAGCCCCATCCAGCGCTGCATGCCAGCGCCGCATCTACCTGACCACGGCCGATATGCGTCTGATCGCGCTGGATGCTGCCAATGGCCAGTTCTGCGGCGACTTTGGCAAGAACGGCCAGGTGTCCTTGGCCACCGGCATGGGCGAGCTCGTGCCCGGCTTCTACAACCCCACGGCGGGCCCTGTGCTTGCGGGCGACCGCCTGCTGGTGGGCGGCTGGGTGATGGACAACCAGGGGGTTGACGAGCCATCGGGTGCGGTGCGCGCATTCGACGCCGTGACCGGTGAACTGTCATGGGCATGGGATGTGGGCCGCCCCGGCGTGACCACGGCCCCTGGCCCTGGCGAGCACTACACCCGTGGCACGCCCAATACCTGGGCTGCCCCCACGTACGACGCCCAGCTGGGCCTGGTCTACCTGCCCACGGGCAATGGCACGCCCGACATGTATGGTGGCCACCGTACCCCGGAAACCGACCGTGTGAGCTCCTCTATCGTGGCATTGGATGCACGCACGGGCGCTGAACGCTGGGTGTTCCAGACCACGCACCACGACGTCTGGGATTACGACCTGCCTTCCAAGCCCGTGCTCTATGACGTGCCTGGCGACAACGGCGAGCGGATTCCCGCGCTGATTCAGACCACCAAGCGTGGCGAGATCTTTGTGATCGACCGCCGCTCTGGCAAGCCGATCGCTGAAGTGCAAGAAAAGCCCGTATCCACCGAAGGCCTGCCAGGCGAGAAGCTGGCTGCCACGCAACCCTACTCGGTGGGCATGCCGCAGATCCGCCAAGGCGTGCTGACCGAAGCGCAGATGTGGGGCGTTACGCCCATCGACCAGTTGGCTTGCCGCATTGCGTTCAAGCAGCTGGAATACAAAGGCGACTTCACGCCGCCAAGCACCAACTGGTATATCCCGCACCCGTCGCCGTTCGGCACGATGAACTGGGGCGGTATCTCCATCGACAAGGTCCACGACTACCTCATCGTGAACGACATGCGGATCATGATGAAGGCCCGTCTCCTGCCGCGCGCAGAAGCCGACAAGGCCATCATTGCCTCCGGCAAGACCACGCCGAGCGTGGCGGGTGTCGTGCCCATGGAAGGCACCCCTTACGGCGTGAACCGCGTGATGGTGACCTCGCAGATTGGCGTGCCTTGTACCGATCCGCCTTTCGGCATGATGACCGCCATCGACCTGAAGACACGCAAGATCGCCTGGCAGCGTTCGTTGGGCACCGTTGAACAGATGGGCCCCATGGGCATCAAGACCGGCCTGCCCATCCCCATCGGTATGCCCTCGCTGGGCGGCCCGGTGGCGACCGCATCCGGTCTGATTTTCTATACGGGCACGGCTGATTACTATCTGCGCGCCATGGATGTGAAGACCGGCGAAGAGATCTGGAAGTCGCCCCTGCCCGTGGGTGCCCAGTCCACACCGCTGGTGTTCAAGTCCCCCACTTCCGGCAAGCAGTATGTGGTGGTGACGGCAGGCGGTGGTCGCACGGCCCCCGATCGCGGTGACTACATCATTGCCTACGCGTTGCCAGACGCGAAGTGATCGACCTGCGTCCAGGTTGCAGCGGAGAATGACGCGTCGTCATCGAAGCTGCTAGTTGGGACGGTTGACCATGCCGGAGCCATCCGGCCCATGACGCCCGGTGCATTGCACCGGGCGTTTGCATTTCTAGCCGCTACACGGTTGCAGTCGATCTGCGTTGACTGCCCTGGCTGCGCTTGTATGCGTATCGGTGCTAGGCTTGTATTTACGACTTGATGGACCCGCAACACCATCCCACCCCAGGAGCCAAGAATTGACTGAACCGCTGAACTTGATCGTCACACTGCAACCCTTGCCCGGTCGTTTGCCGGACGTTGTCTCGACGCTTACCACCTTGGCGCAAGCCAGCCGGCAGGAGGCTGGCTGCCTGCGCTACGACCTTGCCGTGGGCAAGGAGCTGGTCTATCTCTTTGAGGTATGGACCGACCGCCAGGCCTTGGCGGCGCATGAGAAGGAGCCGCACTTTGTCACGGGCGTGGCTGCGCTGAACCGCTTGTGCGCATCCCAGAAAGTGGAATTTGTCGAATGGCAGGCGCAGGGCTAGCTCGCCCTGACGTCCATCACACTCGCTGCTGAACCGGCTGCGTTGGGCTGGTGCTAGCTGGGCAAGGTGCTGAGCCAGGCAAAACAGCTCATCACCGCGAACGCTGCCAGCGCAAACGGCAAGAGGAACAGGTAGACCGACCGCTCTTGCGACGCCCCATGGCTGAGCTTGGCCGCAATCGACATGCGCACCGGTGAGAAAAAGCCCAGCGCCAGCCCCGAGACATGCACCACCGCACCGGTAGCCAGCAGGCTGATGCCGGCCTGTGCAGCCAGAGTGGAGAGCGGTGGCAGCAGCAGGCTATTGCCGGCATTGCCGGTATTGGCAATGATGCCCAGTGCACCCGCCAGCGCTGGGGTGAGCACCATGGCATCGGGGCCCAAGGCGGCAAAGAGGCCCTGGGCCAGGCCTTGCGCAATGCCCGATTTATTCAGCATTTCCGCCATCATCGCAAACAGAAACACCGTCCATACCGCCTGCTTGCCGGTAGACCAGGAAGCCACGACCTCGGCCTTGAGCATGTGCGTACGCTTGCGGAAAGCAGCGGTCAACAGCGCAGCCACCAGGAACCACAGCCCGGAATGCATCAAAGGCAGCAAGGTCGGCAGATCGGGAAAGGGCCGGAAGAATACCAGCGTCGACAGCCATTCGCGCAGGCCTGCGATGAGCCGGGTGGCGGCCAGCCATCCAATGATCAAGCCATAGGGCAGGCAGGCGATGGCGCGTTGGCGCAGCGCCTGCCCATTGGGGCGCTCATCCACCAGGTAGCGAACGATGATGAGTGGGCTGAAGGCGGCGAGCAGTGCCGTCTCGGGACCCAGCAAGTAGGTGCAGGCAACCAGGCTGGCCAGGCTGGCGGCGACCCAGAGCAGCTCCCATCCGCACTCGGCGATGGAGATGTTCTCGTTAGCTTGGCGCAAGGTTGCCCAGAACAGCGTGAGCCAGAGCAGCATCAGGGTTGCGACGGGTATGGCCGAATAAAGGGCCAGGTCCGTGGGCGACACGCGCAGATAGGCAGCACCCAGCAGCGTGCCGCTGCTCATTGCACCCCAGGGAATAAAGGTCTGGCTGAGCAAGGCAAACACCATCAGATGGCGCGGCGCCAGGCCCAGGTGGCGCAGCATCATCACCGTGCCCACCATGCCGACGCCAAAACCGGTCGCGGACTCGGCAAAGGGGCCCACCAAAAAACAGGCAAAGAACAGTCTTCTGCGGCGGGCATGGGGATCGAGTTCGGCCGCCGTGGTATCAGCGCCATCGAGCGCATGCTTGCTGGACGCCACGCGCCAGAACAACAGGCCGCCCAGAATATAGGGCGCTATGGTCCCGCCAATCCAGGAGCCCCTCAGCAGCGACTCAGCGAGTTTGTCGAGAGAGAACGGAACAGGGCCGGTGAAAAACGCAATGGGCACCGTCAAGGCCAGGCCCAGCAGAGCTGCCCGGGTCGCATTCCACTTCAAAAAGGCGATGGCCAGCGCCACGACCAAGGTGGGCGTTGCCCACAGCAGGTAGCTATGCATCACAGCGCTTGGAATGGGAGCCCGCTGCTTGCAAACAAAGCGCTTTTGTCGTCATGCCTGGCATACACAAGAGGTGTCGTTATTTATGGCGACGATTCTCTGCCCTTCCAGCTGTTTGGCCAGTCACCTTGGCTGCTCTTGCCTGCGGCAGCGCGGCAGACGCGTAACTGTCCGCAGTGCTCCAAATGCCTTGCGCATTCGTCAGACCTTCGAATTTGTCGAACACCCCTCTGCGAACTAGCCATTCCGCCAACAGAAGTCCATCCCTAGCATAGGGATCACCGATGCAGCGAGGCGCTCGTGCCCGGGCGATCGCGGATGAGCGACCTGGACGCGGGACGACGAAAACTGGCCAGAAGTCCAGACGCAGAAGCCGCGAAGACAGTGCACGATAAAAAGGAGACAAACCCCATGAGACTGAAAGCAATCACTGCAGTGGCAGCGGCCGCATTGGCCTTGGCCAGCGGCGCCGCGCATGCGACCTGGCCCGCAGGCCCGGTGACCATCGTTGTGCCGTTTGCCGCAGGGCAGACGGGCGACATCGTTGCCCGGATGGTCAGCAAGGAGCTGCAGGCCAGGTTCAAACAGGCCTTCATTGTGGACAACCGCCCGGGCAGTGGCGGCCGCATTGGAACCACCTTTGTCGCCCGGGCCAAGCCGGATGGCAACACCTTGCTGCTGACAAGCTCTGGTCCCTATGCCATTGCGCCGGCCCTCTATCCCAAAGACACCAAGTACAACCCCTTGACCGATTTCAGCGGCATTGCCGAGACGGGCTCCACGCCACAGGTGATTGCGGTATCCAATGCCTCGGGCATCACCAGCTTTGCCGATCTGGTCAAGCAGGCCAAGGCCAAGGACATGTCCTATGGCTCCGCCGGCAACGGGTCGCTGCAGCACCTGACCATGGAGCTGCTGAAAAAGGAAATCGCGTTTCCGATGGTCCATGTTCCTTACAAGGGAAGCGCCGAGTCCAAGACCGCCGTCATCAGCAACACGCTCGAAGTGACCTCCGACTCCCTGCCGCCGCTCCTGACCAATATCGGCAGCCGGCAACTCAAGGCCATCGCCGTGGTGGATGACAACCGCTCGCCCTACATCCCCGAGGTGCCCACGCTCGGCGAGCTGGGTTACCCCAAGTTGAGCGCAGTGGCCTTCTTTGGCCTCGTTGCGCCCAAAGGCACGCCCCAAGACATCGTGGACGCCCTCAACCGCGAGGTCATTGCAATGTTCAAGACACCGGCTTTTCAAGAGCAGATGAAGGCGCAGGCGCTGACCCCGCCCGTCGAGCGCACGCCAGAACAGTTCAATGCCTACCTTGCCGGCGAGGTTGCGCGCTGGAAAAAGGTGGTCGAAGACGCCAAGGTCAGCGTGGAGTAACAGGACACCCATGATTCGAGAAATAGCCACAAGCCATATCACCGACACCGTCGCCCAGCTCTGCATCGACGCTTGCCACCTGCTGCCGGACAACCTCATCCAGGGCTTCCACAACGCGGCGGAGACGGAGGTGTCACCGCTGGGCAAGTCCGTCCTGCTCAAGCTCATCGACAACGACAGGATTGCCCGCGAGAACCAGGTGTCCTACTGCCATGACACGGGCTTGACCATTGTCTTTGTCGAGCTCGGCCAGGACGTGCACGTGCATGGCGGAGGCTTTGAAGAAGCCGTGCAGGCAGGCGTGCGCAAGGGCTATGCCGAGGGCTTTATGCGCAAGTCCGTGGTCTCCGACCCCTTGCTGCGCATCAACAGCAATGACAACACGCCAGCGGTGGTGCATACCGAAATTGTTCCGGGCGACCAGATCCATTTCACCGTGGTGCCCAAGGGGGGCGGCAGCGAGAACTGGAGCACGATGAAGTTCCTGCTGCCTGGTGAAGGGGCAGAAGGCGTGAAGAAGTTTGTGCTCGCTGCCATTGAAGCGGCGGGTGGCGCTGCCTGCCCACCGCTCACCGTGGGGGTGGGCATTGGTGGCAGCTTCGACAAAGTGACAGCCATCGCCAAAAAAGCCATCTTGCGGGATATCGGCGACCACCATCCCGAGCCGCATATCGCCCAGCTGGAAGCCGAGTTGCTGACGCTCATCAATCAGACCGGTATTGGCCCCCAGGGCTTTGGCGGCTCCACCACCGCGCTGTGGTGCGCGGTGGAAACCTATGCCTGCCACATCACCGCGCTGCCCGTGGCCGTGAACATTCAGTGCCACGCCAGCCGGCGCGCCACGGCCAGCATCTGACAGTGGAGGATTTGCACATGGCCATTCACCATCTTCAAACCCCGCTGGATGACGCGGCGGTTCTGCAGCTCCAGGTGGGCGACGAGGTCTACCTGTCCGGCGTCATCTACATGGCACGCGATGCGGCGCACAAGCGCTTTGTCGACACCCTGAGCGCCGCGCAGGCATTGCCGGTCGACCTGCGGGGACAAGTCGTTTTCTATGGCGGCCCCGGCCCGGCCAAGCCCGGCCATGCGATAGGGGTCGTGGCACCCACGTCGGCCTATCGCATGGACCCCTATGCCACGGTGCTCTTTGACTACGGCGTGCGCGGCGCCATCGGAAAAGGCCCGCGCGGGCCGGCCATTCGCAGCGCCTGCCAGCTCAACCGTGCCGTCTGCTTCTCGGCGATTGGCGGCGTCTCTGCGACGCTGTTTGCCTGCATCCGTTCGGCAGAAGTCATCGCCTATGAGGACCTCAAGACCGAAGCGGTCCAGCGGCTGGTCATCGAGAACTTTCCGCTGCTTGTGACCAACGATGCACACGGGCGCGATATGTACGCCGAAGAAGTCGAGAAGTACCGCGCGCTGCTCAAAAAGGCGTGACAGCCGCCGGCGCCCAGCCGGGAGATACTCATGCGGACCCACCTCCCCATGAGACCACCATGCTTCCCGATCTCGACTCTCTTGCGCTTTTTGTGAAGGCTGCCGAGCTGCACAGTCTGACGCGCGCTGCGGAGGCGCAGTCCATGGGCCTGGCCGCCGCGAGCCGGCGCATTTCTCTGTTGGAGCATCGTCTCAAATGCACGCTGTTTGACCGGTCACACAAGGGGGTAGCGCTGACGCCCGCTGGCAAAACCCTGCTCCACCATGCGACCCAGCTGCTCATCCAGCTCAACCAGATGCAGGTGGATCTGGAGGAGCATGAGCAGGGGCGCCGGCGTGCGGTGCGCATACAGGTGAATACCTCGGCCATGGCGCAGTACGTGCCCTCGGACCTCGCAAGCTTTACTGCAGCCCACCCCGACATTCGGCTGACGGTCAAAGAGCGCTGGAGCAAACAAATTGTGGAAGCCCTGTTGCTCGGCGAGACGGACGTGGGCGTCATCAACCCTGGCGGCTCCATTGAGGGCCTGGAGTGCCATCCCTACCGCTCGGACCACCTCACCGTGGTGCTGCCACCCCATCACCCTTTGGCCGAGTTTGATGAGCTTTGGTTTGAACAGGTGCTCGACTATCCACTGGTGGGCCTGGAGCACGCGGCCTCGTTGATGGACCTGCTTGCGGCGCAGGCGGGCCTGGCGCAAAAAGCACTCAAGCTCCGGGTCGAAATGCAGAGCTTCGAGGCTGTGTCTCGAATGATCGAAGCTGGTATGGGCATTGGCGTGCTTCCCAAGGTGGCTGCGCAGGCTTACCTGCACGGCATGAACCTGCAGACCCGCGCGCTCAAGGACGAGTGGGCGAAGCGGCAGATGATGGTGTGTACGGCGCGGGGCAGAGAGAAGTCCGAGCAGGTGGACCGGCTGATGCAGGCGCTGCTTCACGCGGCCCAGTGCAGCGGCGACCAAGCCGGCCCGTCCTGATGGGCCGCTGCCGCCCTCCACCATAGCTTGTTACGACTCCCACTGCCTGCGGCGCAGCTCCAGGGGGCGCTGTCTGTGCGCCTCAGCAGCACGCCGGTTGCGCGCGGCTTCTGGGACCTCGGCCTGGTCTAGGGAACCGCTGCAAAACTGCCTGCCGTGGTCTGAACGCGGGCTCGGGCGATCCACTGCGCTGTCTTTCTTTGAACAGGTTCTTCAAGCTGCGGCTCCACTGCAAAAGATGCTTTGCTTCTCATCCCGATCCGCCTCCATCCCGCTTGGCGAAGGTTTGGCAGAGGATTCCTTGCTCAGCGCATCGTCCAAGCTGTTTGGCAGTCAGCGCATATCCCTGGGGTGGCAATTTGCCGCATAGCCCACATTCATCCCCCCGGAATATCCATTGCCTATTCCTTGACGTAGATCAAATTCTCAAGATAGTCTGTATAAATTGTTGTAAATATGTCAATAAGTGCATGGTAAAAACTATGTTAACAATTAGATTGCGCCTAGCGCGGTAGAGAGCGGCTACACTCCGCCTCAGATTACATTTGGTAAGAATAAGAAGACATCAAGAATATGAATCCTTGAATGCTCCGCGCGCTTTGCAAGGCTGCAAATGATGGGCTGGTATCCCTGGGGAGGTGATCCGTTTATCTGCCATGCCTGAACCAAGCGCATTAGTAGCGGAGGCTGATGCCATAGGAGATGGCGAGGATAGATGGTTTTTTTCGGGGGAGGCGGCGCATGCGTCTTTAGGACGCGTTCAACCACTACAGAGAGAGATCAAAGCACGTTTGTCTTTGATTTAGAGGGGTTTTTTGCTTTTTTTGGACCGTGTTTGCAGGCTTGGTAAAAATAGCAAACCGACAATTTGGCAAATATCTTTGTATTAATTTCAATAATAGATCTCGGTCCATCATGCTTGAAAAAAATATCGGCCGCCCGCGCCCGGTGCGTGGTTTGGTTGGCAGGGGTGTTCGGTTTGTGTCGTATCCTTTCGTTACAAAAGGATGTGATTCTGTGTCGAAATGTATTATGCGCGGCTTCACCTTGATTGAGGTGATGATCGTGGTCGGGATTATTGCCATCCTGGCCGCCATTGCTATTCCCAGCTACCAAGAATATATAAAACGGGGCCAGATAGTGGATGGCCTGGTGCCCCTGGCCGATATGGGCGGCAAGCTGGAGCAGTATTTTCAGGATAACCGCACCTATGTCGGCGCCTGTGGGACCAGCGGTTTGGCGCCTAAGCCAGCGGCGACCGCTCGCTTCGAATACAGCGGTACTTTGGATGTCAAGACCTATACGGTGACCGCCACCGGTATTGGCAGCATGTCCGGCTTTGCGTTCACGCTCAACCAGCAGGGCCAACGCGCCACCACAGGCACTCCCTCAGGTTGGACAGCCGGTACCAATTGCTGGTCGGCCCGCAAGGACGGGAGCTGCTGATGCTGCATGTTGTGGTTAAACGCGCAGAGGGCTTCACCTTGCTGGAGCTGCTGGTGGGCATCGGCATCATCGCCTTTTTGCTGCTGATGGTGATGCCCAGCATCCGCGTGTATTTGCTGGACACCAAGATCCGTGCAGCGGCCCAGGCGTATTACGACGGCGCGCAGCAGGCGCGTGCCGAAGCGCTGCGACGCAATAGCGATGTGACCATCAGCCTCAGTGACTCCAACCGTGCCTGGTCGATTGTGACTGGCGGCACCACGATTGCGTCCAAGCCGGCAGAGTCCGCCGCTCTGCTCTCGATCACCGCCTCGGTAGCGGATGTGACCTTCAATGGCTTGGGCAATGCTTCGGCCGCAAACACCGTCCAGTTCATGCCCGGTGACACTGCGCAGTGCTTGGCCAGTGGCCCGCAGCGCTGTTTGAATATCCTGGTTTCGCAAGGTGGCCAGGTGCGCTTGTGCGATCCCACCGTCACCACTGATGGAGATAACCGCAAATGCTGAGCGCAGCCCATTGCACAGCGCCCAGGCGCATACCGGGCCGTCGCCCGCAACGCGGCGTCATGCTGATCGAAGCCATGGTCTCCATCCTGCTGCTGCTGTTGGGGATTTTGGGCATTGCGGGGCTGACCGCCAAATCCACCGCATTGAGCGGACAGGCGCAATACCGCACCGAAGCGGGCATGTACGCCGAGCAAGTGATCCAGCTGGTATCGCTGAGCGTAGACCGCAGCTCGCCCAGCGCGTTGGCGCAGTCGCTCAAAGCTTTTGAGCACCAACCGGATGGCACGGAGCGTTGCACCTACAGCGGCACCGAGCTCAGCGAAAGCTCGGACCTGGGCAAGGTGCTCAAAGCGGCGCGCGGTGACCCGGATAACCATGTGCTGGGGCTGCCTGGCGCTACGGAAAGTGGCCAGCAAGTGGTGGTGGAGACCGACAACCACCTCAACCGGGTGACCGTGCGGCTGTGCTGGCAAGGGCCCAGTGACGCCGCCAAGCGCATCTACGAAATACAGGCATTCGTGCATTAAAAAAACAGCCAGGGAGGGCCATTGTTATGACGGTGCAAGCACCACGAAGGCCGCCGCCGCATGGGCGTGTCAGCGGTTTCACGATCATTGAAATCATGATCGGTCTGGCCATTGGTCTGCTGACCTTGTTGGCCATCTACCAGCTGTTCGCCACCTCCGAGGGGCGGCGCCGCAGCACGGCCGCCGTCAGCCAGGCGCAGACGGCGGGGGCGCTGGCGCTGTTTGCCATTGAGCGCGACATCCGCTCGGCCGGCCTAGGCTTTGCGGGCCTGGAGTCTGCCTACCTGGGTTGCGCTGTGCAGGCCTACAAACGCAGCGACCGCAATCCTGCCTCCTACACCTTCCCCCTGGTGCCGGTCGAGATCATCGGCGGCAAGGAGTTGCGCGTGCTGACAGGCTCCTCGGCGAATATGTTCATCGGCGCACGCTACAGCGCCAGTGCCAGCGGTGTCTTCACGATGGAGCGCAGCAACGCCGGTTTTCAGGCCGGAGATGTGGTGGTGGGCACCAGCGATTCCGATGCCAGCAAATGCCTGTTGATGGAGATCACGGCGGGTGCGGGTTCGTCCATCACCGGGCCCGGCGGCGTAGCGGAAGACGATCCCAGCGTGCGCCATATGAGCAGCGCCTACACCAGCTTTTACACCGGCGCCTCCGTGACGCCTGAGCGCAATGGCGGCTCCAGCGTGGACATGCTCGATGGCGGCGCTACCAGCCTGGGCGAGGGCTGGCTCTTCAGCCTGGGCCACCAGCCCACCCGCAACGTTTGGCGGGTCAAGGACAACCAGTTGATGCGCTACAACTTTCTGGACGAGGCCGATACCAAGAGCGTGGCCGTGGCCGAGGACGTGCTGCAAATGGTAGCCGAGTACGGCTTTGACAAGGACGGCAGCGGCAAGATCGACAAGGACGACGAATGGACGTCCTCCGATGCGGCTTTGGTGGCACCCAACCTGGGCCGGTTGATGGCAGTGCGTGTCGCCATCCTGGTACGCAGCTCGCAGTATGAGCGCGAACCTGTGACGGCTGCTGCACCTCGCTGGGCCAATGGCAGCAAGTCATTCGACATGGGTTCGGAAGAGGACTGGAAACACTTCCGCTACCGCGTGTATGAAAGCGCCATTCCGCTGCGCAATACGATCTGGGGACAACAGCAATGAACAAGCACCTGCTCCGTGCAGCGCATGCGCTCGCCCCCATTCCAAGGCGCCAGCAGCAGGGGGTGACCTTGCTGATCGCTCTGGTGGTGTTGCTGGTGATGACGATCACCGGCTTAGCCCTGGTGCGCACCAGCACCTTGGGCGCCGGCGTGTCGGGCAGCCTGGCACTCAAGCAAGCGGCCACATCCGGGGCCGATCTGGGGCTGGAGACGGGGCTGGCCAAGCTCGAAGTTTTGGCCGCGAGCGGCTCCACCGCGCTGGACGCGAACAACAGCAGCTACGGCTACTACGCCAGCGTCGATCCCAAGCTGGCAGCCAAATCCCTGGATTGGGAGCATGCGGCCGTGGCCGCCACCAGCGATGCGCTGGGCAATGAGGTGCGCTACCTGATCCACCGGCTGTGCCGAAGTGCAGGGGCCATCAACGCCACCGGGCAAAGCTGTGTGATGCCGCAGGGCGAAGGTTGCTCAGGATCCAGCGAGTCGGTGGGCAGTGTCTCCAGCTGCACCCAGCGGCCCATGTACCGGATTACGGCGAAGGTGTCCGGCCCGCGTGACACCGAGAGTTATGTGCAGATGAGCACCTACTGAAGCGGGCCCGGGTTCTGTATCCGGGCATGGTTGCATGGGGCTGGACCGCCATGCATGTCAGATCAATAAGAGGAGTGCGAACAGATGAAAAATATAGCTTTCGCAGATAGAGAGAAACACCGGAACCCGGCGCGCGCCTGGAGCCCGAGGCTGCTGTGGTCGCTGGGCGTTGCGGCCCTGGTGGCTGCAGCGGTGGGGGGCGGCATGGCCATTGCCGACACCACCCATAACCCGGTCGATATCTCGGACGTGCCGGTCAACACCTTTGCCCAGCAGGACAAGCCCAATGTGATGCTGCTGATGGACACTTCGGATTCGATGAAGTGGACCCATATGCCCGACGACTGGGACCCCATCACCTATTCGGCGACTTTCTTCCCGGTGGGCTACAAGAGCGCGCTGTGCAACAGCCTGTACTACAACCCTGCCACCAAGTACGAGCTGCCCGCCCAGCCCGATGGCACGGTGTTCAGCCAGCCCAGCTTTACGGGTGCCTGGATCGATGGCTACGACACCAGCAAGGGCGTGGTGAACCTGGCAACCAGCTTCCAGGCCTACGACATCTCCACCCGCCTGCGCCAGGAATCCATCTACAACGACCCGGCACAAGCGGCCTATTATTTCGAATGGGTGCCGCGTGTGAGCGGCGGGGTGCAGCCCTCGTTTGAAGGCGCGGACGTGACGGCGGGCGCCTGCAACAAGGTGAGCAACAGCGCCATCAAGGTAGACAACGGCAGCTTGGCGGTCAACCAGGCCAGTGCCAATATCAACACCGGCAGCACCACGGCCCCCGATGGTTACTGGATTCGCCGGGGCATCACCACCGATGCCCAGCAAAAGAACTTCGCCATCTGGTACAGCTTCTACCGCACGCGTATCAACATGGCCAAGTCCTCCATCAGCTTGGCCTTCAACTCGCTGGACAACAACTTCCGGATCGGCTTTCTGACGGCTGCCAAGCCCGATACCACGACGTTCAAGTTCATGCCCGTCAAGGATTTTGAAAGCACGGACAAGTCCAACTGGTTCCAGACCATCCAGTCAGCCAAGACCGGTGGCAGCTCGCCTACGCGTGAGGCCCTGGCCCGCGTGGGCCGCTACTACGCCAACAAGAGCGACAGCATCAACACGGCGATGAATCCGTTTGACGACCCCGTCGTCTCTGCCTGCCAGCGCCACTATGCGATCGTGACCACCGATGGCTACTGGAACGTGGGCCAGGAAACCAAGGGCCCCATGCAACTGGACGGCACGACCCTGGTCGGCCAGCAAGACGGCCCCGACAGCGATCCGGCCTACAACCGGCCATTGACTGGCCCGGACGGCCTCACCCCGCGACCCATCTATGACGGCTCCACCAGCGGCTCCTTGCTGCGCCGGGATGCCTCGATTGGCTATGCCTGGAACGCCTGCGGTCTGGGCTGGCAGACCCTCGTTCCGGGCGGTGGCACCAAGACCGAGACGACCTACAAGAAGACCATCAAGAAAAGCGTGAAAACGCAAAAGGTGACCTATGGCACCGTGCTGGGCTTTTACAAGAGCACCTTGTGGACCGAGCAAAAGGCCGTCAAGACGTTGGGCTTTACCACCGCCATGCGCACTTACAAGACCGTGTTCGCCACCAAGAGGGTCTTGAAGCGCGTCTATAAGCACACGTACACCTGGAACGCCATCACCCAAAGCCAGTACCGCAATATTCTGACGACCAGCTGGGCGACCGAAAAGCAGGAGCCTTTTGGCAAGGCCGTGTACAAGCGGGTGCAGCAAAAGCGCTACTTCTACTCCTACATCAACCAGGCCATTGGCGAGATTCCGTTCAAGACCACGGACAAGAGCGTGTGTGCACCCTATGGCTGCAACCTCGTAGGCTCTGACCAGTGGCAGGTGGTCAATGCCAGCTGCACACCGGGCATGGACGGCGACTACAAGGTCGAGTGCCAGGTAAGCGAAGTGCCTATCAGCGCCTCGAACTGCAGCAACAATGGGCAGTTTGTGGCCGGCCAGGGCACCATCTACTGCGAAGGCAAGCCCGGTGTTGCGGCCATCAATGGGCCGGTGCCCGCCTGCGGCACGCTCCACCCCAGCTTGGTGGCCAGCGGCGTCACGGCCGGCATGGTGCTGTTCAGCGGCTGCAACAGCAGCTACAGCGAGACCAGCTATGTGACCGATGCGCAATGCGTCAATACCAGCCCGGTGGCGCCTGATTTCAAACGCTCCAACTGCGCAGCCAAGCAGACGTATGGTTCGTCCACCACTAACAACTACTGTGCGGCTGGTGTGGCGACTGGAAACGTGTACACCGTGTGCAGCGCCAAAAAGGCAACTACGCAGTTTGTCGATGCCTGTCCGGCCGATCTGTCCAACAATGCCACCAAGATGGACCAAGTCTGCGGTAATTCTGAGCTCTTTAGCACCACAGACGTAGTGGCAAGTAGCTGTGCGGCCTCCAGCTCTCCGCTCACCACCTGCGAAGAGCCTTACACGACCACCTTTGGCACGACGGCCGTCAACCCCGCCACCTGCACCGGCGACCGGGTCTGCGAGACGCGCTACTCCGACTGGGGCTATGCTGCCAGCTGCACGCCCCAAGCGCCTTCTTCCAGCAATGGCTGGACGGGTATTGAGTGCAATTCCGGCGGAGGCACTTGCACGCCAGCCACCGGGTCGCCGTCGACCATGGTCAATGGCGCCGTGAAAACCTGTACGGCCGCTGGCCCCTCATCGGCCAATGGCTGCTTCCTGGTGACCTGTGAGAACAAGACCACCGATCCGGTCGAAACCACCAGCTGCAGCACCACGCCCGGTCCCTCGGCGGGCAATGGCTGGGTGACTACCAAATGTGTGGTTAACAACCTGAACAACCAGCCGGTGCAAACCTGCCCCCAGAGTGGCGTGACGAACTGCAACCCCCAGACCACCACGACCGACATGGCCTATGGCGCCTGCGTGGAATCGGGTCCGACCAGCGAAAACGGCTGGACGACGACCACCTGTGAAAAGGTCGAGCAGCTGAGTTATCTGAGCAGTGCCGCCGACTATGCGGCCTGCACCAGCGGTACGGCGGCCAACGGCGTGGAAACCCTGTGTTCGCAAGAGGGCCCCACGACCATCACCGTGCCGCAAGGCCAGGCCTGTGCAGCGGGCTACGACCCGCTGACCCACAAGGTCACGGTTTGCAATGTGGACAGCAGCACGCCCGTGTTCAGTGCGGAAAAACCGGCTGACTGTGCCACCACCAACTGCACGCAAGTGCTGGGCCAGAAAAAGGTATTCTCCGGCTCGGCGACCACGCACCGCGTGAACCTGCTGGGCGCATCGGAAAGCACGCCGCAACTGATTTCTTCGGTGGACATTCCCGCCACCGATCTGGAATCGCCCGCGCAGTGCTACAGCACCACGGAAGCCGCCGGCATGACCCTGCCCAGCAATGGCCGCCCCCTGCCTGCCAATACGGTGGTGTGGAGTGCGCTGCCTGCAGGCCACCAGTCCTGCACCAAGCTGCCCTGCGATACGGTCGAGCAAAGCAACGTCACCGGCGGCAGCCGCAACTCGCTGGCGGACGTGGCGCAGTACTACTACGGCACCGATCTGCGCCCCGAGCTGGCCAATCTGGTCAAGCCTGCTGGTACCGGCGGCGAAGATGACAAGGCCACCTGGCAGCATATGGCGACCTATGTGATCGGCATGGGCGTCTCGGGCACCTTGAAGTTCGACAAGGACTACAAGAACGGCGCGGGAGATTTTGCCGGTATCCGCAACGGAACCAAGACCTGGCCGGTCTGGCCTGCCACCGGTGTCACCAACTACGAGCAGCCCCAGTCCATCGACGACTTCTGGCATACCGCCGTCAACGGCCGGGGGCTGTATTTCAGTGCCAATGATCCGCAGGCCATCAAGTCGGGCCTGGGCCAGGTGTTCTCCGATATTCGGGCGGCCGTGGGCTCCGGGGCCGGTGTCGCCGTGTCCTCTGCCTTGGTCGAGGCGGACAACAACTTCGCCTATGGCGCGGTGTACCGCAGCGGCCGCTGGTCCGGAGAGCTGCTGGCCTACGAGATCAACCTGAGCTCGTTGGTGCGCACGGTGATCGCCAACTGGTCCGCCAAGACCAAGCTGGATACACGCGATTTGGCGACCGATGACCGCCGCATCTACTTCATGGACGGTACCAGCTTGAAGAACTTCAGCTGGTCGGCGCTGGGCAGCTTGCAGAGCCACTTCAATGGCACGGCGGCCCAGGCGCTGCTGTCGCAGTACAGCGGCATGAGCGATACGCAAAAAACCGCCGCGCTGGGTGAGAACCTGGTGAAGTTCCTGCGTGGCGACCGCACCAAGGAGGGCTATGCCCAGGGCGACGACACCAAGCTCTACCGGAGCCGTGAAAGCCGCCTGGGCGACATCATTGGCTCGCAACCGCTGCATGTGGGCAAGCCGCTGCGCAAGTACCGCGATGCAGGCTATGCCGCTTTCCGCCTGGCGCAGAAAAACCGCCGCTCCATGGTGTATGTGGGTGGCAATGACGGCATGCTCCATGCCTTCTATGCCGAGGCCGATGTGACCAAGCAAGAGACCATTGGCGGCAAAAGCGTCTACCCCGCTGCGCGCGAAGCCTGGGCCTTTGTGCCCAAGGCCATGATGCCTGCCATGCCCGCACTTGCCAGCACCACCTACGACGGCAACCACCGTTACTTTGTCGATGGCTCGCCGGTGACGGCCGACATCTTCCACGATGGCGCCTGGAAAACCATCCTGGTGGGCGGATTCAACAAGGGCGGCAATGGCTACTATGCGCTGGACATCACCGACCCCGAGTCGCCCAAAGCGCTGTGGGAAGCCAGTGCCTCGACCATGGGCCAAAGCTATGGCAAGCCGCTGATCACCAAGATGCCTGACGGCACCTGGGTGGCGCTGGTCACCTCGGGCTACAACAATGCCGATGGCAAGGGCTATGTCTATGTGCTCAATGCCGGCACCGGTGCGGTGGTCCAGACCATCACCAACGCCGATGGCTCCGGCATGAAGGACCTGAACAACTTCATGAAGGACCCCAGCGGAAACAACACCAGCACCTTGTTCTACGGTGGCGACATCCAGGGCAATATCTGGCGCTACCAGTGGGTCAGCGGCAGCTACCAGGGCCAGAAGGTCGTGCAGCTCAAAGACAAGGACGGCAATGCGCAGCCCATCACTACCCGTCTGGAGCTGGTGCAAAGCCCCAATCTGAGTGCGTTGCCACGTATCCTGGTCGCCACCGGCAAGCTGATGGGCTTGGGGGATTTGAGCACCGCGGGCCAGCAGACCATCTATGGGATTGACGATGTGGCCGACGGCTACAGCAACAGCGGGGCTTCGTTCCTGGCGGGCCTGAAGCAGTCGGTGCTGACGAACGTCACCGCTGCGGATGGCAAGCTGACCCGCAAGCTCAAGTGTGCAACGGGCACCGAGGCGGCCGTGTGCAACGACGCCACCAAGAGTTGGTATGTGAACCTGCCCGACACTGGCGAGCGCGTCAATGTCGATCTGCGCCTGGCCAATACCACCTTGGTGGTCGCCAGCAATGTGCCGTCCAACGAGCCCTGCGTGGCCGGTGGCAAGGGCTGGATCAACTACCTGGACTTCCAGACGGGCCAGGCAGTCAACACCGAAACGGGAATGGCCGGCGAGGCGATTGACGGTCTGGTTGCGGGCATCGACCTGGTTGCGAACCAAAATGGCGATGTGAGTGGGGCGGTCTCGCCTAGCCTGGTGCCGGAAAACCCGATCGATGTCAAGATCCCGGTCGCGACGCCCAAACCACTGGGCAAGCGCATCAGCTGGCGCGAGCTGGTCAACAAGTAAGCGCGATGGCAGCCAGGGCGGAGGATGGACCTCCGCCCTGGCTGCCAGGCCGCTGCGGGTTCAGAGAATCTCCAGCACCTCATGCACAGGCTTGCGCGGCTTTTGCGGCAGCTGGTCTGCAGTGGGGTAGCCCACAGTCACCAGCAGCACCGGCACCTCATGCGGTGCCAGCCCAAACGCCTGGTGCAAAGCCAAGGCATCAAAGCCCACCATCGCACAAGACCCCAGCTGCTCGCCTTGCGCGGCCAGCATCAAGGTCATCGCGGCCAGCGATGCCGAGCGCAGCGCTTCATCGCGCTGTAATTGCACATCGCCCTCATGGGCCTGGATGGCCTGGGCCACCCAGGCATCTGCCGTGCGCTGGGACAGGGTGCCGGCCTCCACACTGGGCTGCAGGGCGGTGGCCAACTGGCGGTGCGCCGCCAACGTGCCGCAAACGATAAAGGCCACCGCCGCGTCCAGCACCTTTTGCTGGCCATAGGCCACAGCCTGCAGGCGGGCCTTGGCGTCCTGCGATCGCACCGCGATAAAACGCCAGTTCTGCATGTTGTAGGCCGATGGCGCGCGCGTGGCCTGTTCTACCAAGGCAAGGATGCGAGCATCATCCAACAGCGGGCCATCCACATAGCGGTGGGCAGAGATACGGTTTTCAATGGCTTGTTGTACAGGATTGGTCATGATGAAGTTGAGAGAGTGAGGGATTAAAAACGAAGGTGCTCGGCTTAGCGAGGCGGCGCTGCCGTCCACTGCACGGCCAGCACGCTGACCAGCACGACCACCAGGCCAGCCAGTGCCATGCCGCTCATAGCTTGGCCGAGAAGCGCCCAACCGAGCACGACGGCGGTGAGAGGGCTGAGCAAGCCCAGCGATGCCACTGCCACCGTGGGCAAGCGCGCAATGCCGCGGAACCACAGCGCATAGGCGAGCAACGCGCCGGCCAGACAGAGATAGGCATAGGCCAGCCACTGCAAGCTGCTGAGGGACGGCAGCGGTGCATCCAGCCACCAGGCCAGCGGTGCGAGCATCAGGCCGCCCAGCAACAGCTGCCAGCCGGTCAGCGCCATCACGGGCAGGTCCAGCTGCCAGCGGCGTGTGAGCCAGACCCCGCTGGCCATGCAGGCCGCTCCCAGAAAGGCAGCCGCTATGCCAATGGGCTCAAACACCGTCTGCGGCGATACCAGCAGCAGCGCCATGCCCAGCACCCCCGCCACTGCCGCAGCCAAGGTGCTGCGGGCGGGCGATTTGCCATCGGCCCACCAGGCCAGGGCCATCACCATCAGCGGCTGGATGGCGCCCAGTACAGCGGCCAGGCCACCCGGCAAGCGGTAGGCCGCTACAAACAGCAAGGCCTGGAAGGCGCCGATATTGAGCGCACTCAGGATCAGCAAGCGCAGCCAGTGCTGCTGCGCGGGCAGCCGGCGCATGGCCAGCACCAGCAGCAGGCCGGCGGGCAACACCCGGATCAGCGCGGCAGTGAAAGGTCGGTGCGGCGGCAGCAGCTCAGAAGTCACGATGTAGGTGGAGCCCCAGACCATGGGGGCCAGGGCGGTGAGGGCGATGTCTTGCCAGCGAGATGGCTGCGAAGGGGCTTGCATAGGGTTTATCTTCAATTCAAGATAAAATGAATGCTAACCCTTAAATATCTTGATATCAAGACAAATGACAAAAAAACCTTTGTCCCCTGCGGGTGATGCCGTGGACGCGATCCTGGCGCAATGGGCCCGCGAGCGGCCCGATCTGGATGCCAGCCCCATGGGTCCGATTGGCCGCATCAAGCGCTGCGCCGCGCTGATCGAGCAAAGCCTGGACGCCAACTTTGCGCAGTTCGGCCTGAGCTTTTGGGAGTTCGACATGCTGGCCGCGCTGCGGCGCTCGGGCGCGCCTTACCGGCTCAGCCCCACCGAGCTGTTCTCGACCCTGATGGTGACCTCGGGCACCATGACCCACCGGCTCAAGCGCCTGGAAGCCAGTGGCTGGATCGAGCGGGTGCCCAATGCGCTCGATGCACGCAGCATGCTGGTGCAGCTGACCAAGCGCGGTTTCAAGCTCATCGATGAAGCTGTGACAGCGCATGTGGAAAAAGAACGTGCGCTGCTGCAGCCCTTGCCTGGTGCGACCCTGGCGGCGCTGAATACGCATCTGTCTGCGTTGCTGGCGGTGTTGGAAGGTAGTGCAGGCAGCGCGGAGGAAGCGCAGGGCGGCTGATGCGCTGTTGAGGGCTCCCTGTCTAGAGCAACGGACTTTTAATCCGTTGGTCCAGGCGTGCTCCCTGGCATCTCAGGTCGCTGTGTTGTTGCTGGTATGGTCGCCCGCCAACCGCTCATACAAGGTATAGCTGCGGTAAGACTTGTGCGGCCCGCGCACCTGGTGCTCGATGACAAAGCCGCCGCTGCGCAGAAATTCGTAGCTGCTGTCATAGCGGTCCGCAATGCAGAGGTGCGAGCTGCTGGCCACCAGTTGTCCAGCGTGATCGACAGCAGGGTGCAGCTGGTGAAAAAGGCGCTGCTGCTCCGCATCAAAATAGATGCACAAGTCAGCACCCTGCTGGCTGAAAAAATAGCTGCCGCTGGCGCGAAACGTGCCGCCGTTGTGCAGCACCATCTGTCCATTCTCGACATAGTGGGCCGCGCTGGTGCCTTCCGGGGTGAAGCTCGCCAGGCCCTGCACGGTGCCAATGGGATTGCGGCTCACCAGGTCCTGCAAGGTACGGGAAAAACGCCATTCGCCGTGCAGCGCGGCAAGCAGGTGTTCTGCCACCCAGGGGGGCTGGCGCTCGGTAGTCATTGCGGTGTTTTCCATAAGCAGTGCATCTCCATCGCAGGCCTCTCAGTGCCTGGCGCTCGGGTGCGCAGATGCGGTGGGCAGTGGCAGATTTTGCCAGGGTTTCCTGGGCCGCCATGGCGCTGCAAGCGGCTTGGGCTGGGGCTTTGGCATGGTAGGTGAAATCTGACCATTTGTCCGTCTTGCCACCCACAGCCTTGGCGCTGGGGGCTGCTGATAATTCATTTACGCCATTGAGGCCAGCAACGCAGCCATTGTGGCGGTATTGCATGAATGACATGCCAGGCGACTATTTTTTGCGCTCCATTGATGGGTTCAAAAAATAGTCATCTCTTTCACCATAACGATCCAAGGAACAACACCATGAAGCTCCAACCTACCATCGCCGCCCTGTGTGCAGCCGCCTTCTTCTCCGGTGGCGTTTTCGCCATGACCTCTGCCGAGCAGAAGGTCGAGAAGGACCGCATCGAAGCCGAACACAAGGCCGCCAGCGACCAGTGCAAGCCCATGAAGGGCAATGCCAAGGATGTGTGCAAGAAGCAGGCCGATGGCCAAAAGAAGATCGCCATGGCGGATCTGAAGCACCGTGCCGAACCCTCTGAAGGCCACCGCCATGACCTGGCCAAGGCCAAGGCCGATGCTGAATACGACGTCGCCAAGGAAAAGTGCGATGACGCCACCGGCAACACCAAGGACGTCTGCCAGAAGGAAGCCAAGGCTGCCCACGTGAAGGCCCTGGAAGCCGCCAAGGTCGCCGAAGTCAGTGCCAAGCCATCGTCCAACCCGTCCGACGTGGCTGATGCCCGCAAGGATGCCGCAGACAAGAGCCGTGAAGCCGACTACAAGGCCGCCAAGGAGCGTTGCGACGCGATGGCCGGTGACACCAAGGACGCTTGTATCACCGATGCCAAGCGCAAGTTCGGCCAATAAGCCGGTTTGACATAGCGCTTTCAAAGGCGCTAACTGCTTGCCCCTGGTGTGCGGTGTTCAACGGCCACCAGGGGCAAGTCGCATCTGCTTAAAGCGAGTGCCTGCTACCGCTGCGAGGCTTATGGCAGAAAAAAGGTCTTTTTTGACGCATGCGCCCATCGGTGAGGAGTACATTGGATGTTTGTTGAAAGCGAAAGCCCAGCCATGCCGTCAAGTCTCCGATCCCTTCTCTACACCAGCAGGCTGGCGGCAGGCTACGGTCCCACAGAAGTGGGGCGCATCGTCAAACAGGCACGCGAGATGAATGCCATCCATGGCATCACCGGCGTGCTGGTGTTTGATGGCGACTGGTTTGCGCAGTATGTGGAAGGCGCACCCGAGGCCATGGCCGTGCTCGAAGAGCACTTGCGCGCAGACCCCCGGCACGCCGATTTCACGGTCATCGATGCTGGCATCTCCGGCCCCAAGCGCCGCTTTCCCAACTGGGTCATGGGCTATGCCGATGGCGATATCGAAAGCACAGGTTTGGACATTGCAGCCTTGTCCCAGACAGATGCCTACGAGGCACTGGAACGCTTTGGCGATGCGGTGAAGACGCTGGATATTTTTTAAAGGTGCTAAGGGCGCTGCCCGCTAGGCGCCCGACACCGCTCTCTCGCACATTCCCCCACCTTCTCAGCCAGCATCAACGCTGGTTGTCAGGCCGCTTGCGGATGCGCATGCAGGCTGACAGGCCTTGCGGCTCGCGGTTGCGCAGTTGCAGCGCACCGCCATGGGCCTGCGCAATGGCATCGACAATGCTCAGCCCCAGGCCATGGCCGCCAGTATTCTGGTTGCGCGATGTCTCACCCCGCTCAAAAGGCTGACGCATGCGCTCCAGCTGCGCGGGCGGAATGCCAGGGCCCCGGTCTTCCACGTAGACCTGGGCAAAGACATTGTCTTCATCCAGCACCAGGCTGGCACTGCCAGCATAGCGCAACGCGTTGTCGATCAGATTGTCCAGCGCGCGGCGCAGGTTCAAGGGCTGTCCCATCACGGGCGCGCGGATATGGCCACGGATATCGACAGGCTGGCCCAGCTCCTGCCGGTCCTGGCAGATGCTGCGGGCCAGCGCATCCAGGTCAATCTGCTGCAAGGGGCCCTGGTGCTCGCGCGCCTGGATAAAGGCCAGGGTGCTGTCGATCAGGCCTTCCATGCAGCTCAGGTCGCCGCGCAGCTTTTGCTTGCCGCTGTCCAGGTCGGCGCTGTCCATCAGCTCCAGACGCAGCCGCATGCGGGTGATGGGCGTGCGCAGATCGTGCGATACGGCGGCCAGAAAATGCGTGCGCTCTTTCAGATTGGCGGCAATGCGCTGCTGCATGCGGTTCAGCGCATGGGCGGCCTGGCGCACTTCGCGCGGGCCGTCTTCAGGCATGCGCGGGGCGGCGACCACATCGCGCTCCAGCGCCTGCGCGGCCTGGCCCATGCGCAGCAGCGGGGTTACCACCCAGCGCACTGCCAGCAACACCAGCAAAACCACCACCAAGATGCGGAACAGGTAGACGCGCAGCAGCACATCGGCCAGCACCTCCCAGCCGCTTTGCGCATGCCAGCCCGGGCTCAGCTGCGTGTCCAGCACCAGCCAGCGGCCGGGTGCCAGCGCGATCTGCAGGCCATAGTCCACCGTGAAAGGGTTGAGCCCGAAATAGCTGGATTGCGGCACCGCATGGCCCTGCGCATCCAGCAACTGCAGCCGCCGCAGCTGGGCCTGGCCCGCTTGGGGCAGCCGCGCATGCAGCACGCGGTTCACCAGCTCCTCGGCCTCCTGGTGCAGCTCGGCATCTTCTACCGGCAAGCGGGCTTGCGCCTGGTCCAGCACCTGGGCTTGCAGCCCCGGGCCAGTCAGGTAGGCCAGTGCCTGCGGGTCCTGGTCGTTCCGGGCTAGCACCTGCAGTGCATCTGCCAGGCGCTCTGCCGCTACGCGGGTGGGGGTTTCCAGGGTTTGGGTATGGCGCAGGTCCAGCCAGATGCTGCTGGTGAGGAACTGCGTGGCCAGCATGCCAACGGCCAGCACCAGCACCAGGCGGCCAAACAAGGTATCGGGCAGCCAGCGGGCCAGCAGCTTGCGCCGGGCGCTGGCCTGCAAAGGCGGGGCATCAGTCGCCATGCACAGGCGGCGGCACCAGCATATAGCCCTCATGCCGCACGGTGCGGATGATCTGGGGCTTGCGGCTGTCCAGCTCGATATGGCCACGCAGGCGGCTGATGCAGACATCGACGGCCCGGTCCGAGGCGGCACGTTCACGGCCAAAGGCCAGGTCCATCAGCTGGTCGCGGCTCACGGCCTGGTGCGGGTGGCGCAGCAGGTGCTCCAGAATGCGGAAGTCCGAGCTGGCCAGGCTGATCAGCACATTGCTGGGCGACAGCAGGTGGCGCTGGCTCAGGTCCAAGGTAAAGCTGCCAAAGCGCAGCAGCATGGGTGCGGGCGGCTCGGGCATGCCCGGCAAGGGCGGGGCCTGGGGCCGCGCGCGGCGCAGCACCGCGCGGATGCGGGCCAGCAGCTCCATGGGCTCAAAGGGCTTGTTCAGGTAGTCATCGGCGCCCAGCTCCAGACCCACCACGCGGTTGAGCACGCTGTCGCGCGCCGTCAGCATGATGATGGGGATCTGCGCGGTGGCCGGGTTGGCGCGCAGCTGCTGGCACAGCACCATGCCATCGGCGCCGGGCAGCATGATGTCGAGCAGGATCAGATCGGGCAGGCGCTCGGCCAGCGCGGCGGCCATCTGCTCGCCATCGCCCGCGCACTGGCTGTGCAGGCGCGATTTGGCCAGGTAGCTCACGATGAGCTCTCGCATGTCGGCGTCGTCTTCGACCACCAGGATCAGGGGCAGGTTTTCCATGGGTGTGCTTGGCCACGCCGGATAGCGCACCGCCGGCTATTGTAAACGGGACATGAGAATGAGAATACATTTCATTTCATTTCCATACACGGCGAATACATCGCGGGGTTCCATCGTTTTTACAGTGCCAGCTTTGCAAATAAAAAAGGCGGTTGGCATGTTGGTGAATCGAAAGCGCGCAGGGGTGGCAGGGGTGCCGGTTTGGCTGCGATTGAGCCCGGTGGTGTGTGCCACATTGGCGGTATGTTCCCAGGCGGCGTTGGCGCAAACCGCGCCGGCAGACACCACGGCTGCCAAGCGCACGGCAGAAACCACCCAGCTCGAAGAGGTGGTGGTCAGCGCCGAATCCACCAATGCCAGCGAGGCCACGCGCTCCTACGAGAACCCAGCTGTCTCCAGCGCCACCGGCCTGCTGCTGACGCGCCGCGAAACCCCGCAGTCGGTCAGCGTGGTTACCCGCCAGCAGATGGACGACGAGAACGTGCAGACCCTGGACGATGCCTTGCTCAACGCCACCGGCATCTCGGCCACCCAGCTCGACGTGGGCGGCCGCACCAGCTACCGCGCACGCGGCTTCGAGATCACCAACTTCCGCGTGGATGGTGCCTTGATGAACGGCCAGACCGGCTTCTCCGGCCAGGGCCTGGCGCTGAACATGGATCTGTATGACCGCGTGGAAATCCTGCGTGGCGCCAACGGCCTGCTGGGTGCCACCGGCGACCCGGCCGGCGTGGTGGACCTGGTACGCAAGGAGCCGCGCAAGACCCGTTTTGGCAGCGTGGGCGTGACCCTGGGCAGCCATGGCGGCCGCCACCTGACTGCCGATTTGAACCAGCCGCTCAATGCCGACGGCAGCGTGCGTTCGCGCTTTGTGTTCAGCGGCGATGATTCCAACACCTTCCGTGACCGCGAAAAGGACAAGTCCCTGGGTCTGCTGGCCAGCTTTGCCGCCGACATCACCCGCGACACCAAGGCGACCCTGGGCCTGCAGTACGAGCGCCGCCGCATCGATGGCGCCACCTGGGGCACCAATGTGCCGATCTGGTACGCCGATGGCACCGAGACCAACTTCAAGCGCAGCCTGAACTCTTCGGCCGATTGGAGCTACAGCGAGCGCGAGAGCAAGACCATTTTTGGCGCGCTGGAGCACCGCTTTGACAACAACTGGACGACCAAGCTCTCGGGCTCCTGGACGCGCGGCGATGTGGACAGCCACCTGGCAGTGGCTAAGGCCAACCGGGGCACGGTATCGGCCGGCTACTGGGCGCAGGATGGCAGCGGTGCCTACCTGAACACCTATTTGTCTGAAGCGCAAAGCACCACCAAGAACCTGCAGTGGTCGCTGAACGGCCCCTTCGAGGCGCTGGGCCGCCGCCACCAGTTCATGATGGGCGCGAACTACAACGACAACGAGTCGACCGCCTACGGCCTGGACTGCTTCAACAGCGCCGGCAAGTCCGTCGCCTGCATGAACCGCATCAGCAACGGTTTTGCGATTGGCGACTGGCGCGAGTTCATCCGCTCCGGTGAAGGCATTGGCGAGGTGACCACCGCCCGCAACGGCAAGGACACCGTCACCCGCATCAAGACCTATGGCACCTATGCGGCCACGCGTTTGAGCATCACCGATCCGCTGTCGGTGATCGTCGGTGCCCGCCTGAGCTGGCAGCGCAATTTCTCCAACGGTGTTGTCACCTCGGACTTCAGCCACCAGGTCACGCCTTACCTGGGCGCGGTCTATGACCTGAACCGCAACTACTCGCTTTACGCCAGCTACACCGATGTGTTCGAAGCCCAGTCGCAGCGCCGGGTGGATGGCACCTACCTCGACCCCAAGTCCGGCACCGCGATGGAAGTCGGCGTCAAGGGCGAATGGCTCGATGGCCAGTTCGATGGCTCGCTGGCGGTCTTCCGCAACAAGCAAAAGGATGTGGCGACCATTGCGCGTGACGCCAGCGGCGACCCACTCTACGTGACCGGCGACGAGGGCGTGACCGCCTATGTCAATGGCGCATCGGGCGTGACGACCAAGGGCTTTGAAGTGGACTTCTCCGGCCGCATCACCCCGAGCTGGAACGTCTATGGCGGCTACACCTACCTGTCGGTGAACAACCCCAACTCCACCGGTGCCGAAGATGACCCCAAGCACCTGCTGCGCCTGAACACCAGCTACCGCCTGCCCGGCAGCTGGAACAAGCTGACCCTGGGCACCGGCCTGACCGCGCAAAGCAAGATGCACCAGGTGGCGACCGGCACTAGCCACCCCACCGAAGGCGCCAATGTCAACATCGACCTGAAGGCCTACACCCTGTTCCATGCGATGGCGCGCTATGAGATCAACAAGGACCTGGTGGCGACCCTGAACATCTCCAACCTGTTCGACAAGACCTACTACCGCCAGTACGGCTTCTACTCGGGCGCCATCTACGGCGAGCCGCGTACCGTGCGTCTGAACCTGAAGGCCACGTTCTAAACAAAGCACCGCGTTCCTAAGGTGGGCCTTATCCGGCCCACCCCTGCTGCAGCCCACTCTGCAGCTCTGGACTTTGCAGTGCCAGCCTTGTGCTGGCGCTGCAGGGTCCTTTTTTGTGGCCCTCAGCTTGATCGGTGCTGGAGCTCGTCCGCGATGCGTTGGCACCACACCTGCGCCTCGGTCTGCAGGCCAAAGCTGCTCAGGTGCATCGCGCGCTCACCTTGCACGCGCAGGCGTAGCACGTAGTAAGGGCCATCTTCCGAGCTGCGCTCCAGCACCTTGGGCGGCTCGATATCGGCGTAGGGAATGGCACGTGGGCGCAGGGGCAGGCGCCCATGGCGCACCAGGCAACGCTGGCGCTGGTCAAAATGCAGCCGCAGGCAGCGCCCGCATGCCAGGCAAAGAAAGAACGCCCCCAGCAACACCGGCAGCGTGATGCAGACCGCCAGCAGCAACAACTGCCACCAGGGCAGGCCCCAGTGGCCATGCTGGATAAAAGGCACCGGGATCAGAAACATCGCCAGCCCAATCACGGCCACAAACAGCCGCATCGGCCAGCTGATGTGCTCCTCGTAGCGCAGGCCATCGGGGGAGTCGCGGAAGCCATGGGTCATGTCATGCCTTGTTGCGCTGATGTGTGGGTGCTCCCTGAATGTGTTGGCCAGGGAGCGAGCTTGGATCTGGATTCTACGAGGCGCTTATATATTCGGAACATGGCCACGATGCCCCATGCAAAAAGTCCCGGGCCTGCATGCCATTGCAGGCCCGGGACTCATCAGTCGCCGAAGGTGCTGGGGTAGGTCAAGCCTCAGGCAGCTGGTACACAAAACGGTAGGAATGCTGGCCGTTGTCGATGGTGATCTGCATGCTGCCGCGCAGGCCCTGCAGCGCATCGGTGGCGGAATCGGGCACGACCGTGATGCTTTGGGTGGACTGGCCCTGCGCCATGCTGGCGCTGTGTTGCAGCACAAAGCTGCCGCTGCGGCCATGCAGGCTGCCGTGTACCCGCTCCATGGCCACATAGCCGGCAGAGCCTTGGGTAGCGCTGCGGAACGACAGCATCTCGCCCTGGCTGGTCGCCTGCAGGTCGCCGCTGAATTGCTTGTCCAGCGAGAGCCGGCCCAGGCCGGTGGCCTCGGCCACGGGGCTGAGCCCTTCGGGTTGCAGCTTGATGTCAAAGCGTCCGGTGGCGATGTGGTCCATGGCAGAGTCCAGGCAAAAATGCCATTCTTGCACGATACTGTATTTATGTACAGTAATTGCTTATGTCTTAGCTGTCGGTAGGTTTAGCAGGTGGCGCTGGCGGGGTTTGGAGATGTTCGCCATAGCCCTTGAGCATGTCCTGCAGCGCCCGGTCATTGCGGGTAAAGGCACGGCAGCGGAAGCAGATCATGCGGTGCTGCCAGGCGGCAATCTGGGTAGCAGTGCCGGCGTCCTCCAGTTGCCCGGAGGTCAGTTGAAAAATATAGTCACGGCACTTCATGGCGCCCTTTCTTGCTCAAACCAGTTTTGGTGCAGGCACAGCTGCAGCTGCTTGCGGGCGCGGCTCATGCACTGCCAGTAATCGGCCTTGGTGATGCCCAAGGTGCTGCAAATCTCCTCTGCCTCACACTCCAGAAACTCCTTCATCGAGAACACCCGCGCCGGCTTGGCGGGCAGCTTGTTTACGCACAGGTCCACGATGCTGAAGAACTGGTCGTTCTGCAGCTGCTGCTGCGGGTTGACCCAGGTGGCCGGTGCCACACCATCGACCCAGTGACCCTTTGGGTCAAACATGATCTGGTCCAAGTCGTCCTCAAAGGCCTCGTCATAGCTCAGCGGTGCACGGTATTTTTGGCGCAACCGGTCGCTGATCTTGTTGCGCAAAATGCCAAACAAATAGCTCTTGGCCTGGCTGGCATCAAAACTGGCGGGGTCCAGCTGCAGCAAGGCGGTGAGGGTGTCTTGCACCGCGTCCTCAGCCTCTTCGCGCGAGGGCAGGTGCAGCAAAGCAAAGCGCAGCATGGCGCTGCGCCATTGGGTGGTGATGTCTGCTGCAATGCGGTGCATGGCGTCCCCCTAAAGTGAGTTGGCAACCTCCTCGCGCCGCGACGGTGAAAAGCGGTCGAGAGACCAGCGGCCCGGGCCTTGGCTGGCAATGGCCGCCAGCATGATGCCCAGCATCAGTGGCACCTTGAAGCCCAGGCCTGCATCGCTGTCGATCTGGTTCCAGCCGGCCCAGCCCAGGTCAAAGTGCACGCTGTACACCGCCACATAGGTAATGACTATAAGACTTAGCGCGGAGATACGCGATGCCAAACCCAATACAAGTGCAACGCCTAGTACCAGCTCTGCAACCGCTGCCACCCCCCAGTTGAGGTTGGCTGGCAGCCAGCTGACGGGAATGGGGAAATCCAGACCCGCAAACCAGGCCGGCGCCTCCCAGCCCGTCGATATTTTGCGAAAGCCTGCCAGCGCAAACTCCTGCCCCACCCACAGGCGCAGCAGCAGCAGGCCCAGGCCATCAACTTTCTCGCGTGCTTTCACGCTGAATGAATTCAAGGAATGCATCTTTCATGTCTCCGTAGTAGGGCGAGCTCCAGCGAGAATCGCGCACAAAGGCTGCGATCAGCTCGCGCCAGGCCGCGTCGCCCATTTGCTCGCGCAGTTCAGGGAAATGGGCCTCCACCATCTGGCTGGCGCCCAGGTAAACCAGGTGGCGGTAGGCCCGCATGCCGTTGTCGCTATAGCCCGGCGGCACCTGGTCGGTGCGGCCTCTCACATAGTCATAGAAGGGCGTAGACATACCAGCTCCTGGTTGATGACATCCATGCCAGGGACGTCGTTGTCCCACTCCAGCAGCACGGCGGTGCCGTGGCGCTCGGCCAGGCTGCGTGCCAGTTGCTGGGTGTGGGCTTCCACCGGCTGGCTGTGTGTGTCCATGAACAGGTCAAAGCGCGCGTCAAACTCATGGCCCGCCACATGCATATAGCTCACGCGAGTCATGTCCAGGCGCTGCACAAACTCACTGGGGGCCAGGCCGCCATGGTTCTTGTGGTTGACCGACAGGTTGTTCAGATCCAGCAGCAGATCGCAGTCCGCCAGGTCGAGAACCCTGGCCAAAAAGTCCGCTTCGGGCATTGCTCCGACATTGGTGTACCAAGTCGTGTTCTCGACCGCGATGCGCATGCCCAGTGCGTCCTGCACCGCACGGATGCGGTCGGCAACGCGCTGCGCATGCGCTTCCGTCAAGGGCACGGCGAACAGGTCATAGAGCTGGTGGCTGTCGCCGCTGGCCGACAGGTGGTCGGAATAGAGTGGGGCGCCCAGGTCCGTGATCAGCTGGCGCAGATCGCGCAGGAATGACTGGTCCAGCGGGGCCGTGCCGCCCAGGTTGAGCGCCACGCCATGCAACTGCACCGGGCGGCCCGAGTCGATCAGCGCCTGCAGCGGCGCCAAATCCCGGCGAACCCAGTTCTCGGGCGCGACTTCAAAGAAGTCGGCCTGCACGGCGGACATATCCCAGTCCAGCATCTCACGTCGAAAGCCAAGGCCGATCATGGTGTGTCCGTTTCGTGGGGCTGAGGGCTGCGCGCCGCTTACTCACCAAAACCATCGCCCTGGGGCAAGGTGCCGGCCATGCGGGCTTGGGAGGCTGCTTGGATCACTTCTGCACGGCTCAAGGCCATGCCTCGCTCGTGGCTGTTGGCCTGGAACTCATCGCCTTGCAGCAGCAGCATGCCGCTTTGGCGGGCCTGGATGAACTCGGCCTGCACTTGAGCGCGGGTCAGCGTGCTCTGGGGTTGTGCGTAAGCGGGGTAGTCCGAGCCGTTGCCGACGGGGTCCGTGGTGATGGCCTGGGCGCTGCCGGCCAGGGCCAGGCTGGTCGCCAGAATGAAACGTGCAGTAGAAGAAGTGTTGAACATGGAATGTATTGCTTTCTTGTAAGGAGGGAGTTGGGTGAGGAAGTGGAGCTCACCCGGGTCTTGTGATCTGTCTTGGCTGAGCGGTGTATCAGTGGGTGCCGGTGCTCTCTTTCTTGGAGCAGCCGCCGTCCTTTTTGGAGCAGCCTGCATCCTTCTTCGAGCAGCCACCGTCCTTCTTGGAGCAGCCCGCATCGTGGGTGCTGGAGCTTTCCTTCTTGCCACAGCTGCCGGCGCCGCATTTGCTGTCCTGGCTGCCAGCAGCCCATGCGGAGGTGGCGAGTACAGCGGCGGCCAAGGTGGTGAGGGTCTTGATGTTCATGGTGTATTTCCTGGTGATGAAAGGTTGAAAGTGCACAGCACAGCGCTGCCACGTGGGTGGAGTCGTTCGACCCCAGCCATTCCTGACATCTTTTTGGAAATATTTTTTGAACCCCAGAAAAACGGGATGGGCAGGGCGCGTTGAGCGCTTGGCTTGAAGCGGTGTGCCACTTGTGACGTGGCAGCGTGGCTGAGAGGTCTCAGCGCCGCTTCAGAGATCTGTCGCTATCAGGGCTTCAGCGCAGGATCAAGCTGCAGCTGCAGCAGCGCGCCGGCGATCAGCGCATGCATGCCCTGGGCCAGATCGCCTTCCATCTCGGCGGTCTCGGCTTCGAAGCTGGTCTGCACCACGGTCTCCTGGCGCGCGGCGGAGTAGACCGAATCGGCAGCGGCCAGGCCATGGAAGGCAATGGTGGCCAGCAGCTGGCGCGACTGGTCCTTCTCAATGCGGTAGGCCTGCGCCACTTCTTGCTGGTGCGCATCGATCTTCTCCAGCATGGCCGGAGTGGCGACCAGCCTGCGGATCACATAGGGCGTCACGCCCGGGTAGGTTTTGGCGAACTCACGCACCGAGTCGCTGAAGCGCACCAGGTAGTCCTGCAGGCCCTCATGCACCCCCACCTTGGGCAGAGAAAACTCCCAGCGCCGGAAGATCTCCTCGGCCACCATGTGCTTGAGCTCGGCCAGGCTCGGCACATGCTTGTACAGCGCCATATGCGTCACGCCCAGCGCGCTGGCCACGCCCACAAAGGTGATGTTGGGCAAGCCCATCTCAATGCCTGCATCGGCAATGCGCTCTTGCGTAATCAGGCGCGGTCGTCCACGCGGGGCTGCTTTCTTCTCTAAGTCCATGTTCACTCCGGATGCTCGCCAATTGTCAACCAAACCGCATTGGCGATAGCTGTAAAAGATGTACGGTAATTTATTAGTTTAGTATGATGCAACTAATTATTGTTCCTGTTGCGTTTCGCGTTGCCGTTGCCTGTTTTTTGGAAAACCGGTACATGGATCACGCAATGCCCGCGCCTTGATGGCAGCGGCGCATGCACGGGGCGTTGCTTTGTTTTTCTCTAGGTCTTGCTCCCATGCATGCTCATGACGCGGCGGCTGCCGCAGCCCCAGGGCCCGGTCCCATCCGCCGGGTGCTCCACCCGATTCGCGCGCGTTTGGCGCTGGCCGCGCTGCTGTCGGGCCTGGGGGCCATGCTCAGCCTGGTGCCGCTGGCGGCGATGGTGCGCATGGCCCAGCTCGCGTTGGCTGAGCCCGCAGATACCGCCGGCATCTGGGCCTTGTTGTGGCCAGCGCTGGGCAGCTTGTTTACTGCCGCGCTGCTGATGCTGGCAGGCGAGGTGCTGGCCCATATGGCAGACAACCATCTCACCCATGGCCTGCGCAAGGCTGCGGTGCAGCGCCTGGGCCAGGTGCCGCTGGGCTGGTTCAGCAGCCGCTCGTCGGGCGAGGTCAAGCAGGTGCTGCAAGACGACATCGCCACCTTGCACAGCCTGAGCGCGCATTTCTACACCTCGGTGGCACGCGCCGGCGGCGCGATTGTGGTGGCAGTGGCCTATCTGCTGCTGCAGGACTGGCGCATGGCCTTGATCGCCTTGCTGCCCTTCCCCTGCTATGTCTGGTTTCTGCGCCGCGCGCTGCAGTCCAGTGGCGCGCAGATGGGCGTGTTCGCCGGCCATATGGGCCGCATCCAATCGGCGGCCGTGGCCTTTGTCGCCGGCATGCCCGTCATCAAGGCCTTTGGCAACAGCGGCCAGGGCCAAGCCAGTTACCAGGGCGCGGTCGATGCGTTTGCGCAGGCTTTCAGAGATTTTGTGCGTCCCCTCGTTGGCGCCATGGCCCATGCCCATGGCATGGCCGCCCCGGTCACCGTGCTGGGCTTTGTGCTGGCGGGGGGTTGCCTGCTGGGCAGCCTGGGAGCGCTGGCGCCGCTGGATCTGCTGCCCTTTGTGCTGGTCGCCCCCGGCATCTGCGCACCGGTGCTGCTACTGCACACCTTGCTGCATGACCTGCAGGGCGCCACCGCTGCTGCGGAACGGGTATTGACATTGCTCGACACCCCCGTGCTGCCCCAACCCGCGCCTGACGAACAACAACGCCCACGGGGCTACCAGCTGTGCTTTGAACAGGTGGGCTATGCCTATGCGCCGGGCCAGCAGGTGCTAGCGGGCATCAGTTTCCAGCTGGCGCCGGGCACGGTCACCGCCATCGTTGGCCCCTCGGGCGCCGGCAAAACCACCATTGCGCGCTTGCTGCTGCGCTTTTTTGATCCGACCGAAGGCCGCATCACGCTGGGCGGCGCCGATCTGCGTGCCATCGGCAGCGCCGAGCTCTACCAGCGCATCGGCTTTGTGCTGCAGGATGTGCGCCTGATCCATGCCAGCCTGCGCGACAACATTGCGCTGGGCCGGCCCGGCGCGAGCCAGGCCGAGGTGGAAGCCGCCGCACGCGCCGCCGATGTGCATGACTGCATCACCGCGCTGCCACGCGGCTATGACGCGGTGCTGGGTGAGGATGCAGAGCTCTCCGGTGGCGAGCGCCAGCGCATCAGCATTGCCCGCGCCGTGCTGATGGATGCGCCCATCCTGGTGCTGGACGAGGCCACCGCCGCTGCCGATGCCGACAGCGAGGCCGCCATTCAGCACGCGCTGTCGCGCTTTGCGCAAGGCCGCAGCGTGCTGGTGATTGCCCACCGGCTGGACACCGTCATGCAGGCCGACCAGATCCTGGTGATCGACGAGGGGCGCCTGGTGGAGCAGGGGCGTCACGCCGATCTACTGGCCCAAGGCGGGCGCTACGCCCGTTTGTGGCGCGAAGGTGGCTATGCCGCTGCGCAGGAGACCGTCCCATGCTGAAAACCCTGAACCTGCTGCTGGGCGAGCAGGCCCCTTTGCTGCGCCGCTACGCCTGGATGGCGGCTTTGTATGGCGTGCTCTGCGGCCTTTGCACGGCCGTGCTGCTGCCGCTGATGGCGCAACTGTTGCAAGCCCAGTGGCGCGGCGCTGGCGCCTGGCTGCTGGCCTTGTTGGCCGCCGTGGTGCTGGCTTGGTGGTGGCGGGGCCGGGTGGAGCAGGCGGGGGTAGGGGTGGGCGTAGCGGTATTGCAAACCGGCCGCCACCGGCTGGGTGCCCATGTGGCGCGCTTGCCCATGGGCTGGTTCCACGCGCAGAACACCGCCAAGGTCAGCCACCTGGTCACCCAGGGGATGATGGCCGTGGCCCAGCTGCCCGCCCATGTGTTCACCCCCGTCATCAGCGGCGTGGTGGCGCCCCTGGTGGTGCTGGCGCTGCTGTTTGCGCAGGACTGGCGCCTGGGCCTGGTGGGGCTGCTGGCCTTGCCCTTGCTGCTGGGGGTGCTGCTGTTGACCGCCCGCATGGGCCGCTGGGCCGATGCCGCGTTTCAGCGCGACTTTGCCCAGACCGGCCAGCGCATAGTGGAATTTGCACAGGCCCAGTCGGTCCTGCGCGCTTTCCAGGGCGGTGGTCAGAGCCCCCGTTTTGTGGCGCAGGCGATCGACCAGCAGCGCCAGTCGGCGGGGCGTTTGATTGCGGTGTCGGCGTTGTCGTCGGTGCTCAATGTCTGGGCCGTGCAAGCGGTGTTTGCGGCCTTGCTGGTCGCCGTCGTGGTCGGCATCGATCAGCACAGCGCCCAGGCCTTGGCCCCCGGCCAGGTCATTGCGACCGTGCTGTCCATGCTGCTGATCAGCCGCTTTGTGGAGCCGCTGCTGGAGCTGGTCGGCTATGCCGAGGCGCTGCGCACCGCGCGCGGCCAGCTCGATGCGATTGATGCGCTGTTTGCGCAGCAACCCCTGCCGCAGGCGCAGCAGCCACAGTGGCCTCGCGATGCATCGATCAGCCTGCGCGATGTGCATTTCTCCTATGGCGCAGACCAGCCCGCCGTGCTGCGCGGCATCAACCTGCATGTGCCGCCCGGCAGCATGACGGCCCTGGTGGGGGCATCGGGCTCCGGCAAAAGCACCCTGGTGCGGTTGATTGCGCGCTTTTGGGATGTGGACCAGGGCGGGGTGTTGATTGGCGGCACCGATGTGCGGCAGATGGACGAGGCCCAACTGGCCGCGCAGATCAGCCAGATCTTTCAGGACAGCTATTTGTTTGCCGGCAGCATTGCCGACAACATCCGCATCGGCCGGCCCGGTGCCAGCGATGTGGAGCTGTGGGAGGCCGCGCGCCAGGCTGGGGTGGACAGCATCGCCCAGCGCCTGCCCGGCGGCATGGACAGCCCCGTGGGCGAGGGCGGCGCCCAGCTCTCAGGCGGCGAACGCCAGCGCATTGCGATTGCACGCGCCCTTATCAAGGATGCGCCCATCCTGCTGGTGGACGAGGCCACGGCCGCGCTCGATACCGAGAACCAGGCGCTGATTGCCCAGACCCTTGCTCGTTTGCGCGGCCAGCACACCGTCGTGGTGATTGCGCACCAGCTGTCGACCATTGCCATGGCCGACCAGGTGCTGGTGCTGGAGGGTGGCCAGGTGGTGGAGCAGGGCACACCAGCGCAGTTGGCGGCACAGCAAGGCCGCTATGCGCAGTGGCTGGGCCAGCGCGAGCAAGCCCAAGGCTGGCGCATGGCGGCGGGCGAGGAGCGGGTGTGATGCGGCTGCGCTGGTGTTTGGGGTTTGCGCTGCTGTGCCTGGCGTCCCTGTTGGTGGGGGCGCGCCAGATGGCCTGGTCGCAGCTCTGGGCCTTCTCGGGCGGTTCCGGCGATGCCTGGCTCACCTTGACGGCCAGCCGCCTGCCGCGCCTGGCCGCGCTGGTGCTGACCGGTGCAGGCCTGGCCGTCTGCGGCGTGATCCTGCAGCACATTGTGCGCAACAAATTTGTCGAGCCGGGCACCTCGGGCGGGCTTGATGCCGCCAAGCTCGGCATCCTGATCGCGATGACCCTGGTGCCGTCCGCCGGTGCGCCGGGCCGCATGGCGCTGGCGCTGCTGTTCTGCTTTTTGTCCAGCCTGCTCTATGTCGCCATCATCGCGCGCATCCGCTTCAAGAACACCGTCCTGGTGCCCGTGATCGGGCTGATGTACGGCAGCGTGCTCAGCGCCGTGGCCGAGTTCTATGCCTACCGCAACAACATCCTGCAAAGCATGCAGGGCTGGCTGCTGGGAGATTTTTCGCGCATCGTCCAAGGCCATTACGAGATGCTCTACATCATCCTGCCGGTGGTGGCGCTGGCCTATCTGTATGCGCAGCGCTTTACCGTACTGGGCATGGGGGAAGAGATGGCCACCAGCCTTGGCATGGGCTATGCCGCCACCGCCACCTTGGGGCTGGTGCTGGTGGCCGTCACCGTCTCGGCCACCGTCATTGCCGTCGGCGCCATCCCCTTTGTCGGTCTGGTCGTGCCGCAGCTGGTGGCCTTGTACAAGGGGGACCACCTGGCCCGCACCCTGCCGCTGGTGGCGCTGGGCGGTGCCAGCCTGCTGCTGGTCTGCGATATCGCCGGCCGCCTGCTGATCTATCCGTTTGAGGTGCCCATTGGCCTGACGGCAGGGGCTTTGGGCGGCGTGGTGTTCCTGGTACTGATTCTTCGGGGGCGGCGATGAAGCGACCGACCGCGATGAAGGCCGTGAGCACCAGCCATGCGCTGTGGCTGGGCATCGCCGTGCTGGCCCTGGGCTTTGTGCTGCTGGGCTCGGGCATGGATCTGGGCTATGTCATCCCCCGGCGTTTGCTGCGCCTGGCCGCCATTGCGCTGGGCGGCATCTGCGTGGCGGTGTCGGCCATCGTGTTCCAAACCCTGATGGGCAACCGCATCCTGACCCCCGCCATCATGGGCTATGAGGCAGTGTTCTTGCTGTGGCAGGCCCTGCTGCTGCTGGTGCTGGGCGCGCAAGGCATGGGCATGCTGGGCGAGAGGGGCAATTTCCTGGTGTCTGTGGTGCTGATGCTGGTGTATTCCTGGGGCCTGCAGCGCTGGCTGCTGCGCCGGGGGCAGGGCGATATCTATGTGCTGCTGCTCGTCGGCCTGGTGCTGACCATGGTGATCGGCACCTTCACGCAGTTTGTGCAGCTGCGCATCAGCCCGGGCGAGTTTGCCGTGTTTCAGGGCATGAGCTATGCGTCCTTCAACCGCGCCCGGCCCGATACCCTGGCCTATGCGGCGCTGGCCGTGGGTGCGGTATGCCTGGTGCTGCACAAAACCCTGCCCGTGCTGGATGTGATGGCGCTGGGCCGCGAGCAGGCCATCTCGCTGGGCGTGCCCCATGCCCGCTGCATGCGCCTCTACCTGGCCTTGGTGGCGGTGCTGGTGGCGGTGTCCACCAGCCTCATTGGGCCCACGGCCTTCATGGGCATCTTTGTGGCCAACATCGTCTATGCGCTGGCACCGCAATGGCGCCACCGCAGCAGCTTGCCGATGGGCTGCACAGTCGCCATCGCCATCTTCCTGGTAGCGCAGCTGCTGGTGGAGCATGTTTTCAACTACAAGACCACCGTCAGCATCCTGGTCAATTTGGTCTGCGGTGCTTACTTTCTGGCGCTGACGGTGCGCGGCCGAGCTCTCTCATGATCATTGTCAGCAACCTCCATAAATCCTATGGCAGCCGCGCCGTGCTGTCCGGCGTCAGCACCGCCTTCCCGGCCGGGCGCATCACCTCGTTGATCGGCCCCAATGGCGCCGGCAAATCTACTTTGCTGATGATGATTGCCCGCCTGCTGGCGCCCAGCAGTGGCGAGATCCAGCTCGATGGCCGCAGCATTGCCACCATCTCGGTGGCGCACTATGCGCTGCGCATCGCCACCCTGCGCCAATCGCCTGGTTTTCAGATGCGGCTGACGGTCGAAGAGCTGGTCGGCTTTGGCCGCTTTCCGCACCACCGGGGCACGTTGACGAGCAAAGACCAGCAGGCCGTCGATGAGGCCATCGCCTTCCTGTCGCTGGAGCCACTGCGCCATGCCTATATCGACGAGATCAGTGGCGGCCAGCGGCAGATGGCCTTTTTGGCGATGACCATTGCCCAGCAGACCGATGTGCTGCTGCTCGACGAGCCGCTGAACAACCTGGACATGAAGCATGCCGTGCAGATCATGCGCGCGCTGCGCAGGCTTTGCGACGAGGCCGGCCGCACGGTGATTCTGGTCATCCACGACATCAACTTTGCCGCCAATTACTCGGACCACATCGTCGCGCTCAAAGGCGGAATGCTGTGCTTTAGCGGGCCCAGCGATGACGTCATCTCCGAAGCCAATCTGTCGCAGCTGTTCGAGCTGCGGTTTGACATCAGCCGCACCGCGCAGGGATGTCTGTGCAACTACTTCAAGACCTAGGAAACCTTTGCCATGCAACGCAACCCCAACCGCACTCGCACCCTTTGGCGGCCCCTGTCTACGGCCATCGCCGCAGCCGCCGCTGTCACCATCGCCCTGGCCTTGAGCGGCTGCGACCGCGCATCCAGTTCGGCCGCTGATGCGCCATCGTCCAGCTCCGCCGCCAGCAGCCCGCCGGCCGCAGCGCCCATCACCGTGCAGCACCAGCTAGGCAGCACCGTCATCCCCCGAACCCCGCAGCGGGTGGCTGCGTTGGAGATGAACGAGGCTGATTTCCTCGACCAGCTCGGTGTGCCGATTGCCGGCATGGTCAAGGACTATGTGCCGCATTTTTTGGCCAAGTACAAAGCTGATGAGGCGGTGCAAGACCTGGGCGCCATCGTGCAGCCCAACCTGGAGCGCGTGCATGCGCTCAAGCCCGACCTGATCCTGATCACCCCCTTGCAGGCCAACCACTACCAGACGCTGAGCGAGATCGCGCCCACCATCCACCTGGATGTGGATTTCAAGGACAGCCATGCCCGGCACATCGCGGTCGTCAAAGAGCATCTGCTCACCCTGGGCCGCATCTTTGACAAAGAGGCGCAGGCCGCACAAAAGGTGGCCGCATTGGATGCCAAGCTGGCGCAGGCCCGCCAGCGCATCGAGGGCAGCACCGACAAGGCCTTGATCGTGCTGCACAACAACGGCGCCTTCAGCTCCTTCGGCCCGCAGTCGCGCTACGGCTTTGTGTTCAGCGATCTGGGCGTCAAGCCCGCCAGCACCGATGCCGAGGGCAGCCTGCATGGCCAGCCCATCTCCAGCGAGTTCATCCAGCAGGCCAACCCCGACATCCTCTATGTGGTGGACCGCACTGCCGTGATGGAGCGCCATGCGGTGATGACCGCCGACCAACTGGCCAACCCCTTGCTGCGCGAGACCAAGGCCTGGAAGAGCGGCCGTGTCGTCTTTGTCGATGCCGACGCCTGGTACACCACCGGCGCCAGTCCTACCTCGCTCAGCCTGCTGATTGACGACGTGCTGCGCGGCTACCCGGGCTGACCGCTAGCCAGCCGTCAGCCAGCCACCAGGCCCCGCTTCTCTTTTTCCCTCCCGTTGTAGCCAGGTTCCGACCCAGCCAAAAAACCTCCAGGCGCATTGCGCTGGGCACCGCCGTGCGCCAAGCACCGGCGCCCGCCTGCGCGCCGCTCTTGCTTTTCTGTAGTCATAACATCTAAGGAACAAGGCATGCCAGAACGCCTTCACCCCCAGCACCGTGCTGCCAGCGCCCTGCGCAGCGCACGGCCCGCCGCCCAGCACGCGGCCCCGTTTGCACTGCGCCGCAGCGCGCTCAACCCCCTCAGCCCGCAAGTGCTGCTGGGCCTGACCATTGGCGCCATGCTGGTCGCAGCGCCGCTGGCCAACGCGCAAACCAACAGCGCGGCAGAGCCGGCAGCAGCGGCAGACAACGCCGTCACCCTGGCGCCGATCACCGTGCAAGAAAAAGCCGCCCAGGTTGCAGCCCCCTACGCCGGCGGCCAGGTCACCACCGGCGGCCGCGTGGGGCTGCTGGGCGACAAGGATTTCATGGAGACGCCGTTCAGCACCATCGGCTACACCGAGAAGTACATCGAAGACCGCCAGGCGCAGAACATCACCGACGTGATTGCCGCGACCGACCCGACCGTGTTCAGCAACGGCGTATCGGGCGCCTGGGCCGAGAACTATTCGATCCGGGGCTTCTCGTCGAGCTCCACCGACATGACCTTTGGCGGCCTTTACGGCATGGCGCCGTACTACCGCACCTCGCCCGAGATGTTTGAGCGCATCGAAGTGCTCAAGGGCCCATCGGCGCTGCTCAACGGCATGCCGCCGGGCGGCTCGGTGGGCGGTGCCGTCAACCTAGTGCCCAAGCGCGCCGGCAACGATCCGCTGACCCGCTTTACCACCACCTACATGTCCGATTCGCAGTTTGGCGGCCACCTGGACATGGGCCGCCGCTTTGGCGATCGCCAGCAGCTCGGTGTGCGCTTCAACGGCGTCTACCGCGATGGCGATGGCTCCATCCAGGACCAGCAAAAAAAGGTGCAGCTCGCATCCTTGGCGCTGGATTGGCGTGGCGACCGCGCCCGCCTGTCGGCCGACTTCTATGCCAGCGACGACCGGGTCAACGGCGTCAACCGGGGCATCAGCCTGTCGCCCGGCTTGCCCATCCCCAAGGTGCCCAAGGGCGATACCTTGCTGAACCCGGATTGGTCCACCGTGCGCACCAAGGACAAAGCCGCCATCCTGCGCGGCGAGTATGACCTGAACGACCAGGTCATGGCCTATGCCGCCTTTGGCATGAGCAAGACCGACTACCAGTACAACGGCGCCATGTCGGCCCTGGTGCTGAACACCGCAGGCGACTTCCGCACCACGATGGGCCAGCTCGCCTTTGATGTCAAAAAGCAGTCGGGCGAAGTCGGCATCAAGGGCCGCACCCAGACCGGCGCCGTGGGCCACCAGTGGGCCATCAATGCCACGCACTACGCGCACAAGCAAGACGACTACGGCCGCCGCAGCGTGCCCGGCGCCGACTGGACCACCAACCTCTACAACCCGGTATGGGGCCCGGTGGCTGACATCGTGCGGCCCCACATCATGCACACCGAGGTGCGCCTGGCCAGCTATGGCATCGCCGATACCTTGTCGATGGCGCAAGACCGCGTGCAGCTGACCCTGGGCGTGCGCCGCCAGCAGGTCGTCAGCGACAGCTACGACATCAACACCGGTGCGCGCACCTCGCGCTATGACGAAAGTGCCACCTCGCCCGCCGCTGCGCTGCTGGTCAAGGCCACGGACAACCTCTCGCTCTACGCCAACTACATCGAAGGCCTGAGCCAGGGCGCCACCGCACCCATGACCGCCGCCAACGCCGGCGAAGTGTTTGCCCCCTACAAGAGCAAGCAAAAGGAAATGGGCCTCAAGCTCGATCTGGGCGACTTCGCCCACACCGTCAGCCTGTTTGAGATCACCCGGCCCAGCAGCTACACCGACCCCGTCACCAACGTCTACTCGTTCGGTGGCGAGCAGCGCAACCGTGGCATTGAGTGGAGCTTCTTCGGCAACGCCATACACGGCCTGCGCCTGATGGGCGGCGTGGCCTACACCGCGCCGAAGCTGACGCAAACCGCTGGCGGCGTCAACCAAGGCAAGCTCGCCACCGGCACCCCCAAGTGGCAGGGCAAGCTGGGTGCGGAGTGGGATGTCCCCGGCGTGCAAGGCCTGGCGCTCAACGCCAACGCCACCGCCGTATCCCGTCAATACATCAGCGCCGACAACAGCCTCTGGGCCGCCGGCCGCACCACCTACGACCTGGGCGCCCGCTACAGCACCAAGGTGGCCGACAAGCCTGTCACCTTGCGGGCGTCGGTCCTGAACGCCACCAACAAGTCGTACTGGGGCATGCCCCAGCTGTCCAGCCTGGCGCTGGGCGCGCCGCGTACGTTTGCGCTGTCGGCGTCGGTGGATTTTTAATTGAGTTAGTAGCTAGCCCGCTGCAGCGCTTGCCGCTGCGGTGGGCGTGGTAAGTAGCCCAGATTGCTGCTGCCGTTGGCAGGGGTGATCTGGGCGTTTTTTTTGGACCGGGGCGGTCTTGCGCGCAGATGCAGTCAACGCGATGCACTGTGCAGACGCAAAAAAACATGCCGTCGGCATGTGTGTAGATAGAGAGATCAGGGGAGGGTGGACTGAAAGCCTGGTGGTGTTTGCTTGCCAAACATTGGCAGGGCAGAGCAAAGGCGCTGGCAGAGACTGGATCGCTGCGCTGCAATGGCGCTATCGAAGCCGGTGTTCATCGCAAAAAAATGCGTGGCTAGTGTGAACCATTGGCTGGCAAAAACGACTTCCGGACAGTTCCGGTAAGTCGCCCCACGATGAACCTTGGAGTAGCCGCAATTGCTACGCCATGGGTGCAGTATACGCTCAATTGAGAATCATTCGCAAATAAGCTTTGGGGTTGTGGGGGATTGGATGTTGAAAGCCGTTGGATCGTAATTCGCAATTCCTAGGGTTCGTTGGTGGGGGAGACCTACCGGGACATTGACCGTACACAGAAGCAGGTATCGAGGTGTCAGTTGGCGGAGCTAGTTCATTGGTAGAGGTTTTAGGCTGAAAGCTGCCAGTCATTGCGACATCGCAACCTCAAAGTCAGGGCCGAAAACAGGCACTCGAATGCAATGCCGAGCCACGCAAGCCTTCTTGCATGGCGCCATGATGTAGATTGGGTACCAGTGTGCCGTAATCTCTCCAGCGTGACCTTCTCCTCGAATTGCAGTTATTGGACAACGTATTTTTGTTGCGTGCACTTCTTGCCGCACGGCAAGAGACGTACATCCAATTGGATACACTAGTTACTTACTCTGTGCGTCGCTGTGCCAATCGGTACTCCGTTATCGGCGTCAATGATTTTTAAGCGTTTTGAAGCAACATTGGCATGAGTGATCTCTCGGCAAACTCGAAAGTACCCAGCCTCCATTGGACCGAATTGCAATTGATGCAGTACCTCGCTCAGGCGTGGAGCATGGCCGACCCAGGCCATATCAGTGTCATCGGGCAATTGCGATTTGCCGAAACCGGGAGTTTCGGATTCCTCGAGAACTTGCACGACGCGACAACGGGCGTCAAGTTGCCTTCACTTGCTCCAGTTTCTCAGCTCCAACAAGGTGTATTTGTTCCAGGGCCAGAGTTGAATTCTTGGAGCTTTCAATGGGGACCGGGTGACTATGCCGTTGCTGTTTTGTCGCTTGCCCCACTACAACGTCGACAAGAGAGACGCGACCCCCTTGCCTGCATAGTGCGTCCTCACTCCATGACTCCCTTGAGCCGGGTGCCAAAGAGTTGGGGGGTGACCTCCCTTGAAGGAGAGAATTCATCACTGCTTTTGGATATGGCGCGCAGGGCCATCCAAGCTCAACTTGATCAAGACCATGCGGAATTGTTGCAACAACTGGAGAGAACACGTCAGGCTCATGCGCAGGAGTTAGATCAGCATGAAACTGCGCGCAACCAAATGATTGCACAGCAGCACGAACTATTAGCCTCAGTTCAGCAGGCCACGAATGAACTGGAAACAGCCCGCGCCAAGAATGATGCCCTTGAAGCCGACTTCAAACTGAGGAGAGAAATGTTGGAGAACAAGTTTCGTGATCTGGAAGCTCTGCTGCGAACGCGCGGCGAACGTTTGGTCGCGCTCGATCTGGTAGACCGTGGCGACCTATCTGCTCTGATCTCCCCACAAGTTCAACCAGAAACCCGCGAGGGAAATGATTACCAACAGGTGCTCGGGGGAGACTTTGCGCAACTGGCTTCCTACGTGCAAGCTAGGCTGATGAGGAAGAACATGCTGTTCTCGCAGGCCCAACTGCGCGACTACCTGGCATTGATGCGTACTAATGACCTTGTGATCCTGGCGGGTGATTCTGGCTCGGGAAAAACCAGCTTGGTTCGGGCGGTGGCTGAGTCAATTGGTGGTCGATGCACGGTGATCCCGGTCAAGCCCAATTGGACAGGCCCGGAGGATCTCCTCGGGTACTACAACCCGATCGAGCGCAGCTACCAGGCAACGCCATTCTTGCAGGCGTTGCAGGCCGCTGCTCGGGAGCCGAATGTTCCCCATTTCATTTGCCTGGATGAGATGAACCTTGCGCGGGTAGAGCATTACTTTGCAGACTTTTTGAGCCTGCTAGAGGAACGGGACACTAGCCCCGCGATCCCGCTTTACACCTCCGACGAGGAGCGTCATGTTGTGGTGGAAAACAGCCTTTTCCTTTCCCTCGAGGAAGAGGCCCGGCAACGCGCGGGCATGGATGACGGCGCGACCTTCATTGAAGTGCTGAAAAATCAGCAGGCCAATGCCCTTTTGCATCAACTGGGAGGATTCCAAGACGCTGAGTCAGTGCTGGTGCATCACGGGCGCCTTCGCCGATCCATGTCGGCCTTGTTGCGCACGCCTAACCGCATTCATTTCCCGGGCAATGTTCGCATCATTGGCGCCATCAACATTGACGAAACGACCCATTACTTGTCGCCGAAAGTGCTTGACCGAGCGCACGTACTGCGATTCCGTAATCCGGTGTTGATGGACTGGGATGCTGTCGCAGCCGAAGTGGAACACTTCGATGTCGATGTGGCGTTGCCGATGTTCATGAGCGCCAGTGACCTGGGTTTGCGGAGTCCATACCCCCCGTATGACAGGTCAAACTCACACGCTGCGCTGTTGACCGCGTGGGCGCGTGTGCATCTGGATCCGCTGGGTGTCGAGTTTGGGTTGCGCGCAATCCGCCAAGCACTGGGATACATGCAGGCAGCGCATCAAGCGGGCATTGGTGATGTTGAGGCGCTTGACAATGTGGTGCAGCACAAGATCCTGCCCAAGTTGATGCTCGATACAGGCCGCACGGGATCCAATGGCCGGAGCAAACGAGAAATCCTCATTGAGTTGCGTGACGCGCTGGAAGCTGCGTTGCAGGGTGGGCAACCGACGGCTGGAACGGAAACCAGTGTCGCGGCTCTGGACAGGCTGATCGACTCTGTGGACAGCAATAACGGCATAGCGAACTACTGGTTGCGCTGATGGTCATCTCGCTGCAGGCACATTACCTGGACATTGAGTGGCAGGAGCCAGGGCGCGCGCGGTCCGTTACAGTGGCGCCGGAGCCTATTGAGGTCGAGCAGCATCCCGACGGCTCATGGTTTGCTGAAACACAGGTATTTAACGGTTTGTGCCCCTGGGTTGGGCTGCATCTAGAGGGGGATTTGTCGCATGCGCACCCTACCTTCGAGGGGGGTGATGGCCGTCAGAAGCCCATGCTACAGATCCTTGACGGTCAGGCACGGCATTGGTGGGTACAAGAGCACGGCTGGGATGCCACGGGAAAGCGCCACCTGAGCGAACTCCATCGCAGCATTGGCCAGTTCACCATTTGGTTAGGCGAGCAACGTCTCCAACTCAATAACGTTGTCGATGAGCTTGACCGAACCTTGGTGGAGGACTATCTGAACGACTTCAAGCAGGACTTGATTTGGCTCGTGATGGGCTTTGGTGGCGCGACGGCGACAACGGGATCCGGCGCTACAGTGAACAAGGGCATTGTGGAGGCGCTGGAAGCATTCGCGACTGCGTCACATCGGGTCCTGGCCCATCCCGCGCAGCATGTGCGCGAGGTATTGATCGACAGCCGTCCGGCTCGTTTGCGGCCGAATGTGGCGACATTTCGTGAGTACCTGCGCAATCCGTCTGCTCAACGTTTGACCGGGCGAGGTGCTAAAGAGACACCGAACATTGCAGACAACCGGTACCTTCGTCACATGGTGCAAGTCTGCGAGAAGTTAGCCTCGCATGTCGCCAAGGCTGCTGAGTTCCATACAAGTGTGTTTGCGGATCGTGCCAGTGTGGAAGCGCAACGCAGTACCGAGTACGAGACTACTACACATCGACGAGTGGAACCAGAAGTCTTTGACCGTCAGATGAAGGATTTGGAAAAGAAGCTTGAACGAGTCTCGGAATTCAAAACAGACATTCCGGAGGATGGTGAGGCGTTTCGCACTTTTGAGTTTCGACCTGGAGAACTGTATGCGTCACGCGAAGATCAAATGTTTTACTACAGCACGGATAGAAGGCAAGCAAGTGATGCGGCACTTGATGTGAGTTTCAGCGTTGTTGAGGTGCCACCGCAGTTAGCGGAGGCGATCCAAGCCAGCCGAAGCTTTTGCGATTACTACGCTATTGAGGGTATTGCGTGCGCGACTCGAAGGACGACCAAGACGGGCAAAGGCTATCGCGAGGTTGTCTTTAGCAAGATCTACAGCGTTACGCCATTTACCTCAGCCATCGCCAACAAGTCCGCTCGGCGTCAGCAGTTAGAGCTCAATGACTGGCTGTATCCGTTGACGAGCACAGAACGCAAGGAACTTCAGCGGGAGGCCATAACGGCCCGAAAGCGTGAGCGTGTCTACCGAGATCAGAAGCAGAAGGTCGAGCAACTTGCGAAGTTGCTGAAGCAATGTCAGGCAGAACTCCGTGCACAAAACCTTGCTTGGCAGAAAATTGGCGTTGCGTCCAGCCCTCAAGTCCCAATGGGGGTTAGATTCAGCCAGAGTCCAAACTATACGGCGTGCCAAGTTTCCTATGCGAATGTGACCGCATTGGCCAAGAACCACGGCCTTGGCTTGGACGAAATGGAAGCAATCGAGCGGATCGGGGTGCTCCACGCTAGCGCCCTGTATGAGCGCTGGTGCCTCGTGAAAATCATTTCGATCCTCGTGGAGGACTACGAATTCAAACTGGAGATGGGTTGGCAGGAGTCGCTGATACGCGCCGTAACTGGCAAACCACAAAGTCTTACTTTGCGATTTCGTCGGGACGACCTCGGTTGGTGTGCTTTCCTTGAGGTGCAGCCTGAACTGCCAAATGGTCGCCGCCCAGACTTTAGGCTACGCTTCATGCAATACGAGCTGGGGCCCGAGAACTACACGGCCCAAACTCAAGACCGAGGTGGGCCATTCGAACCGGTTCGACATCACCACACGATGCCTGACGGACTGGTCATGGACGCAAAGTTCCGCACTAAGTGGCGCAGAGGCGAACTAGGTCGTACGCTGACCAGCCTGATCCAAGAAAAAGGATATGACCAAGAGGGCGATCGTGTCTTCATTCTGCATCCAGCGCCGAGATCTATGCTCCAACCTTCATCCCCTCTAATTTGGGGGAAGGATTGCGACTACGGGCAAGAGGTTGGAATTGCGCATCACAAAGGCGTGATTTACCTAGCCCCTGGCACTGGGGAGAGAAGCCCAGAGCATAACCTACGTCGCCTGATTGTGTTGGTGCTGCAAGCAAGTTTTCCCGCGCCCTATCGAGTCGAACACGAGGGTGTTGGACGGTGGGAGGAGCATGGTTTTTGTATCAGTTGCGGGCAAGCTCACCAGCCGGGAGACATCAAACTCCAACGCACACGCCGCAACAGAGAGTCCTGGACGCTGGGGTGTTCCGGTTGCGGAATGTATGTCAAAAGAACTCACTGCTACGCCTGCGACGATGGAATTCTTTTCAAGAATGGCTTACAACTGACCTATCACAGGACGGTTGCGGACCAGGTCACCAATATCGCCTGTCCTTGCTGCGGCAGTTACTTCGATGCCGATGTTCATGGCAACGAGGCAGGTTAACCAACTCTAGTTGCCGGACAGTCTGACGCATTTAACCGTGTCAGTGCCTCGAAGTGACTGTCCGTGATGACCATTCACAACAGCGAAGCTCCGGCTTTGATCTCATTTGAGCAAGCCGGCCTGTCTAATTCGCACTACACAACAGTCATTGACGGACCAAGCTCCAATGATGGGATTGGGTCGGTCGATAGCACTCAGCGGTGTCAACAGCGGGCTTCTCGCATCGAATCGGGGCTTAGACCCGTAGTCGGCTGAATAACTTCTCCGAGTAGCCATGACAAAGAGCAATAGCTGCCAAACAGCCGCCAACTCGCTGTATATCTGTGCAGAGCCCATGAGCATCTATGACATAGACGTCAGCCGCTACCCCCTCACCCCAGCGCCGTATCCAACACCATCATCAAAACAAACCCCACCATCAACCCCGTAGTCGCAAAAAACTCATGCCCCTTGCGGTGAGATTCCGGGATGATTTCGTGGCTGATGACGAAGAGCATGGCGCCGGCGGCGAAGCCCAGGCCCCAAGGGAGGAGCAGGGCGGAGCTGCCGATGATGGCGGCGCCGGCGACGGCGCCCAGGGGTTCGACCAGGCCGGAGGCGATGCCCAGCAGGACGGAGAAGCCTCGGCTGTAGCCAACGGCCAGCAGCGCGGCGGCTACGACAAAGCCTTCGGGGACATCCTGGATAGAGATGCCGATGGCGAGCGCATTGGCGCGCATGCCTTCATTGCCGGCGTAGCCCACGCCAATGGCCAGGCCTTCGGGCAGGTTGTGCAGGATGATGGCAAACACAAAGAGCCAGGTGCGGCGCAGTTGCTGGGCGCTGGCGCCTTCGCGGCCTTTGATGAAGTGTTCGTGGGGCAGCAGGCGGTCCATCACCAAGAGGGCCATGCCGCCCAGCAGGATGGAAGTGCCGACAACACCACCGGCAGCCCAGGCGCTGCCGCCAAAGATGTTCGAAGCGCGTGCGGCATCCAGTGCGGGGATGACCAGCGAGAACGCGCAGGCGGCCAGCATCACGCCGGCGCCAAATCCAAACAGGGTGTCCCGTGTGCGTTCAGACGGGCGCTGGGCCAGCAGCACGGGCAGGGTGCCCAGCGCAGTGGCCAGGGCGGCCATGCAGCCACCCAGTAAAGCACTGCGCACCGATGGCTCGTTTTTCAAGCCATCCCAAATGAGCGCGCCGAGCGCAAATACCCCCAGGCCACAGATCAACAGACCGATGCGGGTTCGCAGCTTGAGCGCCGTTTTGGGCGCAGGGCTGGCGGTGCTGCGCGATGCGTCATCGCGCGGATCGGGCTGGTTGTCCATTTCCATCGGTTGGTTGCCTGGGGTCATGTGCGTGCTCGCGTGCTCAGTGAGGGAATGGCTTACTTGCCCAGTGCTGCGGCGTACTTGCGGGCAACGACGCCCCAGTCCACCACATTGTAGAAAGCGGCAATGTATTCAGGGCGGCGGTTTTGGTACTTCAGGTAGTAAGCGTGCTCCCACACGTCCAGGCCCAGGATCGGGGTGTTGCCCGAGCCAATGCCCTTCATCAGTGGCGAGTCTTGGTTGGCGCTGCTTTCCACCGCCAGCTTGCCTGCAGGGGTCACGGTCAGCCAGGCCCAGCCGCTGCCAAAACGGCTCAGTGCGGCCTTGGTGAAGGCATCCTTGAAGGCGTCAAAACCACCTAGGTCGGCATCGATGGCCTTGGCCACATCGCCTTGGGGCAGGCCGCCGCCGCTGGGCGACATCACTTCCCAGAACAGGCTGTGGTTGGCATGGCCGCCGCCGTTGTTGCGCACGGGCAGGCGCAGCTTCTCGGGCAGCGATTCCACCTGGGCCACCAGCGCTTCGATCGACAGGTTGGCGAACTCCGTGCCTTCAACCGCCGCATTGAGGTTGTTCACATAGGTCTGGTGGTGCTTGCTGTAGTGGATCTCCATCGTCTGGGCGTCAATATTGGGCTCCAGGGCATCGTAGGCATAGGCCAGCTTGGGCAGGGTATAGGACATATCGTGTGTTAGTCGTTGAGTGGAGAACAGTGGGTCAATGCCGGTGCGGCGGCTGTCAGTGCAGCAGCGTGCCCGGCGGCGGGTTGCCCGAAGGCATGGGAACGCTGTGGGCCTGCCGCTCCATCGCATCCTCGCGCTCGCGGGCGGCGCAGCGGTTGTGGTGCTCGGTCAATGCGGCAAAGGTGTGGTGCAGGTGCTTGCAGGCGGCCGATCGCAGATCGGCGCTGGCATGGTCATCGCGCGTCAAGGCCAGCAGCTGGTGGTGGGCGCAGTTGATGCACTCGCCGGCCGATATCGGCTGGCTCAAGGTGTTGAAGCAGTCGGCCAGGTTCAGGTGCGCGACCACAAAGGCGGCCAGGCGGTCATCGGCGCAGACGCCGGCCGGGGCATCGTGGAACAGCTGGTGCGCCACGCGCAGCGCATGCTCATGCCAGGCCAGCGCTTGCTCGGGGCGGTTGTCGCGGCTGGCTTCCACGCCGGTCTGGGTCAGGCGTTCCCATTCGCGCAGCAGCAGCGGGCCCGAAACGGAGGACGGAAAACGCGAGCTCATGGCAGCTCCTTGGCGGGCACGCTGGCCGCCGTCATCACCCAGGCGTGCGAGGCCTTGGCGGTTTCTGTGGGGACAAAGGCCTTGGGGTCTTCCAGCAAACAGGTGGTGCCCAGGCGCTTGCACTGGTCGTGGTCGCGCCAGTAACCGCCGTGGCTGATGCAGCCGGTCTGGCAGATCACCAGGTTGGTGGCATGCTGGCCCAGCTCTTGCAGATAGGCATCGGGTGGGGGCTGGGGCACGGCGGCCACTTCCATCGTCGCGGCCGGGTCCACACAGCGGCGCACGGCCGTGACGGCGGCGCGGTTGGCGATGGTGGATAGGTGCACCAGGCGGTCCTCGCGCTCCCAAATGAGGGCGCTGTCGCGCATGATGACCTGGGCCCGCAACTGGGTGACCTGGGCGCGCAGCGCCTCGACTTCCGCACGCAGAGCATCGACTTGGGCCGTGCAGCGCGCTTGCAGAGCAGCATAGTGGCGCAGCATCACACCGTGCTCCTGCACCAACGGATGGATGTCACTGTCTGGGTTTGGCACGGTTGGCTCGCCTCCACGGGATAAACGGAAAACACTTTGCTCGGCATCAAGGCAGCGTCAAATAAAAACATAATAAATGAGAATCGTTTCTATTCGCAAACTCATTTGTATATGGCCAGCCAGTTAGCAGTGGAATAGCGCTATCAGTTGAGCGAGCCATACAGCCAGAAGGGGACATGGCTGCAAAGTTAAAATAGCTGTATAAAAATACAGATAAGCTATCACTCACACTCACCGCATTCATCCCCATGCTGGCCCCCCATCGCTACTACTACCTGCACAACTTCGAGCGCGCACTGCAGTGGTTGGGGCAGCGCTATGGCGATGTGCTGGATGCGCAGGAGCAGCAGTTTTTGGCGGACTTTGCGCAGGCCCCTATGCAGTCGCAGGCGCTGATGGTGCGCATGCTGATGCGGCGCGGGCCCTGGTTCCGCGCCGACAAGCTGGTCTACGACGAGATCCCCGATGTGCATGCCGCCGCGCAGCCCTTGCTGGCATTGGGCTGGATTGATGCCGATGCCGACATGGCCCTGGCCGAGCTATTTGCGCTGCACACCAAGCCCGAGCTGCTGCAGATATTTGCCAATGCCGGTTTGGCGCGCTCGCTGCGCAAGGCGGACATGCTGGCCCAGCTTGCGCAACTGGCTCAGCAGTCTGATCCAGGTGCCGAGCAAGACACCGAAGAGCAGCTGCAGCCTTACCTCCGCTGGCATCCGCAGGCCGAGCATGCCGCCTGGCGCGTGACGGTCGGCGAGCTGGCCGAAGGCCTGCGCCTGATGTTCTTTGGCAATCTGCACCAGGATTGGTCGGAGTTTGTGCTGGCCGACCTGGGCATCTTCAAATACGAGACGGTGGCCTTTGATGCGCAGTCGCGCGCCTTCCAGACCCGAGCCGATGTGCAGGGCTACCGCCAGCTGCAGCAGTGGCGCCAGGCAGTGGATGAGGACGAAGACCGCCAGGCCTTGATGGACGCGCTGGCCGCCTGGCGCAGCGCCAACCCCTGGCTGCAGCAGCGCCATGCCAAGGTGCTGCTGCGCCTGGGCCAGGCCTGCGAGCGCAGCCAAAGCTGGGCGCTGGCCGAGCAGGCCTATGCCGCCAGCCCCTACCCGGGCGCGCGCCACCGCCGCATGCGCGTGCTGGAGCGCATGGAGCGCTTTGACGAGGCCCTGGCCCTGGCCAGCGCCGCCGCGCAGCAGCCCGAGAGCGATGAAGAAAGCCAGCGCCTGGCCCGCATGCTGCCGCGCCTGCGCCGCCACCTGGGCCAGCGCAGCGCCAGCCGCCGCGCGCTCAAACCCGAGGTGGCGCAGCTGCGCGAGGATGTGGCGTTGGACCGCGTGCTGCGCATGCCACGCATGGCGCCCGATCTGGCGGCGATGGATGCGCTGAGCGATGCGGCTGCGCTGGAGGCCGCCTTGCGCGCTGGCGATGCGATGAACAGCGCCGAGGCCCCCGAGGGCCTGCGCCTGATGCCGGTGGAATACGCCTTGCGCGACCACTGGCACCGCGAGGATGCGCCGGTGTTTTATGTCGAGAACGCGCTGGTCAATTCGCTGTTTGGCCTGCTGTGCTGGCCGGCGATTTTTGCGCCACTGCCGGGGGCGTTTTTTCATCCGTTCCAGGCGGGGCCGGCCGATGTGTATGCGCCCGATTTTGTCGCGCGGCGTGCGGCGCTGTTTGGCGCTTGCCTGGCCATGCTCGATGACGGCAGCTACGCCGAAGTGATCCGCCAGCGCTTTGCCGACAAGGCCGGCCTGCAGTCGCCCTTTGTGTTTTGGGGCACGTTGACTGATGCGCTGCTGGAGCATGCGCTGGCCTGCATACCGGCGGCCCACCTCAAGCTGCTGTTCCAGCGCCTGCTGGGCAATCTGCAAGCCAACCGCACGGGCTTCCCCGACCTGGTGCGCTTCTGGCCGCAGGAGCGGCGCTACCAGCTGGTGGAGGTCAAAGGCCCGGGCGACAAGCTGCAGGACAACCAGATCCGCTGGCTGGAATACTGCGCCGCCCATGGCATCCCCGTGGGCGTCTGCCATGTGCAGTGGCGCGAGGCCGGCGCATGAGCTACACCGTGGCGGTGCGCGCCTTGTGCGAGTTCACCGCCCGCGCGGGGGATCTGGATTTGCGCTTTACGCCGGCGCCATCGGCACTGGAAGGCATCGAAGGCCATGGCCTGGTGCGTGCCCGCCGGGGCGCCGGTTATGAGGCGGAACTGCGCCTGGCTGGCAGCTTTGAAGACCTGCAGGTGCGCGGCCGCGCCGATGGCTTTGACCCGGGCCTGGGGCAGCTCGAAGAAATCAAAACCTACCGGGGCCAGATCGACAGCGTGCGCGACAACCACCGCGCCTTGCACTGGGCGCAGGCCAAGGTCTACGGCCATCTGCTGTGCCTGGAGCGGGGCCTGCCGAGCTTGAAGGTGGCGCTGGTCTACTTCAACGTCGGCACGCAGCAAGAGACCGTGCTGGCCGAGCCCTACAGCGCCGCCGAGTTGCAGGCGTTTTTTGTGCAGCAGTGCCGCTTGTTTTTGGACTGGGCGCGCAGCGAGGCCGCGCACCGCAGCGCGCGGGATGCGGCTCTCACGGCGCTGCGCTTTCCGTTTGCGCAGTTCCGCACCGGGCAGCGGGCGCTGTCGGTGGCGGTGTACCGCACCGCGCAGGCGGGCTTGCAGGCGGGTGGCGGCAGTTGCCTGATGGCGCAGGCGCCCACCGGCATTGGCAAGACCGTGGCCACGATTTTTCCGATGCTCAAAGCCAGTGCAGAGCAGGGGCTGGACAAGCTGTTTTTTCTGACCGCCAAGACCACCGGCCACCGCCTGGCCTTGCATGCGCTGGGCCTGTTGCAGACAGCGCTGCAGGGCCAGACGGGCGCAGTGCCGCTGCGCGTAGTTGATCTGCAGGCGCGCGACAAAAGCTGCGAGCACCCGGACAAGGCCTGCCATGGCGAATCCTGCCCGCTGGCCCAAGGCTTTTACGACCGCCTGCCTGCCGCCCGCGCCCAGGCGCTGACGCAGGAGCCAATGCTGACGCCCGACAAGGTGCGCAGTCTGGCGCTGCAGCACCAGGTCTGCCCCTATTACCTGACCCAGGAGCTGGCGCGCTGGAGCGATGTGGTTGTGGGCGACTACCACTACTTTTACGACAGCGCTGCCATGTTGTATGCGCTGACCCAGGCCCACCAGTGGAAGGTGGGCGTGCTGGTGGACGAGGCCCACAACCTGCTTGAACGCGCGCGCCGCATGTACACGGCTGAGCTGCCGCAGCACACCCTGGCAGCGGCTCGCAAGGCGGCGACCGGCCCGGTCAAGAAATCGCTGGATGCCTTGAACCGCCAATGGACGGCCCTGAACAAGGCCCAGCAAGAAGGCGGGCAGGACTACCAGGTCTACCCCGAGCTGCCGCCAGGCCTGCTGGGCAGCGTGCAGCGCGCCGTGGCCGCCATTGCCCAGGCCCAGGGCGACAGCCCCATGCTGCCTGGCGATGCGGTGCTTGGCTTTTATCTGGAGGCCCTGTCCTGGCTGAACCTGGCCGAGCAGCTGGGGCCGCATGCGCTGTTTGATACCAGTTTGTGGAGCAGCGCAGCGTCCGGCCGCCGGGGGCCCATGTCCACGCTCTGCATCCGCAATGTGGTGCCCGCGCCGCACCTGGCCGCGCGCCATACCGCCGCCTGCGCCACCGTGCTGTTCTCCGGCACCCTGGGGCCGCAGGCCTTCTACCAGGATCTGCTGGGCCTGCCGCCCGCCACGCAATGGATGGATGTGCCATCACCCTTTCAGGCTGCGCAGCTGCAGGTGCAGATTGCGGGCCATATCTCCACCCGCTACCAGGACCGGGCGCAGTCGCTGGTGCCGATTGCCGAGCTGGTGGCCGCGCAGTTTGTCCGCCAGCCGGGCAACTACCTCTGCTTTTTCAGCAGCTTTGATTATTTGCAGCGCGCGGCCGAATGCATGCAGCGCCTGCATCCGCAGCTGCCGCTGTTCTGCCAGACCTCCGCCATGGACGATGCCGGGCGCGCCGCCTTTTTGGCGCGCTTTGATGAGGCCGGGCAGGGCATTGGCCTGGCGGTGCTGGGCGGGGCGTTTTCAGAAGGGGTGGATTTGCCGGGTAACCGGCTGATTGGCGCCTTTATTGCCACCCTGGGTCTGCCGCAGGTCAACCCCATCAACACACACATGCAGCAGGCCATGGCCCAGCGCTTTGGCGCTGCCAAGGCCTATGACTACACCTACCTCTACCCGGGGCTGCGCAAGGTGGTGCAGGCTGCCGGGCGGGTGATTCGCAGTGAGGAGGACCGGGGCGTGGTGGTGCTGATCGACGACCGCTTTCATCGCGCCCAGGTGCGCGCGCTGCTGCCAAGTTGGTGGGAGCCGCAAAAACTGTAGCGCAGCGTTTGTCTCAGAGGCTGTTAGGGGTTTCTGTACCAAATTTCCCATCACTTGAGGCGCTGTAAGAAAATACGGGCCTCTATGCCGATCCAAGCCTTTTCTTTCTCGCCCCTGCGCCCTGTGGCCGGGGCCGCTGCGCTGCTCTGCGCCCTGTCCGCCGCTGCGCAAACTGCACCAGCAACACCTTCCACCCCTGAAGCCACGCAGGCCCCCGCTGCCGAAGCCACCTTGCCCACCGTGTCGGTGCGCTCGGCCGTCGGCACAGCCGATTTGTTGCGCCTGCCGGCCTCGGCCAATGTGGTGGAAGGCCGCGAGCTGCAGGATCGGCAGATGCAGGTCAACCTGTCCGAAGCGCTGGGCAGCGTGCCCGGCCTGACCCTGAACAACCGCAACAACTATGCCCAGGATCTGCAGCTGAGCGTGCGCGGCTATGGCGCGCGCTCCACCTTTGGTGTGCGCGGCGTGCGCCTGTATGTCGATGGCATACCGGCCACCATGCCCGATGGCCAGGGCCAGACCTCGAATGTCGATATCTCCAGCCTGGAGCGGGTGGAGGTGCTGCGCGGCCCGTATTCGGCGCTGTATGGCAATGCCTCGGGCGGTGTGCTGAGCTTTTACACCGAAGACCCGCAAGGCCCCCTGAAGCTGGAGACTGGCGTGAGCGTGGGCAGCGATGGCCAGCAGCGCTACAGCCTGAAAGCCAGTGGCCAGACCGATGGCGGCATGGGCTATGTGCTGAGCACCAGCCGCTTCATGACCGATGGCTACCGCGAGCACAGCGCCGCCGACCGCAACCTGCTCAACGCCAAGCTGGTGATTCCGCTGGCGCATGACGACAAGCTGACCCTGGTGGCCAACCACACGCGCGGCGATGCGCAGGACCCGCAGGGCCTGACCATGGCGCAGTGGCAGGCCGATCCGCGCCAGGCCAGCAGCGTGGCCGACCAGTACAACACGCGCAAATCGCTGGAGCAGCAGCAGCTGGGCGCCACCTATGACCTGCGCATCAACGCCCAGCAAAGCCTGAGCCTGTCGGCCTACTACGGCCACCGCAGCATGCTGCAGTACCAGTCCATTCCCAAGGCGCCGCAGCTGGCGCCGGGCCATGCCGGCGGCGTGATCGACATGGCGCGCGACTATGCCGGTGCCCGCCTGGTCTGGGTGGGTGAGTTCGACACCATCGTGCCGCTGCAGCTGAGCGCGGGGCTGGATCTGCAGCAGATGACCGAGAACCGCCAGGGCTACGAGAACTTTGTCGGCGACACCTATGGGCTGCGCGGCCAGCTGCGCCGGGATGAGAAAAACAAGGTCAGCAGCACCGATCCCTTTGTGCAGGCGCGCTGGCAACTGGCCCCTCGCTGGAGCCTGGACACCGGCCTGCGCTACAGCCGCGTGCGCTTCAGCTCGGACGACTACTACATCACCCCCGGCAACGGCGACGACAGCGGCAGCAGCCGCCACAGCAAGCTGCTGCCGGTGGCCTCGCTCTCCTACCAGCTCAGCCCGCAACAAACTGTCTACGCCAGCGTGGGACGTGGCTTTGAGACACCGAGCATCACCGAGATGTCCTACCGCAATAGCGGCTCGGGCCTGAACACCGATCTGCGGCCCACCAGCAGCACGCAGTGGGAGCTGGGCTACCGCCAGCAGCTGCGCGGCGATGCGCTGCGCGGGCTCTGGAGCGCGGCACTGTTCCAGTCGCACAGCAGTGACGAGATCGTGACCGACCAAAGCGCTGGCGGCCGCACCACCTACCGCAATGCTGGCAAGACCCGGCGCCAGGGCCTGGAGCTGTCGGCCCAACTGGACCTCATGCGCGACTGGCAGCTGCGCGCCGCCTACACCTGGCTGGATGCGCGCTTCCGCGAGGATTCGGGCAGTGGCATGGCCGGCCAGCGCCTGCCCGGCCTGGCCCGCCACAACGCCTACCTGGGTGCCGACTGGCACTTTGCGCCGGCCTGGACGGTCGGCATGGGTGTGCAGGCCAGCTCCAATGTGCAGGCCAACGATGCCAACACCCAGGCTGCCCCGGGCTATGCCACCACCGCCCTCAGCCTGGGCTACCGCGCACAGATCGCCCCGCGCTGGACCCTGGCCGCGTTTGCACGGGTCAACAATGTGTTCGACAAGAACTACATCGGCTCGGTCATCGTCAACGACGGCAACCAGCGCTATTTTGAAAGCGCGATGGGACGCAACTGGGCCAGTGGCGTCAACGTGACCTACCAGTTCTAAGCCGTTCCCTTCGCTATCGCCCCTCGGGATGCTTATCCACAGCTTGCTGGTGCATAGCGCGGGGGCATAGGGCCAGCCGGTAAAATCCCCGGTTTTGCGGGCTGGCCGCCTGCTATAGAGTCCTGGCCCAGCGCTTGCCGCAAGCCCCGTTTTTAAAACCACCCGCCTGCGCTGCGCAGCTGCCCCGGCCCTGACCGCGCAGCGCCACAGCGCCCTGGCGGGTGTCTGTTGGTGCCTCCATGAACAACACCCCCCCATCTTTTTTCAGCCGCATCGCCATTGCGATCGGCAGCTTTTTCGCCATTCTGGGCAATGGCCGCCTGGCCGCCGATGTGCAGCGCGTGCGTGGCGGTGAGCGCCTGGCGGCCGATGTGCCACCCCAGGAAGTGCGTGTCGAAGTCCCGGTCGAGAAGATCGTCGAAGTCCGCATCGAAGTGCCGGTCGAGAAAATCGTTGAGAAGACCGTAGAAAAGCGGGTTGAAGTACCGGTGGAGAAGCTGGTCGAGAAGCTCGTTGAAAAGACCGTGCAGCTGCCCACCGAGACCGCTGCGCTGCAGCTGCTGGGCCTGCTCCAGCGCGAAGCCCGCTTTGTCGACTTTATCCAGGAAGACGTGGCGCCCTACACCGATGCCGAGATTGGCGCCGCCGCCCGCGTGGTGCATGAAGGCTGCCGCAAGGTGCTGCGCGAGCACTTTGCGCTGGCCCCTGTGCGTGCCGAGGCCGAAGGCAGCCGCATCACCCTGCAAGCCGGCTTTGATGCCGCTGCCGTGCGCCTGACCGGAAACGTAGTGGGCCAGGCCCCGTTCACCGGTACCCTGGGCCACCGAGGCTGGCAGGTGACCGAGGTCAAGCTGCCCCAGCTCACCGACACCGCCGCCGCCAAGGTGCTGGCCCAGGCCGAAGTGGAGCTCTAAGCCATGACAGCACCTGCCCAATTCAGCATCGGTATCGACCTGGGGACCACGCACTGCGCGCTGTCCTATGTGGACAAGAGCGCCAGCGATGGCGACAACCTGGTCCAGCATGTGCTGGCCATCCCCCAGCTCACGGCGCCCGCCAGCATCGAAACGCGCCCGCTGCTGCCGTCTTTTCTGTACCTGCCCCATGAGAGCGAGCTGAGCGCTGCCGACATGGCACTGCCCTGGGGCGCGCAGCAGGATTTTGTCGTGGGTGAGTTTGCCCGTTCGCGCGGCGCGGCCACGCCGATCCGCCTGGTCTCCAGCGCCAAGAGCTGGCTCTGCCACCCCGGTGTGGACCGCCGCAGCCCGCTGCTGCCGGCCGATGCCCCGGCCGAGGTGCACCGCGTATCGCCGCTGACGGCCTCCATCCGCTACCTGTCGCACCTGCGCTGGGCCTGGGAGCAGGCCCATCCCGAGGCGCCGTTTGATGCGCAGGACATCACCGTCACCATCCCCGCATCCTTTGACCCGGCCGCACGCGAGCTGACGGCCGAGGCCTGCAAGGCCGCCGGCTTCCAAAAGCTGAGCCTGCTGGAAGAGCCGCAAGCCGCGCTCTACAGCTGGATCCAGGCCAGCGGTGGCGACTGGCGTAAGCAAGTGCAAAGCGGCGATGTGATCCTCGTCGTGGACGTGGGCGGTGGCACCACCGACCTGTCGCTGATCGCCGTGCTGGAGCGCGATGGCAACCTGGCCTTGCAGCGCGTGGCCGTGGGCGAGCACATTCTGCTGGGTGGCGACAACATGGACCTGGCGCTGGCCTATGCCGTGGCGCGCAAGCTGGCGCAAGAGGGCAAGCAGCTCGATGCTTGGCAAACCCGCGCACTGGCCCATGGCTGCCGCGCCGCCAAAGAGCAGCTGCTGTCCGATGAAGCCCTGCAGTCGGTACCCGTGGTGGTGCCCAGCCGGGGCAGCAAGCTGATCGGCGGCAGCATCCGCACCGAGGTGACCCGCAGCGAAGTGCTGGCCACCCTGGTCGAAGGCTTCTTCCCCCAAGTGGCGGTGAGCGACAAGCCCATCAGCCGTGCGCGTGGCGCGCTGACCCAGCTGGGTCTGCCCTATGCGCAAGATGCTGCGGTGACCCGCCACCTGGCCGCCTTCCTGTCGCGCCAGGCCGGTGTGACCGAGCAGATCGACGGCCTGCAGGGCACCCAGCCCGAAGGTGCCAGCTTTCTGCACCCCACCGCGATCCTGTTCAACGGCGGCGTGCTCAAGGCGCCGCAGATCGAGCAGCGCATCACCCAGGTGCTGAACAGCTGGCTGGCCGCCGAAGGCGCCACTCCCGCACGCCTGCTGGACGGCGCCAACCTGGACCTGGCTGTGGCCCGTGGCGCTGCCTACTACGGCCATGTGCGCGAAGGCCGGGGTGTGCGCATCCGTGGCGGCACCGCGCAGTCCTACTACGTCGGCGTCGAGTCCAACATGCCTGCGATCCCAGGCATGGAGCCCCCCATGTCCGCGCTGTGCCTGGCACCGTTTGGCATGGAAGAGGGCAGCGAGGCAGCACTCGACACGCAGGAGTTCGGCCTGGTCGTGGGCGAGCCGGTGCGCATGCGTTTCTTCGGCTCCAGCGTGCGCCGCAGCGATAGCGTTGGCACCATGCTCGACTTCTGGGGCCCCGAGGAGCTGCTGGAGCTGCAGGAGATCGAGCTGAACCTGCCCGCCGAAGGCCGCGCCAATGGCGAGGTCGTTCCCGTCACCCTGCATGCCCGCGTGACTGATATCGGCACCCTGGAGCTCAATGCCGTGCCCGTGGGCGGTAATGAGCGCTGGAAGGTGGAGTTTGATGTGCGGGCGCAGACGGCGGCTGAGCACTAAGCTGCGGGCAGCTGCGATGCAGCGGCCATTTCGTCCATAAAAAATGGCCCCTCAGTGTTGCGCTGACGGGCCATTTTCGTTGGGCAGGATCAGCGCTGGCGCCTGCGGAGCTGGCCCATGCCGAACATGGCCGCCATCGACGACAGCAGCAACAGCGCCCAGCTACCGAGGGTAGGAACGGCCTTGAGGGCAGTGGACGCATCCGATGCGGGCGGCGTAGCGGCCTTGGCCTGCAAATACCAGTTGCCGCCCACCTGCACCAGCTGGTAGCGGAAGCCACCCTGGTCGATATAGCCAGGCGCTGGCAGTGCAAAGGCGTTGGCGGCCGACGTGCCGCTTACCTGCACGACAAGGATGCCGTCGCCGCTGGTGACAGCGCCTGCACCGGCGAGGTTGCTGATAGCCAAGGTGGTAGGCACCGCAGCGGTATTGCCTTGCACCACCAGGCGGTCAGCGGCCGAGCTGCTGTCGCCCAAAACAACATCCAGCGCCAAGGTACCGCTGCCGGCATAGTCGCCGCTGACGGTCAGCACATCGCCGGCCTGGCCGTTGTTCAAGGCCAGCTGGCCGAGGTTGCCCAGATCGCCGTTGACGCTGAAGGCGGCCTCTTGCATGCGCAGGGTACTGCCCGCATCAACCACCAGGCCCATGGCCTCGCCCGCCACGGCACCGCCGCCGGTGGCCAGCGCGCTGCCGGTCCAGGTCAGGTCGCTGTTGCCGGTCAGGAGGATGCGTTCCCAGTTCAAAAACTTGGCCGCAGGCTGGGGGCCATTGATCGCAGACAGGGTCAGGCGGTCGATATCGCCATCGGCGGTGGAGGCGTCATCGCCGCCATCGACAAGGGCCACATTGCTTAGGTCGGTACCGTTGATCCTGAGGCTGTCCGAGCCGGCGCCCAGCATAATGCTGCCGCTGATCGCGGCGGCGATCTCCAAGGTGACGCTGGTGTTGCCATTGCCGGGGCCGTCATAGATGGCCCGGCCCGCATTGGCGCTCAGCGTGCCTGTCTGGATATGGATCTCATTGGCCGCTGCCGGGGCGTTGACCGCAATCGCGTCCCCTGTGTTGGCGATCACGCTGCCGCCTTGCATTTGCACCGTGTTGCCCGCTGCGGCACTGGCGAGGATGCCATTGGCGCCTTGCACCGTGACGGCCTGCGTGCCAATCGTCATCAGGCTGCTGCCCGCTGCGGGCGTGGCCGATGTGAGCGCGCTGTTGCCCAGCGCCACCTGCCCACCGCTGGCAATGATGGCCGTACCGCTGCCGCTGGTGATGGTTGCCGGCACAGGCATATCAACCGTTCCGGCCGAGATATTGATCGCGGTGCCGCCGGTGCTGTTGATGTTGGCGGCGGAGCCTTGTACCTGTACCAAGCCGGCGGCGTTGACGATGCCGGTGGCTGCGGAATAAATGGTCAGCCCATTGCGGAAGAAGTTGCTCCCCGAGGTGCCTAAGTTGCGAATGCCGTCCACCGGTGCGGGTGCCGGGGTCGAGTCATCAGCACCAATGCGTGTGCTGCCCACGATCTCGATCACGCCGCCGGAGTTCTGAACCACCGCACCGCCGATTCTGCCCGCGCGCATCGCCACCAGGTTTCCATCGACCTGCACCTTGTTGAGCACATTGGCCGCATTGGCACCGGCATAGATAAAGAGAGCACGGCTGTTGTCGCCCCGCGAGGTGAGGCTGAGGTCCCCCAGCGCATGCACCAAAGAGGCAGGCTCCGATGCAACGCCACCGCTGTTCAAGCCGCCTGAACTCAAGGTGTAGGTGCTGCCGCTGCTGGTGACAAGGCTGGTGCCTGCCAGCAGGTTCAGGACCGATCCATTGCCAGTGGCACCCGCGACATTGTTGCCCCCGTAGCCTGTGCGGCTGGCATTGCAGGTGCTGCCTTCGGTAGCGGTCAGCGCCGGGTTGCCGGATGCGGCATCACTGCAGACGGCCCAACTGCCGGAGGCAAAGCTGCTCAGCAAGGCAGCAAACAAAACGCGGTGCGTGGTGGACGGAATACGGGAAGGGCTTCTGCAGATCATGGGGTTCCTGGGAAATCTTTCACTGACCTGCGCGACTGTAATTGATTTAGTTAAACATGCCACATTTTGTAAATTTGTTTGCAAAAATTAACCATATTCGCAACACCCACCGCAACACCCATCGTCACATCCGGTCAAAAAACCCGCCCTTCCTCCAAATGCGTCCGCGTGCCATTGAGCACATAGTCCCCCACCACCCGGGTCTTATGCAGCAGCGGGTTGTGGCTAAAGATGGTGCGCAGGTTGCGCCAGTGGCGGTCCAGGTTCAGCTGGCGCGAGGTGGCGGAGGCGCCGCCCACTTCAAACAGGCGCTCGCCGGCATTCAGCGCCAGGCGGCTGACGACCAGCTGGGTCTGGGCGGTGGCCAGCGCGCCTTGCAGGACCACATCGTCTGCGCTTTGCGGCGCATGCACGATGGCATAGGCGCCCTGGTCCAGCTGGCGGGCGTTGGCGGTGATCAAGGCATCTATCGCATAGCTGGCGGCGGCCAGCTCGCCGACGACGGCCTGCACGAAGTGGTCGTCGCGTGAGCGCTCTGCCGGGCTGTGCATCGCGGGCCTGCCCAGCTGCAGCACATAGTGGCGCGCATCGGCCAGGATATTGCGCACAATGCCGGCGGCAGTCGCCACCAGGATCAGCTGGCGCAACGCAGACGCATGGCGGCCCGCCAGGTTGTCGCGTGCGCCGGGGCTGATTTCGTCGTCATAGACCAGCACATGGTTCAGCTCCAGGCTGCCGCTGGCGGTCAGCCGCTGGCCCATGCCATCCCAGTCGTCAAGCACCCGCACCCCTTCGCGCTGCAGGGGGATCACGGCATTGACGCCCTGGCCCTCGTCGTTGACGGCAAAGACATTGAAGTAATCCGCATAGGCCGTGCCGGTGGCGTAGTACTTCTTGCCATTCAAGCGGTGATGGGCGCCATCGCGCAGCAAGGTGGAAGTGCTGATGCCGGCGCGGGCCGTGCCCAGCTCGGTAAAGGCGCCACCAAACAGCTTGCCCTGCAAGGCCCAGGCGTTCTGGCGCTGGGCCAGGGGCGAGGGCTTGGTATCCAGCCGCAGCAGCTCGGTGGTATTGAAGTGGGTGCGCAGCGCATGGGCTACGTTGGAATCGGCCGCGGCCAGGGTGCTGACCACCTCGACCACATCGGCCACCGATCCGCCCGGCCCGCCCTGTTCTCGCCCAATGCGCAGGCCCCCCAGGCCCGATGCGCGCAGCAGGTCAAACGCCGCCCAGGGCGGCTCGCGCAGCAGCTCGCGCTGTGCAGCGCCTTGGCCAATATCGGCAGCCAGCTGGGGCAGGCGGGCCAGCAGGTCATCGCGGCTGGGGTGGCTGGTGCGCAGAGGGGGAACAGAGGCATTCATGGCGGTGGACCTGGTGGGTTTAAGCGGCCGTTGATGTAGGGGCTACATAGGGCACACGGCCTTCGACCGGGTGGCCGGGGTCGGTAAAGCCCAGGGTGGAGGGGTGGCCGGCAGCCACCAGGCGGCTGACCAGGGCCTCGTCATCGGCGGTGAACTGGTAATCCAGCGCACGGATATAGCCATCCCATTGCTCGGGCGTGCGCGGGCCGGCGATGGCGGCGGTCACCAGGCGGTTGTTCAGCACCCAGGCCAGTGCAAAGTCCACCGGGCTGATGCCGCGCTCGTCGGTGTGCTTCTTGATCTCGGCGGCAATGTCGATGGACTCGGGGCGCCACTCGGTCTCCAGCATGCGCTTGTCCAGCCGTGCGGCGCGCGAACCGGGCTCGGCCGCTTCCACATTCGGGTACTTGGCGGTCAGCACGCCCCGGGCCAGCGGGCTGTACGAGACCACGCCCAGGCCGTAGGCGGCAGCAGCGGGCAGTTGCTCGGCCTCGGCCGTGCGGTTGACGATGTTGTACAGCGGCTGGCTGGCGATGGGGCGGTCAATGCCTTCGGCATCAGCCAGGTGGGCCACTTCGGCAATGCGCCAACCGCGAAAGTTGGACAGCCCGAAATAGCGCAGCTTGCCCGCGCGCACCAGGTCGCCAATCGCGCGCACGGCCTCACCCAGTGGCGCATCAAAATCGGCGCGGTGAAAGTAGAGCAGGTCGATGTAGTCGGTGCCCAGGCGGCGCAGGCTGTTGTCGACCGACTCGATGATCCATTTGCGCGAGGTGCCGCGCCGGTTCGGGCCCTCACCCAGCGGGTTGCCGAACTTGGTGGCCAGCACCCAGTCATGGCGGTCCTGGGCCAGAGCCCGGCCCACGACTTGCTCGGTCAGGCCCTTTTGGTAGACATCGGCCGTGTCGATGAAGTTGATGCCCTGGGATTTCGCCTTGGCGATGATGGCGTGCGCGGTCTGCTCATCGGTGGGGCCGCCAAACATCATGGTGCCCAGGGCGAGGCGGGAGACTTTGAGGCCGCTGCGGCCGAGATAACGGTAGGTCATGTGAACAAAGACGAAGGGTTAGTGGACGAAAGAAATGACGGAGGTCTGCGTGCCAGCGGTCTGTTGCAGCTGCGGATGGTGGCAAGCCACCAGATGGCCATTGCCGCTGTCGCTGAGCAGCGGTTCCTGTTCGGTGCACAGCGCCGTCGCACGCGGGCACCGCGGATGAAAGCGGCAGCCGCTGGGCAGGTTCTGGGGGCTGGGCAGGTCACCGCCCAAGGGGGCGGCCTGGCGGTGGCGGCTGGGGTCGGGCACGGCATCGAGCAGCGCCTGGGTGTAGGGGTGGCGCGGGCTGCTCCACAGGCTGCGGCGGTCGGCGCTCTCCACGATGCGGCCCAGGTACATCACCAGCACCCGGTCAGCAAAGTACTGCACGACGGACAGGTCATGCGAGATGAACAAATAGGACAGGCCGAACTCGCGTTTCATTTCGACCAGCAGGTTCAGGATCTGCGCCTGGATCGATAAATCGAGCGCCGAGACCGGCTCGTCGCATACCACCAGATCGGGCTGCAGCATCAGCGCGCGGGCAATGCCCAGACGCTGGCGCTGGCCGCCGGAGAACTCATGCGGGTAGCGGCCCAGCGCGCTGCGCGGCAGGCCCACGCGGTCGAGCAGGCGCTCCACCTGGCGGCGGCGCTGGGCGCGGTCGCCCAGACCATGCACCTGCAGGGGCGTCTCCAGAATGCTGCCGATGCTGTGGCGCGGGTTGAGCGAGGCAAACGGGTCCTGGAAGATCATCTGCATGCGCTTGCGCAGGCTGCGCAGCCGCGCGCCTTGCAAGGGCAGAATGTCTTCGCCGTCCAGCGCCACCTGGCCGGCCGTGGGCGTCTCCAGCCGCAGCAGGCTGCGGCCGAGGGTGGATTTGCCGCAGCCCGATTCGCCGACCAGGCCGACAGTCTCGCCCTTGGCAATGCTGAAGGACACGCCATCGACGGCGCGCAGCACGCCCTTGGGCAGTTTGAAATGGGTCTGAAGATCGCTGACAGTCAGCAGGCTCATGGCAGTCCTAGGCAAGGTGGGCGCTGCGTGCAGACGCAGGCAGGGTGATGGGGCAGGCGCTGAGGCGTTGTGGGCCTGCTACTTGCAAGGGCGGCACAACGCTGTGGCAATAGGCCTGGGCGCGCGGGCAGCGGGGTGCAAAGGCGCAGCCGGCCTGGCCGATGGCCGAGGTGATGCTGCCGCGAATCTCGGTCAGCGGGCCATCGAGGTAGTGCGCGCCGGGCTGCAGCCGGGGGGAGGCCGCCAGCAGGCCCTGGGTGTAGGGGTGCAGGGGCTCGTCAAACAGCGGGCCGGGGCGGGCCTGCTCCACTTCGCGGCCGGCATACATCACCACCACGCGGTCGGCCCATTGCGACACCACGCCCAGGTCGTGGGTGATCAGGATCAGGCCCATCGACAGCTCCTTGCGCAGCCGGTCAAGCAGGTCCAGCACCTGGGCCTGGATGGTCACATCCAGCGCGGTGGTGGGCTCGTCGGCGATCAGCAGGCGTGGGCGGCAGGCAATGGCCATCGCAATCATCACGCGCTGGCGCATGCCGCCCGAGAGCTGGTGCGGAAAATCATCGACCCGGCGCTGCGGATCGGGGATGCGCACGGTATCGAGCAGCTCGATGGCGCGCAGTCGTGCGGCCTTGGCGCTCAGGCCCTCGTGCTGGCGCAGCACCTCGGCAATCTGCCAGCCGATGGTGTAGACCGGGTTCAGCGAGGTCATCGGCTCCTGGAAGATCATGCCGATCTCGCGCCCGCGCAGCTGGCGCATTGCGCGCTCATCGAGCGCCAGCAGGTCCTGGCCGTTGAAGCGGATCTCACCCTGCGCAATGCGGGCCGCGCGCGGCAGCAGGCGCATCAGTGCGAGGGCGGTGAGCGATTTGCCCGAGCCCGATTCGCCGACGATGGCCAAGGTCTCGCCCGCCTGCACGCTGAAGCTCAGCCCACGCACGGGATCGAGTTGCGGAAAACGGATGCTCAGCCCGCGCACATCCAACAAAGAGGTTTCGGACATTCAGCGCTCCTGCGACAGACGGGGGTTGAGGGCATCGTTCAAGCCATCGCCAATCAGGTTGAAGGCCAGCACGGCAAACACGATGGCGAGGCCCGGTGCGGCAGTCAAATACCAGGCGGTGCGCAGCAGGTCACGGCCCATGCCGATCATGCTGCCCCAGCTGACCACGTTCGGGTCGCCCATGCCCATGAAGGACAGCGCCGATTCCAGCAGGATGGCCGAGGCCACCATCACCGACGAGGTGACGATGATGGGCGGCAGCGCATTGGGCAGCATCTCGCGCAGGATGATGCGGCTGTGCGAGTAGCCCAGCGCGCGGGCGGCCAGCACAAACTCCTTGTGGCGCAGCGCGCGGAACTCGGCCCGCACCAGGCGCGCCACCGTGGGCCAGGTCACCAGGCCAATCGCCACGACGATGGTGCTGATCGCCGGCTGGGCAATCGCCACCAGCACCACCAGCAAGATAAAGCTGGGAATGGTTTGGAACAGCACCACCACGCGCTGCAGCAGGTCATCGACCCAGCCGCCAAAGTAGCCGCTGACGGCACCAATGCCAATGCCCAGGCTCAGCCCGATCAAGGTGGCGGACACACCCACCAGCAGCGACACCCGCGCGCCATGGGCAATGCCGGCCGCCACATCGCGGCCCATCGAATCGGTACCCAGCAAATAGGCGGCATCCTGGCCAGGCCAGAGAAAGGGCTGGGCCACCATGTCCAGCGGATCACCGGGAAAGAGCCAGGGCGCCGTGACCGCCAGCAGCAGCACGGCCAGCAAAAAGCCGCAGCCCAGCATGGCCGTGGGGTTGCGCAGAAAGACGCGCAGCGCGCGGTAGCCCTGGCTGCCACTGCCGGCGTTGGCGGCACTGGTGCTGGTGCGCACCGCATCGGGCGCATGCAGATTGGGCCAGGGCGCGGCATCGGGCTCGGCGCTGCTGGTGCTGCTGTGCGCCGCTTGCGCGGCAGCCAGTGGGTGGGCGGCGGCCGGGGGGATCGGCAGCGCCTGGGTAGAAGAAGACAAAGACATCAGCGCACCTCGATTCGGGGATCCAGCCAGGCATGCAGCAGATCGACCAGCACATTGGCGGCGATAACCAGCAAGGAAGAGAGAAAGAGCACGCCCATCAGCACGCTGAAATCGCGGCTCAGCACGGCCTCAAAGGCCAGGCGCCCCAGGCCGGGCCAGCTGTAGACGGTCTCGACCACCACCGCGCCGCCGAGCATGCCGCCCAGGTGCATGCCGGCCATCGTGGTGACCGGCAGCAGCGCATTGCGCAGCACATGGCGCAGGGTGATGCGCCAGGGCGAGAGGCCTTTGGCGGCGGCGGTGCGCACAAAATCCTGCGACTGCACCTCCAGCATGGCCGCGCGGGTGAGGCGGGCATAGATCGCCACATAGAAGAGCGCGAGCGAGGTGGCCGGCAGCACCATGTAGCGCAGCTGGTCGAGCACGGCGGCCAGGCCGGTCAGCTGCGAGCCAATGCTGGCCGAGCCACCGCTGGGCAGCCAGCCGAGCTTGACCGAGAACAGCACGATCAGCATCAGCCCGGTCCAAAAGCCCGGCACCGAATAGAACAGCAGCGACAGCACGGACAGCAGGCGGTCTGGCAAGCGGCCGGCAAAGTAGGCCATCGCCGTGCCCAGCGCAATGCCCAAGGTCAGCGCAATCGCCAGCGCCAGGCCCATCAGCAGCAAGGTGCTGGGCAGGCGCTGGCCGATCAGCTCCATCACCGGCATGTTGTAGCGGGGCGAGAAGCCCAGGCTGAAATGCGCCAGGTTGCCCAGGTAGGCCTGCAGCTGCTCCAGCACACTCAGGTCCAGCCCAAAGCGCGAGCGCAGCGCCGCCAGGGTTTCGGCGGTGGCCGCGCCGGATTCGCCGGCCATCACATCGGCCGCATCACCGGGGGTGAGCTGCAGCAGCAGAAAGTTCAGAATCGCTACGCCCAGCACCGTGGGCACTGCATATTTGGCATTGAACCAGAGCGATCGCAATAAACGTGGGGTGGTATTCATGCGCATTATTGATAGCGGGTAACCCTGTGCATGATAGGAGCGTTCCTGCCTTATCGCCCTTATTTGCAGCATGCCATTTCATATATCAAAAGGCGCAAACTAAATAACAAATATCGGTATCTGATTTTTATCGGTTGGTGCCTGCTCGCCAAAGTTTTTTGAGTTAGTGTACACCTGAAACCGCATATTTTGTTTGCTTGGCAGCACATGCCTGCAAGCTATAAGCGCTTGGGCTGTGCTGGCGTTGGGATTGGCATGCCAGAACTTATGGCTGATTTTTAAATATGCAAATGCAAAATCGGCGCAAGAGCAGGGTGGTGATTCATGGGATTATTCAAGCCAATGCGGATGGTGAATGTCTGGTTTATCTATAGGCCAGTACGCCATCCTTTGTATTGAAAACCCTTGGCCGCTCCATGAACTCTGCAATACCCCTGGCTACGCTCGCTGATCGAGAGACATTCGCCTCGCCGCTGGCATTTCCGGACAGCCCCTTGTCGCAGGCTTTTGCGCAGCCGATTCTGCTGGGCCTGTTTCTGCCGATCCAGGCGGGAGGCTGGAGTGCCTCGACCCTGCCGCGCAGCACCGACTGGCGGTTTGACTACAACAAGGACTTGGTGCTGAAGGCCGAGAGCCTCGGGTTCGACCTGGTGTTTGCGCTGTCGCAGTGGCTGCCCAAGGGCGGCTATGGCGGGGTGTTCAATGGCGATGCGCTGGACTCCTTTGCCACCACGGCGGCGCTGACCTCGGTCACCCAACGCATCATGCTGATCTCGACCATCCATGTGCTCTACGGCCCTTTGCACCCGCTGCACCTGGCCAAGTGGGGCGCCACCCTGGACCATATCTCGGGCGGGCGCTGGGGCATCAATATCGTCACCGGCCACCGCGAGGTGGAGCACCAAATGTTTGGCTGGGACCAGATCGAGCATGACCAGCGCTATGACCTGGCCTCGGAGTTCATCGAGGTGGTGCAGCGCCTGTGGTCCTATGACGAGAACTACTCCTTCGAAGGCATCTCGCCCTGGAAGCTGGGCGGCGGCTTTGTCAGCCCCAAGCCGCGCTTTGGCCGGCCCGCGCTGGTCAATGCCACCGGCTCGGATGCCGGCATTGCCTTTGCGGCCCGGCATTCGGACCTGGTGTTTATCACCAGCCCCGGTGCATCGGACTTTGCCCGCGCCATCGAGGTGCTGCCCGCCCATGCGGCCCGCGTCAAGCAAGAGGCGCGCAATGCCGGTCGCACCGTGCGCACCTTGCTCAACCCGATGGTCATCAGCCGCGATACCGAGGCCGAGACCTGGGCTTACCACGATGCCATCGTCGCCCACCAGGACCAGCGCACGCCCGAGGGCTTCAGCAGCTTGAAGAGCGATGCCCATGCCTGGCGCGGCCGCACCGCCCTCGATGCCCCCAAGCGCCGTGCCATCGGCGGCAATATCGAAGTGATCGGTACGCCCGAGCAGGTGGTGGAGCAGTTTGTGCAGCTCAAGCGCGCCGGCATCGACGGGCTGCAACTGAGCTTCTTCGACTTCAAGCCCGACCTGGAATTTTTTGGCGACCGCATTTTGCCGCTGATGAAGCAGGCGGGGCTGCGTTTCTAGCCGCAGCAGCTGCGTTGCACTGCACTGCGCGCAGTAGTTATCCACAGACTTTCTCCGTCCCTCCCGTTTTTCTTGCGCTTTTTGCGTGCTATCGGCGCCTTGTCTGCGCCTTCTCTCCTGGACCATTGCCCATGCGAACTCTCTACAAAAACCTGGCCTGGGGCCTGCTGGCTGCCAGCAGCTTTGGGGCTGCTTACGCCCAGGCACCGGCCACACCCGTCAAGGGCGGCACGGTCACATCCGTCGTCGCGCAAGAGCCGACCTCGCTGGTGTCCTTTCTCGACACCAAGACCGACAACCGCGATGTCAGCGCCAAGATCACCGAAGGCCTGCTGCGCTATGACGCCAAGTTCCAGCCCCAGCCGCTGCTGGCCACGTCCTGGACGGTCAGCCCCGATGGCCTGCAGTACCGCTTCAAGCTGCGCGAGGGCGTCAAGTTCCATGATGGGCGCGACTTCAGCTCGGCCGATGTGCGCTATTCCTTCCTGACCCAGAAGAAGCAGGGCCCGCGCGGCCGCATCACCTTGCAGAACCTGGAACGGGTCGATACGCCCGATGCGCACACGGCGGTGCTGGTGCTGTCCAAGCCCGCGCCGTTTTTGCTCAAGTCGCTGTCGTCGGCGGAGCTGCCCATCGTGCCGGCGCACCGCTATGGCGATGGCGACCCGCTGGGCAGCCCCAACGTCAATGCGCCAGTGGGCACGGGCCCCTTTATCTTTGAGCAGTGGGTGCGCGGCAGCCATGTGATCCTCAAGCGCAACCCCAACTACTGGCGCCCGGGTGTGCCGCATGTGGACCGGGTGGTGATCCGCTTTGTGCGTGATCCGGCTGCCATCTCGGCCGCCATCGAGACGGGCGAGGCCGATGTGGCGCAGAACCTGGCCCTGGCCGACCTGGGCCGCTTGCTGCAAAAGCCCAACCTCAAGCTCGACGCCAGCTATGACGCGTTCCTGAACAATGCCTCCTTCCTGGAGTTCAACGTGGAGAACCCGGTGCTGTCCAAGCCCGAGGTGCGCCATGCGATTGCCCATGCGGTGGACCGCAATTTCATCGTCAACAACGTCTACTACAAGCAGGCTGAGCTGGTGAACTCGCCCATCCCCAAGGTGCTGGGCGCCTACTACGACGACAGCCAGTTCAACTACGGCTTTGATGTGGCCCGCGCCAACCAGCTGCTCGACAGCGCCGGCTACCCGCGCCAGGCCAATGGCCAGCGCTTTGCGCTCAAGCTGACCTATATTCCCGGCGCGCAGTTCAAGCAGACGGCCGAGTACCTGCGCTCGGCGCTGAACCGCGTGGGCATCAAGGTGGACATTCTGGACGGCGACCTGCCCACCTTCCTCAAGCGTGCCTACACCGCGCGTGAGTTTGACCTGAACCTCAACGGCCTGGGCCGCTTGTTTGATCCATCGGTGGGCGTGCAGCGCATCTACTGGTCCGACGGCATCAAGAACCCGCTGATCTGGATCAATGCCTCGCACTACAACAACCCGCAGGTCGACAACCTGTTCCGCCAGGCCGCTGTCGAGGTGGACGAGGCCAAGCGTGCTGCGCAGTTCCGCGAAATCCAGCAGATCGTGGGCCGTGATCTGCCGGTCTACCCGATCGCCACCGTGCCCTCTGCGCTGCGGGTACACAGCACGCGGGTGCATGGGCTCAACAACAGCATTGACCTGACGTCTGGAGACTTTTCTGACCTGTGGCTGGAGGCTAGCAAATGACGACCAATATCGACTTTCCCGACGAAACCACCTTGAATGAGAGCGCGGTGGCGGCGCCCAACATTGCCGCCAGCCTGGCCTTTGCCAGCGCCCGTGCGCAGCTGCAAGCGCTGGCCGATGGCCGCGTCAGCGCGGTGGAGCTGCTGGAGCAGGCGCTGGCCCGCATCGAGCGCCATGATGGCGAGCTCAACGCGATCCCGGTGCGGGCGATTGAGCAAGCCCGGCGCGATGCCCAGGCAGCCGATGCCGCCTTGCAGCGGGGCGAGCGCAAGCCACTGCTGGGCCTGCCGATCACCGTGAAGGAAAACTTTGACGTGGCCGGCCTGCCGACCACCGTGGGCAACCCGGACTACCGCAGCAATATCGCCCGGCAGGATGCGCCTGCGGTGGCCGCCTTGCGCGCGGCCGGTGCGGTGCTGATTGGCAAGAGCAACGTGCCGCTGGCGCTGAGCGATCTGCAAAGCTACAACGCGGTGTACGGCAGCAGCAACAACCCCTGGGATCTGCAGCGCACGCCGGGTGGCTCATCCGGCGGCAGTGCAGCCGCCGTGGCGGCGGGCTTTGTGGCGCTGGAGCTGGGCACCGACATTGGTGGCTCGGTGCGCATCCCCGCGCACTTCAACGGCGTGTTTGGCCACAAGACCAGCTATGGGCTGATATCGATGCGCGGCACCGGCGCACCACAAGGGCGCTTCAGCGCGCGGGATCTGTCGGTGGCCGGGCCGCTGGCGCGCAGCGCGCTGGACCTGGAGCTGGCGCTGGAGCAGCTGCTCAACCTCGATCCGCTGCAGGCCAAGGGCTGGCAGGTGAGCCTGCCAGCGCCGCGCCAGCAGCGGCTGCAGGATTTTCGCGTGCTGGTGCTGGATGCCTGGCCGGGCCAGGAGGCGAGCCTGTCCGAGCAACTGGTGATTGCAAGGGTCGTCAGCGCCTTGCAGGCCCAGGGGGTGAAGACCACGCAGTGGCGCGATCTGCCGCCTGCGCAGCGCCCCGATCTGAGCGAGCAGCACCGCACCTACCGCAGCCTGCTGGGCTCGTCCGTCGCCAATGGGGCGCCGCTGACCGAGGCCCAGCAGCAGCGCCTGGCCGAGCTGGAACCGGACGACCGCAGCGCCGAGGCCGCCTTGCTGCGCGCGCCCAGCCTGCCCCATGCCACCTGGCTGCAGGACAACGAGCACCGCCATGCGCTGAGCCACCAGTGGGAGCAGCTGTTCAAGGACTATGACGTGGTGCTGACCCCGGTCGCACCGACGCCCGCTTTTGCGCACCAGCAGCAGGGCCACAAGGAGGAGCGCCGCTTTCCGGTGGCCTATGCCGATGGGGTGCGCCATATCGGCTTTCGCGAGCTGTTTTACTGGGCTGGCTTGCCGGTGCTGCCAGGCCTGCCTGCGACCAGCTTCCCGGTCGGGCTGGACGATGACGGCCTGCCAATCAGCGCCCAGGTGGTGGGCCCTTATCTGGAAGACCGCACCACGATTGCCTTTGCCCATGCCTGGGAGCAGGCCCAGGGCGGCTATGTGGTGCCGCCCCGCTATGCGCAGGGGGATGCATGAGTGCCGTGCTGCAAGTACTGCAGCCGCCAGTAAATAGGGCCAGCCCAGGCCCGGCCTTGGACGAGGCCAGCTTGCTGGCCCGCGCCCAGGCGCTGATCGGCGAGCTGGCGGCACTGGCGGAGGCACATGACGCCAGTGGCGCCGCGCCCGCGCCGCAGTTTGCACTGCTACACCAGGCCGATCTGCTGCGGCTGACCATTGCCCGCGAGGCCGGTGGCCATGGCGCCGGCCTGGCCAGCGCGCGTGCGGTGGTGGGTGCCATTGCCCAGGGCGACCCGACGGTGGCCTTGATTTTGGCGATGCACTACAGCAACCATGCAGCGATTGCCCGCTCGCAGCGCGCAGCGCAGGGCGAGTGGCCGGCAGCGCTGGCGGACGAGCTGATAGCAGCCAGCCTGCAAGGCCCCGCCTTGCTGAACGCTGCCCAGGTGGAGCCGGAGCTGGGCTCGCCATCGCACGGCGGCCTGCCGGCGGCGCGGGCCAGGCGCGTGGCCGGTGGCTGGCAGCTGAGTGGCCACAAGGTCTATGTGACCGGCGGGCCGCTGCTGGCCTGGATCAGCGTGCTGGCGGTAACTGACGAGCCCGAGCCGCGCCTGGGCAGCTTTGTGCTGCCCCGAGGCACGCCAGGTGCCCGCCTGCTGGACACCTGGAACCCCATGGGCATGCGCGCCACCGTCAGCCAGGACCTGGTGCTCGACGGCGCCTGGGTGCCCGACCACCATGCGGTGGGCCTGCGCCCGGCCAGCCTGGGCCTGCAGCGCGAGGCCCATGGCATTGCCTGGTACTTCAGCCTGGTGGCAACCGTGTATGACGGTGCGGCGCGCTCGGCGCGTGATTGGCTGGGCGCGTTTTTGAACCAGCGCCGACCCAGCGCACTGGGCGGTGCCAACCTGGCATCGCTCGCCACCGTGCAGGAAAAGTTTGGCGAGATCGAGCTGCTGCTGCAGACCAGTGACTGGCTGCTGGACAGCCATGCCCGCGCCTACGACAGCGGCAGCGCCCCCGATGGCTTGGTGGCCGTGGCCAAGCATGTGGCGGTGGACAACGCACTGCGCGTGGCGCAACTGGCGCTGGAGCTGGCCGGCAACCACGGCCTGGCGCGCCGCAATCCGCTGGAGCGCCATCTGCGCAATGTGCTCTGCAGCCAGATCCATTCACCCTCCAACAGCCTGATCCGCAGCAACAGCGGCCGTGCGGCCCTGCAAAAGCGCCAGGCCGAGGCCGCTGCCTGAGCGCCGCCCTGTTTTTACCCTTGGTACCTCGCATGTCTATTGATTCCGATTTCTCGCTCGCCACGCGCCGCCACTTCATGCTGGCCGCTGCTGCCTCCGGCATCGGCACGGCCGTCCCCAGCCTGGCCTGGGCGCAGGACAAGCCGCAAAAGGGCGGCACCTTGAACCTGCTGCTCTTTCCCGAGCCACCGACCCTGACGACGATTGCGCACACCGCCGGCTCGTCGGTGACGATATCGGGCAAGGTCACCGAGGGGCTGCTGACCTATGACTTCAACCTCAACCCGCAGCCGCAGTTGGCCGTGGCCTGGTCCATCAGCCCCGATGGCCTGGTCTACCGCTTCCAGCTGCGCCGGGGCGTCAAATGGCACGACGGCAAGCCGTTTACCTCGGCCGATGTGGTGCACTCGATTGCGCTGCTCAAGGAGTTCCACCCCCGGGGCCGCGCCACCTTTGCCGGTGTGGCCGAGGTGCAGGCCCCCGATGCCCACACCGTGGTGCTGCAGCTGAGCCGCCCCATCCCCTACCTGATCACGGCGCTGGCGGCCTCGGAGTCGCCCATCGTGCCCAAGCACCTGTATTCCAGCGGCCGGGCCGATACCAACCCGGCCAACAATGCGCCGGTGGGCACGGGCCCCTTTGTGTTCAAGGAATGGGTGCGCGGCAGCCATGTGATTTACGAGCGCAACCCAAATTATTGGGATGGCGACAAGCCCTATATCGACCGGCTGGTGGTGCGCTTTATCCCTGATGCCGCTGCGCGCACGGCAGCCATCGAAAGCGGCCAGGTGCAGATTGCGCCCAGCTCGCCAGTGCCCTTTGCCGAGGTGGAGCGCCTGCGCGCCAAGCCGGGCCTGCAGTTCGAAACCCGGGGCTATGAATACATCAACAGCGTTTACCGGCTGGAGTTCAACCTGGAGAGCGAGCTGCTCAAAGACCTGCGCGTGCGCCAGGCCATTGCCCATGCGCTGCAGCGCGAGAACCTGCTCAAGGTCGCCTGGTACGGCCAGGGCAAGCTGACCACCGGGCCGGTGCACCCGGCGCTGAAGAAGTTCTATGTGCCCGATCTGCCGGTGCTGCCCTATGACCTGAAGCGCGCCGAAAAGCTGCTGGATGAGGCTGGCCTGACGCGCGGCAAGGCCGGCGGCCAGTGGCGTGCCCGGCTGAACCTGACGCCCATCCCCAACGAAGGTGGCCAGCGCACTGGCGATTTCCTCAAGCAGGCGCTGGGCCGCATCGGCATTGATGTGCAGATCAACAGCCAGGACTTTGCCACCTACATCAAGCGCATCTACACCGACCGCGCCTTTGACCTGCATGTGAGCGCGATGAGCAACACCTTTGACCCGACGGTGGGCATCCAGCGCCTGTACTGGTCCAAGAGCTTTCAGCGCGGGCTGCCGTTCTCCAACGGCGCGCATTACGCCAGCCCCGAGGTGGACCGCCTGCTGGAGTCTGCCGCCGTCGAGATGAACGAGGCCCAGCGCATCCGCGAGGTGGCCGAGTTCCAGAAGCACATCGCCACCGACCTGCCCGACATCACCCTGGTCGCCCCCGACATCTACACCATCGCCGACAAGCGCGTGCGCAACCACACCGTGGGTGCGGATGGCGTGGCCGGCAACCTGGCCGGCGTCTGGCTGGCCGCGTCCTGATCCCTTTGCCTAGGAGAAACCGATGACAAGCCCTTCCGAAACATCGAACGTACCAGGTCAACAACCCAGCTCCCTCTGGTACACCCGCTGCCCGGTGCCGTCGCCACTGGGCATTGCCGCGCAGCAAGGCTGGCTGCAAGAGGCCTTTGCGGCGCTGGGCATTGGCGTGGAGTCCATCTTTGACTCCAAGGACCGCAAGGTGCGCGAGAGCCATTTCGACCACAGCCTGCCCTGGTCCTTCCGCCAGGGCGGCAATATTCCGCCGATCTGGGCGCGGGCCAAGGGCCGCGATACGCGCCTGGTCGCCATCACCTGGACCGACGAGTTCCAGGCGCTGGTGACCCTGCCGGGCCGGGGCATCGACAAGCCCGAGGACCTGGCCGGCAAGCGCTTTGGCGTGCCCAGCCGGGTCAATGACCTGATCGACTTCCACCGCGCGACTGCCCTCAAGGGCTTGGTCTCGGGCCTGTCCTTGGTGGGGCTGCAGCACAGCGATGTGCAGCTGGTCGATCTGGTGATCGAGGAATCGGTGATCCAGCAGCATGGCACGCCCAGCCTGTTCGGGCTGCGCCGCCGCCACCCGTATTTCCGCGAGGCCGAGGCCCTGGTGCGCGGCGAGGTCGATGCGATCTTTGTCAAAGGCGCCGAGGGCCTCTTGGTGGCCAACCTGATTGGCGCGCAGCTGGTCAGCGAGTTTGGCCGCCACCCTGACCCGCGCGTGCGCATCAACAATGGAACGCCCCGCACCCTGACGGTAGATGCTGCATTGGCTGAGCAGCGCCCGGACCTGGTGCTGGAGCTGCTGCGCGTAGTGCAGCGCGCCGGCCGCTGGGCCCAGGCCCATCCCGACGAGACCCTGCGCTTTGTGGCCCGCGAGATCGCCACCAGCGAAGAGGCCATCCTGGCCTCCAACGGCGCAGACCTGCACCATCACCTGGGCATCAGCCTGGATCCGGAGCTGGTCGATGCGATCGGCTACTTCAAGGACTTCTTGCTGGAGTGGGGCTTTCTGCCGGCTGATTTCTCGGTCGTCGATTGGGTGGATGCGCGGCCGCTGAACCGCCTGCTGGCCGAGAATGCAGCTCCGCAAACCGCTGCCGAGCCTGAGGCGCTGCGGGCATGAGTGCGAACCAGCATCCCCGCGTGCTGGTCTGCGGCGCCAGTGGACGCCTGGGCCAGCTGCTGGTGCCGCGCCTGCTCGCCCGGCAGGCACGGCCAAGGGTGTTCGTGCGCCAGGCCGCAACCGCGCAGGCGCTGTGGGGCGATACCGTCGAGGTAGCGCAGGGCAGTTTTGAGGACGCTGCCGCGTTGGGCCAGGCCCTCGTCGGCATAGACCGGTTGTTCTTGCTCTCTCCGATCAGCCCGACGCTTGCCGAGCAGCAGCTGCGCGTGGTCGAAGCCGCGCGTGCTGCCGGTGTGCAGCACATCGTCAAGCTGTCAGGCTCGGACTGGACCATTGACCCACCTGGCCATTCGCTGTCCGGCGATGCCCATGGCCGCATCGAGGAAGGGCTGCAGGCCAGCGGCATCTCCCATATCGTGCTGCGCCCCAACGCCTGGATGCAGGTGGGCCTGTCGCGCATTGCGGCTGATCTGCGCAACGGCGATGTGCTCCGCTCCCAGCACCTGGGCGCTGGCGTCTCCTACATCGATGCCCGCGATATTGCCGATGTTGCTGTAGAGGCGTTGCTGAACCCTGAAGCTGCCCAGCAACGCCTGGGCGCATCCGGCCCCTGGGTGCTGACCGGCAGCCAGGCACTGCGCCCACAAAAACTGGCCGAGATCGCATCGCGCCTGCTGGGCCGGCCCATTACCGCTGCTGCGCCTGTGGCCGCCGCCGCCGACCCGTTTATCGCGCAAGTGCATGGCGAATTTTTTGGTTCATCGAGGAATACCGGGGAACGCGGCGCGGATCTTGAGAAAGAAGTAGTCCTCATCTCGATATCCGTAGGCGCGGCGCTTGATGA
>NZ_SOAL01000014.1 GCF_004364775.1 Comamonas sp. JUb58
GTACAGCGCAGCCACGCGGGCCAACACCTAGGCTTTGCCTACGACAAAGCAGGGCGCCTGACCCAGCTCACCAACGAGAACGGCGAGCACACCCGTTTTGCGTGGGATGTGATGGACCGCTTGGCCCAAGAAACCGGGTTCGACGCCCGGGTGCAGAGCTACCAATACGACGCGGCTGGCCAGCTTGTCCAATCCAGTGATGGATGGGCCGCAGAACAAAGCCTGGCTGAACACACCAGCCACTACGAATGGACAATAACTGGCCAACTCGCTGCTCGCTATCTGCCAGCGACGGACTTGTTGCCGGCTTCCACACAGCGCTATGAATGGGGCAAGGTCGGTGAATTGCTGAATGCCAGCGTTTGGCACCAAATACAAACCGGCAGCGAAGGCCCAAACCAGCATCCAGCCCCAGAAGGCATCCTGCAAAGCCAGGCCGTCATCGAGCGCGATGCAGCAGGCCGAGTCATCGGCGAAGTCCAGCGTCTCTACAAAACCTCCACCCCGGATGACCTGCAAGACCGGTTCTTTACCCCCGAGATTGAGTTCGAACACCGCATCAGCCACCAGCTAGACGCCCTGGGCAACCGCCAAGGCAGCCGGCTCCAAGGCCTGGGCGAAGTGGGCTACCTGCTCTACGGCGCAGGCCACGTACACGACATCACCTGGCAAGGCGAGAGCCTGGTGAACTTTGAGCGCGACGCGCTGCACCGAGAGATTCACCGCCAAGTTCTCACCGACATCAATAGCCAAGCGCCCGGCGAGAGCATCGCCAAACCGCTCTACCGCAAGCTCAGCTGGGATGCAGCAGGGCGCATGGAAACGATGCAGTGGATGGGGTTGGAACAAGGGAGTGCGCTGGATGACATGCTGTCCATGCCCGGCGGGCAAGCCCCCAAACGCGTCCCGCCAACGCTGCTGGGCGCCATGACCGCCCGCCAGTACTACTACGACAGCCTGGGCCAGATGGTCGGCATGCGCAGCCATGCCGGCATCAGCCGCTTTGCCTACGACGGGGCAGGACGCCTGACAGGCGCGCATACACCGCATGCCGGCTCGCAGCGCTGGCAGTTTGACCCAGCAGGCAATCGCCTTCCTATCGCTGGTCCTGAGACTAAGCCCACCACCCCAGACGCCATCACCGGCCACCTCAACGAAACCGACCGCCTCAGAGCCCAGCAACGCGCCGCAGTCCAAGCCAACCCCATCACCAAAGAGCAGCTGCTGCGCAGCGACTTCAACCCGCTCCAGGCGGATCCTGACCCCAGCAGCAACCAGCCGCTGCACATCAGCAAACGTTGGGCCGGCAACCGCGTGGGCTATTACGAGAACCAGGAAGATGTGAGTAGCCAAGGGGCAAAGATCCACTACCAGTACGACAGCCGAGGCAATCGGGTACAGAGTTTGGACGAGGCCACGGGCCGCAAGCTGGAGCTGATGTATGACAGTGGCAACCAGTTGGTGCAGGTGGTCGTCACAACCAACGAAAAACAGACCGCCCAGCAGTACCGCTACGACGCCTTTGGACGGCGACTGGCCAAATACAGCATGCCGGCGAACTCAGAATCAGGCGACCTGAGCGAGACAGACTACTTCGGATGGGACGGAGACCGCCTGATCCACACCGAACGCTTCAACAGCGCCAAAGATGACGGCGGCAATGCGCAACCCGAAGTCATCCACACCATCTACGAGCCCGGGTCGTTTACCCCACTCATCCAACTACGCAGAGCCGCCAAAGCTCCCTTAGACCTGGGCGAACAACTGCTTGCCAACACCTCACCAGGCGTAGTGCAAGACGCCTTGCGCAAAGCCCTGGCAGATATCAAAGAGCTCAGCGCCACGCTGCCCCAGAACATCGCCTTTAAGTCCATGTCCAAGGATGTGCAGATCTTTATGCGCGAGCAGCTGCAGGAGTACGAGCAAACGTTGAGCGTCCAACGCAAAGCAGCTGCAGAAAAAGTCGAAATCCGCCACTACCTGTGCGACCACCTGGGAACGCCCAATGCGCTGATCCGGGAAGACAGCCGGCTGGATTGGGCGGTGCAATTAGATGCCTGGGGGAATGTGCGGGCGGAGCATAACCCGGGTGAGCTGTACCAGCCGATTCGGCTGCCGGGGCAGCATGCGGATGGGGAGACGGGGCTTTATTACAACCGGCATCGGTATTATGAGCCGGGAGACGGTGATTATATAAACCAAGACCCTATTGGTTTGCTCGGAGGGATCCAAACAAGTGGATATGTTCGTAGTCCATTAATGAAATCTGATCCTTTAGGTCTTGTAGAAGAGCTTGCTCATATTTGGAATATTGGACCATTAGATGCATGGAATACTAGGGCTGATAATACAGAGGCATTAAGAAGGTCTCAGGAGAAATTTCCAAACCACGAGCTTCATAATGGGACGGGAGATGCATTTAGACATTGCTACTGGTCCTGCATAATGAGTCTGCGAATGGGTGTCGATCAGGCTAAAAAAGTAGGTGATACCCATGAGGTCTACGGTACAGAAAAACGAAAACAACCTAAAAAAGAAGAAATTATGGATTATCACAATAATAACAAAGGTCGTGAGTGCTCAGCTTTCTCGAATGATAAAAATGATTGTGAGATGAGATGTGATGAGAAGTTGGGGAATGGGGAGCTTTGGTTTATTGATAAAACCACCGGTTTACTTGATACAACAATAAAAATACCATGAAAATTTTGAATGTGATTTTATATATTTTCCTTTGTATTTTGATTGTTTTGCTTCAGGGTAGTAGAGGGATTAATTTTAAATATGATTACATTTGTGTATTCCCCCCTTATTCTTCAAAAGACTATATTGGAAAAGAAATTGGAAAGTATGTGGCTTCTAGTAGTTATCTGCGCTATTTCGAACCTTCGTCAGATGATGGATGGATTACGCGAGCAGCAATTTACAATCAGAAGTTAATTTATATTAAAAACGAGATAAGAGAGAATGGATTAAGTTATGAGGCCGGCTGTCGGCGCAATAACTAATTACCGAAATGCGCTTCTGAGTGCTTTATTCTTGCTTGGTCGAGAGAAAGAATGCTGCGTAAACTTGCGCTATGGATGTAGTGGTTAGATCGATGCTCCTATCGCTATAACAGTAGTGAGAGTATTGATTTCAGTGCTATTTTAAGATAAGGGAATATGTATCATTAATAGGTGTATATACGTGAAATATTTTTATTCATCCAGTAGCAAAGGTCTGGTGACTATGCGAACTTTACGCTCGATGATTTCTCGACCCTTGAAGAGATCTCACGCGTATGACTAAGTTTGTTATCTCGGTAATCATTTTGATGATTTCTAATTTGTCCAATGCCCAAGATTGGATTTATTTTGATATCAAATATCCAGAAAATCAATTTCTCTTGAATGGCAACCCTAGTTATAGCGCATGGTATCACTCGGTCGGCAATGTTGAATTTTGCCAAAAAGCTAGTGGCTTTTATTGTTTTAATACCGATAATTTTAAATTTGCGGTACCAAAAAAATTAAATAGACATATGGAGTCTTGGGTTTTTGATAATGCGAAATACACTATTCAGGAATAAGTAATAGATCTATTTTAGGTGCAAAATATCTTGCTTACTTGATAGATAGCGATTTCGAGGTGCATAAGTTGAGGTTTATTTACACTAAAGAGGTTGGTCTCATTGCGATTACATCTATAGGCGAAAAACAAGGAATGTTTTTATTGATAGCTGGAAAGTGCGGATATGCGGCACCAGCCAACTGCTACCAAGAAAAATAAACGCTAATGCCTGATCCACACCGAGCGCTTCAAAAGCGTTTCGCGATAGATGAAACCGGTGCAGTCCAACCAATAATTGCTGATATGAGCCTTTTGGGATGGATGTAGGATGAGTCGCCAAGCCTTACATGTGAGCCTAAATGTGAATAAATATCAATTTCATATCGAAATAATTGAGCAAGTGCTTTGGCCTAGAGGTATTTACGGTCTGGTTGTTTTTTTAATCGGGTTATTTTGTGCATTAATCTTATCTAATTTCTCTTTTCAGAGTATAAATGCTTATAGAAAAATTCACCAGTGGCATGCGAATGATGCATCTATTGAAGAACTAGTTGTTAAAAATAGTTTGCTTCATATGAAATACAAATATAAAGTCGGTGGGCATTACTACATCAATTCAAAATTAGAGGCAGAAGGGATCCCTAAGGCTGAAATTAGCAATAGCCAGAGACTTCAGCTTGAGGAGATGAAGCGCGATGGAAGATCAATAGCGATAAAATACAATCCAAAAAATCCTAGTGATTCGGTGTATTTAATAGATCCTAATGAAATTTACTACACTCTGGTTCTTGTAATTTTCTCGTTGTATTCATTACTAATTTATATATTTGTTATAGTTATTAAATTAATGAAGTATATGAAGAATTGTGATGCTCACTGATAGTTCGAGTCGCCTCGCTTCTAGTTCCAATATTAAATATCCCCAACACGGGTTTAAGCCCATCCAGGTTTGATGGCGCCATGACTCAAATAGCGGCCTTCATCAACCGCCCTCAGTCCCCCATCTAACTTGAGCGCCGTACGCCGGGCGCAACTGTCGCTACCATGGGGCCATGGACCAAGCTGTGGCTGCCTCTCTTCCCCCCACCGTGCTCGATTGGCAGGAGCGCGTTCGATCCGCCCATGCCCACAAGACGCCGCTGCGCATCCGGGGCGGTGGCAGCAAGGATTTTTATGGTGCACGCCTGGGCGGCGAGGTGTTCGACACCCGCAGCTACAGCGGCATCATCAGCTACGAGCCCAGTGAGCTGGTCGTGACGGTGCGGGCCGGCACGCCGCTGGCGGCGCTGGAGCAGGCCTTGGCCGAATGCGGCCAGTGCCTGGCGTTTGACCCACCGCATTTTGGCCCGGGCGCCACGGTCGGTGGCATGGTGGCGGCCGGTCTGTCCGGCCCCTCGCGGGCGGCGGTGGGTGCCGTGCGTGACTACATCCTGGGCCTGGAGCTGATCAATGGCCAGGGCGAGCTGCTGCGCTTTGGCGGCCAGGTGATGAAAAATGTCGCGGGCTATGACGTGTCGCGCCTGATGGCCGGTGCCTGGGGCACCCTGGGCCTGCTGACCGACATCAGCCTCAAGGTGCTGCCGATGCAGCGCGCGCAGGCCACCCTGTACTACGAATGCACGGCGCAGCAGGCGCTGGACAAACTCTCGGCCTGGCGCGCCAAGCCGCTGCCTATCAATGCCAGTCTGTGGCAGCAATCCGGCGATGGTGAACAAGGCCATCTGCTGGTGCGGCTGCGCGGTGCTGTGGCAGCGGTGCAGTCGGCCTTGGATGGCATGGGCGGCACCATGCTCGACCACGGCCAGGCCGATGCCGCCTGGTTGGCCTGCCGCGAGCAGCAACTGCCCTGGTTCAGCGATATGGACCCGAGCCATGCGCTGTGGCGCCTGTCGCTGCCAGCCACCACGCCGGTGCTGCCCTGCACCGAAGAAGGCCTGCAGCCGCTGATGGAATGGGGCGGCGCACTGCGCTGGGTGCAGGCCCCCATGCAGCATGCCCAGGCCTTGCAGGCGTTGGCCGCCAGTGTGGGCGGCAGCGCCGTGTGTTTCCGTCCCGGCCCCCAGGTGGGCCTGGTCGCATCCGATGATTTTGGTTTTACGCCCGCCTCGCCCGCGCTGCGCCAGGTGCAGCAGCGGCTCAAGCAGGCGTTCGACCCCCACGGCATCTTCAATCCCGGCCGCCTGGGCGACTGGGCGTTGAGCTAAGCTAATCGAGGCACCCCTGCACCATGCAAACCCAATTAGCCCCCGAATTCAAAGACACCCCCGAAGGCCAGGAGGCCGAGGCCATTCTGCGCAAGTGCGTGCATTGCGGCTTTTGCACCGCCACCTGCCCCACCTACCAGCTGCTGGGCGATGAGCTCGACGGCCCGCGTGGCCGCATCTACCTGATCAAGCAGGTGCTCGAAGGCCAGGAGCCCACGCGCAAGACCCAGACCCATCTGGACCGCTGCCTGACCTGCCGCAACTGCGAATCGACCTGCCCCAGCGGCGTGCAATACGGCAAGCTGCTCGACATTGGCCGCCACATCGTTGACCAGAAGGTGGAGCGCCCGACGGCCGAGCGCCTGCAGCGCTGGGCGCTGCGCAAGGGCATGGTGTCCAAGGCCTTTGGACCGGCGCTGGCGCTGGGCCGGCTGGCCCGCCCGGTGCTGCCTGCCGCGCTGAAGGCCAAGCTGGCGCGCGTGCCGCGTGCCGGCAAGTGGCCGACGCGTGCCCATGAGCGCAAGGTGCTGATGCTGGCCGGCTGCGTGCAGCCGGTGATGCTGCCCAATATCAATGCCGCCGCTGCGCGGGTGCTGGATGCCGTGGGCATCCAGACCTTGATCACGCCGGCCGCTGCCTGCTGTGGCGCGGTGCAGCAGCACCTGAGCGACCCGCAGGGCGCGCTGGCGCAGGCGCGGGCCAATATCGATGCCTGGTGGCCGCATGTGGAGAGCCAGCAGGTCGAGGCGATTGTGACCACGGCCTCGGGCTGCGGCGTGATGCTGAAGGACTACGGCCACCTGCTGCGCCATGACCCGGCCTATGCCGCACGGGCCGCAGCGATTGGCGCGCTGGCGCGTGATTTGTGCGAGCTGCTGCCCGACATGCAGCCCGAGCTGGAGCAGCGCCTGCAGGGCCAGCTGAACCTGCCCGAGGCCCCGCTGGCCTACCACCCGCCCTGCACCTTGCAACATGGCCAAAAGCTGCGCGGCGGGGTGGAGGCGAGTCTGCGCCGCCTGGGTTTTGACATCCGCGTCTCGCGGGTGGAATCGCACCTGTGCTGCGGCTCGGCCGGTACCTATTCCTTGCTGCAACCCGAGATTGCGCACCAGCTGCGCGACCGCAAGATCGGCACCCTGAACCAGGCCTGCAGCGATGCACCACCTGCCGCGATTCTGTCGGCCAATATCGGCTGCATCTCGCATCTGCAGTCGGGCACCGATGTGCCGGTGCGCCACTGGATCGAGGTGATCGACGAGGCGCTGGTGCCCGCCAAGGCCCAGCGCTGAAGCGGCTCAGACGGCCAGTGCCAGGCCGTCCTTGCGCTGGTCGGAAGCGCCGCAGAGCTGGCCATCGGGCAGGCGCCAGATGCACTGCGCGCCACCAAAGTCGCTGCGCCCGCCCAGCTCGCCTTCGCCACTCGGTTCGCGGTAGCCCTGGGCCCGCAGCGCAGCGGTAATCGCGGGCGGCATGCCGGCTTCCACCGCCAGCACCCGGCCACCTTCCAGGCGCCAGCGCGGCTGGTTCAAGGCGGGCTGCGGTGCCTCGCCGCCGGCCAGCATGCGGCACAGCAGCTGCACCTGGCCTTGGGGCTGCATCGCGCCGCCCACCACACCAAACACACCGAGGAATTGGCCATTGCGCGTCGCCGCGCCCGGCACCACCGTGTGGTACGGCCGCTTGCCTGGCGCCGGACCATTGATATGGCCAGGCTGCGAAAAGCCATGGCCCCGGTTCTGCAGCACAAAGCCGCCTTCTGCCACGCCGATGCCCGAGCCAAAGCGCTTGAACACGCTGCTCATCAGGCTGATGGCCAGGCCATCGCCATCGACCACGGTGGTGCATACGGTATTGCCGGCCGGGTCGGCCACGGTCTGCTGGGCATGGGCCATGGCCGCTTCCATCGCCTGCACCAGCGCGACCTGGGTGGCAGCGCTGGCCATGTCGATGGACTGGTCCTGCATGGCGGTCAGTGCATGCAACACAGCCACGCCATGGGTGTTGGGCGGGCATTCGTAGATGGTGGCGCCGCGAAACAAGGTGCTGACTGGCGTGCAGAAGTTGCCCTGGTGGGCACTGAAATCTGCAGCGGCCAACACGCCGCCCGCTGCTTGCACGGCGGCCGCACAGGCAGCGGGGATGGCGCCTGCATAAAAGGCTTGCGGCCCCTGCGCAGCTACGGCCTGTAGCAAGCGGGCCAGCGCGGGGTTTGCAAAGCGCTCGCCCGCGCGGGGCGGGGCATCGGCACGGTACAGGGCGGCGCTGGCGGCATCGCGGGCAATCACCGGTTGGAACAGCGCCCATTCACGGGCAGCCACGGGGGCCACCGCAAAGCCCTGGCTGGCGGCCTGCACGGCGTCATCGAACAGCTGCGCCCAGGGGCGTTTGCCAAAGCGCTGGTGCAGATCCCACCAGCCTTGCACCACGCCGGGCGTGGTGACGGAGAGCGGATGGCGCTCGGGGATGCGGCGCTGGGGCAGGGCCTCGACCAGATCGGCCGTCAACGCCTGGGGCGCACGCCCGGTGCCGTTGTAGGCCAGCGGGGCCTGGCCCGGCGGCACCAGCATGGCCAGCAGGTCGCCGCCCACGCCGGTGGCCATCGGCTCAACCACGCCCAGCACCGCATCGGCGGCAATCGCAGCATCGACAGCCGAACCGCCCTGCCGCAGCTGGGCCTGCGCGGCCGCTGCGGCCAGCGGGTGGCCGGTGGCGACCATTGCGCCCTGGCCCAGTACGCCTGCTGCGCCTGGCGCGTCCTGGCGGTGCAACTGCGCCATCTCAAGCGCCCCAAAGAGCGACAGCGGTGAAGACGGCCGCCATCAGACCCAGCACCACCGGTATCAGCAGCGCCCGGGCCAGCTCCAGCACATTCACCCGCGCAAAGCCTGCGACTGCGATCAGCGAGGACCAGGCGATCAAGGTGCCGCCACCGGTCCACACCGCGCCCATCTGACCCAGGGCGGCCAGCGCCGATACATCCATGCCCGAGGCCGGGCCGAGTGCGCCGGACAAGGTGCCGGTCAGCGGCAGGCCGGCAAAGCCTGAACCATCAATGCCGGTGATCATGCCCATCAGCAGCACACCAAAGGACACCAGCAGCTGGCTGTCGGGAATCAGGTGCTGGCTGGCCTTGACCAGCTCGAACAGCAGATCGGGCACGGGCTGGCCGGCGGCAATGCCCAGAATGGGGCCGGCCGTCTCATGCGAGCCGATGAAGAAGAAGCCGGCAATCGGCAGCACCGCGCCCATGGCCTTGAACGCAAAGACAAAGCCATCGGTGATGTGGTCGGCCGCGCCATCGAGCATCTTGCGAAAGCCCCGCGCGGCAGTGGTGGCCCAGATCATCAGCAGCGCAGCCACGCCGCCGATCAGCATGGCGGCATCGCCGCCCTTGAGCTCGGGCACGCTGGTGGTGAACTTGGGCGCCACCATCACCAGAATCACCACCAGAAAGGCCAGCGGCGTGACGACGGCAAACAGCTTGGAGGCCGAGGCCAGTGGCTGGGTCTTGCGCAGCTCGGCTTCCAGCTCCGAATTGGTGCCTAGGTCGCTGTCATGGGCGGTGCCCTTGGCGATCTCGGCCTTGTCAAAGGCGCCTGCACCCGCGATCTGTGCGCTGATGCCCGCCGGGTTCAGCTCCCAGCGCTCCAGCAGGGCGTTGTCGCTGGGCACGATGAGCTTGCGCACCTTGAAGTACGACAGGAAGAGCGCAATCATGCCGACCACCCAGGACAGCAGCAGCGCCTTGTCGGCCACCGCCACGGCGCTGATGCCGCCCGCGGCCTTGGCACTGATGCCCGGTGCCACGCCAATCACATAGTCGGACGACAGCGCCATGCCCTGGCCGGCAATCGCAATGGCCATTGCCCCAGCGATGGGCGGCAGGCCCGCCGCAATCGCTGCCGGCAGCAGCACCGCTGCCACCAGCGGCACGGCTGGCGTGGGCCAGAAGAACAGCGAGATCAGGTAGGTGACCAGCGCCAGGATGAAATAGGCCATATGGCCGTTTTTCATCACCGCGCGGAAGGGCTTGACCATGCGGATGTCCGAGCCCAGGTCCTTGAGCGCGTTGAGCAAAGCCGTCATCAGCGCAATGATCAGAAAGATGTTGAACAGCTCCTTGGCGGCCACCATGCTGGCACTGAATATGCTTCCAATCCCCGTGATGAAGCTGCCGCTCCAGGCGAAGGCCACGACGACGGTGGCCAGTATCGATGGCACCACCACATTGGCGCGGAAGGCCATGGTCAAAATGATGACCAGCACCCCGGCGAGGTAGGCCCAGTGCGCAGGGCCTATAGAGACTGACGGATCCATCGTGGCTACTCCTTGGTATGTTTAAACAGCCAATTTGTATACTAAATACAATGAATCAAAAAATCATCAGGGAATACCAGAAATATTGCATCGCAGCATCTAATAAACCAGGGTTAAATTCAAAAAATCTCCTTTTTCGTATACAAAGAAGGTGATTTCTGGCCTGAGATGTCAGATTGCAGGCGCTGTGGGTCCCGCTGATGTGCATTGCAAAAGCCTTGTATTGGCGTGAATTTCCAAGGCACATCAAAGGCTTGGATAGCGCATGGTTATGAATCCAGATCAAGGACATGGATTTGTACACTGGATACACTAGGGTAATTGCTAAGTCATCCAGGAGCTTATCCATGAAGAACACCGCTTCCCAAGCCATTGCTGCCCCGCAAGCCGATCTGCTGGCTCTGCGCGAGCCCCGCCAGGCCTTGCTGCCCGCGTCGTTGGGCTGGCTGTCGGCCATCGAAAACGCCTTTGTGCGCTGGCAGGCCAAGCGCCTGGCAGAGCTGGAGCCGGGCCGCCTCTGGGCGCAGGCGATGCAGGATACGCGCTCGCTGGCGGAGATCCGCCGCGCCCAGCGCTGAACGCCGATTTCTGTATACAAGGCAAGGCGAAGACGCTGCAAACCCTTGCTGGGCATGTAAACTGAGCGCGACCCAGGGTGGCGCATTGCAGCCGATGACGCCGCCCGGGCTTGCAACGTACCGAACGGACCGACTTTCATGCCCATTGCCAACGGAGACAAAAAACCTGGACTCAACCACTCGCCGCTGACCCAGCAGCTGGTGGAGGCCTTGCGCGAGAAGATCATGTCTGGCGAGCTCGCCTCAGGGGAGCGGCTGGTGGAGGAGCGTCTGTCCGAGGAGTTTTCGGTTTCGCGCATGCCTGTGCGCGAGGCCTTGCGCCAATTGGCCGCCAGTGGACTGGTGATCATCGAGCCCCGGCGTGGCGCATCGGTGGCCAAGTTCCATGGCGATCTGCTGCGAGAGCTGGTGGAGGTGCGCGCCACCTTGGAAGCGCTCAACGCGCGCCTGGCCGCCAAGCGCCATGACCCCGAGCAGATTGCCGCGCTGGAGGCCTTGCTGGCCGAAGGCACAAAGAACGCCCATTCGGGCGATGGCGATGTGCTGGCCGTGCTGAACCAGAAGTTCCACCTGGCGCTGGGCAAGATCGCCGCCAACTCGGTGCTGCAAGAGGTGATGCTGTCCTTGCGCGACCGCACCGAAGTGCTGTTTGCGCCCCGCAGCCAGGCGCGTGCGCCCCAGAACTGGGAAGAGCATGCGGCCATCCTGCGCGCCGTCATCAAGGGCGATCCGGAGCTGGCCGGCCTGCTGGCCGCGCGCCATATCTACAACGCGGCCGGCATCGAGCCCTGAGGTCTGCCGTTACGACTTGCTGGCCAGGTAGTTCTGGTAGGCCACACCAGCCAGCGCAATATCTTCCAATCCCACGCCCACGGCCTTGTACAGCCGGATGCCCGGCTGCGCGCTGACCGCATAGCGGCCGCTGACGATATCGCCCAGCTCCACCAGCTTGCCCGCCAGCGACAGGCCCGGGTCGGCCCGCACCAGGTCGCCCGCTTCGCTGGTCGCCTGCTTTTTCCATTCCACCGCAATCAGCTGTGCGCGCGCCAGCAAGGCATCGTCGAGCTCGCGGGTGTGGGGCAGGCTGGAGCCAATGGCCGCTACCAGCGCATGGGGGGCGACATGCGCACCGTTGAAGAGCGGCTCCTTGGCGCGTGAGGCGGTCACGATGATGTCGGCCTCGCCCACGCCCTGGGTGTGCGCCACGCGGCGGATCTGAGCTTCGGGCAAACCGGTCAGCTGCGCCAGCCGTGCATCCAACCCCTCGGGCGCATAGGGGTCGAACACATCGATGTGCTGCAGGCCGAAGTGCTGCACCATCTGCTGCGCATGGGCCAGGCCTTGCACGCCGGCGCCGCACAGAAACAGATGGCGCGCATTGGCAGGTGCCAGATACTGGGCCACCAGCACCGTGGTGGCAGCGGTGCGCAGGCGCGTGATGGCATTGGCATCCAAGGTGGCCAGCGGCGCGCCGGTCTCGGTCGAGAACAGCAGGATGACAAAGTTGAACTGGCCGGCAATGGTGGTGTAGACCTTGGCGCCGGTCACGCCTTGCGCGGGAATGACGGCCCCCAGGGTGGAGAGCTTGGCGCCCCCGGCATCGGTGCGCTCGCGCGCTTGCATGGCCGCCTCGCCCGCGCCAAAGGCGGCAAAGGCGCTGTGCATGGCCTGCAGGGCTTGGTCGGTGGACACCAGGGTGTCCACCATGGCATCGGTGATGTGCAGCATGGTGTGTGGTGGAGTGGGGGTGAAAATCAGAGCCAGACGCGCAGCAGGATGATGCAGGCGCTGACGGCGGCGGTGCCCAGCAGCCAGCGGCGGATGGTGGCCTTGGAGATATGGCGGGCCAGGCGGTTGGAGGCCAGAAAGCCGCCCAGCATCCAGGGCAGCAGCACCAGGCTGAGCAGCCATTGGCCGCTGTCCATGCGCCCCACCCAGGCCAGGGCGGTGAGCGAGACGATGGTGCCGGCAAAAAAGACCACGCCCAGGGTGGAGCGCATCGTGGCCGGCGCCAGGTGCTGCATCGCGATCGCAAACGGCGGGCCGCCCGCGGCGGTGATGGTGCCCATGATGCCGCTGGCCACACCGGCAATCGACAGGTTGGTGGTGCTGGGCTGCACGCGCCAGCCCAGGGTGCTGAGGCTGACGGCGGCCAGGATCAGCACGGCAAACAGAATGGACAGCGCATGGGCGCTGAACAGCACCAGCAGCCCGGCGGCGGCAAAGGTGCCGATGACCCGGCCCACCAAGGTGGCCGCAGCGACCTGGCGGTTGAGGGCATCGCGCTCACGCAGATACGCCAGCAAGGCCAGCGGTGCACCCACGGCCAGCAAGGGGCCGGGCACCAGTTCGGGGAAAAAGATCGCCGCCAGCGGCGCGCAGAACATCGCATAGCCCAGGCCGCCCACGCCCTGCATGGCGGCGCCGGCGAGCACCATCAGCCCCATGGCCAGGTAGCGGCCCCAGGAGAGGTGCTCGGCCATGGCGGTCCAGGCGCTCATGGCCGGGGCACCCAGCTGACCTTGATGTCGCCGTTGACAAAGGTCTGGCAGGCCAGGCGGTGGCCCTGGGCAAACTCTTCATCGCTGAAATGCTTGCGCTCCTTGGCCTTGATGGCATCGGTGTGGGCCAGGCCTTCCTCGATGCGGCATTTGCAGGTGCCGCAGAGGCCGCCGCCGCATTTGAAGGGGATGCCGCCTTTCTCGCGCAGCGACACGCGCAGCAGGTTGCTGTTTTCCGGGGCTTCGACAGTCTTGTTGTCGTTGCTGACAAAGGTGATGGTGGGCATACGAGGCAATCAGGCGGCAGAAGGGGCGGGGAGGGGTGCTGCTGTCAGGGTGGCGTCAAGCGCGCCGAACTGGCACAGGTGCTGCAGCTCCTGGCGAGCTTGCTCCAGCGAGTCAAAGCGCTCCAGAAACTTGGACGGCACCCGGTTGGTGGTGCCGCCAGGGCCTTCTTCGATCACCTGCACCTTGGTTTCGCGCAGCAGCTCGCCCACGGCAAAGTGGGCCAGCAGGCGACCGCAGAAGTGGTAGTCCCAGGCTTCGCACAGCGCAATGTCGGCATTGGGCTGCGTGCGGTACTGGCCGGGCTTGCTGGTCAAGATCACAAACATGGGCATTCCTCAGACGACAGGGGTGGCGGGCGCTGTGCCTGCGGCTTGGGTCGCGCTGGCGGGGCTGGCCGGCAGCGGCACTTGCTCCAGCTCCAGGTCGTGCTCGGGCCAGAGTTGGCAGACCAGGCGAAAGCCCTCGTCCAGGTGTGCGCCCAGCTGCTTCTTTTCTTTCCAGTTCGGCGCCGGCAGGTGCTCAGCCCCCGCTAGCACCTTGCAGGCGCAGGTGGCGCACTTGCCCATGCCGCACTGGTAGGCCAGGTGGGGAAAGGGGAACTGCTTGATCCCCGCGCGCACCACCAGGTTGGCGCCGGTCTTGACCTCGCCTTGGAAGGTCTGGCCGTTCTTGTGAAAGGTGATCTGGGGCATGGCATCCTCCGCATTGCAATTACGTATACTGTATACAAACGGATCTTGTGTATGTATTAGGGATAACGTGATGCAGGGGGAATTGGGAGCTGACTGTAGCAATTGAAAATGAATGAATATCAACTGCTTGTAGCTCTGCGGTGACGCGTGAAGACTTTGAGATTAACAGCGCTAGGGGTAAGCACTAGGGATGAATGGGGTGTGAAAACATTGACCTCGTATTCTGTATACAGTATTCTAACTCCGTCGCTTGGATCGGTTTGACTTGGCGACGACCCCAACATTTCAGAGGAACCCGCCATGACCCAAACACTGATGAACCGCGACGAATTCCGCGCTGCGCTTGAGAATGCGATCAAGGGCAAAAGCGCCAACAAGGCCCCTTTCAGCGTGGCCTGGGCCACTGGCCGCCTGAGCCGTGAGCACCTGGCGCGCTGGGCCGAGAACCACTACCACTATGTGGGCCCGTTTGCCGACTACCTGGGCTATCTGTACGCCCGCACGCCAGACCATATGACGGAGGCCAAGGACTTTCTGCTGGCCAATATGTATGAGGAAGAGATTGGTGGCGACCGCCACACCGATCTGCTGATCCGCTTTGCCGAGGCCTGCGGCACGACGCGTGAGCGCGTGGTGGACCCCAACAACATGTCGCCCACCACGCGCGGCCTGCAGTCCTGGTGCTATGCGATTGCGATGCGCGAAGACCCAGTGGTCGCGGTGGCTGGCCTGGTCGTGGGCCTGGAGTCGCAGGTGCCGTCGATCTACCGCAAGCAGACGCCCACCCTGCGTGACAAGTACGGCTTCACCGATGAAGAGGTCGAGTTCTTTGACCTGCACATCGTCTCTGACGAAATCCATGGTGAGCGCGGCTACCAGATCGTGCTGGAGCATGCCAACACGCCCGAGCTGCAAGCCAAGTGCCTGCGCATCTGCGAGATCGGTGCCCAGATGCGCCTGCTCTACACCACGGCGCTCTACCACGACTACGTGGCCAAGGACCTGCAGATCTCGCAGGAAGAGCTGCTGGCCGCCTGAGCCTTGCTGCACCCCCTTGCCCCGCGCAGCGGCGCGCCCCTGACGGCCGCCGCTGTGACCGACCCCTCACCTCTCCAAGACCTCTCCACCATGGCTGACACCGTGCAAACGTTTCTGAACTATATCGACGGCGCCTGGGTGCCCTGCCTGCTGGGCAGCACCTTTGACAACCTCAACCCCGCCGATACCCGCGATGTGGTGGGGCGTTTTCAGGCATCGGGCCCGGCGGACGCCGAGGCGGCCGTGCAGGCGGCGCAAAAAGCCTTTGATGGCTGGCGCAAACTGCCCATTGGCAAGCGCGCCAAGATCCTCAACGACGCGGCCAGCTACCTGGAACAGAACGTGGAGCAGTTTGCACAGGAGCTGACCCGTGAGGAGGGCAAGCAGCTGAGCCAGGCGCGCGACGAGTTTCTGCGCAGCGCGCAAACCTTTCGTTTTTATGCCACCGAAGGCCAGACCTTGGGCGGCGAGACCTACCCGCAGGACGATGCCAACCTGCATGTGTTCAGCCACCGCGAGCCGCTGGGCGTGGTGACGGTGATCTCGCCCTGGAACTTTCCCGCGTCCATCCCGGCGCGCAAACTGGCGCCTGCGCTGATCACCGGCAACACAGTGGTGTTCAAGCCCTCGTCGGATGCGCCGCTGTCGGGCCTGCGCCTGGTTGAGGCGCTGGAGAAGGCGGGCGTGCCCGCAGGCGTTGTCAACTGCGTCACCGGCCGCGCTGGCGAGGTGGGCCCGGTAATCACCAATTCGCAGGCCATCCGCGCGATCTCGTTCACCGGCTCGACGACGGCCGGCACCCAGATCCACCGCACCGTGCACCTGTCTACCCGCTTGCAGATGGAGCTGGGTGGCAAGAACCCGCTGATCGTGATGGAGGACGCCGACCTGAACCTGGCGGTGGACCTGGCGATCAAGGGCGGCTTCTCGCTGACCGGCCAGGCCTGCACCGGCACCAGCCGCATCCTGGTGGTGCCCAGCGTGAAGGCGGCCTTTACCGACAAGTTGCTGACGCGCGTGTCCCAGCTCAAGATCGGCAACGGCATGGCGCCGGGCATGGACCTGGGCCCCTTGGCGACGGAAAAGCAGCTGCAGACCGTGCAGCGCTACATCGACATCGGCAAGAGCGAGGCACGCTGGCTCTGCGGCGGCGAGCGGCTGACCGGTGGCGAGTTCGACCATGGCTACTACCTGTCGCCCGCAGTCTTCACCGATGTGAAAAACAGCATGCGCATTGCGCAGGAAGAGATCTTTGGCCCGGTGCTGGCGATCATCGAGGTGGCCGATTTTGACGACGCGCTGCGCCAGGCCAACGACTCGCAGTACGGCCTGTCGGCCAGCATCGTCACGATGAACCCGCGCTACATGCATGTGTTCACCAACGAGATCCAGGCGGGCACCGTCAAGATCAACCGCACGACCACCGGCAACCTGGTCAACGCCCCCTTTGGCGGGCTGAAGAACTCCAGCACCTCCACCTTCCGCGAATCGGGCCGCGCCGGCCTGGAATTTTTTACCCAGATCAAGACCGTCTACCGCGGTATCTGACCCCTGACAGCAAGAGGAAACACGATGAAAAGCGCACTGAAACTGGAACTGGCGGAAGCCCGTGTGATGTCCCTGGCCGCACTGGCCAAGGCCAAGGAAATTGGCGTGACCGAGACGGTCTGCATCACCGACGAAGGCGGCTTTCCGCTGGTGCTTGAACGCATGGATGGCGCCCGCGTCACCGGCCCACAGATCGCCTGGAACAAGGCCTTCACCGCTGCAGGGCACAAGCGCTCCACGCACCTGTTCAACACCTTGCCCAATGGGCCGGCGCTGCCGGGCAACGAGGCCTTTGGCATCCAGTGGAGCTTTGAGGGCAAGTTTGCGGTCTTCGTCGGCGGCTACCCCATCGTCGTCAACGGCGAGGTGATTGGCGGCGTAGGCCTGTCGGGCGGCAATGGCGAGCAGGACACCGCCTGTGGCGTGGCCGCCTTGCAAGCCTTGAAAGACCACCTGGGCGCCGCAGCCGATGTGCTGGTGCAGGCCGACATCAAGAAATAAGCGCCAGCGACAACCGAGCTGAGGTCTGCGATGAACTACCGCGTACAGTGGCTGCAGACGCAGCAATCGTTTGACGTGGGTGCCGATGAATCGGTGCTCGACGCCGCCACGCGCCAGGGCGTGGCGCTGCCCCATGACTGCACTTTTGGCGGCTGTGGCACCTGCCGCATAAAGGTGGAAGAGGGCGCTTTTGCCTATGCCGATGGCGAGCTGCCGCTGGCCATGGGCGAGGAGGAGCATGCCCAGGGCTATGCGCTGGCCTGCCAGGCCCGGGCGCAGTCGGATTTGGTCATCAGCATCGCAACTGGGCCGGACAGCTCCGCCGCCACCCGGGTGCAGGCCACCGTGGCCGAGCTGCGCATGCACACGCCCGATATCTACCACCTGGCGCTGGACCTGCCCGAGGACCATGGCCTGCGCTATGTGCCGGGCCAGTACCTGAACATCTGCCTGCCCGGTGGCGAGCACCGCAGCTTTTCAATGGCCACGCCGCCACAGGGCCGGCGCATCAGCCTGCAGATCCGCAAGATTGCCGGCGGGCGCTTTACCGATGGCCTGCTGGCGACGATGGCAGTGGGCGATGTGCTGGATGTGGAGCTGCCTCATGGCAGCTTTTACTACCGCGCGCAGGATTACCAGCCGATGGTGTTTGCCGCCACCGGCACCGGCTTTGCGCCGATCAAGGCGATTCTGGAATCGCTGCTGAGCGATGCCGACTGCCCGCCGATCCACTTCTACTGGGGCATGCGCAGCGAGGCGGATCTGTACCTGCTCGACGAGATCGCAGCCTGGGCTGGGCAGCTCTATGAGTTCACTTTTGTGCCGGTGCTCTCGCGCCCGTCTGACCGCTGGACCGGCCGGCGCGGCTATGTGCAGGACGCCATTGCCGAGGACTTCGAGGACCTGTCCGAGCACTCGATCTACCTCTGCGGCTCGCCCCATATGATTGCCGATGCCAAGGCGCTGATGGCCCTGTCGGGTGCGGCGCTGGACAAGATCTACAGCGACAGCTTTATCTTCCAGAACGAAGCGGCCGCTGTGGCCGAGCTGAGCGAACAACACTAAGCCGAGCTAAGGAGCAACACCATGGATCTGGGATTGACGGGCAAGGCCGCGCTGGTCTGGGGCGGCAGCAAGGGCATGGGCTATGCCGCGGCACGCCAGCTGGCGCTGGAAGGGGTGGACGTGGTGATCGCCGCGCGCACCGAAAGCAGCCTGCAGGCGGCGGCGCAGGCCTTGTCAGCCGAGTGTGGCCGCCCGGTGCGCTATGTGGTGGCCGACATCACCCAGAAGGCGGGCCGTGAAGCCGCACTGGCTGCCTGCCCGCAGCCGGACATTCTGGTCAACAACTCCGACGGCTACCCGCCCGGCGACTTCCGCGACTGGAGCGACGAGACCTGGCATGAGGCGCTGGACATGATGATGGTCGGCCCCATCGACATGATGCGCCGCGTGGTCGATGGCATGCAGCAGCGCGGCTACGGGCGCATCATCAATATCGTCTCGCGCAGCGTCAAGGCCGCGCATGCCGAGTTGGGCCTGTCCAATGGCGCGCGCTCAGGTCTGGTCGGCTTTGTGGCTGGGCTGGCGCGCCAGACGGTGCGCCACAACGTCACCATCAACAATGTGCTGCCCGGCGCGTTCGACACCGATGCGCAGGCCCGCCACATCGACAAGCTCGCCCAGCAAAGCGGCCGCTCGCCAGCCCAGGTGCGCCAGAGCCGCGAGGCCGCCAACCCCGCCGGCCGCTTTGGCCAGCCCGAGGAGGTGGGCGCACTCATCGCCTACCTGGCGTCGCAGCACACCGGCTATGTAACCGGGCAGAGCTGGCTGATCGACGGGGGCGAGTACCCGGGCACCTATTGATCTCCGCTTGCAGCGCGCGCAGGTTTTGCATGGCATGGATGGGTAGAAAACCTGCGCCGCCGCCAGCGCCTGAAAGCCCACGCAAGGTGTGCAGCTGCTTACTTGGTGATGGGCTTGATTCGTTATACTTGCAGTCTTGCCTTGGGTGATCCAGGGCGTTTTGCTTTTTACCGGTGCAGCTGCTGATGGCGGGTCTGCACTTTTTTCTGCGCCAGCCTCTGTTTATGACCGAACCGACCCTCCCCACCTCTTCTGATGCTTCCGCACCGGCACCAGCTGCGGCAGCGCCCGCAGCGGGCGGTGATACGCGTCGCCAGCCCAAGCAGGAACGCCGCGAGCGTCCTGCAGGCCAAGCGCCGGTGCTGAACTCGGCCATGGCCGATGCGCTGCGCGCGGCCACCAAGGGCCATGCGCTGGAAGTGGCAGCTGCGCCTGCCCCGGTCGAGGCCGATGCCGCGCCGGTGCAACGCCAGGCACGCAGCGAGCGCCCCGCCCGCAGCGGCCAGGCCCCCCGCCGCAGCAACAAGCCCGGCAACGGCGCACGCCGCGAAGGCCAGGGCGCTGGCGGCCGAGGCCCACGCCGTGATGGTGGCCAGGCCGCCCCTGCGGCGCCCAAGGCGCCTCCGCGCCCACGCCATCCCGTGGTGGAAAAGCTCGCAGGTCTGTACCCTGCGCTGTTTGGCGACCAGCCGCTGCCGCTCAAGCGTGGCGTGTTCCAGGACCTGATGGCCGCCCACCCCGATGCCTTCGAGAAGAACGAGCTGAAGGTGGCCCTGGGCCTGCATACCCGCTCGACCCGCTACCTGAACGCCGTGGCCATGGGCCAGCCCCGTCATAACCTGCAAGGCCAGGTGGTGGAGGCGATGGCGCCCGAGCACGTGTTCCATGCGCTGGTGGAGTCCTTCCGCCGCCGCAAGCCCCGCGATGGCGAAGACCTGCAGCTCAAGCTGCGCCGCCGCATCGGCATGGCCTACATCGCTTCCGACCTGAGCCGCGACGACTTCCTGGCCAAGGTCCAGGTCAAGGATGAAGCAACCCAGGCCCTGCTGGCAGCCGCCATGCAGGAAGTGGCCGAGTTCGACGCCAAGGCCGAGGCCCTGGCCACCGCCCATGCCGCCAGCGGCAAGAGCGTGGCCGAGTTTGCCGACATGTACGGCATGCACCCCGCTGCGGTGGAACGCCACCTGCACCGCGCCGCCCAGACCAAGGCGATTGCTGCACGCCCTGCAGCCGCGCCTGCTGCCCCCGAAGCGGCGGACGAGGACGATGTGGCCGAGCCGGCCGCTACCAAGGCCGACGACAGCGCTGCTGCTGCTGAATAAATCCGGCATCCGCCCAGCAAAAAGCTGCCCGCGCTCTAGAAGCGTGGACAGCTTTTTTTATGCCCTGGCTTGATCGCCGATCAACCGCTGCTTACACTGAACCCCTGAGACTTGGCAAGGAGAACGCCATGAAGCCCGATACCACTACAAGCACCAACAAGCGCCGCTGGCTGCGCAAGTTCTGGGGTGCGGTCTGCGTGATTGCCGGCCTGGCCAGCATTGCCGCCGGGCTGGAGACGGCGCTGATCGACTGAGCGCCGCTTGGCGTTTAAGAAGCAGCCAAGGCCTTCTCGATAGCCGCTGCCAGCTTGGCCGGCTTGGTCATCGGTGCAAAGCGCTGCACCGTGCGGCCATCGCGGCCCACCAGAAACTTGCTGAAGTTCCACAGAATCCGTCCACCCAGAATGCCCGGTGCCTGCGCCTTGAGCCAGGCAAACAAGGGGTCGGTGTGCGGGCCGTTCACCTCCACCTTGGCCAGGCTGGGAAAGCTGGTCTGGTAGTTCAACTCGCAAAACTGCGCGATCTCGGCATTGCTGCCAGATGCCTGCGCGCCAAACTGGTTGCAGGGCAGGCCCAGCACCTGCAAGCCCTGGGGGCCGTACTGCTGCTGCAAGGCCTCCAGCCCCTTGAGCTGCGGCGTAAAACCGCAGGCGGTGGCCGTGTTGACCACCAGCACCACCTGGCCGGCATAGCGCGACAGCGGCAGCGGCTGGGCGCTGGCGTCGTGGAGAACAAAGTCCTGGATGGTGTGCGGTGTTGCGGGCATGGCGGCTATCTTAGTCGCTAACCCCGCTTCAGCGCCACTCAGGGCAGGCGCGACTCCAGCGCCGCGATCAGCGAGGCCGACAGCACCAGCGCGCCGCCCAGCAGCAGCCGGCCCGAGAGCACCGTGCCCTCGATCAGCACATTGGAGGCGCTGGCAAAGACCACCTCGGACAGCATCACCACCGCCGCAGTGGTGGCGGCCAGGCGCGAGGCGCCGTATTGCAGGGTCCAGTTGCTCAGCATGATCAGCACGGCGACGACCAGCACCATCAGCGGCCAGCTCCAGGCGATATCGGGAATGGCCGGCATGCGGCCCAGGTAGATGCCCAGCACCGACATGGCACCGGCGGCGACCAGACCACCAAAGAACATGGCCAGCATGCGCGCCTCACCCGGCACGCGGTATTGGCTGCGCAACACCACATTGGTGCCAGCAAAGGTGAAGCCGCCGACAATCGCCAGCGCATCGGGCAGGGAGAGATTGGCCGTCAGGCTCTGCCAGGTGGCGCCGGCCGGAATCATCACGATCAGCACACCGCTGAAGGCCAGCACCAGACGCAGGATGGAGTACTTATTGGGCTTTTCACCCAGAAAGTACCAGGCCAGCAGCACCGACCAGGCGGGCATCAGATAGAACAGCAGCACCACACGCACCACATCGCCGGTGGTAGCTGCCCAGTTGAACAGCACATTGGTGCTGCCCGAGGTAAAGGCCAGCAGCAGCAGCAGCGGATGGCGCCGCGCAATGGCCGCTGCCGCTGGCTTGACCAGCAGCAGCCCGCAAAACAGGATCAGGTAGACCAGGGCCGTGCCCAGCACCGGGTGCACCCCCATGGCCTGCAACTGGCGGAACGGCCACCAGATCGTGCCCCAGATCAGGGCGTTGGTCATCAGGGCTAAAAAGGGCAGCGCGGTGAGCATGGGGCGAGGGGACGCAGCGCCTGTTGTCTGCAGGCGCTGTCAGTTTTCTAGTTTTGGGTGGTGCAGAAAGGGCGGCTGGGCTTGGCGCTGGGCCCACCGCCTGGGGCCATCAGTGGTGGTGGTCGTGGCGGGCAATGTCCAGCAGCCGTTGGACTTCCTGCGGATGCTGTTTGCAATTATGCCGGTGCCACAGCAGGATGCACCACATGATGCCGGCCACCAGCAGGCCAAAGCAGGTGATGGCGCCATAGGCCGACATGCCAAAGCGGGTGAACATGCTGTAGACGACGCCCAGGCCCAAGATGCAGGCCTGCTCGTTGAAGTTCTGCACGGCAATCGAGCGGCCCGAGCCCATCAGGTTGTGGCCCCGGTGCTGCAGCAAGGCGTTCATCGGCACCACCAAAAAGCCGCCCAGACCGCCCAGCACGACCAGAAAAGGCACCGCCAGCCAGATGCTGTGGATAAAGTTCATGCACACCACCAAGAGGCCCATCGCAATGCCCAGCGGGATCACGCGCGTGGCGCCGTCGAGCTTCATGCGCATCGAGGCGAGAATGGCGCCGACGGCCGTGCCGATGGCGACCACGCCGACCAGCGCCGAAGCCTTGGTGGTGCTGTAGCCCAGCGCCACCGCGCTCCAGGCCAGCACGATATAGCGCAGATTGCCTGACACACCCCAGAACAGGGTGGTGGTCGACAGCGAGATCTGGCCGAGCTTGTCGCGCCAGAGGCGGCCGTTGCAGCGCCAGAAGTCGGGCAGCAGGTCCATCACATTGGAGAACATGCTGCGGTCCATATCCTGGCGCAGCGGTACCAGCTTGGTACTGGTGCGTGGGATGCGGGTGTTGAACCAGGCAGCGCCCGCGTAGAGCAGGCCGATCACGCAGATCGCCGCCTCGGACGGGGTATCGATGGGGGTGTCGATCAGCGGCAGATCAAAGGACAGCAGCCAGCCCGAAACCTGGGGGCCTACCAGCTGGCCGCCCAGCAGCACGCCCAGGATGATCGAGGTGATGGTCAGCCCCTCGATCCAGCCATTGGCCCGCACCAACTGGCTGGCGGGCAGCAGCTCGGTCAGGATGCCGTACTTGGCCGGTGAGTAGGCCGCTGCGCCCAGGCCGACGACGGCATAGGCGAGCAGCGGGTGGTGGCCAAACAGCATCAGCAGACAGCCGATCACCTTGATGGCATTGCTGATGAACATCACCTGCCCCTTGGGGTAGGCATCGGCAAATGCGCCCACAAACGGTGCCAGGATCACGTAGAACAGCGCGAACATGGGCACCAGGGCGGCACGCTGCCACTCCGCGGCCCCTGCGCTGATCAACAGATCGACGGCAACGACAAACAGGGCGTTGTCAGCCAGCGAGCTGAAAAACTGCGCCGACATGATGGTGTAGAAACCGCGCTTCATTCGTTGGAGAGGCTAATAAGGGATGCTAATGGCGCGAGAAATTTTGTAAGCTACGTGTAGGGAGTCGAGGTTATAGCACGCAGGGGCGAAAGCACGGTGCCAGAATACTAGGGGTTTTCATAATCTTGTTGTGAGTATTTGCCATGCCGCGCCCCATTCTAGCCACCATTCACACTGCTGCCTTGCAACATAACCTGGCACGCGCACGTCAAGCGGCCCAAGACGCCAAGCTGTGGTGTGTGGTGAAAGCGAACGCTTACGGCCATGGCATCGAGCAGGTGTTTGACGGCATGCGCGCCGCCGACGGCTTTGCGCTGCTGGAGCCGTCTGAGGCCCAGCGCATCCGCGATCTGGGCTGGCGCGGCCCTATCTTGTTGCTGGAAGGCGTCTTTGATGCGCGCGACCTGGAGCTGTGCTCGCGCCTGAACCTCTGGCACACGGTGCACTGCGACCAGCAGATCGACTGGCTGGCGGCCCACAAGACCCAGCAACCGCACCGCGTGTTCCTGAAGATGAACTCCGGCATGAACCGCCTGGGCTTCACCGCCGAGCGCTACCGCTCCGCTTGGGCGCGGCTCAATGCGCTGCCTCAGGTGGATGAGATCTCCTTCATCACCCATTTCAGCGATGCCGATAGCGCCAAGGGCATAGGCGCGGCACTGGCGCTGTTCAACCAGACCACCCTGGACCTGCCCGGCGAGCGCAGCATCTGCAACAGCGCCGCGATGCTGCGCAATCCCGATATGTCCGCCAGCGAGCGCGGCGACTGGGTGCGCGGGGGTATCCTGCTCTACGGCAGCGCGCCCGATTACCCGCTGCAAACCGCGGACGACTGGGGCCTACAGCCCACGATGACCTTGTCGGCCAAGGTCATCGGCGTGCAGGAGCTGCAGCCTGGCGACACCGTCGGCTACGGCTCGGCCTTTACTGCCGACAAGCCCATGCGCATCGGCGTCGTCGCCTGCGGCTATGCCGACGGCTACCCCCGCCACTGCGGCAACGGCACCCCCGTGCTGGTCGACGGCCAGCGCTCGCGCCTGATCGGTCGGGTCAGCATGGACATGGTCACCGTCGATCTCACCGACTTCCCCCAAGCCGGCTGGGGCAGCGAGGTCACCCTCTGGGGCCGCGCTGCCAATGGCACGGTGCTCTCCATCGACGAAGTGGCCCAGGCCGCTGGCACCGTGGGCTATGAGCTGATGTGCGCGGTGGCGCCTCGCGTGCCGGTGGTGGTGGATGGGCACTGAGCTGCCTCAAAAATAGGCAAATCTTCCAAGGGCTGGGTGGGCGCAGCGCCATCACTTCTGAAGGTTTCAGCCAGCCCCGCAGGCTTTAAAGAAAGACCTGCCTTTGCAGCCTGAGCGCGTCGCGGTCGATGCTGGCTGCAGTTCGCTCATCTCTCTTTGGGGCCAGACTTATTAAGCAGCGCTGCAATACCCGGGTGGGTACTTGTAAAAGTAGGGCCTGTCTGCGTGGATAACATCTTTTTCAGCGGTGAGATGGCTGGTCCTGTCTGGCTAGGCAGTCCCTCTTCTGGTTGAGCGTCATCAGCACTTGCGTTATAGGCGTTGGATCGTTTGCTAGGTGAGCGCTTGCTCCGAACTCTCGCTATTTCTTTCTCCAGCGCGCCATGGTCATTCTGCGGCGTAATAAGTTCCGCCAGAGAACTGCGTGGATTGATCAACCAGATGCACATCACATAGGACGCCATGGCCACGGATGGGTCACCGCGTTCAATACGGGCCATCGTGGGTTGTGAAACGCCCAGCCTCATGGCCCATTGCGCCTGTGATTCACCCCGCCGTTTGCGCGCAATCGCAATGTTCAGAGCCAGATGCTTGATCTGCTGCAGCACGATGTCTGGATAGTCCGAGGGCGGCGTATTTTGGCGAGGCATTCATAGATATTAGTTTTTTCCCCACAGATCGTAAATCTATAAATAAAATTAACCCACGGGTTTACCCTGACGTCACCAGGGTTTGTGCAGGCCGCGTGCAATTAGCGTACAGTTTTGTACGTTTAATGCTTTTGCCTGCTTACCATGACCCCCAAAGAACGCCAACCCCGCAGTGATGCGCTGGCCCACCGCAGCCAGTTGCTCGATGCGGCCCTGCATGTGTTTACCGAGCAGGGGGTGACGGTGGCTTTGGATGTGGTGGCGGAGCGGGCGGGGGTGAGCCGCACAACGCTGTACCGCAATTTTGCGGACCGGTCCGAGCTGCTGCGGGCCTTGCTGATCCATATCCTGGAGCGGCTGGCCGCCAAGGCCCAGGCCTTGAGCGAGACGGGCGATGCCGATGCGCTGTTCGAGTTTCTGCGCTTGTGGGCCCATGACTCGGTGCTGACCGTGCCGCTGACCGATTACTGGCGTTCGCTGCCGCTCGATGACCCCTTGGTCGTCGATCTGCGCGCGCGCCTGTTGGCACTGGTGACGCCCTTGCTGCTGCAGGCCAAGGCGGCAGGGCGCTGCCGGGAGGATTTGCAGGGCGCTGATCTGCTGCTGATCGTGGGCATGTTCAGCGCGGCGCGGCGGGGCCGCACACCGGCTGAGCGCCTGCAGCTGAGCGACCGCGCCTGGCAGCTGATCACCGAAGGCCTGCGCGTGGATGCCAGGGAGGCGGTATGAACGCGCCCGCCTTTCGCTATGTCGAGCAACCCCCGGATTGGGAGACGCATGAGCGCCCCGTGCTGCCGGGCTCGCCCGCGCGGCTGCAGCACACGCTGCCCCGGCGCCTGGCCTACATCATGGTGGGCCTGTTTGTCGGTCTGGTCGGTGGTCTGGGCAATGGCCTGGTCACGGCCAATCTGACCTCGATCCAGGGCCAGCTGGGCTTGACGGCGGTTGAGGCCGCCTGGCTGCCTGCAGCCTATGTGATGGTGAATGTGACGGCCAACCTGCTGGTCTTCAAAAGCCGCCAGCAGCTGGGCCTGCGGGTGTTTGCCGAATGGGGCCTGGGCATTTATGCGCTGTTGGCCTTGCTGCACGTGTTTGTCGAGGGCTACACCATGTCCATCGTGGTGCGGGCTGTGGCCGGTTTTGCCGGTGCCACCACCACCTCGCTGGCCGTCATGTATGTGATGCAGGGCTTTCCGGCCTCCAAGGTGCCCTCGGCCTTCATCCTGGGCATGAACATGTCCTCGATCGCCGTGCCGCTGGCCTGGGTGCTGTCGCCCTCGCTGGTCAACGTCAACCCCTGGCCCCATCTGTATGCTTTTGAGGCAGGCCTGGCGCTGATGGCCTTTGCCGCCGTGGTGGTGCTCAAGCTGCCACGGGGCCTGCAGATCCATGTGTTCGAGCCGCTGGACTTTGTGACCTTTTTGCTGGTTGCGCCTGCGGTGGGCCTGCTGTGCGCGGTGCTGGCCCAGGGTGTGAATGCCTGGTGGTTCAACGCCCCCTGGCTGGCCTATGCGCTGATCGCCTCGCTGGTGCTGTTTGCGCTGGCGGCGCTGCTGGAATACAGCCGCCGCACGCCGCTGATCCAGCTGCGCTGGCTGATGCACCCCACGACGCTGACCTTCATGGCTGGCGCCATCATGATGCGTTTCATGATCTCGGAGCAGAACTATGGCGTGGTGGGCCTGCTGCGCGCGATGGGCGTGGTGCCCGAGCAGTTGCAGGCGCTGTACGGCGTGATCTTTGTCGGCATGCTGCTGGGTGTCATTGTCGGTGCGGCCACCTTCAGCCCCCAGGCCATCCTGCCGCAGATTCTGACCTCGATCCTGCTGATCGGCGTGGGCGGCTGGCTGGATCTGCACTCCACCAGCCTGAGCCGCCCGCATGATTTTTTCTTCAGCCAGTTCCTGATTGCGTTCTCGGCGGCGCTGTTCATGGGGCCGGTGATGATGATCGGCATCCAGCGTGCGCTGGGCAAGGGGCTGGACCACATGGTCACCTTTGTGGTGCTGTTCTCGGTCACCCAAAGCCTGGGCGGCCTGCTCGGCCCCGCGCTGCTGGGCAGCATCCAGCAGCAGCGCGCCCAGCTCTACACCCAGGCGATTGCGGCCGATATGCCGGTGACCAACCCCTTGGTCGCGCAGCGCCTGGCCCAGCAATCCCAGTCCCTGGGCCGCACCATCACCGACCCGGTGCAGCGCGGCGCCCAAAGCCAGGCCCAGCTGGTGCAGGTGATCCGGCGTGAGGCGGCAGTGCGCGCCTTCAACGATGTGTTCCGCGTGATTGGCGCAATGGCGCTGGCCTTCCTGGCCTGGGCGTTCTACCGCGTGCTGCGCCAGCGCATTCTGGCCTGGCTGGCGCGGCGCCGAGGCGAGCTGCCGGCTCCCGTCTGATCCCCACCCCCTTTTCGATCCTTATCTACAAAGCAACAACAATGTCTGATACTGAAAAACCCACACCTAACGCTGCCCCCGCTGCCACAGCGGAACCTGCAGCCCCCCAAGCCACGCCAGCGCCTGCTGCGCCCGTGCCCGCCGCTGCGCCTGCCGCATCGCCAACGGCCAAGCTGATCCGGCCCAGCCGCCGCGCGGTACTGACGATGGCGGTCGTCGCCTTGGCCGGCGTGCTGCTGGTGCTCTGGGCCTGGAAGCTGCCGCCCTTTGCCTCCGACATGATGCGCACCGACAACGCCTATGTGCGCGGCCAGATCACCGTGCTGGCGCCCCAGGTCAGCGGCTATGTGACCGAGGTGAATGTGCAGGACTATGCGCATGTCAAACGCGGCGATGTGCTGCTGCGCATCGATGACCGTATCTATGCCGAAAAAGTGGCCCAGGCCCAGGCGCAGCTGGACAATGCCCGCGCGCAACTGGCCAACTCGGACCAGACCCAGGCGCAAAACCGTGCCAACCTGGGCGCGCGCCAGGCCAGCCTGTCGGCGGTGGATGCCGAAGCCCGCCGTGCGGCGGCCGATCTGCAGCGGGTCGAGGACCTGGCCGCACGCGGCTCGGTGTCGCTGCGCGAGCGCGACCAGTCCCGCGCCACCAGCCAGCTGGCCAAGGCCAATGTGCAAAAGGCGCAGGCCGATATCCGCATTGGCGAGCAAAGCATCAAATCCACCCAGGTAGCACGTGCCAGCCTGGAGGCCCAGGTGAAGGCCGCCGAAGCCCAGCTGGGCCTGGCCCAGATCGACCTGGACAACACGGTGGTGCGTGCGCCGCGCGATGGCCAGATCAGCGAAGCCTCGGTGCGCCTGGGCCAGTACGTGGCCTCGGGCACGCAGCTGCTGTTCCTGGTGCCCGAGCAGCTCTGGGTGGTGGCCAACTTCAAGGAAACCCAGATCGCCCACATGCAGCAGGGCCAGGCCGCCAGCTTTTATGTCGATGCGCTGGAAGGCGCCGAGCTGAGAGGCCATATCGAGCAGATGGCACCGGCCACCGGCTCGGAGTTCAGCGTCATCAAGGCTGACAACGCCTCGGGCAACTTCATCAAGATCGTGCAGCGCCTGCCGATCCGCATTGCGATTGACCCAAACCAGCCGCTGGCCGCCCGCCTGCGCCCGGGCATGTCGGTTGAAGTGCATGTGGACACGCGCGCCGCCAAGGCCGCTGCCCAAGGAGACCGGCCATGACCCGCAGCCCGCTAGTGCGCGGTTCGGCCTGGACCACGCTGACCACCCTGGGCATGGCCATGCTGCTGGCTGGTTGCGCACCGGCGCTGCGCCAGGCACCCGCCGATGTCGCCGTGACCGTGCCCAGCGCCTGGGCGCAGACCGAGGCCGCTGCCACCAGCGGGCCGGAGGCCGCCGTGCCCGCCGCCTGGTGGCAGGCCTTTGGCGATGAACAGCTCAACCACTATGTGCAGGCCGCGCTGGCCCGCAATGCCAACCTGCAGGTAGCAGGCACCCGCGTGGCCGCAGCCCGCGCCCAGCTCGCGGCGGCTGATGCCGCGCTGCAACCCAACCTGTCTCTGGGCAGCAATGTGGGCGCCACCCACACCTTGACCACCTCGGGCATCACCACCAGCCGCTCCATCCAGCCCCAGCTGCAGGCCAGCTGGGAGCCCGATCTCTGGGGCCGCCTGGGCGACCGCAGCACGGCGGCCGATCTGCAGTACCGCGCCAGCCAGGCCGACCGCGATGCGGTGGCTCTGACGGTGGCGGCCACCACGGCCCAGGCCTATGTCGACCTGCTGGGCCGCGAGGCGCAACTGGCCCAGACGCGCCGGACCCTGCAGACCCGGAGCACCGCGCTGCAACTGGCCCGTGACCAGGAATCGGTGGGCTATATCTCGCGCCTGCAGGTGACCCAGGCGCAGGCAGAGTACGAGGCCATCCAGGGCCAGATCCCGCCGCTGGAGCTGGCGATTGCGCGGCAGTACAACGCGCTGCAATTGCTGGCCGGCGATGTGCCCGCCGTGCGGGATACCGCTGCGGCCGACGGCCAGGGCTTTGCCCGCCTGCAGATGCCGGTGGTGCCCGCTGCGCTGCCGTCGACCCTGCTGCGCCGCCGGCCTGACCTGGTGCAGGCCGAGCTGAACCTGGCCGCCAGCGATGCCAGCCTGCGTGCCAGCCGCGCCGCCTACCTGCCCCAGCTCAACCTCAGCGCCAGTGCAGGGCGGCTGTTTGTCAATGCGCTGCAGTACAACCCGATCAATGTCTGGAGCCTGGGCGCCAGCGTGCTGGCCCCGCTGTTTGATGGCGGCCGGCTTGATGCCCAGTACGATGCGGCTACGGCCCAGCGCGACCAGGCCGCCTACGCCTACCGGGGCGCGGTGCTCTCGGCCTTGGGCGATGTGGAAAACGCGCTGGTCGGCGTGCAGCGCCTGGCCGAGCAGGAGCAGGCCGCCGAGCGCCGCCGCGCCGTGCTGGCCCAGACCCTGGGCTATGCCAAGGACCGCTATGAGGCGGGCTATGCCTCCTACCTGGAGCAGATTGACGCCCAGCGCAACCTGTTCCAGGCCGAGACCGAGCTGGTCAACCTGCGCCAGAGCCGGCTGGACAACCAGATTGCGCTGTACCGCGCGCTGGGCGGGGGCTGGTCGGCCGATGCCGTGCTGCCGGCCGCCGCAGCGCAAGCCACAGCCGCAGATTAGGCCGGGCTTAAACACGGGCCAAAGCGTTGTGCTCAGCCCTCAGGCCGGCCCTTGCGGGGGTGATCCCGGGTTAGCAAGCATTGGTACAGCCGCATAATGCGCAAATGCCCCATTCTGGGGCGTTATGTGCAGAAAGGCGGTGCGCCTGCGCCTTCTGCAGCTGCCGGGTATTGCTGCCATGTCTGAGACTGTTGTTTTGCGGGGGCCCGAGCGCCCTGATTTGTTGCGCCACGAGGTGCTGGCCGATGTGTTGGAGGCCACCGCCTATGCCCACCCCGAGCAAGTTGCGCTGATTGCCGGCACGCGGCAGTTGACCTATGCCCAGCTCGATGCCGACGCCAGCCGCGCGGCACACCGGCTGATCGAGGCCGGCATTGGCCCGGGCGACATGGTGGGCCTGTGGCTGCCACGCGGCATTGCGCTGCTCAGCCTGCAGCTGGCCATTGCCAAAACGGGCGCCGCCTGGCTCCCCTTTGACAGCGAAACACCCCCCGAACGCATAGCGACCTGCCTGGAAGACGCCGGCGCCAAGGCACTGCTGATGGCCGCCGCCACGCCCCAGCAGGGCCTGCGCAATGCCCAGGTGCTGTGCCCGCTGCTGACCGACACCGACCTGCTGGCCGAGCTGCCCGCCGGCACCGCAGCGCGCCGGCGCAGCAATGCCCAGCCCAGCGATCCCGCCTATGTGATCTATACCAGTGGCTCGACCGGCAAGCCCAAGGGCATCGCCATCAACCAGGGCAGCATCTGCCACTTTTTGCGCAGCGAGAATGCGCGCCTGGGTGTGCGCCTGGGCGACAAGGTCTACCAGGGCTTCTCGGTGGCTTTTGACATGTCCTTCGAGGAGATCTGGATCAGCTACCTGGTGGGCGCCACCTTATGGATTGCGCCGCGCGAGATTGCCGGTGACCCCGAGGCGCTGCCGCAGGCCTTGCTGGACCAGCAGGTGACCGTGCTGCATGCCGTGCCCACCTTGCTGGCGCTGTTTGCCCAGGATGTGCCCAGCCTGCGCATCATCAACCTGGGTGGCGAGATGTGCCCCGAGGCCCTGGTTGATCGCTGGGCCCGCTCCAGCACCGGCGCGCCCCGGCAGCTGTTCAACACCTATGGTCCCACCGAGGCCACCGTATCGGCCAGCCTGGCCGAGCTGAAGGCGGGCGAGCCCGTCACCATCGGCACGCCGCTGCCCAACTACAGCATGGTGGTGGTGCAGGTGATCGAGGCGGACAGCTTTCCTGCAGGCACGGCACCCCAGTTGGTGGGCTTGCCGGCCGGTGAGGTGGGCGAGCTGTGCATTACCGGCCCCGGCGTGGCCGCCGGCTACCTGGGCCGGCCCGAGCTGACGGCCGAGAAGTTCTTGGACAACCCCTGGTCGGCCGGGCCGCATGACACGCGCCTCTACCGCACCGGCGACCTGGCGCGCATTGATGAGAAAGGCCAGATGCAGTGCCTGGGCCGGGCCGATGACCAGGTGAAGATCCGCGGGTTCCGCGTGGAGCTGGGCGAGATCGAGGCCGTGCTGGCCCAGCAGCCCGGTGTGGGCACCACGGCGGTGCTGCTGCGCAAGGACGATGGCATCGACCAGCTGGTGGCCTTTTATGTGCCGCTGGACACGCCCCCCAGCCATGCCGCACTGCGCAGCGCGCTGGCCGAGCGCCTACCGCCCTATATGGTGCCGGCCCGGTTTGAAACGTTGGCGCTGATGCCGCGCCTGACCTCGGGCAAGATCGACCGCAAGGCGCTGCGCGCCGCCGAGCTGAGCGCCGCTGTTGACAGCGGTGACTCGGACACCGCCGAGACCCCGGCCGAGGAACTGCTGTTTGCCGCGCTGGCCAAGATCTTCCCGGGCCAGCCCATCCGCCGTTCGCTGGATTTCTTCAGCGACCTGGGTGGCCATTCGCTGTTTGCCGCGCGCCTGACCTCGATGCTGCGCGCCGATACGCGCTTTGCGCAGGCCACCGTCAGCACCATCTACCAGCAGCGCCGCGTGGGCGCAATTGCCGAGGCCTTGCAGGCCAACATGCTGGCGGGTGATGAGCCGGCTGCGGCGCCGCGCGCTTTCCGCGAGCACTCGGCGCTGCGCCGCTGGCGCTGTGGCGCCGCGCAGGCGGTGGCGATTCCGCTGCTGGTGCTGGTCAAGATGGCGCAATGGCTGGCGCCGTTCTTCACCTACCACTTCTTCACCGGGGACGAAAACGACTCAGTGGCCGTGGCCATTGCGGTGTCGGTGCTGGCCTTTGCGCTGGCCACGGTGCTGGAGTTTGTCGTGGCCTGGGCCGGCAAATGGCTGATTGCCGGCCGGCTCAAGCCGGGGCGCTATCCGCTCTGGGGGATGACCTATTACCGCTGGTGGCTGGCGGACCGGCTGATCGAGGCCGTGCCCGTGGGCATGATCACCGGCTCCTCGCTGTTCCCGCTGTGGTTGCGTGCGCTGGGCGCCAAGGTTGGCAAGGATGTGGTGCTGGGCTCGATGACGGTGCGCGCCCCCGATCTGCTGCGCATTGGCTCGGGTGCCAGCGTGGGCAATGTGGTGAGCCTGGAGAATGCCCGGGTCGAAGGCGGTTGGCTGCTGCTGGGCACGGTCGATATCGGCGCCGAGGCCTGCATTGGCTCCTATGTGGTGCTGGAGGGCAATACCCGCCTGGGCGACTGGGCCCATCTGGAAGGGCAGTCCAGCCTCAGCGATGGCCAGGTGCAGCCCGAGCGCAGCGTCTGGACGGGCTCGCCCGCCCAGCCGGTCTCGGACTTTGACACCAGCTGCATGCCCGAGCGCGTGCGCCCCAGCGCCGCCTGGCGCGTCTGGGAAATGCTGGTCTATGCGGTGGGCGGCCTGAGCATCGCCACCCTGTTCTTCATGCCCGTGTTCCCGGCGTTCCTGCTGATCGACTGGCTGGATGTGGACGCGATCTCGGTGCGGCCTTTGATCGAAGACGGCACTGTCGATGCACTGGGTGCCTTTATCCTGCGCTTCTTCAAGTTCTTTGTGCTGGCGCTGCCAGCCAGCCTGGTGCTGGTGGTCTGCACCATGCTGGTGGCGGCCCTGGTCCGCTACCTGTTCCTGCCCCGGCTGAAGCCGGGCACCTGGTCGGTGCACAGCGGCCGCTACCTGGGCAAGTGGCTCACCAACCAGATCCAGGAAGGCAGCCTGGCCACCTTGCACGGCATCTATGCCACGGTGTTTTCGGCCAGCTGGTACCGCATGCTGGGCGCCAAGGTAGGCAAGCGCACCGAGCTCTCCACCGCGCTGGGCGTGGTGCCTGACATGCTGACCCTGGGCGACGAATGCTTTGTGGCCGATGCGGTGATGCTGGGCGATGAGCGCATCGACGGCGGCTACATGACGGTGCAGCCTACCGTGGTGTCGCGCCGCAGCTTTATCGGCAATGGCGCCTATGTGCCCGATGGCTCGACCATCCCCGAGGGGGTGCTGATCGGTGTGATGTCGGCCGTGCCGCGCAATGCCGACATGCAGGCCAACCAGACCTGGATTGGCTCGCCGGCCATCAACCTGCCGGCGCGCGAAGTGGTGCAGGGCTACCCCGACCATTTGACCTTTGCCCCATCGCGCCGCCGCGTGCTGGGCCGGGGCCTGGTCGAGGCCTTCCGCATTGGCGCGCCCCATGCGCTGGTGATTGCCGCCGGTTATGCGATCGTGCTCGATGCCATGCCGCTGGCTGCTGCCGGCCGCTGGGGCGCGGTGGTGCTGGATCTGGCCATCGCCGGCATGGTGTTTGGTCTGGGGGCCTTCTGGGCGGTGGCGCTGTTCAAGTGGCTGCTGGTGGGGCGCTACCGCAAAAAGGCTGCGCCGATGTGGACGCCTTTTGTCTGGCTGTCCGAGGCGACCACCAGCATGTACGAAGGCATTGCGGTGCCCAACTTCTTGCGCTACCTGCGTGGCACGCCCTGGCTCAACCTGGCGATGAACCTGCTGGGCAGCAAGATTGCCAGCAGCGCCTACCTGGACACCACCGACATCACCGAGCACGACTGCGTGACCATTGGCGCGCACAGCGAGCTCAATGCGCTGTCCTGCCCGCAAACCCATTTGTTTGAAGACCGGGTGATGAAGGTGGACGACGTGGTGATTGGCGAGCGGGTGACGGTGGGCGCACGCTGCACCGTGCTCTACAGCGCCGAGGTGGGCGATGGCGTGCAGCTGGGCCCCATGACCCTGGTGATGAAGGGTGAGCGCCTGCCGGCCGGCACCCGCTGGCAAGGCGCACCGGCCGCGCCATGGCGGGCTTAGGGCTGAAATGGACAGTGCAGCCGCTGGCCTTGCCGCCAGCGCTGCAGGGCCGGGTACAGGCCCAGGTGCTGACGGTGGCCGCACCCCCATCCAACCTGCTGCCGCGCGAGGCCCTGCGCGAGGCCGTCTACCGGGCCATTGGCGAGACCTTGGCGCCGCAGCTGGGCTGTGTACCAGCACAACTGGCGGTGCAACGCCGCGCCGGCCAGGCCCCGCAGCTGCTGCGCAACGGACAGATGCTGCCGGGCTGGCAGCTGTCCATCAGCTATGCAGATGCGATGGCGGTCTGGGCTTGCACACAAGAGGGCCGCGTCGGCATTGATGTGCAGGGCCCGCCTGGTGATGCACACACCGATATCGATGCCGCTGGCTGGCCGGCGGTGGCTGCCCTGTACCTGGAGCCCGATGCCGCCGCTGCGCTGGCGGGCTTGCAGCGCATGGACTGGCAGCGCGGCTTTGCCCGGCAATGGGCGAGGCTGGAGGCCCAGCTCAAATGCGCCGGGCTGGCGTTGACCGAAGTTCATGATCGCCGACCTGGCTGGAATGCGCATATGGTTTTGAGCGATCTGCCCTGCGATGCGGGTGCCCTGGCGCTGGCCTGGCGCGCGTCGGCCTAGGCGGCATCTGGCTTTAGCGCCCCCGTTACACTGGCCTGCACCGCAGCCGCTACCAGAAAGTAGTCAGCGCCGGGCCCATATCGATACAACGAATAAATCGTTGGCGGGGCCGGGCTGCACTGCCATAGTGCGGCGTTTTGATTTTTTGCATGGAATGAAGGACTCTGTGATGCAACCCACCACTTATCTGCAAGGCCGCAACGGCTGGGCGCGCAGCGTCTGCACACTGGCCATCGCCGGCGCAGTGGCCAGCATGGCATTTTCTGCTCAGGCATCGAACTTCCGCTGGACCCGCTCGGCCGATCTGTCGTCCTGGGACATCCATGCGCAGAATGTAGGGGTCAACAACTCGGTGCACCGCGCGGTCTACGAAGCGCTGGTCGAGTACAACAGCCAGACCCAGAAGCCCGAGCCTTCGCTGGCCACCAAGTGGGAGCGCATCAATCCCAAGCAGCTGCGCATCACCTTGCGCGAAGGCGTGACCTTCAGCGATGGCTCGCCGCTGACCCCCGATGACGTCAAGTTCTCGCTGGAGCGGGCCAAGTCCAAGAGCTCCGGCTTTGTGGTCTACACCCAGGGCATCGACCGCATCGAGGTGGTCAATGCCCGCACCCTGGATATCTTCTCCGACGTGCCCAACCCGGTGCTGGTCAACCAGCTGACCGAGCTGCGCATCATGAGCAAGCCCTGGGCGGTGCAGCACCAGTCCGAGGTGCCCAAGGACATCAAGGCCAAGGACGAGAACTATGCCCACCGCCATGCGCTGGGCACTGGCCCCTATGTGCTCGACAGCTGGTCGCAGGATTCGCGCCTGGTGCTCAAGCGCAACCCGCAGTGGTGGGGCAAGACCCAGTACCCCAGCAACATCACGCAGGCGGTGTACACGCCGATCAAGTCGGACGCCACGCGCACCGCAGCGCTGCTGTCGGGCGAGGTGGATTTCATCATCGACCCGAGCATGAATGACCTGCAGCGCATCAAGCAGGCGCCCAACCTGCAGGTACTGGAGTCTGCGGCTGACCGCACCCTGTTCCTGGGCATGGACCAGTACCGCGACGAGTTGCCGCAGTCCAGCGTCAAGGGCAAGAACCCGTTCAAGGATGTGCGCGTGCGCCAGGCACTGTACCAGTCCATCGACATGGGCACCATCCAGCGCGTGGTGATGCGCGGCCTGGCCCAGCCCACCGGCACCTTGATCGCCCACCATGTGAATGGCTGGACCAAGCAGGCCGACCAGCGCCTGGCCTTTGATGCGGAAGGCGCCAAGAAGCTGCTGGCCCAGGCGGGCTACCCGGATGGCTTTGAGTTTGAGTTCTCCTGCCCAGCCGGCCGCTACCCCAGCGATGAGCAGCTCTGCCAGGCCATCAGCGCCCAGTGGGCCAAGGTGGGCATCAAGGCCAAGCTGCGCACCTACCCGTTTGCCACCTACTTCCCGATGATCCAGCGCTACGAAGCCAGCGTCTACCTGCTGGGCTGGTCGGTACCGACCTTTGATGCCTACTACAGCCTGCAGGCGCTGCTGCGCTCGCCTGGCGGCAGCGGTGATGGCAACTTCAACCTGGGCCGCTTCTCCGACCCGCAGCAGGATGCGATGATCGAGCGCGTCAAGACCGAGACCGATCTGAAGCTGCGCAACCAGTTGATCGAGAAGGTGCTGCTCAACGAGCACAAGGCCATCTCGCACATCCCGCTGTTCAACCTGATCACCCCCTGGGCAGCCAGCAAGAAGGTCAGCATCCCGACCCGCGCGGACAACTACATCGACTGGCGCCTGTTGAACGTGGTGAATTAAGGGGCAGGTTAGAGGACATGGGCGCGGCTGTCTGATAATGCCGGCATGCGCCTGATGCCTCTTCGCCGCTCCTTCTTGCTCAGCTGTGCCGCTGCGGTGCTGGCGGGCTGTGCCTCCGAGCCGCCGCAGCCCGATGCGGAACCAAGCCTGGCCCATGCCAGCCTGCCGGTGCAGCTGCTGATGACAGAGGGCTTTGTGCCCGTGCACCGGGCGCTGGCCGGTCAGCTGATGATCCCCACCCAGATCCGTGCCGAGCCCGGCTATGGCGCGCCGCATGTGGTGGCGCAGGAGCTGATGCAGTACCTGCAGCAGGCGCGCTGTGTCGATCTGGTGTTGGCGCCGCGCCCCGTGTTGCAGCTGTTGCAGGCGCATGGCCTGGTACGCCAGGGTCGTCTTTATGACGTGGTGCGCTCACCGCTGATCGCCATCGTGCAGGCAGGCCGCCCACTGCCCGTGCTCAAAGACACCGAAGACGCGAAGGACATGCTGGAGGCGACCCGCAGCATCGCCTACCCCTCGGCCGATGGCGGCGACTTTATCGAGCAAAAGCTGTTTCCTGAACTGGATTTGAATGCCAAGGTGCTGCCCAAGAGCATCAAGGTGTTTGGCCCCCAGGTGGCGCAGCTGGTGGCCCGGGGCGATGCGGAACTGGGCCTGCTGCTGCGCAGCGAGCTGCCCCGTTCTGCCGAGGTGCGGGTCGTTGGCAAGATTCCGCATCCACTCGCCTATGAGGCGGTCTACAGCGCCGGCATTGCTGGCCAGGCCTGCAGCACCGCCGGTGCCCAGTTGCTGGCCCGCTTTTACCAGCGCGAAGCGGCCACGCATGACTGGAACGGCTCAGGCTGGGAGCCGGTGGCGGGCGTGTCGCAGCCACCCGCGCCACCGGTCGAGCACCTCGATCCGGCTGAATACCAGCCTTAAGCGCTCTGGGCCAGTGCCGCCTGCACCGCAGGCCGTGCCGCCACGCGGGCGTAGTGCGCGGCCACGCGCGGGAACTCGTTGATATCGACGCTGTCGCTCTTGAGCCAGCCGGCCATCGTGAACAGGTAGCCATCGGCCACGGTGTACTGCTCACCCATCACCCAGGTTTTGTCGCCCAGGTAGTGCTGCTCGATCAGTGCAAAGGCATCGCGCATGTTCTGCGGCACCTTGGCCTGCATGGCCTTTTGTGCGGCCTCGTCATCGGCCCAGCGTGCTGCGCGGGGGCGGTGGGCATGGCTGATGTGCACGGTCGAGGCCAGGTAGCTGTTGAACTCCTGCATGCGGGCGAGTTGAAACGGGTCGCTCAGCGGCGCCAGTTGTTGGTCGGGGTGGGTTTGCGCCACATAGAGCAGCAGCGCGGCCGTCTCGGTCAGCACGCCTTGCGGGGTGACCAGCGCAGGCACGCGGCCCTTGGGGTTGATGGCCAGGTAGGCGGGCGTGCGCTGTGCACCTTCGGCCATGTTCAGGCGCTGGGCCTGGAAGGCGGCGCCTGCCTCGTGCAAGGCAATCAGCACGGCCTGTGCGCAGGTGCCGGGGGCGTAGTACAGGGTCAGGTCTTGGCTCATGGGTCTCCTTCGGGGGCGGTGCGGGTGTTGGTGAGTGGCTGTCTGCCGTATGGCCTGGGGATGCTAATCGATTTGCCGGCGCCGCGCTGCGCTCGCCGTTACCATGGGTGTCTGTACCGAAACATCCACGCCATGGCCAAAGAGAAATCCGTTTACATCTGCAGCGAATGCGGCGGCTCCAGCCCGCGCTGGTTGGGCAAGTGCCCGTCCTGCAATGCCTGGAACACCTTGGTGGAGAGTGCCGCCGAATCGGCGGGTGGCGGCAAGAACCGCCTGAGCCAGACCGGCCGCACCGGCTATGCCGGCCAGGCCCAGGCCGTCACGCCCCTCGCCGCCATCGAGGCCACCGAAGTGGCGCGCACCCCCAGCGGCATTGCCGAGCTGGACCGGGTGCTGGGCGGTGGCATTGTCGAAGGCGGTGTGGTGCTGATCGGTGGCGATCCGGGCATCGGCAAATCCACCTTGCTGCTGCAGGCCGTGGATGCACTGCAGCGCCAGGGCCTGCCCGCGCTCTATGTGACCGGTGAAGAGAGCGGTGCCCAGGTGGCACTGCGCTCGCGCCGGCTGGGGTTGGACAACAGCCAGGTCGATGTGCTGAGCGAGATCCAGCTGGAGAAGATCCTGGCGACCTGCGAGAGCACGCAGCCGGCCATCGTCATCATCGATTCGATCCAGACCATGTACTCGGACCAGCTCAGCTCGGCCCCCGGCTCGGTGGCCCAGGTGCGTGAATGCGCGGCCCACCTGACCCGCATGGCCAAGAGCACCGGCATTGCGGTGGTGCTGGTGGGCCATGTGACCAAGGAAGGCGCGCTGGCCGGTCCGCGCGTGCTGGAACACATGGTCGATACCGTGCTGTACTTTGAGGGCGATACGCACAGCAGCTTCCGCCTGGTGCGGGCCATCAAGAACCGCTTTGGCGCCGTCAACGAGATCGGCGTGTTCGCGATGACGGAAAAAGGCCTCAAGGGCGTGAGCAACCCCAGCGCCATCTTTCTGAGCCAGCACAGCGAGCCGGTGCCCGGCAGCTGCGTGCTGGTGACCCTGGAAGGCTCCCGCCCGCTCTTGGTCGAGATCCAGGCGCTGGTCGACAGCGGTGGCCCTAGCCCGCGCCGCCTGTCGGTGGGCCTGGACCGCGACCGCCTGGCCATGCTGCTGGCCGTGCTCAACCGCCATGCCGGCGTGGCCTGTGCCGACCAGGATGTCTTCGTCAACGCCGTCGGCGGTGTGCGCATTGGCGAGCCTGCGGCCGACTTGGCCGTCATGCTGTCCATCACCAGCAGCCTGCGCGGCAAGGCCCTGCCCAAGGGCTTTATCACCTTTGGCGAGGTGGGCCTGGCCGGCGAAGTGCGCCCCGCACCGCGCGGGCAGGAGCGCCTGAAGGAAGCCGCCAAGCTGGGCTTTACCGTTGCCGTCGTGCCCAAGGCCAATGCGCCCAAGAAGCCGATCGAGGGCATCACCATCCACGCGGTGGACCGGGTGGATGAGGCGATATCGCTGGTGCGTGGGCTGGACTGACGAGGCTTAAACCAGCCGCCCCTGCGGCCACAGATGCGCCGGATCGTTGTACCCGGGCGTTGACGGGTGGCCGGGGCTGACCAGGCCGTTGACCAGGCGCTCGTCTTCCAGGCTGATCTGGTAGTTCAGTGCCGGCTGGTAGTCCTGCCACTGCTTCAAGGTGCGCGGGCCGGCGATGACCGAGCTGATGGCGTTATGGGCCAGCACCCAGGCGGTGGCGAACTGCGCGGCGCTGATGCCTTGCTGCTCGGCGTGCTGCTGCACCTGCTGGGCGATCACGAGGGATTCAGGGCGGAACTCGGTCTGCAGGATGCGGGCATCCTGGCGGCCGGCGCGGCTGTCCTTGGGCGGCTCCATGCCGGGCTGGTACTTGCCGCAGAGAACGCCCCGTGCGATGGGGCTGAAGGGCACGACGCCGATGCCGAACTGCGCGCAGGCGGGCAGGATGTCGGTCTCGGGCATGCGGTTGAGCAGGTTGTAGTAGGGCTGGCAGACGACGGGCGGCGGCAGGCCGATCTCGCGCGCGGTGTAGACGGCTTCGACGATGCGCCAGCCGCGAAAGTTGGACAGGCCCCAGTACAGAATCTTGCCGCTGTCGATCAGGTGCTTGAGCGCATACAGCGGCTCATGCAACTGCAGGCCGGCGCGGTCGCGGTGCAGGTAGAGGATGTCGATGCGGTCGGTCTGCAGGCGGCGCAGGCTGGCCTCCACCTCGCGCAGCATCCAGGTGCGTGAGTAATAGCCTTCGTTGGGCTGGCTGCCCATGGGGTTGCCGAGCTTGGTGGCCAGCACCCAGTCATCGCGCTGGCCCTGCAGCAGCTGGCCGACCATGCGCTCGGATTCGCCCTTGCTGTAGATATCGGCGGTGTCGATGAAGTTGACGCCCTGGGCGCGCGCATCGGCGACGATGGCGGCCGCCTCCTGGGCATCGGTCTGGTCGGCGAACATCATCGTGCCCAGGCAGAGGGCGGAGACTTGGAGAGGGCTGGCGCCCAGCTGGCGGTACTGCATCTTGGTCCTTTGGGAATCAGGTCGAGTCCCTCGATGCTAGCGGGCCGCCGCCAGTTTGTCAGTCACAGGGCTGCGGCCTGCCCCGCCGCATCCCTGCTCAATCGAGACCGCTGTCGTCGCCTTCCTCGTCATCGTCTTTTTCCAGCTGGCTGCGGTTTTGCAGCTGCTCGCGCATCCTGTCCGTGCCTTGCATGAACTGGTCCACCGAGGTAGTGGGCGCCCAGCGCCATTCAGGCGGCAGCATGGTGGACATGTAGAGGTTGTCGCCCAGGCGCTTTTGCGTCTGCCACTGCAGGCCCAGCTTGGCGCCGATGCCCAGCACCAGCAGACCGCCAACGGCCAGCGCCAGGGTGCGGGCCGATACCAGGGTCGCTGCACGCAGGTGGAACCAGATGACCACGGCCATCAAGCTGAAGGACGCCAGGCTGGCAAAGCGGCTGAGCATGGGCCAGGACATGGCAAAGCCCGTCACCGACAGCAGCACATCGAGCAAGGCCATGGCGACCATGCCGACCGAGGCAATGCAGACATGGCGCCAGAAGCCGGTCACCCCGGTGAACAGCTTGCCCATCATCGACCAGCCCAGGGTCCAGACCAGCAGGCCGCCCAGCATCCACAGCAGGATGGCGGGCAGCTGGCGGGCCAGGGCACCGGTTTCGGTGGCGCCCAGCCAGGTGGTCCAGGCCGACAGCAGTACCAGCAGCACCAGGGCCATGGCCGTCAGCAGCCCTTGGGCGCGTGAGAACGGGCGCCAGCGCTGGGTGGCGGGCAAGGGCTGGGCGGTGCTGCGCAGGTTCAGCTGCACGCCCCGGCCCAGGGTCAGGCGCTGGCCGGGCTGCCAGACAAAGCGCTCGCCGGCGCTGTAGTGGCGCCGGCCATGCCAGACGCCATTGGTGTTGTCGAGTACCTCGACCTCGTATTGGCCCGCATTAGGGTGGCCCGCATTGGGTTGGTGCAGGCGCACATGGCTGGGGCCAATGCTGGGGTCGGTCAGCACCAGGTCATTGGTGGCGGCGCGGCCGATGGTGCAGGGCCAGGCATACACCGGCAGGGCCATGGCCAGGCGGTGGCCGCGCTCGACCAGCTCCAGCACCGCGCCCTCGGGCTCTTGCGCGTCTTGCGCAGGGGCGGGCGCCTGGATGCTGGCGTCTTCGTGTTCGGGAGCGATGTCGGTCAATTCGGGGTAGTCGTGCTGGCTCATTGGGCGGCCTCGCTGGAGAAGCCTTGCAGGTACTGGCGGGCCAGGCGCTGGGCATTGTCAAAACTCACGGCACTGACGTTGAGGCGGCCGAGCACGCCTTGGCGCGGCTGGTCCACCGAGACGGCCAGCACGGTCAGGTCATACAGACCGCTGAACTTGCGGTAGGCGGCCATGCAGACGACGGCGCGCAGCGGCAGCTTGGCGTCGCCGGCGACAAAATCCTCGCGGCATTCATAGCCGGTGCGCACGCGGTTGCCACGCTTGCGCATCGGCTCATTGGCAAAGCTTGTGCCATAGGTATGGGCAAACTGCCAGGGGCTCAAACGGGGCGCGTCATAGGCCTCATATCGCATGCCCAGGCCGCCGACATCGCCGTCGCCGGTGAAGACTTCGCTGTCGATGCGGCATTGGCTGCGCTCAAAATCAAACAGGGATTCGCTGCGCCGCTCACGGCCATCGCCCCAGCAGCGGGCCAGGGTCTCGGATGGCACGGGCACGCGGTAGGGGCCATAGCGCTCGCTGCGGCTGCTGCCGCTCAGCACCCGGTCGACCAGGTCCTTCTGGTGGGCCATCAGCTGGCGCGTGACTTCGGCATGCATGGCGCCCTTGACCGGGGCGGCCTCGCGGCCATGGGCGAGCAGTTGCTCGACAAACTCCACCGGCACCAGAAAGCTCAGCTGCTCGGCGCCCAGCTGCTTGGCCACATTGACGCCGACCACACGGCCCTGGGTGTCGATGGCCGGGCCACCGCTCATGCCGGGGTTCAGGGTGCCGCCAAAGAAGATGCGCGGGTAGAAGCTGCGCTGCACCAGGCCGTTGTAGGTGCCTTCGGTGATCGCAAAGCCCACATCCAGCGGGTTGCCCAGCGAGAAGATGCGCTCACCGCCGCTCAATGGCCGGCTGCTGGGGCGCAGTGGCAGTGCGCTGTAGCGGTGTTCGGCGCTGGCCTCTGTGCTGTCGCCGCCTTCCTTGGCGGGGGCCACACGTAGCAGTGCTAGGTCATGCAGCACATCGATGGCGAGCAGCTGCACTGGCGCCTCCTGGCCGCTGACCGATACCAGCACCGCACGGTGGCGCTCGGGCTCCAGCGCCAGTTGGCTGATCACGTGGTAGTTGGTGATCAGCAAACCATCTTCCGAGACAAAAAAGCCCGAGCCGGTACTGCTTTGGGTATTGGTCTGGCGGCGCAGAGTGCGGATCTGCACCAGCTTGTCGCGGGCGGCCATATAGGCCTGCTGCGCGTCGGGGGAAGGGGGCGGGGCCTCGGCTGCCGCTGCGGGCTGGTTGGCTGCGGCAGGCGTTCCCGCTGCTGCTGGTGTTGTTGGTGACAGCGGTGGCGCTGTGGGTGCGGGCACGGCGGCCTCAGCCGAGAGCGGGTTGGCCGCCTGTACCAAGGGCGCCTGGGCCATGGCGGGCGCTGTCAGCAAGGCAGCCAGCGCAAGCGCCAGGCCGTTGCGCCACAAAGGGGAAGAAGTGCAAGAGGTCATGGTGGTGGGTTTCGGGCCTTTGTAAAGGCCATCAACGCGAAAGCGGGCAACCGGTTAGCTTGGAATGCTATCAAAATAAAAGTGGCGCTGCGCAAGATCACGGGTTCAGCAGGCCCATGAACTTGGTGTTGTGCCTCTATACGCTAGTGTTGCAGCCCGTGGGCCCGGGTCACGCCATGCGCGATGGCATCGCTGATCAGGTTGCTCAGTCCGCTCCAGGCAATCTGTATGCCCAGGCACAGCAGGATAAAGGCGGAGATGCGCAGGAACACGATGGTGCCGGTTTCGCCCAGGGGTTTGAGCAGCTTGTCGGCATAGCGGTTGCACAACAGCAGAATGACGCCGACCACGAGGCTGCCCACGGCGGCCCCCATGACATTGACCACGGTGATCGCCGGCGAGCTGCGATCGAGCAGGCTGACACCGATGGTGATGGTGGCGGCCAGGCTGCCCGGGCCATAGGTCAGTGGGAAGGTCAGAGGATAAAAGGCGCGGCGTCTGGCCATCTCGGGGGTGAAGGCCTCGGCCAGCTTCTCGGTTCGCCCTTCGGTGGAGTTGGTGTTGATCATGTTCCAGCCAATCACCGCCACCAGCAGACCGCCGCCCAGGCGAACCACATCGATGGACAGGCCAAACATTTCCAGCATGTAGGAGCCCACCAGCATGAAAAAGATCAGCAGCAAGGTGACATTGACGGCGATGCGCGTGGCAATGTTGCGGCGGGTCTGGTTCGAGGCACCTTCGGTCAAGGTCAGGAAGATGGCCGAAACACTGACGGGGTTCAGGATGGGCAGCATGGTGGCAATCACCAGCAAAAAGCTCTTGCTGAAGGCGGCAAAGGCGATGGCGAAACTCATGGGTGGGGACCGGGTAATAGAGGGTCCCTAGCATGCCAGCCAAGGCGGTGTAGCGCTAGAGCCTGCACGGGCCGGTGTGGGGCCAAAGGTACGCCCATGGCCTGCCCAACAAGTCACCTGCTGCGGCCCCCAATTGGCCCCTGGCGACAAGGGCAAGTCCGCAGGCAGTGGACAATAGCGCAATGAACTGGAGAAACATACTGATCCCCATTGGCTTGCTGGTGCTGCTGGGGGCTGCTTACCAAAATTACAAGTGGATGGGTGTGCTGGCCGTCAGCGGCGGCATTTTGATGTGGCTGATGCTGCATTTCACCCGTCTGATGACCATCATGAAGCGGGCCTCGCAGCGCCCCTTGGGCTATGTGGACAGCGCCGTCATGCTCAATGCCAAGCTCAAGGCCAATGTGCCGCTGGTGCATGTGGTGGCGATGACACGCTCGCTGGGCCTGCGCCAGTCGCATGCGCTGGAGCAGCCCGAGGTGTTTGTGTGGCGCGACAACACCGACTCCAGCGTGACTTGCGAGTTTGTGCACGGACGTCTGCAGAAATGGACCTTGCAGCGCCCCAGCGACGCGGTGGATGCTGTGGCTGCCCCCTCGACCCCCCAGCCCTGAGGCCGGGCTACTTGTAACAACGGCGACCTGCCGCCCGCTTGTGGAACCCATTTAGGCGGGTTTGGCGGTCAATTCTGACGCGCGCGCTGTGCATCTTCTGCCAAGTCGGGCGCCGTCCACGTAAAATCACTGCCCAGCATGGGAGCCCCTTGGGGCTGGTCCCCACCATTGCCCATGCCTACAGAATCATCGATAGCCGGTCCGCCCCAGGGGTGCGGGGCTGGCGCAGGAAAGTTGAAAACCATGACGCAGGCAGTTGTTGAGTTGCTGGCCAAAGACCTGAACGCCCAAGGCGGCGTGTTTTGCCCCAATCCCAAGGCAGACATGAAATTGTGGAGTGGCCATCCCCGCGTCTTTCTGGATGTGGGCCACAGCGGTGAAGCCAAGTGCCCTTATTGCGGCACCGTGTACCGACTCAAGGCGGGCGAAACCTTCCACGGCGGCCATTGAGTGACTGATTCCCCCTTGGGCGGCGCTCCAGCTTCGCGCAAGCTGACGCTGACCATTGGCATCCTCACCCTCAACGAAGAAGACAATATCGAGGCCTGCTTGCGCAGTGCCTCGTTTGCCGACCAGGTGGTGGTGGTGGACAGTGGCAGCGTGGACCGTACCACTGCCATTGCCTGTGGTCTGGGCGCCCAGGTGTTCCGCTACGAAGACTGGCAGGGCTTTGCCTTGCAGCGCAACCGCTTGCTCAGCCACGCCAAGGGCGACTATGTGTTCTTCCTGGATGCCGATGAGACGATCTCTCCGGCTTTCCGCGAGGAGCTGCAGGCCATTGTGCAGGGTGGAGAAGAGGCCATCTGGATGGTGCGCTGGCGCATGGTCGCCTTTGGCAAGGAACTCAGATACCTGCGCTCGACCGCCAAAGTGGAGCGCCTGTTCTGGCGCGGCTTGCTGCGCGAGTACACCGGCGTGGTGCATGAAGAGGCACAGCTGAGCCGCGCCAATGTGACACGCCATTTGATGCGCACACCGCTGCTGCACCATTCGCGCAGCACCGTGCACACCAGCCTGGAAAAGCTCACCCAGTACGCGATGCTCGGCGCGGCCAAGCGGGCCGAAGAGGGCGTGCGCGGCGGCATTTTGCGCGGCATGGCTTCGTCGATTGCCATGTTTGTGCGTCTTTACTTCTTCCATTTCGGCATTCTCTGCGGGGGTGCGGGCTTTTTGTACTGTGTCTTTGTCGCGCTGGAGAGCTTCTTCCGCTATGTGGCCCTGGCCTACGACCGCCCTTATCTGAGCGGAGACGTGCGCCGATGAGCCTGGCTGCGGCGGCGCCCGTTGCGCCTTCGCCCGCCATGCGGGCCAGCCAACTGGCGGCCTTTGTGGTGCCTGGGGTGGCCCTCAGCTTGCCGTCGGGCTATTCCTTTGGCGCCGCGGTGTTGGCGCTGGCCAGCCTGATTTTTGTGCGCCAATGGTGGGGCCGCGGCTGGGACCGCCGGGCGCTGGCCTGGGCGCTGATGCTCGCCGTCATGGCCGTCATGTGGACCATGAGCTTTGACGACTGGCACACGCGCTCGCGCAGCGACCAGTTCATCAAATACGCATTCGCCATTACCGGCCTGGGTTTCTTGCAGACTTGTGCACCCCGGGTGCGCCCGCTGGGCTGGGGCATGCTGGCAGGCGCCTTGGGCGCGGGCCTGGTCGCCGTCTACCAGATGGGCTGGACCGATGCCCACCGTGCCAATGGTTTTACCAATGCCATCCAGTTCAGTGGCATTGCGCTGGTGCTGGCGCTGGCTTGCTGCTTTGGCGTGCTGCTGCTGTGGCGCTCACTGGCGGCCTGGCAGCGTGCCTTGGGCCTGGTGTGCAGCCTGTTCGGCATGCTGGCCGTCATCCTGTCTGATACGCGTGGCAGCTGGATCGTGCTGCCCTTTGTCTTGCTGATTGGTGCCGTGCTGCTGTGGCGCTGTGGCCTGCGCAAGCCGGTGGGCATGGGCTTGCTGGCCGCCGTGCTGGGCATTGGCGGCCTGGTGTCGTTCAAAGGCGGTGAGATGGCCGAGCGCTACCACACGGCCGTGCATGAGGTGCAACGCTACGAAGTGCAAGACCGCGATGCGGCTGAGACCTCGGTAGGCCAGCGCCTGGCCCATTGGCACCTGGCCTGGCACATGGGGCTGGACAAGCCCCTGACCGGCTGGGGCCTCAAAGGCTATATCGCAGAAAAAGCCCGCCGTGTGGAAGCGGGCGAGGCCAGCGCCTCGGTGCTGCCCTATGACCATGCGCACAACGAGCTGCTGGACATGTTTGCCAAGCGTGGCTTGGTGGGGGTGGCCCTGCTGCTGGCCTTTTATGCCGTGCCGCTGCTGATCTTCTGGCCCACCCACAAGCGCATGGCGCAGTGCCCCGGTGCGCCTATGGACCGCCAGATTCTCTACCTGCGCATGCTGGGCATCATGGTGCCGCTGTGCTACATGGGTTTTGGCCTGACCCAGGTGTTTTTTGCCCACAACAGCGGGCATCTGTTTTATGTCTACCTGCTGGTGCTGCTGCTGGGTGCGCTGATTGGACGTGAGCGCGCACTGCTGGCCTTGCACGCGGCATGCTGAGTCCGGTAATTGGCCAGGCTGGCCGCGCGTCAGCCTTGGCGGCTGCTCCACTCGCGCGCCAGCAGCGCATAGATGTACTCATCGCCCCACTGGCCGTTGAACTGGTCATTCTCGATCAGATGGGCTTCTCGCCGCATGCCCAGGCGCTCGACAACGCCCACCGAGCCTTGGTTGGCGGCATCCAGCCGCGCAAAGATGCGGTGAAAGCCCAGCGCGCCAAAGCCCTGCGCCAAGGTCAGCGCCACGGCTTCGGTGGCATAGCCGTGTCCGGCATGGGCTGGATCAAAGATATAGCCCACCTCCGCCTGGCGCGCGGCAGCGCTCGCTAGTTTGAGCAAGGTCTCTCCCAAAAGGCAGCCATCGCTGCTGCGCACCACGGCAAAGCGCCGGGTGTCGCCATCCTGCGCCAGGCGCTGGGGCAGTGCATCGCGTGCGAACTGGGCTTGCAGTACCGCAATGTCCTGCGGTGCCTCGGCATACAGGTAGCGGTAGACAGGGGGGCTGGCGGTGGTAGTGGGCATAGGCCTCGAAATCGCTGGATGCAAAGGCGCGTAGCTGAAGACGGGGGGCGGGGCTTGGGTTCGGCATGCGGTGGGTGACTTCCTGCTCAGGCCACCTGGCGGGCCGCAAAGCGCGCGGCCGGCTCGATCAGCTGGGCCTGCGCTGCCACCAGCGGCAGATCGCGTGAACCTGCGACCGTGCCCTTGACCAGCGAATACAGAGTGGCCGTCGCCAGCTCCAGCGCCTCGGGCAGGGGGCGGCCATCCATCAAACGGCCCAGCAAGGTGGCGGCAAACACATCGCCCATGCCATTGGGGAGTGGGTGCAGGTCGATGCGTGGCGTGGTCACCAGCCAGGCGCCTTGGCCGTTGACCGCCAAGGTGCCCAGTTGGTCAGCCGCGATATCGGGCGTGGCCAGGCTGGTGATGACAATAATGTCCGGCCCCCGGCCACGCATCTGGCGCGCAACGGCCACGGCCTCTGCCGTGCTGGCCAGCTTGGTGCCGCTCAGCAGCTCAAACTCGAACTGGTTGGGCGTGATGATGTTGGCAAACGGGATGGCCTGGTCGCGCAGAAAATCGGGGATGGCGGGGTTGACGAAGAGCCCCCGGCCCACATCGCCCATCACCGGATCGCAGAGGTAGCGCAGCTGCGGGTTGGTCTGGCGGATGTCGTTGACGGCATCAAGAATGGCTGAGCCGGTATCGGCATTGCCCAGGTAGCCCGAGAGCACGGCGCCCACTTTTTGCAGCGCGCCGCGCTCGCGCAGGCCGGCGAGGATCTCGCGGATATGCTCGGCGCTCAGGATCTGGCCCCGGAACTGCCCATAGCCCGTGTGGTTGCTGAACAGCACCGTATGCACCTGCAGCACATCAAAGCCCAGGCGCTGCAGCGCAAACACCGCCGCCGAGTTGCCGACATAGCCCCAGGCCACATGCGATTGGATGGACAGGATGACGGGGCGGGAGGCTTGCGCAGTGGCAGAGGGTGCAACAGTGTTCACGGTAGGCAGTCTTAGCAGGCCCGGACCAGGCTGCCGGGCATTGGCTGCTATTGTGCGCCCGCTGCCTGCCACTCCTGCTTGAGCTTTTGCAATAGTTGCGCAGCGGGCAGGGCTCTGGCCTGGGCCACGCCCTGGCCGGCCCAGAGCGACAGGTACTGCGCATCGCCCGCCGCGCCGGCGAGCTTGCGCAGCGCGCCGGTCAGTGCGTTTTGTACCGGGTAGGGCGGGATGGCGGCCTCATCGGCTTCCAGCGCGTCAATCATTGCATTGCGGATGCCACGCGCGGGCCGGCCCGAGATGGTGCGGGTGGTGACCGTGTCGGTAGCCTGGGCCGCCGCCAGCGCAGCGCGGTAGGCCGCGTTGATGGCCGATTCGGGGCAGACCAGAAAGGCCGTGCCCATTTGCACCGCCTGCGCGCCCAGCGCCTGTGCAGCGGCAATGCCGGCGCCATCCATGATGCCGCCGGCCGCAATCACCGGTAGCTGCAGCTGCTGCACGCAGTCGCGCACCAGCGGCAGGGTGGAGACCATGGACGAGGCATAGTCCGCCAAAAAAGTGCCCCGGTGGCCGCCGGCCTCGCTGCCGCTGGCAATGACGGCATCGGCCCCCACGGCCTGCCAGGCCAGCGCCTCGGCCACCGTGGTAGCCGTGCCCCAGACCTGGCTGCCTGCTGCCTGCAGGCGCTGCACCTGGGCGGCGCTGAGGATGCCAAAGGTAAAGCTGGCCACGGCCGGGCGGCAGGCAACCAGTGCATCGAGCTGCTGCGCAAAATCTTCGCACCACTGGCCGGGCACGGCTGGCTCAGCACCAAAGCGCGCATACAGCGGGGCCAGGCGTTGCAGGGCCTGCTGCACGGTGGCGGCATCGGGTGCGGGGGTGGCCTGCACAAACAGGTTCATCGCAAAGGGCCGGTCGGTCTGTGCGCGCACCGCGGCTGCGGCCTCGGCCATCGCCTGGGGTGAGCGCATGCCGCAGCCCAGCGAGCCCAGGCCGCCGCCAGCGCTGACGGCAGCGGCCAGCGCCGGGCTGTCCGAGCCGGTCATCGGGCCTTGCACCACGGGCAGCTGCAGGCCCAGTTCTTGCGTCAGGTTGCGGGTCATACGGTCTCCATAGCGGCTGATAAAGGGGTGGGGGCGGCCGCCTGCAAGACCGCCAGCAGCTGCTGCACGGCCGGCGTGGCATAGCCCTGGCGGGTGACAAACATCGTTGTGCAGGTGCCCAAGGGCTGGCTGTGTACGGGCAGGGGGTTGTGCTGCAGGTCCAGCACATTCTGCGGCACCACGGCCACGGCGCTGCCGGCGGCGACCGCCGCGACGATCGCGTGGTACGACGACAGCTGCAGCACGCGCGTGGGCGCCGGGCCATGGGCCTGCGCCATCCACTGCTCGCCAACACGGCGGTAGGTGCAGCCATCGCTGAAACCAGCCAGGGTACGGGGCAGTTCCCCACCCACCGTCTGGGCGGGACGCAGCAGCAGCAGCGATTCCTCGTACAGTGGCACCAGGTCCAGCGGCAAGGGGGCATCCACATCGGGCGGCGGCCAGGCGACCAGCGCGGCATCGAGCTGGTGGTCCAGCACCTGCTCCATCAGCTGCAGCGATGCGGCCGTGGACAGCTCCAGCTGCACCTGCGGATGCGTGCGGTGGAACTCGGCCAGCGGCAGCGGCAGGCGTGCGGCGGCCGTGCTCTCCATCGAGCCCAGGCGCAGCCGGCCGCTGGGGTGCTGGCCGCGCAGGCTTTGGGTGGCCTCTTCGGCCAGGGTCAGCAGCTGGTCGGCATAGCGCTGCAGCTGCTGTCCCTCGGGTGTCAGCACCATGCGCCGGGCTTCGCGTACAAAAAGCGCTACGCCCAGCGACTCCTCCAGCTGCTGGATGCGGGTGGTGATATTCGACTGGGCGCGGCCCAGCTGCTGCGCAGCACGCGTGATGCTGCCGCTGGCGATGACCTGCTGAAAGATGGCGAGGGTGGCGAGATCCAACACGTTTGTATCTATCTTTTTTGAAGATGTTAATTTAACATAGCATCTCCAAAAAAGATACATAAGCGATAGGTCCGCACCATGCCACCTTCGGTCAGCTCTTCGGTTTCCCCCTCCGCACCCGCCCCGTCCCTGCCCTGGGGCCAGCGCCCCTGGCTGGTCGCGGTGGCCGGCATGCTGGCGCTGGCGTCGGCCATGGGCGTGGGGCGCTTCGCCTTTACGCCTTTGATGCCGATGATGCTGCACGACGGCAGCATCGACTTGGCCCAAGGCAGCTGGCTGGCGATGAGCAACTACCTGGGTTACTTTGTTGGCTCCCTGGTCTGCATGGTGCTGCCCTGGGTGGCCAAGGGCCTGATGCAGCGGATGCACCCCTCGCGCATGGTGCACTGGTGGCTGTTCCTCACCGCGGTGCTGACGGCGGCGATGGCGCTGAACTGGCCCGGCGCCTGGGCCAGTCTGCGTTTTGTCTCGGGTGTGGCCAGTGCGGTGGTGTTTCTCAATATCACCCTGTGGTGCATGTCGCAGCTGGCGCATCTGGGCCGGCCGCAAATGGGAGGCTTGCTGTTTTGCGGCCCGGGCATCGGCATTGCGCTGACCGGCCTGGCCACCAGCGGCATGGTGGCGGCCGGCTGGCATGCCGTCAGCGCCTGGCTGGCCTTTGCGCTGCTGGCAGTGGTGTTGTGGCTGATGGTGATGACGGTGGTGCGCGGCCCGCTGGCGCCACCACCGGTCCATACGCAGGCCGGCGCTGCTGTGGCGGTCGCGCCCGAAGGCCCGGCGGACCGGCTGCTGCTGACCCTGGCCTACAGCCTGGCCGGCCTGGGCTATATCGTCACCGCCACCTATTTGCCGGTGATTGCGCGCGGCGCGCTGCCGGCCGATTCGATCTGGCCTGATCTGTTCTGGCCCATGTTCGGAGGCGGTGTGGCGCTGGGTGCTTACCTCTCTACCCATTTGCCGACCCGCTGGGACCGGCGCCGGCTCCTGATGGCTGGCTACGGCATCCAGGCGGTGTCCATCGCCATCAGCGCGCTGTGGCCCACGCCGCTGGGCTTTTCGCTGGGCAGCCTGCTGCTGGGCCTGCCGTTTACCGCGCTGACCTTTTTTGCGCTGCAAGAGGCGCGCCGCATCTGGCCGACTGCGCTCAGCAGCTTTCCGGGTCTGCTGACGGCTGCCTATGGGCTGGGCCAGATTGTGGGCCCGCCGATGGTGGCCTGGATGCTGGCCCACAGCGCCAGTATCCAGCAGGGCTTTGCCTATGGCCTGGCGGCCGCAGGCGGCGCGTTGGTACTGGGCATGGGCGTGCTGGGATGCATGGTCTGGCGCCATCCGCACCAGGGCTGAGCGGCGGAAAAGCGTCGGGCAGCCAGCCGCCCAGGGGCTGCCAAAGCAGATGCCGGGGCCGCATCCGCCCCGCATGACCAACTGGTGAAACATTGTTTGACCTTGGGGTAAACTCCGGGGCGCAAACGTTTGCGCCTATGCAAACATGCGGCATCTCGCGGCTACTGCTGTGGATAGCGCCGCGTGATGCACAACAATCCTTCGGAGACTTATCTCATGCGCTTTACCCGCCGTACCCTGACTGCTGCGCTGGCTTTGGCCACCGTGGCTGGTTTTTCCCACCAAGCCGTAGCGGCTGACAAGCCCAAGGTGGCCCTGGTGATGAAATCGCTGGCCAACGAGTTCTTCCGCACCATGGAAGACGGCGCCAAGGCGCACCAGAAGGCCAATGCCGCCCAGTACACCCTGGTGGCGAACGGCATCAAGGACGAAACCGACACGGCCGCACAGATCAAGATGGTCGAGCAGATGGTGGCCCAGCGCGTGCAGGCCATCGTGATCGCTCCGGCAGATTCCAAGGCCCTGGTATCGGTGCTGAAAAATGCAGCAGACAAGGGTGTGCTGATCGTCAATATCGACAACAAGCTCGATGCCGATGCGCTCAAGAGCAAGGACCTGAACGTGCCTTTCGTGGGCCCGGACAACCGTGCAGGCGCCAAGCTGGTGGGCGATTTCCTGGGCAAGCAGCTGCAGGCCGGTGACAAGGTGGGCATCGTTGAAGGTGTCTCGACCACGTTCAACGCCCAGCAGCGCACCCTGGGCTTCCAGGATGCGATGAAGGCCGCTGGCGCCAATGTGGTCAGCCTGCAATCGGGCCAGTGGGAAATCGACAAGGGCAACACCGTGGCAGCCGGCATGCTGCGCGAGCACCCCGATCTGAAGGCGATCATGGCGGGCAACGACAGCATGGCGCTGGGCGTGGTCGCAGCGGTGAAGGCCTCTGGCCGCACTGGCAAGGTGCAGGTGGTGGGCTATGACAACATCGCTGCCATCAAGCCCATGCTGAAGGATGGCCGCGTGCTGGCCACTGCGGACCAGTACGCCGCCAAGCAGGCCGTGTTCGGTATCGAGATCGCGCTTAAGGCCCTGGCCGAGAAGAAAAAGCAGAGCGAGCTGCCTGCTGAGGTCAAGACCGATGTGGCCTTGGTGACCAAGGACAGCAAGTAACAACGGCGCACACCATGGCAACGACTGAGGCGCAAGGCGCCGGCACGCCACGCGTGCGTTTGCAGCAGATGGGCAAGGCCTACTCCGGCACCTTGGTGCTGGAGGGCGTGAGCCTGGATCTGCATGCGGGCGAAGTGATGGCGCTGACCGGAGAAAACGGCGCGGGCAAGAGCACCTTGTCCAAGATTCTGTGCGGGTTGGTGGATCCATCGCAGGGCCAGATGCAGCTCGATGGCAAGCCCTTTGCCCCCACATCGCGCCGCGATGCCGAGCGCCAGGGCGTGCGCATGGTGATGCAGGAGCTGGGCCTGGTGGCCACCTTGACGGTGGCCGAAAACCTGCTGCTGGGCCAGCTCCCCCACAAGCTCGGCTGGCTGGACCATGCGGCGATGCGGGCGCTGGCCCGCACCCAGCTGGCCAAGATCGGCATGGAGCATATTGATCCGGACACCCCTGTCTCGCAGCTGGGCATTGGCCAGCAGCAGATGGTGGAGATCGCCCGCAATCTGCAGGATGGCACGCGGGTGCTGGTGCTCGACGAGCCCACCGCCATGCTGACGCTCAAGGAAACCGAGCACCTGTTCACGCAGATCGCGCTGCTCAAGGCGCGCGGTGTGGCCCTGGTCTATGTGTCGCACCGGCTCGAAGAGCTGCAGCGCATTGCCGACCGGGTGGCCGTGCTGCGCGATGGCCGCCTGGTCGATGTGCGGCCCATGCAGGGCGTGCAGGAGCATGAGCTGGTCGAGCGCATGGTGGGCCATGCCGTGCAGGACAACGAAGGCCGGCCGCGCCGCACACGCGGTGCGCTGCGCCTGTCTGCGAAAAATTTGCAACGCGGCGCGCAGGTGCGCGGCGTCAGCCTCTCGCTCTATGCGGGCGAAATCATGGGCCTGGCGGGCCTGGTCGGCTCGGGCCGTACCGAGCTGGTGCGCCTGCTGTTTGGTGCAGACCGCGCCGAGCAGGGCGAAATCAGCCTGCATGCCGCTGGCAGCAACGCCGCCACACACAGCGTGGCGCCCAACTGGAACAGCCCGGTGCAGGCCATCCGCGCCGGCATCGGCCTGGTGACCGAAGACCGCAAGTCGCAAGGCCTGCTGCTGTCGCAATCCATCCGCGCCAACACCACCTTGGCAGGCATGCACAAGATTGCACGCGGCGGCTGGCTGCAGCGTGCCCAAGAGAGCGAAGTGGCGCGCCATTTTGTCGAGCGCCTGCGCATCCGCTCGCGCAGCGCCGAGCAGGCGGTATCGACCTTGAGTGGCGGCAACCAGCAAAAAGTGGTGTTTGCCCGCTGGCTGCACCAGCCCTGCGATGTACTGCTGCTCGACGAACCCACACGCGGCGTGGATGTGGGCGCGCGCGCCGACATCTACCACGAGATCGACCGCATGTGCGATGACGGCAAGGCCGTCTTGATGGTCTCTAGCGACCTGCGTGAGCTGATGGCCATGTGCGACCGCATTGGCGTGATGCACGATGGCGAGCTGGTGGCCGTGTTCGAGCGCGGCCAGTGGAGCGACCAGCAACTGCTGGCCGCCGCCTTTGGCAATGTGGACGAAGCCCCATCGGCCCACGCCGCAGCACAGGCTGCAACCCCCGAATAAAAGAGCAGGCAAGAGGACCAAGCCATGACAACCCCCCTTTCCGCGCGCCCCAGCGCGCCTACGCCGTCGGCTGCACCGGCTGCCAGCTCCGCCTCGCAGGCGTCTTCGGGCCGCATGCAGGCCTGGGGCACCTATGTGGGCCTGTTTCTGGTGCTGGCCGCCATGGTCGCGCTGTTCAGTTTTCTGAGCGAGTATTTCTGGAGCACCGAGACCTTTGTCACCATCGCCAACGAGATCCCCGCACTGGCGGTGATGGCCGTGGGCATGACCTTTGTGCTGATCCTGGCCGGCATTGACCTGTCGGTGGGCTCGGTGCTGGCGCTGTCGGCGGCTGTGGCGGCCCAGGCGATTCTGGTCTGGGGCCTCAACCCCTGGGCTGCAGGCGCGCTGGGCCTGCTCTGCGGTTTGCTCTGCGGCGCGGTGCTGGGCTCCATCTCGGTGGTCTGGCGCCTGCCCACCTTCATCGTGTCGCTGGGCATGCTCGAAGCGCTGCGCGGCGCGGCCTACCTGGTGACCGACTCGCGCACCCAGTATGTCGGCGATGCGATCTCCGGTCTGGCAGCGCCCATCGCCTATGGCGTCTCGGCCGCCTTTGTCATCGCCATCGTGGTGGTGGCCCTGGGCCAGATTGTGCTGACCCGCACCGTGTTTGGCCGCTATGTGGTCGGCATCGGTACCAATGAAGAGGCCATGCGCCTGGCCGGTATCGATCCGCGACCCATCCGCATCCTGGTGTTTGCGCTGACCGGCCTGCTGGCCGGCCTGGCAGGCCTGATGCAATCGGCCCGCCTGGAAGCGGCCGACCCCAATGCCGGCAGCGGCATGGAATTGCAGGTGATTGCTGCCGTCGTGATTGGCGGCACCAGCCTGATGGGCGGACGCGGCTCGGTGATCGCCACCTTCTTTGGCGTGCTGATCATCGCCGTGCTGGAAGCGGGCTTGGCCCAGATCGGCGCCAGCGAGCCTGCCAAGCGCATCATCACCGGCGCCGTGATCGTGGTGGCTGTGATCATCGACACGTTGCGCCAGCGCCGTGCCGCACGCCGGGCCTGACGGTGGTGATGAGCAGCATCAAGGACGTGGCGCGCCTGGCGGGCGTGTCCGTCACCACGGTCTCGCATGTGCTGAACAAGACACGTTCGGTGCTGCCGGCCACGCAAGAGCGTGTGCAGGAGGCCGTGCAGACCCTGGGCTATGTGCCCAGCGCGGTGGCGCGCAGCCTCAAGACCCAGGCCACGCACACCCTCGGCATGCTGGTGCCGGACAACTCCAACCCCTACTTTGCCGAGTTGGTGCGCGCGGTTGAAGACGCCTGCTTTGCCGCCGGCTATGCGCTGCTGCTCTGCAATACCGACAACGATGCCGGACGCCAGCAGGTCTACCTGGATGTGCTGTCGCAAAAGCGGGTCGATGGCCTGATCGTGGCCTCCACCAGCGATGATGCGCTGATGTCCCAACACCTGGCGCAAACCGCGCTGCCGATGGTGCTGATCGACCGGGCCATTGCCGGCCTGGAGCGCCCCTGCGTGCAGACCGACCATGTGCAAGGCGGCATGCTGGCCACCCAGCACCTGATGGCCATGGGCCGCAAGCGCATTGCCTGTGTCGGCGGCCCGCAGGATCTGCAATCCAGCGAGCAGCGCGTACAGGGCTGGCGCCAGGCGCTGCAGCTGGTGGGCCAGCCCTCTGATCTGCTGGTGCATGGCGATTTCACCGTCAACGGTGGCTATGTGGCCATGCAGCGCCTGCTGCGCGACCCCAGCGCCGACCGGCCCACGGCCGTGTTTGCCTGCAACGACCTGATGGCCATGGGCGCGCTGCGCGCCGTGCACGAGGCGGGCCTGCAGGTGCCACGCGATGTGGCCGTGGTGGGTTATGACGATATCGAGCTGGCCAGCTATACGCAGCCAGCGCTGACCACGGTGGCCCAGCCGACCCGGGCCATGGCCCAGCAGGCGCTGGCCTGGTTGCTGGAGCGCATCCAGGCCGGCCGCAGCGCCGAGCCGGCTGCCGCCAGCACCCAGATGCTGGTGCCGGCCCTGGTCACCCGGGAGAGCAGCCGGGCCCTGGCCCGCGCTGCCGTGCCGATTGTGAGTGGAGAAACAGTGTGAATGTGCCTATCTTGAGCCAGGCCCCGCGTATCGTGGTGCTGGGTAGTTTGAACATGGACCTGGTGCTGCGCGTGCCGCACATGCCGCGCGCGGGCGAGACCATGCTGGGCCAGTCGCTCAGCCAGGTGCCGGGCGGCAAGGGCGGCAACCAGGCCGTCAGCTGCGCGCGCCAGGGGGCCGCCGTCAGCCTGCTGTCCTGCGTGGGCGAGGACGCCTATGCCGACCAGCTGCTGGCCGGCCTGGTGGCCGACCATATCGATGTGCAGCATGTGCAGCGCAGCGCGCGCGATGCCACTGGCGTCGCCGTCATCAGCGTTGATGACAGTGCCCAGAACCAGATCGTCGTGGTGCCCGGCGCCAACCTGCGCTTGCAGGTGACCGAGCAGGTGCTGCGCCCGCTGCTGCAGGATGCCGCCTATGTGGTGCTGCAGTTCGAAACCCCTCTGGAAGAGGTTGACCAGGCCTTGCGCAGCGCGCGCGCCGAGCGCTGCAAGACCGTGCTCAACCCCTCGCCGGTGCAGCCACTGCCCGATGCCTGGTGGCCCCGCATTGATGTGCTGGTGGTGAACGAAACCGAAGCCGCGCAGCTGAGCGGCAGCCCGGTGGACAGCCCTGAGAGCGCAGCCCGTGCCGCCCGCTGGCTGCAGGCCAAGGGCGTGGGCCAGGTGGTGGTGACCTTGGGCAGCCAGGGTGCCGTCTGCTGCGACCAAGCCGCCGATGGCGCTGAAGCCGCCGCCCACTGGCACCGTGCCCCCCAGGTGCAGGCGGTGGACACCACGGCCGCCGGCGATACCTTCCTGGGTGCGCTGACCGTGCAGCTGGCCGCCGGCGCCAAGCTGGACGAGGCCACGCAGTGGGCCATCCGTGCGGCAGCCATCTGCGTGACCCGTGCTGGCGCACAGCCTTCCATTCCTTTCCATGCCGAGGTGGCCACCCGCACCGAAGCCAGCCCCTGGAGCCCCGTATGAAGCGTGCCGCGCTGTTGAATATCGAGTTGTCGCAAATCATCGCCGCGATGGGCCATGGCGATATGTTGGTGATTGGCGATGCCGGCCTGCCGGTGCCTCCTGGCGTGCGCCGGGTGGACCTGGCCGTGGCGCGCGGCGTGCCCAGCCTGGACCAGGTGCTGCAGGCCATCCTGAGTGAGCTGCAGGTGGAAGCGGCCATCGTCGCCAACGAATGCCTGGACGGACAGCAACTGCCGGCCTGGTACCAGCAGCGCCAGGCCGATGGCCTGCCAAGCGCGCCGCAATGCGTGTCGCATGAGGAGTTCAAGGCTATGAGCCGCCAGGCCGTGGCCGTGGTGCGCACCGGTGAATGCACTCCTTATGCCAATATTGCGCTGCGCTCCGGCGTCGCCTTTTAAGAGCCACTAACACGACCCTTGATACGTCGTTGCCAAGCCTTGTCGTACGTCTGTACTGCCTGCGGCTCGGCGCCTAGTCTCAACCGCAAACCTTCGGTTTGCTGGGCCGTGTTAGCGGCTCTACGCACTGACATCCAGCCTGCAATGAGCAAGGGCCTCTGCTGCAAAGCAAGAGGCCCTTTGTACAAGCGTTCGCGGCTTTAGGCGCTAGCCGGAGGCAGGGTTTGCGCAGGCGCGCTGCGTGCCAGCGGTGCCAGAGGCAGGCGCAGCACAAAGACTGCGCCGCCGCCTTCACGTTCCTCGCAGTGGACGCTGCCCTCATGGCGCTCGGCAATCGAGCGCACCAGGGCCAGGCCCAGGCCCACACCGCCGTGGCGCTCGCTGGCGCCGGGCATGCGGTAGAAGGATTCAAAAATGCGTTCCTGCTGGTCCGGTGGCACACCGGGGCCCCGGTCGGCCACGCGGATTTCGGCATAGGCGCCTTGCTTGTCCAGGAACAAGGTGATCGGGCCCTGGGAGTAGCGGCGGGCGTTTTCCAGCAGGTTGCGCACCGCGCGGCGCAGCAGCTTGGCAATGCCACGCACCTCGATGGCATCGCCATGCATGTCGGCCACTTCCAGGTCGGCCTCGACCCGCGCGCACTCTTCGGCGCAGAGACCGATGATGTCGATCATCTCGGAGGTGCCCACATCGGCCTCGCGCGCGCCCAGGCGGCTGGCCAGCAGGATCTCGTCGACCAGCTGGTCGAGCTCGGCGATGTTGCGCTGGATTTCCTGCTTGAAGGTGGGCGAGGGCTTTTCGCCCATCAGCTCCACACCCATGCGGATGCGGGTCAGCGGGCTGCGCAGCTCATGCGAGGAGTTGGCCAGCAGCGACTTGTGCGCTTGCACCAGTGCCTCGATGCGGGCGGCTGCAGCATTGAACTGCTCGGCCAGGTCGCTGACCTCGTCATTGCCGCGCACATCGACGCGCACCGACAGGTCGCCATCGCCAAACTGCTTGACGCCTTTGCGCAGCGCTTCGAGCCGGCCCATCAGGCGCCGGATGATGGGGAACACGCCCACAACGACGACGACGCCGATGAGGCCCAGCATCCAGAAAAAGCCAAACGGCGGCTTGACCCAGAACCACCAGGGCCCCAGATTGGGCGGCGGTGGGCGGTGGGTTTCGCCCCGGCCGCTGCGGCGCTGCAGCTCCATCTCATAGGTGCGGCCCTGGTCGTCTTCGATCAGGTAGAGCACCAATTCGCTCGGGTCGCCGGGCTGGCGCACCGCTTCGCCATGCAGCATCACCGAGCCATCGGCACCGCGGATCAGCAGCTCGCGCGCAGGCGGCTGCAGCGGCGTGGCGTTCTTCTCCGCCGCCGCCTGCCAGGCCCATCCAATCACCAGGATCAGCACGGCCACGCCGCCCACCACGGTGAGCCAGATACGCAGATAAAGCCGTTCGGCGAAGTATTTGTAGAGATGCATGCGTGCAAAGGAGCGCTAGCGCCGGGCCTCAGTCCTGCTGTTTGGCAAACACATAGCCCACGCCACGCACGGTCAGAATGCGGCGTGGGTTCTTGGCATCGGCCTCAATGGCGGCGCGGATGCGGCCCATGTGCACGTCGATGGAGCGGTCAAAGGCTTCGAGCTCGCGGCCGCGCACGGCTTCCATGATCTGGTCGCGGCTGAGCACGCGGCCGGCGCGCTCGGCCAGGGTGACCAGCAGGTCAAACTGGTAGCTGGTCAGGTCGGCGGGCTTGCCGCTGATGGTGACGGCACGGGCGTCGCGGTCGATCTCCAGGCTGCCAAAGCGCAGCACCTGGCTGGCGGGAGCTGCGGCGCTGCCACCATCCACCCGGCGGCGAAGAATGGCGCGGATGCGGGCGAGCAGCTCGCGCGGCTCAAAGGGCTTGGGCAGGTAGTCATCGGCGCCCACTTCGAGGCCGATGACGCGGTCCATCGGGTCGCCCTTGGCGGTGAGCATCAGGATAGGCACCTGGGCGGCCGGGCCGTTCAGGGTGCGGATGCGGCGGCAGACCTCCAGGCCGTCCAGATCGGGCAGCATCAGATCGAGGATGACCAGGTCGGGCGACTGGCCGCTGGCCGGATCCTGCAGGGCCGACAGGCCGCTGGCGCCATCGGCCATGTGGCTGACCTGCAGCCCCGACTGGGCCAGATACTCGCTCACCATATTGGCCAGACGCTCGTCATCTTCGATCATCAACAGTTGGTGGGTATGCATGGCAGTCATGGTTATGGGCGGGAGAACCCGCAGATTTTGCTATAGGTGGCCATCGTGGCACGCTGGGGTGGCGCCGGATTGTCCCTGCCGTAAAGTTTGGTAAACCGCACCTAGCTCCTGTCAACGTTCTCAGAACTCGCCGGTGACAGGCCTGATGCGCGACGCCAGCCAGACCAGCACCAGCACCGGCAGCCCCAAAAGCGCCGTCGATACAAAGAACTGCGCATAGCCAAAATGGTCCACGTACACGCCCGAGAAGCCGGCAATCCACTTGGGCAGCAGCATCATCATCGAGCTGAACAGCGCGTACTGGGTGGCCGAGTAGTTCACATTGGTGAGGCTCGACAGGTAGGCGATAAAGGCGGCAGAGGCAATGCCGCCGGCCAGGTTGTCGGCGGAGACCACCGCAATTAGGCCCACCAGGTCATGGCCACGGGTGGCCAGCCAAGCAAACAGCAGGTTGCTGCCGGCCGACAGCACGGCGCCCAGCATCAGCACCCGCATCACGCCGATGCGCATCGAGATCACGCCGCCAATGAAGGCGCCGACCAGGGTCATGATGACGCCGAAGATCTTGCTGACCGAAGCGACCTCGGCCTCGGTGTAGCCCATGTCGACATAAAAAGGGTTGGCCATGATGCCCATCACCACATCGGAGATGCGGTAGATCGCGATCAGCGCCAAGATCAGCACCGCATGCCAGCCGTAGCGGCCGATGAAGTCGGCAAAGGGGGCGACCAGTGCCTCCTGCAGCCATTGGGCGGCATTGCGGGCGGGGGTCATGGGCTTGGCTGCCGGCTCGGGCGACAGCAGCACGGTGACCACGCCCACCAGCATCGAGGCGGCCATCACCATATAGGCAAAGCCCCAGGCCTGGCGCTGGTAGTCGCCCGCACCTTCTTGCAGGCCCAGGGCCACCAGCCACAGCACGCCGGCGCCAGCCCAGATCATCGCGATGCGGTAACCCGTCTGGTAAGTGGCTGCCAGCGCCGCCTGGCGATCGGCATCGGCCGATTCGATGCGGTAGGCATCCAGCGCAATATCCTGCGTGGCCGAGCCAAAGGCCACCGCCAGCGCGCACCAGACCACGTGCTTGAGGTGCAGTTGCGGATCAACCCAGGCCATGCCCAGCAGGCCGGCAATCACCAGGCCCTGGGCCAGCAGCAGCCAGCTGCGCCGGCGCCCCAGCAGGCGCGTGAGGCCCGGCAGCGGCAGCCGGTCAACCAAGGGCGACCAGACCCATTTGAAGGCATAGGCCAGGCCCACCCAGCTGAGGTAGCCGATGGTGCTGCGGTCAATCCCCGCCTTGCGCAGCCAGAACGACAAGGTGCCCAGCACCAGCAGCAGCGGCAGGCCGGCAGAAAAGCCCAGCGCCAGCATGCGCAGGCTGGCCGGCTCGGTGTAGACGCGGAACGTGTCCGCCCAGGAGCGGCGGGCGGGGGAAGCAGTCACGGAGGATGAGGTGTCGGCCATGCAGACGGGCGGTGCAGTAAAACGAGGGAGGCCCAGGCCAGGCCCGGACAATGCGCCAATATACGCTGATCCGCACTGCCGGGCGGGGCAAGCGGCGCAACAGGGAGCAACGGCCAGCGCATCGCTACACTGTGCGCTATGCACTGATGCACCGCTGCTGCCATGGCCGACCACTCCCACCACCGCTTGCTGGCTCCTGACTACTCTGTTCGCCACTACGAAGGCGAGCAGCAGGCGCACAGCCATGACCATGTGCAGCTGCTGTATGCGCTGGCCGGCCGCATGGAGCTGGAGGTCGATGGCAAGGCCGCCTATGTCGACACCGCCAGCGGCGTGGTGATACCGGCCGGCTCCACCCACGCCTACCTGGCCCAGAAGGGCAGTGCGCTGGCCGTGGTGGATGTGCCCGACGGGGCCGACTGGGCGCAGATGCGCCGCTTTGCCGCGCCACCGCGCGACTGGCTGGCCACCCATGCCTCGGCCTTGACGGTGGCCCAGGCCCATGTGGCCTGGGTGCAGCAGTCGCCGGCGCTGCTGCTGCGCCGCGCGCTGGATGTGCAGGCCATCACCGCTGCAGTGCGAGCCGATTTGGCTGGCGACTGGCGCACCCCCCAACTGGCGGCCCTGGCGCACCTGAGCCCGCAGCGCTTTCATGTTCGCTGGCAAGAGCTGACCGGCAGCACCCCCCAGCAATGGCTGCGCGACCTGCGCCTGACCGAGGCCAGCCAGGCACTGGCCGCCGGCCAGCCGCTGGAGACCACGGCGCTGCGCTGCGGCTACAGCACGGCCAGCGCGCTGGCCTATGCCCTGCGGCGCGATCGTGGCGTGGGCAGCCGCAGCCTGCGCAAGGGCGCTTGATGCCCTGGGCACGTTGGCCAGCACAGGCACAAGCGTTTCTCGACATTTGCCCAGGCCCCGTCGCGGCACCATAGCGGCATGACACAGACTTCCAGCGGCATGGCTTCCTCTGCCCCTTCTTCGTTTTTCAGCGCCTCGGCGCAGGGCATTGCGCTGGTCGCCATTGCCGGCGTGCTTTGGGGCACCAGCGGCACGGCCCAGTACCTGGGGGCGGCGGGGCTGTCGCCGTTTTGGGTAGGCGCAGCGCAACTGGCGGTGGCGGCGGCCTTTCTGGGCCTGAGCCTGCTCTGGGCCCGGCGTGGCAACACCGGCAGCCTGGTGCTGCAGCCCAGCCAGGCGGGGCTGCGGCTGTCGTCGTTCTTCTGGGCATCGCTGGGCATTGGCGGCTACAGCGTGTTCTTTTATGCCGGCCTGCAGATGGCGGGTGTGGGCGTGGGCACGGCCGTCGCCATTGGCAGCAGCCCCATCTGGGCGGGCCTGCTGCAGGCAGTCGTGCTGCGCGCGCCGCTGTCGCCGCTGTGGTGGCTAGGCACCTTGGTCAGCGTGGCCGGTGGTGTGGCCATGGTGATGGGCGAGGGCGGCAGCAGCCAGGTCTCCTGGCCTGGGCTGGCGCTGTGCCTGCTCGCGGGGCTGTCCTATGCCGGCTATGCGCTGGTCAACAAGCGCCTGGTCAGCCATATGTCACCCAAGGTGGTGAACTTCTATGTGTTCAGCGGCGCGGCATTGCTGGCCCTGCCCGTCGCCGCGCTGTATGCGGGCATGCCGCAGTGGAGCCTGTCTGCCGTGCTGGTCGTCGTCTACCTGGGCTCCGTCGTCTCGGGCATTGCGCACTTGCTGTTCTCGATGGGCCTGCGCCATATCTCCGGGCCCACCGGCGTGGCGCTCAGCCTCATCGAGCCCGTGGCGGCCTTTGTGCTGGCGGTGTGGATTGTCGGCGAGCACCAGCCCTGGGTGGCTTGGGTGGGCTTGGCGGCGGTGCTGCTGGGACTGTGGGTGGTCGTGAAAGCCGAGATGCGCAGTTGACTGGCGGGTCGCGTATGGCCGGCGAGTTCTGCAGGCCCGGCGATAGAATAGCGCTCTTGCCACCACGGACTGCGTTTGCTGCCCCTGTATGACCTTGCCCGAAGCCACTTACCAACTGGATGACGCCGTATGGTCGCGGGTGCTGACGCAAGACATGGCGAGCCAGCTCCCGGGCCAGTCGCTGGTCTTTCTGGCGGGGGACACGGCAGGGCAGACGCACCAGATTCCACTGCTGGTCACGGCTTTTGAAGCGCAAAGCCGAACGGCTCCAGGCATGGCCGCTTTCCGTCTCAATTTTCAGGGCCCGCCGGCCCCGATGCTGCCCAGCCAGACCTACCGCGCACGCCATGCGGACTGGGGTGACTTTGCCATCATGGTGTCCGCCACTGGTGCCGATGCGCAGGGCGTCTATTACGAAGCCCAATTCAGCCATGCCCTCTGAGCTGCCTGCAGCCCTGCAGCTGGGCAGCTTGCAGCTGCGCCAGTCCTTGGCGTCGGATGCGGATTTTTTGCGTGCTCTTTACCGCGATGTGCGCAGCGACGAGCTGGCGGTGACCGGCTGGCCGCCTGAGGCCATCGATGCCTTCTGCCAGTCGCAGTTTGAGTTTCAGCGTCAGCACTACCGCAGCTACTACCCCGAGGCGCTGCATTACCTGGTCGAGCGGGATGGCCAATCGATTGGACGGCTGATCGTCGATGGCAGCGCTGATGCACTGCGGGTCGTCGATATCTCGCTGCTGGCTGCACAGCGCGGCCAAGGCCTGGGCAGTGTTCTGCTGCGGTGGTTGTGCGAATGTGCCGATGCCCAGCAGCAGCCCATGGCGCTGAGCGTGGAACCCCAAAACCGGGCGCGACATTTATATGTACGGCTAGGCTTTGTGCAACTGCCAGGCGATGGTCTGTATTTGACTATGCGTCGTGAGCCGAACAAGACGGAGCCTACCGAATGACCGGCCGCCCCAAGCCCGCTGCTTCCATCTTTCCACACGGCCAGGCGCTGCAAGCTGCGCAGCGCGCTGCGCTGATGGGCCATGCGCCCTGCTGCATCTGGTTTACCGGCTTGTCAGCCTCCGGCAAGACCAGCCTGGCCCATGCGTTAGAGCGGGCCTTGCACCAGCGCGGCTGCCATACCTGTGCGCTCGATGGTGACAACCTGCGCCAGGGGCTCAATGCCGATCTGGGTTTCAGCGCCGAGGCGCGGGCAGAAAATATCCGCCGCATGGCCCATGTGGCACGGCTGATGGCCGATGCCGGCCTGGTGGTCATTGTGGCTGCCATCTCGCCGTTTGCGGCAGACCGGGTACAGGCACGGGCCTTGTTTGCGCCCGGCGCCTTTGTCGAGGTGTTTGTCGATACGCCGCTGGCTGTGTGCGAGGCGCGCGATCCCAAGGGCTTGTATGCGCGCGCCCGGCGCGGCGAGCTGCGCGACTTTACCGGTATTGACAGCCCTTATGAGCGGCCGCTGCAGCCGGAGCTGCATTTGCGGGGCGAAGACCTGGCGCCTGAAGCTGCGCTGAGAGCTGTACTGGCGTATCTGGATGCGCTGGGCTTGGAACAGAAGCGGCCCGGCTGAGCGGGCCGCTTCTGCAATGCTCAATGCTCAGTTGCGCGATGGGTAGATGCCTTCCAGGGCGATGATGAAGTTCAGGCCCAGATAGGGTTGCGTGATGGAGAAAGGCTGCGATCCGCCCGCAATGCCCACGGTGACATTGGCTTGACTACCACCCAACAGAACCGTTGTACCAGCGTTTGCCGATTCAATGTACTGCGCATCACGCTGGTTAGATTGCGCGAGCAGAGAACCTGCCGTTGGCGCCTGCAAGGTTCCCGCAGAGGTGCTAGCTATGGTGCTGTTGCTCACTGTCGCAGCGTGGTTGTGCGCAGGCATATTCGTGATGAGCAAGGTATTGGTTAAGGTTCCGGCCATTTCCCCTTGGGTGACAGGAGGCAGTCCCGGCCCTTGACCCGTACCCGTAGGCACACGACCACGCAAGTCAGGAAGCGCAAAGGTTGTCTGGCCATTACCACCATAGGTGGTTCCCAATATGGAAAAAAGAGCGGTATTTTGGGCGATCGAGAGTATCTGTCCTTGGCAGAACGCCCAGCCTCTGGGGGCAAAATTGCCGCCGAACATAGTGATCAAGCCAATAAACGGTTCCATGGTCGGTTCCTTTGATGTTGTTAAGTTTGCAGATAGCCATTGAGCCATCCACTGATAAGCGGGATGGTGGGCAGCGTAGAGAATCTGGAGACAGCTGTGGGCATGTAGGGGTGGCTGCTGCGAGGACCTTGCAGAACGGCCGTTTGCCAGACTTGCTGCAAGGCAGACGCGGAGGGCAACTGAATGCTTTTCTCGATGGTATTCGCCATGCTGTACCCAGCCTCGGCGCCAAGCAAAGCAGCAGCCGTCCAAGGCAACCCGGCTTGCTCAAAGCGCTGTAGCCAGCCAGGCTCAGCTTGAGTAGTGCTAGGCCATGCACCGGCAATAAGGGGCTTACTGCTCGTAGGTACTTCAGCAAGCCAGGGAAAGCCAGCTAGCTCCACCGTGCTTTGCGACTGCGTTTCCCACCAGCGGGCAAAGCGAGCTAGCTGCGGGCCGGAATAAAAGGCCACCACCGCATCGGGCCGGTGGCTAATAAGGGTAGCGCGCAGGCCATCGAACTCTTCACTTTGCGGTACCTGCTGGCCCACATGGCGGGCCAGAACCCGTCCGCCTAGCGCCCGGTAGGCATGCTCAAACGTGTAGACAAAGTCGTAGCCGCTTTCCACATGGCCTACGGCCAGCACAGTGCTAGAGCCTAGCTGTTGGTAGACAGCCTGCGCCAGCTGCGCGGCGCTGCCGCACAGATCCAGGCTATGGCGCACGACAGCCTGGGCCTGACCCGGCTTGCCAGCGGCAGGCAGATCGGCACCGGTATCGCTGGCCCACAGCGGCAGGCCTCGCGGCTGCGCATGGGCGGCGACTTTGGCTTCGACGGCAGGTGGCATCCAGCCGATAACGCCGTGCAGTTGGGGCAACTTGTCCATCGCAGCGGTAATGCTGCGGGCGGCGCGGTTGGGAGTCGGCTGGGCTTCCACCCAGTGCAGCTGTACAGCGACCTCGGGCCGCTGGGCCAGGCCCAGTTCCAGGCCCCGGCGGTAGTCGCTGCCCAGATCAGCCACTTTGTGCGACTGGGGTGCCACGGCCAGCAGTTGCCAGGCCTTGGTGGTGTGCGGGGCGGTCGCTTCAGGCGCAAGCGCCTGCGCAGCGCCCCAGCCGCCGGTCGTACTGACGGCCACGCTGGTGGAGGCGAGAAAATGGCGTCTTGGGATCATGGTCATAGTGCGGCCTCGGTGAGAGTCTCTGCGCGGTCATGGGCCTCGCAGCGGGCCAGTAACTGCTGGTAATGGGGGGCCATCCATTGCTCGGCCAGTGCGCGCATCTCGGCGCTGGCCTTGGCATGTTTGTCGTCGCTGTCTTGGGCAAAGGGCTCATGCGGCCGTTTGCCGTGGCGTGACAGGCGCGCGCGCAGCGCGCACATCGCAGGAGCATCGGGTTGCCAGGACAGCCTTGGCAGCACCAAATGCTCGATGGCCTCGGGCAGCTGGCTGTGGTCCAGCACCAGCGCCTGGGCCGGATCGGCCACCCGGGCCATGTCCGCATAAATGCGGCCCAGCATGCGGGCGCAGTACTGTTCGGGCGGCATCGTGGCCTGCTCCAGCAAGCTCAGGCCCGGCAGGCCGAACGAGGGGCCAAAGGCACCAGGCACCAGGTAAAAAGCGCGCTCCTGCATCTGCGAAACCAGCACCGCCAGCGGCTCGCGGGTCAGGAACACCGGCAAGGCCTCGGGCCAGGCCTGCATCAATAGCGGGGCCTGGTCGGTGTTCCAGGCGTCAATCTTGAGGCTGGCCGATTGCAGTGCCGGGCTGGCCGCATCGCTGCGCTGGGCCCAGGCGCTCATCCAGGCGCGCAGCGCGGCAATGGCTTGTGCGGGGCTGAGCCAGCCGTTGACCAGGGCCTCGCGCAGCAAGAAATCGACCGGAGGCGGCTCGGACATCGCCAGGTGCTGGGCGCTTTCCGCCAGTGCCTGGGGAAACAAGGTGGAGCCGCAGCGCGAGACATGGAAGACCAGCAGGCAAGGTGCAATACCCGGCGACTGCGCATGCCAGGCCAGCAGTACTTCCAGCGGCGTCTGGCGGCGAAACGCCTGGTTGAAGGGCGTACCGAGCAGCGGCTTGAGGCTCTCTTGGTAAAAGGGGGCGCGCAGCGGTGCATCGCCCAGGCGTGCCCAGTCCACCATGGTCTGGCTGCCATCCTGGTACAGCCGCACGGGCCGCCAGCCCTGGAGTGTCAAAGCATCCATTGGGCATTCCAGGCGCGGCGCCCGGCCTGCATCGCCGATTCGACATCGGAAGCATCAAACACCAGGCCCTGGGCCTGACCCATCTCGATGCTGCGAGCGCTGAGGCTGGCCAGGTCCGGGCAGCCGGCCAGCGCATCGGCCAGCGCAGGCTCTGCAAACACCTGCTGGCGAAATTGTTCAAAGGCCAGCCAGGGATCGCCGTCCTTGGGCGCTGGCTCACCTTGGTCACCGGCGGCAAAGGCCTGGGCCAGGCGTTCGTCCACCAGCGCATCTGCCACCAGGTGGATGCGCGCCTTGCCACTGCGGTTGCGCACGCGGTGGGGCAGGGAGACATCGGTGTACCAGCACTCGCCCACACGCATGTGCACGCGCCGTCCACCCAGGTGGAAGAACACCTGCTCTTCGGTCTGCAAAGGAATGTGCAAGCGGGCATCGCCCTCGGCGGCGCACAGGCCTGCGTCCCTGTGTTCCATGATCTCGCTGTCCGGCTGCAGGCGCATCATCCGCACCGATTTCCACTGCAGGTCAAGACCCTTCAAGAGCTCGGCAATCGCCGGGCAGGCTTGCAGCGCTTCGCAGTCTGCATAGGCCTCCACCTCGGCATCCATGGGCATGATGTCCGACGGGGCCTGCGCTGCAGCGCGCAGCGCCAAGGCCTGCCAGCCGCCGTCATGCCGGCCCTTGTTGAAATGCATGCGCCACAGTGATTCGGGCAACTGCTGGGCTTGTTGCAAGGCGGCCGCTACCTCCAGGCGCCAGGGCAGGCGCATGGTGGTGATGCCCTGCAGGCACAGACCCTGGTGGGGCTGGGCTGGGGGGCTGGAAGCGGCTGCCAGGGTCATGGGACGGCGGGCGCGGCCGGGGCGCAAAGCGCAGTGGCCTTGCAAGACACGGAGTTGTCGCCACTGAACGAGTTGAGCACCCGCACTGACCAGCCTTGTGCGCCATTGCATGCAGCGGGGGTACCCGGAGCGCTCATAGACACGCGGACATCGTAGGCTGCATTGCCTAGGCGGGTGTTGAAGGCTTCATGGCCACCACCGACCACTTGTTCACCCTGTGCGCAGCAAGCTACTGCCTGGCACAGCTCACCAGTGCTGGCAACCTCTACCGCGTGGATGGCGGCAATCGAGCCAGTTGCGCCTGTAGGTCCGGCTGGGCCAATCGTGCCTTGAGGGCCCTGTGCGCCAGTGGCACCTGTGCCCCCGACAGGACCTTGAGGGCCCGTAGCGCCTGTAGCACCGTTGGGGCCTATGGGGCCTACTGCGCCTGTAGCACCGGTGGCACCCGTAGGTCCAGCGGGGCCTGCAGGTCCGGTAGTACCAATCGGACCGATCGCGCCCGTTGGGCCAATTGCGCCAGCGGGGCCAGTGGGGCCTGCTGGGCCAGTGGTACCGATGGGGCCCGTCGCACCTGCAGGGCCGGTAGCGCCTGTCGGGCCTGCAGGGCCGATGGGACCGGTTTCTCCGATCGGACCAACAACACCTTGGGGGCCGATGGGACCGATCGGGCCAGCGGGGCCCGTGCCAATACCAGGCTCACAGCGCAACAAACGGCCCGTAGCAGGGTCCATACACAGCTGCTCGGTGCCCGTGGCCGGCGCGCTGGGCAGTGGTGGGGCAAAAGTTTCGCCGGTTCCCTGCACGCGGAACAGGTCCTGGTTGGCCTGGCCCTTGATGACAAAGCCGGAACCAACGGCTGGTTTGAAGCTGGTGTCCGCAGACCAGGCGGCGCTGGCCGCCAGGGCCATGATGCCGCCGGCCAGCCAACGGCTGTGGAAGAAGGAGGTGACGAGGTTCATGGCTGGGTTCTCAGAAAAGAGCGGATGCGGGTAGAGCGCAAGGCGCCCCAAGACAGAATCGAAAGCAGCAGGCTGAGGCTGGCTGTCCAGCCCAGGCCGGAGACGGGCACCGGCACGGCGGCAGTGCTAGGCGGCGGGCCGACGTAGACATTGACGAGGTTGACGTTTTGCTGGGTCACCTGCGCGCCAGGCCCCAGCGTGAAGGTCGCTGGCTGGCCACCCGCAGTGACGATGCGCACCGGCTGACCTGGCAGTCCTTGTAGAACCAAACTGCCGGTGACCACGATGTTGGCGCCATTGGGCAGCACAAAGCTTTGGCCGCTGGTAGAGCTGATGGTGAGGTTGGCGACCGTCGTGACGCCGGAGACGCTGATGCTGGCACCGGCTGCGGCGCAGGAACCGTCAAACACCATGGCGCTGGCCGCCGCGTTCAATGTGCCTTGGTTGCGAAAGTCCGAGCCCAGTTGGATGCTGCCCTGTGCATCGAGCAAGCCACCGGATTCGATCAAAAAGGCGCCAGCGTTTTGTAGCGAGCCGCCATCCAGCGCGTAACTGCCTGCAATCGTGACGGCCTCGCAGCCCAGGTCCTGGCTGCCTCCGCCAAGGCTGCCTTCGGAGCCAGCAGGGATTTCCATCTGTGCGTGTGCAGCAGTGGCTAGGCCGACCGCGAGTGTCGCGGCAGCAAGAAAACGGAGCTTAGGCATGGGCGGGCCTGTTTTGCTTTGAAGCAAAATGTAATTGGGTGGCGATTTTTACCAGAGCGCACCATCGTTTGCAATTTATTTATTAAATATATTCATTCGTGTGGTAAGCGTAATGATATTTGGCGCTAAAAATGCTGTGCAATCATCGCGTTTTCATGATTGGAACTGGAATGCCTGACCTGCCCCACTCGTCCCTTTTGTTCGGTTGCGCCTGCCATGGGCGCCGCGCCTGGCTGCAAACCCTGGTGGCAGGGGCTGCCGTGGTGGGGGCCGGTAGCGCAGGCAGTGCCTGGGCGCAGGTGGATGTGGGCAAGTCATCGGCCTTGCGCAACCTGGTGCCGGCCGAGACCCTGGAGCAGGCGGCCCAGCAGCAGTACGCGCAGCTGCTGGCGCAGGCCAAGCAGCAAGGGGCGCTGGCGGGGCCAGGCAATGCGCAGTTGCAGCGGCTGCAAACCATTGCCCAGCGCCTGATTGCCCAGACCCAGGCCTGGAACCCGCGTGCCAAGGACTGGCGCTGGGAGGTCAATCTGATTGGCAGCAAGCAGATCAACGCCTTTTGCATGCCCGGCGGCAAGATCGTGTTCTATACCGGGCTGATCGACCAGCTCCAGCTCAGCGACGACGAGATTGCGATGGTGATGGGCCATGAGATGGCGCATGCGCTGCGCGAGCACTCCCGCGAGCAATTGGCCAAGACCCAGGCCACCGGGCTGGGCATCCGCCTGGGCGCGGCCATTTTTGGGCTGGGCGATATGGGCACCGCTGCCGCCAACCTGGGAGGGCAGTTGCTCACGCTCAAGTTCAGCCGCTCCGATGAATCCGATGCCGATCTGGTGGGCCTGGAGATCGCTGCGCGCGCAGGCTATGCGCCGCAGGCCGCTGTCAGCCTGTGGGAGAAGATGGGCGCTGCCACCGGCAAAGGCGGCATCGGCTTTCTGTCCACCCACCCGACGGGGCCCAACCGCATCGCCAGCCTGCAGGCGAATGTGCCCAAGGTACAAGGCCTCTACGAGCAGGCCAAACGCTAAAAGGTCTTAGACCCAGGCCACTACCATCGGGTTCTTGCGCGAGAACAGCGCCACATGCGCATCGATTGCATGGCGCACCCTGGCCAGTGCCTCGGCATTGTCAGCACTGCAGACAAAAGTCAGCGTATCGTCGTCGGCCCGCAAACTGCAGTGGCCCCAGGGGAACTGCGCTTCGCCTTGCTGGCTGTCGTACTGCACGCTGATCTTGCGGCTGAAGTGGTAGCACAGGCGCTGCAGATAGCGGCTGGCCTCAGGCGTGGTGACCTGGCCTTGGGTGCTGAGGCTTGTCAGTGCGGGCTCGGACATGGCACTCAGTCCTGGATGGCCAAGGCCAGCGCCTGCTGGGCCGCTGGCAGCATGGCGCCGCCGTGGTCGGCACCGGGGAAGCTGGCATAGCGCAGCGCCAGGCCCGGTGCGCCGCGCAGCCCTTCCATCAAGGCCGGAATGCCGGGCGCGTTCTGGCGCTGGCGCCGTATCGCATCACGGGCCGGGTCGCTGGAAGGCGCTGCCGTCTGCTTGGCAGGCCGCGCCTCGCGCTCGCCTTGGGTCAGCAACAGCTGCAGCGCGGGCGCATCTGCCGGCTGGCTGGCGGCATGGGCCAAAAAGCCGGGCAAGGCTTGCAGCACAAAGCCATCACGCCACCAGATGGAGGGGCTGGCAGCGACATAGCGCTGAAAACTGCCGGGGCGGGTCAGCAGCGCATGCAGCACGCAGAGGCCGCCATACGAGTGGCCAAAAAAGGTCTGGCGTGTCTTGTCGATCGGCCAACTCTCTTCCACCAGCGGGCGCACCTGCTGGTCGATGAAATCCAGGAAATGGTCGGCGCCGCCTTCGGCACGCTCGCGCTCATCGGTGGCCGGGCCGGGCGCAGGCGGCGTGTAGTCATAGCTGCGGGCGCTCAGGTCCAGCACCGCGCTGTCGGCATAGCCCAGGCCGACGACTACGGCGCCTTGCGTGGGAACCGAGGGGCCGCGCGCAAAGCGGTTGCGCATCAGCTGCGCGGTGGGCGTGAACAGCAGGTTGCCGTCCAGCAGATAGAGCACCGGGTAGCCCTGGGGCGGTGGCGGTACGGGCGGCATGGCCACCATGATGCGGTGCACGCGCTCCGGCGCGCCCGGGCCGGGCATGCCGGGGGCGCGCAGGTCCAGCTGCCGGGTGCCGGGCAGGGTCACGGGCGGGGCGTCCTGCAGGCTGCTTTGCCAGGCGCAGCCGGGCAGTGCAAGCGCGGCGCCCAGGCCCAGCAAACGGCGCCGGGTCATATCGGCCAGCTGGGCCAAGGGCAGGGTGGGAAAGGTGGGCAGGGCGATGTGCATAGGGGCTGGGCTTGCGGCAAATCAACCATGGGCTTGAGAATGATTTGCATTAAGAAATTATCATGGCAAGCATGGCACAAACCCGCTTGGCCCATGTTTGCTGCAGCAAGAAAAATGTTTGCGCATGCTGGGCATCCCTTCCACGCTCTACCGGCCCGGCCTATGCACAGCGCTGATCCTGCATCCAGCCCGGACCCGGATCAGGCGGATCTGCGCGCGCATGTATCGCGGCTGCGCGAGCTGCGCCCGGGTCTGCACCTGCACAGCGAAGACGGCTGCGACCTGCGTGACCAGACCGCGCGGGCCGAGATCGATGCCGGGCTGCGCCTGGTGGTGCTGTTGGAGGGACGGATTGATGTGTCCTACGGTTTGACCCGGGTGGCGCTGAGCCATGCGGGCGCAGGCGCCAGCGCGGCGCTGGTGTCGGTGGCCGAGCGCGAGCGCTTTGAGCGGCGGGCGCGCTCGGGCGTCTACTCGCGCCGGGTCAGCCTGGGGCTCACCCCCGCCTGGCTGGCGCAGGCCGGTGGCGGCGATGGCGCCGCCACCGGCCTGCAGCGCTTCATGCACGAGCACCTCGCTACGCGCCACTGGCAGCTGTCGCCCCGCGCCGCGGTGATTGCCGAGCAGATCGTGCACCCGCCCGGCTTGACGCCCCTGCTGCAGCACATGTACCTGGAAAGCCATGCGTTGGAGCTGTTGGGCGAGGCCCTGGCCACCGTGGGCGATGGCGAGGCCGCCGCCCCAGGCGCCAGTGCAGCAGGCCTGCTGCCGCGTGAGCACCAGCGGCTGCGCGAGCTGCATGCCTTTCTGGCCTCGGGCCAGGCCGATGCGCTGTCGATGGATGCGATTGCGCGCCAGGCGGGCGTCAATGCCAGCACCTTGCAGCGCCAGTTCCGCAGCGTCTACGGCACCACCGTGTTTGAGTTTTTGCGCGAATGCCGGCTGCAGCGCGCCCGCCAGGCGCTGGAGCGCGATGGCATCACCGTGGGCCAGGCCGCACTGCTGGCCGGCTACACCAGCGCCGCCAACTTTGCCACCGCCTACCGCAGGCGCTTTGGTCTGGCGCCCAAGCTGGCGCGGGTACGGGTCTAAAGCTTCCCCACTCCTCTCTGCATGCATTGCCTGGCCCTCAAGCGGGCGGGTCTGCCGCTGGCGCAAACATCTTTGTTGTCCGCGCAAACCACGGAGCCTCCCCCAGATGGAAGAATTCAGTACTTGGTAATGAAAATCATTCATCTTTCAAAAAAGGGGCGGTATGTCGATCCAGGCAGGGGAACAGGGGTGGCGCTTGCGCGCCGTGGCAGCAGCGGTGCTGGTAGTGGGTGTGCAGGCGGCAGCGCAGGCACAAACCCCGGCAGCAGCAACGACTCCGTCGGAGCAGGATCCGACCTTGGAGACGGTGCAGGTGCTGGGCACGGCAGAAAGCGCCTGGAAGCAGGCACCGGGCGTCTCGACCGTCACGCGCGAGGACCTGGACAGCCAGCCCAGCAATGACCTGGCCGATGTGCTGCGCCAGCAGCCCGGCGTGAACCTGACCAGCAACTCCAGCAGCGGCCAGCGCGGCAACAACCGCCAGATCGACCTGCGCGGCATGGGCCCGGAAAACACCTTGATCCTCGTCGATGGCAAGCCCGTCAACAGTCGGGGATCGGTGCGCTACGGCTGGCGCGGGGAGCGCGACACCCGGGGCGATATGAACTGGGTGCCGCAGGAGGCCGTCGAGCAGATCGAAGTGCTGCGCGGCCCCGCTGCCGCCCGCTACGGCAATGGGGCGGCTGGCGGCGTGGTCAACATCATCACCAAAGGCATCCCTGACAAGCTGAGCGGCAGCGCGACGGTGTACTACAACCAGCCAGAAGATTCGCGGGACGGCAGCAGCAGCCGCACCAGCTTCTCGCTGGCCGGGCCGATCTCGGAGCAACTGGGCTTTCGCCTGAGCGGCAATGTGGACAAGACCGATGCGGACGCCTGGGACATCAACAAAGGCCATGCCTCGACCCGCACCGGCATCTATGCCGGCACCTACCCGGCCGGCCGCGAAGGCGTGCGCGATCGCAACCTCTCGGGGCGCCTGAGCCTCAAGCCCGCAGCGGGCCACCGTATCGACTTCGATGCCAGCTTTGCCCGCCAAGGCAACATCTACGCAGGCGATACGCAGAACACCAACAACTACACGGTCGATGCGAATGGCAACCTGGTCGCCACCTCGCAGCGCGTGCTCGATGCGCTGGGCACCGAGACCAACCGCATGTACCGCTCCACCTATGCCGTCACGCACAAGGGCGAGTACGACTTTGGCAGCTCCACCGCCTACCTGCAGTACGAAACCACGCGCAACATCCGCATGAATGAAGGCCTGGCCGGCGGCACCGAAGGCCTGTTCTCGAGCGATGCCTATGGCACTTCCAAGCTCGACATCCTGACCGCCCATGGCGAGATCAGCGCCCGGGGCAAATGGGGCAGCCTGCCCCATGTGATGACGGTGGGCGCCGAGTGGGTGGAGCAAAAACTCGAAGACAGCAACTCGGTATCGCAGACCACGACCGAGGCCGGCAGCGTGCCGGGGGTGGACAACACCGGCCGCAGCGGCAAGATATCCTCGCGCATTGCCTCGGTCTTTGTCGAAGACAACATCGAGCTCAATGCCCGCACCTTGCTGACCCCCGGCCTGCGCCTGGACCAGCACAGCGAGGTGGGCACCAACTGGAGCCCGTCGCTGAACCTGTCGCACTACCTGACGGACAAGGTGACCTTGAAGGCCGGCGTGGCACGGGCCTACAAGGCCCCCAACCTCTACCAGATGAACCCCAACTACCTGCTGTACAGCCGCGGCATTGGCTGCTGGGGCGCGGGCGGTGCCTGCTATCTGATGGGCAATGCCGACCTCAAGCCCGAGACCAGCATCAACAAGGAGCTGGGCATCGAGTACGCCGACGAGGGCTTGCTGGCCGGTGTGACCCTGTTCCACAACGACTACCGCAACAAGATCGACGCGGGTATGACCCCCATCGGCACCGCGACCGGCGGTACGGGCGCCTATGCCAATGCCGATGTGTTCACCTGGACCAATATCCCCAAGGCGGTGGTGTCTGGCGTGGAGGGCACGTTCAACATCAAGCTGAGCCCTGCGGTGCGCCTGAGTAACAACCTGACCTACATGGTGCAGAGCAAGAACAAGACCACCGGCGAGCAGCTGTCCATCATCCCCAAGTACACGCTCAACTCGCGCGTGGAATGGCAGACCACCAACGCCTTGCAACTGCTCGGCTCGGTGACCTGGTATGGCGGCCAAAAGCCCAACAAGCTCGACTACCAGGGCCTGCCCTTGACCGGCGAAGAAACCCGCCGCCTGGCCCCCTATGCGCTGGTGGGCGTGGGCGCACGCTACAGCTTCAGCAAGGATATAACCCTGACCGCCGGCATCAAGAACCTGTTTGACAAGCGCCTCTACCGCATGGGCAATGCCGTGGGAGTGAACAACCCGCGCACCATCTACGGTGCCGGTGCCGCCACCTACAACGAGCCGGGCCGCTCGTTCTATGCCTCGCTGACCGCCAAGTTCTGATCGGCGCCCAAGCAAAAAAGGCCAGCGGCGTGCCGCTGGCCTTTGGCCTTACAACCTTCGCTTGAGATCAGGTCCCACCCACATAGGGGTTGCTTTGGCGCTCGCGGCCAAAGCTGCTCTCGGGTCCATGGCCGGGGATGAACACCGTCGCATCGCCCATGGGCCAGAGCCGCTGGGTGATGGAGTCGATCAGCTGCTGGTGGTTGCCCTGGGGGAAATCGGTGCGGCCAATGCTGCCGGCAAACAGCACATCGCCGACAAAGCAGCGCGTGATTTGCGGCGCATGGAAGACCACATGGCCAGGGGTGTGGCCGGGGCAGTGGCGCACCTGCAGGGTTTCATGCCCGATGCTGACCGTATCGCCATCCTGCAGCCAGCGCGTGGGCGTAAAGCTTTGTGCGGGCGGAAAGCCAAACATCTGGCTTTGCTGGGGCAGGCCATCAATCCAGAACTGGTCGCCCGGGTGCGGGCCAATGATCGGCAGCCCGCGCTGCTCGGCCAGCTCGCCCGCGCCACCGGCATGGTCGATATGCGCATGGGTCAGCCAGATGGCCTTGAGCTGCAGACCCAGGCGTGCGATCTCTGCCTCGATGCGCTCCAGATCGCCGCCGGGATCGATGACGGCGGCCTCCATCTGCTGGTCGCACCAGACCAGGGAGCAGTTTTGCTGAAACGCGGTGACGGGAATCGTGTGGTAGTGGAGCATGGTTTGTTGGGGGCTGGCGGCAACGCGCAGGCTGGCGGATACGAAGCGCAATCTGGCTATTGTGCGGCAAGCTGTGGTGGGCTTGGGGCTGGCTGGGGTTCGGTGCCGCCAGTGGCGGGCGCCGCTTGGGGGATGGTTTGTAGAATCAGCACCTCGTTCCCTGCTTCCACCATCTGTCTGGATCCTTGATGCCCCGCCCCCCTGCCTTGCCACGTTCGGATTGGGTGCTGCGCAGCCCGCCTTCCGACAGCATGGAGCGCATCGAGGCCTGGTTCCAGGGCAATGCCTACGCGATGCACCGCCACGACACCTATGCGATAGGGCGCACCCTGGCGGGCGTGCAAAGCTTTCACTACCGGCGCGGCCGGCGCGACAGCCTGGCCGGCAGCACCCTGGTGCTGCATCCCGACGAGGCGCATGACGGGCAGGCCGGCACGGACGAGGGCTTTCGCTACCGCATGGTCTATGTGGAGCCCGCGCTGATCCAGGACATTCTGGGCGGCAGCGCTTTGCCCTTTCTGGAAGGCGGCATCACCAACTATCCGGCCATATCGGCCGCCGCCGAAGCCTTGCTGCAAGGTGTGCACGATGTCGTCGAGCCCTTGGAGCAAAGCGATGCGCTGGCGCAGCTGGCCCATGCGCTGGCCGCTGCCACCGGCGGGCCCGGCACGCGGCGCGCCAAAGCCAAGGGCGACTACCAGGCCGCGCGCCGTGCGCGTGACTATCTGCAGGCCCATGCCACCCGGGTGGTGGCGCTGGATGAGCTGGAAGCGGCCACCGGCCGCGACCGCTGGAGCCTGTCGCATGATTTCCGCATGTTCTACGGCACCAGCCCCTACCGTTATCTGACGATGCGCCGGCTCGATGCCCTGCGGCGCCTGCTGCTGGCGGGCCTGTCACTGGCCGACGCTGCCCAGGACGCCGGCTTTGCCGACCAAAGCCATATGACACGGCATTTTCTGAAAACCTTTGGCATCACCCCGGGGCGCTGGCTGCAGGTGATGCGCCATGCACCACCTCGCTGAACCTGGCACCACAAACGTTCAATACTTCCGGGCTGCGGGTTCTTAAGCTGGCTGCTGCTTTCAACACCTACAGCAACACCATGTCCGCACCTACCGAAACCTCTCCCGCACCCAGCCACCGTGGCCAAGGCCAGTCCATTGATCTGCTGGGCAAGATCGCACAGCTGCAAGGCCACTGGCAGCCGCGCGTGGTCGCAGAGATGAACGACTACCAGTTCAAGGTCGTCAAGATCGCCGGCGAATTTCTCTGGCACCAGCACAGCGACACCGATGAAACCTTCATCGTCCTCGATGGCCAGCTGCGCATCGACCTGCGCGATGCCAGCGGCAGCATCCGCGCCCTCCACCTGCAGGCCGGCCAGATGGCCGTCATCCCCCAAGGCCTGGAGCACAAGCCCTTTGCGCAGGACGAGGTCCAGCTGCTGCTGATCGAGCCGCGCGGGGTGGCGAATACGGGGGATGGCGAGGCGGGGGAGCGCACGGTAGCGAATGATCTCTGGATATAGAACCCCACCCATGCAAAGACGGAAGATGCGGGGCCTCGCGGCATCTTCGCTAGAATTTTTGCTTGGAGAATCGCCTGAATAATCGGCCATTCTCTAGCGCAATAAAGCACCAAAAGCAGCGAGGGAGATATTGACGATGAGCGCAGTATTGCGAGTTTCAGCTTTGAACGTGGACGTCTGTTTGGCGAATACCACGATCCAACCCTACCGGCTGGAAAACGGCACCGCCCATTTCCTGGTGAGCGACTGCGACTTCGATGATGTTTCCGGCCAACTGCAGGATGCGTTGGCATTTCTGAGCGACCATGCCGCCGATATCCGATGGATGATGCAGGCGCAGGAGGCGGCCGCGACGCTGGATTTTGCGCGGGAGGCCAGAGAGGAAGGGTTTCAGTACCTGGCTTTTCCCGCAGTGTTGGTGCGGCGCGCCGGGGCGCTGGGGATAGGGCTGGAAATTTCTTTGTACCCGACACAAAGCTAAGGCTGGCTGGCAGAACGCCCCACCTTGGTGGAGCTCTCGGTATCTCAGTAGGTGGGGATGAATAACAAAGCCAGAAAACAAAGCGCCATTTCGGTCATCGGCTGGATGGTCCCAACCCAACGGCGCTGCCAGATTGAGCAGCCTATTCGAGCCAAGGCGAACAGAAAGGCCAAGAAGAAGAGTTGAGGCCCCACATCCATCACCATTACATCAATCAGCTCGCGAATGGATTCCCCCGGTAATGCAGGCCTGGGTCCGTCCAGTAAGGTGGAAGACCATGGCAACAACAGCAAGCCTGCGCAGAGCAACGCAGTGCTGATGCGAAATTGAAAATGTGATTTCACAAATGCCATGGAAGTACTAGCGGGCCCAGTTGCCTCGGTGATGGAGCCGCATTGTAGGTATATGCACTGCGCAGTCACGCGCTATGGCAGGGATCGCCGGACACTAGGCAAAAATGCGCGTAGCCCAAACCGCTGGCCCGTGATACAAGGTGTTCAGCGCTGCAGGCGCGGCCGGGCACACCGGCGCTCTGCAAGCGAGTTGATCCCTGAACCAGGAGCGCGCATCCATGTCCAGCACCTTGTCACCGACGTCCGCAGCAACGGCGCCGCAGCCGCCGCCAGCCAACCCGCAATGCATTGGGGTGCCGCGCGAGATATTCGCCGGTGAAAAGCGGGTGGCCACCGTGCCTGCGGTGGTGGAGAAGCTGGTCAAGCTGGGCTTTCGCGTCAGCGTGGCGGCGGGCGCTGGCGAGGCTGCCAGTTTTGGCGATGAGGCCTACCGCGCAGCGGGTGCGCAGGTGCTGCCCAGCTCGGCGATCTGGGCGGGGGCTGACATTCTCTTCAAGGTACGGCCCCCCACCGCTGAAGAAATTGAATGGATGCATGCCGGCCAGATCCTGGTCGGCTTTGTCTGGCCTGCGCAAAACCCGGAGCTGATGGCGCAACTGGCCGCTAAGGGGCTGACGGTGCTGGCCATGGATGCGCTGCCGCGCACCTTGAGCCGCGCGCAGAAGATGGATGCGCTGACCTCGATGGCGGGGGTCAGCGGCTACCGGGCGGTGGTTGAGGCGGCCCATGCCTTTGGGCGCTTTTTCAGCGGGCAGATCACGGCGGCGGGCAAGGTGCCGCCTGCGCAGGTGTTTATTGCGGGAGCGGGTGTGGCCGGCCTGTCGGCGATTGGCACGGCCGTCAGCCTGGGCGCGGTGGTGCGCGCCAACGATACGCGGGCCGAGGCGGCGGACCAGGTGGTGTCGCTGGGTGGCGAATTTGTGCCGGTGGACTATGCCGAAGAGGGCGCTGGTGGTGGCGGCTACGCCAAGGTGATGAGCGAGGGCTTTCAGGCGGCGCAGCGCCAGATGTATGCGCAGCAGGCCGCATGGGCCGACATCATCATCACCACGGCCCTGATCCCCGGCAAGCCCGCGCCGCGCTTGATCACCGCCGAGATGGTGCAGGCGATGAAGCCCGGCAGCGTGATTGTGGACATGGCCGCCGAGCAGGGCGGCAACTGCGAGCTGACGGTGCCCGGCGAGGCCGTGCTGCGCCACGGCGTGACGATTGTGGGCTACACCGACCTGGCCTCGCGCCTGGCGGCGCAGTCCTCTACCTTGTATGCCAACAACCTGCTGCGCCTGGCCGAGGAGCTGTGCAAGGCCAAGGATGGGCATGCGGTGGTGAACATGGAGGACGATGCGATCCGTGGCCTGACGGTGGTGTACCAGGGCAGCATCAGCTGGCCCGCGCCTGCGCTGGCGGCCGCGCCCGTGGCCAAGCCGGCAGCGGCTACTGCTACGGCTGCTGCGGGCACTGCGACAGCCAGCCCAGCAGCGGCCAAAAGACGGGGCCACGGCCATGGTGCCGGCAGCCCTTTGCCTGCGCGTACCTTGGCCATCATCTTTGCGGTGCTGGCGCTGCTTTTCTGGCTCATCGGCGCCCATGCGCCGGCGGCCTTTCTGGGCCACCTCACGGTGTTTGTGCTGGCCTGCTTTATCGGTTACATGGTCGTCTGGAACGTGACGCCCGCACTGCACACGCCGCTGATGAGCGTGACCAATGCGATATCCAGCATCATCGCGATTGGCGCGCTGGTGCAGATAGCGCCGCCGGGCGTGGTGGGCACGGACCGGCCGGGGCTGCTGATTGGCGCACTGGCCTTTGTGGCACTGGTGCTCACGGCGATCAATATGTTTGGTGGTTTTGCGGTGACGCGCCGCATGCTGGCCATGTTCCGCAAATAGGCCAGGGGGTAGAACCGCATGACCGAAAGCCTCGCAACCGTTGCCTACCTGGGCGCTGCCATTTTGTTCATCCTCAGCCTGGGCGGGCTGTCACACCCCGAGACCGCGCGGCGCGGCAATCTGCTGGGCATGCTGGGCATGGGCCTGGCGGTGCTGGTGACCGTGTTTGGCCCGCGCGTGTCGCAATCTGGCGTGGTGGCGATTGTCATCGCGCTGGTGCTGGGCGGCGGCATCGGGCTGTATGCCGCCAAGCGGGTCAAGATGACCCAGATGCCCGAGCTGGTGGCGCTGATGCACAGCCTGGTCGGCCTGGCCGCCTGCCTGGTGGGTTTTGCCAGCTATGTCGATAACTCCCATCCGCTGCAAGGCGCTGAGAGAGCCATCCACGCAGCCGAGATCTATATCGGCATTCTCATTGGCGCAGTCACCTTCTCGGGCTCGCTGGTGGCCTTTGGCAAGCTCAATGGCCGCATTGGTGGCAAGCCGCTGCTGCTGCCGGGGCGGCATCTGCTCAACCTGCTGGGGCTGGTGGTGGTGGTCGCGCTGTGCTGCTGGTTTGTGCAGACCGCATCGATCGGCTTGGGCATGCTGGCTCTGCTGGTGATGACCGCCATCGCGCTGCTGTTTGGCGTGCACATGGTGATGGCCATTGGCGGCGCCGACATGCCGGTGGTGGTGTCCATGCTCAACAGCTACTCGGGCTGGGCCGCAGCCGCTACCGGCTTCATGCTGGGCAATGACCTGCTGATCGTTACCGGCGCGCTGGTGGGCTCGTCCGGCGCGATCCTGAGCTACATCATGTGCCAGGCGATGAACCGCAGCTTTATCAGCGTGATCGCCGGCGGCTTTGGCAGTGGCGCGCCCGCAGCGGCGGGCCAGGCAGGCGCAGCGCCCCAGGGCGAGGTGGTGGCCGTGACCGCTGCCGAAACCGCCGAGATGCTGCGCGAGGCCAAGCGCGTGGTCATCGTGCCCGGCTACGGCATGGCCGTGGCCCAGGCCCAGCACACCGTCAACGAAATCACCCGTACCCTGCGCGAGCGCGGGGTGGAGGTGCGCTTTGCGATCCACCCGGTGGCTGGCCGCATGCCCGGCCACATGAATGTGCTGCTGGCCGAGGCCAAGCTGCCCTATGACATCGTGCTGGAGATGGACGAGATCAACGACGACTTTCCCGATACCGATGTGGCCATGGTCATCGGCGCCAACGACATCGTGAACCCCGCCGCCCAGGACGACCCTGCGAGCCCCATTGCCGGCATGCCGGTGCTGGAGGTCTGGAAGGCGCGCCAGTCCATCGTGATGAAGCGCTCGATGGCGACCGGCTATGCCGGCGTGGACAATCCGCTGTTCTACAAGGACAACAACCGCATGCTGTTTGGCGATGCCAAGCAGATGCTCGATGAGGTGCTGGCGACGCTCAAGAGCGGGGCTTAGCGCTACTAGCGCCTACCACTCGAAAGCGGAATCGCTTGTGGGAAAGCGCGGCGTCGGGCATTCACCGCTGCGCACAAACTGGTTGGCATAGTTGAAGCGGTAAGCCATCTCGCTGCCATCGCGGCAGGGCAGGCCGCCGTAGAGGCGCGCATAGGTGGCACGTGCGCCGCCGCTGCTGCGGTAGGTGTCCTCGCCCTTGAAGACCAGCTTGCCATCCTTGTGCTGGATGCGCAGGGTGCCGAACGAGGCATTGTTGGGCGTCTCGTAATCGACCATCACATCGGGCCCCTGCTGACCCAGTTGCGAGATGATCAAGAAATTGGAGCGCTGCTCTGCTACCAGCTGCTCTTTGCTCAGCACCCGCATCGTGGGCGTGGATTGCAGCTGCGGCGCCAGGCTCAGGCCCTTGCCTTCCAGCAGCACGATGGCTGCGGTATTGCGCGGGCTGTCGCGCGTGGGGCCGGCCAGCAGTACCTTGGAGAAGCGCTGGGTCAGCGCCTCCACCAGCTCCTGGGCACTGTAGTCGGCGGCATCCTTGGCGCAAACGGCGGTGCTGGCCAGCAGGCCGGCCAGAGCCAGAAGAAAAGGGGCTGCAGTCATGCGCATGGCGGGCTCCCGGTAAGTGGACTGGGCTCCCGGCCGCTGGGACGCGCGCCCGGATGGCCAGGTAGTGGGATCAGAGCTGGAAGTCGTAATCGATGGTGATCGGGGCGTGGTCCGAGAACTTCACATCCTTGTAGATATGTTCCTTGCGGGCCAGTGCCGCAATCGCTGGTGTGGCCAGGTGGTAGTCCAGGCGCCATCCCACATTGTTGGCATAGGCCTGGCCCCGGTTGCTCCACCAGGTATAGCAGGCGTCGGTGGTATCGGGCTGCAGCACGCGGTAGACATCGACCAGGCCGCCGGTCTCGGTTTCCTTCTCCAGCAGCTGGGTCATCCAGCCGCGCTCTTCGGGCAGGAAGCCGCTGTTTTTCTGGTTGCTGCGCCAGTTTTTGATGTCGGCATTGGTATGGGCAATGTTCACATCGCCGCAGAGAATGAAGTCGCGCTCGGCGCGCAGGCGCATCAGGTGCGGGTGCAACTCGGCCAGAAAGCGGTACTTGGCGGCCTGGCGGATCTCGCCCGAGCTGCCGCTGGGGAAGTAGCAGCTGATGATGGAGAACTTGCGCGTGGGTGTGTCAAAGCGCAGCTCCACATAGCGGCCTTCGGCATCGAACTCATTGGGCGAAAAGCCGATCACCACATCGCTGGGCACATGGCGGCTGTAGATGCCCACGCCCGAGTAGCCTTTTTTCTCGGCGAACTGGAAATACCCGTTCATCTCGTCGATGACTTCGAACTTGTCCAGCATATCCGCTTGCTGTGCCTTGATTTCCTGCACACAAATACAATCGGGCCGGGTTGTCTCAATCCAGGGGATCACGCCCTTGGTGGCAGCGGAGCGGATACCGTTGAGGTTGAGGCTGGTTAATTTGAACAAGGATTGGGTCATGGTCGTTAGTCTCCCACAGTCAGGCGCGGATGCGCAGCTGGCGCAGGATTTTGTAGAGTTTGCCGTAGACGCTGGCGTGCTGCGCTTTGGGCAGTTCACCACCAAGGCCGGCCGCGTCAGCCCGTATTTCTTCAATGCGGGCCTGTTCGATGATGGCGCCAAGATGGCGCGCCTGTCGGAATTCTATGCAAAAGCGATTCTGGCCAGCGGTGTGGAGTTCGACATGGTGTTCGGCCCGGCCTACAAGGGCATTCCGCTGGCCGCGACCGTGGCTGTGGAATTGGCGCGCCAGGGCAAGAACGTGCCCTTTGCCTACAACCGCAAAGAGGCCAAGGACCATGGTGAAGGCGGCAGCCTGGTGGGCGCACCTCTCAAGGGCCGGGTGCTGATCATTGACGATGTGATGTCGGCCGGCACCGCCGCGCGCGAATCGATTGCGCTGATCAAGGGCGCGGGCGCAATCCCCTACGGCATGGCTATTGCATTGGACAGACAGGAAAAAGCCACTGAGAATGGCAAGGACGTTGCGCATAGCGCAGTGCAATATGTGCGCGACCAGCTGGGTATGCAGGTCTGCACCATTGCCAAGTTGGAGGACCTGCTGGCCTTTCTGGCGCAGGGCGCGGCGGCGGAATCGATGCGTGAACACCACAGTCAGGTGTTGGCGTACCGAGAACGCTATGGCGTAGGTAATTGATAATTAGAATTCGATAGTCTTGAATTATAAGGATCTGATAATGCGCAAGGACAGGTGTGTCGCTGCTTTGGCCATGGTGATGCTGGCATCTGCCGGCGCCAGCCATGCCCAGAAGTCCCCGTCCACCACCATGGTCTACAGCTGCGTGGATGCGGGTGGCCGCCGCCTGACGGCGGACCGGCCCATCCCCGCCTGTGCGGACCGGGAGCAGCAGGTCACGATGCCCGGCGGTGCAGTGCGCACGGTCGGGCCTACCTATTCCGAGCGCGAGCGTGCCGAGCAGGCCGCCCAGCAGCGCCGTGAGGCAGAAGAGCGCTACCGCGCCAATGATGGCAAGCGCCGTGAGCGAGCGCTTGCTACGCGCTTCCCCACCAAGGCCGCGCATGATGCCGAGCGCGCCGAAGCCGTTGATGTGCTGCGCGCCCAGATCCGCATCGTGCAGGAGCGCCGCACCTTCTTGCTGGAAGACCGCCAGAAGATCGACCAGGACATGGAGTTCTACAAAAAGGACCCGAGCAAGGCGCCCGCTCCGCTGCAGGCGCGCCTGGAAGGCAACCGCCGTGACTTCAAGGAAGTGGACGAGCAGATCGCCACGATCAACGAAGAAATCAAGGCCACCAACCTGCGCTTTGACGAAGAGGCCCAAAACCTCAAACCCTACTGGACCCCGGCTGCTTCCAAGTAGCCGCGCGCCGCCCCCATGCCCCTCGACACCCTTGCCCCAGGCCTGGCCCTGGCCGATGACCAGCGCGCGCGTTGCAGCTGGTGCATGGCCTCGCCCCTCTACCAGCACTACCACGACCATGAATGGGGCTTTCCCGTGCATGACGACCGCCGTCTGTTCGAGAAGATCTGCCTGGAAGGTTTTCAGGCCGGTTTGAGCTGGCTGACGATTCTGAACAAGCGCGAGTCCTTTAGAGCCGCGTTTGCGCAGTTCGATGCCGCGCAGGTGGCGCAGTTTGGTGCCGATGATGTGCAGCGCCTGCTGGCCGATGCCGGCATCGTGCGCCACCGGGGCAAGATTGAGGCGGTGATCAACAATGCCCAGCGCCTGGCCGAGCTGCAGCGCGAGTTTGGCAGTTTTGACGCCTATCTCTGGCGCTTTGCGCCGGCGCCCGGCAGCCGGCCCGAGCGCATCACCCTGGATGCCGTGCGCCAGATGGGCGTGCCGCCCGAGGCGGTGGCCCTGTCCAAGGATCTGAAGAAGCGCGGCTGGAAATTTGTTGGCCCAACCACGGTCTACGCCTTTATGCAGGCCATGGGCATGGTCAATGACCACCTGCAGGGCTGCCATGTGCGGGATGGCCGGCCGGCTTGAGCCTTGCTGCTACAGCGCCGATAGCTCGCTGACCAGCAGCGAGTAGCGCTGCAGCGATACGTAGTGCCCATCGCGCTTGCTGCAGTCGCGCAGCAGGCCTTCATGGCAAAAGCCCAGGCGCTCCAACAGCCGGGTCGATGCCGCGTTCTCAGGTTCCACATAGGCCACCACGCTGTGCAAGCCCAGCTGCGCAAAGGCGCTGGGCAGCCACTGGCGCAGCGCCTGGTCCATCCAGCCCTGGCCCCAGTGGTCGGGCAGCAGCCAGTAGCCCAGATCGGCGCTGTCGGCCTCGTCGTCATGGTCGTAAATGCCGACGGCTGCGATGACGGCGCCGTCCAGCAGCACCGCCTGCCACCAGCCGCTGCCCTCGCTGGCCACCGATGCATACCAATCGAGCTGTTCCTGCGCGATCGCGCGGGCATCGCTGTGTGCTGTTTCGAGCCCATAAAACGCGGTCAGCCGCGCATCCCCCATCGCATGGGCGACGACGAACAGGTCAGCGGGGGAGAAATCGCGGAAGTGGAGGCGGGCGGGCTGCAGCATGGTGCAAGCCTAGCACCGCCGGGCGGCGGTGCTGTGCGAGGTGGATCAGAGGGTGATGGGCTTAGGCCGCGACATGCCAGCGCGCGGGCTGGTGGCTGCCGACGGTCTGGATGCCCAGCAGCGCTGCATTGCGCTGCAAGACGGCTTCAAACTGCGCGCCACTGGCACCGATCTGCTCGGCAGCGCCATCCCAGTAGTCGTCGGCAATCTGGGCGGCGGTGAAGTCACGGTGCGTGAACTTTTGCACAATGTTGCGCAGTTTGTCGAGGTTGATGCTGTCGATATCGGTCATGGCAGTCCTCCGGTTCAAACAGGCCCCAGTTTGGCGCAAATGGGGCGGCTGTCAATCGGCAATCGCCAGCAACCGCGCAGCTAGCCGCGCATGGCTGCCGTGCTGCGCAGCAGGCGCTGCACCAGGAGCGCGCCCACCCAGGCGACACCGCCTATCCACAGCGGCACCAGCACATAGCTGCTGGCGCGCGCCCACTGGCCCAACTCGTCCAGCTCCCTCAGCGGCCACAGTGCCAGGCCCAGGCCAAAGGCCCACCAGGCCAGCGCAAACAGCGCAAAGGCCCAGGGCAGCCAGGCGGGGCGGCCAGAGGCTGCGCGCTGCGGAGCAGGGCGGTTTTGCAGAAACATCCACAGCACCGCGGCCAACACCAGCAGCAAGGACAGGCCTGCCGCCACCGGCCACCACAGGGCCAGCGGCAAAAAGGCCAAGGTCAGCGAATCCATGGGGTCCGGCCTTTATTCCTTGTTGCAGAGCATGGAGTCAGCCAGGCTGCCCACGGTCACCCGCATGTTCTTGCCCTTGTGGGCCTGCACCGCCCAGGTGTCGCTCAAGTCCTCGGGCACCAGGTCCTTGTCTTTCATCAGCTCGGGCTTTTTGTGCTCGGAGCGGTCCTGCTTGACCACCTCGGGCACGATCATCGTGATGGTGCTGCCTTGAATGCGCCAATGGCCCGTGCCTTGTAGCACAAAGCGGTACTGCTGCTCGCTGCTGGGCATGTCATAGGCCAGAAAGGCCTGCGAGCGCAGGGTGTGGTCGGCGTTGAACTGGTTGGTATAGGTAAAGCTGGCGCTGTCCTTGCCCATGCTGATCTGGAACTGGCATTCCCAGACGCCCGCCAGGTCGGCCTCGCTGATGCTGGCTGCCGCAGGCGCTGGTGCCTGCGGCGCCGGTTTGTCGCTGGGCGCCGACTGCTGGGGCGCGCGTGGTGCGGGCTCAGCCTCTTTTTTGGAAGGCCAGAGGCTGGAGCAGGCCGCCAGGCCGGGGATCAGCAGCAGGCAGCAGGTGGTGCGGAAGAGGGGAGTCAATGGCATCTGCGCACTCTACCAAAATACGGTGAAGCAGCGGCCCAGGCCTTTGTAGGCCCAGGCCGCTCACTGTTTAGCCTGCCAAGGTCGGGTAGTCGGTATACCCCTTCTCGCCACCGCCGTAGTAGGTGCTGTTATCGCCCTCGTTCAGCGCTGCGCCACTGCGCAGGCGCTCCACCAGATCCGGGTTGGCGATGTAGGGGCGGCCAAAGGCGACGATGTCGGCCTGGCCGCTGGCCACCGATTTTTCGGCCAGTTCGCGGTCATAGCCGTTGTTCACCATCCAGGCCGCCTTGCCGCCAGCACGGCGGTATTCCGCCTTGAAGGCTTCGTAGTCGAAGGGCCGGCCTTCCACTTCACGCGGGCCACCGGTGGCGCCCTCGATCACATGGATATAGGCGAGGCCCAGCGGTGCCAGCTGGTGGGCCAGGTAGGTGAACAGGCTTTGCGGATCCACGTCGTCAATGCCGTTGGCGGGGGTGACTGGCGAGAGCCGGATACCGACGCGGCCACGGCCCACCGCATCGATCACCGCGCGGGTGACTTCCAGGGTCAGGCGGGCGCGGTTTTCGATCGAGCCGCCGTAGTCGTCGCGGCGCGCATTGGCGCCGGTCTTCAGGAACTGGTCCAGCAGGTAGCCATTGGCACCATGGATCTCGACGCCATCAAAGCCGGCGGTCTTGACCGCATTGCGGGCAGCGGCGGCAAAGCTGTGCACGATGCCTGGGATCTCCTCGGCATCCAGCGCACGGGGCTCGGAGGTCGGCTCAAAGCGGCCTGCGCCGGTAGCGGGGTCGATCAGGAAGGTCTTGGTCTTGGCGGTGATGGCCGAGGGCGCCACCGGGGCCTGCTGGTCCGGCTGCAGCAGGCGGTGCGAGACACGGCCCACATGCCACAGCTGGCAGACGATCTTGCCGCCCTTGGCATGCACCGCCTTGGTCACCTGGCTCCAGCCGTCCAACTGGTCCTGCTCGTAGAGGCCCGGCACATCGGCGTAGCCCTGGCCTTGGTGGCTGATGGCGGTGGCCTCGGTGATCAGCAGCCCGGCGCTGGCGCGCTGGGCATAGTAGGTGGCGGTCATCGGCTTGGGCACGGCATTGGGCGAGCGGTTGCGGGTCAGCGGGGCCATCGCGATGCGGTTGGTCAGGGCCAGATCACCGACCTGAACCGGGTCGAACAGGCTGTGGGTGGGGGCAGTTGTCATGCAAAACTCCTTGCGGTTGTGTCACAGAATCACCCGCTTTTTGTACCACGCAGCACAGCCCTTTGCAGGCCAGGGTTGAAGCCCGGCCGCTGTCGGCGAAGCACCTGGCTGCTGGAAACCCAAGCAAATCAAGGGTTTCAATGCTGCAAAGCAGCATTTACAGCTAGATGGCCTTGGCCGCCCGGGTACTAGGGTCAACCCGACAACACGTAATGGCAAAGGTTCTGCGCCATGATCGACCCCGGTCTGCTAGCTGCCGATCGCAGCCGTGTGGGCAGACCGCTGTCGTTTGTGAAAGAGAAAGCGCGCATTCATGACCAAAACATCGCTGGATAAATCGAAGATCAAGTTCTTGCTGCTCGAGGGCATCCACCCTTCCGCACTCAAGGTGTTGCAGGCGGCGGGCTATACCCAGGTCGAGGCGCTGACCGGCGCCCTGGAGGGGGAAGAGCTCAAGCGCAAGATCGCCGACGTGCACTTTGTCGGCATCCGCTCCCGCACGCAGCTGACGGCCGATGTGTTTGCCGCGGCCAACAAGCTGGTGGCCGTGGGCTGTTTTTGCATCGGCACCAACCAGGTCGATCTGAATGCGGCGCGTGAGCGCGGTATTGCGGTCTTCAATGCGCCCTTCTCCAACACCCGCTCCGTCGCTGAGCTGGTGCTGGCCGAAGCCATCCTGCTGCTGCGCGGCATCCCCGAGAAGAACGCGGTATCGCACCGTGGCGGCTGGAAGAAAAGCGCCGACAACTCCTTCGAGATCCGTGGCAAGACCCTGGGCATCGTCGGCTACGGCTCCATCGGCACCCAGCTGTCGGTGCTGGCCGAAGGCCTGGGCATGAAGGTCGTGTTCCATGACGTGGTCACCAAGCTGCCGCTGGGCAATGCCCACCAGGCCGCCAACCTGACGGCCCTGCTGGAGCAGTCCGACATCGTGACCCTGCACGTGCCTGAGCTGGCCTCGACCCACAACATGATCGGCGCTGCCCAGATTGCAGCGATGAAGGCTGGCAGCATCCTGATCAATGCCTCGCGCGGCACCGTGGTGGATCTGGACGCGCTGGCCCAGGCGCTGAAGGACAAGAAGCTGCTGGGCGCGGCCATCGACGTGTTCCCGGTCGAGCCCAAGAGCAACAAGGACGAGTTCCAGTCGCCGCTGCGTGGCATGGACAACGTGATCCTGACCCCGCACATCGGCGGCTCGACCATGGAAGCCCAGGCCAATATCGGCCTGGAAGTGGCAGAAAAGCTGGTCAAGTACAGCGACAACGGCACCACCACCTCGGCGGTCAACTTCCCCGAAGTGGCCCTCCCCGAGCACCCGGGCAAGAACCGTATCCTGCACGTGCATGAGAACCGCCCCGGCATCCTGTCCGCCATCAACCAGGTGCTGGCCGACAACGGCATCAACATCGCCGGCCAGTACCTGCGCACCGATGAAAAGGTGGGCTATGTGGTGATCGATATCGACCAGGAATCGTCTGCGCTGGCGCTGGAGAAGCTGGCCCAGATTGCCGGCACCATCCGCTGCCGCGTGCTGTTCTGATGCGGCATCCACCGCACAGCGGCCCAGCGGCGCCGGTGCGGTGGATGGCTTTAGACACCCAAGAAAGAGGCTTATGCCTCTTTTTTCTTAGCCGCTGTTGGCATATCGATGCATGAAATGCGTCGTTGTGGCGGCGCGGGCCCCTGCCTAGCATGAAGGCTTCCACCTGATTGCCAGCCCACGAGGAGCGCCCATGAATGCCATCACCAATGTTCGCCACCTGAGCCCAGCGGCCGATGCCGCTGCCGCTACTACCCTGCACATCGAGCCCCTGGCGGGCCGCATTGGTGCCGTGGTGCATGGCGTGTCGCTGTCGGGGGCGCTGGAGCCCGCGCTGTTTGCCCATATCAAGGCCGCGCTGCTGCAGCACCGGGTGATTTTCTTCCGGGGCCAGCAGCACCTGGATGACGCCAGCCACCAGGCCTTTGGCCGCTTGTTTGGCGAGATCGAAGCGCACCCCACCGTGCCCGCACCCGATGGCACGGCCTTCCTGGAACTCAACTCCCAGCATGGTGGCCGGGCCGATTCCTGGCACACCGATGTGACCTTCAAGGCGGCCTTCCCCAAGGTCTGCGTGCTGCGCGCGGTGACCTTGCCCGGCCATGGTGGCGACACCGTCTGGGCCAATACCGTCGCCGCCTATGAAGGCCTGCCCGCGCCGCTGCAGCAACTGGCCGAGCAGCTCTGGGCCGTGCATGGCAATGACTACGACTATGCGGAGAACTTCCGCCAGAACACAGCCGCCAGCCAGAACGAGACGCAGGGCCGCGCCAGCTACCGCAAGGTGTTCACCAGCAAGACCATCGAGTCCGAACAACCGCTGGTGCATGTGCATGCTGAAACGGGCGAGAAGGCACTGCTGCTGGGCCACTTTGCCAAGCGCATCAAGGGCCTGCGCAGCAATGAGTCTGCGGCCTTGCTGCAGCTCTTCCATGAGCGCATCGTGCGCCTGGAAAACACCGTGCGCTGGCACTGGCAGCCGGGCGATGTCGCCATCTGGGACAACCGCGCCACGCAGCACTACGCCGTCAATGACTATGCCGATGCCCACCGCGTGATGCGCCGGGTGACCGTCAGCGGCGATGTCGCGACCTCGGTCGATGGCCGTACCAGCGTTGACCTGACCGTGCGCGAGCCCGCCGCTGCCTGAACCCGGACCGGGCTGACGGCCTGGTCCACCCCCCGACTAGCCAACACCCGCAGCGCAGGCGGCAATGAATGCCTGCGCCCGCAAAAGAAGACTCTCCATGACCCGAACCACCTACCATTACGAAGGCGGCCTGCTGGTGCCGCGCCGCAAGCTGCTGGTCTCTGCACTGGCGGCCGGTGCCGGCAGCGTGCTGGGCTTTCCGGCACTGGCGCTGGACAGCAAGCCGCTCAAGGGCGTGACGCTCAATACCTCGCTGTACAGCTCGCCGTATTCCAAGCTGCTGCGGCCCTGGATTCCCGAGTTCGAGGAGGCGACCGGCGCCAAGGTGAACTTCGACACGCCCGGCTTTCCGGTTTACAACCAGCGTGCCGACCTGGAGTTGTCCACCAAGGGTGCGGCTTTTGATGCGGTCAATGTCACCTTCATCTATTCGAGCCGCTGGATCAACTCGGGCTGGCTGACGCCACTGGATGGCTATATCAACGACCCGAACAAGACGCCGGCGGGCTTTGACATCCGCGACTTTCTGGAAGGCGCACTGGCGCCCGAGCGGGGCCGCGATGGCCAGCTCTATGGCATCCCCTGGCAGGCCGAGGTCACGATTGCAGCCGCATCGCGCTTTGATGTGCTCAAGCAGTCGGGTCTCGCCTTTCCTGATACGACAGACGCCTGGCTGGACGCCGCCAAGCTGCTCAACCGCAAGGAGCGTGCGGCCGGCTTTGTCACCGACAACCACTATGGCTGGACCTTTATCCCCTTCCTGCAGGCCTTTGGCGGCGATGTGTTTCGCAAGGCGCCCGATGACCTGTTCCCGACCCTGGACAGCCCTGAAGCGATTGCGGCGGCCGACTACTTTGCCCGCCTGCTGCGCGAGTACGGGCCCGACGGTGTGGTCTCCTACACCTCGGACCAGGCCGTGCAGTCGCTCAAGGCCGGGCGCAGCCATTTGAGCGTGCAAGGCCAGATCAACCTCTCGCAGCTGGCCGACAAATCCAGCAGCAAGGTGGCGGCATCGGCCGCCTGGGGTCAGGTGCCCAAGGGCGTCGCTGGTCGCTTTCCGGGCACCGCCATCCATGGCTGGGGCATCCCGGTGGGCAGCAAAAACAAGGATGCCGCCTGGCAGTTCATCCGCTGGGCGACGTCCAAGGAAACCTTGCAGCGTGCCGTGGCTGCCGGCTATGGCTCGCCCACACGCCGCTCGGACATCGACTCGCCCGCCTACCGCGATCGCCAACGGGTCAACGGCTATGACATCGCCTCGCTGGTGACCGCGTCGGTGGACCTCTCGGCCAAGCAAGGCCATATGAAGTACCGCACCGTCGCTGCCTACCCGCAGGTGGACCAGCAGATCAACAAGGCCATCGAGTTGATCGTGACCGGCCAGCGCACGCCCGAGCAGGCGATGAAGCAAGCGCAGACCGCATCGATTGCCGAGCTGCGCCGCGCTGGCGTCTCGGTCTGATCCACAAGGGAACGCAAGCATGCCGCCCACTGCATCCCTCGACGCCGGGCCCGCAGGCGCCTTGCCGCTGGCCAGCCCGGCCCAGGGCAAGCCGGCGCCCGCTGCACGCAACCGGCCGCACCACTGGCAGCGCGAATCGGCAAGGGCCTATGGCCTGGGCCTGGCACCGGCGCTGGTGGTGCTGGCCGCCATCACCCTGCTGCCACTGATCACCTTGGTGGTGGTGAGCCTCACCCCGCTGAGCCTGACCGACCCGGCAGCCACCTTCCATTTTGATCAGCCCGCTGGCAACTATGCGCAGCTGCTGCAGGACCAGCGCTTTCTGGATTCGCTTTGGGTGCAGGCCAAGCTCTCATCGGTGGGGGTGCTGCTGCAGCTGCTCGTTGGCCTCGGCCTGGCCTTGCTGCTGCATGGCGAAAGCCGGCTGCTGGCGGGCTTGCGCACGTTCTTCCTGATCCCCATGGTGCTGCCGCCGATTGTGGTGGCCCTGGTCTGGAAGATCATCTACACGCCCGACATCAGCCCCCTGCATGCGCTGCTGGAGCAGTGGGGCTGGCCTGTGCGCTCGCTGATCGCCAACCCCGACACCGCGCTGTGGGCCATTGTGGCGGCCGATGTCTGGCAGTGGTTTCCGTTCACGATGCTGATGGTGCTGGCGCAGCTGCAGATGGTGCCGCGCGACCCGGTTGATGCCGCGCGCATCGATGGCGCCAACCGCTGGCAGGTGTTTGTCTACATCGTGCTGCCCTATCTGCAGCGCACCCTGGTGGTCTGCGCGCTGTTCCGCTTGATCGACAGCTTCAAGGCCTTTCCGCTGCTGTATGTGCTGACCAATGGCGGGCCGGGCACTGTGACCGAGGTGACCAATTTCTACGGCTTTATCCAGGCCTTCAACTTCTCGTACTGGGGCTATGGCAGCGCCATTGCGGTGGTGATGCTGGCCATCATCTTTGTGCTGAGCGCGCTGATCAGCCGCCTGGGCAAGGCCAAGGGAGAGCGCCATGCACGCTGAGACCTGGCACAACGAGGCTCCCTCGCTGCCCCTGTGGCAGCGCGCCGTGCAGGGCGCCCAGCGCCATCTGCGCAGCAGCGCTGCCGTAGTGGTGCTGGTCCTGGTGCTGCTGCCTTTTTTGTGGATGCTGCAGATGGCCTTTCGTCCGGCGGGCGATGCGCTGTCGCTGGATCTGGTCTTCAGCCCCACGTTGGAGGCCTTTGCCGGCCTCTGGCAGGACAACTTTGCCCGCTCCTTTGGCAACAGCCTGCTGGTGAGTGTGCTGTCCACCGGGCTGTCGCTGCTCCTGGGGGTGCCCGCTGCCTATGCGCTGTCGCGCTGGCGCTTCAAGCAACGACGCCAGGTGGCGCTGTGGGTGTTGTGCACGCGCATGGCGCCGCCCATTGCGTTCACGATCCCGTTCTTTCTGGCCTTTCGCTGGCTGGGGCTGCTTGATTCCGTCTGGGGTTTGGTGCTGGTCTACCTGACCTTCAACCTGGCCATCGTGATCTGGATGATGCAAGGCTTTTTTGAGGCTATTCCCACGGCGCTGGAAGAGGCGGCCTGGATGGATGGCTGCAGCATCTGGTCGGCCTTCTGGCATGTGACCTTGCCGCTGACCCGGCCGGGCCTGGTGGCCACCGCCGTGCTGTGCTTCATCTTCTCGTGGAGCGACTTTTTCTTCGCACTGATCCTGACCCGCACCCAGGCGGTGACGGCACCCGTCGCCATCGTCAATTTTCTGCAGTACGACGGCTGGGAGTGGACCAAGATTGCAGCGGCCGGCACCATGGTGATGCTGCCGGTGCTGCTCTTCACGGTGCTGGTGCGCAAATACCTCGTTCACGGCCTCACCGCCGGTGGCGTAAAGGACTGAGATGGCTTCGATTGCATTGAGACAGCTGCGCAAGCATTTCCAGGGGCACGATGTGCTCAAGGGCATATCGCTCGATATCGCCGAGGGCGAGTTTGTCGCGCTGGTCGGGCCCTCGGGCTGCGGAAAATCCACCCTGCTGCGCATGCTCGCCGGGCTGGAGGAGGTCAGCAGCGGCCAGATTGTGCTGGGCGGCCAGGTCATCAACGATGTGCCGCCGCGCGAGCGCAATATCGCGATGGTGTTCCAGAACTATGCGCTCTACCCGCATATGACGGTGGCCGAGAACCTGGGCTTTGCGCTGAAGTTGCAGCGCCAGGCGCCGGCGGCCATCGCGCAGCGCGTGCAGCAGGTGGCCGAAATCTTGGGCCTGGAGCCGCTGCTGGGCCGCCTGCCTGCCCAGCTCTCGGGCGGCCAGCGCCAGCGTATGGCCATGGGCCGTGCCATTGTGCGCGAGCCGCTGGCCTTTTTGTTTGACGAGCCGCTGTCCAACCTCGATGCCAAGCTGCGCGTGCAGATGCGCACCGAGATCAAGGCCTTGCACCAGCGCCTGCGCACCACCACGGTCTATGTGACCCACGACCAGATCGAAGCCATGACCATGGCCGACCGCATCGTGGTGATGCGCGATGGTGTGATCGAGCAAGTCGGCACGCCGCTGGAGCTGTACGACCGGCCGCGCAATGCCTTTGTCGCGCAGTTCATCGGCTCGCCTTCAATGAACCTGATTGCCGCCCGCAGCCAGCAAGCGCAGGACGGCTGGCAGCTGGTGACTGAGGATGGCCAGCGCCTGCCGCTGCTGCCCGGCCTGCAGGCCCAGGGCGAGCGTGAGCTGTGGCTGGGCGTGCGGCCCGAGCATGTGCAGCTGGCAGTGGCGCCGCTGAGCGGTGTGGCCACCAGCGCTGCGACCGTCGAGGTGGTGGAGCCCACTGGTGCCGAAACCCAGGTGGTCAGCCACTTTGGCCAACAGCCGCTGATTTCGACCGTCAAGGAGCGCCTGGCGCTGGCCCCGGGCCAGGCACTGCATTGGCACACGGCGCCGCAGCATTGGCATGTGTTTGACCGGCAAAGCGGCGAGCGCCTGAACGTCGCTTAATGCAAAACATAAAGCACAAAGGCTCCCAGTTGGGAGCCTTTGTATTGGTAGGTGCAGCCGTTTAAGCCAGCGGGCCTGCGCTCAGGATTTCCGACAGCGCCTTACGGGGCGATGGCGTTTCGCGCTCGGCCAGATCGGCCGGCAGGCTGGACTTGTCGCCGCGCTCGCCGATGGCGACCAGGCATTCGACCTGCCATTGTTCGCCCAGTTGCAGCACCTCGCGTGCGGCAGCCAGCTCGATGCCCGCCATCGCATGCGTGGCCAGGCCCATCGCATGGGCTTGCAGGGCCAGGTAGCCCCAGGCGCAGCCGGTGTCAAAGCTGTGCATGGCCGATTCGGCCTTGTTCGACAGCACCACCAGCAGTGCGCCGGCGTTCAGGCACCAGCGGCGGTTGAACTCGTTGGGGATGGTGGAGAACGCTTGCCAGTTGGCATCGCCATTGATTGCATAGGCAAAGTGCCAGGGCTGCTTGTTGCTGGCCGAAGGGGCCCAGCGTGCGCCTTCAACAATGGTCTCGATGTCCTTGGCCGTCAGCGCCTTGCCGGAGAAGGCGCGGGGCGAGGAACGGTCCAGAAACTGGGGATGGATGGCATGGGTGGATTGGCGCGTCATGGTCAGAAGATGAGCAATAGGACCGCCAGCATGCCATATCTACCGGTTTTTTGCAGGCTCAGATTTTCTGCTTGTCGACCAGCTTGAAGGTGCCGGTGGCCAGGCCCAGCAGGTTGCCGGCATCGTCATGCAGCTCGCCCCGCACAAAGGACAGGCTCTTGCCGCGTTTTTCGCAGACGGCGGTGCAGACCACATCGCCGCTGCCCGGTGCAATGTAGTGGATGGTCAGGTCCACGGTGATGACGCCATAGCGCGACGGGTCATGTGCGCGTGCGGCGCAGGACAGGCCCACATCCAGCAAGGTGGCGATGGCGCCGCCATGCATGTCGCCCCGGCTGTTGGTGTACTGCTTCTGGTAGGGCATGCGCACCCGGGCGCGCTCATTGCCAATCGCCTCGCCCTTGAGCAGAAAGGCCTCAGCCATGGCCATGCTGAGGCCGAAGATCTGGTTGGCCGGCTCATCCACAGTGTAGGCGGGGATGTCGTTGGCAACAGCGGAGGATGCAGTGGTGGTCATGGAGCAGGGCGCAGCAGGTGCAAAAGCCAGCATGTTAGCGGCTAGCGTGCCCGCGCGGGCGAGGTGGCTGACACCTGGGAGTCGCCCAGCGAGCGCGCCCAGCTTCGTTTGCAAAGCGGGGGCTTCGCTTCTGGGGGCAGCGTTTATCATCGCTGGCGTATGCCCGCCTGGTCCTCCGCATCCTCTCTGTCGTCGCCGTATTGCCCGCGCTGCGGCGCTGCCCACTGCCGCAGCGCTGGTGCGCCCCATGCCTTTGCCTGCCTGGAATGTGGCGCGCAGTTCCGGCTGGAGCAGCTGCAGGGACAGGTATTCACGGGCATGCCCGCATCGGCAGGCGCCGCCAGCGGGGCGCGGCTGCGCCGGCATCTGCCCTGGCTGGTAGTGCTGCTGGCCATGCTGGTGTCCATTCCCTGGTGGCTGCCCCGGCTGCAGCCCGGGCTCCAGCTGACGCTTCCGGCTGCCTGGCAAGACAAGGCAGCGCCGCTGGCGCTGGGCCGCAGCGAGGCGACTACCCTCATTGAGCGCGACGGCCAGCGCCTGCTGGTGCAGCTGTATGAAAGCCGCGAGCAGGACGATGTGGTCTACCGCGTGGTGCTGCGCGATGCGGCCACGGGTGCCAGCCTGGGCGAGCCGCAGCGCATGGCCATGCCCTGGGCCAGCACCTCCGGCCGGGCCGAGCTGCAGTTTTTCTCGGACGGCCAGCTCTACCTGTTCTTGCGGGAGCGCGGCTTTTGGCGGCTGGACCTGGCAAGCCTGCGCTTTGTCGATCTGCAGCCCCAGCTGAGCGCGCGCTTTGCCACGCAGCTGGGCGAGGGCATCGTGGGCGTGGCACCCAAGGGCCGCGACCGGCCCGACAGCCTGGAAGTGACCAGCCGCAGTGGCAGCAAGTACCTGGTGTACTGGCTGCTGGGCCAGATCGGGCCGGCGGCCGACAGCAGCAGCTTGTATGAAAAGGCGCAGGCCGGCTACGGCCAGGAGATCGCCTTCTACCGCTATGAATCGCTGCCCCGCCCGACCGGCGAGGAGAACCGCGCTGTGCTGGTGCAGTCCTGGTGGCGCCATGAGCCCGGGCAGCCCAGCTACTTTGGCTACTACGACCTGCAACCCAGCGACAGCCGCGAGGTGCAGAGCTCGCCGCGCAGCTATGTGCCCATTGGCGATGGCTTCTCCACCCGCCCTTACGCCATCCAGGACCGGGGTCTGCTGCGCATCAAGGTGGTGCAGCCGGCGGTGCCGCGCTTCCATGCCGATGTGATGGCCGAAAGCGCGCGCCGTCTGCTGCTGGCCTACAACCCCACGCCGCTGCGGCAGGAGGGGCGCGTGATCCAGCTGCTGGACAAAGCCAGCCAGCAGCTGGTGTGGAGCCGCACCATCGACCAGTTGCCCCAGCTAGGCAAGCGCGAAGGCGGCATGTATGTGACGGGCCAGGCCGTCAGCGCCGGCTTCTTGCTGCTCAACGACATGCGCCAGCCGGCACTGCTGATCGGCGAGGACGGCGCAGTGCTGCAGGACTTTACGGCTGCAGCCGATGGGGCCACACGATGAATATCCCCCGGCGCGCCATCGGCCCCCTGGGCATCGCCTTTGTGGTGTTTTTTGTGCTGCCGCTGCTGGTGCCCGCCACCATCCGCCTGCTGCGCCCGGCAGACAAGGCCGAGGAGCTCGGCGAGGTAGAGGCATCGGCCGTCTACCAAGGGGAAGATGGCAGCCTGCGCATGCTGCGGGTGATGAAGCACAGCACCGCGCAGGACGATGTGTTTGTGCTGCTGAGCAACGACCTGCAGGCCAAGCAGCTGCTGGGTGAGCCCCAGCGCATTGTGCTGCCCCGCGCCCAGCTGCGCCAGGCCGCCCGCCTGCGCAGCGAGGCCGATGGCCAGCTATCGCTGCTGCTCAATGACCGGCAATGGTGGCTGCGCCCAGCGAATCAAGCCACGTTTGCACCGATGGATGCCGCGCTGCGCCAGCGCTTTGCGGCCGAGCTGGGCACGGGTGTGTCCAAGTACGCATTTGGCGAGGTGCGCGAACCGGGTTTGTTGGATGTGACCAGCAACACCGGCGACCGCTATGCGCTGTACTGGGCCAGCGGCGAGCTCTACCCCTGGGCCGATCGGCTGCCCCGCTGGCAGCAGCGCCCTTGGGCGCAGTACCAGCAGACGGTATCGCGCATCGACTATGCCGACTTTGACACCGATGTGGCCCAGTATGGCTTGCCCACCATGCTGCTGCAGTTTGCGCAAAAAGTGCGGCCCGGCGAGTTTGAGCGCTGGCCACGGCTGAGCGTGCATTCCAGCTCGGACAAGCAGGTGCGCGCTGCCCCCAAGCTTTACCAGCCGCTGAGCGATGGTTTTGTGGTCAGCCGCCAGGCCGTGCGCGATGCGGGCATTACCAAGATTGCGCCGGTGACCAGTGTGCCGGTGCAGTTCAGCGGCGAAGTGCTGGCCCGCAATGCCGACCGGGTGCTGATGCGCTATGACGAGACTCCCACCACCGCCGCCGAGGTGGTGCTGCAGATCGTGGATACGCACAGCCTGCAGGTGGTGTGGCGCAAGTCCACACGCGAGATACCGCAGTTGCTGTCAGATGGCAGCGTGGTGGCCCAGGCCTGGCCCGGTGGTTTTTACCTGAGCACCGCGATGAACCTGCCGGCGCTGGTGATCGACAACGACGGCCAGACCCTGTACGACTTTCAGCCCCAAAAACGCCAGGAACAGCCCAGCGATGACTGAGGCTGCGGGCATGCGCCAGCGGCCCGACCAGCCAGTTGCAAGGGTGGATAGCCGACGATAAAAGTGTGGGCCAATGCGATAGTTGTTGAGTGGCCTAGAGCACTGTTTTGTAAAGAAATTTTGCAAATCCAGCGACCCGTTTACGTAAAGCCCGGCGAATCTCCAAAACTCCTACAGCCAGCGCGATCGCGCAGCGGCACCATGGCTTAACGGCAGGCGTTTGCTCCTGCCGCCAACCTGACACTGAAGGAGTAAGCGCCATGAGCCAGCAGAACCACCAACAGTCCGGACAGCAGCCTGCCCAGAAAAAGGAGCAGCAACAGCAACAGCAATCCCCGAAGCAGCAGCAACCGGGCCAGCAGGACCGCAAGCAGCAATCACAGAAGTAATCTGCGACTGCGCGGACCACGAAGACCACACGGAGCGCCCCATGCAACAACTGCCTTTGCCGATGACCAAGCAACAGCCTTGGCCCCTGCAACAGGGCCAGCCGTTGCGCGAGGCCAAGTACTCGCAGCAGCAGTGCAAGTGCAACCGCCGCCAACTGGGCACCGAGCCCAAGACGCCGGACAACGCACAGATGTGCTGATCTTCTGAACTCCGCGCCAAGGCCCGCTTTCAGCGGGCTTTTTCGTGGGCGTCGCATCACATGCAGCGGCGATACTGGCGTTCTCGTCCACCTCGCCAGCAGACCGCCATGAACACTGGATTCTTCGCGCAGCCCAATCCGCCTTACCGCCGCGCCAACTACAGCTTTGCCTACCAATGGATCGAAGAAGTAGGCAGCCTGGCCGCCTTGCTGGCGCATGTAGAAGCGCTGCGCGCCGGGGATCCGGCGCACCGTTATCTGTGCACCTTGGACGATATCCAGCAAGGCAGCTACACCAGCGGCCATGCCAGCCAGGATGACCGCCTCTACCTGGCCAGCCCGCTGGACATGGACTGGGACGACCCAGCGCAGGAGGCGGCCTGGGATCTGCAGGCGCTGCAGCACCGCGCACGGCAACTGCGGGAGGCCCAGGGCCCACAACGCTGGGCCGAGGTCTGCGGCAGCCTGGCGCTGAGCGGCAGCGATATCGACGCGCTGCTGGCCGCCAACCGCAGTCCCGATGTGCTGCTGGACGATGTCGTCTACATCCAGCGCCTGCCGCTGGCCAGTGACGACCCGCTGATCGCCGGCCAGCCCAATGGCTATTTCAGCGCCGACTGGGACAGCTTTCAGAACCATGCCATCCACCAGCGTTTGGCGCAGCAGCATGGCTATCAGCTGTACGCGATGGGCGCCGCCTGGATGGCGCTGGCCCGCCCACAGCCGCCCGATGGTGCGCAGGCACAGGCGCTGGTGGAGGATTTGCGGGCGCTGTATGCCTCAGGCGATGAGGCGTTGCTGGTCCATCCGGGCTGGCAAGCCTTGCCAGCGGTGCTGCAAACCCAGCGCATCCTGGTCATGGGCTATACCGACGACATGGCCGACCGCTGGGAATAGACCATACGAATGCTCTACAAAACTCCCTGCCGTGGTCGGAACGCGGACTCGGGCGATCCGCTGCGTTGTCTTTCTTGTCAATCTGCAAAAGACGCCTTGCGGCTCATGATTCGCGCCTACCCCGCTTGGCGAGGGTTTTGCAGAGCATCCCTCGCTTGTACTTCTGTGAAAGATGGAAAAGGGATGTGTGCGCTGCTCCGCCGTGGCGGGGGGCCAGGCGCTGCGGAGGCTTTGCAAAATGTGCGCCGAGAAACGTCTCGATGCAGGCGGCGCGTCAATTCCTACACCGGCCCTTTTGCGGCAGCGCGACTATAGAACCATGGCAGGGCATGTCGCCCCGCCATCATCTTGAAGGAGCTAACGCTATGAATCAGCCAAACAGCCAACGCAATCCCAACCAGGTGAACCAGCAGCAACCGGGCCAGAAATCCGGCTCGCAAAAAGAGCAGCAACACCAGCAGCAGTCGCCACAGCAAAAACAGCCGGGTCAGCAAGACCGGTCGCAGCAGCAGCGCTGAGTAGTAAAGCGGACGGCCAAGCCTGAATAAAAGACGTGACTTGGCTCTGGACCTCTTTGAAAATGGCCCGCGGATGCGGGCCATTTGCCATGGTCAACTGGAAGGGCTGGAGCCCTCGACGGCGATCAGCGTTGTTGATAACGCCGAGCCAGCCCAAACAGGCACAGACCCAAGCTCAGAGATACCCACAGCCCGCCCAGCGGTACAGCCGTGGGTGTTGCTACCGGCGGCGTGACGGCTCTGTTGCACGCCAAACTAGCGGTCGCATCGATCCCGGCAGTGGCTGCACCCGAGCTAAAGCTGAAGTCGCTGCCATCGACGATGGTGTTGGTTACGCTGGACAACGAGCACAGATCAGATGCCGGCCAGGTAGTGTTCAAAACGACCTGGCATCCCGCTGCGGGTACGGTGCCCCCAGACAACTCCAGCGCATTGCCCGTCACCATCGCAGTGCCTGCACAGCTATTGCTGGCAATACCATCCAAAGTCAGCGGTGCAGGCACGCTGTCTCGCAGATTCAGGCCCAGCGTATCGCCCACGTTATTGCCTTGTACGTCGATGCTGATCTGTGTGTTCTGGCCTGGTTGCACTGTGTCGGTCGTAAAGGTCTTGCTCACCTGCAGTGGCACCGGTGCCGTGGCACTGGTAGTCACGACAAAGTTGTCAATCGCCACATATTCGTTCAATGCCAGACCGGTAAACAGCACCACCAATTTGTCGCCGGTAGCAAAGCCACTGGTGTCGACCGAGAAAGTGTGGGTGTTCCAATCAAGGGCGTAGTCGTTGCCCGTACTGTTGGTGGTGGTGACCTGCTCAGTTTGGATGGGGGTGAGCACAGTACTGGTGGGCAGGCCACGCACGATGGCTGGCTGGCCCAGGGCTGTCGGCGATGACAGCGAGAAATCGGTGCTGGCGGGCTCGCCCCCGCCTGCAACCGCGCGCAAGCGGTAATATGCCATGGTGATGCTTACCGGGCTGCCTATGGTGGGCGAGGTCGGGGTAGCGGTGTAGTTCGCTAGCTTGACATGGGCCAGGGCCAAGGAGCCATTGACAAAGGGCTGGCCATCGGGATCAAACGCCATACCGACGGCCTCGGTGTTGGCCGTATCGATGGATCCGTAGAAGCCAATGGTGTAGCTGCCTGCCGTGCCGCTGGGATCGGAGTAATTTTGTTTGCCGGCGATGGGGGGTGTGATGCACAGCACATCGGCCGAATTGAGCTGGCGGAAGTTGTTGCCAAAATCGTCCTGCAAACGCGTGGCGCCCGTACGCGCCGTGCCATCGAGCTGCCCACAGGCGAGTGCAGGTGCCTCAAAATTCTGTTGGTAGATGACGGTTTGTGCTTGCGCCTGGCTCCAAACGCAGGCCAGCATGGCGAGTGTGGTGGCGGCGCGGAGGGAAGAGCAAGGACTGAGCATAAGAAGACCTACTATTTTGATAGATAGATCATATATTGATGCGTTTCAATATGCCCTGATGGCTTCTCGATTACGTCCGTAAACGTTGTTTTTAAAGCAATTCCTCGCTGGCGACGTGCATGGCTATGGGGCAGGCGCGCTGGGGCGCGTGGTGACCTTGGCAATGAGAAAGCCTCCGGGCGGAGGCTTTCATACCGGAGCGGCGCGTAGATGTTTTAAGCCAGCTTGGCCTTCAGCAGCTCATTGACCTGGCCCGGGTTGGCCTTGCCCTTCGAAGCCTTCATCACCTGGCCGACCAGGGCGTTGAAGGCCTTGTCCTTGCCGGCGCGGTACTGCTCCACATTGCCGGGGTTGGCGGCGATCACCTCGTCGATGATGGCTTCGAGCGCGCCGGTGTCGTTGGATTGCTTCAGGTCCTTGGCGTCGATGACGGCGTCGACATCCGCGCCTTCACCGCTCCACAGCGCCTCGAACACCTGCTTGGCGCTGTTGTTGCTGATGACATTGCCGTGGATGCGGGCGATCAGGGTGCCCAGTTGGGCGGCGCTGACCTTGACCTGGTCCATGCCGATCTCTTCCAGGTTCAGGCGGCGCGAGATCTCGCCCATCACCCAGTTGCTGGCCAGCTTGGGCTGGCCGCTGGCCTTGGCGGCAGCTTCAAAGTAGTCGGCCATGGCCTGGCTTTGGGTCAGGGTGGTGGCGTCGTACTCGGGCAGGCCGTAGTCGGCCACAAAGCGGTCGGCGCGCTGGCGCGGCAGCTCGGGCATCTCGGCCTTCACAGCCTGCACCCAGCTGTCGGCAACCACCAGCGGTGGCAGGTCGGGATCGGGGAAGTAGCGGTAATCGGCCGCGTCTTCCTTGGTGCGCATCGCACGGGTCTCGCCGGTGTCGGGGTTGAACAGCACGGTGGCCTGCTGGATCGCGCGGCCATCCTCGATCTCGTCGATCTGCCAGCGGATTTCGTAGTCGATGGCGATCTGCATGTTGCGGAACGAGTTCAGGTTCTTGATCTCGCGGCGGGTGCCCAGCGGCTGGCCGGGCTTGCGCACGGACACGTTGGCATCGCAGCGGAACGAGCCTTCCTGCATGTTGCCGTCGCAGATGCCGATCCAGGTGACGATCTTGTGCAGTTCCTTGGCATAGGCCACGGCCTCGGCGGTGCTGCTCATGTCGGGCTCGGTGACGATCTCCAGCAGCGGCGTGCCGGCGCGGTTCAGGTCAATGCCCGATTGGCCGATGAACTCGTCGTGCACGGATTTGCCGGCGTCTTCTTCCAGGTGGGCACGCACCAGGCGCACGGTTTTTTTCTGGTCACCGACAAAGAAGCTCACCTCACCGCCTTGCACCACCGGGATCTCGAACTGCGAAATCTGGTAGCCCTTGGGCAGGTCGGGGTAGAAGTAGTTCTTGCGCGCAAAGATGCTGACGGGCGCAATGGTGCTGCCCAGCGCCAGGCCGAGCTTGATGGCGCACTCGACGGCCTTCTTGTTCATCACCGGCAGGGTGCCGGGCAGGGCCAGGTCCACGGCGCAGGCCTGGGTGTTGGGCTCGGCGCCAAAGGCGGTGCTGGCGCGGCTGAAGATCTTGCTGTTGGCCGACAGCTGGGTGTGGGTTTCAAAGCCAATCACCACTTCGTAGCCGTTGATGAGCTTGACGGTTGTTTCGGTCATGTTCTGTGTTCCTCCCTGCGTTACTTCGCGATGCCGGTGGGCTGGCGCAGGTGGTGGTCGGTGGCTTGCTGCAGCTGGTGGGCTGCGTTCAGGAGCTTGGCTTCGCCAAAGTAGTTGCCGATCAGCTGCAGGCCCACGGGCATGCCGCCTTCGCCAAAACCGGCGGGCACGCTCAGGCCGGGCAGGCCGGCCAGCGATGCGGGCAGGGTGTAGATGTCGGCCAGGTAGTTGGCGAGCGGGTCGCTCTTGCCACCCAGCGCCCAGGCCACGGTGGGCGCAGCGGGGCCGGCGATCAGGTCGCAGTCCTTGAAGGCGGTCTGGAAGTCGTCGGCAATCATGCGGCGGATCTTTTGCGCCTGCAGGTAGTAGGCGTCGTAGTAGCCGTGCGAGAGCACATAGGCGCCGGTCATGATGCGGCGCTTGACCTCGTCGCCAAAGCCTTCGGCGCGGGTCTTCTTGTACATGTCCACCAGGTCGTCGTAGTCCTTGGCGCGGTGGCCGAACTTCACGCCGTCGAAGCGCGAAAGGTTGGACGAAGCTTCGGCCGGGGCGATGATGTAGTAGACGGGGATGGACAGCTCGGTGCGTGGCAGGCTGATCGGCACCAGCTTGGCGCCCAGCTTTTCGTACTCCTTCAGCGCAGCATCGACGGCGGCACGCACATCGCTGCTCAGGCCATCGCCAAAGAACTCGGCAGGCACGCCAATGCGCAGGCCGGCCAGCGAGTCGTTCAGGTTCAGTGTGAAGTCTTCGGCCGGGTGGTCCAGGCTGGTGGAGTCGCGGTCCAGGTCGGGGCCGCACATCTCGCTGAGCAGCAGCGCGCAGTCTTCGGCGGTGCGCGCCATCGGGCCGGCCTGGTCCAGGCTGGAGGCGAAGGCGATCATGCCGTAGCGGCTGGCGCGGCCATAGGTGGGCTTGATGCCGGTGATGCCGCAGAACGACGCGGGCTGGCGGATCGAGCCTCCCGTATCGCTGCCGGTGGCTGCGGGCGCCAGGCGCGCGGCCACGGCGGCTGCCGAGCCGCCGGACGAACCGCCGGGCACGCGGCTGGCGTCCCAGGGGTTGCGCACTGGGCTGATGGCGCTGTTCTCGTTGGCCGAGCCCATCGCGAACTCGTCCATGTTCAGCTTGCCCAGGGTCACGGCACCGGCGCCGGCCAGCTTGCTCACCATGGTGGCGTCAAACGGCGACTGGTAGCCAGCCAGCATCTTGCTGCCTGCGGTGGTGGGGAAGTCCTGGGTGACGAAGAGGTCCTTGTGGCCAATCGGCACACCAGCCAGCTTGCCGGCCGTGCCCGCAGCAATGGCAGCATCGGCGGCACGGGCCTGGGCCAGGGTCACTTCTTCATTGATGTGGACATAGGCGCCCAGATCCTGGTGGGCCTGGGCCTGGGCGCGGGTCAGGAAATGTTGCGCAGCCTCGACGGAGGACACTTCGCGGCTTTTGAGCTTGGCGGCCAACTGGGCCACGCTCAAGTCATGCAATTCGGTAGGGATGCTCATGCAAATCTCGCGATCTTGGCGATCTCGGTGAATGGGAAAGGGCGCTGCGCGCCGGTCTCAGGGGCGTGGTGCTGCGTGCTGCCGCCACCACGGCCGGGGGCCGGTTGTTGCCAGGGCCCACCAGGCCTGAAGATGCTGTGAATTACTCAATCAGTCTCAATCACTTTGGGGACCAGGAAATAGCCGTTTTCCACGGCAGGGGCACTGCGCTGGTTGGCCTCCCGGTTATCCGGTTCGCTGACGATGTCATCACGAAGACGGAGGGTGATTTCCTGGATCGCTGCCACGGGGTGTGACAGGGGCATGACACCGGAGGTATCCACAGCCTGCATCTTCTCCACAATGCCGAAAAAGTTATTCATCTGCGAGAGCATGCGCTCACTCTCGGAGTCGGATAATTCGAGCCGCGCCAGGTTGGCGATGCGGGCAATGTCATCTTTTGTCAGGGCCATAGATAGTCGTATGTAAACCAGTCGTAAAAAAACGGGGCCGGAAAGCGTTGCCCTGTAAGTTATTCACAGGGGATGGGGTATTATCCCGTCTTTGACGCAATAAGGCGGCAACGTCGGTCATTGCGCATCAAAAACCCTTCTGTCATCTCACCACACACCAATGAAGGGCGATGGAGCGCCGAAGTGCGACCCATGCCCTAGAGGAAACTTGCATGTTCGGAGCGTTCCGTCGCTACTTTTCCACCGACCTGGCCATCGACCTGGGCACGGCCAACACCTTGATTTTTGCACGTGATAAAGGGATTGTGCTCGATGAGCCTTCCGTCGTTGCGATTCGCCATGAAGGTGGCACCCATGGCCGCAAGGTCATCCAGGCCGTAGGCCGCGAAGCCAAGGCCATGCTGGGCAAGGTGCCCGGCAATATCGAAGCCATCCGCCCGATGAAGGACGGCGTGATCGCCGACTTCCTGATCACCGAGCAGATGATCAAGCAGTTCATCAAGATGGTGCACCCCCGCACCTTGCTCTCGCCCAGCCCCCGCATCATCATCTGCGTGCCTTGCGGCTCGACCCAGGTCGAGCGCCGCGCGATCAAGGATGCCGCGCTCAAGGCCGGCGCCACCCAGGTGGAGCTGATCGAAGAGCCAATGGCCGCCGGTATCGGTGCAGGTCTGCCCGTGTCCGAGGCCTCCGGCTCGATGGTGGTCGACATCGGTGGCGGTACCACCGAAGTGGGCGTGATCTCGCTGGGCGGCATGGTCTACAAGGGCAGTGTCCGCGTGGGCGGCGACAAGTTTGACGAATCCATCATCAACTACATCCGCCGCAACTACGGCATGATGATCGGCGAGCCCACCGCCGAATTGATCAAGAAGAGCATCGGCTCCGCGTTCCCAGGCTCCGAAGTCAAGGAAATCGAAGTCAAGGGCCGCAACCTCTCCGAAGGTGTGCCACGCAGCTTCACTATCAGCTCCAACGAAGTGCTGGAAGCACTGACCGAGCCGCTGAACCAGATCGTGTCCGCCGTGAAGAACGCGCTGGAGCAAACCCCGCCCGAGCTGGGTGCCGACATTGCCGACCGCGGCATGATGCTGACCGGTGGTGGCGCCTTGCTGCGCGACCTGGACCGCCTGCTGGCCGAGGAAACCGGCCTGCCTGTGCTGGTTGCCGAGGAGCCACTGACCTGCGTGGTGCGCGGCTGCGGTATCGCCCTCGATACCCTGGACCGCAAGGGCGTGACCATCTTCACCAGCGAATAACACAGGCGCTCTGCGCAGCGATACGCAATAATGGCGAGCGGCAGCGGCTATGCACCCCATGGCGCGCTGCAGGCCCGCCATGCTTGTTTGCACAGCCTGGCCGCTTGCGATGCGCTGAATGCCTAGCTGCTGTGATGCGCCTGTTTCTGCTTTTTCGCTTTTCTCCGATGTCCCTGCCCATGCCCCTTGTCCACCGTGCTGACCGCCTACTGGCGCAGCGGCACGCGCCCGGATCAGGCGCCGAGCACCGGGCCAGGTTCTGCTGAGGCCACTGCATGGCACGCAACGTCTTCTCCGGCGGTATACCGACCTTCCGACCACAGGGGCCCAGCGCCAATGTGCGTCTGGCGCTGTGCGTAGCGCTGGCGGTGTTCCTGATGGTGGCGGACGTGCGCTTCAAGCTCACCGAACCGCTGCGCAAGGCCGTCGCCACCGTGCTCTTCCCCATGCAATGGGTGATGCTGCAGCCGGTGTTGCTGATCCAGGGTGGAGCCAGTTATTTTGAAGATTTGAACAAGGCGCAGGCGGCGGCCGTCGCCGCCGAGAAAAGCGCGATTGCGCTGACCCACCGTGCCAACCTGGTCGAGACGCTGGACCATGAGAACCAGCGCCTGCGCCAGTTGCTCAACCTGGTTCCCCGCCTCAAGACCGAAGGGCGCGCCGCCCAGGTGGTGTACGAGACGGCCGACGCCTTCAACCGCCGTGTCGTGATCGACAAGGGCGAGGTGGCCGGCATTGCACGCGGCTCTCCGGTGATGGACGAGATGGGCGTGCTGGGCCAGGTGACCCGGGTGTTTCCGATGTCGGCCGAAGTGACCTTGCTGACCGACCGTGAGCAGGCCATCCCCGTGCTCAACCCGCGCACCGGTGCCCGGGCCGTTGCCTATGGCGAGCCCACCAATGCCTATGGCGGTGGCATGGAGCTGCGCTTCATGCCCAGCAATGCCGATATCCAGGAAGGCGATCTGCTGACCACCAGCGGTGTGGACGGCGTCTATGCGCCCGGCCTGCCGGTGGCGCGCATCGTCAAGATCGAGCGCCGTGCGGATTCGCCGTTCTCGCGTGTCTACTGCGAGCCGCTGGCGCAGATGTTTGGCACGCAGTTTGTGATGGTGATCAACCCGTTGCCTGAAGACGCCCTGCCGCCGCGCCCGCCGGTGGAGACCAAGACCCAGGAAGGCCCGGCCTCCACCCCCCGCAAGGGCAAGCGCGGATGATGCCGGCCTCTACGAACCCAACCCCAGGAATGCAGCCATGATCATGCCGCGTGGGCAGCCCTTGCTGCTGCCTGTCCCTCCGGGCTTTATTGCGCTGACCCTGGTGTTGGCGCTGATGATCAACATGCTGCCGCTGGGCCGCGCGCTGTGGCTGCCCGATGTGCTGCTGCTGGTGCTCGTCTACTGGGGCGTGCACGAGCCCGGCAAGATCGGCATGGGCTGGGCCTTTGTGCTCGGCCTGTGCATGGATGTGCACCAGTCCTCCCTGCTGGGCCTGCATGCGCTGGTGTACTCGGCCGTGCTGTATGGCGTGGCGCTGCTGCGCCAGCGCATCACCTGGCTGAGCGTGATGGCCCAGGCGGTGCAGGTGATGCCGCTGTTCCTTGCGTCTGACGTGGTGCTGATGCTGCTGCGCATGTTGCTGCGTGGCAGTTTTCCGGGCTGGGGCTTTTTGACGCCCGGCCTGTGGTGCGTAGTGCTGTGGCCGCTGGTGAGCGGGCTGCTACAGCTGCCCCAGCGCCAGCCGCCCGACGATGACGAAAACCGCCCCTTGTAAGCTGGGGCGTTTGCGCAGACCATGACCGAGATCCAGAATTCAGACCGCGCGTTCAGCCGCTTTCGGCTGCGGGTGATCGTCATCGGTCTGGTGGTGGTGCTGTGCTTTGGCATTCTGCTGTCACGCCTGTATGTGCTGCAGATCGACCGCCATGACGACCTGCTGGCGCAGGCCGAAAGCAACCGCACGGCCGTGGTGCCCATCGTGCCCAACCGGGGCCAGATCTATGACCGCAATGGTGTGCTGCTGGCCACCAACTACTCGGCCTACACCCTGGAGATCACGCCCTACAAGGTGGGCGATGTGGAAGAGACTATCGATGCGCTGTCCGAGCTGATCGAGATCACGCCGCGCGACCGCCGCCGCTTCAAGCGCCTGCGTGAGGATTCGCGCAACTTCGACTCGCTGCCGATCCGCTCGCGCCTGACCGACCAGGAAGTGGCCAAGTTCGCCGCCCAGCGCTACCGCTTTCCGGGTGTGGATGTGAAGGCGCGGCTGTTTCGCTCCTACCCGCTGGGCGAGACCGGTGCCCACCTGATCGGCTATATCGGCCGCATCAACCAGCGCGAGAAGGAGCGCATCGACGACTCCGACGAAGCGGCCAACTACCGGGGCACCGAGTACATCGGCAAGACCGGCGTGGAAGCCAGCTACGAAAAAGAGCTGCATGGCCACACCGGCGTGGAGCGCATGGAGACCTCGGCCGGCGGCCATGCGGTGCGCAAGCTCGACAGCTCCCCCGCCACACCGGGAGAGAGCGTGGTGCTGTCGGTGGACATCAAGCTGCAGAAGATGGTCGAAGACCTGTATGGCGAGCGCCGGGGCGTGGCCGTGGCGATCGATCCGCGCAGCGGCGAGCTGCTGGCCATGGTCAGCAAGCCCACCTACGACCCCAATATCTTTGTCGAAGGCATTGACCAGGAAAGCTGGAAGGCGCTGAACGAATCCATCGACCGGCCCCTGCTCAACCGGGCGATGCGCGGCACCTACCCGACCGGCTCCACCTACAAGCCCTTCATGGGCCTGGCCGGGCTGGAGACGGGCAAGCGCACGCCCTCGACCATCATCCAGGACGGCGGCAGCTGGACCTTTGGCGGCCACACCTTCCGCTCCGGCCATGCGCTGGGCCCCGTTGATCTGAACCGCGCGATCCAGCATTCCAGCAATGTCTACTTCTACACCCTGGCCAATGAAATGGGCGTGGATGCGATTCACGACTTCATGAAGCCGCTGGGCTTCGGTCAGATCACCGGCATCGACCTGCCCGGTGAAGTGCGCGGCGTGCTGCCCAGCACGGCCTGGAAGCGCGACACCTACAAGCGCCCCGAGCAAAAGCGCTGGTATGCCGGTGAGACCATCTCGCTGGGCATTGGCCAGGGCTACAACAACTTCACTATCTTGCAGCTGACCCATGCGCTGGCCACGCTTTTGGACAATGGCAACAGCCGCGTGCCGCATGTGGGCCGTTCGCTGATCGACCCGGTAACCGGCGAGCGCCGCCCCATCGAGCAGCCGCCGCCCGTGAACCTGGGCTACAAGCAAAGCAATATCGAGGCGGTCAAGCGCGGCATGGTGTCGGTCGTGACCGGCGGTACCGGGCGCGGCTCCTTTGGCACGGCCCGCTACACCGCTGGTGGCAAGACCGGTACGGCCCAGGCCATCAGCATCGGCCAAAAGGAAAAATACAATGCCGCGCGCTTGGCCGAGCGCCAGCGCGACCATGCGCTGTACATTGCCTTTGCCCCGGCCGAAGACCCCAAGATTGCCGTCGGCGTGATTGTGGAAAACGCCGGCTTCGGTGCCGGCTCGGCCGCGCCCATTGCGCGCCGCATCATCGACTACTGGTTGATGGGCGAATACCCCAGCGAGGCCGATATCGCCGCCATGCAGCGCGGCGATGGCCGTGCGCCGATGGGCACGCCAAGGCGGGTTGAAGATATCCAGCTCAAGCCGCAGTCGGAGCCACCGCAGTAAGCCAGGGGGCAGTTGTTGCCGCAGGGCATTGGGCAACAAAAAACCGCCTTAGACCAAGGCGGTGAGGGAGCGAGCACGGGCCCAGGCGCGGGCCACCACCCAGGCTAAAGATCAGCGCAAAAAGGCGTCGTAACCGGTCTTGAGGATCAGCGCGGCCACCACGACGATGAACATGCCGCGCACAAAACCAGAGCCCTTTTTCAAGGCCATCCAGGTGCCCAGCATGCTGCCGAGGATGTTGGCGACGGCCAGCGGAATCGCAAAGTGCCACCAGACATGGCCCTTGGCGGTGAACAGGATCAGCGCCGCCACATTGGTGGCGATGTTCAGGATCTTGGCACTGGCCGAAGCGTTCAGGAAGTCATAGCCCAGCCAGCGCACCATCAGGAAGACGAAGAAGCTGCCGGTCCCCGGGCCAAAGAAACCATCGTAGAAGCCAATGGTGGCGCCAATCGCGCAGGCCACCCAGGCTTCGGTGCGGCCGCTGTAGCGCGGTGCATGGGTCTGGCCCAGCTGCTTTTTGTACAAGGTGTAGGCCAGCACGGCGATCAGGATCAGCGGCAAGGCCTTGCGCAGCATGCTCGGGTCGACCACGGTGACCGCCCAGGCCCCCAGCAGCGAGGCGACAAAGCCCGCACCTGCCGCGGGTGCAATGGCGGCCCAGCGCATATCGACACGCTTGGCGTATTGGCGCGCAGAAATCAGCGTGCCCCAGACGCCAGCGCTTTTGTTGGTGCCCAGCAAGGTGGCCGGCGGTGCAGAGGGGAAAGCGCCAAACAGCGCGGGCACCAAAATGAGGCCGCCACCACCGACGACCGCATCGACAAAGCCCGCGAACATCGACGCGAGCGTTACAAAGATCCATTCCATGGGGCGAGATTGTCGCACCACCGCGAGGGGGCACGCACCGTACCAGGGCGGCTAAATACAAAACTGCCAGCGGAACAGACGCGGTGTGGGAAGGCTTGGGCGAGGGCCCGGATGCGCTGAACGGCTGGGGCAGAAGAGAGGCGCATCGGACGCCAGAAAAACAAAAGCGCCCAAAAGGGCGCTTTGAAGGAGCATCTCGTTTTTTATTGATGCTTTTTTAAATATTCGAGTTGTTGAGATGTCTCCTCGGTCCTCTCGTAGAGCACTGTTTCAGTGCCTCGAGTGCCTCTACTATAGGTCATCGCACCGAGGTGGTGCATTGGGATTTACCCCAAAGGTAACTGATTTGGTGCAGATTGCAGGATGCGATCACTTTCTGCCCCATTCCTGCGCCGAGCCGCCCCATAACGGCAAAAAATGAGACAAAACTGCCGTTTCAGCGGCCGCAGGCCGGTGAATTGCCCCTGAGGCGCCCATGGTCAGCCAAGCGGCGGTCGTAACCGTGCTGAAACTCTGTAGCGCACCATCATGGCCCATGGCTGGCGCGGATCCACTCCGAGGCCCGCTCGGCCAGCATCAGGGTGGGTGAGTTGGTGTTGCCGCTGGTGATGGTCGGCATGGCACCGGCATCGACCACGCGCAAACCCCGTACGCCGCGCACACGCAGCTCGCTGTCCAGCACGGCCATCGGATCGTTTTCGGCGCCCATCTTGGTGGTGCCCACCGGGTGGAAGATGGTGGTGGCGATATCGCCGGCCAGGCGCGCCAGCTCCTCATCGCTTTGGTACTGCGCGCCGGGCTTCCATTCCACCGGCTGGTACTTGGCCAGTGCGGGCTGCGCGGCAATGTTGCGGGTCACGCGCAGGCTGTCGGCCGCCACCTGGCGGTCCTCGGCGGTCGAGAGGTAGTTGGGCGCAATCGCAGGGGCGCTGCGGAAATCCGCGTTCTTGATCTGCACGGTGCCACGGCTGGTGGGATTGAGGTTGCAGACGCTGGCGGTGAAGGCCGGGAAGCTGTGCAGCGGCTGGCCAAAGGCATCGAGCGACAGCGGCTGCACGTGGTACTGGATGTTGGGATGGGGTTGGCTCGCGCTGCTGCGGGTAAAGGCTCCCAGTTGCGAGGGCGCCATGCTCATCGGGCCGCTGCGCTTGAGCAGGTATTCCAGCCCGATCTGGGCCTTGCCCCAGAGGTTGCTGGCCAGCACGTTCAAGGTGGGCGCGCCATCGATCTTGAAGACCGAGCGGATCTGCAGATGGTCCTGCAGATTGGCGCCGACGCCGGGCAGGTCATGTTGCACGGTGATGCCATGCTGCTGCAGCAAGTCACCGGGCCCGATACCCGAGAGCTGCAGAATCTGCGGCGAGTTGATGGCGCCTGCGCTCAGCACCACTTCCTTGTCGGCCTTGACGATGGTCATCTCGGTGCCGGTCCAGACCTCCACCCCGGTGCAGGCGAGCTGGCCATCGGCCTGGCGCTCCAGCACCAGGCGGCTGACCTGGGCATTGGTCCACATCTCGAAGTTGGAGCGCCCATAGCAGGTGGGGCGCAAAAAGGCCTTGGCGGTGTTCCAGCGCCAGCCGTTCTTCTGGTTCACCTCGAAGTAGCCCACTCCCTCGTTGCTGCCCCGGTTGAAGTCATCGGTGGCGGGGATGCCGGCTTGCTGGGCGGCCTGTGCAAAGGCGTCCAGGATGTCCCAGCGCAGGCGCTGTTTCTCGACACGCCATTCGCCAGTGCTGCCAGTGCGGCGGTTGCCATGCCACTGCGCAAAGCTGGGGCTGGTCTCGCCTTCCTGGTCCAGGCGCCAGTGGTCTTCATGGCGCTTGAAGTAGTTGACGGTGTCGTTCCAGCGCCAGCGGGCGTCGCCGGTCAGCTCGGCCCACTGGTCGTAGTCGCGGGACTGGCCGCGCATATAGATCATGCCGTTGATGCTGGAGCAGCCGCCCAAGGTCTTGCCGCGCGGGTAGAGCAGGCTGCGGCCGTTGAGGCCGGCATCGGGCTCGGTCTTGTAGAGCCAGTCGGTGCGGGGGTTGCCGATGCAGTACAGATAGCCCACGGGGATGTGGATCCAGTGGTAGTCGTCGCGCCGGCCCGCCTCGATCAGCAGCACCCGGTTATGGGTTTTGGCGCTGAGGCGGTTGCACAGCAGTGCGCCCGCCGTGCCTCCACCGATGACGATGTAGTCGAAACTTGTGTTGTCTCCAGATTGCATGTGCGGTCTTTTCTCATAGGGAGTATGAAGCTCCCTCGGTCCATCGAATCGGCAAGTTTGTGAACAGTATGCCGGGCTTGCCAAGCGGGAAAACCAATGCCCTGTCGCGCATCGCGCCTACTGCCTGACCAGGCTTGCCAAGCGTGGTGTAGATGCCGCAGTTGCGCTCATCAGCGACCGCTTCCTACAGAGGGAAGCGCCGCGTTCGCTGGCTGGTAAGCGTCCGCTGCGCGACAGACCAGCTATAGTGCGTAGGCGCTCGCGATAGCGAGATACGCTTTATTTTTGGATCCATGGACGATACAGCCCCTCATCTACAGCAACACCAGGACGGCACGCAGCGCAGGGCGCAACTGCGTGGGCGCTGGGGTGCGGCTGAGCTGGGCCAGCGCCCGCTGTGGCGCGAGCTGCGCCGCCAGCTCGATGGCGCGGCACCCAGCGCAGAACAGGGCTGGGACCTGAGCGAAGTGCAGTGGCTCGACCACGTGGGCGCACAGCTCTTGTGGGACCACTGGGGCCAGCAGTGGCCCGCGCAATTGCGCACCACCGATCTGCAGCGCCAGATGCTCGAACGCGTTGCCTCGCTGACGATGGGCTGCCCACCGGAGACCAAGGTCAACTGGTGGGGCTGGCTGATCCAGCTGGGCCTGGTGCTGCTGGGCTTCATGGCCCATGTGCGCAGCATGGTCGAGATGGTGGGGCAGCTGTTGCTCGATGTGCTGCGCCTCCTCAAGAACCCGCTGCGCGGCCCTTGGCGCGATGTATCGGGCCACTTGTATGCGATGGGTGCCACGGCGCTGCCCATCACCGCCCTGGTGGGCTTTTTGATCGGCGTGGTGCTGGCTTATCTGATGTCGCTGCAGCTGCGCCAGTTCGGTGCCGATGCCTTCATCGTCAATATTCTGGGCATCTCGCTGGTGCGGGAGCTGGGGCCCTTGCTCGGCGCCATTCTGGTCGCCGGCCGTACCGGCTCGGCCATCACCGCGCAAATTGGCGTGATGCGGGTCAATGAAGAACTCGATGCCATGCAAGTCATGGGCATTGCGCAAGGCTACCGCCTGGTGATGCCACGCGCGCTGGCGCTGGCGTTGGCGATGCCGCTGGTGTCGATGTGGACCACGGTCTGCGCGCTGGTGGGCGGCATGATGGCCGCTGACGCCGCCATGGGCGTATCGCCCGCCTATTTCATCCAGGCCATGCCCGGTGCGGTGGACATTGCCAACCTCTACCTGGCGCTGGCCAAGTCGGTCACCTTTGGCGTGGCGATTGCGCTGATTGCCTGCCACTGGGGGCTGGAAGTGGAGCCCAACACCCAGAGCCTGGGCCGGGGCACCACCTCGTCGGTGGTGATCTCGATCACTGCGGTGATCGTGCTCGATGCGATCTTTGCGATTGCATTCCGCAAGGTGGGGTTCTAGCGATGAGCCAAGCCATCTCCCAACCCCCAAGCGTGCCGGCCAGCGATGAAAAAGTGGTCGAGATCCGCAAGCTCTGGACCGTTTTCGGCCAGGGTGACCGGGCCTTTGCGATCCACCAGGACCTGGACATGTCCGTTTACCGGGGCGAGATTCTGACCCTGGTGGGCGGCTCGGGCACCGGCAAATCGGTGCTGCTGCGCCAGATGCTGGGGCTGCTGCACCCGGCCAAGGGCGAGGTGCTGGTGATGGGCCAGCCTGTGAAGGACCTGAGCCTGCGCGGCGCGGCCTCGCGCATCGGCATGCTGTTCCAGCAAGGCGCGCTGTTCTCGGCCTTCAATGTGCTGGAGAACATTGCGTTTCCGCTCAGCGAGCAGGGCACCCTGCCCAAGGCGGTGGTGCATGACGCGGCCATGGTCAAGCTGCAGATGGTGGGCCTCAAGCCCGAGCATGCGACCCGCATGCCCTCGGACCTGTCGGGCGGCATGATCAAGCGCGTGGCGCTGGCCCGCTCACTGATCATGGATCCGCCCTTGCTGCTGCTCGACGAGCCCACCGCCGGGCTGGACCCGAACAGTTCGGACGAGTTCTGCGATCTGCTCAAGGACCTGCATGCCGAGCTGGGGCTGACCGTGGTCATGGTCACCCATGACCTGGATACCTTGTTTGCACTGTCCACCCGCGTGGCGGTGCTGGCTGAAAAGAAGGTCATCGTCTCGGGCACTCCGGCCGAAGTGGTGCAGTTCAAGCACCCGTTTATTGAACATTTCTTCCTGGGTGAGCGTGGACGCCGTGCAATGGCTCCGGTGGCGCTTGGTGGGGTGAAGGAATAGCTATGGAAAACAAATCACACGCACTGGCGGCTGGATTGTTTGTGGTCTTGCTCACGGCGCTGGTCATCTTCCTGAGCCTGTGGATGGGCCGGGACAATACGAACTACACGCGCTATGAACTGTCCACCCGCGAGACCGTCAGCGGTCTGCAGCCCCAGGCGGCAGTGCGCTACAAGGGCGTGGCCGTGGGCCGCGTGACCAAGATCGAGTTCGACCCGGCCAAGGACGGCACGGTGCTGATCATCATCGCGGTCAACTCCGAGGCGCCCATCACCAAAACCACCTACGCCATGCTGGGCTACCAGGGTGTCACCGGCCTGGCCCATATCCAGCTCGATGACGACAACAGCGAGACGACTCCGCTGCCTCCCGGCCCGGATGGCATTCCGCGCCTGCGCGTCAAGCCCTCGCCCTTTGGGCAGATTGCCGAGCAAGGCCCCATCATCTTGCAGCAGGTGGAAGACGCGACCCGCAAGGTCAACGACCTGCTCAGCGAAGACAACCAGCAGGTGCTGGTGGACAGCATGAAGAGCCTGGGCCAGGCCGCCCAGAGCCTGGACCAGCTGAGCAAGCGCCTGATCGTCACCGTCGACACCAAGCTCGACCCGGCACTCGCCAGCCTTCCTGCCATCGCGCAGGATACGCGCAAGACGCTGGCCGGTATCCAGAAGACCTCCAATGACGTGAGCACGGCAGTGGGCAGCCTGGCGGCCAAGGGCGGCGTGGTAGACCAGATGGGCCAGGCGGTCGAGAAGGTGACCGACGCGGCCGAGAACTTCAACCGCAGCACCCTGCCGGCCATGGGCCGCACCATGCATGACGTGGGCTCGGCGGCGCGCCGCATGGGCGATACCGCCGATGCGTTCAAGAACAACCCGCAGTCCCTGATTTATGGCAGCTCCAATGCGCTGCCGGGCCCTGGCGAGCCAGGTTTTGTAGCCCCTCCCGCCGTGGGCAGCGGCCGATAGGATGGATGCCATGATTTCTACTTCCCTGCGTGCGCCCTGGGGCCGCCGCCTGCAAGGCGCTGGCCGTGTGGCCCTGGTGGCTGCGTCCGTCGTGGTGCTGGCCGCTTGCTCGGCCCTGCCGCAAAAGCCGCATCCTGTGGCCCGTTATGACTTTGGCCCGGCACAGGCGCCGGTATCGCCCAGCGCGGCCACCGCTGGCGCCGAGCCGCTGGTGCTGGCCAATGTGCGCGCCGCCGGCGTGCCCGATGCCAGCGCCGCCATCTACTACCGCCTGGCCTATGCCGATGTGCGCGAGCTGCGGCCCTACACCCAGGCTAGCTGGGTGCTGCCGGCGATGCAGCTGATCCAGCAACGCATGCGCGATGTGCTCAGCGGCCAGCGCGCCGTGGTGCTGGACGACGATGGCGCCACCCAGCTGCTGCGCAAGACCGGCTACCCGGCGATGCTGCGCCTCGAAGTGGTGGATTTCAGCCAGGTCTTTGATTCGGCCCAGTCCAGCCAGGGCGTGCTGCGCGTCCGCGCTACCTTGAGCGAGATCACACCTAAGGGTGAACGCTGGCTGTCCCAGCAGGTGTTCCAGGCCCAGCAGCCCGCCGCCAGCCCCGATGCGGCGGGCGCTGCCGCTGCGCTGGCCGCTGCCACCGACCAGGTGGCCCAGCAGCTTGATACCTGGCTGCGCCAACAGAAGCGCTGATGCTCGGAGGATGGAGGCGCCCGCTGTGGCGCGCGTCGGCCGCCTGGGTGCTGGGCGCCTTGGCCGTGGTGCCGCTGTTGGCCGCCGAGATGGATGACGATGCCTACCGAGATGCCGTTGCCCAGCTGGATGCACGCGCTGAAAAAGCCCTGGCCGATTGCAAGCGCCTGGCCGCCGGATCCGGCGCGCAGCGCCGCTGCACGGTCGAGGTCGACACCCAGCACGCCGTAGATGCCGCCGAGCTGCAGGCGCGGCGCCACCCCAGCGGCAACAACCGCTTCAAGGCCATGGCCGCCCAGGTGGACCGCCACTATGCGCTGGCCGTTGAAGCCTGCAAGAGCGACCATGCCGGCAGCGACAAGGACAGCAAGGCCGCGCAGCAGGACTGTCTGCGCCAGGCCAAGCAGCTGCGCGCCGGCGGCATCCAGCGTGCCCACCAGCAAGCGGCCAGCGAGGCCTCGATCGCTACGCCACCCAAGAGCGAGGCCGAGCGCCAGCGCGAAGCCGATCTGGACACCGCCATCCGCAAATGCGACAGCCTGCTGGGCGATGCCAATGTGCAGTGCGTGCGCGGCCTGTCACCCGAGGCGCGCCTGCGTGCGATCAGCCGGGGCAGTGGCGCGCCGCCCGCCAAATAGGCGCCCATCTTTGAAAAGCAACAAGGCAGCCCGAGGGCTGCCTTGTTGCTTTTGGGGGAGGTCGCAGGCGCTCAGAACCGCTGCTGTGCCAGCAGCAGCGAGCAGCGCAGCCGCAGCCACATCAGGCGCCGGGCATTGGCCTGCAGCGGCAGCTGGCTGCCACGCTCCAGCCACTGGTCACGCAGCGTGCGCAACTGGCTGCGGGTCATCTGGTGCTGGGCCTGGCGCCATTGCTGGCGCTGCTGTTCCATCTGGTTGTCGGTGTTCATGCGTTCTCCTGGGGGCGTGGGCCAAAGGTCTTGGGGGCGGGGGTAGGCTCGGGGCTATCGCTTTTGCCAAACGCATACCAGTCGACCTTGCGGGTGGCCACCATCACGATTGCCAGCACGGCAAACAGTGCGAGCGAGCCGACGGCCAGCGCGGTCTGCTCCAGCTGCAGCAGCACAAACAAGAGGCCATACATCACCGCAATCAGCGCTGCAAACGGCAGGCCGCGCCGCAGGCTGCCCAGGATGTGGCTGGCGTAGTAGCCCAGCAGCAGCACGCAGGCGCTGGCGCCAATGGCATAGGCCTGGCTGAAGCCCAGATGCTCGGACAGGCTGATCAAGAGCAGGAAGAAAATGCACAGCGCCGAGCCCACCAGCAGGTACTGCACCGGGTGCACGCGCAACTTCTTGAGCACCTCGAACATGGCGACGGCAACAAAGGTCAGCACCACAAAGAGCAGGCCGTACTTGGTGGCGCGGTCGCTCAGGCTATAGGGGTTGACCGGGTCGATGAAGCTGGTGCCGAACTGCTCCAGGCACTGGCTTTCATTGGATGCGTAGGGGTCGGTGGTGTCGGCGATGCCCAGACTGCACAGTGCGCGCTCTTGCACAAAGGCCTGGCGCGCGGACGAGGCCAGCGCCGGAATGCTCCAGCTGGCGTTGAAGCCCTGGTCGTTGATCTCACGGCTCAGCGGCAGGAAGTTGCCACCAAACGAGGGGTGCGGCCAGTCGGCCTGCATGCTGACCTGGTTGGTGCCGCCCAGCGGTACAAAGGCTAGGCGCTCGGTACCCATCAGCTGCAGCAGCACGACCACTTCCATGGCATTGCTGTCGTTGCCACTGGCGGCGGCCATGGGCTTGGTCTGCAGGCCCCGGGTGTAGACGCCGTGGCCGGTGCCCGGCTCCAGCGGCAGCGTCTTGCCATCGACCTGCAGGGTCGCACTGCGGATGCCGCGCGGATCGCTGAGCGGCAGGATCAGGCGCGGCGCATCGCAGTGGCGCACGGCGCTGCCCTCGGGCTTGGCTTGCAGCTGGTTGCCGGGCGCAAAGCGGGCGACCAGTTTGTCGTGCATGAGAAAGGTGTTGACCTGGTAGAGGCCGCGCGCGCGGGGCTGCATTTCGGCCCGGGTCTGGTGGCTGATCTCATCGGGCAGCGCATAGCGCTGAAAGCTGACCAGCCGGGTTTCCACCCGCCCTTCGCTGTCCTTGCCACTGACCTCGCGGGTGCAGCGCTGGGCCAGCACCGGGCCAAACAAGGTCTGTGATCCGGCGGTGCTGTTGACCACGCTTTGTACTGCGCGGTCGCGGTTGTAGATGCGGTCGCGCACCACGTCGCTGATCATCATCAGCGCTACCAGCAAAAGCGCCATGGTGATGGCCAGGCTCAGGGCCTTTTGCACCAGTCTGTTTTTCATGCATTCCTCGTTGCTCTGTGTATCGGTGCGGCGAGTGTCAGCGGCCCCGGTGAGCCGAGCATGAAGTCTGTGAAGGCAGCGTGAAGTGCTGGTGTGGTTGGTGAAGCGCTCAGTCCGGTGCCGAAAAATCAAGGCTGGCGCGCAGGCCGGGCTGGGTGTTGGCAAACTGCAGCCTGCCGCCGTGCAGCAGCATGATGCGCTGCACGATGGACAGGCCCAGGCCGGTGCCGCTGCGCTCGCCATTGGGGCGCGGCGTGGTGAAGAAGCGCTCGCCCAGGCGGTGCAGCAGGCTGTCGGGCACGCCCGGGCCGCTGTCCTGCACGCTCAGGCGCTGGGGTGCCAGGCTCAGCACGATCTGGCTGTGCGCGGGCGAGAAATCCAGCGCATTGGCCAGCAGGTTGCTGATGGCCAAGGTGACCAGGGCTGCATCCCAGGCGCCCTGACTGTCCTCGCCTTGCAGCCGCAGCTGGATGCCCTTTTGCGCGGCGGTGGCCTGCAACTGCGCCATGGCCTGCTCGGCGCAGGCGCGCAGGCTGGTGTGGGCGCCGGCCGGGGCCAGCTCGCTGCGCTGCTCCAGCTGGCTCAGCTGCATCAGCTGGTCGATCAGGTTTTGCAGGCGCAGGCTCTGGTCCACCACCTGCTGGGCAAACATCGCGCGGTCGGCGGCGGGCAGGTCGTCCTGCAGCAGCTCGCCCGCGCCCCGGATGGCGGCGACCGGGCTCTTGAGCTCATGCGTGAGGGCGCGCACATAGCCTTCGATGTAGTCGCGCCCCTCCAGGCGGCGGCGCATCGAATCCATGGCCTGGGCTAGGTCGCCCAGCTCGCCGGGCACATCGGGCACCTCGGGCGTCTTGGGCGGCAACAAATGGCCTTGCGCCTCCTGCAAGGTGGGGCCCTGCACATGCTGGGCATAGCTGCGCAGCTTGCGCACCTGCACCACCAGCCACCAGGTGATGGCAAAGCCGACGGCGGCCGACAGCAGCAGGAACAGCACACCGCCGCGCAGCATCTTGCTTTCGCTGCTGTCGATGATGCTCTGCACCGCATTGGCTGGCTTGGAGACGGTGAGCACGCCGAGGATGGCGCCATCCCGCACGATGGGCGCCGAGACGTACATGACGCTGGTGGCCTCGTCGGTGGCCACTTCGCGCGAGGTGCGGGCGCCGTATTCGCCGCGCAGGGTGAGCGCCACATTGCGCCAGCGTGCGTAGTCGGCCCCCACATCCTGGCCAGCGGAATCGAACAGCACACGGCCCTGGGCATTCGTGACCGTCACGCGCAAGTCCAGCGCGGCCTTGCGCGTGTCCCAGATCCACACCCGCAGCGGTTGCTGGAAGGCGGCCTGCACATGCTGGGCAAAGCGGCTGTTGCTGCTGCCGCTACCGCTGCCCAGTTTTCCCTCGGCCAGGTCATCGCTGGCCTGGGCGGCCAACAGGTAGGCGGTCTCCACCAGCGTGTCTTCGGTCACCTTGCGCACGCTGGGCTTGATCTCGGCCATGAACACGCGCAGCACAAAGAAGGCCGCCAGCCCGTTGATCAGGAAGAAGGCAAACAGCAGGCGGATTCCCAGACGCATGGCCGGTCCTCAGTCGCTGTCGCGCAGGCTGTAGCCCATGCCGCGGTGCGTGGTGATGAAGTCGCGGTCGGCCACCACGGTGCGCAGCTTGGCGCGCAGGGTCTTGATGTGGGTGTCTACCGTGCGGTCGGTGCTGTCGCTGTGCAGGCCCCAGACGGCATCGAGCAAATGGTTGCGGCTGAGGATGCGGCCCTGCGCGGCCAGCAGGCTGCTGAGCAGCTGGAACTCGCGCCGCGTCAGGTCCAGCAGCACGCCTTGCAGGCGCACGCACTGGCCGGCCTCGTCGACCTGGAAGGCGGTGCTGGCGGCGGTAGCCGGGGCACTGTGGGCATGGCTGGTTGCCGGCGCAAATTGCTGGGCGCGGCGCAGCAGCGCGCGGGTGCGGGCCACTAGCTCGCGTGGGCTGAAGGGCTTGCTCAGGTAGTCATCGGCGCCCAGCTCCAGGCCCAGCACCCGGTCCACCTCTTCGCCCCGGGCGCTGAGCACCAGGATGGGCGCGGGTGAGCCGTTGGCGCGCAGCTGGCGGCACCAGTCCAGGCCATTGCCATCGGGCAGGCCCACATCGAGCAGCAGCGCGTCAAAGCGGCCGCTGGCCCATTGCGCGCGGGCATCGGCCATCAAAAGGCTGTGGGTACAGCGGATGCCATCGCGCTCCAGCGCATAGCAGACGGTGCGGGCAATGGCTGGGTCGTCTTCCAGCAGCAAAACATGGGGGGTATAGAGCATGTGGGCTTGGGTCTGAACGGTGGCCTAGCGCCCGCCGCCGGCATCGATGAAGGAGCCGGTGCAGTAGCTGCTGAGGTCGGACATCAGCCAATAGATGGCCTGGGCGATTTCGTCGGCAGTGCCACCGCGCCCCAGCGGCACACCGGCCGACAGGCGCTGCACGCGGTCGGGCTGGCCACCGCTGGCGTGGATATCGGTCTCGATCAGCCCCGGGCGCACGCCGTTGACGCGGATGCCTTGCGCGGCCACCTCATGGGCCAGGCCCAGGGTCATGGTGTCGATGGCGGCCTTGGAGGCCGCATAGTCCACATACTGGTTGGCCGAGCCCAGGCAGGCGGCCCGGCTGGAGACATTGACGATGCTGCCGCCGGCGCCACCTTCGGCGGTGCTCATGCGGCGCACCGCTTCGCGGGCGCAGAGAAAGCTGCCCAGGACATTGGTGTCGAACATGCGGCGCCAGCGCGCCATGTCCATGTCCTGCAGGCGCTGGGCGCGGTCCACCACACCGGCGTTGTTGACCAGGGCGCCCAGGCGGCCCAGCTCGTTGTCGATGCGCGCAAACATCGCCAGCACCTGGGCCTCGTCGGCCACATCGGCCTGTACGGAAATGGCGCGGCGGCCCAGGGCCTGCACGGCCTGCACCACGGTCTGGGCTGCTGCTTCATTGCTGCTGTAGTTCACGGCTACATCCCAGCCATGGCGGGCGGCGAGCAGGGCGGTGGCGGCACCGATGCCACGGCTGGCACCGGTGATGAGGACGATAGAGGTCATGGCAGGTGGGCTCACAAAAGATGCCCTATCTTAGGCGAGCTTGCGCCGCCTGCCCATGCCGCCTTCAAGGCGCAGGCAGCGCGGCCAGCCGGTCGAGTGCCTCGGCGTCCTGGTCGCTGACGGGCAGGTAGACCACCATGCGCAGGCCGCTGCGCGGTGCTGACCACCAGTAGGTCTGGCGCAGATGGAGGATGCCGACAACGGGGTGGTCAAAGGTCTTTTCGTTGTTCTCCGGGCTGCGCACCTGGTAGCGCTCCCAGGCATTGCGGAAGACGGGCGACTGCGCCAGAAAATAGTCCAGCCGCTGGGCAATGGCCGGGTCGTTGCTTTGCTGGGTGTAGGCGGCGCGGAACATGGCCACCATGCGTTCGATGGCCTGCGGCTCGTGGCGCATCACGCGCTGCCACTGCGGGTTGAACAGGTTCATGTGCAGGCAGTTGCGCTCCAGCGCGGGCAGCTGCTGCAGCGATACGCCCATCAGCCGCTCATAGGCGGCATTGGCGTCGAGCAGGTCAAAAGCGGCGCTTTGCATCTGGGCGGGGTAGGGCAGCATCTTGTCCAGCAACTGCCGGTGCAGGCAGCCCGGTGCGTCCAGCAAGCTCGGGGCGGGCTGGTCCAGCTTGATGCCCGCCAGCACCAGCAGGTGGCGCAGCTCGTCGTCATTGCATTGCAGCGCGCGGGCGATGGCCTCCACCGCCTGGCGCGAGGGCTGGACCTCGCGGCCTTGTTCGAGCTTGGTGTACCAGGTCACGCCAATGCCGGCGAGCTGGGCGACCTCTTCGCGCCGCAGGCCGGGGGTGCGCACGCGGCCATGGCGCGCCAGGCCCATGGCGGCGGCCGACAGGCTCTCGCGCCGGGCGCGCAGAAAGTGGCCCAGCTCCTGCGAGGGGGCAGAGGCCGCAATGGCAGGCGGGGCATGGGCGGGGGTGGCTGCAAGCATGGTCTTGGGCGGTTAGGGTAGCGGCAATGGTGCAGTGCAGTATAGGCCTTCCAAGCCTAGGCTACGTAAGATCTTGTACCAGTCTAAAAAACATAACACACTGGCGCCCTGTTTCATTTTCAGGCGCAGACTCCCATGCGAAGAATCACTGCTGACAACGCCACCTTTGGCGTTTTTCTGGCCTTTTTGCTGATCCCCCTGTCGGGCATCGGCACCGATATCTACCTGCCTTCGATGCCCGCCATGGCCCAGAGCCTGGGTGGCACCGCCTCCCAGATCCAGCTGACCTTGACCTTGTTCATCGCCGGCTATGGCCTGGGCCAGTTGGTGGTGGGCGTGTTGCTGGACCGCTTTGGCCGCTGGCGCCCCACGATGGTGGCGCTGGCCTTGTTTGCGCTGTCGAGCGCGGCCATTGCCGTCAGCGATGACATCGTGGTCATCTGCGCGCTGCGCCTGCTGCAAGGCCTGCTGGGCGCGGTCGCCGTGGTGGGCAAGCGCACCTTTTTTGTCGATGTGTTCCGGGGCCCGGCGCTGCAGCGCTACCTGACCTGGATGACCGTGGTCTGGTCGCTGGGGCCCATCTGCGCGCCTTTTATCGGCGGCTTTGTGCAGACCCACTGGGGCTGGCGCGCCAACTTTGTGGTGCTGGCCGTGTTCTCGGTGGTTGCGCTGGTGCTGGAGATGCTGGGCGGCGGCGAAACCCTGGCCCAGCCCCAGCCCATCCGGCCGCGTGAAGTGGCCAGCCGGGCCTGGGAGATCATGCGCAACCGCGCCTTTGCGCGGGGCGTGCTTTGCGTCAGCGCTGCCTATGCGATGGTGATGGGCTGGAGCATGGCCTCGCCCTTCATCGTGGAAGCCGTCTACCACCGCCCGCCCACCACGACGGGATCGCTGGCGCTGCTGATGGGCCTGGCTTGGATGGGCGGCGGCCTGATCGCCCGTGCGGCGATGGCGCGCTCCTTGGCGGCCAAGCACCGAGGAGCCTTGCTGGCCATGGCCTGCTTTATCAGCCTGCTGGCGCTGACGACCTGGCTGCCCGCATCCTGGCCATCGCTGGCAGTGATGGCGGCCGTCGCCTTTTGCATCCATGTGGCGGCGGGCCTGGTGTTCAATATCCACTTCGCCCATGTGCTGTCGATGTTCCCCAAGCACGCTGCTTTGTCGGGCGGCATTGCCGGCGGTCTGGCCTTTTTGCTGACCTCGCTGCTCGCGTCCTTGGGCATCCACCTGGTGAACCCGCAGACCGGCTTGGGCTTGGCGGCGGTGTATGGCGGGCTGGCCTTGCTGCTGGTGGGCGCCTGGCTGACGATGCTGGCACGTCCGGCACCGGCAGCTGCTTGCGCAACGCCATAATCGACAAGCCCCCGCATCTCGAATCTGTCGAATCTGTTTAGCAAGGAGTGATCGCTATGGGAAATTTTGTAGATCTGAAGTCGGCCGACGGCCAGGTGTTTCCGGCCTACATCGCCGAGCCTGAAGGCCAGGCGCGCGGCGCCATCGTGGTGGTGCAGGAGATCTTTGGCGTCAACTCGCACATCCGCTCGGTGGCGGACCGCATTGCCCAAAGCGGCTATGTGGCGATTGCGCCGGCCACCTTCAGCCGCGTCAAGCCCGGTGTGGACCTGGGCTACAACGAGGCCGACATGCAGGCCGGCGTGGCCCTGAAGGCCGCTGCCGAAGCGCCCGCCGTGGCCCCTGGCGTGATGCTGGACCTGCAGGCCGCGATTGACGAAGGCGCCCGCCGCAGCGGCGGCAAGGTCGGCATCACCGGCTTTTGCTGGGGTGGTCTGCTGGCCTGGCGCGCAGCCTGTGAGCTCAAGGGCCTGTCGGCATCGGTGCCTTACTACGGCGGCGGCATGACCACCGGCGACGAAATCGCGCGCCAGCCGCATTGCCCGGTGATGGCCCATTTTGGCGACAAGGACCACTGGATCTCGCTGGCGTCGGTGGATGCCTTCCGCACTGCTCACCCGGAGGCCGAGGTCTATGTCTACGCGGCCGACCACGGCTTTAATTGTGACCAACGTGGCTCCTACGATGCAGCGGCTTCTGCCGCAGCGCGGGCCCGTAGCATGGCTTTCTTTGCCAAGCATGTAGGCTGAGCGGGCGCTCACACCTATCCCTATCCAAAGCCTTGCAGGCCCGCAGCCTGCAAGGCTTTGTTGCATTTTCGGGGGGCGTTCGTAACACCGTCGTCATAAGGGCTGCAGATGATGCGCGCATCGCTCACTTTCAACGATAAACACCATGCGCACCCCCTTTTTCCGTGCCGCCGACCTGCGGATGGCACCGCTTCCCTTGGCCGCGCTGGCCGCTGCGGCCATGCTGACGGCCTGCGGCGGTGGTGGCTCCAGCAGTTCCAAATCGGCGACCGCCACCCTGGCGGTGCTGGAGACCACCGACCTGCACTTCAACATCCGCAGCTACGACTATTTCAAGCTGGCCGATGACCCCTCGTATGGCTTCGAGCGCACGGCCACCCTGATCCGCCAGGCGCGCAGCGACTTCGCCAACACCTTGCTGGTGGACAACGGCGACACCATCCAGGGCACGGCGCTGGCCGACTACGAGGCGCAGGTGGCGCCGATCGCCTGCGACCAGCAGCTGTCCATGTACAAGGCCATGGGCGTGTTCAAGTTCGATGCCGGCACCCTGGGCAACCATGAGTTCAACTACGGCCTGCCCTTCCTCAACCAGGTGCTGGGTGGCGGCCTCCAAGTCGATGGCGTCGATGCCAGCAAGAAGTGCGCAGGCCCGGGCTACCCGATGGCACTGGCCAATGTGCTCAGCAGCCAGACCAAGGCGCCGCTGGTGTCGCCCTATGTGGTGCTGGAGCGTGAGATCAGCGGCACCGACAGCGACGGCAAGACCGTCAAGCTGCCGATCAAGATCGGTGTGATCGGCTTTACCACGCCCGGCATCATGGGCTGGGACAAGCGCCATCTGGAAGGCAAGGTGCAGGTGACCGGCGCCGTCGAGGCCGCGCAAAAGTACGTGCCTGAGCTGCGCAGCAAGGGTGCCGACGTCGTTGTGGCGCTGCTGCACGGCGGCCTGGATGCCTCGGAATACCGTGCCGACATGGAAAACCCCGGCCTGTACCTGAGCAAGGTGGCGGGCATCGATGCGATGGTGATGGGCCACCAGCACAGCGTGTTCCCCGACACCGCCGCGCAACCGGCCTTCAGCATGGCGGGTGTCGACAACAAGGCCGGCACCATCAACGGCGTGCCGGCGGTGATGGCCAGCAGCTGGGGCAAGGCGCTGGGTGTGGTGGCGCTGTCGCTGAAGTGGGATGGCAAGGCCTGGAGCGTGGACAAGACCCAGAGCAAGTCGGAGCTGCGCAGTACGACCACCGGCAAGGATGCCGCAGGCAAGACCACCTATGTGGCCGTCGACAGCAGCATTGCACCGGCAGTGGAGAGCCAGCACCAGGCGGCCATCAGCTATGTGAAGACGCCGGTGGGCCAGACCGACTTCCGCATGAGCACGCAGTTTGCCGATGTGGGCGATCCCGGCGCGATCCAGCTGGTCAACCAGGCGCAGCAGGACTATGTGCAGCGCTATGTGCAGGCCAACCTGCCGCAGTACGCGCAGCTGCCGGTGCTGTCGGTGAGCGCGCCTTTCAAGTCGGGCTTCCAGGGCGGTGCGGACTACACCGATGTGGCCGCCGGCCCGCTGGCGATCTACAACGCGGCCGACCTCTACCTTTACCCCAACACCGTCTACGCGGTGAAGGTAAACGGCGCACAGATCAAGAGCTGGCTGGAGGCCGCTGCCCAGCGCTTCAACCGCATCGACCCGGCTGCCACCGCAGACCAGTGGCTGATCAGCAGCTTCCCCGGCTACAACTTCGACATGTTCACCACCGCCGACATGCAGTACCAGATCGATGTGACCCAGCCCGTGGGCAGCCGCATCGTGGATCTGCAGTACAAGGGCGCACCGATCGACCCGGCGCAGGACTTTGTGATCGCCACCAACAACTACCGCGCCACCAGCGGCAAGAGCTTCCTGCCTGAACTCGATGGCCGCGCCACCATCTACGCCTCGCCCGATGCGAACCGTGATGTGGTGATCTCGTACATCAAGGACCACCCGCAGGTGACCCGCGCAGCCAACGGCGCTGCCCACAGCTGGCGCTTTGCCAAGACGCCAACGGCCGGCAAGGTGTTGTTCACCTCGGCGGCTGACGCGCTGTCGGTGGCGCAGGCAGCGGGCCTGGCCAATGTGTCGCTGGACAAGGCGGATGACGGCACGGGCACGCAGCGCGCGGTCTACCGCGTCGATCTGGGCCAGTAAGTAGTCCAGCAGCGGCGTGCAATGCGCCGCTGATGGGCCGTGTAAGCGCTATCTGCCCGTGCGGGTCAGGTAGCGCTTGTACGAGAAAAAGCCGATCAGCGCGACGGTGATGAACGCCATGACACCCATGGCCCACCAGAAGCCGTCTTCCTTGTGGATGAGGGGGATGAACTCGAAGTTCATGCCAAAGATCGCGGCAATCAGGTTGAGCGGCAGAAAGATGGCAGTGATGGTGGTGAGCGTGCGCATGATGTCGTTGGCGCGGTTGCTCTGCACCGAAAAGTGCATTTGCACGGCGGTCTCGGTGCTTTGCTCCAGCCGGCGCACATGGTGTACCACGCGCTCGATATGTTCGAGCACATCGCGGCTGCGCACCTTGAGCGCTTCCAGCTCGCGCTGGGCACTGGGCGCCTCGGGCTGGGGCCAGGTCTCCAGCGCATCGACCCAGTCCTGCACGGCGGCGCGCTGGTCTTCGCAGATCTCGTCGAGCTGGTGCAGGGACAACCGGGCTTCCAGCAGCGCCTGCCAGTTGGCAATGCGCTTGCGTGGCGACAGCAGCGCGCTTTGCCACTGGTCCAGGTGGCGCGACAGCTCGCGGCGCAGGTCCAGGTAGTTGTCCACAATGATGTTGACCACGCGCATCATCAGATCGGCCGGGGACAGTGGCAGGCGAATGGGCTGCAGGCCGCCCGGCGTGGGGCTGTTGCCCCGGTTGCGGAAGGCCTTGTCCTCGCGCGCCAGGCGCTCTTGCGTGGCATCCGATATCTGGCCCAGGTCGGGGGCGCTAGCGTCCTGCGGTGGGGGCGCGCCGGTCTTGGCAAACTGCAGCAGACGCCGGGCATAGGCATCGCGCACGGTGCAGTCCTCGGGGTGTACCGACAGCAGCACCCGCTCCCAGGCGGCAAAGCCGACCGGCGTGGTGCTGATGCGCGGCGCCTCATTGAGGGGTTTGGCGGCGGCGTTGCGCCGCGCTGCTGCCAGTGCGGCGCTGCCGGCCTGCGATGGCGTGCTGGCCAGGCGGCGTATCACCAGCAGGTCGTACTGCGAGGTGTAGTCGTAGTGGGAGGGGAGCTGGGCATTGAGCAGGTCGGAGACATGCAGCTCCACCAGGGGTGCGCCGCTGAGCTTTTGCAGTGCCAGCTGCAGGCTGCCCAGCTGCTCGCTGAAATAGCCGCGGGTGCAGGCCAGCCACAGAAAGCCTTTGTCGGGGAGCGTGTAGGGCACGGCGGCCAGCTCGGTGGCCTCGTTGCCGATGATGTGAAAGATGCGGATGCTGCTGGGTGTACTCACCGGAATTCCTCGATCGGTTCAGGCGCAGCATGGCAAAAAAAACGGGCCTGTGCAAGCCCGTCCTGGTATTTTTGCTATCAGTTTTTCTCTTTGAGCCAGCGTGCGGCGTCCAGCGAGAAATAGGTCAGGATGCCATCGGCGCCAGCCCGCTTGAAGGCCAGCAGCGATTCCATCATCACCTGGTCATGGTCCAGCCAGCCGTTTTGCGCGGCGGCCTTGAGCATCGCGTATTCGCCGCTGACCTGGTAGGCAAAGGTAGGCACCTTGAACTCGTCCTTGACGCGGCGCACCACATCCAGGTAGGGCATGCCGGGCTTGACCATCACCATGTCGGCGCCTTCGGCCAGGTCCTGCGCCACTTCGCGCAGTGCCTCGTCGGTGTTGGCTGGGTCCATCTGGTAGACATTCTTGTCGGCCTTGCCCAGCGCGCCGCGTGTGCCCACCGCATCGCGGAAGGGGCCGTAGAAGGCGCTGGCGTACTTGGCGCTGTAGGCCATGATGCGGGTGTAGATGTGGCCCTGGGATTCAAAGGCCTCGCGGATGGCGCCAATGCGGCCGTCCATCATGTCGCTGGGGGCGACGATGTCGACACCGGCCTCGGCATGGTTGAGCGCCTGGCCCACGAGGATCTCGACGGTCTCGTCATTGAGGATGTAGCCAGTCTCGTCGAGCAGGCCGTCCTGGCCGTGGCTGGTGTAGGGGTCGAGCGCCACGTCGGTCATCACGCCCAGCTGGGGGAATTCCTTTTTCAGCGCGCGCACCACGCGGGGGATCAGGCCATCGGGGTTGAGCGCTTCCTTGCCGTCAGGCGTCTTCAGCGCCGTGTCGATCTGCGGGAACAGCGCCATCACCGGAATGCCCAGTGCCACGCACTGCTCGGCCACCGGCAGCAACAGATCCAGGCTCAGGCGGTCCACGCCGGGCATGGACAGCACCGGCTCGCGCTTGCCTTGTCCTTCATGCACAAAGACCGGGTAGATGAAGTCGTGCGGGGTGAGCACGTTCTCGCGGACCAGGTTGCGGGTGAAGGCGTCGCGGCGCAGACGGCGCGGACGGTTGTGGGGAAAGGGGGTGGGGCTGGACAGATGCATGCAGCGATTGTGCGCCAGATCAAGGGCAGGCTGCAGAGGGCGGCCCCGAGAGACTGCGTTGGGCATGGAGGTTTGGTGGCCGGGCGGGCGCTTGCTTGCGCCAGATCAAGGCGGAGCGCGAGAGCAGGCCCAGGCCGGTTTTAAGCCGGGGTCCAGCGCTGGGCCATCGTGCCAGCCACTACACTGTGGCGCATGCTTATGCTGTGGATCAAAGCCTTTCATATCGTGTTTGTGGCCAGCTGGTTTGCGGGCCTGTTTTACCTGCCCCGGATCTTTGTGAACCTGGCCATGGTGCCGGCCGACTCGCAGGCCGAGCGCGAGCGCCTGCTGCTGATGGCGCGCAAGCTCTTGCGCTTCATGACGATGATTGCGGTGCTGGCGCTGGGCCTGGGCCTGTGGCTGTGGCTGGGCTGGTGGCGCGGGGCAGGGGGCTGGCTGCATGCCAAGCTGTTCTTTGTGCTGCTGGTCATTGGCTACCACCATGCCTGCGCGGTGCTGCTGCGCAAGATGGCCAATGGCACGGACCGGCATTCGCATGTCTGGTACCGCTGGTTCAATGAGGTGCCAGTGGTGGCCATGGTCATCATCGTGGTGCTGGTGGTGGTCAAACCCTTTTAAACCGCGCACACTTCGGTACTCTCAACGCACAACGATCTGCGCACCAGGGCCCATGCACCATGCCTGACAGCAGCCCCGCACTCCACACCCTGCAAGAGCCTGCCCCGGCCGGCGAGCACCGCACCATTGCCTGGCCGCTGGTGCCGGTGTATGTGGCGCTGATCGTCTTTGCCAGCCTCTTTCCCTTCACGGGCTGGCGCACCCAGGGCATTTCGCCGGCCGAGTTTTTGCTGGCGCGCATTCCGCCGCCGTACTGGACCTGGTTCGATGTCTGGATCAATGTGGCGGGCTATGCGCCGCTGGGCTTGCTGCTGAGCCTGGGTTGGTGGCGCCATGGCTGGGTCAGGACGGGCTGGTTCTGGGCCTTGTGCGTGGGCAGTCTGCTGTCGCTGTCGATGGAGTTCCTGCAGATCTTTCTGCCGCTGCGCGTCTCCAGCAATATGGACTGGCTGCTCAACAGCATCGGCACCTTGCTGGGCGCGCTGGCCGTGCCTTTGCTGGCCTGGCTGGGCATTTTGCGGCGCTGGCGCGATGTGCGGGGGCGCTGGTTCGATGCCGATGCGCGTGGTGCCATCGTGCTGCTGATGCTGTGGCCACTGGCGCTGCTCTTCCCGGCTGCCCAGCCCTTTGGCCTGGGCCAGGTGTTTGACCGGCTGGAGATGTGGCTGGTGGACATCCTGGAGAACTCGGCCTTCGAGCACTGGATGCCCAACTTCATGCAGGCCACCGAGCCGCTGTCACCCATCGGGCAGCTGACGGCTGTGCTGCTGGGTCTGCTGATTCCCTGCTGGCTGGCCTTCAGCGTGATGGGCAGCGTGACGCGGCGCATGGGCATGGTGGCGCTGGTGGTGCTGAGCGGTATTGCAGTCTCGGCGCTGTCGTCCTCGCTGAGCTACGGGCCGGCCTATGCCTGGGATTGGCTGGACCAGCCCACGCGCCTGGGCATTGCGCTGGCGGTGTCGCTGGCGCTGCTGCAGGTAGGCCTGCCACGCCGCTACTGCGTGCTGCTGCTGCTGATGGGGCTGATGATCGACGTCAACCTGCTCAACCAGTCGCCGCCCAACCCTTATTACGCCGATGCCCTGCAGTCCTGGGAGCAGGGCCGCTTCATCCGCTTTTTTGGCCTGGGCCAGTGGCTCAGCTGGCTGTGGCCGTTTGCGGTGATTGCCTATGTGCTGCTGCGCCTGGGCCGGCTGCCTGCCGTGGTGGTGGCGCGCCGCCGCCAACGGCTGAGCCAGCGCGCGGCCGCCAACCCGCCGCCGGAACAGGCCTAAACGCAGTAGGCTGGGGCGGTATTGCGGCCCCAGGGCCCCAGGCGGGCGCCAAGCTGCCACAATGGGGGATCGCATTCGAAGAGAGCTTGGCATGAGCGAGCAAAAACCTGGCAACGACGGCCAGTACTACCAGCACCACGTGTTCTTCTGCCTGAATGACCGCGTCAACGGCGAAGACAGCTGTGCCCACCATGGCGCCAAGGACATGTTTGACCACTGCAAGGCCCGCGTCAAAGCCGAGGGCTTGAGCGGACCGGGCAAAGTGCGGGTCAACAAGGCCGGCTGCCTGGACCGCTGCGCAGGCGGCCCCATCATGGCGGTCTACCCCGAAGGCGTCTGGTACACCTATATCGACAATGACGACATCGACGAGATCGTCGAGTCGCATCTGAAGAACGGCAAGGTGGTCGAGCGCCTGCTGACCCCGCCCGACGTGGGCCGCTGAGCGCGCTCCCTTCTCCCACCACTGATTTTTCCGCATAGACACAGGGCGCCACGGCCGCTGCAGGCGGTGGCTGGCCCGCCATGGAGCAGACCGCAGCATGAACGCGCAAACCGAACGTTTCACCATCAACGGGCCCACCGGCATTCTGGAAGTGGCCCGCGATCTGGCGGCCAGCCCCGATGGCGCACAGCGCGGCATCGCCATCATTGCCCATCCCCATCCGCTGTTTGCCGGCACCATGGACAACAAGGTCGTGCAGACCCTGGCGCGCGCCTTTGTGGCCAGCGGCTGGACGGCGCTGCGCTTCAACTTTCGCGGTGTCGGCCAATCGGCAGGCAGCTATGACGAAGGCCGGGGCGAGCGCGATGATTTTCTGGCGGTCGTCGAGCAGCTGGCGCCCGAAGGGAATCTGGCCCTGGCGGGCTTCTCTTTCGGCTCCTTTGTGATGAGCCATGCCTTGGCGGAACTTTGGCCCAAGCGCCAGATCGACAAGGCGGTGTTCGTGGGCACGGCGGCATCGCGCTTTACCGTAGCGACCCTGCCGCCCGAAGCCCATGAGCGCACCCTGGTGGTGCATGGCGAAGCCGATGACACGGTGCCGCTGTCGGCGGTGATGGACTGGGCACGGCCTCAGATACTACCGGTTACGGTTGTGCCAGGAGGCGGGCATTTTTTCCACGGACAATTACCGCTTCTCAAAGGCTTGGTCACGCGCCACCTGCTTGCCCCCGCCTTGTGATGGCGGTGTAGTATTGCTATTGTTTTTGATATCCTGCGGCCAGCAATCATGCGCTGCAGGCACTTGTTTCTAAGAGTTGGACGACATGAAATCGAGCTTGATGCCCACCCTGCGTAACTGGGCTGCAGCAGCGCTGCTGGTGCCCACCCTGGTCTTTGCACAATTGGCCGCGCCCCAGCCGCCCGAGATCGCGGCGCGCAACTACCTGCTGTTTGACGTGACCACGGGCCAGATCCTGGCCGCCAAGGATGTGGATGCGCCGGTCGAGCAGGCATCGCTGACCAAGCTGATGACGGGTTATGTGGTGTTCGATGCGCTGCGCAACAAGAAGATCAGCCTGGAGCAGACCATGCCGGTGAGCGAGCGCGCCTGGAAGATGCCCGGCTCGCGCATGTTCATCGACCCGAAGATGCAGGTGAAGGTGGATGACCTGCTGCACGGCATGATCGTGCAGTCCGGCAACGACGCGACGATGGCGCTGGCCGAAGCCGTGGGTGGCACCGCCGAGAACTTTGTGCGCCTGATGAACGAGCAGGCCAAGGCGCTGGGCATGACCAACACGGCCTACAAGAACCCCGAGGGCCTGACCGAACCCGGCCACACGACGACGGCCAAGGACCTGAGCATTCTGGCCAACCGCCTGATCAAGGACTTCCCCGAGTACATGCACTATTACTCGACCAAGCAGTGGTTCTACCCCGGCACGCCCAAGTCGAACGGCACCAATCGTAATACTTTGTTGTTCCGCGACCCGACGGTCGATGGCCTGAAGACCGGCCACACCAATGCCGCAGGCTACTGCCTGGTGTCCACCGCCAAGCGTCAGGTGCCCAATGCCGGCGAGCGCCGCCTGATCTCCATCCTGCTGGGTGCTGCCAGCGACAAGGACCGCGCCAACGAAAGCCAGAAGCTTTTGAACTGGGGCTATACCGCTTTCGATACCGTCAAGCTGTTTGACGGCGGCCAGGCCGTGGCCACCCCCAAGGCCTGGAAGGGCGCGCAGGACACCGTCAAGATCGGTAGCGTCACCCCCATCGTCGTGAATGTGCCAGCGGGCACCGGCGGCAAGCTCGAAACCCAGGTGGTGAGCCAGGAGCCGCTGATTGCGCCTTTCACCAAGGGCCAGAAGCTGGGCACGCTGAAGGTGATGGCAGGCGGCCAGGCCGTGGCCGAGGTGCCACTGGTGGCGCTGGATGATGTGGCAGAAGCCGGCATCTTCGGCCGCGCCTGGGATGCCATCCGTCTGTGGATCAAGTAAAGCGGTGCTGATGCAGGGCCGTTAAGGCCCGGCGGACGCCCCGTTCCTCCCCCTGCAAAGCGTGCCCCTGGCACGCTTTGTGGTTTCTAGGCTCGCAAAAATGAGAGCGACCCGGCTAGATGGCTCGGGCTTCTCCATGGAAAAGCACCCGGGCGCAGAACGCGACGCGGCGGGCATGCGTGCAAACCATTTGCTCAATTTGGAGTCAGGTGGTACATTAGAGGGCTTTTCGGAATTTCCGAAGGGGCTGCCGTCTTTGTCTTTCAGGCAAGGGGCTGGCAGCAAATCACGGTAAGTTCACGGTAATTTCACGTTTAGGGACGTTTATTAATGCCAACCATTAACCAACTCGTGCGTCAGGGCCGCACGGTAGAAGTTGTTAAATCCAAGAGCCCTGCTATGGAAAACTGCCCCCAGCGCCGCGGCGTGTGCACCCGTGTGTACACCACGACGCCTAAGAAGCCTAACTCGGCTTTGCGTAAGGTGGCCAAGGTTCGTCTGACCAACGGTTTCGAAGTCATTTCGTACATCGGCGGTGAAGGCCACAACCTGCAAGAGCACAGCGTTGTGCTGGTGCGCGGTGGTCGTGTGAAGGACTTGCCAGGTGTGCGTTACCACATCGTGCGCGGTTCGCTTGACCTGCAAGGCGTCAAGGACCGTAAGCAGTCCCGTTCGAAGTACGGTGCCAAGAAGCCTAAGGCTAAGTAAGCCCTGGTTTTTTGAACGAATACAAAGGTGCTGTGTCCCGCGTGGCGCGAGATTCAGCGTAGTGACCCCAAGCGCAAGTGTTTTGTGTGGGTCGAGTAAGTGGGAGTCCTTGATTGGCTCTCGCGGTGTCTGAAAAGATGCCAACTGAAGCAAAGATAGAGGTAAAGAAATGCCACGTCGTCGCGAAGTCCCCAAACGTGAAATTCTGCCGGATCCAAAGTTCGGCAATGTAGAGCTGTCCAAATTCATGAACGTGATCATGGAAGGCGGCAAGAAGGCAGTTGCTGAGCGCATCATTTACGGCGCTCTGGAACTGATCGAGAAGAAGCACCCTGATAAAGACCCGCTGGAAGCTTTCGTTGTTGCCATCAACAACGTCAAGCCTATGGTCGAAGTGAAGTCCCGCCGTGTTGGCGGTGCCAACTACCAGGTGCCAGTTGAAGTGCGTCCTGTCCGTCGTCTGGCTCTGTCCATGCGTTGGATCAAGGAAGCTGCTCGCAAGCGCGGTGAAAAGTCCATGGCTCAACGCCTGGCCAACGAACTGCTGGAAGCTACGGAAGGCCGTGGCGGCGCGATGAAGCGTCGTGACGAAGTGCACCGTATGGCCGAAGCCAACAAGGCATTCAGCCACTTCCGCTTCTAAGCTGCGCGAGATCTGTCTCGATATTGCAAAGGCCGCATGCAACAATTTTTGCCTGCGGCCTTGCTCGGATTGAGACTGCCCTCACATCGTAGGCTGATGCCTGCGCAATCCGCCAGTCCGCATCGCCTCCACACTTACTGATCAACAAAGGATCAACCATGGCTCGCAAGACCCCCATCGAGCGCTACCGCAATATCGGTATTTCTGCGCACATCGACGCAGGTAAAACCACCACGACCGAACGTATCCTGTTTTACACCGGCGTGACCCACAAGCTGGGTGAAGTGCACGACGGCGCTGCTACCACCGACTGGATGGAGCAAGAGCAAGAGCGTGGCATTACCATCACTTCCGCTGCAGTGACCTGCTTCTGGAAGGGTATGGACATGTCCTACCCAGAACACCGCTTCAACATCATCGACACCCCCGGCCACGTGGACTTCACGATTGAAGTGGAACGTTCCATGCGCGTGCTCGACGGTGCTTGCATGGTGTACTGCGCTGTGGGTGGCGTGCAGCCCCAGTCCGAAACCGTGTGGCGTCAAGCCAACAAGTACAAGGTGCCACGTCTGGCCTTTGTGAACAAGATGGACCGTACCGGTGCCAACTTCTACAAGGTCTACGACCAGATGAAGCTGCGCCTGAAGGCCAACCCTGTGCCCGTGGTGATCCCAATCGGCGCTGAAGACAACTTCAAGGGCGTGGTTGATCTGGTCAAGATGAAGGCCATCATCTGGGACGAAGCGTCCCAGGGCATGAAGTTCGAATACGAAGACATCCCTGCTGAACTGCTGGAAACCGCCAACAAGTGGCGCGAAAACCTGGTGGAATCGGCAGCCGAAGCTTCGGAAGACCTGATGAACAAGTACCTGGAAGAAGGTACCTTGTCTGAAGAAGACGTGAAGGCCGGTATCCGCGCCCGCACGCTGTCGACCGAAATCCAGCCAATGCTGTGCGGCACCGCGTTCAAGAACAAGGGTGTGCAGCGCATGCTGGACGCCGTGATCGACTACCTGCCTTCGCCAGTGGACATCCCTGACGTTGCTGGTACCGATCCAGAAGACGAAGAAAAGAAGCTGACCCGCAAGGCGGACGACGGCGAAAAGTTCTCCGCTCTGGCATTCAAGCTGATGACCGACCCGTTCGTGGGCCAGTTGACCTTCGTGCGTGTGTACTCCGGCGTTCTGTCCAAGGGCGACACCGTGTACAACTCGGTCAAGGGCAAGAAAGAGCGTATCGGCCGTATCGTGCAGATGATGGCGAACGACCGTATCGAAGTGGACGAAATCCGCGCCGGTGACATCGCTGCTTGCGTGGGCCTGAAGGACGTGACCACCGGTGAAACCCTGTGCGACGTGGCTTCGCCTATCGTGCTGGAACGCATGGTGTTCCCAGAGCCCGTGATTGCACAGGCTGTGGAACCCAAGTCGAAGGCCGACCAGGAAAAGATGGGTATCGCTCTGTCGCGTCTGGCTGCAGAAGATCCATCGTTCCGCGTGCGCTCCGACGAAGAATCGGGTCAGACCATCATCGCCGGTATGGGCGAGCTACACCTGGAAATTATCGTTGACCGCATGAAGCGTGAATTCAACGTGGAAGCCAACGTGGGCAAGCCCCAAGTGGCCTACCGCGAAACGATTCGCCAAAAGGTTGTGGACGTGGACGGCAAGTTCGTTCGTCAGTCCGGCGGTAAGGGCCAGTACGGTCACGTGGTGTTCACGGTTGAGCCGCAAGAGCCAGGCAAGGGCTTCGAGTTCGTCGACGCTATCAAGGGCGGTGTGGTTCCTCGCGAATACATCCCTGCGGTGGAAAAGGGCGTGATCGAAGCGCTGACCTCCGGCGTGCTGGCTGGCTACCCTGTGGTGGACGTCAAAGTGACGCTGACCTTCGGTTCGTACCACGACGTGGACTCGAACGAAATGGCGTTCAAGATGGCCGCTATCTTCGGTTTCAAGGAAGCTGCTCGCAAGGCCAGCCCCGTGATCCTCGAGCCAATGATGGCCGTGGAAGTGGAAACGCCTGAAGACTACGCCGGTACCGTGATGGGTGACTTGTCTTCCCGCCGCGGTATGGTGCAGGGCATGGACGACATGGTTGGTGGCGGCAAGGCCATCAAGGCAGAAGTGCCACTGTCCGAAATGTTCGGCTACGCAACGTCGCTGCGTTCGCAAACGCAAGGCCGCGCTACGTACACGATGGAGTTCAAGCACTACGCTGAAGCTCCACGCAACGTGGCCGAGGCTATTGTCGCTTCCCGCGCAAAGGCCTAAAATATGCGCCCGCACCTGGCTTGCCAGGTGCGGATCGCTTTTTGTCTACGACCGGGTGCCGCTTTGTTTCCTGTGCGAAGCGACCCAGCAATTCGGTGTAGACGTTAAACCCAACACAGGTTTTGCTCTTTATTTGGAGAATTCTCATGGCAAAAGGAAAATTCGAGCGCACCAAGCCGCACGTGAACGTGGGCACCATTGGTCACGTGGACCACGGCAAGACCACGCTGACGGCTGCTATCGCAACCGTGCTGTCTGCCAAGTTCGGCGGCGAAGCCAAGAAGTACGACGAAATCGACGCTGCTCCTGAAGAAAAGGCTCGCGGCATTACCATCAATACCGCACACGTTGAGTACGAAACGGCTAACCGCCACTACGCTCACGTGGACTGCCCTGGCCACGCCGACTATGTGAAGAACATGATCACCGGCGCTGCTCAGATGGACGGCGCTATTCTGGTTTGCTCGGCTGCTGACGGCCCCATGCCCCAGACCCGTGAACACATCCTGCTGGCTCGCCAGGTGGGCGTGCCTTACATCATCGTGTTCCTGAACAAGTGCGACATGGTTGATGACGAAGAGCTGCTGGAGCTGGTGGAAATGGAAGTCCGCGAACTGCTGGATAAGTACGATTTCCCAGGTGACGACACCCCCATCATCCGCGGCTCGGCTAAGCTGGCTCTGGAAGGCGACCAATCCGACAAGGGTGAGCCCGCAATCCTGCGTCTGGCTGAAGCTCTGGACACCTACATCCCAACGCCAGAGCGCGCTGTGGACGGTGCTTTCCTGATGCCCGTGGAAGACGTGTTCTCCATCTCCGGTCGTGGTACCGTGGTGACCGGCCGTATCGAGCGCGGTATCATCAAGGTCGGCGAAGAAATCGAAATCGTCGGTATCAAGGACACCGTCAAGACCACCGTTACCGGCGTGGAAATGTTCCGCAAGCTGCTGGACCAAGGTCAAGCTGGTGACAACGTTGGCCTGCTGCTGCGCGGCACCAAGCGTGAAGACGTGGAGCGTGGCCAAGTGCTGTGCAAGCCTAACTCGATCAAGCCACACACCCACTTCACCGCTGAAGTGTATGTGCTGAGCAAGGACGAAGGCGGCCGCCACACCCCATTCTTCAACAACTACCGTCCTCAGTTCTACTTCCGTACCACGGACGTGACCGGCGCCATCGAGCTGCCAGCTGACAAGGAAATGGTTATGCCTGGCGACAACGTGTCGATCACCGTCAAGCTGATCAACCCCATCGCTATGGAAGAAGGTCTGCGTTTCGCTATTCGCGAAGGCGGCCGTACCGTGGGCGCTGGCGTGGTTGCCAAGATCATTGCTTAATTCTTAGAACAACTGGGAATTAACCATGTCCAAGCAAAAAATCCGCATCCGCCTGAAGGCTTTCGATTACAAGTTGATCGACCAGTCCGCTGCTGAAATCGTTGAAACCGCCAAGCGCACCGGCGCGATTGTCAAGGGTCCAGTGCCCCTGCCAACCCGCATGAAGCGTTTCGACATTCTGCGTTCGCCCCACGTGAACAAGACTTCGCGTGACCAGTTGGAAATCCGCACCCACCAACGCCTGATGGACATTGTCGATCCTACCGACAAGACCGTTGACGCGCTGATGAAGCTGGACCTGGCTGCCGGCGTGGACGTCGAAATCAAACTGCAATAAGGCCTTAAAGCCACACCTCCGGGTGTGGCTGCTTGTCCTTTCTGACGCGAACTTGCCTATTTGGGAAGTTCGCGTTAGAATTTATGGCTTCGTGATCTATACATCCAATTTGCCTCGCATTTTGGTGGTAAGAGACGAAGTTTTTATTAACCTTCTTTCGTGCCGATGGCGTCAAACCCAAGGGCAACACCGAGCCAATTGCAGTTTCGGTGGCGGAAGTTTTGGAGCAACAAATGAGTCAAAGCAACTCCCTCGGGTTGCTGGGCCGTAAGGTAGGCATGATGCGCCTGTTCACGGATGACGGCGATGCAGTGCCTGTCACCGTGGTGGATGTGTCTAACAACCGCGTGACCCAGGTTAAAACCCAAGAGAACGACGGCTACGTGGCCCTGCAGGTCACCTTTGGTCAACGCCGCGCTTCGCGCGTGACCAAGCCAGCCGCTGGCCACCTGGCCAAGGCAGGCGTGGAAGCTGGTGAAATCACCCAGGAATTCCGCGTTGAAGCTGACACCGCCGGCAAGTACGCCGCAGGTGCATCCTTGCCAGTGACCGAGATCTTCGCAGTGGGCCAAAAGGTCGACGTGCAAGGTACCTCGATCGGTAAGGGCTACGCCGGTACCATCAAGCGTCACAACTTCAAGTCGCAACGTGCTTCTCACGGTAACAGCCGTTCGCACAATGTTCCCGGCTCGATCGGTATGGCACAAGACCCAGGTCGCGTGTTCCCCGGTAAGCGCATGACCGGTCACATGGGCGATGAGACCGTGACTACCCAGAATCTCGACGTGGTTCGCATCGACGAAGCCCGTCAACTGCTGCTGATCAAGGGCGCAATCCCCGGTTCGAAGAATGGCTTCGTGACCGTGCGTCCTGCTGTCAAGGCAGCTGCTAAAGGAGCGAACTAATGAAGCTCGAACTCCTGAACGAACAAGGTAAGGCAGCCTCCCAAGTGGACGCTCCTGAGACCGTGTTTGGTCGCGATTTCAATGAAGACCTGATTCACCAGATCATCGTTGCTTACCGCGCCAACGGCCGTCAAGGCACACGCGCTCAAAAGGACCGCGAACAAGTCCGTCACACCACCGCCAAGCCTTTCAAACAAAAGGGTACTGGCCGTGCACGTGCTGGTATGTCGTCTTCGCCTCTGTGGCGTGGCGGCGGTCGCATCTTCCCGAATCTGCCTGATGAAAACTTCACGCAGAAGATCAACAAGAAGATGTACCGTGCCGGTATGGCATCCATCTTCTCGCAGCTGGCCCGTGAAGGCCGCCTGGCTGTGGTTGATTCGCTGACGGTTGATTCGCCCAAGACCAAGGTACTGGCTGACAAGTTCAAGTCCATGAACCTGGACTCGGTGATGGTGATCGCCGACGAAGTGGACGAAAACCTGTACCTCGCTTCGCGCAATCTGAAGAATGTGTTCGTGGTTGAGCCACGTTACGCTGATCCAGTGTCGCTGGTGCAATTCAAGAAAGTGCTCGTTACCAAGGGCGCTCTCGACAAACTCAAGGAGATGTTCGCATGAGCCGTGTGAACCCTACTCCCGCCGAACGCAAGTTCGACGAAGGTCGTCTGATGCAAGTGCTGGTTGCTCCTATCGTGTCCGAAAAGGCCACGCTGGTTGCTGAAAAGTCCAACGCTGTGACATTCAAGGTGCTGCAGAACGCCACCAAGCCCGAGATCAAGGCCGCTGTTGAGCTGCTGTTCAAGGTCGAAGTGAAGGGCGTGTCTGTGGTGAACACCAAGGGCAAGACCAAGCGCTTTGGCAAGACCATTGGCCGCCGCGATAACGTTCGCAAGGCTTATGTGCTGCTCAAGCCAGGTCAAGAGCTGAACCTCTCTGGGGAGGCTGCGTAATCATGGCTGTTATTAAGCTCAAACCAACTTCGCCCGGCCAACGCCATGTGGTGAAGGTGACCCGTGGCCATCTGCACAAGGGCGAAGGTTTCGCTCCTCTGCTGGAACCTCAGTTCCAAAAGGCAGGCCGCAACAACAACGGTCACATCACTACCCGTCACAAGGGCGGTGGTCACAAGCACCACTACCGTGTGGTGGACTTCAAGCGCACCAAGGACGGTATCCCCGCCAAGGTTGAGCGTATTGAATACGATCCAAACCGTACCGCTCACATCGCTCTGGTGTGCTACGCAGACGGTGAGCGTCGTTATGTGATCGCTCCGCGTAACCTGGAAGTGGGCGCAACCATCATCAGTGGCTCTGAAGCACCGATCCGCGTGGGTAACACCCTGCCGATCCGCAACATCCCTGTGGGTTCGACCATTCACTGCATCGAGCTGAAGATCGGCGCTGGCGCACAAATCGCCCGTTCCGCTGGTACCTCGGCTACCCTGCTGGCTCGCGAAGGCGTCTACGCCCAAGTGCGTATGCGTTCGGGCGAAGTTCGCAAGATCCATATCGAATGCCGTGCAACCATCGGTGAAGTCGCCAACGAAGAACACAGCCTGCGCCAACTGGGCAAGGCTGGTGTCAAGCGTTGGATGGGTATTCGTCCTACCGTTCGCGGTGTGGTGATGAACCCTGTCGATCACCCACACGGTGGTGGTGAAGGCAAGACCGGTGAAGGCCGTCACGCAGTTGACCCATGGGGCAATCTGACGAAGGGCTACCGTACCCGTAACAACAAGCGCACACAGACCATGATCGTGTCGCGCCGTAAGAAGTAAGGGGTAGCAAATGACTCGTTCTCTTAAAAAGGGTCCGTTTGTTGACCATCACTTGCTGGCAAAGGTCGAAAAGGCCATCGCCACCAAGGACAAGAAGCCAGTGAAGACCTGGTCGCGTCGCTCCATGGTTCTGCCCGATTTCATCGGTCTGACCATCGCCGTGCACAACGGCAAGCAACACGTACCGGTATATGTAACCGACCAGATGGTGGGCCACAAGCTGGGCGAATTCGCCCTGACGCGCACCTTCAAGGGTCACCCCGCTGATAAAAAAGCGAAACGATAAGGAGTAGACCATGTCTGAAACACGTGCAGTCCTCCGCGGCGTTCGCCTGTCGGTTGACAAAGGCCGTCTGGTTGCGGATCTGATTCGCGGCAAGAAGGTTGACCAAGCTCTGAACATTCTCGAATTCACGCAGAAAAAAGCTGCTGTGATCGTCAAGAAGGTTCTGGAGTCCGCTATCGCCAACGCTGAGCACAATGACGGCGCTGACATCGACGAATTGAAGGTCAAGACCATCTTCGTCGAGCAAGGCACCACGCTCAAGCGTTTTACCGCTCGCGCCAAGGGCCGCGGCAACCGCATCAGCAAGCCTACCTGCCACATTTATGTGACCGTGGGTAACTGAGGCCTAAAGGAAGAACATGGGACAAAAAATCCATCCTACCGGCTTCCGTCTGGCGGTCAGCCGTAACTGGTCTAGCCGCTGGTACGCAAGCAACCGTGATTTCGCCGGCATGCTGGCCGAAGACATCAAGGTTCGTGAGTACCTGAAAGAGAAGCTGAAGAACGCTGCCGTGGCACGCGTTCTGATCGAGCGTCCTGCCAAGAACGCCCGTATCACCATTTACTCGGCTCGTCCTGGTGTGGTGATCGGCAAGAAGGGTGAAGACATCGAGGCCTTGAAGAAGGAACTCGCTGCTCGCCTGGGCGTGCCAGTCGCTGTGAACATCGAAGAAGTGCGCAAGCCTGAAATCGATGCCCAGCTGATTGCTGACTCGATCACCCAGCAGCTCGAAAAGCGTATCCAGTTCCGTCGCGCCATGAAGCGTGCGATGCAGAACGCGATGCGTCTGGGCGCTCAAGGTATCAAGATCATGTCGTCGGGCCGTCTGAACGGTATCGAAATCGCACGTACCGAGTGGTACCGCGAAGGTCGTGTGCCACTGCACACCCTGCGCGCCGACATCGATTACGGCACCTCCGAAGCCAAGACCACCTACGGTGTGATCGGCGTGAAGGTGTGGGTCTACAAGGGTGACACTCTGGGTCGTAACGATCTGCCAGCCGCAGAAACGCCACGTCCTGAAGAAGAGCGTCGTCCACGTGGTCCTCGTCGTGACAACCGCAATGGCGATCGTCCATCGCGTGGCCCTCGTCGCCCCGCTGGTGGTAACACGGCTCCTGCAGACGGTAGCGACAAGCCCGCCGGCGCTGGTGCTGATTCCGTTAAGCGCGTTCGCAAGACTGACGCGCCCGCTACAGCAGCGGACGGTAAAGGAGAATAACTATGCTGCAACCTGCTCGCCGCAAATACCGCAAGGAGCAAAAGGGTCGCAACACTGGTATCGCTACCCGTGGCAACACGGTAGCGTTCGGTGATTTCGGCCTGAAATGCACGGACCGTGGCCGCCTGACGGCCCGCCAGATCGAGGCTGCACGTCGTGCAATCTCCCGTCACGTGAAGCGTGGCGGCCGCATCTGGATCCGCGTGTTCCCTGACAAGCCAATCTCGACCAAGCCAGCCGAAGTCCGTATGGGTAACGGTAAGGGCAACCCAGAGTACTACGTGGCTGAAATTCAGCCCGGTAAGATGGTGTTCGAAATCGTTGGCGTGCCCGAAGAACTGGCCCGCGAAGCGTTCCGCCTGGCTGCTGCCAAGCTGCCGCTGCGCACCACGTTCGTTACCCGTCAGCTTGGCGCTTAAATTCAGGAGAAATCGATATGACGAAAGCTGCTGAACTGCGCCAAAAAGACGTTGCTGGCCTGGAAGCCGAGATCAAGTCCTTGCAAAAGGCTCACTTTGGTCTGCGCATGCAAAAGGCAACGCAACAACTGGGCAACACCGCTACCATCAAGGCTACCCGCCGTGATGTGGCACGTGCCAAGACCATTCTTGCTGAAAAGCAAGCCGCCAAGTAATAGGAGCCGACATGACGGAAGCTAAAAAATCCCTCAAGCGCACCTTGATTGGCAAGGTGGTCAGCGATAAGCGTGAAAAGACCGTGACCGTTCTGGTAGAACGTCGCGTGAAGCACCCCATCTACGACAAGATCATGATCAAGTCCAGCAAGTACCACGCCCACGACGAAAAGGGCGAGTACAACACGGGCGATACCATCGAGATCACCGAGAGCCGTCCGCTCTCCAAGACCAAGAACTGGGTTGCTACCCGCTTGGTGCAAAAGGCTGCTCTGGTTTAAGTCTTTTGCGACTTGCACCAACGTAACTTCAAAAACGACCCACAATCTGTGGGTCGTTTTTTTATGCCCGTTTTGGCCTATCGGCCAGCGGAATCACTGCCTGATAGGCAATTTACAAGGAGTACTCCATGATCAAAGTTGGCGATTCGCTTCCCTCTGCAACCCTGAGCGAGTTTGTGGCGGTCGAAGGCAATGGCTGCAGCCTGGGCCCCAACGCCTTTGATGTGAGCAAGGAAGCTGCTGGCAAGACCATTGCTTTGTTTGCCGTGCCCGGCGCATTCACGCCCACCTGCTCGGCCAAGCACCTGCCTGGCTACGTGGAAAAGGCAGAAGCCTTCAAGGCCGCTGGCGTGGACGAAATCTGGTGCCTGGCGGTCAATGACGCCTTTGTGATGGGTGCCTGGGGCAAGGACCAGCACACCGAAGGCAAGGTGCGCATGATTGGTGACGGCGATGCCGCCTTTGCCAAGGCCACCGGCCTGACCCTGGATCTGAACGGCAAGGGCCTGGGCCTGCGCAGCAACCGCTACTCCATGCTGGTCAAGGATGGCAAGGTGGTGCAGCTGAATGTGGAAGCGCCTGGCCAGTTCACGGTCAGCGATGCCGACACCATTCTGGCCCAAGCCAAGCAGGCCTAAGGCCACACTAGGCTGCTGCGGCGCTGCAAGGCGTTGCCGCGCCTGGCTGGAATGCACAAAGCACGCCTAGGCGTGCTTTTTTGTGGCCGGGCGGCATGCCTTGCGGTGCGCAGCACCGCCGTCAGGGGTGGACGTCTGCCTTGAGGTAATGCGTGCCGGCAACGGGGTTGTGGTAGTAGGGCGGAATCTCTTCAAAGCCGAAATCGGCATACAGCGCGCGGGCCGATTCCATGCTGTCCAGGGTGTCGAGCAGGATGCAGTCATAGCCCAGGCGGATGGCGCTGGCCATCGTGTAGTCCACCAGCTGGCGGCCCAGGCCAAAGCCCCGGAAGGCCTTGCGCACATAAAGGCGCTTCATCTCGCAGGCATTGCTGTAGTCCACATCGTCCATGGGCCGCAGCGCGCAGCAGCCGGCGACGGAGCCTTCCACCAGCGCCAGCACCAGGTCGCCGCGCGGATCGCCATATTCGCCGGGCAAGTCGGCCAGCTCTTCCTCAAAACCCTGGAAGCCCAGATCAATATCCAGTGACTGGGCATATTCCCGAAAGATCTCGCGGGTCACCGCAAGCTCTTCCGGTGTGGTGGGGTGCAGGAACGTTATCTCAGGTCTGTCCACAGCGGCGGCGCTTAGTAAAGGAATGCGCAGTGTAGCGCCCGCGTCCTGGCAGGCGCCATCGAAAAACCGCCCATCGAGGGCGGTTTTCTTGGTGGGGTGTTGCAAAGACTCAGGTCTCGGCCAGCAGTTTGTCGATCAGCTTGTGCAGCTCATCAAAATTGGGAGCGCCCACATAGCGTTTGACCACCTGGCCCTGCTTGTTCACGACAAAGGTGGTCGGGGTCAGCTGGATATCGCCCCAGTCCTTGGCAATCTGGCCGGTGTTGTCGATCGCAACCTTGAAGGGCAGCTTGCGCGATTCGGCAAAGTTGACGACATAGCTGGGTGGGTCGTAATGCATGGCCACGGCCATGGTGTCGTAGCCCCGGTCCTTGTACTTGTCGTAGGTCTTGATGATCTCGGGCATTTCCGCCACGCAGGTGGTGCAGCTGGTGGCCCAGAAGTTCACCAGGGTGACCTTGCCCTTCATGTCTGCCGTTGTCTGGGTGCTGCCGTTGAGCAGCACAAAGCGGCTTTCCGGTGCGGCCGCCTGCCCCGTGCCCTGGTAGACAAAGGCACCGATGCCCAGCGCCGCAGCGATGGCCAGCGTGGACAGGACGGTGGTGGTGGTTTTTCTGGACATGGTGCTCGGAGTCAAAGCCGTGCCGAAAGTTCGGCGCTGTGGCCATTATGCGACCACGTTCAGGGAGAGGTACAGCGCAGTGGCCATACCTGCGCGCCTTGCTTGACCATCGCCATGCCGTGCCCATAATGGCCGGATGCCCCTGGCCCGCTGCCTGATCCTCACCACCGCCTTGCTGTTGGCCGCCTGTAGCCCAGCGCTGAACTGGCGCGTGGTGGCCCTGGCCGATGCGCCGCTGGACCTGATGCTGCCCTGCAAGCCTGACCGTGCTGTGCGCGATCTGGCCTGGGGCAGGCAGACCCTGGCCGTGTCGATGGTGGGCTGCCAGGCCGAAGGGGCGACCTATGCACTGGCCCATGTGGCCCTGGCGCAGCCGCAGGACGCAGCCACGGTGATGACCGACTGGCAAAAGGCCTTGCACCAGCAGCTGCAGATGGCCGATGCTTGGCAGCCGCTGCCCGGGCAGGCCTTTGTCTTGCCCGGTACCCTGGAGCTGCCGCAGGCGCGCCAGCTGCAGTGGCAGGGCCACAATGGCACGGGCCAGCCGGTGTATGCCAATGCGCGCTGGTTTGCGCGCACGGAAGGTCAGCAGGTGCGGGTCTACCAGGCCATGGTGCTGTCCCCTGCGCCGTTGGCCGATGGGGTGCTGCAGAGCTTTGTCAAAGGACTGCAGCTGCGTTAGGCTGTGAGGGGCAAACCCGCCCCCTTGGCTAAGCAACACTACCAATGTTGCAGTGCCGCAAAATCGCTACACTGGCAAAGGGTGCAGCTGGGCCGGCATGGCCGCCAGTGGGGCGCCCCTTCACAGAACTTCTTGTATTTTATTTGATGAGCAACCGGATATTGTTGATCGCCCATGCACCGCTAGCCCAGGCGCTAGCGCAATGCGCCGCGCATGTGTTCCCCGACAGCGGAGAGCACCTGATGGCGCTGGATGTGCCTGCCAGCGCCGATCCGGTGGCCTGCCTGCAGGAGGCGCAGGCCATGCTCGACAACAGCCACAGCGGCCCGGTTTTGGTGTTGAGCGATGTGTTTGGTGCGACCCCGCATAATATTGCCCAGGAGTTGGCCAAGCGCCGTGCATCCACCCGGCTGGTGGCCGGTGTCAACCTGCCGATGCTGCTGCGCGCGCTGTGCTATCGCCAAGAAGAGCTGGACAGCCTCGTGGCTCGGGCCATTGCCGGGGGCAGCCAGGGCATCATGCAGGTGACGCAGACCACGCCACAGAACCAAAATATCCGAGCACATGATCAAGACCGCAGTCACCATCAGCAATAAATTGGGCCTGCATGCCCGCGCGTCTGCCAAACTCACCAAGCTGGCTGGCAGCTTTGCCTGCGAGGTCTGGATCACACGGGGCGAACGCCGCGTCAATGCCAAGAGCATCATGGGCGTGATGATGCTGGCCGCCGGCATTGGCACCGAGGTGAGCATCGAGACCGATGGCGCCGATGAGCAGCAAGCGATGGACGCCTTGCTGGCCCTCATCAACGACAAGTTCGGCGAAGGCGAATAAGGCGCTGCCTGGCGTCTGCAGCGGTGCAGCCAGGGCCTGCTTGCCCCGCGCCTGGCAACATGCTGCCTGCCACTGCTGGCATGCGCTGCGCTTGGTCTGAACACCCCGCTTTCCCCGCGCTTTACCAGCCCCGTGCTTGTACAGTCTTCTGAGACAGGCGTATAAATCAGCTTGGCGCAGCAGCGCGCCAGCGAAGAGGAAGTTCCGCATGACATTTGCCATCCATGGAATCGCAGTGGCCCGGGGGATTGCCATTGGTCGGGCAGTCATGGCAGCGTCCAGCCACCTGGAAGTCACCCATTACCTGATCGAGCCCGACCAGGTGGCGCGCGAGATCGAGCGCGTGCGCAAAGGGCGGTTGGCGGTGATCGAAGAGCTGCAGCGCCTGCGCGGTGACCTGGGGGTGGATGCCCCTCAGGAGCTGGAGCCGCTCTTGGATGTGCACCTGATGCTGGTGCAGGATGACATGCTGTCTTCCGGTGTGCGCCAACTGATCAGCGAGCGCCTCTACAACGCCGAATGGGCGCTGACCGCACAGCTGGAGCTGCTCTGCCGCCAGTTCGACGAGATGGACGACGAGTACCTGCGCGAGCGCAAGGGCGACCTGGAGCAGGTGGTGGAGCGGGTGCTGCGCCATATGCGAGGTGTCTCCAGCCCCGTCGCGGCGCCGGTCAGCGCGCCGCTGGGCGTGCAAGAAGGGCAGCACGACTGGGTGGCCGATGAGCGCGATGCGCCGATGGTGCTGATCGCCAATGACCTGTCACCCGCTGACATGCTGCAGTTCAAGCAAAGCGTGTTTGCCGGCTTTGTCACGGCGGTGGGCGGCAAGACCAGCCACACCGCCATCGTCGCGCGCAGCATGGATATTCCGGCCGTGGTGGGCGCACGCACGGCCAGCCAGCTCATCCGCGCCGATGACTGGGTCATCATCGATGGCGATGCCGGCGAGGTGATCGTCGACCCCTCGCCGATCCTGCTGGAGGAGTACCGCTTCAAGCAGCGCCAGATGCGGCTGGAGCGCGAGCGCCTCTCGCGCCTGCGCGATACGCCGTCCATCACCATCGATGGCGAGCGCATCGAGCTGCTGGCCAATATCGAGCAACCTGGCGATGGCCCGGGAGCGGTGAAGGCAGGCGCCGTGGGTGTGGGGCTGTTCCGTACCGAGTTTCTCTTCATGGGGCGGGGCGGCAAGGTGCCCGATGAGGAAGAGCAGTACCGCGCATACCGCGAGGCGCTGGAAGGCATGCAGGGCATGCCGGTTACCATCCGCACCCTGGACGTGGGCGCCGACAAGCCGCTGGACAAGGCCCAGCCCAAGGACTATTACCTCAACCCCGCGCTGGGTTTGCGCGCCATCCGCTTCAGCCTGGCCGACCCGGACATGTTCCGCACCCAGCTGCGCGCCATCTTGCGTGCGGCGGCCCATGGCCCGGTGCAATTGCTGTTCCCGATGCTGGCCCATGTCAGCGAGATCAAGCAGACCCTGGCGCTGGTGGACCAGGCCTCGCAGGAACTGCGCGAGCGCAATGTGCCCCAGGGCCTGGTCAAGCTGGGCGCGATGATCGAGATCCCGGCTGCCGCGCTGATGGTGCGCACCTTCTTGAAGTACTTCGATTTCCTCTCGATCGGCACCAACGACCTGATCCAGTACACCCTGGCCATCGACCGGGCGGACGAGGCGGTGTCGCAGCTCTACGACCCCTTCCACCCTGCGGTGTTGCGCCTGGTGGCTGAGGTCATCCAGGCGGCCAATGCCGCTGGCAAGGATGTCTGCGTCTGCGGCGAAATGGCCGGCGATACCGCCATGACCCGCTTGTTGCTGGGCCTGGGCCTGCGCAGTTTTTCGATGCAGCCCGCGCAGATTCTCGCCATCAAACAAGAGGTGCTGCGTGCCGATACGCGTCGCCTGGTGGGCTGGGCCCAGCAGGTCATCGATTCGGAAGATCCGGCGAGCGTGCTGGAGCGCTGAGCGCCGCTATTCCGCAGGCGTGCGAAAGCGGCTGCGGTACTGGCCCGGCGTGGTGCCGAGCTGGCGGCGAAAAGCGCGGTGCAGGGTGTCGGTGGTGTTGAAGCCGCAGGTTTCGGCCACCCGCTGCAAGGAGGCATCGGTGGCCTCCAGCTGCTGGCGGGCCGCCTCTACCCGCGCGGCTTCCAGATAGGCCGCCGGCGTCATGCCCAGCTCGGTCTTGAAGATGCGGGCCAACTGCCGGTCACTCACATGCATTTGCTCTGCCAGGTCGGGCATGGACAGCGGCTGGCCCAGGTTCTGCGCAATGTACTGGCGCAGGTTCTCCATGCGGCGCGTGCTCGACAGCGGCTCCAGCATCACGCTGAACTGGCTTTGGCCGCCGGTGCGTTTCAGGAACATCACCAGCTGGCGGGCCACGCGCATCGCCAAGGTATTGCCAAAATCCTCGGCCACCAGGGCCAGCGCCAGGTCCAGGCAGGTGGTCAGGCCGGCACCGGTCCAGATGCGGCCCTGCTGGATGTAGATGCGGTCGGCATCGACACGGATGTCGGGGTGGTCCTGGGCCAGTTGCGCAGCGGTGGACCAGTGTGTCGTTGCCTCCTTGCCTTCCAGCAGGCCCGCGGCCGCCAGGATATGCGCACCCACACAGACCGAGGCCACGCGCCGGGACTGCTCGGACAAGGTCTGCACCCACTGCACCACGGCCGGATCGGCCAGCGCCTGCACGCGGCCCTTGGCATCCATCTCGACGGAGCCCGGCACGATCAAGGTATCGATCGCCTGGTGCTGCAGGCTGTCCAGGCGAATGTCGGGCAGCACGCGCACGCCAGCGGCCGTGGTCACTGGTTCCAGCGTCTCGGCCGCCAGCAGCACCTGGTAGCCACAGGGCTCGTCCATCTCACGCTGCAGCAGCGCAAACACCTCGGGCGGGCCGCTGATGTCGAGCAGGTCAACCCGGTCAAACAACACGATCACGATCAGGCGTTCTGGGTGCGGCATGCGGTCTTTCGTTCTAGGCGGGTGTCGGTTTCTGCGGCTAAGACGGCATTGTCCGCAGCGGGGGCTGTCCCTAAGATGCATGCATGTCGCCACCACTGCGGGTGGCTATCAACCATCCCTACAAGGCAACGACCATGCATACCAGCACTTTACGCGAACTCAACCAACTGGACGCCAAGCCCGCCGTCCTGGCCCAGTCCACGCTGATTCTGGTCGACTACCAGAACACCTACACCCAGGGCGTGATGGCGCTGGAAGGCTGGGAAGCCGCGCTGGACGCCGCATCCCGCCTGCTGGCCCAGGCCCGCGCGGCCGGCGCCAAGGTGATCCATGTGATGCACGACGGCGGCGAGGGCTCGCCTTATGACATCCGCGCCGAGATCGGCCAGATCCATGCCAGCGTGGCACCGCTGGCGAGTGAGCCCGTCGTCGTCAAGACGGCTCCCAACTCCTTCCACAACACCGACCTGGCCCAGCATGTGGAGGCGGCGGGCAACGAGCAGCTGGTGATCATCGGCTTCATGAGCCATATGTGCGTCACCTTCACCGCCGAAGGCGCCTTCCTGCGCGGCAAGCGCGCCACCGTGGTCGCCAATGCCTGTGCCACCCGTCCGCTGCAATCGGCTGCCGGTGCGGTCTCTGCCGCGCAGCTGCACCAAGGCGCGATGGCCACCATTGGTGACCTGTATGCGGTGGTGGTGGGCAGCAGCGCGGCGCTGGGTTAAGTCAGCGATTCTGACGTGAGCCCCCATGCAAAAAGGCTGCCTACGAGGCAGCCTTTTTGCTGTGGCGAACACCGGGGCTTAAACGCCCGCAGCGTGTGCCTGCTGGTCAGCGTGGTAGCTGGAGCGCACCATCGCACCCACGGCGGCGTGGGTGAAGCCCATCTTGTAGGCCTCTTCTTCAAACATCTTGAAGGTGTCGGGGTGCACATAGCGGCGCACGGGCAAGTGGCTGTTCGAGGGAGCCAGGTATTGGCCAATCGTCAGCATGTCGATGTTGTGGGCACGCATGTCGCGCATCACCTGCAGGATTTCCTCGTCCGTCTCGCCCAGGCCCACCATGATGCCGCTCTTGGTCGGCACGGTAGGGTGCAGATCCTTGAACTTCTTGAGCAGGTTCAGGCTGAACTGGTAGTCGGAGCCGGGGCGCGCTTCCTTGTACAGGCGCGGTGCGGTTTCCAGGTTGTGGTTCATCACATCAGGCGGAGCGGCCTTCAGGATTTCCAGCGCGCGGTCATCGCGGCCGCGGAAGTCGGGCACCAGGATTTCGATCTGGGTCGTGGGCGAGAGCTCGCGGATGTTCTTGATGCACTCGACAAAGTGGCCCGAACCACCGTCGCGCAGGTCATCGCGGTCCACGCTGGTGATCACCACATACTTGAGGCGCAGCGCGGCAATGGTGCGTGCCAGGTTCAGTGGCTCGTTCATGTCCAGTGGGTCGGGGCGGCCATGGCCCACGTCGCAGAACGGGCAGCGGCGCGTGCACTTGTCGCCCATGATCATGAAGGTAGCCGTGCCCTTGCCAAAGCATTCGCCGATGTTGGGGCAGCTGGCCTCTTCACACACCGTGTGCAGATTGTTCTGGCGCAGGATGTCCTTGATCTCGTAGAAGCGGGTCGTGGGGCTGCCGGCCTTGACGCGGATCCAATCGGGCTTTTTCAGCACCTCGGCTTGCTGGACCTTGACGGGAATGCGCGCCAATTTGGCGGCCGCCTTTTGCTTGGCCAGCGGGTTGTAGGTGGCAGCGGACTGTGCTTCGCGCACGACTTCATTGGTGCTCATGTTGCTCACTTTAGTTGTTTCACCGCGTTCTGTGCGACAGGCACGCACAAAACCGGAGGGGCCGTAGGCTCTGAGCAGGTACGGCCCGAGGCTGCTGCGCCGCCCCTTAGTGGGGAATAGGGCGTGCGCTGCGGCACCAGGTTATGCAGAACCGGCAGGCGCCAAGCGGGCGGAAAGCTCTTGCGCCAAGGTCTTGGCCACGTCCTCCCAGTCGGCGTTAACCCCAATTGTAGAAAGATCGACGGTTTGCAGTCCGGCATAACCGCAAGGGTTGATGCGGTGGTAGGGTTCCAGGTCCATCTTTACATTCAGGGCCACGCCATGGTAGCTGCAGTGCCGGCTGATCTTGATGCCCAAGGCCGCGATCTTGCCCAGGCCTTCAAATACCGGCTCGGGTGCGGGGCTGTTGGCATCGCGCTGCGTCGGGCGCTGGGCCAGCATCGCGTGGGAGAAGGGGTCCTCCAGGCGCACATAGATGCCCGGGGCACCAGCCACGCGGTGGCCGGTCACACCAAAGGCGGCCAGGGTGCGGATCACGGCTTCTTCGATACGGAACACATATTCTTTGACGAGGTAGCCCGCGCGCTGCAGATCGATCAAGGGGTAAGCGACCACTTGCCCCGGACCGTGGTAGGTCACTTGGCCGCCCCGGTTGGTCTGCACCACCGGAATGTCGCCTGTATGCAACAGATGGCTGGGCAGACCGGCAATGCCCTGGGTGAAAGTGGCCGCGTGCTCACAAATCCATAGCTCATCGGGCGTCTGCGCGGAGCGCTGGGCGGTGAATTGCTGCATGGCTTGCAGCGTGGGCGCGTAGTCGGCCTGGCCAAGAAAGCGGGTTTGCATGGCAAAAAGCGGCCACGAAGGGCCGTCAAGGTTCACAAAGGTGACAACAAGGCCCGCTTACAGTACGACCTTGACCATGGGGCTGGAGGTGAGCGCCCGGTAGAGGTTGTCCAGCTGTTCGCGGCTGGTAGCCGTCACGGTGATGGTGACGCCCAGGTACTTGTCGCCGCTGCTGGGGCGCAGCTCCACGGTGCTGGCATCGAAGAAGGGGTCGTGTTCCTTGGCGATGGCGGTGACCGCGTGGACAAAGCCTTCCTGGTTGAGCCCCATCACTTTAATCGGAAAGTCTGAGGGGTATTCGATCAGAGAATCTTTGCGAGGATCAGCGCCGGAATCGGTGGACTCAACAGGAGGTGTAGTGGTGCTCATTTTGCTATTAAAACAGAAGCTTGCAAGTGATGTGCCATCAGTCGATAAGCCATCTTCCTGGTGTGGAATTTGTCGGATGCAACTGACGTGAAAAGGGGCGAGATGGGAGCTTGTGTGCCGCAAAAAAACAGACGCGCAACAAAACGCTTCCCGTTTGCAACGGGTTTATCCTTATAATCGCAGGCTTTGGCTAGGTTGTTCTGCCCGGGAGCCAACACTATGACAACAAATGCTCCACAAGAAGAACATGTGGCCGAAGAGCCGGACTTCAAGCCCCTGACTGCGCAAGAAGCAGCAGAGTGGCGCCAGCGCCATCCACCGGTATCGGTGGTGCGTGTGGTGAAGTGGCAGCTGGTCGTCGGGGTGGTACTCACTGTGTTGGTGGGTCTGGTGACGCAGCGGGCCGGATGGATGTGGTCGGTGGCATACGGTGCGGCGGCGGTGGTGATTCCTGCTGCCTTTTTTGCACGTGGGTTGCGGCTGCATCTGGGGGCTGGGCAAGAGAATCTTGCGATGGTCCGGTTCTTTGGTTTGGAGATCGCAAAATTGGTTTTGACCGTGGTGCTGCTCTTGCTGGCGCCACTGGTTGTGCCGGGACTCAACTGGTTGGCGCTGGTATTGGGTCTGGTTGTAGTGATGAAGACGTACTGGTTGGCGCTTTGGCTGCTGACCAGATCTGCAAAAATTTTGTAATTGAGAAGAAGAGTTGTCCGATGGCCGCAGAAGCGAATGCACCCACTGCAAGTGAATACATCGTTCACCACTTGCAGCATCTTCAGAATATCAAGCAAAAGTCGATCATCGATTTCTCGGTGATCAACCTTGATTCGATCTCAGTGAGCGTGATCTTGGGCGTGCTGGGCATCTTCGTGATGTGGCTGGCAGCACGCACTGCTACTTCGGGCGTACCTGGTCGTTTCCAGGCTGCGGTCGAGATGCTGGTCGAGATGGTGGATAACCAGGCCAAGGCCAATATCCACAACGCCCAATCGCGCAAATTCATTGCTCCTCTGGCACTCACCGTCTTCGTCTGGATTTTCCTGATGAACGCGATGGACATGCTGCCGGTCGACCTGCTGCCACTGCTGTGGCAAGGCGCTACCGGTGACCACCACGCTTATCTGCGTGTCGTGCCTACCGCCGATCTGTCGACCACCCTGGGTCTGTCGACTGCCGTGCTGATCCTGTGCCTGTACTACAGCGTCAAGATCAAGGGTCTGGGCGGCTGGGCGCACGAACTGGTGTCCGCTCCCTTCGGTACCAGCAAGAATCCTGTCTTTGCCGTGATCCTCGGCATCGTCAATCTGCTGATGCAGATTATTGAATACGTTGCCAAGACGGTTTCGCACGGTATGCGACTGTTCGGCAACATGTACGCTGGTGAGTTGGTGTTCATGCTGATTGCCCTGATGGGTGGCGCAGCCGCTATGTCGCTCTCTGGTGTGTTGCTCCCCGTGGGGCACATCATTGCAGGCACGATCTGGGCGATCTTCCACATTCTGGTGATTACTCTGCAAGCCTTCATTTTCATGATGCTGACGCTGATTTATCTCGGCCAGGCACATGAAGCTCACTAACTGTTCCCTTTCCTTTTTCTCTTAACCTTTCTTTTTTTTCTCAGGAGTCATCATGGAAAACGTTCTCGGTCTCGTCGCTCTGGCTTGTGGTCTGATTGTTGGTCTGGGCGCTATCGGCGCTTCGATCGGTATTGCTCTGATGGGCGGCAAGTTCCTGGAATCGTCGGCACGTCAGCCTGAGCTGATCAACGAACTGCAAACCAAGATGTTCATCTTGGCTGGTCTGATCGACGCTGCATTCCTGATCGGTGTTGCTATCGCTCTGCTGTTCGCTTTCGCCAACCCATTCCAACTGGCCTAAGCTCCGATCAACGCCGTAGATAGAAAGGTGTTGCCGTGAGTATTAACGCGACCCTGTTCGTTCAGGCCATTGTCTTCTTGATTCTGGTGCTCTTCACGATGAAATTCGTGTGGCCACCTATTGCCAAGGCGTTGGATGAGCGAGCAAAGAAAATCGCCGATGGTCTTGCTGCTGCCGATAAGGCAAAGTCCGAGTTGACAGCTGTGAACAAGCGCGTTGAGGAAGAGCTTTCCGCAACCCGCAATGAGACAGCGTCGCGTATCGCGGACGCAGACCGTCGTGCCCAAGCAATCGTAGAAGAGGCCAAGGCCCGTGCTACCGAAGAAGGCAACAAGATCATTGCCGCCGCTCGTGCAGATGCCGAGCAGCAAGTGATCCAGGCGCGCGAATCGCTGCGCGAGCAAGTTGCAGCTTTGGCTGTCAAGGGTGCTGAGCAGATTCTCCGCAAGGAAGTCAATCCTGCGGTCCACAGTGATTTGCTCAATCGCCTGAAGACTGAGCTGTAAGGAAGCAACGAAATGGCAGAACTCGCCACCATTGCCCGTCCTTACGCTGAAGCCTTGTTCAAGGCCTGCACCGAAAAAGGTGTTGGCTTGAGCGACGCCCTGTCTTGGACGGACGAACTGGCGGCGATTGCCGCCGATCCGGAAATGCGCCAACTGGCCGACAATCCCAACGTCACCAACGAACAGGTGATCGATGTGATGGCTGGTGTGACGCTGGCACGCGGTTGGGCCTTGTCAGACCTGGCGCGCAACTTCCTGCGTACGGTGGTAGATAACCGCCGTCTGGATGCGCTGCCTGAAGTGGCCTCGCAATTTCGCGCACTGGTGAACCGCAACAACGGTTCGTCGGATGCGCTGGTGTACAGCGCCTTCCCCATGGATGACTCCGCATTGAATGCGCTGGGCACCGTGCTGGAAAAACGCTTTGGCCGCCCACTGAATCTGAGCACCACCGTGGACGAGTCGCTGATTGGCGGCGTTCGCGTTGTGGTGGGTGACGAGGTGCTCGACACCTCGGTCAAGGCCCGTCTCGAACAAATGAAAGCAACCCTCACTGCGTAATGCAGTTCGAGGATTCGGCTAAACCATGAAAAGGAGTGAGTAATGCAACTCAATCCCGCAGAAATTTCTGAACTGATCAAGAGCCGCATTGAGGGTCTGTCAGGCAATTCCGATATCCGTAACCAAGGTACGGTCGTGTCGGTGACCGACGGTATCGTGCGCGTGCACGGCCTGTCCGATGTGATGGCCGGCGAAATGCTGGAATTCCCAGCCACCGCCGACGGTCAACCTTCCTTCGGTCTGGCTCTGAACCTGGAGCGTGACTCTGTTGGCGCCGTGATCTTGGGTGAATACACCCACATCTCGGAAGGCGACATCGTCAAGTGCACCGGCCGTATTCTGGAAGTGCCCGTGGGCCCAGAACTGGTGGGTCGCGTGGTGAACGCTCTGGGCCAGCCTATCGACGGCAAGGGTCCTATCAACGCCAAGATGACCGACGTGATCGAAAAGGTTGCGCCTGGTGTTATCGCCCGTCAATCCGTGGACCAGCCCCTGCAATCGGGTATCAAGTCCATCGACGCGATGGTGCCCGTGGGCCGTGGCCAGCGCGAGCTGATCATTGGTGACCGCCAGACCGGTAAGACCGCTGTCGCTATCGACGCCATCATCAACCAAAAGGGCCAAGGCGTTACCTGCGTGTACGTGGCTATTGGTCAGAAGGCTTCGTCGGTCAAGAACGTGGTGCGTGCTCTGGAGCAAGCCGGCGCGATGGAATACACCATCGTCGTGGCCGCTACCGCTTCTGAATCCGCTGCGATGCAGTACGTGTCGGCCTACTCGGGTTGCACGATGGGTGAGTACTTCCGCGACCGTGGCCAAGACGCCCTGATCGTGTATGACGACCTGTCCAAGCAAGCTGTGGCTTACCGCCAAGTGTCGCTGCTGCTGCGCCGTCCACCAGGCCGCGAAGCGTTCCCTGGCGACGTGTTCTATCTCCACAGCCGCCTGCTCGAGCGCGCAGCCCGCGTGAACGCGGACTACGTGGAAGCCTTCACCAAGGGTGAAGTCAAGGGTAAGACGGGTTCGCTGACGGCTCTGCCAATCATCGAAACCCAAGCCGGTGACGTGTCGGCCTTCGTGCCTACCAACGTGATCTCGATCACCGACGGCCAGATCTTCCTGGAAACCAGCCTGTTCAACGCCGGTATCCGTCCCGCTATCAACGCCGGTATCTCGGTGTCCCGCGTGGGTGGTTCCGCTCAGACCAAGCTGATCAAGGGCCTGTCCGGCGGTATCCGTACCGACCTGGCACAGTACCGTGAACTGGCTGCTTTCGCACAGTTCGCTTCTGACCTGGACGATGCAACCCGCAAGCAACTGGACCGCGGTGCCCGCGTGACCGAGCTGCTCAAGCAAGCCCAGTACAGCCCTCTGCCCGTCGCTCTGATGGCTTCGTCGCTGTTTGCCGTGAACAAGGGTTTCATGGACGACATCGAAGTCAAGAAGGTTCTGTCCTTTGAATCGGGTCTGCACCAGTTCCTCAAGACCAGCTACGGCGCCTTGGTGGACCGTCTGAACGAGAAGAAGGCTTTCGACAAGGAAGGCAAGGACGAAGCTGAATTGACTGCAGCCATCACTGCATTCAAGAAGTCCTTCGCTTAATCCGGTCGAGGAGTCATCATGGCAGCAGGCAAGGAAATACGCGGCAAGATCAAATCGGTGGAAAACACCAAGAAGATCACCAAGGCCATGGAAATGGTTGCCGCATCCAAAATGCGCAAGGCGCAGGAGCGGATGCAGGCAGCCCGTCCATACAGCGAAAAGATTCGCGCAATTGCAGCTCACCTGAGCCAGGCAAACCCCGAATATGTCCACCCCTTCATGGTGTCGAATGACGTCAAGAAGGTGGGCGTGATCGTGGTGACGACTGACAAGGGCCTGTGCGGCGGCATGAACACCAATGTGCTGCGTGCCGTGACGAACAAGCTCAAGGAACTGCAATCCGCTGGTGTCAGCACGGAAGCCGTGGCCATTGGCAGCAAGGGTCTGGGCTTTCTGACGCGCGTGGGTGTCAAGGTGGTGGCCAACGCTACCGCCTTGGGCGATACGCCGCATCTGGATGCGCTGATCGGCCCGGCCAAGGTTTTGCTCGATCAGTACGCTGAGGGCAAGCTGAGCGCGGTCTATTTGTGCTACACCAAGTTCATCAATACGATGAAGCAGGACTCGGTTGTGGAGCAGTTGCTGCCCCTGTCGCAAGAAGCGATCCAGGGCTCGGCACCGGCTGCATCCCACGGCTGGGACTATATCTACGAGCCCGATGCGCAAAGTGTGATCGACGAGCTGCTCGTGCGTTATGCGGAATCGCTGATCTATTCGGCAGTTGCAGACAACATGGCTTCCGAGCAGTCTGCACGCATGGTGGCCATGAAGGCCGCTACCGACAACGCCGGCAACGTCATCAACGAGTTGAAGCTGATCTACAACAAGACGCGTCAGGCTGCGATTACGACCGAGTTGTCGGAAATCGTCGCAGGCGCCGCGGCTGTGTAATACAGCTCGACTGAAATCAATATTGGAGCAACAAATGGCTCAAGTACAAGGCAAGATTGTTCAATGTATCGGTGCGGTGGTGGACGTTGAGTTCCCCCACGGCAGCGTGCCTAACGTGTATGACGCACTGAAGCTCGAAGGCACTGCCCTGACGCTGGAAGTGCAGCAACAGCTGGGCGACGGCGTGGTGCGTACCATTGCGCTGGGCTCGTCGGACGGTATCAAGCGTGGCCTGATGGTCACCAACACCGGCAAGGCGATCACCGTGCCCGTGGGCAAGGCAACCCTTGGCCGCATCATGGACGTGCTGGGTAACCCCATCGACGAACGCGGTCCTGTGGACCAGTCGCTGACCGCTTCCATCCACCGCAAGGCCCCCGCTTATGACGAGCTGGCCCCTGCACAGGAACTGCTGGAAACCGGCATCAAGGTGATTGACCTGGTGTGCCCGTTCGCCAAGGGCGGTAAGGTCGGTCTGTTCGGTGGTGCCGGTGTGGGCAAGACCGTGAACATGATGGAGCTCATCAACAACATCGCCAAGGCGCACAGCGGTCTGTCCGTGTTCGCCGGGGTGGGTGAGCGTACCCGTGAAGGTAACGACTTCTACCATGAAATGTCGGACGCCGGTGTGGTGAACCAAGAGTCGCTGAACGACTCGAAGGTTGCCATGGTGTACGGCCAGATGAACGAGCCACCAGGAAACCGTCTGCGCGTGGCGCTGACCGGCCTGACCATGGCTGAAGCGTTCCGTGACGAAGGCAAGGACGTGCTGTTCTTCGTGGACAACATCTACCGCTACACGCTGGCCGGTACCGAAGTGTCCGCACTGCTGGGCCGTATGCCTTCGGCTGTGGGCTACCAGCCTACGCTGGCCGAAGAAATGGGCCGTCTGCAAGAGCGTATCACCTCGACCAAGGTGGGTTCGATCACCTCGATCCAGGCCGTGTACGTGCCAGCGGACGATTACACCGATCCATCGCCAGCAACGACCTTCGCTCACTTGGACTCCACCGTGGCGCTGTCGCGTGACATCGCTTCGCTGGGTATCTACCCTGCAGTGGACCCACTGGCTTCGACCAGCCGCCAGCTGGACCCCCAAGTGGTGGGTGAAGAGCACTACTCGGTAGCCCGCCAAGTGCAGGGTACCCTGCAGCGCTACACCGAACTGCGCGACATCATTGCGATTCTGGGTATGGACGAACTGGCTCCCGAAGACAAGCTCGTCGTGGCCCGCGCTCGTAAGATCCAGCGTTTCCTGTCGCAGCCTTTCCACGTTGCTGAAGTGTTCACGGGCGCTCCAGGCAAGTACGTGCCGCTGTCGGAAACCATCCGCGGCTTCAAGATGATCGTCAACGGCGAGTGCGACCACCTGCCCGAGCAAGCCTTCTACATGGTTGGCACGATCGACGAAGCCATCGAGAAGGCGAAGAAGATCTAAGCTTTGCAGAACGGGCTGCAGCACGCAGCCCTTCTCGCGAACTAGTTTCTTTTTCACTCTGAGGATCAAAGATGAACACCTTCCACGTTGATGTGGTCAGTGCTGAAGAATCCATCTTCTCCGGCGAAGCCCGCTTTGTGGCTTTGCCTGGCGAAATGGGCGAACTCGGTATCTACGCCCGCCACACGCCGTTGATCACCCGCATCAAGCCGGGTTCGGTGCGCATTGAGAAGGCCGACGGCGGCGAAGAGTTCATCTTCGTGGCTGGTGGCATTCTCGAAGTGCAACCCGACTGCGTGACCGTGCTGTCCGACACCGCTGTGCGCGGCAAGGACCTGGACGAGCAAAAAGCGGTTGAAGCCAAGCAAAAGGCTGAAGAAGCCCTCAAGAACGCCAAGGGCGAGCTTGACCTGGCCAAGGCCCAATCCGAGCTGTCCGTCATGGCAGCCCAGATTGCCGCTCTGCAAAAATACCGCAAGAAGCGCTGATCCGCTGTCTGCGCAACTGCCACAGAAAAAACCACCGCATGTGAACTGACCCCAAGAAGTTGGACAGTTGAATGTTAGCGGCTCAAGGCCTGAGTTCGGTACTCCACCGGGCTCAGGCCTTTTAGTTTGAGCTTG
>NZ_SOAL01000015.1 GCF_004364775.1 Comamonas sp. JUb58
CATTGCCAGCGGCATCCACCTCCAGGCTGGTTGTGCGGTTCAATGCATCGGTCTTGCTGGTGGGCGCCCCGCGCAAGTCATACGCCATCTTTCTGGTATGCCCCTCCCCATCCGTTTGGGCTGTGACATTACCCGCACTGTCGTACTGCCAGCTTTGGGTAATGGCATCCGCCTTGGTGGCATCCCCCGCGCCCTTGGTGCTGCTGGTGAGCTGGCTGTATAGATCGTAGGTATAGACGGTGGTGCGCTGCTCGGGCAAGCCTTTGGCTTCTACCCATTCCGTCACATTCCCCTTGCTGTCATAGCGCCAAGTACTCACAACCCCCAGCTGGTTGGTGTAGCTGCTCTGCCGTCCAAACACGGGCTCATACGTGTACTTCTCCACGCTGCCATCAGGATGGGTGATTTGCAGCGGCTGGTAGTTGCTGTCGTAGCTCGTGGTGGTGCTGTAGCCCCGCGCGTTGGTGTACTTCTGTTGGTAAGCGCCATCCCATTGGTTGGAGGCTGCCCTTTTGCCGTTGAAGGTACGACTGAGTTCGTTGCCTTGCAGGTCGTACTGGGTAATGGTGGCGTTGCCCCGGCAATCGGTGTAGGTGACTTCAAACACCCGGCGCTCGCGCAGGTAGTTGTTGGCGCCCGTTGATGCGCAGCCGCTTTGCCCATCAAACTGGCCCACGCGCCCGCCGCCCCAGAGGTTGGCGAGCTTTTGCGTGGTGCCGCTGGTGCCTGTGGGATCGATGGTGACGCCCTTCTTGCCCAGGCTCAGCATGGGCTCGGGCGCGGGAATGCTTTGGATGTACTGGGCGCTGATCTTGAGGCCCAGCGGGTCGGTGCGGCTGGTGATCTGGCCGTTGGCGTCGTACTCGTACTTCCAGGCGTGGCCCATGACGTCGGTAACCTGGGCCAGGCGCTGGCCCGCCCATTGGTAGCTGACGCTGCGCCCTGCCAGGTCTTCTATCTTTGTGATCAGGCCGCCTTGCATGGTGACGGTGTAGATGGTCTTGTCAAAATGGTCCAGGATGCGGGCGCTGGTGGCGCTGTCGTAGGCGAAGCTGACTTTGACGCCGCTGGCGTTGGCGTAGCTTTGGATGACGCCGTCTTGGCTGTAGTTGATGGTGTTGCCAAAGCGGTCGTACCACTGCCAGCCGGTGTGTTGGCCTGCGGCATCTTTGAGCCGTTTGATGTAAACGGGTGCATTGCCTTTGCTCTTGGCCATGTACAGATCGCTTTGGCCGCTGCGCTCGTAGAGCACGCCCACCCGCTCTATCACTTTGGCGTCGCTGCCCAGCGGATCGAGCTCAAAACTGAGCGGCGCCCATGCGGGGTTGAGCCACCAGCGCCCCTGGCTCCAGGAGCGGGCAATGTCCAAGCTGCCGCCCAGCACTTTGACGCTCAGGTCGGTGTTGCTCTCTTGGTACTCGCCATTGATCCAGTTGATGCGTGGCTCGCCGGCTTTGGCGACTGGGGTGAAGCCCAGCTCGGTGTTGGGCACGAAGGCGCCTATGCTGGAGATGCCTTGGGCGGAGGCCCAAAATGCGCTAGACAGCAGGCATGCAAGCAGACTTCCACGAATCAATGGACTAGCTGCCCAGGAAATGGCTGGTCTAGGCCTTGCTTTTCTTAAATTCCGGCGCTTTGCAATAGACATGCACATCCCTCCGATAGTTGTTCTTGATTTAGCAACCCCGAGGCGTTGCCAATGATGAACAGGCGCTACAGCACACGGCCACTACTTTGCAAGCCAACCGACAAAAGCACCTGTCATTAAATTAAAAAACTATCAAATAAAAATAATTGATAGTTTTTAAAACAATGCATTGGATGCAAAAATGCTTACACCATGCTGACGAATGCGCAGAATGCAACACTGATATGGCGGATGAGGTGATGAATGCAGGCATCTAAACCCATTCCCTTAAACACATCTCACAGCTTTCTTGAAGCGCGGATACCGTGCACGAACACTGCGGTATCGCGCAGCCTTAACCAGGGCGTCTCGACCCGGGAATCGCCTTCGCCCTTGCGGTCCAGGAGGCCTCCAAGCTGAGCGATCGAACGCACCTTGGGCATCTGCTTTCGCGCCGGTTTGTTGTTGAGGATGTAGGCAATGCCGACCATTGCTAGGTCTCAAACAACAGGTCGGACAGCAAGTGTGGCAGGGATCGCCCCTGGCGCATTAACCAGTTGATCCGTCGGGCCACACCAGGTACAACGCCAGCGTCCTCTCGATCCGCTCGACCTCGCCCAGCAGCAATGCCTCGATGTGGCACCTTTCCTTGAGGAGCAGGAAGTGCAACTGAATCTCCGTGCGCACCCGGTACCATTCCACCAGCTTTACCACTTGCTCCAGCGTGTGGGTTTCCCGGTTGCTCGGCGGCCGCCATCGCCTGCCGGCGGGTGAAGCTCCTGGGTCACCGCGCAGGTCACTGCCAGCCGGCCTTTACCGTATTGATCTCAGTCTCTCCCTTTGTGACTACTTGCCCCCTCTCATCCCGATCTGCGTCTATCCCGCTTTGCGAGGGATCTGAGGGGTGCCCCAGGTCTTTGCAAGAATTGTTACGATTCGCCTACCCGGCCATCCTTGGCCGGGTTTTTGCCGTCTCGCTTGGCCGTTTATGAATTCCTCGTCTCCCTCCTATGTCATTGGTATCGATCTGGGCACCAGCCACACGGTGGTGGCCTATGCAGCACTGACGGCGGCGGGGGACGAGATTGCACTGCTGAACATTCCCCAACGCAGCAGCGCGGGGGAGGTACAGGCGCAGACCCTGCTGCCCTCGGTGCGCTACCAGGCCGCAGCGGGCGAGCTGGGCGATGCCTGGCAGCAGCCCTGGCCGCCGCAAGGCGCCAGCGACGAAGCACCCGCAGTCATCGGCCGCTGGGCGCGTGATTTGGGCACCGCCGTGCCCAGCCGCTTGGTGGCCAGTGCCAAAAGCTGGCTGTCGCACCCCGGGGTGGACCGCAGCGCGGCCATCCTGCCCTGGGGCGCGGGTGACGAGGTCGCCAAGATATCGCCCCTCGCGGCATCGGCCTCCTACCTGGCCCATGTCAAGGCCGCCTGGGAGCAGGCCCATCCGCAGGCACCGCTGAGCGCGCAGATCGTCGTTCTGACGGTGCCCGCCTCGTTTGACGAGGGCGCCCGCGCGCTGACCCTGGAGGCCGCCCAACTGGCGGGCCTGCCCCAGGTGCATCTGCTCGAAGAGCCCAAGGCCGCCTTCCACGACTGGCTGGTGCTGCAAGGCGAGCAATTGGCTGCGCGGCTGGCCGATAGCCGCCTGGTGCTGGTGGTGGATGTGGGCGGTGGCACCACCGACCTGACCTTGATCCAGGTCGAGCCCGCTGCCGATGGCGGTCTGCCCAGCCTGACGCGCACTGCCGTGGGCGAACATTTGATGCTGGGCGGCGACAACATGGACCTGGCCCTTGCCCACCAGCTGGAGCCCCAGTTTGCACCCGAGGGCCAGCGCCTGCCGGCGGCCCGTTTTGCGCAGCTGGTGCAGCGCTGCCGCATCGCCAAGGAGCAGTTGCTGGCGGCCAATGCGCCCGAGCAGGTAGCGGTGACCATGCTGGGCGGCGGCAGCCGGCTGCTGGCCCAAAGCAAGACCGCCAGCCTGAGCCGTGCCCAGGTGCAGCAATGGGTGGTGGAAGGATTTTTGCCGCTGGCTGAGCGCGGCGCGGTGCCCAGCAAGCGCCAGGGCGCCTTGCGCGGCTTTGGCCTGCCGTACCCGGCCGATGCGGCCATCACCCGGCATCTGGCGCAATTTTTGGCCCAGCATGCGGGCAACGGCGGGGCGCAGGCGCTGCCCGATACCGTCTTGCTCAATGGCGGCGTGTTCCATGCCCATGCGGTGGTGGAGCGGCTGACGCAGCAGCTCAGCGCCTGGCGTGGCGCGCCAGTGCGCGTGCTGCACAACCCGCACCCCGACTGGGCCGTGGCCCGGGGCGCGGCCGCGTATGGCCTGACCCGTTTTGCGCCTGAGCCGGAACCCGCCGCAGCCGTATCCGCCACCTCGGATGCAGCAGCGCCACCTGTGGCCAGCCTGCGCAGCCGTTTGCCGCAGATTGGTGGCGGGTCGGCCCGCAGCTACTGGCTGCTGCTGCCCGGTGCCAAGGGCGCAGCGCCCCAGGGCCTGTGCCTGCTGCCAAGGGGCACGCAGGAAGGGGTGCGCATGGTGTTATCGGGCCGGCGCTTTGCGCTCAAGCTGGGCCAGGCGGTGCGCTTTGACCTGCTGGCCAACAGCTTGCCCAGCCTGCCGGCCCAGGCCGGGCAACTGGCGCCGCTGCAAGGGGAAGGTTGGGTGGAGCTGCCACCGCTGGCCACCGTGTTGCCGGCACCCGAGGGCCAGCACAAGAGCCAGATCGAGGTGCAGCTGCAAGCCAGCATGACCGAAGTTGGCACCCTGGAAGTGCGCTGCATGGCGGTCGATGACCCCAGCCAATCCTGGTTGCTGCCGCTCAGCCTGCGCGGCGCCGTGCAGGCAGCGGATGACAGCGCAGCCACCGAGGACAGCGCCGACGAGGCGCGTGACAGCGTGCGCCGGGAGCAGGCGATTGCGCAGATCGACCGAATTTTTGGCAACCAGGCGCAGGCGGTGGATGCCAAGGAAGTGCGCCAGCTGCGCCAGGTGCTGGAGCGGCTGCTGGGCCCGCGCAACAGCTGGGACCTGGCCCTGCTGCGCGCCATGTTTGATGCGCTGCTGGCGCGTGCCAAGCGCCGCCGCCGCACACCCGAGCATGAGCGCGCCTGGCTGAACCTGGCCGGCTGGTGCCTGCGCCCGGGGCTGGGCGCGCAGTTGGATGCCTGGCGGGTGGAGCAGGTCTGGGCGCTGTACCCGCAAGGCCTGGGCCATGGCAAGGAGCCGGGCAACTGGACCGAATGGTGGGTGTTCTGGCGCCGCGTGGCTGCCGGCCTGAACGAAGCGCAGCAGATGGAGCTGCTCGAAGATGTGGCCGGCCACATGCAAAAGGCGGTGCAGCAAACCGCCCGCAAGCGCGCCGATGGCAGTGGCGGCAAAAGCAGCCATGGCAGCTATGACGACATGCTGCGCCTGTTTGCCGCGATGGAGGCCGTCCCCTGGCAGTACCGCCAGGAGATGGGCCAGTGGATGCTGCAGCGCCTGAAGCGCGGGGGCGAAACCGTGCAGACTTGGTGGGCCATCGGCCGCCTGGCTGCCCGCCAGCCGATGGCCGCCAATGCCCACCTCGTCATGCCACCCAACGCCGCGCAGGAGTTTGTACAGGCCACCCTGGCCCAGGACTGGCGCCGCAACGAGACCGCCATGTTTGCCGCGCTGCAGATGGCCCGCATGACCGGCGACCGCGCCCGCGACCTGCCCGATGCGCTGCGCTCGGAGGTGCTGGACAAGATGCGCAGCAGCGGCGCGCCCGAGCGCTGGATCGCGATGGTGAGCCAGGTGGTGGAGATGGATGCCGAAGATCAGCAACGCAGCCTGGGCGACAGCCTGCCGCCGGGTTTGGCGTTGCTATAAGCGCCTGTTCAAGCGCTGCGCCCCTGGCCTGGAGCAGGCCCTTCGCCCCGTATTTGGGCGCTGGCCTCTGCTGCAATCGCGATGTGTGGGCAGGCCTGGCGCGGCATTCTGCCCCCCGGCCAGTGCAACAATGGCGGCTGCGCCGCGCGGGACTGCCGGCGCTGTGCCTTTTTCCAGGAGATATTGCAATGATGTTTGACACGACCCCCTCTTCAGCTTGCTTGCCGCGCCGTGCCGCGCTGGCTGCGGCACTGGCCACCGTGCTGGCGGGCGGCGTGCTACCCCAGGCCTGGGCACAAGGGAGCAGCGCCAACTGGCCGAGCAAGCCCATCACCTTTGTCGTGCCCCAGGCACCCGGCGGTGCCAATGATGTGATCGCCCGTGCGGTGGCGCAGGGCCTGGGCCAGTCGCTGGGGCAGCCGGTGATCGTGGAGAACCGGGCAGGGGCCAATGGCAATGTGGGCACCAGCCAGGTAGCGCGCAGCGCGGCCGATGGCTACACCTTTTTGGTGACGGCACAGAGCGCCTACACGATCAACCCGGCGCTCTACAGCTCGGTGCCGTTTGACCCGATCAAGGACTTCACGCCGGTGATGCAGCTGGCCGTGGCGCCCTACCTGCTGGTGGTGAACCCGAACTTTCCGGCCAAGAACCTGGATGAGCTGGTGGCCTATGCCAAGCAGCACCCGGGCAAGGTCGAGTACGCATCGGCCGGCAATGGCACCCTGAACCATCTGCTGGGAGAGATGCTGAAAAAGCAAAAGGGTGTGGACCTGCTGCATGTGCCTTACAAGGGCGCCTCGGCCGCTGCGACCGATGTGGTGGCCGGCCAGCTGCCGATGACCTTTGGCAGCTTTCCTGGCGTGATGCCCTTTGTGACCAGCGGCAAGCTGCGGGTGCTGGGCGTGGCCTCGGACAAGCCAACCCAGCTGGCGCCCGAAATCGTGCCGCTGGGCAAGGGCCTGGCTGTTACCAGCTGGTATGGCCTGTTTGCGCCGGCCGGCACCCCCGATACCGTCGTCGTACGCCTGCATGCCGCCATCACCAAGGTGCTGGCCACGCCAGTGATGGCCGAGCGCCTGAAGACCTTGGGCGCCGAATCGGTGGTGTCGACCCCGCAAAGCTTCAAGGCCAGCCTGCCAGCTGAGCTGGCTTACTGGAAGCAAGTGGTGCAAGACTCGGGAGCGCACATTGACTGATGCCCAAGACGCCGCACTGCTGGCCGCCTGCAGGCAATTGCCCGTCGTCGGCCTGCTGCCAGCGGGCCCGCGCAATGCCATCACCGATGTGGCCGGCCTGCGCCTGGGGCATTGCACGGTGGCCGATGGCGATCTGCAGACCGGGGTCACGGTGCTGATCCCGCCGCAGGACAACCCCTTTATGCACAAGCTGCCCGCTGGCCTGGCGGTGATCAATGGCTTTGGCAAGAGCGCCGGCCTGGTGCAGCTGGCCGAGCTGGGCCAGATTGAAACCCCGATTGCGCTGACCAATACCTTTGGCGTCTCGGCTGTCGTGCAGGCGCAGATTGCGCAGTGCATTGCCGCCAACCCCGAATGCGGCCGCAGCCTGCCCACCGTGAATGCGCTGGTGCTGGAATGCAATGACGGCTACCTGAGCGATATCCAGCGCATGGCCATCGGCCCGGCGCACTACCAGGCGGCGCTGGACAGCGCCTCGACCGACGTGGTGCAGGGCGCGGTGGGCGCGGGCCGGGGCATGTCGTGCTTCCAGCTCAAGGGCGGCATCGGCAGCGCATCGCGCCAGGTGGTGGTGGGTGAGCAGCGCTATACCGTCGGCGCGCTGGTGCTGGCCAATATGGGCAAGCTGGCCGATCTGCGCTGGGGCGGCCAGGCGCCGGGCGCAGCGCTGGAGCGGCAGCTGCAGCTGCAGCTGCAGGCCAAGCTGGCTGCTGGCGAACAAGCTGGAACCGCTGTGGGCGACGGTGTGGACAAGGGCAGCATCATCATGCTGCTGGCCACCGATGCGCCGCTGGACAGCCGCCAGCTCAGCCGTGTGGCGCGGCGTGCCGCGGCTGGCTTGGCCAACACCGGCTCCTGCTACGGCCATGGCAGCGGCGATATTGCGCTGGCGTTCTCGACCGCCTATACCCTGCCGGCCGATGCGGCCACGCCCATGCCGGCGCTGGCGATGCTGCATGAGGCGCAGCTGGACCCGCTGTTCCGCGCGGCGGCCGATGCGGTGGAGCAATCCATTTTGAATGCGCTGTGGCATGCCCAGAGCGTGCAAGGGCGCGACGGCCACCAGCGCTGGGGGCTGCAAGATCTCTGCAAGGACTGAAGCGATGAAAGTACTGATTTCTGTCGATATCGAAGGCGTGGCCGGTGTCTACCACCCCGAGCAGGTGCGCGCGGGCAACCCCGAGTACGAGCGCGCGCGCCGCCTGATGGCCCAGGAGGCCAATGCCGCTGTCGAAGGCGCTTTTGCCGCTGGCGCGCTGGAGGTCTATGTCAACGACTCGCATGGCGGCTTTCGCAATATGCCGCCCGATCTGCTCGATGCGCGTGCCCAGGTCATCCAGGGCAAGCCGCGCTACCTGAGCATGGTGGCGGGCGTGGAGCTGGGGGTGGATGCGGTCTGCATGGTCGGCTACCACTCGCGCGCGCAGGGCCGGGGCATTCTGGCCCACACCATCAACAGCTTTGCGTTTGCCAGCATCCACATCAATGGGAAGGAGGCCAGCGAGGCCAGCATTTACGGCGCCTTGGCAGGCGCCTATGGCGCGCCGGTGGTGATGCTGGCCGGCGACGATGTGCTGCGCGAGGAGAACCAGGCGATCTTCCCGCATGCGGTGTTTGTGCAGACCAAGCGCGCCACCGGCCAGGGCAGTGGCATCAGCCTCTCGCCCGAGCAGGCGCAAAAAGCCATCCGCGCCGGGGTGGAGCAGGGCCTGGCCGGGCGTGCCCAGTGCCAGCCGCTGCCAACCGCCAGCCCGGTGCAGGTGCAGATTGCCGCCACCTCGCCCGGCATGGCCGATCTGTTCTGCCAGTGGCCGACCCTGGAGCGGGTCGATGGCCGCACGGTGCGCTTCAGCGCGCCGGACATTGAATCGGCCGTGCGCATGACCAACTGCCTGTCGGCCATGTCCAGCATGCTGCGCTGAGCGGCCTGCGGCCATGCCCCGGTGGGCATGGCATGAAACCTGCTGGGTAGAGCGCTCAACATCGTTGGTGCGCGTTTATGAAGTCTTCCCTGCATTTTCTGGTCGCTGCCCGCCAGCATGAGATGGCTGCGCTGGAACAGCTGGGCAAGGCCTGCTCGCTGGTGGTGGCCATGTCCTCGCTGGTGCATGCGCTGCAAAAGGAGCGCGGGCTGTCGAACATGGTGCTGGCCAGTGGCGGCGCGCAGGGCGCCGAGCTGCTGGCGCCCCAGCGGCTGCTGGCGGATGCACAGATCGCCAATGTGCGCGATGAGCTCGATCGCCTGGGCCCACACCCCTCGGGCGGCAGCGGCGCGCGGCTGTGCAATGCGATTGCCTATACCTTGCAAGGCGTGGCGGCCCTGCCTGCGCTGCGCGCCCAGGTGCAGGCCGGCGGGCTGACACCGGCTGTCTGTACCGATGCCTTTGCGCGCCTGATTGCCGGCTGCCTGGCCGTGGTGTTTGAGGCGGCCGACAGCGCCAACGAGCCCGAGATTTCGCGCATGCTGGTGGCCTTGTTCCACCTGATGCAGGGCAAGGAGCTGGCCGGGCAGGAGCGCGCCTGCGGCACCAGCGCCTTTGCCTCGGGCCAGCTGCAGCCCGGCGCCCGGGCGCAGTGGCTGCACCTGATCGAATTGCAGGAGCGCTGCTTTGAGGTGTTTGCCAGCCTGGCCAGCGCCCGCGTGCTGCTGCTGTGGCAGGCCCATGTGGCCGGCGATACCGACATGGCGGCGGTGGAGCGCATGCGCCGCGTGGCCCACACCGCCACCGGCGCCAGCCTGAACCGCAGCTGGAGCGCCGACTGGTTTGCCGCCTGCAGCCACCGGCTCGATGCCTTGCATGGCGTGGAGACCCTGGTGGCGCAGGAGCTGCAGGTGCTGTGCCTGCACAAGCTGCAGGCGCAGGAGCAAGCGCTGGCGGCCTTGCAGGTGCTGCCGCCGGGTGCTGACGGAGGCACAGGGCGAGCAGGGGCCGCAGAGGGCGGCATGGCCTTTTTTGAGGCCTCGGCACCGCCCGATGCCTGGTCGCCGGATGCCGTGGGCGCACCGGCGCTGGGGCGCGATATCTTGTCCTTGGTGCAACAGCAAGCGCAGCGGCTGCAGACCATGCAGAGCCAGATCCACGAAGCCCGCACTGCCCTGCATGAGCGCAAGACCCTGGAGCGCGCCAAGGGCCTGCCGATGGCCCAGCACCAGCTCAGCGAGAGCGATGCCTACCAGCTGCTGCGCCAGACGGCGATGAACCAGAACAAGCGCATGCAGGAGGTGGCCGAGGCGGTGCTGGCGATGGCGGCCTTGGTGCCCACCGTGCCTGGAGCGCCTGCCACGCCTGCCGCCCCCGAGCGGCGCTGATCCGGGCCGCTACCAACAATCCTGCGCACCAAAGCATGGCAGCCACCGTGCAACCCACTGCTGCAATGCACCATTGCAGGGACGGTGGAGGGCATTCCTTGCTGGCAGCGGTCTGCACGCCAGAGAGAGGCACCGCATTTTTTAAATTGGCATGGAATATGCATTGATCTCTTCAACCAGGCCAAAGGCGGCCTGTTTCCGGTAATCGCGAGTTATTTCGGGACAACGGCGTCCCTTTCCTGATGGTGCAAGCCATCAGCGGAAGGACGCCGTTTTTTGTTTTTGGAACATGCAACGCTTTCGATGGAGTCCGACCAGAATGACGACACGCCCCACCACTGATACCGCCCCGGCGGCCGAGGCCTCGCCCGCTCCGTCGGCCCAAGCCGGCCGCCGCCAGTTTCTGCGCCATGGCGCCCAGGCCGCAGCCGCCACCTTTGTCTACAGCGCGCTGGGCCACCAGGGTGTTTGGGCCGCTGGCTCGGATGCGCCCGAGAAAAAAGAGGTCAACATCGGCTTTATCCCGCTGACCGACTGCGCCAGCGTGGTGATGGCCTCGATGCTGGGCCTGGACCAGAAGTACGGCGTCAAGATCACGCCGACCAAGGAAGCCAGCTGGGCCGGTGTGCGCGACAAGCTGACCAATGGCGACCTGGACATGGCCCATGTGCTCTATGGTCTGGTCTATGGCGTGCAGCTGGGCGTGGGCAGCCCGCAAAAGGACATGGCGGTGCTGATGACGCTCAACCGCAATGGCCAGGCGATTACCTTGTCCAAAAAACTGGCGGACAAGGGCGCGGTGGATGCCGCCTCGCTCGCCAAGCTGATGGCCACGGACAATCGCGAATACACCTTTGCGCAGACCTTCCCTACGGGCACCCATGCGATGTGGCTGTACTACTGGCTGGCCAGCGCAGGCATCCACCCACTCAAGGATGCCAAGGTGATCACCGTGCCGCCGCCGCAGATGGTGGCCAATATGCGCGTGGGCAATATGGATGGCTTTTGCGTGGGCGAGCCCTGGGGCCACCGCGCGATCATGGATGGCATCGGCATCACGGCCGTGACCACCCAGGACATCTGGCGCGACCACCCGGAAAAGGTGCTGGGCTGCACGCAGGACTTTGTCAGCCGCCACCCCAACACCGCACGCGCCGTGACCATGGCCATCCTGGAGGCGGGCCGCTGGATCGATGCCAGCCTGCAGAACAAGCAGAAGATGGCTGAGACCATTGCCGGCAAGGCCTATGTGAATACCAGCGTGGACGCGATCAACCAGCGCATTCTGGGCCGCTACCAGAATGGCCTGGGCAAGACCTGGGACGACCCCAACCACATGAAGTTCTTTGCCGATGGCGATGCGACCTACCCCTACCTGTCCGATGGCATGTGGTTCCTCACCCAGCACAAGCGCTGGGGTTTGCTGAAGAACCACCCCGACTATTTGGCCGTCGCGAAAAAGATCAACCAGACCGCGCTGTACAAGGAAGCGGCCACGCAGCTGAAGATGGCCGTGCCCAAGTCGGACATGCGCAGTAGCGCGCTGATCGATGGCAAGGTCTGGGATGGCTCGGACCCCGCCAAGTACGCCGACAGCTTTGCTATCAAAGCCTGATAAGGAGCACCCCATGCCAGCTGCACTGCGAGAGAGTCTGTCGCCCTTGCCGCCATCGGGCCCGGCCCCGGCCGAGCGCAAGGTCTTGTCCATCCATGAGCACATGGCGCGCAGCCTGCCCACCGCTGGGCTGGCTGCGGCGGCCGAACCCTCAGCGTCATCAGCGCCATCCGCGCCGGCTGCTGCGGCGCCGCGCGATCTGGCTGCCGCCTGGCAGCAGCGCTTTGGCAGCTTGGTGCAAAGCCTGCTGCCACCGGTGCTGGGCTTTGGCCTACTGCTGGTGCTGTGGTCCATCATCGCCCAGGGCAACCCCGGCATTCCCGGCCCGCAGGAGACCTGGCTGCAGGCGCAGGAGATCTTTCGCGATCCCTTCTACCGCAACGGCCCCAATGACCAGGGCGTGGGCTGGAATGTGCTGGCCTCGCTGCAGCGGGTGAGCATCGGCTTTGGCCTGGCGGCGCTGGTCGGCATTCCGCTCGGCTTTGTCATTGGTCGCTTCGAGTTTCTCTCGCGCATGTTCAACCCGGTGATCAGCCTGCTGCGCCCGGTATCGCCGCTGGCCTGGCTGCCCATTGGCCTGCTGGTGTTCAAGGGTGCGAACCCGGCGGCGATCTGGACCATCTTTATCTGCTCGATCTGGCCGATGGTGATCAACACCGCGGTCGGCGTGCAGCGCGTGCCGCAGGACTATATGAATGTGGCGCGGGTGCTGAACCTGAGTGAGTGGAAGATCGCCACCACCATTCTCTTCCCCGCCGTGCTGCCCTATATGCTGACGGGCGTGCGCCTGGCCGTGGGCACCGCCTGGCTGGTGATCGTCGCTGCCGAGATGCTGACCGGTGGCGTGGGCATTGGCTTCTGGGTCTGGGACGAGTGGAACAACCTCAATGTCAAGAACATCATCATTGCGATCTTTGTCATCGGCCTGGTCGGCCTGCTGCTGGAATGGGCGCTGATCCGCCTGGCCTCGGCATTCACTTTTGAGGAGATCAAGGCATGACGCCCAATACGCTCAACATTCCCGCCACGCCCCAGGGCAAGTACATCGAGATCCAGCAGGTGGCGCAAAGCTTCAAGACCGCCAAGGGCCTGTTCCAGGCGCTGCAGGGCATCAACCTGGAGATTGCCCAGGGCGAGTTTGTCAGCCTGATCGGCCACTCGGGCTGCGGCAAATCCACCTTGCTGAACCTGATTGCCGGCCTGACCAGCCCCAGCGAAGGCACCTTGCTCTGCGCCAACCGCGAGATCAAGGGCCCCGGGCCGCAGCGCGCCGTGGTGTTCCAGAACCATTCGCTGCTGCCCTGGCTGACCTGCTGGGCCAATGTGCACCTGGCAGTCGAGCGGGTGTTTGGCGGGCGTGAGCGCAAGGCCCAGCTCGCCGCCCGCACCGATGCCGCGCTGGCGCTGGTGGGCCTGACCCACGCGGCGCAAAAGCGACCCGGCGAGATATCGGGCGGCATGAAGCAGCGCGTGGGCATTGCCCGGGCCTTGTCGATGGAGCCCCAGGTGCTGCTGATGGACGAGCCCTTTGGCGCGCTGGATGCCCTGACCCGCGCCAAGCTGCAGGATGAGCTGCTGGAGATCGTTGCGCGCACGCGCAGCACCGTGGTGATGGTGACCCATGATGTCGATGAGGCGGTGCTGCTGTCCGACAAGATCGTGATGATGACCAATGGGCCCGCGGCGACGATTGGCGAGGTGCTGACGGTGCCCCTGGCCCGCCCGCGCAACCGGGTGGCGCTGGCCGAGGATGCGCAGTACCAAGCCTGCCGCAAGGCGGTGATCGACTTTCTCTACACCCGCCAGGTGCATGTGGAGAAGGTGGCCTGAGCGCTGCCATTGATGCCGCCCCAGGCGCTCCGCACGGAGCGCCTTTTTTATGCACGCAAATGAGGCAGCGCGGCACGCGAGCAGCACAAAAAATGTGCACAGGCAATGCGCGGCTGCCGGCGCGCGTCGACAGCCAACTTGGTATGGAACTTGCATAGTTCTTGGCGTGGCCATGGCGGCCACCGGGTGGTGGTGCAAAGTGGCGCTGCCGTCCAAAGACAAAGACGTCTAAGCGCGCATGCCTGGCATGCGGCGCCTAGACGTCTTTTTTTTGTGCTGCCCACGGGAAATGCTATGAAAAAAATCAAGTTGGTCATGGTTGGCAACGGTATGGCGGGTGTGCGTGCGCTCGAAGAGCTTCTGGCCCTGGCCCCGGATTTGTACGAGATAACGGTATTTGGCGCGGAGCCGCACCCCAACTACAACCGCATCCTGCTGTCGCCGGTGCTGGCGGGCGAGCAGACCTTGGAGGACATCGTTCTCAACGACTGGAGCTGGTACGAGACGCATGGCGTGCGCCTGCATGCCGGCTGCACGGTGCATGCGGTGGACCGCGCCCGCCGCGTGGTGCATGCCCGCAATGCCCAGGGCGAGGCCGTGACGGCCGACTACGACCGGCTCATTCTGGCGACGGGCTCCAACCCCTTCATGCTGCCGATTGCCGGCAAGGAGCTGCAAGGCGTGCTGGCCTACCGCGACATTGCCGATACCCAGGCGATGATCGATGCGGCCAGCAGCTGGCGCCATGCGGTGGTGATTGGCGGCGGCCTGCTGGGGCTGGAGGCGGCCAATGGCCTGATGAAGCGCGGCATGCAGGTGTCGGTGGTGCATGCGGGCGAGTGGCTGATGGAGCGCCAGCTGGACGACCAGGCCGGGCAGCTGCTGAAGAAGTCGCTGATCGAGCGGGGCATGCAGTTTTTCATGCAGGCGCAGACGCAGGAACTGCTGGGCAATGCCGAAGGCCGCGTGCGCGCGCTGCGCTTTGCCGATGGCCGCGAGATCGAGGCTGACCTGGTGGTGATGGCCGTCGGCATCCGCCCCAACACGGCGCTGGCCGAGGCCATGCACCTGCATGTGAACCGGGGCATTGTCGTCAGCGACACTATGCAGACCATCACCGACCCGCGCATCTATGCGGTGGGCGAGTGCGCGGCGCACCGGGGCATTGCCTACGGCCTGGTGGCACCGCTGTTTGAGCAGGGCAAGGTGCTGGCCAACCACCTGGCCGAGCTGGGCATTGGCCGTTACCAGGGCTCGCTCACCTCGACCAAGCTCAAGGTCACCGGCATCGATCTGTTCTCGGCCGGGGATTTCCAGGGCGGGGAGGGCACCGAGCAGATCGTGCTGAGCGACCCCTACTCGGGCGTGTACAAAAAGCTGGTGATCAAGGAAGACCGGCTGGTGGGCGCCTGCCTGTACGGCGATACGGTCGATGGCAGCTGGTACTTCAAGCTGCTGCGTGAAGGCCGCAGCGTGGCCGATATCCGCGACAAGCTGATGTTTGGCGAATCCAACCTCGGCGATGCCGGCCACCAGGGCCAGAACAAGGCCGCCGCGCTGGCCGATGCCGATGAGGTCTGCGGCTGCAATGGCGTGAGCAAGGGCGCCATCTGCAAGGCCATCAAGGACAAGGGCCTGTTCACCCTGGACGAGGTGCGCAAGCACACCAAGGCCAGTGCCAGCTGCGGCTCCTGCACCGGCCTGGTCGAGCAGATCATCATGTTCACCGTCGGTGGGGACTATTCAGCCTCGCCCAAGACCAAGCCGATGTGCGGCTGCAGCGAGCATGGCCACCAGGCGGTGCGCGATACCATTCGCGAGCACCGGCTGCTGACGACGGACAGCGTCTTCCGCTTCATGGAATGGAAGACGCCCAATGGCTGCGCCAGCTGCCGCCCGGCCATCAACTACTACCTGATCAGCACCTGGCCCAAGGAGGCGCGCGACGACCCGCAAAGCCGCTTCATCAACGAGCGCAGCCATGCCAACATCCAAAAGGATGGCACCTACAGCGTGATCCCGCGCATGTGGGGCGGTGAGACCACGGCCGCCGAACTGCGCCGCATTGCCGATGTGGTGGACAAGTACCAGATCCCCACCGTGAAGGTGACCGGCGGCCAGCGCATTGACCTGCTGGGCGTGAAAAAGGAAGACCTGCAAGGCGTGTGGAACGACATAGGCATGCCCTGCGGCCACGCCTATGCCAAGGCGCTGCGCACCGTCAAGACCTGTGTGGGCAGCGAGTGGTGCCGCATGGGCACGCAGGACAGCACGCAGATGGGCAAGGACCTGGAGCGCGCGATGTGGCGCATGTATGCGCCGCACAAGGTGAAGTTTGCCGTCAGCGGCTGCCCGCGCAACTGCGCTGAATCAGGCATCAAGGACGTGGGCATCATCGGCGTGGACTCGGGCTGGGAGATGTACATCGCCGGCAATGGCGGCATCAAGACCGAGGTGGCGCACTTTCTCACCAAGCTCAAGACCGCCGAGGAGGTGCTGGAGTACACCGGTGCCTTTATGCAGCTCTACCGGTTGGAGGGCTGGTACCTGGAGCGCACGGTGCACTACGTGAACCGGGTGGGGCTGGACTATGTCAAGCGCCGCATTCTGGACGATGCCGCCGGCCGCCAGGCGCTCTGGAACCAGCTGCAGCAGGCGCTGGAGGGCGAGCCCGACCCCTGGTTCGAGATCGACAAGGCGAGCGTGGACCTGCGCCAGTTCGAGCCGCTGCCGGTGCTGCCCGCACTGCAGGCTGGGCCTGTGCTGGCGGCCCTTTCCGCCCCTGCACCCGTACCCGTACCCGCCACCACCACCGCCGGCGCATGATGCCGCGCCGCCAGGAGACCGACATGAATGAATGGATCACCATCTGCGCCATCGATGAGATTCCGGTGCTGGGCGCCCGCCGCGTGGCCCGCGCCCAGGGGCTGGATGTCGCAGTGTTCCGCACCGCCAGCGGCGAGGTATTTGCGCTGCTGGACCGCTGCCCGCACAAGGGCGGGCCTTTGTCGCAAGGCCTGGTGTTTGGCAGCAGCGTGGCCTGCCCCTTGCACAACTGGACGATTGCGCTGGCCACCGGCCAGGCCGCTGCTCCGGACGAGGGCTGCACCCCGCGCTTTGCGGTGCGGCTGGAGGGCAGTGCGGTGCAGCTGCGCGCCGATGAGCTGGCCCAGCATGCGCTGGAGCAGACCCGGCCACTGGCCGGGCCGGTAGGCCTGGGGCGCTGTGGCTCTGCGGCCGCCAGCTGCAGCCCGTCGCAGCCCGCTGTGGCCGCCTGATTTCGCCCACCGGACGGAGCCGCCCATGCCCGAGACCCGATCCACCTGCCCCTATTGCGGCGTGGGCTGCGGCGTGATCATCACGTCCGACGGCCAGCAGATAACAGCCGTGCGCGGCGACCCGGCGCACCCGGCCAACCAGGGCAAGCTCTGCACCAAGGGCAGCAGCCTGCACCTGACGGCAGCGCCCGCGCTGGCGCGGCAAAGCCGCTTGCTGCAGCCGATGCAGCGCCTGCAGCGCGGGGCCACGCCCGAGGCCCGTAGCTGGGACACGGCGCTGGACCACCTGGCCGCCCAGCTGCTGCAGATCCATGCCGACCACGGGCCCGATGCGCTGGGCTTTTACCTGAGCGGCCAGCTGCTGACCGAGGACTACTACGTGTTCAACAAGCTGGTCAAAGGCTTGCTGGGCACCAACAACCTGGACACCAACTCGCGCCTGTGCATGAGCAGCGCGGTGGCCGGCTACAAGGCCACCCTGGGGGCGGATGCACCACCGGCCTGCTATGAAGACATCGACCTGGCCGGCTGCCTGTTCATCAGCGGCAGCAATATGGCCTGGGCGCACCCCATCCTGTTCCGCCGGGTGGAAGAGGCCAAGGCGCGCCACCCCGAGCGCAAGATCATCGTCGTTGACCCGCGCCGCACCGAGACCGCCGAGCTGGCCGATCTGCACCTGGCCTTGCAGCCGGGCAGCGATGTGATGCTCTGCCATGGCCTCTTGCACATCATGCTGGCCCAGGGTTGGGCCGACTCGGCCTTTATCGATGCGCATACCAGCGGCTTTGCGCAGTTGCATGCCATCGTGCGCGAGGCGACGCCGGAGCGGGTGGCCCAGGTCTGCGGTCTGGCGCTGGCTGATCTCTACCTGGCCGCCCAATGGCTGGCCTGGGGCGGGGCCGATGCGCCCGGCACGAACGGCGAACGCCTGCCCACGCTGAGCCTGTACTGCCAGGGGCTGAACCAAAGCAGCAGCGGCACGGCCAACAATGCGGCGCTGATCAACCTGCACCTGGCCACCGGCCAGATTGGCAAGCCGGGCGCCGGCCCCCTGTCCTTGACCGGCCAGCCCAATGCGATGGGCGGGCGCGAGGTGGGCGGCCTGTCCAACCTGCTCAGCGCCCACCGCGACATGGCCAACCCGCAGCACCGGGCCGAGGTGGCCCAGCATTGGGGCGTAGATGCCGTGCCGGCGCTGCCCGGCAAGTCGGCGCTGGAGATGTTCGAGGCCGCAGCCGATGGCCAGATCAAGGCCTTGTGGATTGCCTGCACCAACCCCGCGCAGAGCATGCCCGAGCAGGCCATGGTGCGCCGCGCGCTGGAGCGGGCCGAGCTGGTGGTGGTGCAGGAGGCCTTTGCCCAGACCGAGACGACCGCCTATGCCGACTGGCTGCTGCCCGCCACCACCTGGGGCGAGAAGCTGGGCACGGTCACCAACAGCGAGCGCCGCATATCGCGGGTGCGCGCGGCGGTGGCCGCGCCCGGCGAGGCCCGCCATGACTGGCAGATTGGTGTGCAACTGGCCCAGCGGCTGGAACGCCATCTGCGGCCCGGCCGCCCCAGCCTGTTTGCCTATGACACCGTGCAGGCCGAGCGCGGCTGCGAAGCCATCTGGATGGAGCACCGCGACAGCACGCGCGGGCGCGACCTGGACATCACGGGCCTGAGCTGGGCGCTGCTGGAGGCGCAAGGCCCGCAGCAGTGGCCGCTGCCCAGCGGCGCGGCCCAAGGGCGCCAGCGCCTGTACAGCGATGGCCGGTTTGCCACCGACGATGGCCGCGCCCGTTTTGATGCCCAGGCCTGGAAGCCGGTGGCCGTGCCGCGCGATGCGCACTACCCCTTCAGCCTGAACACCAGCCGCCTGCGCGACCAGTGGCATGGCATGAGCCGCACCGGCCAGCTGGGCCGCCTGTTTGCCCATGCCAGTGAGCCCAGCGTGCAGGCCCACCCGCAGGACATGCGCCGCCGGCAGCTGGAGGATGGCGACCTGGTGCAGCTGCACAGCCGCTACGGCAGCCTGGTGCTGCCGGTACTGGCCGATGCCGGCCTACAGCTCGCGCATTTGAACCTGCCGATGCACTGGGGCAGCATGCACCTAAGCGGCAGCACGGTAGACGGCCAGCGCCTGGCGGGCGTGAACGCGTTGACCACACCGGAGCGCTGCCCACGCTCCAAGCAGCCCGAGCTCAAGCACGTGGCGGTGCAGCTGGAAAAAGCCAGCCTGCCCTGGCAGTGCCTGGGCATGGCCTGGCTCGACGACTGCCAGGTGCTGGCCACGCGCCAGGCGCTTGCTGCGTTGCTGGGTGAGTTTGACTTTGGCAGCTGCGTGCTGTTTGGCCGGGCCGTGCCACTGGATGGCGCTGCCGGCCAGGGCCGCAATGGCGTGCAGTTCCGCGCTGCCGCACGCCAGGCGCCGCCGGCGGCCTTGCTGGCGCGTTTGCAGCAGCTGCTGCAGCTCGATGGCCCGCAGACTCTGCGCTATGCCGATGCGCAGCGCCAGTGCAGCCGCGCCATGGCCATGGGCGAGCAAGCGGGCGAGCCGGTGCTGCAGGCCTTCTTGCTCTGCGGCGATGCCAGTGCCGGCCAGTGGCTGGCGCCGGTGCTGCGCGATGAGCAATCGACGCGCAGCTTTGGCCGCCTGCTGCTGTCCTCGGGCAGCCAGGCGCCTGCCGCTTTGCCGACCCGCGCACGCCAGGTCTGCGCCTGCATGAATGTGGACGAGGCCGCCATTGGCGAGGCCCTGGCCCGCATTGACGGCGCGCCGGAGCAGCGCCTGCTGGAGCTTAAAAACACCTTGGGCTGCGGCACACGCTGCGGCTCCTGCATTCCCCAACTCAAGCAGCTGGTGCAGCGCGTGGCCCCGGCCGCGCTGGCCCCTTCTGCCTGATGCTTTTGAAAGGTCTTGCCATGCATGCCATTGCCACCACACCCCTTGCCGCCGGCCGCTGCTACCTGGTGGGCGCCGGCCCCGGCGACCCCGAGCTGCTGACCCTGCGCGCCTGGCGCGCCATCCAGGCCGCCACCTTGCTATTGGTGGACGACCTGGTCTCCGCCGACATCGTGGCGCTGGCGCCCGCTGCCACGCGCACCATCTATGTGGGCAAGCGCGGCGGCCGGGCCAGCACTTCGCAGGCCTTTATCGAAAAGCTGATGGTGATGGCCGCCCGCCAAGGCGAGACGGTGGTCCGCCTCAAAGGCGGAGACCCTTTCATCTTTGGCCGGGGCGGCGAGGAGGTCGCCCACCTGCAGGCCCAGGGTGTGCAGGTGGAGGTGATCAATGGCATCACCTCGGGCCTGGCCGCCGCCACCAGCCTGGGCGTGCCGCTGACCCACCGCGACTATGCCCATGGCGTTGTCTTTGTGACCGGCCATGTCAAGCCGGGTGGGGCGCCTCTGGATTGGCGCCAGTTGGGCGCGACGGCTGAGGCGATGTCGCTCAGCCTGGTGGTGTACATGGGGGTGGCCTCGGCGCCTTTGATTGAGGCTGGTTTGTTGGCTGGTGGCTTGGCGCCGGATACGCCGGTGGCTTTGGTGCAGAACGCTAGTTTGTCTTCTCAGCGGTCGGTGTTGACTTCTTTGTCTTGTTTGGTGAGCTGTTTGCAGGGGAGTGGGTTGGGGAGTCCTTGCATGATGGTGATTGGTCGGGTGGCTGGGTTGGCGGATGCTAGTTTGTTGTGGCAGGGGTTGGTGGAGCCGCTTGAGCGGCAGGCTTGATGGGCTGCTTGTGTTGGTGCTGCTGCTAGTCAGTTGTTGCTAGTTGGTTGTTGCAGCGCCTTTTAATGCGCTTTGTTTACTACTGCGTAGGGCAGTTGGCCGGGTCTCGCCCCGGCGGGCGAGGTACTTTTCTTGCGCGGCCAAGAAAAGTACCCAAAAGAAGGCCGCCCCTGCTGCTTGCGACCCTTCGCGTTGCGAAGGGCAACCTGTGTCGTGGCGTTTGCGGGGTGTGCCGCGAAACTCTCTACGCGCCAAGGCGCTCCGTTCGGACAGACGCGGCAAGCTAGTTCACGATGCACTGGCACTCTTCGGTGCGAGTGCCACCCCGCAAACGCCACGACCCAGGCGCATGCAAAAGGGGGGATTCGGGATAGCTTCTTTGAGCGGTGGATGATGCTGTCCTTCGCTTCTTGCTGGTTGGCTGGCCGTTGTGCTTGTTAATTAATTCTGTTTACTACTGCGTAGGGCGGCTGGCCGGGTCTCGCCCCGGCGGGCGAGGTACTTTTCTTGCGCGGCCAAGAAAAGTACCCAAAAGAAGGCCGCCCCTGCTGCTTGCGACCCTTCGCGTTGCGAAGGGCAACCTGTGTCGTGGCATTTGCGGGGTGTGCCGCGAAACTCTCTACGCGCTGAAAGCGCTCCGTTCGGACAGACGCGGCAAGCTAGTTCACGAAGCGCTGGCACTCTGCGGTGCCAGCGCCACCCCGCAAACACCACGCCCCAGGCGCATGCAAAAGGGGGGATGCTGAAACAGCCAACAGCCAACAGCCAACAGCCAACAGCCAACAGCCAACAGCCTTCGGGCCATCGCTGCGCTCGGCCGGTTTTGGGTGCCGAGCGTAGCGATGGCACACGTCTGCTCAGTTTCCCTTCTGAATGCGCCGAGGAGCACAGGGTATGGGCTGGGCAGTTGCACCGAAGAGTGCAACTGCTTCGTGAACTGACTCACCGCGTCTGTTTGAACGGAGCGCCTTGGCGCGTAGTGAGTTTCGCGGTGCAGCCCATACCCGAGCACCACAGGTTGCCCGCAGCGAAGCGGAGGGACGCAGTCAGCAGGGCGACCTTCTTTTGGGTACTTTTCTTGGTCGCCAAGAAAAGTACCTCGCCCGCCGGGGCGAGACCCGGCCAGCAGCCCTACGCAGTAGTAAAAAGCGCCTATTAAAAGGCGCTGTTAACAGCCAGTAGACAAGAGCAAATCAAGAAGCGCAGAGCAGCTACCGGTCACTTGACCGGAATAACCGTAGAGGAAGGCACCGCCACCGCCGTCACACTGTTCTGCGGCGAGCCCTCAATCACCTTGTCGGAGTACGTCATGTACACCAAAGTATTGCGCGCCGCATCCACCATGCGCACCACCCGCAACCGCTTGAACAGCAACGAGGTCCGCTCGCTGAACACCTCTTCCTGCTGCTTCAAAGGCTTCTCGATGCTGATCGGCCCCGCCTGCACACAGGCAATCGACGCCTCCGAGCGGTCCTCAGCCAGACCCAATGCGCCCTTGACGCCACCCGTGCGGGCACGCGACACATAGCAGGTCACGCCCTTGACCAGCGGGTCGTCATAGGCCTCGACAACGATCTTGTGGTCGGGGCCGATGAACTTGAACACCGTGTCCACCGAGCCGATGGTGTCCGGTTGGGCCCAGGCGGCCGTGGCGGCCAGGCAGCCTGCGGCGACGACGGCGTGGCGCCAGGAAGTGGTGGTCAGCATGGAGGGTTTCCGGAAAAGGGAAGGGACTGCACCGGCGCCAAGGCCGGTGCATGTGGGAGCAGAGGATCAGGCCTGGGCGGCGGCCTGGGCCACGTGGCGCTGCAGGTGCTCCAGCGCTTCTTCGACCTGGTCGACCAGGACCAGGCAGAGGTCGCCCGGTTGGAGGCGTGCCAGCGCGTGGTCGATGGCGATGAACTCGCCGTGGATGTCGGTCACGTAGCTGGTGCGGCTGGCGCCTTGCAGGCCTTGGCGCAGCAGCGCGATGACTTCGCCGTCGGCGCGGCCGCGTTGGGCGGCATCCTGGTAGAGGATCACGTCGTCGAAGGCCTCGCCCAGCATTTCGGTCTGGACGCGGATGTCTTCGTCGCGGCGGTCGCCGGCGCCGCTGATGACCACGCTGCGCTTGTTGGCGGGCATGGCTTCCACGGCCTGGATCAGCGCGCGGATGGCATCCGGGTTGTGGCCGTAGTCGGCAATGATGGTCGCACCGCGGTAGTCCATCACATTGAAGCGGCCAGGGGCGTTGTCGCTGTCGTTGACAAAGCCGGCCAGGCCACGGCGGATGGTCTGCCAGGGCAGGCCGGCGGCCCAGGCGGCGCCGATGGAAGCCATGACGTTCTCGACCTGGAAGGTGATCGCGCCATTGCGGGTGATCGGGATCTCGCGCAGCGGGATCGACTCGCGCCAGGAGCCTTCGGCGGCCACGATGCTGTCGCCATCGACATAGACGACGCGGCTGCCTTGCGCACGGTGCGTGGCCATCACGGGGTGGTGGCGGTCGGCGGCGAAGAAGATCACCTTGCCGGGGCAGACATGGGCCATCGCGGCGACCAGCGGGTCGGCGGCGTTGAGCACGGCGTAGCCGGTGGGAGCCACGTTCTGCACGATCACGCGCTTGAGCACGCCCACGTCTTCCTTGGTGGTGATGAAGTTCAGACCCAGGTGGTCGCCTTCGCCCACGTTGGTGACCACGGCGACCTGGCAGCGGTCAAAGCCCAGGCCTTCGCGCAGAATGCCGCCGCGTGCGCATTCGAGCACGGCGGCATCGGTCTCGGGGTGGGCCAGGGCGTTGCGCGCGCTGCGCGGGCCCGAGCAGTCACCGCTGTCGATCTGGCGGCCGTTGACGTAGACGCCATCGGTGTTGGTCATCGCCGTGCGCCAGCCGTGCGAGGTGAACAGATGGGCGATGACGCGGGTGGTCGTGGTCTTGCCGTTGGTGCCGGTCACGGCCACCAGCGGGATGCGGCCGTCGTTGCCGGCGCTGAACATCTCATCGACCATGGGCACGCCGACATGGCGGGGCTTGCCGAAGGAGGGCGCCAGGTGCATGCGCAGGCCGGGGGCGGCGTTGACTTCGACAATGCCGCCGCTTTGCTCTTCCAGCGGCTTGAGCATGGTTTCGCAGACCACGTCCACGCCGCAGATGTGCAGGCCAATGGTCTGGGCCGCTTCGATCGCGCGGGCGGCGATTTCGGGATGCACGTCATCGGTCACATCGGTGGCACTGCCGCCGGTGGACAGGTTGGCATTGTTGCGCAGCACCACGCGCTGGCCTTGGCCGGGCACGCTGTCGGGGGTCATGCCTTCGCTGGCGATGCGGGAGATGGCGATGTCGTCCAGGCGGATCTTGGTGAGCGCGGTGCCGTGGCCGGTGCCGCGGCGTGGGTCCTGGTTGACCAGGTTCACCAGCTCGCGGATGGTGTGCTGGCCGTCACCCAGGACCTGGGGTGGCTCGCGGCGGGCAGCGGCGACCAGTTGGCCACCCACCACCAGCAGGCGGAAGTCGTGGCCGGGCAGGAAGCGCTCAACCATGATCTCGTCGCCAAATTCGCTGGCGGTCTTGTAAGCGGCTTCCAGGCCTTCGCGGGTGGTGATGTTGACCACCACGCCCTTGCCCTGGTTGCCATCCTGGGGCTTGACCACGACGGGCAGGCCCACTTCCAGTGCCACTTGCCAGGCCTCGTTCACATCGGCCACAGGGCGGCCCATGGGCACGGGCACGCCAGCGGCATGCAGCAGGCGCTTGGTCAGGTCCTTGTCCTGCGCAATGGATTCCGCCACGGCGCTGGTCGAATCGATCTCGGCCGCCTGGAAGCGGCGGGCCTTGGAGCCCCAGCCCAGCTGCACCAGCGAGCCAGTGGTCAGGCGGCGGAAGGGAATGCCACGGGCGACGGCGGCATCGACGATGGCGCCGGTCGAGGGGCCGATGCGCTCGTCTTCATCCAGCTCGCGCAGCGCGGCAATGGCGGCGTCGGCATCAAAAGGGCTGTCGTTCAAGGTGGCCTGGATCAGCGCTTCGGCCTTTTCCATCGCCAGCTTGCCCACCGCTTCTTCGGTGTATTCGACGACGACCTGGTAGGTGCCAGGCTCGGTCGTCACATGGGTGCGGCTGAAGGTGACCGGGCAGCCGGCCTGCGCCTGCAGCGAGAGTGCGGCGACTTCGAGCACATGGGCCAGCGACAGGGCCTGGTCGGCGCCATGGGGCTGCAGGGGGGCGATGTTGGGGAAGCGCGCGCGCAGTTTTTCTTCAAAACCGGGGATGGTGCTGTAGCGCTGTTCGCTGTCTTCACAGCGCACGATGGTCTCGATGGCGGTGCTGCGGGTCCAGAGATTGGGGCCACGCAAGGCACGGGTGCGGGAGAGCTGCATAGTGTTTCTTTCAGATGGAGGGCCCGCTGAATCAGCGGGCCGTGCATGCTTGTCGTCGTGGAGAGCCGTGTCCGGCGTATCAGGCGTTGTACTCGAAGGTCTTGATACCGGCACCGATCAGATCGGGGGTGATATCCAGCGCCCAGGCCGTGGCGATGGCGGCAAGCAGGGCCGAGGTGTCGGGCTTCTTGCCGCCCGGCAGGCTCAGCGCATCGAGGGTGCCCAGCACGCGCTCTTGCGCGCCGGTGGCCAGCACCACGTTGTTGCCCTTGATGATGACGGCGCGGCCGCCTTCGTGCTGGGCTTCGGTGTTGGCGCGGTGGGCGGCCACGGCTTCGTTCTCTGCCTGGGTCGTGTACAGCACGACTTCGCCATCGCAGAGCTCGGCCAGGTCGGCCACTTCGGGCAGGTCGGCGTTGAGCACGCCGGCGCCTTCGTCCAGCACCACATCGATCTGGGTGCGCATCACGCGGCGCATCTGGCCGGCTTCCAGCACATCGTGGTCGGGCAGGGCTTCGTAGCCTTGCATATCGGTCACCACACCGACCAGGCAGCGGTCGTAGGCCAGGCCTTCTTCCAGAATGGAGCGTGCCGTGGTCTGGATCACCGCGGCTTGCGCCAGGCGGTTGGTCAGCAGGCGGTGGGCGCCGGCCCAGTTGGCGGTATTGGTCTTCTGCGTCTGGCGGTTGGACAGGAACATGCCCTCGTCGCTGGCCACACCGGTGAGCTTGCCCGACAGCTGCAGCAGCCAGCCGACCAGGCGCGCGATGAAGGCGTTGTTCTGCGTGCCGACAATGCCGACGATCGGGATGCGGCCTGCACCGGCACCTTCTTCGCGGGGGAAGAGGTGGTCCGCAATGGCCATGCCGACCGGGCGCGGTGCGCCGCTGGTGGGCTTGAGGTGCATCAGCAGGCCGGGGCCGGCATTGACTTCCAGAATCGCGCCCTGGCCTTGCATCGGCTGGGAGACGTCCTTGAGGATCATGTCCATGCCGGCGATGTCCAGGCCGACGATCTTGGCGGCCAGAACGGCGTAGTAGGCGACATCGGGGTGCACATCGTCCAGGCAGTCGATGGCCATGTTGCCATTGCGTTGCAGCAGCACGCTCTGGCCTTGGGCGATCACGCTGTCTGGCGTGACATGCTGGCGGTTGAGTTCGAGCTTGACGGCGCCGGCTTCCAGCTTGATCCAGTCGAGCGGGTACTCTTGCTCGGGACCACGGCGGGGGTCTTCGTTGAGCACGGCCACCAGCTCACGCAGGGTGGCCTTGCCATTGCCGTAGACGCTGACGGTCTCGCCCTTGGTGGCCGCGACCACCTTGTCGCCCACCACCAGCAGGCGGTGCTCAACGCCGTCGATGAACTTCTCGACGATGACGTCCGAGCCTTCGGGCTGGGCCAGTGCAAACGCGGCCTTGATGTCCGCCTCTTTGGACAGCTCCAGGGTCACGCCACGGGCGTGGTTGCCGTCGGAGGGCTTGACGGTGACGGGGAAGCCGATTTCCTGGGCCACTTCCCAGGCTTCTTCGGGGCTGGCCACGATCTGGCCTTCGGGTACGGGCACGCCGCAGGCGGTCAGCAGGCGCTTGGTGAAGTCCTTGTCCTGGGCAATGCCTTCGGCAATCGCGCTGGTCTGGTCGGACTCGGCCGTCCAGATGCGGCGCTGTGCAGCGCCATAGCCCAGCTGGACCAGGTTGCCATCATTGAGGCGGATATGGGGAATGCGGCGCTCGCTGGCGGCATCGACGATGCAGCCGGTCGAAGGGCCGAGGTAGCGGTCATTGATCGCCGTCTTGATCGCGTGGACCGCCGGCTTGATGTCGTAGGGCTCGTCGTTGATGGCGGCCATCAGCAGCTGGTGGCCATGCTCCAGGGCGACGCGGGCCACGGCCTCTTCGGGGCAGCGGAACACCATGCGGTAGACACCGCGCTTGGAGATCTCACGCGTCTGGCCGAACTCGGCAGGCATGCCGGCCAGGTTTAGCAGCTCGATGATCACGTGTTCCATCACATGGCCCATCCAGGTGCCGCCTTCAAGGCGCTGGATGAAACCGCCGCGTTCACCGACGCCGCAGGTGTGCTCGATCAGGTCGGGCAGCCAGGTGGTGAGGCGCTCGTTCAGCCCGGGGATCTTGTTCGAGGGATAGTCCTCCAGCTCTCCAAGGTCCAGCCAGACCTCCAATACGGGGCGGTAAGTCCAGACGCTGGGGCCGCGCAAAAAGGTCGTGCGCAAGAGTTGGATGGTATTGAATTTCGCCATATCGATCAACGGATAAACATAAGTAACAATTCCGGGGGGAATCGCCGTAGATGGGAAAGCATTGTGCGCCCAAATGAGGCAGATTAATCGCTGTCAGCCTATTGGGCGTGTCAGACGTTAAAGACAGATGAGGGCGGGGCGGCCCATGCCGCGGTTCGCCACAATAATATGCGGTTGTTCACCGGACAACTGCCACCGCCCCGTGCGGAGAGAAAAACGCCATATGCAACATCAACATTCCGCGGACGCGTCAGCATTCTTTGCGGGTCCGCTAGGAACCCAATTGCGAGCCAAGCTCAACAATCTGGAAAACGTGCTTGCCGTCACTCCCGTTGACTTGACCTCTGATTTGCGCTTCGGCAGCGGCCAGGTGGTTCTGACCTCGGAGCGCCTTCTGGCCTTTGATACCGATGCCCAGCAATGGAGTGAGTGGGTACTTTCGCCTGATTTGAGCCTGCGTTTTTTTGACCATGGCGGTGTGGGCAGCCTGGAGCTGCACGACAGCGCGCAGCGCCTGGGCCTGTGGCGCATCACCCTGAGCCACCAAACGGCGGTACTGGGCCTGATGCAGCAGTTTGAACGCCAACGTGAGCGCTTGCTGCGCAACGAGGCCTACCAGGTGGTGGAAGACGAGCGCTCGCTCTGCCCGGTCTGCGGCAGCGTACTGCCCCCCGATAGCGAAGAATGCCCTGCCTGCGCCCGCCAGCAGAATGCACCGACATCGAGTTGGGTGCTGCTGCGCCTCTGGCGCTTTGCCCAGCCCTACAAAATGCAATTGTTGTTGGGTTTTGTCTTGACGCTCTGCACCACGGCCGCCCAGCTGGTGGCGCCGTACCTGACGATTCCGCTGATGGACAAGATCCTGATCCCGTTCCAGAACGGCGAGAAGATCGATGCCGGCCTGGTGCGTTTTTACCTGGGTGCGCTGCTGATTTCGGCGCTGATCGCCTGGCTGCTGGGCTGGGCGCGCACCTTTGTGCTGGCGCGCGTCTCTGAGCGCATCGGCGCCAATTTGCGCACGACCACCTACAACCACCTGCTCAAGCTCTCGCTCGATTTTTACGGCAGCAAGCGTACCGGTGACCTGATGGCCCGTATCGGCGCCGAAACCGACCGCATCAACCTGTTTCTGTCGCTCAACGCGCTGGATTTTGCGACCGATGTGCTGATGATCGTGATGACCTCGGCCATCCTGTTCTCGATCAACCCCTGGCTGGCCCTGGTCACCCTGGTGCCGCTGCCGTTTATTGCCTGGATGATCCACACCGTGCGCGACAAGCTGCGCACCGGCTTCGAGAAGATCGACCGCGTCTGGTCCGAAGTGACCAATGTGCTGGCCGACACGATTCCCGGTATCCGCGTCGTGAAGGCCTTTGCGCAAGAGCAGCGCGAGGCCGACCGCTTTGCCGCCGCCAACCAGGTCAACCTGGAAGCCAATGACCGGGTCAACAAGACTTGGTCGCTGTTCACCCCCACGGTCACCCTGCTGACCGAAGTCGGCCTGCTGATCGTCTGGGCCTTTGGTATCTACCTGGTGGCGGGCGGCTCGATCACCGTCGGTGTGCTGACCGCCTTTATCGCCTACATCGGCCGCTTCTACACGCGTCTGGATTCGATGAGCCGCATCGTCTCGGTAACGCAAAAGGCCGCTGCCGGCGCCAAGCGCATTTTTGACATCCTGGACCATGTGAGCAACGTGCCCGACCCGGTCAACCCGGTTAAGCTGGGCAAGGTGCAGGGCGCCATCACGATGGAGAACGTCGGTTTCCGCTATGGCAGCCGCACCGTCATCAAGGACCTGAACCTGCAGATCCGCCCCGGCGAGATGATTGGCCTGGTGGGCCACAGCGGCTCGGGCAAGAGTACCCTGGTCAACCTGATCAGCCGTTTCTACGACGTGACCGATGGCTCGATCCAGCTCGATGGCGTCGATGTGCGCCGCATTGCGGTGTCCGACTACCGCAGCAACATCGGCCTGGTTTTGCAAGAGCCCTTCCTGTTCTTCGGCACCATTGCCGAGAACATTGCCTACGGCAAGCCCGATGCGACGCGCGAAGAGATCGTTGCCGCTGCCCGCGCCGCCCATGCGCATGAGTTCATCCTGCGCCTGCCCCACGGCTATGACTCGCTGGTCGGCGAGCGCGGCCAGGGCCTGTCCGGCGGTGAGCGCCAGCGTATCTCGATTGCGCGCGCGCTGCTGATCGATCCGCGCATCCTGATCCTGGACGAGGCGACCTCGGCCGTGGACACCGAGACCGAAAAGGAAATCCAGCGTGCGCTGGACAACCTGGTGCAAGGCCGCACCACGATTGCGATTGCCCACCGCCTGTCGACCCTGCGCAAGGCCGACCGCCTGGTGGTGATGGACCGTGGCGAGATCGTCGAAGTCGGATCGCATGACGCGCTGATGGCCCAGGAAGGCGCCTACTGGCGCCTGTACATGGCGCAGGCACGCCGCGCCGAGGAGGATGCCGAAGCCGCTGGCGTGGTCACCGCGCGTGCGGCGGGCGTGACCTATGACATGCAGTCCCTTCCCAAGTCCCATGTGGACGGGTCCGATGAAAACCGCTGATCTGCAGCCCAGGAAAGCCTTGCCATGACTTTGACTACTTCTTCCGCACCGCTGCCGCTCAGCCGCAATGCCTTTGGCCGCCTGGTGTTTCTCAAGGACGGCGCCCCGCACCAGGTCAACCCGGTGCGCGCCTTTCCGCTGTCGGCCCCGTTGCACGGCATCTCCCTCATTGGTGAAGACGGCAAGGAAGTGCTGTGGATCGCCGATATGGAGGCCGTGGACCCGGCCGCCCGTGCGCTGCTCGACGAGGACCTGGCCGCGCGCGAATTCCAGCCGCTGATCGAGCGCATCCTCAGCGTCTCGACCTTCTCGGTGCCCAGCATCTGGGCTCTGGAAACCGACCGGGGCCCCGTTCAGATGACCTTGAAGGCCGAAGAGGACATCCGCAAGCTGCACGGCCGCCAGAATCTGCTGATCACTTCGGCCGATGGCGTGCACTACCGCCTGCCCGATACCAACCGCCTGGACAAGGCGTCGCGCAAGCTGCTGGAGCGCTTTCTCTAAGCGGCTTATCCACACCCCCATACCCCAGGCCCGGTTTTCCGGGCCTTGGTTTTTAGGGGGCCCTGGAGTGCTGTTCCTGTCCCCCATGCTTTAGTCGGTCTGCTATTTGCAGGCATAATGCAATTCATTTGCAATAGTGGCGCGTCTGCCCCGGCTCTCGGGGGAGTGCGCCACTTGGTTTGATCGTCTGCCTCGCCCGTGTCCTCCCTGCGCTTCTTCCATCCCCTGTCTGTCTCGGCGCATGCGCCGAGGCCGCTGCGTGGCTGGGCGGTGGCGCTGCTGTGCTGGCTGTGTTTTGCGCAGCTGTGCATGCCGCTGCTGGGCAAGCTCCATGACATCAGCCACCTCTATGCCAGGGCGCTGCAAGCCGCTGTTGTAGCGACATCGTCGGCCACGGCTGGCGAGCGCGATGGCAGCGATAGCGTGGTCAGCCCCGGCCATGGCGTGCATGACCTGTTTGGCAAGCACTCCGAAGCCGATTGCCAGGGCTTCTCGCACATGGCCTTGGGTGCTGGCCTTCTCTGCCATGCGCTGCAAGCGCCCTTGCTGCGGGCGGTGCAGGAAGCAGCACCGACCGTGCTGGCCATCTTGCTGCGGCAAAGCCCGGCGCTGTTCTTTGCGCGTGGGCCTCCCTCTCTCATCCCCTCCTTGTTTCATTGACACGGCCGTTCACCCCTGAGCTTTGATGGCGCAGGGCAGCGCAGGCCGGTCTGTCTTGTTTTTTCCGCGCAGTTGCCGGGCGTTTTGGCGCCTGGCCGGTTCAGCCCGCAGGGCGGGGCTGCGCCTGCACATGCTGGGGATGCATGTGCTTTTCGAGGGGTAGACCATGGGTTTCCATGCACAACAGGCGCAGCCGCTGATGGCGCGCACAGCAATTTTCAAGCCGCAGGCGCGCGATCTGCGCCCGGTGGCAGCAGCGGTGATCGGCCTGCTGCTGAGCAGCGCCGCGCTGGCGCAGAACGCTGAAGACAGCACGCAGGCAACGACCGCCGCGACCACTGCGACCACCGCAACCACCACCTTGCCCGAGGTGACGGTGTCGGCCAGCGGCACCAACCGCACGGTCGATGACATGACCACGCCGGTGAGCGTGCTGCAAGGCGATGAGCTGGTGCAAAAGCGCGGTGCCAGCCTGGGCGAGACCCTGGCCAATGAGCCCGGCATCCAGGCCACGCACTTTGGTGCGGGTGCCAGCCGCCCGGTGATTCGCGGCATGGACGGTGCGCGGGTCAAGGTGCTGAACGATGGCGCGGTGATCCAGGATGCCTCGACCATCAGCCCCGACCATGCCGTGGTGAGCGAGCCCATGCTGGCCACCCAGATCGAGGTGCTGCGTGGTCCATCGGCGCTGATCTATGGCGCCGGTGCGATCGGCGGTGTAGTCAATGTGCTGGACAACAAGATCCCCACCAAGGTGCCGGAGAAGGGCTATGAAGGCCAGGTCGAAGTGCGTGCCGGTACGGGCGCCAATGATGCGGCGACGGCGCTGTCGCTGACCGCCGGCTCGGGCCCCTTTGCCCTGCATGTGGAAGGCATGGCCCGCAATGCCGATGACTACCGCGTGGGCAGCGGCTGGGGCCTGGGCAACAAGGTGGACGGCAGCCGCGCGCGCAATGCTGGCGGCAGCATTGGCCTGTCCTGGATCGGCGACAGCGGCTATGTGGGCCTGGCCTACACCCGCACCCAGGCACGCTACGGCCTGCCCGGCCACAACCACAGCTTTGAAGGCTGCCACACCCATGGCCTGCACTTGCACTGCGGCGGCCATGATGACCATGACCACGGCGAAGACGGCCATGACCACGACCACGACCATGAAGAAGAAGGCGTGCCAGTGGTGGACATGCACAGCGAGCGCTATGACCTGCGCTCCGAGTGGCGCCAGCCCTTCGCCGGCGTGTCGGCCATCCGTGTGCGCGGTGGCGTGACGCGCTACCACCACGACGAGATCGAGGGCGGCGAGATTTCCACCAGCTTCAAGAACCGCGCGCATGACATGCGTGTTGATGTGCTGCACGAGCCGATTGCCGGCTGGACCGGTCTGGTGGGCTTTGAGGCCGCGCAGCGCCGCTTCAGCGCTACCGGTGAAGAAGCCTATGTGCAGCCAACCCGCACGCAAAGCCAGGGCGTCTACTTGCTTGAAGAACGCCGCTTTGGCGACTTTGGCGTGGAAGCCGCACTGCGCCACGACTGGCAAAGCGTGTATGCCAACGACGACGGCCTGGTGCGGAAGCACAAGGGCAATTCGCTGTCGCTGGGCGGCAGCTGGCGCTTTATGCCGGGTTACCGCCTGAGCGCCCATGTCACCTCGGCCAGCCGCCTGCCGACCGCCGAAGAGCTGTATGCGCGCGGCCTGCACATGGCCACCTCGACCTATGAGCTGGGCAACCCCGACCTGCGCAAGGAGCGCTCGGGCAATATCGACATCGGCATTGCTCGCACCGCGGGCGACACGACCTACTCGGTCAATGTCTACCGCAACCGGGTGAACAACTACATCTATGGCCGCACCGTCGATGAGCATGAAGGCCTGCAGCTGCTGCAGTACGCACAACAGACGGCCACCTTCACCGGTCTGGAAGGCCAGATCCAGCACCGCATCAACGCGAACTGGACGGTGGGTGCCACCGGTGACCTGGTGCATGCCAAGCTCGAAGACGGCAGCAAGATCCCGCGCCTGGCCCCTGCCCGCGTAGGTTTGCGCGTAGCAGGAAAATGGGCCAACTGGCGCAGCGAGGCGCAGTGGCAGCTGGTCAAGCGCCAGAACAAGGTGGCGGACTATGAAACCGAGACCCCTGGCTACGGCATGCTGAACTGGCGCGTGAGCTACCACCAGACCTCCAGCGATGGCACGCCATGGCAGATCTACCTGAAGCTGGACAACCTGACCAACAAGCTGGCCTACGTGCACACCTCGTTCATTAAGAACGCGGCGCCGCTGCAGGGCCGTGCGGTCTCGCTGGGCTTTATCAAGCAGTTCTAAGCAGCTGGCTGTAGAAGCCTGAACGCCAAAGCCGCTGTCTCCATCAGGAGCCAGCGGCTTTTTTGCGCCTGGGTGGGATGCAGGCGATCAGAGGTTGGAGATGCCGCTGCTCACATGCCCGGCCGGCACATGGGCCGCTGCGCTGGTCACATGGCCGGTCTGGTCGTCAAAGAAGAAATCGGGCTCGAACTCGCGCAGAAACTCGCCCTTGGCCAGGCCGCCGAGGAACATGGTTTCATCGACGCCGATGTTCCAGTCCATCAGGGTGCGGATGGCGCGCTCATGCGCCGGAGCGCTGCGGGCGGTGACCAGCGCGGTGCGGATGCGCATCTGGCTTTGCGTGTCTTGCTGCAGCCGGTGCAGCGCAGCCAGCAGCGGCTTGAAGGGGCCATCGGGCAGGGGGCGGGTGGCGTGTTCGATCTCATGGCGCTGGAACGCATCCAGTCCCTGGGCCTGGAAGACGCGCTCGGCCTCATCGGAGAACAGCACGGCATCGCCGTCAAAGGCAATGCGCACTTCATCGGGATGGCTGTCCTGCGCCTGGGCCGATTCGGTCAGCACGCGAGCCGCCGGAAAGCCCAGCTGCAGCGCCTGCTGCACATCGGTGGCATTGGCGGACAGAAACAAATGCGCGCCCAGCGGCTTGAGGTAGCGGAAAGGGTCGCGCCCCTGGGTGAACACCCCGCGCTGGATGGAATGCAGGCCATGGGCTTTGCAGCTGCGGAACACCCGCATGCCACTGACCGGGTCATTGCGCGACAGCAGCACCACCTCGACCTTTTGCACCGTACCGCTGTTAAAGGCCAGCAGCTTGCGCACCAAGGAGAAGGCCACGCCCGGCGGCGCGGGGATATCGAGCCGCTGCAGCTGCAGCTGGGCATAGGCCTGGTCCTTGTCTTGCTCGAAAACCCGGTTTTCTTCTTCAAAGTTGAACAGCGCCCGCGAGGAGATCGCGACCACCAGCTTGTTTTCGAGAGTGGCAGCCATGGCCGTCCTTGTTGCTGAACTGGGGCCAATATAGCGCAGTGGCAGGGCAGTTTGTACTCAATACCAAGCCTGGGAGAACTGCGAAATGACACGTCCCAAATGCTGCTGCATCGCCTGGCGCGCCTGCTCGGGCTGGCGCTCGGCAATTGCGGCAAATATGGCCTGGTGGTCCTTGAGGCTGGCCTCGCGCAGCTGCTCGGAGTGGAAATGCTGCTCGATCTTGTCCCAGCGCGGGTCCTGGCGGGCGTTGTCCCACATGGCTTCCACCATGTGCTGCAGCACGCGGTTGCCGGTGGCCTCGGCAATGGCGAGGTGAAAACGCCGGTCGGCTGCATCGTAGGCGTCCTTGTCGGCCAGCTGCAGGCGCATGGTGGCGAGGGCATCGAGCATGCGGTCCAGGTCGGCATCGCGGCGCTCGCTGGCAGCGGCTGCGGCAATCTCGGCCTCGACCAGCACGCGGGCGCGCAGGGTTTCCAGCGGGCCGGGGCCGGTGGGCACATCAAAGGCGGGCAGGCGGCTGGGGCCACTGGCACCCGTGGACTGCAGGTAGATGCCCGAGCCCAGGCGCACCTCGACGAGGCCTTGCACCTCCAGCGCAATGATGGCCTCGCGCACGGCAGTGCGGCTGACGCCGAACATGTCGGCGAGGGTGCGCTCCGAGGGCAGGCGCTGGTCGGCCGCCGCGCTGTCTGCAGCAGTTTCTTCCAGGATTTTTCTGGCGAGGTCTTGGTAGGACCTGACGCCGGTGGTGCGGCTGTCGTCGTCAACCGTCGGGACCAGCTTGTTGGGCATCTTGCGCGTATTCCGTTCATGGGCCGATCCGCCAAAACCGGAGGGCCAGCAGCAGTGTAAGCCGCCGTCCGGCCCAAATGCGGCAAATACCGGACATAGTGGTAAACCATCAATCTAAATGGTCTGGCCAGTTTGTAGAATTGGTCTAACCAGATTTTTAATTGCAGGAAAAGGTTCATCCATGAAGATGTCGTTTCGTTGGTTTGGCAGCTCGGACCCGGTGTCCCTGGCCTATATTCGCCAGATCCCCGGGGTCACGCATATCGTCTCGGCGATCTACGACGAGCCGGTTGGCGCCGTCTGGCCGCTGGCCAAGATCGAGGCGCTCAAGCAGCATATCGAAGAGGCCGGCCTGGCTTTTGAGTTGGTGGAATCGGTGCCGGTGCACGAAGACATCAAACTCGGCCGCGACAGCCGCGACCAGCTGATCGCCAACTACCAGCAAACCCTGCGCCATCTGGCCGCTGCCGGTGTGCAGGTGGTGTGCTACAACTTCATGCCGGTGTTTGACTGGACCCGCACCGAGCTGGCCAAGCAGCTGCCCGATGGCTCCACCTGCCTGGCCTTTGACAGCCGCATGGCCGACAGCATTGATGCGGAAAAAGGCATCTCGCTGCCCGGCTGGGACAGCAGCTACCGCAGTGACGAGCTGCAAGGCCTGCTGCAGGCCTACCGCCAGGTCGATGCCGAGCAGCTCTGGCAGAACCTGGCCTATTTTCTGCAGGCGGTCATCCCGGTGGCCGAAGAATGCGGCATCAAGATGGCCATCCACCCCGATGACCCACCGCGCCCGATCTTTGGCCTGCCGCGCATCGTGAAGAACCGCGACGACTTGGCCCGCATCGTCGACCTGATCGATAGCCCCGCCAATGGCCTGACCCTGTGCTCGGGCTCGCTGGGCGCCGGCCCGCAGAACAATGTCGAGGCGCTGGTGCGCGAGTTTGGCGGCCGGGGCCGCATCCACTTTGCGCATATCCGCAATGTGAAGGTCTCGCCCGACGGCGATTTCGAAGAAACCGCCCACCTCTCGACCTGCGGCTCGCTCGACATCGCGGCCATCGTCAAGGCCTACCACGATGTGGGCTTTGCAGGCTATGTGCGCCCGGACCACGGCCGCATGATCTGGGGCGAAACCGGCAAGCCCGGCTATGGCCTCTACGACCGGGCTCTGGGCGCCGTCTACATCAACGGCCTGTGGGAAGCGGTGGACAAGTTCTCACCCGAGCAGCAAGACAGCGCAGCACCTGCTGCAGTCTGATTTCAAACCAAGGAGACATAACAATGAAGACCAAGACAACACAGCACGCGATGCTGCGCCGCCAACTGACCCAAGGCCTGGCCCTGGGCCTGGCGCTGGGCACCAGCCTGGTCGGCGCCCCGGCGCTGGCGCAAACCGCCTACCCGACCAAGCCGGTGACCCTGATGGTGGGCTTTCCGCCAGGTGGTCAGACCGATTTTGCCGCCCGTGTGCTCAGCAACAGCTTGGCAGCCAACCTGGGCCAGGGCGTGGTCATCGAGAACAAGGCCGGCGTCAACGGCAACCTGGGCTCGGCGGACATCATGCGCTCGGCCCCCGATGGCTACCGCATGCTGGTGGGCAATGGCTCGATGACGGTGACCCCGCATGTCTTCCCGACCCTGGGCATTGTGGACCCGACCAAGTTTGTGCCGGTCGGCATTCTGCTGCAGTCGCCGCTGGTGCTGGTGGTGCCGGCTGCGTCGCCGGTGAAGGACTTTGCGCAGTTTGCCGCCCTCGTCAAAGAGCGCGCCAAGGCAGGCAAGGGCGTGGACTATGGCACCCCGGGTGCAGGCTCGCTGGTGCATGTGACCACCGAGCTGATGCGCGAGCGCCTGGGCAGCCCAGCGATGAACCATGTGCCCTACAAGGGCAGTGGCCCGGCCGTGATCGACCTGATGGCCGGCCGCATCGAGGCGATGTTTGATGCCACCTCGGTGTTTGATCCCTATATCAAGTCCGGCAAGGTGCGCGCCATCATGGTGACCAGCAGCAGCCGCGTCGCCTCTCTGCCCGATGTGCCGACCCCCGCCGAAGTGGGCCTGAAGGATTTCGAGATCATCTCCTTCATCGGCATGTATGGCCCGCCCGGCACCCGCCCGGAGGTGGTGCAAAAGCTCAATACCGCCATCAACACGGTGCTGAAGGAACCAGCGGTTATCCGCAGCTTTCAGGAGCGCGGCGATCAGCCAGGCGGCGGTACGCCTGAGCAACTGGATGCGATGACGCGCGCGCAGTACAAGCTCTGGGGCGATGTGGTGAAGGCCAACAAGATCCACGCGGAGTAAGGGCCGAATCAGGCCAGGCGCGCCGTATGGCGCCCTGGCCTGCAGCGTTCAACGCACAAACTGGTTGAGCTGGATGATGGGCATCAGCACCGCCATCACGATGATGCCGACAATGATGCCCATGCCGACGATCAGCAGCGGCTCCAGGATGGTGGCCAGGCGCATCGCGCGGCGCTTTACATCGCCTGCCAGCTGGTTGGCCACACGCTGCAGCATCTGCGGCAGCTCGCCGGTCTGCTCGCCCAGGCGGGCAAACATCGACAGCAGCGCGGGGTAGCGCTTTTTCTGGGCCAGGGCTGATGCGAGCGGCGCGCCTTCGCGCACCATGTCCAGCGCATCGATGGCATCCTGGCGCATGGCCTGGTTGGAGACGGTTTGCGCAGCGGCCTGCAGCGCTTTCAAGATGGGCACACCGGCATTGCTGAGCATGGCCAGGGTGGAGGCAAAACGGGCGGCATTGTAGTTGCGCGAGAGCTTGCCGATGACCGGCAACTGCAGCCAGCCAGCATCAAAGCGCTGGCGAAAGGCCGGTTGGCGCAGTGACAGGCGCAGCATCACGGTGCCAACAACCGCAAGGCCCGCGCCCAGCCACCACCAGTGGCGGATCAGGTCGCTGAAGCCCAGCATGATGCGGGTCAGCAGCGGCAGCGCATGCTTGGTGCCCGAGAACACCTCGGCCACCTGGGGCACCACATAGCTCATCAGCACCATCACCACGACAAAGGCAAAGCAGGTAACGATGGCTGGGTAGAGCGAGGCACCGATGAGGCTGTTCTTGAGCTGGTCGCGCTCTTCCAGATCATCGGCCAACCGCGACAGCACCTGGTCCAGGTGGCCGCTGTGCTCGCCCGCATCGATCACGGCGCGGTAGATCTGCGAAAAATCACGGGGGTAGAGGGCCAGCGACTTGGCAAAGGTGGAGCCGCCATTGACCTCGGCGCGCAGGCTGGCCACCAGCTGGCGCTGGGGCTCACTGTTGATCTCTTCGATCAGCGCAGTCAGCGCGCGCTCCAGCGGCAGGCCGGAGCTGATGAGGCCGGCGAGCTGGCGCGTCCAGACCGCCAGGCTGGTGGCATTGAAGACCGCGCGCCGGCTGCGCACCGTGCTGGCACCGCTGTCGTCGACATCGCCCAGGGGCTCGACCGCCAAGGGCACCATGGCCTGGGCACGCAGCAGGCTGCGTGCCGCCTTGGCGCTGTCGGCTTCGATCATGCCCTTGCGGGTCTGGCCCTGGGCGTCTAGAACTTCGTACGAAAAAGCGGGCATGGACTGGTGGATAAAACAAGGTGGCTCCACGGCCACCCCGGGCTATTGTGCCTGATCCACGTGGCATGCAGATGGCAGCGGCCCGATCAGGCAGCGGCTGCGCTGGGCATCTGCACGGGGCCATCGAGCGCATCGGCACGCTGAGCGGCCGGGCGCTGCAGCAGCGGCAAGGCGTAGTCCTGGAAGGCGGGCAGGCTCGGCAGGGTGCCTTCCTGCATGCTCCAGCCGATATAGCTGGCCAGGTACAGGTCGGCCGCCGTGAAATGGTCGCCACAGGCATAGCGCTTGCCGGTGACCGCCAGCTGCAGGCTGCGCAGCACATCGTCAAAACGGCCAAAGCCTGCCGACAGCGCCTGGCGCTCGCTCTGGTTCTGCAGCCAGCCCTCCGCCTTGGCGGTGGACACCGCCTCGACCGGCCCAGCCACAAAGAACAGCCAGCGGTAGTAGCTGCCGCGCTCGCTGCTGCCCAGCGCTGGGGCCAGCTTTTTCTCGGGGAAGAGGTCGGCCAGGTAGGCCAGGATCGCGCCGGTCTCGCTCACCATCGTGTCGCCATGCTGCAGCGCTGGCACCTTGCCCATGGGGTTGAGCGCCAGGTAGTCGGGCGACTTCATCGTGCCGCCAAACTCCAGCCGCACCGGTTCATAGACGGCGCCGCATTCTTCCAGCATCCAGCGCACCATGCGGGCGCGGGACTGGGGGTGGTAGAAAAAGCGCAGCGGGGCGTTGTGAGTGGTCATGTCATCTTCCTGTTCAGGGCTTGGCAAAGTCGCCATGCACGCAGGTTAGACAGGGGCGCTGACAGAAACTGTCAGCAGCCGAACATGAAGCGGTCCGCGCTTATGACCAGCCATTCATCGTGTAGCCCGTTTCCGCCAGCCAGCGCTGGATGAGGCTGTGCCGGCTTTGCGGATAGCGCTCCTGCAGCTCCTGCATGGCATGCACCCGGTCGGCCCGAAAATGGCGAAAGCCCTGGCGCAGCTCGCACCAGGCGGACACCACCCGGCTGCGGTCGAAATAGGCCATCGCAAACGGCCAGACCAGGCGCTCGGTCAGGCGACCGTGTTGGTCCTCGTAGTGCAACACCACCTTGTGTTCGGCACGGATCGCGCGGCGCAGCCCGGTCTGCCAGGTTTCGGGCTGGGGGTTGGGCTGCATATTGGGGACCATCAGGCCGCTGGTATCGACTGCGATGCGCAGCTCCAGCGGCAGGGCGCTGCGGATGCGGTCCATCGCGGCGCTGGCGGCACTGGCCAGCTGCGGGTCGGCCTGCAGGCTGGCCCAGCGGGCGCCCAGCAGCAAGGCTTCCAACTCATCGGCATTGAACATCAGCGGCGGCAGCAAAAAGCCGGGCCGCATCTCAAAGCCAATGCCCGGATCGCCCTCGATGGCGGCGCCTTGCTCGCGCAGGCTGGCAATATCGCGGTAGAGGGTACGCAGGCTCACCTCCAGGGTCTGGGCCAGCGCCGGGCCGGTTTGGGGCTGGCGGGCGCGGCGCAACAGATCGAGCAGGCGGAGCAGGCGGGCAGGGCGGGACATCGCGCAAGCATAGCCGGTCTGCCGCGCCTGCAACCGGCTCAGCCCGGCGCTTTTTGCCCGATCTCGAAATTGGCCTGGATCTCCAGCGCGCGCACCAGGCCGGAATGGTCCCAGCCCGCGCCGCCGTGGGCCACGCAGCTGTTGAACAGCTCCTGCGCCTGGGCGGTGTTGGGCAGCGCCACGCCGAGCTGGCGTGCGCTGGATAGCGCCAGGTTCAGGTCCTTTTGGTGCAGCGCGATGCGGAAGCCGGGCTCAAACGTGCGCTTGATCATGCGCTCGGCATGCACCTCCAGAATCTTGGACGAGGCAAAGCCGCCCAGCAGCGCCTGGCGCACCCTTGCCGGGTCAGCACCGGCGCGGGATGCAAACAGCAGGGCCTCGGCCACCGCCTCGATGTTCAGCGCGACGATGATCTGGTTGGCCACCTTGGCGGTCTGGCCGTCGCCGTTGCCGCCGACCAGGGTGATGTTCTTGCCCAGGGTTTCGAACAACGGCTTGACACGCTCGAAGGCCGCCTCCGGGCCGCCCACCATGATGGACAGGGTCGCATTTTTGGCCCCCACCTCGCCGCCCGATACCGGCGCATCGAGGTACTGCGCGCCCAGCGCGGTGATGCGCTTGGCAAAGTCCTTGGTCGCTACGGGCGAGATGGACGACATGTCCACCACAATCTTGCCGCTGCTGCCCTTGAGGCCGGCGGCCAGGCCATCGGGGGCAAACAGCACTTTCTCGACGTCGGGCGTGTCGGGCACCATCACAAAGACGATATCGGCCCGCTCGGCCACGCCGCGCACCGATGTGCATTGGGTGGCTGTGCTTTCTGCGATATGGGCCGGCACCTTGCCGCGCGTGTTGATGAACAGCTGGTGGCCGGCGGCGATCAGGTGGCTGCACATGGGCGCGCCCATGATGCCCAGGCCGATAAAACCCAGTTTGAGTGGCGTTGCATGCATGCAGAAATCTCCTTGGTTTTTTATGGATGTGAGGGTGTCGGTCTCAGGGGCGATCAGGCAGTGGCCGTCGCCCGCTTTTGGCCAGCTACCGTTTCCAGCCAGTGCAGGCCTGCCTCGGTGCTCTGCGCGGGCTTGTATTCGCAGCCCACCCAGCCGCTGTAGCCGATGCGGTCCAGGTGCGCCAACAGGAAGGGATAGTTAATCTCGCCGCTGCCCGGCTCATGGCGGCCTGGGTTGTCAGCCAGCTGCACATGGCCGATGCGGGCCAGGTGCTTTTGCAGGGTGGCGGCCAGCTCGCCTTCGCTGCGCTGGGCATGGTAGATGTCGTACTGCACAAAGGCGTTGGCAGCGCCTACTTCGTCCAGGATGGCCAGTGCTTGGTCGGTGCGGCTCAGGTAGAAGCCGGGGATGTCGAAGGTATTGATGGGCTCGACCAGCAGGCGCAGGTCGGCCATCTTCAGCGCCGCAGCGGCAAAGCGCAGGTTGTCGACCAGGGTGCGGCGCAAGCTGGCGGCATCCACATCGGCGGGCGCTTTGCCGGCCAGGCAATTGAGTTGCGGCACGCCCAGCGCATGGGCATAGGTAACGGCCTTGGCAACGCCGGCGCGGAATTCATCCACCCGCCGGGGATCGCAGGCAATGCCGCGCTCGCCCGCTTCCCAATCGCCCGCAGGCAGGTTGTGCAACACAATCTGCAGGCCTGTGGCATCAAGCCGCTGCTGGATCTCTTCTACCGTATGGGCATACGGAAACAGAAACTCCACGGCCTCAAAACCGGCCTGGGCGGCGCGCTCAAAGCGGTCGAGAAACGGCACTTCGGTAAACAGCATGCTGAGGTTGGCAGCAAAACGGGGCATGGCAAAACTCCGGTTATAAAACGAGGGGTGCATCAATCCAGCAGCGCGAGGGCGCTGGGGGCATCGGCCTTGTCGGTGGCCAGGCCTTCGAACTCGACGACGTTGTCGATCTCGGTGCCCATCGCGATATTGGTCACCCGCTCCAGAATGCATTCGATGACGACCGGCGTGCGGTGCTCGGCCATCCAGGCCTCGGCCTGGTGCATGGCGGGCGCAAAGTCTTCAGGGCGGTGCACGCGGATGGCCTTGCAGCCCAGGCCTTCGACGACCTTGATGTGGTCCACGCCATAGCCACGTGCGGCTTCGTCCGCGTCCATGTTGATGTTGTCAAAGGCGAGCTGCACGCAGTAGTCGATGCTGAAGGCGCGCTGTGCCTGGCGGATCAGGCCCAGGTAGCTGTTGTTGACCAGCACATGGATGTAGGGCAGCTTGAACTGCGCGCCCACGGCCAGCTCCTCGATCATGAACTGGAAGTCGTAGTCGCCCGACAGCGCAACGATCTTGCGCTGCGGATCGGCCACGCGCACGCCCAGCGCGGCCGGGGTGGTCCAGCCCAAGGGGCCGGCCTGGCCACAGTTGATCCAGTTGCGCGGCTTGTAGACATGCAGAAACTGCGCCCCGGCAATTTGCGACAGGCCGATGGTGGAGACATAGGTGGTGTCGCGGTCCAAGCTCTGGTTCATGCACTGATAGACGCGCTGGGGCTTCATCGGCACGTTGTCGAAGTTGGTCTTGCGCAGGTAGTCGATGCTGTTCTTGCGGCCCTGGCAGTCGGCCACCCAGGCGCTGCGGTCGCGCAGCTTGCCGGCGGCCTTCCAGTCCTTGGCGACAGCAACAAACTGCTCCAGCGCGGCCTTGGCATCCGAGACGATGCCGAAGTCAGGCGCAAACACGCGGCCAATCTGGGTGGGCTCGATATCAACATGGATGAACTTGCGGCCCTTGGTGTAGACATCGACCGAGCCGGTATGGCGGTTGGCCCAGCGGTTGCCGATGCCCAGCACAAAATCCGAGGCCAGCATGCTGGCATTGCCATAGCGGTGGCTGGTTTGCAGGCCGCACATGCCGGCCATTAAGCGGTGGTCATCGGGGATGCTGCCCCAGCCCATCAAGGTGGGGATCACCGGCAGATTGAGGGTCTCGGCCAGCTCCACCAGCAACTCTGCCGCATCGGCGTTGATGACGCCGCCGCCGCTGACGATCAGGGGGCGCTCGGCGGCATTGAGCATGGCGATGGCCTTTTCGGCCTGCTTGCGGGTGGCGGCGGGTTTGTAGACGGGCAGGGGCTCGTAGGTGTCGATGTCGAATTCGATCTCGGCCAGTTGCACATCGATGGGCAGGTCAATCAGTACCGGGCCGGGGCGGCCTGAGCGCATCAGATGGAAGGCCTGCTGGAAGGCGCCGGGCACCTGGGCGGGCTCCAGCACCGTGGTGGCCCACTTGGTCACGGTCTTGGCGATGGAGGCAATGTCCACGGCCTGGAAGTCTTCCTTGTGCAGCCGGGCGCGCGGCGCCTGGCCGGTGATGCACAGGATCGGGATCGAATCGGCGCTGGCCGAGTACAGCCCGGTGATCATGTCGGTGCCAGCCGGCCCGCTGGTGCCGATGCAGACGCCGATATTGCCCGCCACGGCGCGGGTATAACCCTCGGCCATGTGGCTGGCGCCTTCGACATGGCGGGCCAGGATATGGCCGATGCCGCCATGCGCCTTCATCGCCGCGTACAGCGGGTTGATGGCAGCGCCAGGAACGCCGAATGCGACGCTCACACCTTCTTTTTCCAGCACGCGGACGGCGGCTTCGATCGCTTTCATTTTGGCCATGGGGTCTCCTTTACAGCTGGGTTCGACTGTAGGGAAGCCCGGCGTTTGCCGGAAGGCGCAGGCGGACCATAAAATTTATTCCACCCAGGAATGGACGGCACGGCGCAGCATGCCGCATCATCGGGCGCAGAGGCGCTGCAAACCTGTTCAAAAAGCGCCCAGCGTGTAACGAGCGGCATGCCAGGCCGCAGCAATCCCAGGAGACACAACCATGGACCGACTCGATGCCATGCACATGTTTGTGCGCGTGGTGGAAACGGGCAGCTTTACCAAGGTGGCGCAGGAGTTTTCATCGACCCAGCCCACAGTGACCAAGCAGGTGGCAGCGATGGAGGCGCGGCTCCAAGTGCGCCTGCTCAACCGCAATACGCGGGGCGTGAGCCTGACCGAGGCGGGTGCGCTGTACTACGAGAAATGCAAGCGCATCGTCAGCGATGTGGCCGATGCCGACAATGTCGTGCAGGTGCGGCAAACGCAGGTGCAGGGCCAGCTGCGCATTGGCAGCTCGGTCGCGTTTGGGCGGCGCGTGCTGATTCCGCTGGCGATGGATTTCATGCAGCACAACCCGCAGGTGCAGGTGGACCTGAGCTTTGAAGACCGCTACACCGACCTGGTGGCCCAGGGCATTGATGTGGCGCTGCGCCTGGGCAAGCTGGCGGATTCATCGCTGGGTGCGCGCATGCTGGGCGTCAATCCCTGGGTGCTGGTGGCCTCGCCCGCCTACTTGCGCAAGCAGGGCACGCCGCGCCGGCCATCAGACCTGAAAGAGCATTCGGCACTGATCTACAGCAGCGTGCAGGGCAATGATGTCTGGCGCCTGCGCAATGCCAGTGGCGAGTCCGTCTCCGTGCCGGTCACGGGCCGGCTGCGCTCCAACAACCTCTCGGCCTTGCTGGCCGCTGCGCGCTCGCACATGGGCGTGGCCGCACTGCCGCGCTATGTGGCGCATGAATCGCTCAAGGCGGGCCGCGTGGTCGAGGTGCTCAAGACCTGCCGCCTGCCGGAGCAGGAGATCCATGCCGTCTACCCCTCGCCGCGCCTGGTGCCACAAAAGGTGCAGTCCTTTATCGCGTTCTTGCAGGGCAGCTTTGATGCCGCCTGGTGGGAGAACCTGCCCCAAGGCGGCTAGGCGCGGGAGGGGCTGCCCAGCCTGGCAGCCCGCATCACAGGATCAGAATGGCGCGGAAATCGTTGACATTGGTGTGCGTGGGCCCGGTCACCACCAGGTCGCCCAAAGCCACGAAAAAGCCATAGGCATCGTTGCGGTCGAGGTGGTCGCTGAGGCGCAGCTGCAGCGCCGCCGCGCGCTGCAAGCTGTCGGGCGCGACGCGCGCGCCGGCATTGTCTTCGACACCATCGATGCCATCGGTATCGGCCGCCAGTGCCCAGACATTGCCCTGGCCTTGCAGGGCCTGCGCCAGGCCCATGCAGAACTCGCCAGCGCGCCCACCGCGCCCCTTGGCGGCACCGGGCTGGCGCGGGCGGATGGTGACCGTGGTTTCGCCCCCGGAGAGGATGACGCAGGGCTTGGCAAAAGGACTGCCATGGCGGGCCACGGCGCGTGCCAGCGCCGCATGCATCTTGCCGATCTCGCGCGACTCGCCCTCGATCTCGTCGGACAGCACATGGGCGGCGACACCGGCGGCGACGGCGGCTTCGGCCGCCGCATCCAGCGATTGCTGGGGCGTGGCGATCAAATGCACCTCATGGCCGGCAAAGCGTGGATCGCCGGGCTTGGGGGTTTCCAGCGAGCCATCCTCCAGCGCGGCGCGCAGACTGTCGGGCAGCGGGATCTGGTAGCGGTTCAGAATCGCCAGCGCCTCGGCGCAGGTCGAGGCATCGGGCACCGTGGGGCCGCTGGCGATGACCGAGGGATCGTCGCCAGGCACATCGCTGATGGTCAAGGTCACCAGCTTGGCGGGGTAGCAGGCAGCGGCCAGGCGCCCGCCCTTGAGGCGCGAGAGGTGCTTGCGCACACAGTTCATCTCGCCAATGGCGGCACCGCTCTCCAGCAGGGCCTGGTTGATGCGCTGCTTGTCCTGCAGGTCCATGCCTTCGGCGGGCAGGGTCAGCAGCGCCGAGCCCCCGCCCGAGATCAGGCAGAGCACCAGGTCATCGGCGGTCAGGCCTTGGGTCAGCGCCAGTATGCGTTCGGCCGCCGCCAGGCCGGCGGCATCGGGTACGGGGTGTGCGGCTTCGACCACCTCCAGGCGCTGGGCGAGCCCTGCGGGGCGGGGCGGAATATGGCCGTAACGGGTGACGACCAGGCCGGACAGTGGTGCATCCTGGGGCCAGAGGGCTTCGAGCGCCTGCGCCATCGAGCCGCCCGCCTTGCCGGCGCCCAGCACCACGGTGCGGCCTTTGGGCGGTGGCGGCAGGTACTGCGCCATGCTGTGCAGCGGTTGCGCGCGCTGCACCGCGCGCTGGTACAGGTCCAGAAGAAACTGCTGGGGATCGCGCCGGGGATCGGCCAGCGCGGGTAGTGGGGTGTGGCTCATGCGGTAGGTCTCCGCTGGCCATTATGAAAGCTGGCGGCTGGCGCAGGTGGAATAGACGTTATTCCTGGCGACGGCTGTACAGCTGCGCGATCTAGCCGGGTGGCGTGCGGTTGCCCCAGTCGGTGTAGAACACACCCGCCGTGTCCTTGCGGATGTAGACATAGGCCGGGCCGGCATGGGTGTCGCCATGGGCATGGGCCTTGTCGGGAATGCGCCAGTAGTAGACGGTGCCATCCATCTCGGCAAAGTGGCCCATGTACTGCAAATCCTCGGCACGCACCGGGTCGGCGCTGCTGAGCGACTGGCCCAGTTCCATGCGCACATAGCGCGGCACGGAGCGCTCCTGCGCCTCCGTCAGGCCCGTGCTGCCCAGCCAGGGGGCCTGCTCCTGCACCTCGGCCTCGGTCTGCAATTGCTCTTGCTTGGTGCGGTATTCGCGGCGGAATTCGGGCGTTTGCATGTGCGCGGCCAGCGCGGGGTCTTCGTTGCCGACGCTGGTCTGGGGCTGGGCGCCCGCTGCAGACGGGGCTACGGCCGGTGCGGCCTGCTGGGCCTGGGGCGCCGGTGGGGGATCGTCGGGGGGCTGCTGCATGCAGCCGGCCAGCAAGGTGCAGGCCGTCAATGCCGCTGGCAGGGTGGTTCTATAGGGGACAGACATGGCGCAAGCATAGCCTGGGTGGGACGGGATCGGCGCCGCTTTTGCTGAAAAAAGGGCGCCGATCAGGGCGAAAGGCGCAGGTTAAGGCCTCTGCTTAGGCGGCGTAGCCTGCACGCAAGGCCTGCGTCGCAATATCGAGCGAGCGCAGACGCAAATCGCCATCATAGATATCGCAGACCAGCATCAGCTCGTCGGCCCCAGTGTGCTGGGCCAGCACCTTCAGGCGCTGCTGCACACGCTCGGGCCCGCCAATGGAGGCCACCGCCAAAAAGCCTTCGATCGCCTGGCGCTCGGCAAAGTTCAGGCTGTCCATAAAGCCTTCGACCGGTGGCGGCAGCAGACCGCGCTTGCCGGTCACAATGCCCAGCACGCGCTGGTAGGTGCTGCTGGCGAGGAACTCGGCCTCGCTGTCGGTCGGCGCTGCAATCACCGGCGCGCCGACGATCACATAGGGCTTGTCCAGGGTGGCCGAGGGCTTGAACAGGTCGCGGTACAGCTGCACGGCCTGCTGCAGCATGCGCGGCGCAAAGTGCGAGGCAAAGGCATAGGGCAGGCCCAGGTGCGCGGCCAACTGGGCCGAGAACAGGCTCGATCCCAGCAACCACAGCGGCACATTGGTGCCAGCACCCGGTGTGGCCACCAGCTTTTGCCCAGGCTGGGCGGGGCCCAGCAGGCGCTGCAGCTCCATCACATCGCGGGGGAAATCCTCTTCGGTCTCGACCCGGTCACGGCGCAGTGCGCGCATCGTCATGCCATCGGTGCCTGGCGCGCGGCCCAGACCCAGGTCGATACGGCCCGGGTAGAGCTCGGCCAGGGTGCCAAAGGCCTCGGCCACCACCAGCGGTGCATGGTTGGGCAGCATGATGCCGCCCGAGCCAACACGGATGTGCTGGGTCGCCCCAGCCACATGGCCGATCAGCACGGCCGTGGACGAGCTGGCAATGCCCGGCATATTGTGGTGTTCGGCCATCCAGTAGCGCGTAAAGCCGAGCGACTCGACATGCTGAGCCGTGCGCACGGCCAGTTGCAAAGCCTGGGCAACCGTGCCGCCTTCGCGCACAGCCACCAGGTCCAACATCGAAAGCGCGGGGGGTGTTTTTGTCTCAGTCATGCGGACATTCTTGCCTAGGCAAATATCCTTTGCTGACTGTGGTTATGGGGTAAATGCGTAGGTCGAAGCCTGGTGGTTGGCAGAACGCCGCCCTGCAGAAGGGGCCTGAATTCAACGCTGCCGAATCGACCGCGCGCAGCTGATCCCCACCAGAATCCCCCAGAGCAGCACCAGCAGCGCCGTCGCCAGGAAGCGCTCGCCTTGCTGCATCGCAAACCAGGAGATCACCAGCGCCATCAGGCCGGCGATGCGCATCAGCCGGCGCAGCTGCGCAGTGGACATGCGCGGCTGAAAATGGCGCAGTGCTGCCAGGCTGGCGATGGCCAGCACGGTGAGCCAGAGAAACAACATGCCGCCGTAGGGCGCGACGAGGGTATTGAGCGATTCCAACATGGGGCGATTGTGTCAAATCGCCAATACCCGTTGGCGCGGGCGGCGCCTACGGGGTATTCGGACAATTTGGTCAATCGCGGGTGACGCGGACGACTTCTTCTGCGCTGGTGATGCCTTCGCGCACCAGGCGTTCGCCATCTTCGCGCATCAGATGCATGCCGGTGGCCATGGCCTGGTTGCGGATCTCGGACTCGGGCGCCTGGGCGTGGATCTGGGCGCGGATGGCCTCGTCCACCACCAGCAGCTCGAAGATGCCGGTACGGCCTCGGTAGCCGCTGGGGTCGCTGTCGTCGATGCGGCGCACCAGGCGCTGGGCCAGCACGCCCAGCAGCGAGGAGGACAGCAGGAAGGGCTCGACGCCCATGTCGGTCAGTCGGGTGATGGCGCTGGTTGCATCGTTGGTGTGCAGGGTGGCCAATACCAAGTGACCGGTGAGCGAGGCCTGGATGGCGATCTGTGCGGTTTCGAAGTCGCGGATTTCACCAATCATGATGATGTCCGGATCCTGGCGCAAGATGGCGCGCAAGGCCTTGGCAAAGGTCAGGTCGATCTTGGGGTTGACCTGGGTCTGGCCGATGCCTGACAGCTCGTACTCGATCGGGTCTTCCACCGTCATGATGTTGCCCTGGTTCGCATCGAGCCCGCTGAGCGCTGCATACAAGGTGGTGGTCTTGCCCGAGCCGGTGGGGCCAGTCACCAGCACGATGCCGTGCGGCTGGGCCACCAGTTTTTCAAAGCGTTCCAGCGTTTCGCCCTGCATGCCGACCGAGCCCAGGCTGAGCTTGGATTCGCTCTTGTCGAGCAGACGCAGCACGGCGCGCTCGCCATGGGCGCTGGGCAGGGTGGAGACCCGCACATCGATGGCGCGGGTGCCCAGGCGCAGGCTGATGCGGCCGTCCTGGGGCAGGCGTTTTTCCGAGATGTCCAGGTCGGCCATGATCTTGAGGCGCGAGATCAGAGCCGCATGCAAGGCGCGGTGGGGTTGCACCACTTCGCGCAGCGAGCCATCGATGCGAAAGCGCACGCTGGAGTGGCGCTCATAGGGCTCGATGTGGATGTCCGAGGCGCCGTCGCGCGCTGCCTGGGTGAGCAGGGCGTTGAGCATGCGGATGATGGGTGCATCGCCAGCCGATTCCAGCAAATCCTCGACGGCGGGGATGTCCTGCATCATGCGCGAGAGGTCGGTGCCTTCTTCCACCTCGCTGATCACGGTGGCGGCATTGGATTCGCTGTGCGAGTAGGCGGCGCTGATGCGCTGGGCCAGCTCGGCATCGCCCAGCTGGGCCAGGTGCTGCACGGGGTACTTGCGCAGCACCTCGGACAGCGCGGAGCCCTGGGGCTGCGCGCCGTGCCAGAGCAGGTGCTGGCCGGCATCTTCTTCCAGCAGCAGCTGGCTGCTGCGCGCAAAGGCATAGGGCAGGGGGTGACGCATGGGTTCGGCTCTCTCTGCGCGCTATCAGGGCTCGAAGCGCATGCCTTGCGGCGTCACGGTCAGCGGGCGGGATTCGATCACTGGCGTCTCGGAGTAGCCCAGCGGCGTGCCCGAGGTCTGCTGGCCCATCGGCGTGATGATGGACGAGTCGTTGATCGGCACGCGCGTGCTTTGCTCGGGCTGGGCAGCGATCTGCGCGCCGCGCATCAGCTCGTAGCGGTCCATGCTGACTTGCTGGGTGGCGGCGGCATCGCGCATCACCACGGGGCGCAGGAAGACCATCAGGTTGGTCTTCTTGCGCGAGCGGGTGTCGCTGCGGAACAGCGCGCCAATGCCGGGTATATCGCCCAGGTAAGGCACCTTCTGCACCGAGCCGGAGTACTGGTCCTGCAGCAGACCACCAATTACGATCACCGAGCCATCGTCCACCAGCACGGTCGATTCTATCGAGCGCTTGTTGGTGGTGGGGCCGTTGGCATTGGTGGTCGTGCCGTCGAGCACGTTGGAAGTCTCCTGGTAGATCGTCAGCTTGACGGTGCCATTGGCATTGATCTGCGGGCGCACGCGCAGGGTCAGGCCCACGTCCTTGCGCTCCACCGTGGTGAAGGGGTTGACGGTGCTGCTGCCAGTGCTGTTGGCGTAGGAGCCGGTGACGAAGGGCACGTTCTGGCCGACCAGGATCTGTGCTTCCTGGTTGTCCAGGGTCAGTAGGTTGGGGGTGGCGAGCACATTGCCATCGGCATTGGACTGCAGCAGGTTGGCCAGCGCGCCCAGCACATACTCGCCGTTGTGCTTGAAGGCGATGCCGGCGTTCATGCCGGCGCTGGGCAGGGTGCTGTAGGTGCCGTTGGCAATGCCGGCGGCCAGGTTGAACAGGTTGGCCCCGCCCACGGTGAAGTTGTTGCCGATGACGCCGACGACGTTGTTGCCCTGGCCCAGCAGGCTTTGCCACTGCACGCCAAACTGCGCCGCTTTCTCGGCGCTGACTTCGACGATCAGGCTCTCAACCAGAACCTGGGCGCGGCGGCTGTCGAGCTGGTCGATGACCGAGCGAATCTGGCGGTACAGCGGCTCTGGCGCCGTGATGATCAGCGAGTTGGTCGCCGTGTCGGCCTGGATGATGCCGCCGGTGGCGCTGCCGCTGTCGCCCGAGGTGCCCAGCGAGGTGCCGGTGCCCAGGCGTGCGCCCGAACCCAGGCCACCTGCGCTGCTGTTGCTGGCGCTGCTGCCCAGGGTGCCGCTGGTGCTGCCGCTGAGCGAGGTGCTGCCGCTGCGCGTATTGGTGCTCAGGCCGCCGCTGCTGCCGCTGCTCGACAGGTTGGTGGAGGGGCTGGCGCTGTTGCCGTCCTGGCCGGCCAAGGCCGCGCGCAGGGTGGTGGCCAGCGCGGTGGCATCGGCATTGCGCAGGTAGACCACATGGATATTGCCCGAGGCATTGCCGCCACGGCTGGGGCTGTCGAGCTTGCCGATCAGCATCTTGGCCTGCGACAGGCGCGCAGGGTTGGCCGCGCGCAGCAGGATGCTGTTGGTGCGCGGATCGGCCAGCACCGAGGTGCGGTAGGCGTTGTCGGTCTGTGCGGCGCCGGGGGCTGCACCGGCAGTGGCGCTGCCGCTGGCGGACACGGTCTGGCCGCCTTCCAGCAGGCGCTGCAGCATGGGCACGATGTCGGTGGCGACTGCGTGCTCCAGCTGCACCACTTCCACATCGCTGGCATTGGCCACATCCATCGACGCGATGATGCGCGAGAGGCGCTGCAGGTTGTCGGCGTAGTCGGTGATGACCAGGGAGTTGTTGCCCGGGTTCACATTGATGGTGTTGTTGGGGCTGATCAGCGGACGCAGCACCGGCACCAGGTTGTTGGCGCTCTCGAAGTTGAGCTTGAAGATCTGGGTGACGATCTGGCCGCCACCGGGCACCTGGCCGCCGGCGCCGCCCTGGGTGATGCGCACCGTGCCGCCTTGCAGCTTGGCATCGGCCTCGGGCACCACCTTGTAGAGGCCTGCAGCCTCGACCACGGTGTAGTTCTGCAGGCGCAAGGCCGCCAGGAACTGCTCGAACGCAGCCTGGGGCGAGACGGGCCGGTCGGTCACCAGGTTCATCGTGCCCTTGATGCGCGGATCCACCACCACGCTCTTGCCGGTGATGGTGGCCATGGTGCGCGCGATGGACTCGATGTCGGCATTGGCAAAGTTCAGGGTCACCTGCTCGCCTGCACGGATGCTGGCGGTGCCGGTGGTGATGGCGGTTTGCGCAAGCGCCGCGCCATTGCCGCCCATTAGAAGGACGCTTGCTGCGATGGAGTGCAGCGCAAATCGATAAATGGGAGAGTGGTAATGCATCATATGTTCAACCAACCGAGAGCAGCACGCGGCTTCCGCTGCGCTGCCCAATCATAGTCAATAGATTTGCGAGAGCTGCCTCGCGCCCTTCGGCAGCCCAGGCTTCCCCCTGAAAACGCAGGCGCTGGCCCACCCATTGGCCCTGGCCTTTGAGCTGGAGCGCGCCATCCAAGGTGGACAGCTGCAAGCTGGTGCTGTCACCGCCTTGCAGTTGCAGGCGGTAGCTGCCCAGCGGCTGTATCGTGGACAGGCGGGAGGTCACCGCCATCACATCCAGATCGGCACCGCCCTCGACCTGCAGGCGCCCGGCATTGAGCGCGAGCGACAGATCATGGGTCTTGAGCAGCAGCTGGCCCTGGGGCTGGATGGTGTTCCAGGGCGTGCCCAGGCCCACCAGCAGCGATGCCGGCCAGCGGCTTTCATGCGCGCCCAGTTGCACCTTGGCACCGCCCCAGTGGGGCTGGATGCGGATGGGCATGGGCGCGGCCATGCAGCAGCTGGCATTCCAGCGCATGTTGAGGCCGCGCAGGCTGGGGCGCAGTGACCAGTCCACCCGGCCGGGCAGGGCCATCTGGTCGCGGCTGGCTTGGCCGCCGGTAAATACCCATTGGGCCGAGCCGTTCCAGACCGTGCCACGCGGCTCGCGCAGCTGCAGCTGGCCCTGGCTGGCCCAGGCCAGGCCTTGCGCCAACCAGTGTGCGGGGGCAAACAACACCAAAGCGGCCAGGCCACCGGTGCAGGCGCCCACTGCTGCCCAGCGCCAGGGCGCACGGGCGCTGCCGTGGGGCAAAGAGGGGTTCAAGCGCTGCCGGGCCATGCTCTGTGTGCCGCTTACTGGGCCGGCAACTGCAAGACGATATTGCCCGACCAGGTGGGCGCGGCAGCCGGGCCTGCGCCCTTGGCTGGATCGTCGCGGGTCAGGCGCAGCTCGGTGGCAATCGCATGCGCATTGGCGCGCACCTGGCCCAGCCAGCGCTGGGTGGAGGCGGCCGAGGCGCGGCTCAAGGTAACCGTGACGCGTTCGCCCAGCACGGCCAGCTTGGCGCTGGTGCCCAGCTGCTGCGTGAGCGAGGCTTCCAGCTGCTGGCGTGCCTGCGTGGTGGTGACGGTGGTGGCCGATTGCAGCTGGCGCGCTTCGGCCTGCAAGGCCTGCATGCGGGCGAGTTGCTGGTCCAGCTGGGCATGTGCGGCCGGTGCGCTGCGCCAGGTCTGCAGCACCGGCGCAATCGCCAGCCACCACAAGAGCGCAATCAGCACCACACCAGCGGCCAGGCTGACGCCCCGGCGCTCACGCGCATCCAGTGCGCGCCAGCGTTGGCGCAGCAGTTGGGCTGCGGAGGACGAAGCCGCTGCAGATGCCGACGGTCGGGAGGAGTTTTTCTTCATGGCTGGGCCTGCGCGCGGATGACCCACTGGTCGTTTTGCATCTGGGCCTGCAGGCCCTGGGCTTGCAGTTTCTGGCTGAAGGCATCAAAGCCATCGGTGGGCAGGCCGCGCAGGCGCAGCTCGCCGCCACTGTATTCGACCGTGCTGGGCACCGTGCCGGCGGGCAGGCTGGACAGCGCCTGGCCAGCGGCGGCCAACAGCGGTTCGGCATCTGACGGCGACAAGCCGCCCGAGGCCTGGCGCAGGTTGGCCACTTCGCGCGCCATTTGCACGGGCGCATCGACCACGACTTGCACATTGGGGAAGGCCTTGGTCAAGGTGCTGCGCACCAGTGTGCCTTTGGCCTGCAGCTGCTGGCGCTCTTGCCAGGCCCAGATATTGGCACCCACGAGCGTAAGCACCACCAGGGCCAGCACGGCCCAGCGCGCCGGGCGCCATGCCGGGGCATGCAGCACATCATTGAGGCCGCTGCCCAGGCGCCGCTGCAGGCGGTTGCGCCCGCTGTTGGCAAATTCGAGCTGTGCCAGGTCCCAGTCGCTGCGTGCGGCATCGCGCATGGTTTGTGCGGGGCTGTAGAGCTGCACCGGGCGCTGCAGCCAGTGCTCGGCAGTGCTGACCACGGCCGGCTCGGCATGCACGATGCTGTCGGGCCCGAGCGGGGGCAGCAGCGCTGCGCTCTCGCGCGAGACGGGCAGCACCAGCACCGCATCGGCGCTGTCGGTGCCAAACACTACGGCCTGCGCCAGCTCGGGGCTGCCGGTGACGAGGATCTGCGCGCCATCGGGTGCGGGCTCGCCCGGGGCATGGCTGGGCACCACACGGGCCACGGCGCGGCCTGCGGCTTCCAGAGCCTGCAGGTGGTCGCGCAGCCACTGGCGCGGGCAGCAAGCGATCCAGATCGGTTCTCCCTGGCCGGCGGCGCGGGTGTCGGGTTGCAAGGCGAAATGCAATTGGGCCGGGTCGTCCAGCAGGCGCTCTTCGAGCAGGCCTTCGAGCACGGCACGCAGCCGGGGCGAGCCTGGGCCTACGCCTTGGGGCAGGCTGACCCGTTGCCACGACAGCATGGCCGCGGGCACCACGGCGACCACTTCACCGGCGCGGCCGGGTTGGGGCAGCAGGCCGGCGGTGGTGCTGCCTTGCTGGCCGATGGTCACGCCATCGGGCGACAGGGCATAGCTGTAGCTCCAGGCCGAGCTGGGCCCTGTATCTGGCCCCGAGGCCAGCGGCAGTGAAATCAGTAATGTACTCATGAGCGTGTTGTGCGCTGCATTGTAGAGGGCTCGGCTTCACCAAACTGCAATACGTTTGTCATCATGTTCCTGTTAGCGCGCCGCCACGGGGTTCCCGCTGCCATCGCCCATCAGGCTGGTGGCCAGCGCGGCCCCGCGCTCGCGCACCACGGTCGTTACATTCAGCCCCTGGCGGTAGACCAGGGATTTCTCCTGCACCACCAGGTCGTCAAAGCGCAGGCGCGCCCAGACTTCGAAATACACCGATTTGACATCGAGCAGTGCATTGGCATTGGTGAGCGCGGTGTTGTTGGGGAAGCGCTGTTGCAGCTCGGCAGTGCTCTCGAAAGCCTTGTTCAGTCGCAGCTGGGCGATTTGCTGGGCGGTTGCAAAATCCATGCCCTCCACGGCGGCCCAGATCACGGTGGCCGAGGCGGTGTTGACATTGACCTTGCTCTCCTGGGGCAGCAGCACCACATAGGGCTCCAGCTGGCTCAGCGTAGACGGCGACAGGCCCCACCAGGCGAGTTCCTTGTAGGTGCGGGGCAGCAGCGGCGCATTGGCGGCCTTGCCCTCGTTGCGCAGCGCGGCCAGCGCCTGCTGGCTGAGGACGGTCAGCTCGGCACCGGGCAGGCCCAGGCGCTCGAACAGGCGCTGGAACTGGCGCAGCGCGACGCTGTTGATCTGGTTGTTGGCGACCAGGTTGCGGATATTGAGGCGTGCCTGGGCATCGACAATCGCACCCGACAAGAATGCCTGCGCGGCATCGATGCTGCTGTCGTCGGCATTGCTCTGGTTGTTGGAGGCCTGCAAAAAGGTGGACAGACGCGCTTCGGCCAGTGGCACCGACCAGGGCTCGGACAGCGAATCGGGGCCGCCCACGCGCGCATCCTGGCGCAGCACCTGGCGCGAGAAATCCAGCCCGCCCAGCAGCAGCCAAGCGGCCTGCACGCGGGTGCGCTCGGCGCCTTCGACCTCCAGATTGCGCCACTGCTGCCAGACGGCGCTGGCGGCAATGGTGGCCACCAGAGTGACGGTGAGCATGGCGGCCAGCAGTGCTGCGCCGCGCTGGCCGTGGCGGGGTAGGCGGAGCAGCTTCATGATTTGTTGCCCGACACGATGGGGTTGACCCAGTCGTTGGTGATGACGCCCGACAGTGCGCCGGGGGCGGGCAGCTCCAGGCTCAGGCGGATGCCATCGGGCAGCGCCACCGTGGTGGGGTTGTTGGCATCGGTCTGGGGATTGGCGCCCTGGCTGGACAGCGGGTTGCTCCAGCTGTTGCCCCGGAAATACAGCAGCTGCCAGCCGCTGAGGGGCATCAGCACGGTTTGCTGCGGGCCGCCGTCGCCGGCATTGTTGGTCATGGCGCTGTTGGTGACCGCATGGGCGGCCATGTCCCAGGCCTGCTGCCACTGCTGCAGGTCACGCACCGGCGAAGACTGCCAGCGCACCCAGTAGGCGCGGTTGCCCAGGCTGCGCTGGGCCCAGCTGACGACGCGCAGGCCTTGTTCGTTGATGTCGCTGCTGCGGCGCGTGAGCCGCAGCACACGGCCATCCCAGTCGATCGGGGTGGTGCCGGAGACGCGCTCGATGCCATTGAGGTCGGTGTTCCACTGCGACAGCGCGCCCTGCACCACCATGACCTCTTCGCTGTAGTCGCGGGCCTGCTGCTGGGCGCGCACCATGCCGTCGATGCCGCGCCAGCTGGCGATGGTCATCACCGCGAGGATGGAGATGGCGATCAGCAGCTCGATCAGGGTAAAGCCTCGGCTGCGCGGCTGGCTCCAACGGGGGAAGCGCTGCATCAGTACCTCCCCACGATGGTGCTGAGGCGCAGCAAAGGCGCGCCGCCGGAGAACACATGGGCATCGATGCGGCGGAAATCCGGGTTGGGCGTGGCAAAGACGCCCACGCGCACATCAAACATGCGGCCGGCCTGCTCGCAGGCCACGCTGGTCGTGCCCAGGCCTGGCAACTGCTGCGAGAGGCGGGCGGCGATCAGCTGGTTCTCGGCACAGATCTGCGCGAGCATCACATCGCTTTGGCGGCCTGCGGTCTGGGTCAGCGCGTTCATGGCCTTGCCGCCGGCGAGCAAGGCGATGGCGACGATGGCGAGCGCGACCAGCACCTCGATCAGGGTGAAGCCGGAATGGGGCGAGGACTTGCTGGGCACGCGGGGCTTGTCGGGAAAGGGTTCAGGGGGCCTGCAGCTCAAAGGGGCGCACACCATCGGTGGCCACGGCAATGCTGCCCGCGCTGCGGTTGGGGTAGGCCAGCACCACCGTCTGGGGGCCGATCAGTGCCTCGGGCCCCAGGATGATATCGCCACTGCTGCGCACCGCCACCGGCGGGTGCAGCCAGGCGCCCTGGCGGGTGCCGCCTTGCAGGCCTTCAATCACAAAGCCCTGGCTGTCCGCCCGCCAGCGCACCGGCTGGCCGCTGGCGCGGGACTGGGCCCGGGCGGCCTCCAACTGCGCGGCCAGGCGCTGGCCTTCGCGCTGGAGCTGGTCCTGGCTGTTGTCGCCCATCGCAAACACCACGCCGGCACTGGCCAGCGCCATCAAGGTGATGACGACCAGCAGCTCCATCAAGGTAAAGCCGCGCTGGCGGCGCGGCTGGAGGGGATGTGGAAAGGGCATGGGGGCCGGAGAGCGGGGCAGCGGGAAAGGCAGAAAGCAGGGATCAGGCGGGCTTAGTGCCGCTTATTGCCAGCTGCCGATGTCGGCATTGTTGCCTTCACCGCCGGCCTGGCCATCCGCACCAAAGCTCATCACATCGACTTCGCCTTTGACGCCAGGGTTCAGGTACTGGTAAGGGTGGCCCCAGGGGTCATTGGGCAGCTTTTCCAGGTAGGGCTTCCAGTTCATCGGCGCAGGGCCGGTGGTGGGGCGGTTGATCAGCGCAGCCAGGCCTTGCTCGGCAGTGGGGTAGCGCTGGTTGTCCAAACGGTAGCGCTTGAGCGCGCCGCCGATGTTGGTGATATCGGTGCGCGCTGCGGTCACGCGTGCTTCGTCGGCAGCGCCAATCACATTGGGCACGATCAGCGCGGCCAGCACGCCGATGATGACCAGCACCACCATCAGCTCGATCAGGGTAAAGCCGCGCTGGATGTTGGCTTGGATGCGGCGTGCAGCCGACTGCGGGCGGAAGGAAAACATCATGCTCTCAGGTCAAAGGGGGTCAAAGTGATGAAACTGACATCTGGGTGCATCATAATCTGCGAATGGTGACACTATCACGCAACCCCTGGTCTCCTCGGCTGGCGGCCGGCCTTTTATGGGCTGGCGCTGCGGCATTGGCGGTGTTCTGGGGGCTCAAGCTGTCGGCGCCGCGCCAGGTGCTGTCGGCCCCCCAGGCCGGTGGCCCAGCCCAGGTGCAGGTTGATGGCGCCGCGATGGCGCGCCTCTTTGGTGTGCAGGATGGCGCGCCTGTTGCCGCTCCTGCTGCCCCCACCCGCTGGCGCCTGCTGGGCGTGATGGTGGGCAAGGACAGTGGCGGTGGCGCTGCCGTCATCGCCGTGGATGACCAGCCGGCCAAGGTGTTCCGCGTGGGCGCTACCGTCGCCGATGGCCTGGTGCTGCAGGCGCTGCGCAGCGATGCACCGCGCGCCGTGAGCCTGGGTGCTGGTGTCGATGGCCCGGCGGCTGTCACCATCAACCTGCCTGCCTTGCGTCCGGTGGATGTGGTGGCTGCACCGATTCCGGCCAATGCCGCGAATGCTGTACCTGCAGCCCCGCAAGCTGCTGCGCCAGTGCCTGCGGCTGCGGCCAATGTGGACCGCAGCACGGGTTCGCTGCGCGACTGATCGCCTAGGCTTTACGTAAAAGTTTGTTGGGCGCTTGCAGTAGCGCTCACAGATCGCCGAACAGCGGCAATCGGAGCCATTCCCCATAAGCGAGTTTGACCGAAGGCCAGTCCTTGGCCAGCGGCAGCCTTTGGCCCCTGGTCAGCAGCCAATGCGCGCATTGCGCGACGCCAGCGTGGCTGATCCAGAGAACGGGCTGGCCGGTTTCCAGCGCCTGCTGGCGTGCGGCATCCAGCGCACGCGTGACGCGCGCCATCATCGTGGCCAGTGATTCACCGCCGCCTGGCGCATAGGCCATAAAGTCAGCTGTCCAGGCCTGCATTTCTTCGCGCGCAATGCCGTCCCAGCGCTGGCCTTCCCAGGCTCCAAAGTCCATTTCTGCGAGATCGTTGCAGGCGCTTAGCTGGAATGCGGGTGCCTGTATCTGCAAGGCGGTGGCCAGTTGTGCGCAGCGCTGCAGCGGGGAGTGCCAGACGGTGCCGGCCGGCAGCGCTTCAGCCGCCCAGGCACTTTGCAGCGCTTGTGCGGCGGTGGCGGTGGCCTTGTCATCAGCGGCCATGTCAGTGCGGCCATAGCAGACGCCCGGCGCTACCAGCGGCTGGGCATGGCGCTGCAGCCACAGCGCCGTCATGCCAGCACCTTGGTCAGCCAACCGCCAGCAGGGCCCAGCGACAGCGCTGCACCCAGGTAGAACGCTATCTCGCTGACCTGCTCGGCAGCGCCCAGGCCATCCCCGGTAAAGCCTTGCAGGCGGCGCTGCAGCCATTGGCGCATCCACAGCGCAGCGGCGGCGCTGAGCACCAGGGCGAGCAGCAGGACCACCCAGCCCTGGGCCAGACCCAGCAGCAGGGCGGCGGGCAAGGACCAGGCCAGGCAGCAAGCCAGGCCTTTGCGGCTGATAAAGGCTGCCAGCGGCTTGCTTTTGGACGAGGCGCTGTCGCCCACATGGGGCAGGCTGCGCACCACAAACATGGGCCAGAGGCGGGCGATGACATGGGCGGCCACCAGGCTCGCCATGGCCAGCGACAGGCTGTGGTTGGCGAGCAGCGCGATCAGGGCGGTCTTGCTGAGCACGGCCAGCACCATGGCCATGGCGCCGTAGGCACCAATGCGCGAGTCCTTCATGATTTCCAGCGCGCGCTCACGCTGGTGGCTGCCGCCCAGGCCATCGACCACATCGCTCAAACCATCCTCATGGAAGCAGCCGGTGAGCAGCACGGTGGCCAAGGTGCTGAGCACGGCAGCGACCAGCGGGCTGTAGCTATTGCCAGATGGCAGCAGCAGGCTGCTGGCGGCCAGCACACCAGCGGCCACCAGGCCCACGATCCAGCCCACGCCGGGGAAGTGGCCAGCGCTGGCGCGCAGCATCTCGGGGCTGTAACCCACCCATTCGCCCAGCTTGCCGGTGACCGGAATGCGGGTGAAAAACTGCACCGCCAACAGAAAATGGCGCAAGGCTTGCATGCTGCGGCTGGGGTGGTTGGGCTTTAGGCCTGCAGGAACAAGCGGTAGGCCGGGTTCTGGGTCTCTTCGATCCAGGGGTAGCCCAGGTTGTTCAAGAACTGCTCAAAGCTCTGCGAGTCTTCCTGGGGCACTTGCATGCCCACGAGGATGCGGCCGTAATCCGCGCCCTGGTTGCGGTAGTGGAAGAGGGAGATGTTCCAGTTCGGGGCCATCAGGCTCAGGAACTTGAACAGCGCGCCGGGCCGCTCGGGGAAGATGAAGCGCAGCAGGCGCTCGTCTTGCGCTAGCTGCGAGCGCCCGCCCACCATGTGGCGCACATGCTCCTTGGCCAGCTCGTCAAAGGTCAGGTCCAGCGCTTCAAAGCCGTTCTTCTGGAAGTTGCGGCAGATCTTTTCCGACTCGCCCTTGCTGTTGGTCGAGATGCCGACAAAGACATGGGCGCGTCGGTCATCGCTGATGCGGTAGTTGAACTCGGTCACGCTGCGTGCGCCACCGGGCAGGTTGCCGATGACTTCGCAGAAACGCTTGAAGCTGCCGCGCTCCTCAGGGATGGTGACGGCAAACAGCGCTTCCTTTTCCTCGCCCACATCGGCCCGCTCGGCGACAAAGCGCAGGCGGTCGAAGTTCATGTTGGCGCCGCTCAGGATGGCGGCATAGGTCTCGCCCTTGGTCTTGTTCTTGGCCACATACTGCTTGATGCCGGCCACGGCCAGGGCGCCTGAGGGCTCGACGATGGAGCGGGTGTCGACAAAGATGTCCTTGATCGCGGCGCAGACGGCATCGGTGTCGACGGTGATGTATTCATCGACCAGGCCATGGGCGACGCGGAAGGTCTCTTCGCCCACCAGCTTGACGGCGGTGCCATCGGCAAACAGGCCCACATCGTTCAGCGCCACGCGCTTGCCTTCGCGGGCGGACTGGATCATTGCGTCCGAGTCGTTCATCTGCACGCCGATGACCTTGATCTCGGGCCGCACCGCCTTGATGTAGTTGGCCACGCCGGCGATCAGGCCGCCGCCGCCAATGGCGACAAAGACCGCATTCAGCGGCGAGGATCCGATTTTCTGCACCTGGCGCATGATCTCCATTGCGATCGTGCCCTGGCCGGCAATGACATCGGGGTCATCAAAGGGGTGGACAAAGGTCAGCCCCTGTTCCTGTTGCAGCTTGAGCGAGTGCTCATAGGCATCGCTGAAGCTTTCGCCGGTCAGTACCACTTCGCCCCCCAGGCCCTTGACCGCATCGACCTTGACCTGCGGCGTGGTGGTGGGCATCACGATCACGGCACGGGTGCCCATGCGGCTGGCCGACAACGCCACGCCCTGGGCGTGGTTGCCTGCCGAGGCACAAATCACGCCGGCCTTGAGCTGCTCGGCCGTCAGGTGGGCCATCTTGTTGTAGGCGCCGCGCAGCTTGAAGCTGAATACCGGCTGCTGGTCTTCACGCTTGAGCAGCACCTTGTTGTGCAGGCGGCGGCTGAGGTTCTTGGCCGAGTCCAGGCTGGATTCAATGGCCACGTCATAGACACGCGCTGTGAGAATTTTCTTCAGGTAATCGGCCGGCGTCAGCGCGGCAGCAGTCTTGGAGGGCATAGGGATGCACGCTAGAGAAAAGAGGCAACGAGAAGGTAGCGCATGCGGATGGCGCGCCTGGTTGATGCGCCAGCCAGCGGGGCATGCGCGGGTGGCGGCATGGGCGGGGGTGGCGAGCATCAGGTGATCGAGAGACCGATGCACTATAACCGCTGGCGTTCACTGGAGCGGACCGGCAGTGGATTTGCGCCGGAGGCGGGCAGAAAAAAAGCCCCTGATGTGAATCAGGGGCTTGAAACCACCATTGAGAGGTGGAGGAGACAACTTGCAAGCTACATCCAGCAGTTTTGGCATCGCCTAGCTGTGGAGCAGCAGATGAGTCCAAGTATAGCGATGTTTCTGTTGCGATGCAGCAAAATAATGCCCGCAACCATTTTTTTCCCCAATGCTGTTGATAGACAGCAACAAATAGCAGGGGTTAGGGCAGATCTGCCACACTTGTGGCGTCTGATTTTTGGAGAGTTGCAATGGAATGCACGGTAACGTGGACGGGTGCGAGCGGCGCCCGCTCGGGAATGGGCTTTGTGGCAGAAACCGGCAGCGGCCATGTGGTGGCCATGGATGGCGCGCCTGACGCAGCCAACCCGGCCAACGGCGGGCAGAACCTGGCCGCCCGCCCGATGGAGCTGCTGTTGGCCGGCACCGGCGGCTGCACCGCCTATGACGTAGTGCTGATCCTCAAGCGCGGCCGCCACGATGTGAAAAACTGCACCGTGGCCCTGAAGGCGGAGCGCGCCGACACCGAACCCAAGGTGTTCACCAAGATCCATATGCAGTTCACCGTCACCGGCAAGGGCATCCCGCCAGCCGCTGTGGAACGCGCCATCGCAATGAGCCACGAGAAGTATTGCTCGGCCAGCATCATGCTGAGCAAGACGGCCGAGATCACCACGGGGTTTGACCTGGTGGAAGCCTAAAAGCGCAGCGCGCAAGCGATGTTGTAGAAAAGCCGCCTTGCAGGGCGGCTTTTTATTGGGCAGCTTGGCCGGCGGTTTCTGTGGCCGGTCGGCTCTCTTTATATATGGTGCGCCGTAACAGTCATCACCTTGGAGGCGATCTTCATCAGCATCCGGGCGGGCAGGGGCACGGGCAGGGCGCCGGCGTCCACCGCTGCGGCGGCATGGCGTTCCTCGTCGGCTTTCATCTGGCTGACGACGGCCCGCGATGGTGCGTCGTGCGCTGGCAACAGCTCCAGGTGGGACTGCAGGTGCAAGGACACCTGGTTTTCCGTTTCCTCGACAAAGCCGAGGCTGGCACGGTCGCTGACCTTGGCTGCCACGGTGCCGATCACAAAAGCGCCGGCAAACCACAGCGGGTTGAGCAGGCTGGGGCGCTCGCCCAGGTCCTGCAGGCGCTGGTGGGTCCAGACCAGGTGGTCCATCTCTTCCTGGGCGGCTTCGAGCAGGTGCTCACGCAGATGCTCATCACGCGTCACCATGGCCTGGGCGGTGTAGAGCGCCTGCGCGCAGACCTCGCCCACATGGTTGACCCGCATATAAGAGGCGGAGAGTTTTTTCTCCTCAGGACTGAGGTCCGCCTCGTCCATGCCGGCAGCGGGCGAGGGGTTGGCCGCACGCGGCGTTGCAAACAGGGTGCGCAGCGCAGTATCTGCTGCGCAAAGGAGTCGTTCTTGCATAGGTTGCCATGCTAACCAGTAGAATACACCCCGCTGCAAACATGGCGAATCTCCTCTGAAACGGCTTGTTTTGCAGCAAATTTTTGTCGAAAAATTGGACGGCGGCTGACATTCGTTAAACGTTGCACTCAAGCAACGATTTACAGCGAATAGGTCCTCAAGTGGGGGAATTTGTTTGCGCAACCGCCTGCGGTCTGTTGAAATAGAGAGAACTTCCACACTAGGAGGTTGGCGCGGGAGCAGGTAGAAGTTGTGCAGAACCGTGAGGCTGACATCAACCCCCCCGTACCAGCGCCGTCTGTTAAACCTTGGAGTAACTCGCAATGAAAAAATCTCTTGTTGCCTTGGCAGTGCTGGCCGCTTCCGGCGCCGCAATGGCTCAATCTTCCGTGACCCTGTTCGGTATCGTTGATGCTGGCGTGACCTACGCTAAGACCAGCGGTGGCGAAAGCAACTACGGTCTGACCAACTCCGGTAACGCCACCAGCCGTCTGGGCTTCCGCGGCGTGGAAGATCTGGGTGGCGGTCTGAAGGCTGGTTTCTGGCTGGAAGGCGCAATCCAGAACGACAGCGGTACCGCTTCCGGCGGCGGCGCTGCAGGTCCTGGCTTCGAGTTCAAGCGTCGTTCCACCGTGTCCCTGATGGGCAACTTCGGTGAAGTGCGTCTGGGTCGTGAACTGACCAGCGCTTACAACGTGGTTTCCGGCTACGACGTGTTCGGCCAAGTTGGTATCGGCCAAAACTTCAGCTTCGGCAACGGCACCTACGGCTTCGGCGACCCAGTTCGCGTGGGCAACATGGTTTCGTACTACACGCCTAACATGTCCGGCTTCACCGCTGGCGTGAACTACGGCTTCGGCGAAACCGCTGGTGACAGCTCCGCTAAGCGTTATGTTGGCGTGACCGCTGCTTACAACAACGGCCCTCTGAGCGCCGGCATTGGTTTCGACCAACAAAACGATCCTACCGCCAGCTTCGAAAAGGCACAAAGCCTGGGTCTGGGCGCTGCTTACAACTTCGGCGCTTTCAAGCTGTCGGGTCTGATCCGTCAAGTGCAAAGCACCCCAGTTGGTGGTGGCAGCAAGGCTAAGTTCCAGTCCGCTGGTCTGGGCGCAACGGCTGCTGTCGGCGCTGCTGGCGAAGCCCGTCTGGCTTACAACTACTACGACAACAAGGAAATCGAAGGCAAGGCTCACCAGCTGTCGCTGGGCTATGTCCACAACCTGTCGAAGCGCACCGCTCTGTACGGCACCTACGCTTTCCTGAAGAACCAGAAGAGCGAAACCATGAGCCTGTCGGCTAACGGCCTGGGCATCGACCCAGCTGGCGCTGGCAAGAACCAAAACGCTATCACCGTTGGTGTGCGTCACGCTTTCTAATGAATGGCTAGGGTGACCTAGCTACTCAAACTGAAAAGCAAAAAGCCCGTCGAAAGACGGGCTTTTTTTATGCCTGTTCGCTGTGCGTTGCTCTGGGGGCTGGAGGTGCTACAGACACTGTTGCGGTAGCATCAAAGCTGGCTCGCGCATTGGAATGCCTGATGCCTGCTGCGGAGGCCAAGCCATAGATCGGCTTCAAACCCCGCCGCCTGCTGTTCCTTTCTGCCAACGCCAAGGGCTGCCGCTGCGCGCCTTGTTGCAGCCTTCCTACAAGCAGCACGCTGTATCGCTGTTGATAGACCTCAAGATGCAGCTGTTCTGCTTTCTTGCGGATAGAGCGAGCGGAGGCCGTCGCGGCCCTGTGATGCAGCCCTTTCCCTATTTGGCAGAAGAAGCCGTGTTTTGCCCGACAAAACACCTGCTTTTGCCCGTCACCTAACAGAAATAAACGGGACTCGGGAATATCCCCGCCTTGGGGGAAGCACCATGCGGAAGATCGATTCCTTGCGGCATAGTGAAGCACTACTATTCTGCGAGGACTTATGAAACAGCCTTCTCTTGCTCTGGTTGCGATAGCGGTAGCCACCGTTTTGTCAGCTGGCGTGGCCCAGGCCAAGCCCTTCAAGTGGGCCAGCCAGGCCGATGTCGCCAGCTGGGATATCCACGCGCAAAACAATGGCCTGCACAACGCCATTCATCCCTACGTCTACGAGACCCTGGTTACCTACAACAGCACGACCTTCGCGGTCGAACCGCTGCTGGCCACCTCTTGGAAAGAGGTGACTCCCAAGCAGATGCGCTTTGCATTGCGCCAGGGCGTGAAGTTCCAGGACGGATCGAGCTTTACCGCCGATGACGCCGTGTTCTCGCTCACGCGCGCGATGGCCAAGACCTCGAACTACGGCCCCTTTGTGCAGGGCATCGAGAAGGTCGTCAAGGTGGACGATGGCACCATCGACATCTTCATGGTCGACCCCAACCCGGTGCTGCTGCGCCAGATGACCGAGCTGCGCATGATGAGCAAGGCCTGGTCGGAGAAGAACAAGTCCACCGAGCCGATGGACATCAAGAAGTCCGACGAGAACTTTGCCCACCGCAATGCGATGGGTACCGGCCCCTTCATCCTCGAGTCCTGGCAGCCCGATGTGCGCATGGTGCTCAAGAAGAACCCCAACTGGTGGGGCCAGATGCCGGGCAACGTGACCTCGATCACCTATACCCCGATCAAGTCGGCGCCGACCCGCATGGCCGCGCTGCTGTCGGGCGAGGTGGACATGCTGCTGGACCCGACGCCTCAGGATCTGAACCGCCTGCGCGCCAGCCCGGATCTGAAGATCCTGGAAGGCCTGGAAAACCGCACGATCTTCTTCGGCATGGACCAGTTCCGCGACGAACTGCCGGGCTCCAACGTCAAGGGCAAGAACCCGCTCAAGGACCAGAAGGTGCGCCAAGCGCTCTACCAGTCCATCGACATCCAGGCCATCACCAAGACCATTCTGCGTGGCCTGGGCAAACCCACCGGCACCCTGGTGGCGCCGCAGGTCAATGGCTGGACTGAGGCAGTGGGCCAGCGCCTGCCCTACAACCAGGATGCGGCCAAGAAGCTGCTGGTCGAAGCCGGTTACCCCGACGGTTTTGAAGTCGACTTTGCCTGCCCCAACAACCGCTACATCAGCGACGAGGCCATCTGCCAGGCGGTGACGGCGATGTGGGCCAAGGTGGGGGTCAAGGCCAAGCTGCGCACCCTGCCGATGGTCACCTATTTCCCGATGATCCAGCGCAACGAAGCCAGCATCTACATGCTGGGCTGGGGCGTACCGACCTTCGATTCGCTCTACAGCCTGCAGTCGCTAGTACGCACCGTCGGCAAGGGCGGGGACGGAAATTACAATGTCGGCCGCTACAGCAATGAGCGCATGGACTACCTGGTGGACCGCGTCAAAACGGAAACCGACCAACCCGTGCGTACCCGCATGCTGACCGAGGGGCTGCAGCTGTCCAACGACACGGTCTCCCACCTGCCGCTGTATGACCAGGTGATCCCCTGGGCGATGAAGAAAAACATCGACCTGGTGCACCGCGCAGACAACCGGGTGGACATCAAACTGGTGACGGTCCGCTGATCGGCGCTGAGCGGTTTGCAGGCCTGCTGCCCGGTGCGGCAGCAGGCCATTTCATAAAAAGCGAAAGAAGAATAGGCAGACAACACGGGTGCTGGGGATGCACTGCAGAACCCTCGCCGTTGGGATGGATGTGGATCGTTTAATACCGCGTTCAGACCAGGGCAGGGCGTTTTGCAGAGGGTTTCTTGGGCACCTTCCCTCTGTTTGTCACGATGAGAGTCAGCCATGTTTGCATTCATATTGCGCCGATTGATACAGGCGGTGATCGTGATGATCGCCGTGGCGTTCATTTCCTTCATGTTGTTCCAGTATGTGGGTGACCCGGTCACCTTCCTGCTGGGCCAGGATGCCACCCCACAGCAGATTGCCGAGTTGCGCAGTGCGCTGGGGCTGGACAAACCCTTCTTTGTGCAGTTCTGGCACTTTCTGGTGAATGCCGCCCAGGGCGAATTCGGCATCAGCCTGCGGCAGGGCGCCAAGGTCTCGTCCTTGATTGCCGAGCGCTTCCCGGCGACCTTCGAGCTGGCCATGGTGGCCGCCTTGCTGGCCCTGGTCATCGGCGTGCCGATGGGCGTGTATGCAGCGCTGCGGCGCGGCAGCTTCATGAGCCAGGTGTTCATGACCCTGTCGCTGCTGGGCGTGTCCTTGCCGACCTTCCTGATCGGTATCTTGCTGATCCTGATCTTCTCGGTGCATCTGGGCTGGTTCCCGAGCTTTGGCCGTGGCACGACGATGCAGCTGGGCTTTTGGAGCACTGGCCTGCTGAGCGCCAAGGGCTGGCACCACATCATCCTGCCGGCCATCACCTTGGCGGTCTTCCAGCTCACCTTGATCATGCGTCTGGTGCGCGCCGAGATGCTGGAAGTGCTGCGCACTGACTACATCAAGTTTGCCAAGGCCCGGGGCCTGAGCAACCGCACCATCTACTTTGGCCATGCCTTGAAGAACACGCTGGTGCCGGTGATGACCATCACCGGTCTGCAGCTGGGCGGCCTGATTGCCTTCGCCATCATCACCGAGACCGTGTTCCAGTGGCCGGGCATGGGCCTGCTGTTCATCCAGGCGGTGACCTTTGCCGATATTCCCGTCATGGCCGCCTACCTGTGCCTGATTGCGCTGATTTTTGTGGTGATCAACCTCGTGGTCGATCTGTTGTATTTTGCTGTTGACCCGCGCCTGCGCGTCGAAAAATCGGGAGGGCACTGAGATGCCACGTCTGCCTTATAACGCGAGCTCGCGCGCCTTTTCTCACCTGGCCCAGATCCATCCGGAGCTGACGGCCTTCCGCCGTGACCTGCATGCCAATCCGGAGCTGGGTTTCGAAGAAAAATACACCGCTGCCCGCGTCAGCGAGGCCTTGCGGCTCTGCGGCGTGGACGAGATCCACCAGGGCATCGGCAAGACCGGCGTGGTCGGCGTGATCCGGGGCCAGAAGCACGGCAGCGGCCGCATGGTCGGCCTGCGCGCCGACATGGATGCGCTGCCGATCACCGAGCAGGGCAATTGCAGCTGGCGTTCGGGCAAGCAGGGGTTGATGCACGCCTGCGGCCATGATGGCCACACCGCCATGCTGGTGGGCGCGGCCCGCTACCTGGCCGAGACCCGCAATTTTGACGGCACCGCCGTGCTGATCTTCCAACCCGGCGAAGAGGGCTATGCCGGTGCGCGCGAGATGATCCAGGACGGCCTGTTCGATCGCTTCCCGGTCGATTCGGTCTATGCGATGCACAACTGGCCTGCGATGCGCCAGGGGATGATCGGCATCAACCCCGGCGCCATGATGGCGGCGGCTGACCGCATCCAGATCAATATCACCGGCAAGGGCGGCCATGGTGCCCATCCCTACCAGACCAATGATGTGGTGCTGGCATCGGCCCATCTGATCACCGCCATCCAGTCCATCGTCTCGCGCAATGTGCGCGCGATCGATGCAGCCGTCATCAGCATCTGCGCGGTGCAATCCGGTGACCTGGCCGCCTTCAGCGTGACGCCTGGCTCATCCACCCTGGTGGGCACGGTGCGCACCTTCAACCCCGATGTGCAGAACATGATCGAGCGCCGCCTGGGCGAGCTGTGCCAGGCGCTGGGCCTGGCCTTTGGTGTGAATGCGCAGCTGCAGTACGAGCGCTCCTACCCGGCGACGATCAACACCTCGGATGAAGCGCTGTTTGCCGGCGATGTGGCGGCCGATCTGGTCGGTGAGCCACTGGTGGTGCGCAACATGGATCCGAGCATGGGTGCGGAGGACTTCTCCTTCATGCTGCAGCAAAAGCCCGGCGCCTATCTGCGCCTGGGCCAGGCTGTGGGTGACGACATCATTCCGCTGCACAACAACCGCTACGACTTCAATGACGATGTGCTGCCGCTGGGTGCGGCGCTGCATGCCGGCATCGTCGAGCGTGGCATGCCACTTGCATTGGGCTAAAGCCTCAGCACCCGGCCCCGGTTGGGCCGGACTTCAGAAAAGGGGAAAACGATGAAACACACGATGAGCAAGACCTTGTTGGTATCGATGTTGGCTGCCGCCTATGTTTCCGCCGGCGCGCAGACCGTGCGCATCGGTTCCCAGGGCGATGCCCTGTCCATGGACCCGCATTCCTTCAATGAGACGGTGCAGTTGAGCGTGACCGGCAACGTCTACGAGCCCCTGGCCGGCCGCAACAAGGATCTGAGCCTGCGCCCGGTGCTGGCCACCAAGTGGGAGCAGATCTCGCCCAACGTCTGGCGCTTCACCCTGCGCAAGGGCGTGCAGTTCCATGATGGCACGCCGTTCACGGCTGATGATGTGGTGTTCTCGATGATGCGCACGCAGCTGGAAGGTTCGGACATGAAGTCCTACACCAACCCCATCAAGGAAACGCGCAAGGTCGACGACTACACGGTCGACATCGAGACCCAGGACCCGGCCCCGATCCTGCCGAGCATGATCTCGCAGGTCTACATCATGAGCAAGGCCTGGTCCGAAGCCAACAATGCTGTCAACCCGGTGGACCGTCGCAAGGGCATCGAGAACACGGCCTCGTTCAAGGCCAATGGCACCGGCCCCTACCGCGTGCGCGAGCGCCAGCCCAATGTGCGCACCGTCTTCAACCGCAGCGCCAACTACTGGGACAAGATCGACGGCAATGTGCAGGAAGTCGTCTACACGCCGGTGGCCAACGATGCCACGCGGGTGGCCGCGTTGCTGTCGGGCCAGGTCGATGTGATCGACCCGGTGCCGGTGCAGGATCTGGACCGCGTGGCCAACACCGGCAGCACCCGCGTGGTGTCCGGACCGGAGCTGCGCGCCATCTTCATGGGCATGGACCAGAAGCGCGATGAGCTGCTGAACTCCAGCGTCAAGGGTAAGAACCCGTTCAAGGACAAGCGCGTGCGCCAAGCCTTTTACCAGGCCATCGATATCGAAGGCCTGCACAAGCAGGTGATGCGCGGCGCATCGGGCAACCTGGCCACCTTGATCGGCAAGGGCGTCAATGGCTATCCCGAGGACATCAAGCGCCTGCCTTACGACCCGGCCGCTGCCAAGAAGCTGCTGACCGAGGCGGGCTACCCCGATGGCTTCTCGCTGACCTTGAACTGCTCGAACGACCGCTACATCAATGACAGCCGCATCTGCCAGGCGGTGTCGGCCAACCTGGCCAAGATCGGCGTCAAGGTGCAGCTCAATGCCGAGACCAAGGGCACGTATTTCCCGCGCATCATGCGCAACGAAACCGCCTTCTACATCCTCGGCTGGACGCCCTCCACCTACGACGCCCACAACCCGCTGCTGGCCTTGATGAACTGCAATGACGGCAAGGGTGCCGGCGCCTTCAACTACGGCAACTACTGCAATCCCAAGGTCGATGCCTTGACCCACCAGGTGCAGTCCGAGACCGACACGACCAAGCGCAACCAGGCGATCCACGAAGCGCTGCAAACCGTGGCCGACGATGTGGGCTACCTGCCGCTGCACCAGCAGTTCATGAACTGGGGTGTCAGCAAGAACGTGGAGCTGGTGCAGATGGCCGATGGCTTCATGCCCTTCAAGTGGATGACGGTGAAGAAGTAAACGCCCCGGGCCGCTGCCTTGCAGCGGCCAGCGATTAGAGAGAGAAGATGACGATGAAAAACAGAATCAGGCGCTGGATGGACAGCGATGTGGGCTACAGCTTTCGCAAGTCGCCCACGGCCATCGTGGCGGCCCTCATTGCGGCGGTATGCGTGTTCTGCGCGCTGTTTGCCGGCTGGGTGGCGCCCCATAACCCCTTTGACCTGACCACCCTGGAGCTGAGCGACGCGCGCATTCCGCCGGTGTGGAGCGACGAGGGCGGCTGGAAGTACATCCTGGGCACCGATGACCAGGGCCGCGACATTCTGTCGGCGCTGATGTATGGCGCCCGCATTTCGCTGATCGTGGGCCTGGCCTCGGTGGCCTTGTCCGTCGTGGTCGGCGTGGGCCTGGGCCTGCTGGCCGGCTTCAAGGGCGGCTGGATCGATTCGGTGCTGATGCGCCTCTGCGATGTGATGCTGTCCTTCCCCGCCATTCTGGTGGCCCTGCTGATCGCAGGTGTGGGCCGCGCGGTGTTCCCCAATGCCAATGAATCGCTGGCCTTTGGCGTGCTGATCATCTCGATCTCGCTGACCGGCTGGGTGCAATACGCACGCACGGTGCGTGGCTCGACGATGGTCGAGCGCAACAAGGAATATGTGCAGGCCGCCCGCGTTACCGGTGTGGCGCCGCTGCGCATCATGGTCAAGCATGTGCTGCCCAATGTGCTGGGCCCCGTCATGGTGCTGGCCACCATCCAGGTGGCGACGGCCATCATCACCGAGGCGACCCTGTCCTTCCTGGGCGTGGGCGCGCCGCCCACCTCTCCATCGCTGGGCACCCTGATCCGCGTGGGCAATGACTACCTGTTCTCCGGCGAATGGTGGATCACCATCTTCCCGGGCCTGATGCTGGTGCTGATCGCGCTGTCGGTCAACCTGCTGGGCGACTGGCTGCGCGATGCGCTCAACCCGCGCCTGCGCTGATGGTGCGGACACAAGACGAATAAGGAACAACCACGATGTCATTGTTGGAAGTTAAAAATCTGGTGGTCGAGTTTCCCAATCGCCATGGTGTGCTGCGGGCGCTGGACAATATCTCGTTCTCCATCGCCCCCGGCGAGATCCTGGGCGTGGTCGGTGAATCGGGCGCAGGCAAGTCGCTGACCGGCGCATCCATCATCGGCCTGCTGGAGCCGCCAGGCCATGTGGCCTCGGGCGAGATCGTGCTCGAAGGCGAGCGCATCGACAACCTGTCCGCGGACAAGATGCGCCATATCCGGGGCCGCCGCATTGGCGCGATCTTCCAGGATCCGCTCACCTCGCTGAACCCGCTCTACACCGTGGGCCGCCAGCTGATCGAGACCATCCAGACCCACCTCAAGCTCTCGGCGACCGAGGCGCGCCAGCGCGCGATCCAGCTGCTCAAGGACACCGGCATTCCGGCGGCCGAAGAGCGGATTGACCATTTTCCGCACCAGTTCTCCGGCGGCATGCGCCAGCGGGTGGTGATTGCGCTGGCGCTGGCCGCCGAGCCCAAGCTGATCGTGGCCGACGAGCCCACCACCGCGCTCGACGTGTCGATCCAGGCGCAGATCATCAGCCTGCTCAAGAACATCTGCCGCACCCGTGGCGCGGCCGTGATGCTGATCACCCATGACATGGGCGTGATCGCCGAGACCTGTGACCGGGTCGCGGTGATGTATGCCGGCCGTATTGCAGAAATCGGCCCGGTGCATGAGGTGATCAACCACCCGGCGCACCCCTATACCCGCGGCCTGATGGCGTCCATCCCCGATATGGAAGCCGACCGCGAACGCCTCAACCAGATCGATGGCGCCATGCCCCGGCTCAATGCCATCCCCAAGGGCTGCGCCTTCAACCCGCGCTGCCCCCAGGTGTTTGACCGCTGCATGGAGCAGCGCCCCGAGCTGATGACGGCTGGCGCCACTCAGGCCGCCTGCTGGCTGCATGCGCCCGATTACCAGCCCCAAGTGGCTGCCACCGAGGACACGGTATGAGCGAGATGGCAACCATGACGAACAAGGACGCAGCAGCGCTGCCAAACGCGGGCGACAAGCAGCCCCTGGTGCAGGCCCGTGACCTGGCCAAGACCTTTGATGTGTCCGCACCCTGGCTCAACCGGGTGCTGGAGCGCAAGCCGCGCAGCCTGCTGCGCGCCGTCGATGGCGTGAGCTTTGACATTGAAAAGGGCAAGACCCTGGCCCTGGTGGGCGAGTCCGGCTGCGGCAAGAGCACGGTGGCGCGCCTGTTGGTGGGCTTGTACGGCCCCACGCGCGGCACCTTCACCTTCGACGGCCAGGATGCGCATGCCGCCTTCCGCGACCCGAACGCGCGTGCCATGCGCCGCCGCGTGCAGATGATCTTCCAGGATCCCTATGCCAGCCTGAACCCGCGCTGGTCGGTCGAGCAGATCATTGGCGAGCCGCTCAAGGAGCATGGCCTGATCACCAATACCGAGCAGCTCAAGGCCCGCGTGGCCGAGCTGCTGGTGCAGGTGGGCCTGGCGCCGATGGACATGCTCAAGTACCCGCACCAGTTTTCGGGCGGGCAGCGCCAGCGCATCTCCATCGCCCGTGCACTGGCGACCGAGCCGGAGTTTCTGGTCTGCGACGAGCCCACCTCGGCGCTCGACGTCTCCGTGCAGGCCCAGGTGCTGAACATCATGAAGGACCTGCAGAAAAAGCGCGGTCTGACCTATCTGTTCATCTCGCACAACCTCGCGGTGGTGCGCCATGTCAGCGACCAGGTGGGTGTCATGTATTTGGGTAGGCTTGTAGAGCTGGCCGATAAGCAAACCCTGTTTGCCAAACCACGCCACCCCTATACGCGCATGCTGCTCGATGCCATTCCGAAGATGCACGACACCGGCAAGGCGCGCACCCCCGTGCAGGGCGAGGTGCCCAATCCGCTGAACCCACCCACCGGTTGCGCCTTCAACCCGCGCTGCCCGCTGGCCAATGAGCGCTGCCGCAGCGAGCGCCCACAGCTGCTGGACGATGGTGGCGTGAAGGTCGCCTGCCATGCGGTGGAAGAAGGGCGCATCCCCGTGCTGTGATGCAGCGGTTGCCGCCTGCGCTTCACGCAGGCAAGCCATCCAACCGGCGTCCTGGACGCCGGTTTTTTCATGGAGCGGGTGCCTTGACAAGCCCCTTTGGTATTACAGAAAGTCACACCTACGTCATCTAGCGGACAAACCATAGAGCTCTTTGTCAAAACGGAGAGAGCAGAAATGGTTGCATTGTCAGTGCGAGAGGGTGCACGTCAGGTGATGGTTTGGACGGTGTGCGGTGTAGCGGCTGCCGTGTTGGTGGCTTGCGGTGGAGGCGGCTCCAGCGACAACGACAGCGAAAAAGACGATGTGCTGACGATCCTGCACATCAACGACCACCACTCCACCTTGGCCAGCAAGACGGCCACCCTGCAATTGCCCGTGGACGGCAAGACCACGGCCGTGACCGTGGACGCCGCAGGTTTCCCCCGCGTGACGGCCGCCATCGAAGCGATCGCTGCCCAGTCGACCAATGTGCTGAAGCTGCACGCCGGCGATGCGGTGACCGGTACCCTGTACTTCAACCGCGCAGGTGCCGATGGTGAGGCCGACATGGCCATGCTCAACACCGTGTGCTTTGATGCCTACACCCTGGGCAACCACGAATTCGACAAGGGCGACTCGGGCCTCAAGGGCATCCTGGACCGCCTCAAGTCCGGTGGCTGCACCACGCCGGTGCTGAGCGCGAACGTGCAGTTCGGCGCCAACTCGGCCCTGAACGCCAGCCGCGCACCGAACATGGTCTCGCCTTCCACCGTGGTGGAACGTGGCGGCCAGAAGATCGGTATCGTCGGTCTGACCATTGCGCAAAAGACCAAGGCCTCGTCCAGCCCGGACCCAGACACCTTGTTCGAAGACGAAGCCGTGGCGGCCCAGCGCGAGATCGACAAGCTGCAGGCCCAAGGCGTCAAGCGCATTGTGCTGCTGAGCCATATTGGCTACGACAACGACCGCACCATCGCCAAAAAGCTGCGCGGTGTGGACGTGATCGTCGGCGGTGACTCGCACACCCTGCTGGGCCCAGACGCGATGAAGACCATCGGTGTGGGCACGCCAGGCGGTGCCTACCCCACCAACACCACCGACCTCGACGGCAAGCCCGTCTGCATCGTGCAGGCCTGGGAATACTCGCAAGTCGTGGGCGAGCTGAAGGTCAAGTTCGACAAGGACGGCGTGGTCAGCCAGTGCGAAGGCACGCCGCACGTGCTGATCGGCGATGATTTCAAGATCGCCGGCACTGCCGCAACCGAAGCCCAGCGCACGTCCATCATCAGCAGCGTAAATGCCGCCGGCTTCCTGCGCATCACCGCGCCTTCGGCCCAGGCCGCCGCCGTGCTCAAGCCTTTCACCGAAAAGGTTGCCAACTTCAACGTGACCAAGGTGGCCTATGCACCGCAAGAGCTGTGCTCGCGCCGTGTACCGGGCGGCGAAGGCAGCTCGGACTACAGCCGCTCCAGCGCGGCCTGCAACACCGAAGGCAGCGTCAGCCTGCGCGGTGGCGACATCCAGCAGCTGGTGGCCCAGTCCTACCTGGAAGTGGCCAACGAACACTACGGCGGTGCCGACATCTCGCTGCAAAGCGGTGGTGGCGTGCGCATTCCTTTGAACGGTGAAGTGACCGCTGCCAATGCGATCCAGGTGCTGCCGTTTGGCAACATGCTGTTCCGCCTGGATGTGACCGGCACCGAAGTCAAGGGCATGCTCGAAGACGGCCTGGAAGCCGTGTACGGTGTTGGTGGCTCGACCGGTCCTTACCCTTACACCGGCGGCATGCGCTTTGACGTGAATGCCAAGGCCGCCTTTGGCAGCCGTGTCACGGGCATCGAAGTGCGCGACACCACCACCGGCCAATGGGCTGCGCTGGACCAGGGCAAGACCTACCGTCTGTTCGTGCTGAGCTTCAACGCCAACGGCGGTGACGGCTACAAGACCCTGGCCTCCGTGCCTACAGCGCGCCGCCTCGACATCGGCGTGCTCGATGCCGATGTGTTCTTCAACTACATCGAATCGCAGCCCAAGGATGCAACGACCGGTCTGCCAGCGCTCAAGCGCCTGTCTACCGACCTGTACAGCACCAAGAGCTTTGTGGACGCGCGTTAATCGCTGACGCCGCATGACGAAGGGGCAGCCTAGGCTGCCCCTTTTTTCGTTCTGGCAAGGTAAAAACGCCGTCAGGTATAGCGCTTGGCGTGCAGGTTGTCCTTCATCTGCTGCAGCACCGGCTGCAGCGGCTCGCCGATGCGCAGCGCCACGCTGGTGGCCAGCACATCCAGGATCAGCAGGTGCAGCAGGCGCGAGACCATGGGGCTGTAGCGGTCGTAGCCCTCGGGGTGGTCGGCCGCCAGGTGGATATTGGCCGCACGTGCCAGCGGTGAGCCACTGGCGGTGATGGCAATCGTTGTGGCGCCATTGCGCTTGGCGATGTCGGTGGCATCCATCAGGTCGCGGGTGCGGCCGGAGTTGGAGATGACGATGGCGCAGTCGCCCGCGCCCAGCATGGTGGCACTCATCACCTGCATATGGCCATCGCTGGTCGCCAGGCTGGTGACGCCCAGGCGAAAGAACTTGTGCTGCCCATCCTGGGCGACGATGCCGGAGTTGCCCACGCCATAGAACTCGATGCGCTTGCCCGCCTGCCAGGTCGCCACGATGGCGCTGGATGCCGCCTCCAGCGCCGTGGTGCTGGCGGCATTGCGGTAGGCCAGAAAGGCCGCGACCGAGTTGTCCACCACCTTGACCAGCACATCGCTGGTCTTGTCATCGGCATCGACGCTGCGGTGGATAAAGGGCACGCCTTCGCTGACGCTGCCGGCCAGCTTGAGCTTGAAATCGGCCAGGCCGTCATAACCCATGCTGCGGCAAAAGCGCACCACGGTGGGCTTGCTGACATGGGCCAGTTCGGCCAGCTCGCGCACCGGGCGCGAGGCAAAGGCACGCGGATCGGCCAGCACCAGGCGCGCCACGCGCTGCTCGGCCGGTGCCAGCGAGGGGAGGGAGGCGGTGATGCGGTCTAGCATGGCGTTACCTTGAAGCGGGTGAAGCGGTGGTGGGCGGCGGCGGTCAAAACTCTTCCATCCAGCTGTGGCCGTCGCGCGCCACCAGCGCGCTGGCGGCGCCCGGGCCCCAATGCCCGGCCACATAGGGGCGCGGGCTTTCGCCACGGGCATTGGCCTGTTGCCAGGCCTCCAGAATCGGCTCCACCCATTGCCAGGCGGCCTCCTGCTCGTCGGCGCGCACAAACAGGTTCAGGCGCCCGGCGATCACATCGAGCAGCAGGCGTTCGTAGGCGCCCACGCGCTCGGTGCCGAAGCGCTGGTCAAAGTCCAGGTCCAGCGCAGCCGGCGACAAGGTCTGCACGCCGCCGGTATCGGCCTGGCTCTGCGCGGCGGCCATCAGCTGCAGGGTCAGGCCATCCTTGGGCTGCAGGTGGATGGTCAGGCGGTTGGCGGCACCCAGCGGCGTGCGGTAGATGGCATGCGGCACCTGGCGGAAATGCACCACGATCGAGGCCTCGCGCCCGGCCAGGCGTTTGCCGGTGCGGATGAAGAAGGGCACGCCGGCCCAGCGCCAGTTGCTGATCTCGGTGCGCAGCGCCACAAAGGTTTCGGTCTGGCTGTTGGGGGAGACGCCTTCTTCCTGGCGGTAGCCCGGCACCGGCTTGCCGGCAATCTGACCGGCCGCGTACTGGCCGCGCACCACGTCGCGGATCACCGTCTCGGGTGTCCAGCGCTTGAGTGATTGCAGCACCTTGAGCTTTTCATTGCGGATGGCATCGGCATCGGCGCTGATGGGCGGCTCCATGCCAATCGCGCAGAGCAGCTGCAGCGCATGGTTTTGCACCATGTCGCGGAGCGCGCCGGTGCTTTCGTAGAACTCGCCGCGCTTTTCCACACCCAGCTGCTCGGCCATCGTGATCTCGATGCTGGCGATGTTCTCGCGCCGCCACAGTGGCTCGAAGATGGCATTGCCAAAACGAAGCGCCAGCAGGTTCTGGACCGAGGGCTTGCCCAGGTAGTGGTCGATGCGGAAGATCTGCGCTTCGGAAAACACCTCGCGCACGGCCGCGTTGATGGCGCGGTTCGATGGCAGGTCATGCCCCAGCGGCTTTTCCAGCACCACGCGGGTGCGCTCGGTGGCCAGGCCCGCAGCGCCCAGCTGCTCGCAGACGGTGGTGAACAGCGAAGGCGCCGTGGCCAGGTACATCACGACGGTGTCGGCATCGCGCGCCTGCAGCAGCTCGCGCAGCGCGGCATAGTCGGCCGGCTGCGACAGGTCCATGCGCAGGTAGTGCAGGTGCTGGGCAAAGCGGGCAAATTCCGCATCGCTGGGCCGCTTGTCGGCCTCGACCTCGGCCAGCCGCTGGGCGATCAGCGCGCGGTACTCGTCGTCGCTCATTGCGCCACGGCCTACGCCGATGATGCGCCCGTCGGCAGGCAGGCTGCCATGGCGGAAAGATTGAAACAGCGCGGGCAGCAATTTGCGCCAGGCCAGATCGCCGGTGCCACCAAACAAAACCAGATCAAAACGCATGAAACTTCCTGAACATCAAGGCAGGGATTAATGTAACTCAGTTTCACGGACATAGGAGAAGCCGTAGAATGCAGACAGCCTCAAACCGCGCATAAGTTCGGTTAAGCTTGAGCGCCCCTCGTGTTGGCCGCCGTGCGCAGGAGGGGAGACAAGCACGTCAGACCGGATATTGACCAAGAGCAGACCATGAACCAACTCGATGCACTCAAAGCGCTGACCACGGTAGTGGCAGATACCGGTGACTTTCACCAGCTGGCGCAGTTCCAGCCGCAAGACGCGACCACCAACCCGTCCCTGATCCTCAAGGCCGTGCAAAAGGCCGATTACGCGCCGCTGCTGACCGAGACCGTGCAAAAGTTCCGCGGCAAGCCGCTGGACGAGGTGATGGACCGCCTGCTGGTGCGCTTTGGCGCCGAGATCCTGTCCATCATTCCGGGCCGCGTGTCGACCGAGGTCGATGCCCGCCTGTCGTTCGACACCGATGCGACGGTGGCCCGGGCCCAGCGCATCATCGCGCTGTACGAGGCTGAGGGCGTACACATCGATCGCGTGCTGATCAAGATCGCATCGACCTGGGAAGGCATCCAGGCCGCCAAGGCCTTGGAAGAGCAAGGCATCCACACCAACCTGACCCTGCTGTTTGCGCAGTGCCAGGCCATTGCCTGCGGCCAGGCCAAGGTGCAGCTGATCTCGCCTTTTGTCGGCCGTATCTATGACTGGTACAAGAAGCAGGCCGGCAGCAACTGGGACGAGGCCGCGATGGCCGGCGCCAACGACCCGGGTGTGAAATCGGTCAAGGCCATTTTTGATTACTACAAGCATTTCGGCATCACCACCGAAGTGATGGGCGCAAGCTTCCGCAATATCGGCCAGGTCACCGCGCTGGCTGGCTGCGATCTGCTGACCATCTCGCCTGAGCTGCTGGCCCAACTGGCCGCTGCCGATGCACCGCTGCAGCCCGCGCTGAACGCCGAAGCGGCCAAGGCGCTGTCGCTGGAGCGCGTGCAGTACGACGAAGCGGGCTTTCGCTTTGCACTGAACGAAGACGCGATGGCCACCGAAAAGCTGGCCGAAGGCATACGCGCCTTTGTGGCCGATGCCATCAAGCTCGACAAGTTGTTGCAATCGGCCTGATCGGGCGGCTGCCAGCCCGCCTGGCAGCCCCGTGCAGCCATTTACACTGTCCTATGAACCGAGAATGTGCGACGCAGCGCAAGCGCTGCGATGAAACCCCCGCGTGGCAAGAACTGCAAAAATACTACGACGCTGAGGGCCGAGGCCTGGACCTGCGTGCGGCCTTTGCCGACGATGCAACCCGGCTGGACCAGTTCAGCCAGCAGGCGCCCCATCTGTTAGCCGACCTGTCCAAGAACCTGATCGACAGCCAAAGCCAGCAGCTTTTGCTGCAGCTGGCCCTCGATTGCGGTCTGGAGCAGGCACGCGATGCGATGTTTGCCGGTGCGCAGGTCAACTGCTCCGAAGGCCGGGCGGCCATGCACTGGTTGCTGCGCCAACCCGCCGAGGGCCTGGAGCGCTGGTTGCCCGATAGCCCCGCCTTTGTGCGTGAGGCCCTGGCCGATGTACACGACAGCCTGGCACAGATGCTGGCGCTGGCCGAGCAGGTGCGTGCCAATCCGCAGATCACCGACATCGTCAACATCGGCATCGGTGGCTCGGACCTGGGCCCGGCCATGGTGGTCAATGCGCTGGAGGACTGGCGCATTGCCGGCAAGCGCTTCCACTTTGTGTCGAACGTGGACGGGCATGAGCTGGGCCATGTGCTGGCGCAGACCCGGCCCGAGAGCACCTTGTTCCTGGTCGCGTCCAAGTCCTTCACCACCCTGGAGACCATGGTCAACGCGCATTCGGCGCGCGACTGGTTCCTGGCGCAAGGCGGCAGCGAGGACCGCAGCGCGGCGCTGTCGATCTCCAAGCATTTCTGGGCGCTGACCACCAATACCGAGGCGGCAGCGGCCTTTGGCATCGACACCACCCTGGGTTTCTGGGACTGGGTCGGCGGCCGCTACTCGCTGTGGTCGGTGATCGGCCTGCCGATTGCGATTGCGGTGGGGGCCGAGTCCTTCCGGGCCATGCTGCAAGGCGCGCATGACATGGATGTGCACTTCAAGACCGCGCCGCTGGCGCAGAACCTGCCGGTGCGCCTGGGCCTGCTCGATGTCTGGTACCGCAATTTCCACGGCTTTGCCACGCGCTGTGTGGCGCCCTACAGCCATGGCCTGCGCCGGCTGTCGGCCTACCTGCAGCAGCTGGAGATGGAAAGCAATGGCAAGGGCCGCGATGTGCAGAACCAGCCGCTGCCCTTTGCCACATCGCCCGTGGTCTGGGGTGAGCCCGGCACCAATGGCCAGCACGCCTTTTTCCAGATGATCCACCAGGGCCGCGATGTGATCCCGGTGGAGTTCATTGCTGCGCGTGAGGGCGGCAAGAACCTGGCCAGCCACCAGAACAACCTGGTGATCAATGCCATTGCGCAGGCCCAGGCGCTGCTGGTGGGCCGCACCGAAGAGCAGGGCCCCAAGTACTGCCCGGGCAACCGGCCCAGCACTTTCTTGTTGATGGACAAGCTCACCCCCACCTCGCTGGGGGCGTTGATCGCGCTGTACGAGCACCGTGTGTTTGTCAGCGGAGCGCTTTGGGGCATCAACAGCTTTGACCAGTGGGGCGTGGAGCTGGGCAAGCAATTGGCCAAGGACCTGTTTGCCCGCCGCGACCAGGGCGACTGGCAGGGCGTGGACCCTTCGACCGTGGCGTTGGTGAGCCGCTTGGCGCCATAAGGCTGATCGCCAGGCACTGCCGTCTGCTGCTAACGCAGATACGGCAGTGCAGCACGGTGTTTCCAAAACAGCAACACATGCTTCGAAATACGCGCTAGGGATTGGCGCGACTCTCTGGAATACTCGGAGGCTGGATGCGCTGGCGCAAAACCTGTGCATCCATTTGGTCTTCAAGCGCGCATGCGCAGCGTGCCAAGCCAGCGCAATCACAAAGCTGGTGGAGCAGCTTCGGGCCCACGCCTGGCTGCCAATTCGTCATTTCCAAGGAGTACATAATGAAATTCAGCATCAAGATGGTTGCTGCAGCCGTGGCTTTTGCTGCCGGCGGCGCGGCGTTTGCGCAAAGCACGTTCGACAAGATCAACAGCACCGGCAAGGTGGTGGTTGGCGTGCGTGAAAGCTCGGCCCCAATGGCCTATGCGATTGGTTCCAACCAGACTTTCGGCGGCTACCATGTCGAGCTCTGCGAGCGCGTGCTCAAGGAAATCGCGCCCAAGGCCAAGATTGAATACATGGCGCTGACGGCCCAGAACACGATGCCACTGGTGCAAAACGGCACCGTGGACATCGGCTGCGGCCCCACCACCAACAACCTGAGCCGCCAAAAGCAAGTGGCCTTTGCGGTGACCACCTATGTGAGCCAGGTGCGCGCAGCGGTGCGAGCTGACTCCAACATCACCAGCGTCAAGCAGCTCGATGGCAAGACCGTGGCGGCCTCGGCCGGTACCACCGCCGTGCAGCTGCTGCGCAAGTTCGCCAAGGACAACAGCATCAACCTGCCCACCACCTTGGGCAAGGACCACTTCGAAAGCTTCATGCTGCTCGAATCGGGCCGTGCCGACGCCTTTGTGCTGGATGACAATCTGCTGGCTGGCGTGATCGCCAACTCGGCCAACCCCGCTGGCTACAAGATTGTCGGCGAGGCGCTGGGATCGGAGCCGATTGCGCTGCTGTTCCGCAAGGACGACCCCGCCTTCAAGAAGGCCGTGGACGACAGCTTGAGCAAGATGATGAAGTCCGGCGAGCTGGCCAAGGTCTATGACAAGTGGTTCATGCAACCCATCCCGCCCAAGGGCCAGGCGCTGAACCTGCCGATGAGCGACACGCTGAAGAAGCTGCTGCAAGAGCCGAACGACAAGCCACTGGAAGCCTACGCCGACCAGTAAGCCAGGCGCTTGCACCCTGCACCCCACCCAGCCCCGGCTGGGTTTTTTTATGCCCGCAGGCCGCGCACCCAGGCCATGGATGGGCGCGCCCCACATCGCATCGCGCATCGCAGACGCAGCCCCTGGCCATGTTGTGCGTAATTGGAATAATTTGCCGCGCTATTGTCGTTTGACCTGGCACAAGGCACTGCCTAGCATGACGCGCAGTGCTGACCTGGTGCGCCCGCTGTCTGTGGCGGCTGGCACCAGGCCCGTTTCCCCGTTTTATTAGCTATTGATCTGGTACCCACGATGACCCAATTTGTGCACCCCGATGAGGTTCGTTCGCGCTTCTCCCGCGCCATGTCCGATATGTACCGCGACGAAGTGCCGCAATACGGCAACTTGATGGAACTGGTGGCCCAGGTCAATGGCGAGGTGCTGAAGGCCCAGCCCGCACTGGCCAATGCGATGGCGCAGGCCGACGAGCTGGACCGCCTGGATGTGGAGCGCCATGGCGCGATCCGCGTGGGCACCAAGGAAGAGCTGTCCACCTTGCGCCGCCTGTTTGCCGTGATGGGCATGGAGGCCGTGGGCTACTACGACCTGTCGGTGGCGGGCGTGCCGGTGCACTCCACCGCCTTCCGCCCGGTCTTGGGCAGCTCGCTCAACCGCAACCCCTTCCGCGTGTTCACCTCGCTGCTGCGCCTGGACCTGCTGGCCGATGAGGCGCTGCGCGCGCAGTCGGCCGCCATCCTGGCGCGCCGCCAGATCTTTACCGAGCGCGCGCTGGCGCTGATCGCCCAGTGCGAAGCCGCCGGTGGCCTGACCGATGCCCAGGCCGACGAGTTTGTGCGCGAAGCGCTGGAGACCTTCCGCTGGCACAGCGAGGCAACCGTGGATGCCGCCACCTACGACAAGCTGCACAAGGCGCACCGCCTGGTGGCCGATGTGGTCTGCTTCAAGGGCCCGCACATCAACCACCTGACGCCGCGCACCCTCGATATCGACGCCGCCCAGCTGGGCATGCCCGCCCATGGCATGGATGCCAAGGATGTGGTCGAAGGCCCACCCCGCCGCGCCTGCCCGATCCTGCTGCGCCAGACCAGCTTCAAGGCGCTGCAGGAGCGCGTGAACTTCCCCGGCAGCGATGACCAGGGCACGCACACCGCCCGTTTTGGCGAGATCGAGCAGCGCGGCGTGGCCCTGACCCGCAAGGGCCGTGCCTTGTACGACAGCCTGCTGGCCAATGTGCGCAGCATGGGCAATGCCGGTAGCGCCAGCGCCAACTACCAGGACCGCCTGGAGTCGTCCTTTGCCGCCTTCCCCGACAGCCACGATGCCATGCGCCAGCAAGGCCTGGCCTTCTACCGCTATGTGCTGCAGCAGCCCGTGGGCGATGCCTCGGCCGATATCGAGACCCTGATTGCCGACGGCGTGGTGCGTGCCGAGCCGATCGTGTACGAGGACTTTCTCCCAGTGAGCGCGGCCGGTATCTTCCAGTCCAACCTGGGTGGCGAAGAGCAAAAGCACTACGAGGCCAACCAGGCGCAGCAGGCTTTCGAAGCCGACCTGGGCGCCCAGGTGCATGACGAGATCGCGCTGTACCAGGCGATGCAGGACGCATCCTTGCAAGCGGTGCGCGAGGCCCTGGCACAAGCCGACGTGGCAGAAAGCGTGGCCTGAGCGATGGCCGCCTCTGATCTGGACAACAGCGAGCTGCTGAGCGCACTGCATGCGATTGTGGGCGAAGTCGGGGTGCTGCAAGGCGCCGACATGGCCGCCTATGAGGAGGGCGCGCGCTACGGCCAGGGCCGTGCACGCCTGGTGGTGCGCCCCGCCGATGTGGCACAGGTGCAGGCCGTGGTGCGGCTCTGCGCCGAGCGCGGCCTGGCGCTGCTGCCCCAAGGCGCCAACACCGGCATGGTGGGCGCCAGCACGCCGGACATGAGCGGCACCCAGCTGGTGCTGAGCCTCTCGCGTCTGCGCAGCCACTGCGAGGTGGATGTGGCCAACCGCAGCGTGGTCGTCGATGCCGGCGTGACCCTGCAGGAGCTCAACGACAAGCTCGAACCGCATGGCCTCTGGTTCCCGATCGATCTGGGGGCTAATCCCTCGATCGGCGGCATGGTGGCCACCAACACCGGTGGCACGCGCCTGATCCGCTACGGCGATGTGCGTTCCAACCTGATGGCGCTGCAAGTGGTGCTGATGGACCCGCCCGGCGAGGTGGTGGAGCTAGGCCGCGCGCTGCGCAAGAACAATACCGGTGTGGACTGGAAGCAGCTGTTTGTCGGCGGCTCCGGTGCCGGCGCCATCGTGACGCAGGCCACCATCCAGGTGCATGCCCGCCCGGCCCAACGCGCCACGGCGCTGGTGGTGCCGGCCTCGGACGAGGCGGTGATGGAACTGCTGCAGGCCTTTGAGCGCGACCTGGGCGATTGGCTGGCCGCATTTGAAGGCATCTCGGGCAATGCGATGCAGGCGGCCATTGACCATGTGCCCAACCTGCGCAACCCCTTTGCGCCGGACGATGCGCCCGAGTTCGCCATCCTGGTCGAGCTGGAAGCCAATGCCGCTGCCAAATACAGCCAGCTGGATCTGCAAGAGGCGCTCAACAGCTTCCTGGAAGACCAGTTCGAGTCGACCATCGTCAACGCGGCCTTGGGCAATGCCACCGAGCTGTGGCACCTGCGCCATAGCATCAGCGAAGGCGCGCGGGCACTGGGCAAGCCGATTGCGTTTGATGTGTCGGTGCCGCGCTCGCGCATCATGGAGTTCTGCCGCAAGGGCCGTGAGCTGGTGGCGCGCGACTACCCCTTCCTCACGGTGGTGGACTTTGGCCATATCGCCGATGGCGGTGTGCACTTCAACGTCATCTGGCGCAAGGATGCGCCCGAGCAGTACGACCCCGCCGTGGTGCAGCGCCTGCGCGATGCCATCTACGGCATGGTGGTGCAGGACTTTGGCGGCAGCTACAGCGCCGAGCATGGCGTGGGCCCGCACAACCTGGCCTATTACCAACGCTTTACGCCGCCGCTGCTGCAGCAATGGGCCGATGGCTGGCGCGACCGGCTGGATCCCCAGCACCTCTGCGGCACCGTGGATTTGGGCACCGCCAAGAACTAAGACCCTGGCCGTGCCTGCGTTGGCAGGCATGGCCAATAACAACTACCAGAGACAACCCAGCGAGACAAGGCCATGTCCTTTTTTCAATTCACTCCCGCATTCGCCAATCCCCAGGGCTCGCCCATCCGCGAGCTGTTTCCCTACCTGAGCCGCCCGGGCATGATCTCGCTGGCGGGTGGCTACCCCTCGCCCAGCCTGTTCGACCAGGAAGGCCTGGCCGCAGCAGCCGCGCAGGCGATGACCACGGGCGCCACGGCGCTGCAGTACGGCGCCACCGAAGGCTCGCCCGCGCTGCGCGAGCAGCTGGCGGCCCAGTGCCAGGCACGCGGCATCCGCTGCAGCGCTGCCGACATGCTGGTCACCACTGGCTCGCAACAGGGCTTTGACCTGCTGCTGCGCGTGCTGATCCAGCCTGGCGACACCGTCTGCGTGGAGACCCCCGCTTACCCTGCCACCCTTGCGGCGCTGCGCCAGGCGGGCGCCAGGATCCTGAGCACGCCGGTGGATGGCGATGGCCTGGATGTGGATGCCCTGGCCGCCATGCTGGCTGCGCTGCCGGTGGCCGAGCGCCCCAAGCTGCTTTACACCGTGCCCAACTTCTCCAACCCCTGCGGCACCTTGCTGGTGCAGCAGCGCCGCGACCGCCTGGTGCAACTGGCGCTGCAGTATGGCTTTGTCGTGGTCGAGGACGATCCCTATGGCGAGCTGGCCTTCACCGATGCCCGCCCCGCACCGGTCTATGCTGCGGCCCATCAGCAGTTGGGCGAGGGCGAGAACCCGGTGGTCTACCTGTCGAGCCTGTCCAAAACCGTGGCCCCTGGCCTGCGCGTGGGCTGGATGGTGGCCGACCCGGCTGTGCTGCGCCGCTGCACCGTGGCCAAGCAGACCAATGACCTCTGCACCTCGCCGCTGGCGCAGGCCGTGGCCGCCAGCTACCTGCAGTCGGGCCGCTATGGCCAGGCTGTGGCCAAGGCCTGTGCCGAATACCAGCGCCGCATGCTGGCCCTCACCGAGGGCCTGAAGGCGCGTCTGGGTGACCTGGTGCAGTTTGTGCAGCCTGCTGGCGGCATGTTTGTCTGGATGACTTTCGATGCCCGCATCGATCCGCAAAAGCTGTTCGATGCCGCCGTGGCGGCCAATGTGATCTTTGTGCCGGGCAAGGCCTTCTATGCCGACAACGCGAACCTGCATTCGATGCGCCTGTCGTTTGCGGCGCCCGATGTCGCCCAGATCGAACAGGCAGTCGATAGGCTGACAGAAGCATTTGAGAAGGCCAAGTAAGCGCTATTGACTCTGTAGCACCCGGGCCCGCTGGCATGAAAGCCAGCGGGCCTTTTTAGTAGGTGATGGGCAAGCCGCGCTCATGTGTGCCGCGATTGCCCGTCATCCGACTCAGAAGTCGTAACGCATGCCCACGTTTACGCTGCGCGGAGCTCCCCAGGTGTAGTACAGGCCGATGGCGCTGAAGTTGTTCACGCCAGCTTTGTAGTGCTTGTCCAGGGCATTGTTGATGTTCATGCTGAACGACAGCTGTTTGTTGACCTGGTAGCGGGCCATGAGGTCCAGCAGCGCGTAGCTGCTTTGCTCCAGGGTGGCGGCGCTGTTGCTGACGGAGGTCTTGTCCTGCCAGCGGGTCGAGGCACCGACCGTCAGACCGCGCAGCGCACCTTGGTCAAAGCGGTAGGTGCTGCCCAGCTTGAACTGGTACTCGGGGTACTGGCTGGTGTTGCTCAGCGAGCTGTTCTGCCGCACCAGGCTGCCCTGGGCCTGCCAGCCGCGTGCCAGCTCGCCTGACAGCTCCAGCTCCCAGCCGTGGCGGGTGGCAGAGGCGACGGAGCGGTAGGCGGTATCGCCACCGGGTGTCAGACCACCGGTTTCCTCGGCGGTGTTCTTGGTCTTGATCCAGTAGTGGCTGATGCTGGCATTCAGGCGCTTGTCAAAGAACTCACCCTTGATACCGACCTCATAGGTGTTGCCCTCTTCGGGCTTGAGGGTGCGGCCTTGCTCGTCCTGCGAGGTCTGCGGCTGAAAAATGCTGGCATAGCTGGCATAGGCCGACATATTGGGGTGGAAGTCATAGACCAGACCGGCATAGGGCGTGTAGACCGCACTCTCGTTCATGTCGTAGTTCCACCAGTACGGGGTGGTGTCCCGTTCTTCGAACTTGGTCACGCGCAAGCCGGCAATCAGCTGCAGCGGATCGCTGAGCTGAAAGCGGCCTGCCGCATAGGCATAGCGCTGCTTTTGGCTGAAACGGTTGTCGCCATAGGTCCAGCTGCTGGTGTCGGGCTCGGGCAGGTAGGCGCCGCCCTGGTCATAGCTGGTGCCCAGGCCATTGAGCGGCAACAAGGTCAGCGCGTTCAAGGGCAGTTTGACGCTGCTTTGGAAGCGCGAGATGCCCAGGCCGGCGAGCAGCTCATGCTGGCGGCCCAGCATGCTGAACGGGCCTTTGATGTCCAGGTTCACCGTCCAGTTGTTGTTGCGCATGTCGGTCCAGCGGCCATAGTTCACGCGGTCCTGGTCGTAGAGGTAGCCGGCAAACATATCGTCCATGCGCACCTGCTGGTGCGAGAACTTGAGGCTGCTGGTCCAGCCATTGCCCAGGCGCTGCTCCAGGCTGCCAAACAGGGTGACCGCGTCCTGGTCGTAACCGCCCCAGGGTGCGCCGGTGTTGAACGAACGTGGCCGGTCGGGCGTCTTGACACCCGCGCGGGTGTAGCCCTGGATGGGTTGGGTCGTGCCGATGCCGTTGGCCGCACGCTGGCGGTAGGTAAAGCCGACATTCAGCAAGGTATCGGGGCTCAGGTCGGCTTCCAAGGTACCGAACAGCATCTTGCTTCGGCTTTCTTCATGGTCGCGAAAGCTGCCGGCATCGGTGGCCGATGCGACCAGGCGGCCGCGCAGGGTGCCGGCCTCGTTGAGCGGGCCGCCGATATCGGCCTGTGCGCGGTAGCTGTCCCAGCTGCCGGCGCTGGCTTGCACGCTGGCCTGGAAGGTCCGCGTGGGGCGCTTGCGCACCATGTTGACGGTGGCACCGTATTCGCCCTTGCCCACCACCAGACCCGAGGAGCCCTTGAGCACATCGATGTGGTCGATCTCGGCCATGTCGTCGAGCGAGAACAGGGTGCTGGTCAGGTAGTACCAGCCGCTGCGCACTTGGGCCATGCCATCGGTCTGCAGGTTGACCGAGGTGCCGCGTGCCTGGAAGTCGGTGGCATTGCCCTGGCGGTAGATGCCGATGCCGGGGGCCTGCTCCATCACATCGGTCAAGGTGTCGAGCTTGAAGTCGTCCATGCGCTGGCGGGTCATCACGCTGACCGACTGCGGGGTCTCGCGCAGGCTCAGGCCCAAGCCCGTGGCCGTCGAGCTGGGGCCGCGCTGGGTGTAGCTGCCGCTGCCTTCGGTGGCACCGTCACGCTGGGCATCGGCCGTCACCGTCACGGTCGCCAGGGTCGCGCCTTCCTCACCCACCGATGCGGCCTTGATGACCACGGCCTGGCCTTCCACCGTGGCCACCAGGCCGGTGCCGGCCAGCAGGCGGTCCAGCGCCTGGTTCGGCGTCAGGGTGCCGACGATGGCCGGTGCCCGCTTGCCGGCGACCAGGCCTTGTTGGGCAATCAGCTGGATGCGCGTTTGCCGCGCCCAGTCATTGAGCGCCTCGGCCAGCGGCTGGGCCTGGATACTGAAGGCCAGCGGCGTGGCTGGCAGCGCGGCGCTTTGCGCATGGGCTGCCACGGAGCCCAAGGCCAGAGCAATGGCCAAAGCCAGCGGAGCGGGGCGCAGAAGGGGGTACGACATCGGGATCCTCAAAGTAGTCAATGCAAATCATTCCTACTGAGGTAGACGCACGAGATGCGGGAAATACGGTAATGACCGCGAAAATTTTTAAGAAAAATGTGCCGATGCCGGGATCTCAGCGCACAGCGCGTATTTCCAGCCCACCCGCCACCTGCTGCAAGCGCACTGGCAGTGCATGGGGCAGGATCTTGCGCAGGGTCTGGGTGTCGCTGGGGTCGAAGGTGCCGCTCAGGCGCAGCGCGGCCACCGCCGGATCGTTGATGGTGAGGCCGGTGTTGCCATAGCGCTCAAACTCCGCCAGCGCCTGCGCGAGCGGCGTGTTGACAAAGCTGATGCGGTGCTCGCGCCAGGCGGCAATGCCTTCGGCGGCGACGGGCTGGATGGGGCGCAGGCTGCCTTGGGCATCGGCCGTGATCTGCTGGCCGGCCACCAAGGTCTGGGCGTCGGCGATCTGCGCCAGCGCGGGGCCGGGTGCCCCATCGCGGCGTATCACGCGCACCTTGCCTTCTTCCACCGCCACACGCACGCCATCGCTGCCTGCCAGCCCGGGCGTGTAGCGCACCGAGAACCGCGTGCCCACCACGGTGATGCCGACCGGGCCACTCAGCACATGGAAGGGGCGCTGCGGACCGGCTTGCACGCTGAACACGGCCTGGCCCTCGTGCAGCAGCACTTCGCGGCGGTCGCGGTAGTAGGTCACTTCCAGGCGGGTGGCGGTGTCCAGGCGCAGCTGGCTGCCATCGGGCAGCTGCACTTCCAGCTGCTGGCCGCGCTGCGAGGCATAGGCCTGCTTGAATACCGGTTGCGCCTGCCAGTGCTGCCAGGCCAGCAGGCCTGTGCCGCTGGTCATCACCACCGCAGCGGCCATGCCCAGCGAGGGCAGCAGCCAGCGGCGGCGCAGGCCTGCGATGGCCGTGGCTGCCGCAGGCGCCATGCCTGCGGTGGCAGGGCGGACGGGAGCCTGTTCTGCAGCGCTCAGCTGCGCCTTGTCATGCGCCAGGTTGCGGCGCAACTGGGCGATGGCATCGGCGGGCAGGGCATCGATGGCGCTCCAGTGCTGCTCCCACTGCGCATAGGCGCTGCCGTTCGTGGCGTCGGCCTGCAACCACTGCTGGAAGGCCTGCTCATCCGCCGCGTCCCAGCCCGCGCGCTGGCGCCGGACAAACCAGTCCAGCACCTGCTGGCGCAGGCCAGCGGCATTGTCTGGTGGCAGGGGCGGTGCGTTCATCTCGTGGTCAATTCTGGATTCTGGGGGACAGGCGGGGCTGCTCATGACAGCGCGCGTTTGCTGCGGGACCGCCGATGCGGGGCTGACGGGGCCACACCATCGAGCCGGTCCTGGCAACGCCAGCAGGCCTCCATCGCGATTTGCAGCTGCATCTCGACGGTGCGCGGAGAGATGCCCATCTGCTCGGCGATCTGGGCATAGCTCAGGCCGTCGAACTTGTAGAGCATAAAGGCTTCGCGGCAGCGCGGCGGCAATTGGTCGATGGTGGCAACCAGGGCCGCCAGCCCTTCGCGGGAGGCGAGGATGGTCTCGGGCTCCCAAGTGCGCGGGCCAGGCAGGTGCTCCAGCGCGGGCTCATCGCCTGCCGATGGCGGCGCCGTCTCCAGCTCGGCGCGAAGGCTGCTGCGCCGGTGCTGGTCGATCACCAGGTTGCGTGCGGTGCGGTAGAGCAGGGCGCGCGGGTCTTGCACGGCCTGCCCGGTCTGCTGGGCCGCCAGCACGCGGGCATAGCTCTCCTGCGCCAGATCGGCAGCCGTATCACGGTCATGCACGGATCGGGACAGAAAGTTCAGCAGTTCGCGGTAGTAGCGCTCAAACACCAGGCGGCCAAAAAGAGAGAAGGGATCTTCGCAACCGGTGGACGCTGTCCTCGCGTTCGGGGACGCAAGCCTGCTATACACGCAAATGGGAATTGTTATCATTATCGCCGATGGCGCCGCAACGTCGGGCAATGCCGTTAACCGCTTGTTGCTGAGCCTCAGCGCCCAGGGCCGCGCATTCTTCAGTGCGATCAGGGCTGCAACCCGCAGAGTCAGCTGCACATGCTCCACCGATGCCGCATATCGTGGCTTTCCAGCGCGCAGCCACCGGTGCTGCAACATCGCTTCAAACCTCCACCGCATGCGGCCTGCGACACCATCGCTGGCTGTGTTTCCTATCCCTTTTGAGGACCCAAAAATCGCATCAGCGCAGCGTGTTGCGTCGCCGTTCCGTGCATGGCGCTACCGAATCACTGATTGTCTTAGCCTAGTGTTTTTACCAGTGCGTAAAATTTTATTCAGGCTTTTAATAGTTCATAAGCGTTGCGAAAACAGCAGCGCAGGATAGATAAACACCCACGATGAGGGCCTGATGAACCCTCCCTGGTTGGTGCAGCTTTGGCGGTGAATGCCTTGCACAGCAATGCCATTTACCGCACCCGGTTGTAGATGCAGTGGCGCGGTCGCAGGCGGCATGCTCAAGGAGCCGTTCGCACTCGCGCTGGTAACCCAGTCGAGGAGGATGAGTCATGATCGGACCCAAGGGATGCGGTGTGCGCGCAGGACGGCTAGGCGCGGACCAATACGCTGAAAATTTCTCGGATGCACATCCGCCGCTGACATGGGCGCAGGCATCGATCGAAGCCGAGCGCTGTTATTACTGCTACGACGCGCCCTGCGCGACGGCCTGCCCCACCAGCATCGATGTCCCCAGCTTCATTGCCCGCATTGCGCAGGACAACATCCGGGGCGCTGCCAAGACCATTCTCGAATCGAACCCGCTGGGCGGCATGTGCGCCCGGGTGTGTCCGACCGAGGTGCTCTGTGAACAGGCCTGCGTGCGCAACACCAATGAGGACAAGCCGGTGGAAATTGGCGCGCTGCAGCGCTATGCCACCGACCGCTTCATGGCCGCCGGCGGCGCGCCGCTGTTCAAGCGCGCCGAGCCAACGGGCAAGAAGGTGGCCGTTGTGGGCGCCGGCCCAGCCGGGTTGGCTTGTGCCCATCTTCTGGCCTTGCAGGGCCATGATGTCAGCCTGCTCGACGCCAAGCCCAAACTGGGCGGCCTGAACGAGTACGGTCTGGCCAGCTACAAGTCCACCGACGATTTCGCGCAGAAGGAAATTGACTGGCTGCTGTCGGTGGGTGGCATTGCCCCGCGAAACAACCAGCGCCTGGGCCGCGACTTCACACTGGACAGCCTGCTGGCCAGCCATGATGCGGTGTTTCTGGGCCTGGGCCTGGCAGGAGTCAATGACCTGGGCATCGCCGAGCCCAGCGCGCAGGGCCTGCGCAATGCGGTCGATTTCATTGCCGATATCCGCCAGGCTTCGGACAAATCCACAGTGCCGGTGGGCCGGCGCGTGGTGGTGATTGGCGGCGGCATGACGGCGGTGGATGCCGCCGTGCAGGCGCGCCTGCTGGGCGCCGAAGAGGTCAGCATTGTGTACCGGCGCGGCCAGGATGCGATGTCGGCTTCTGCCGTGGAGCAGCAATGGGCGCAGACCCATGGCGTGACGATCCGTCTGTGGGAAGCACCGCAGGAGCTGCTGGTGGACAACGGTGCCGTCAGCGGCATCCGCCTGGCCAGCACCCAGCAGGTAGATGGCAAGCTGCAAACCACCGGCGAGACCACGGTGCTGGCGGCCGACATGGTGCTCAAGGCCATCGGCCAGAGCTATATCGCCGAGCCGGCCGGTGCGCGCATTGCCCTCAAGGCAGGACGGATTGCGACGGACGAAGACGGCCAGACCAGCCTGGAGCGGGTGTGGGCGGGCGGGGACTGCCGCTGGGGCGGGCGTGACCTGACGGTGGAAGCCGTGGAGCACGGTAAGCGTGCTGCAGGCGCCATGCACCGCATGTTGATGCGCGAAGTGGGTATCAGCGCCTGACGGCCTGGCCCCCGCCCTCCATTCACCGAACCAAGGAATCGCCATGGCCGATATTCGCAGCAATTTTCTGGGCATCCGCAGCCCCAACCCTTTTTGGCTGGCCTCTGCGCCGCCGACCGACAAGGAGATCAACGTCACCCGCGCCTACGAGGCGGGCTGGGGCGGTGTGGTCTGGAAGACTTTGGGTGAGGACCCGCATGTGGTCAATGTCAATGGACCGCGCTACTCCACCTTGATGTCGCAGGACCGGCGCGTCATGGGCCTGAACAACATCGAGCTGATCACCGACCGCCCTCTGCAGATCAACCTGGAAGAGATGACCCGGGTGAAGCGGGCCTGGCCGGACCGGGCGCTGATTGCCTCGCTGATGGTGCCCTGCGTGGAGGAGAGCTGGAAGCGCATTCTGCCGATGGTGGAAGACACCGGCGCCGATGGCATTGAGCTGAACTTTGGCTGCCCGCACGGCATGAGCGAGCGCGGCATGGGCGCGGCCGTGGGCCAGGTGCCCGAGTACATCCAGATGGTCACCGAATGGTGCAAGCACTACAGCCGGCTGCCGGTGATTGTGAAGCTCACGCCCAACATCACCGATGTGCGCTTTCCGGCGCGTGCGGCCAAGGCCGGCGGCGCCGATGCGGTGTCGCTGATCAACACCATCAACTCGGTGATGGGCGTGAATCTGGACACCCTGGTGATGCATCCCAGCACCGATGGCAAGGGCTCGCACGGCGGCTACTGCGGCCCGGCGGTTAAGCCGATTGCGCAGAACATGGTGGCCGAGATCGCACGCGATCCGCAGACCGCCGGCCTGCCGATTTCGGGCATTGGCGGCATCACCACCTGGCGGGATGCGGCCGAATACATTGCGCTGGGCTGCGGCACGGTGCAGGTCTGCACCGCCGCGATGGTCTATGGCTTCAAGATCGTGCAGGACATGTGCGATGGCCTGTCCCAGTACATGGATGCGCATGGCTTCCAGACCATCGAAGACTTCCAGGGCCGCGCCGTGCCCACCGTCAGGGACTGGAAGGACCTGAACCTCAACCACATCGACAAGGCCGTGATCGACCAGGACAGCTGCATCCAGTGCGGACGCTGCCATGTGGTCTGCGAGGACACCTCGCACCAGGCCATCTTCTACCAGAAAGGCGATGCCGGTGAGCGCCGCTTTGAGGTGAACGAGGCCGAATGCGTGGGCTGCAACCTCTGCGTTTCTATCTGCCCGGTGCCCGACACGATCTCGATGCGCAGCCTGCAGCCCGGCGAGGTGGATGCGCGCACCGGCAAGACCGTCACCGGCGAGTACGCCAACTGGACCACCCACCCCAACAACCCGTCACGGGTGGCCGCGCAGATATCACCCTGAACAAGGCGCGCGCCATCGTCTATGGTGGCGCGCTTTTTGCATGACAAACGGATGGAAACCGAGACCTTGGATTTGGACGCTTAGAGCCTATCGATAACACCTCTCAAGGAGTGAGCAATGTCCCATGACGCGCAAGCAGGAGGTGCCACTGGCAGTGAAGCCGGTGGCCTTTGGAATGACGACCTCGCACCCACGCAAGCATCACAGCGAACGTGGACCTGGTACCACTTCACGGCGCTGTGGATAGGCATGGTGATGTGCATTCCGGCATACACCTTGGCGGCGAGCCTGGTGGAGGGCGGCATGTCGGCGTTCCAGGCGGTGATGACGGTGTTTGTGGCCAACCTGATTGTGCTGGTGCCGATGCTGCTGATAGGGCATGCGGGCGCCAAATACGGCATCCCCTATGCGGTGCTGGCCCGCGCCTCCTTCGGCACCCGGGGCGCCAAGCTGCCTGCGGTGCTGCGCGCGCTGGTGGCCTGCGGCTGGTATGGCATCCAGACCTGGTTTGGCGGCCTGATGATCTACACCTTGCTGGGCGTGATCCTGGGCCATCCGCTGGAGAGCGAGAAGATCTCCTGGCTGGGCATCAATGTGGCGCAGCTGGTCTGCTTCCTGGTGTTCTGGGCCATCCAGTTCTACTTTGTGGTGCATGGCATCGAATCCATCCGCAAGCTCGAGACCTATACCGCACCGGCCAAGATCGTGATCTGCTTTGTGCTGCTGTGGTGGGTGTATGACAAGGCGGGCGGCTTTGGCCCGATCCTGAGCAAGCCGTCGGCCTTTGCGCCGGGCGAAGCCAAGGCGGGCCAGTTCTGGGGCACCTTCTGGCCGTCGCTCACGGCCATGATTGGCTTCTGGGCGACCCTGGCGCTGAACATTCCTGACTTCACCCGCTTTGCCCGCTCGCAGCGGGACCAGGTCGTGGGCCAGGCGATTGGCCTGCCGGTGCCCATGGGCCTGCTGGCCGCCTTGGCGGTGATCGTCACCTCGGCCACGGTCGTCATCTATGGCAAGGCGCTGTGGGATCCGGTGGATGTGGCGGCGCGCATGACGGGTGCTGCGGTGCTGATCGCGCTCATCGTGCTGCTGGTGGATACGGTGAGTGTCAACCTGGCCGCCAACCTGGTGGGGCCTGCCTATGACTTCTCTGCGCTGAACCCCAAGCGCATCAGCTACCGCACGGGCGGCTACATCACCGTGGCGATTGCCATTCTGATGATGCCCTGGAAGATTCTCGAATCCACCCAGGGCTACATCTTCACCTGGCTGATCGGCTACTCGGCGCTGCTGGGCCCGATCGCCGGGATCCTGATGGTCGACTATTTCCTGATCCGCCGCACCCAGCTGGATGTGGAAGAGCTCTACCGCGAGGGCGGCAAGTACAGCTATTCCGGCGGCTGGAACTGGGTGGCCGTGGCCGCGTTTGTTTGCGGCGTAGGGCCCAATATTCCGGGCTTTCTCAATGCCGCTTTTCCTGCCAGCTTCCCCGATGTGGGCGTGATCTTCAAAGACCTGTATGCCTATGCCTGGTTCATTGGCCTGTTCATTGCCGGTGCGGTGTACCGCATCGGCATGGCCAGCCATGTGGCGGCTTCGCAGGCCATGCTGCGGCGCGCATGAGCGCAGCAGCGGCCGATTTTGTGACCTGAACGCAAAGGAGAGACATGATGAGCACAGCCAGCCACCCCCTTCTGATCCGTGGTGGTACCGTCGTGAATGCGGACCGCGAAGAGCGCGCCGATGTGCTGCTGGTGGACGGAAAGATCGTGGCCGTCGGCGAGGGCGCTGCGGCCCAGGCGCCGGCCGGTACCGAGACCCTGGATGCCAGCGGCCAGTATGTGATGCCCGGCGGCATCGATCCGCACACCCACATGCAGCTGCCCTTCATGGGCACGGTCACGGCGGATGACTTCTTCACTGGCACCGCGGCCGGCCTGGCTGGCGGCACCACCAGCATCATCGACTTTGTGATTCCCGCGCCGCAGGAGCCGCTGATGGAGGCCTACCGCAAGTGGCGCGGCTGGGCCGAGAAGTCGGCGGCCGACTACTCCTTCCATGTGGCGGTGACCTGGTGGAGCGACCAGGTGCGCGAGGACATGGGCCGGCTGGTGCGCGACGAGGGCATCAACAGCTTCAAGCACTTCATGGCCTACAAGAACGCCATCATGTGTGACGACGAAACCCTGGTCAACAGCTTCCGGCGCGCGCTGGAGCTGGGCGCCATGCCCACCGTGCATGCCGAGAACGGCGAGCTGGTCTACCTGCTCCAGCAGGAGGTGGCGCGCATGGGCATCACCGGCCCGGAAGGGCATCCGCTGTCACGCCCGCCGATGGTGGAGGCCGAGGCCGCCAACCGCGCCATTGCGATTGCCGATGTGCTGGGCGTGCCCATCTATGTGGTGCATGTGAGCTGTATTGAGGCGGCCGACGCCATTGCACGTGCGCGGGCGAGGGGCCAGCGTGTTTACGGCGAAGTGCTGGCCGGCCATTTGACGATTGACGACAGCGTCTACCGCCATCCCGACTACGCCACCGCTGCCGCCTATGTGATGAGCCCGCCGTTTCGCCCCAAGGAGCACCAGGAGGCGCTGTGGCGCGGCCTGCAGGCCGGGCACCTGCACACCACGGCGACGGACCACTGCACCTTCTGCGCCGAGCAAAAGGCGGTGGGCAAGGACAATTTTGCCAAGACGCCCAATGGCACCGGCGGCGTTGAAGAGCGCATGGCCGTGGTCTGGGATGCCGGGGTGAACACCGGGCGCCTGACGCCCAGCGAGTTTGTCGCCATCACCTCGGCCAACACGGCCAAGCTCTTCAATGTCTACCCGCGCAAGGGCTTTATCGGCGTGGGCGCGGATGCCGATGTGGTGCTCTGGGACCCCAAGGCCACCAAGACCTTGTCGGCCAAGACCCAGCATTCCAAGGGTGACTTCAACATCTTTGAAGGCCGGCAGGTGACGGGCCTGCCCAGCCACACCATCAGCCGAGGCAGGGTGGTGTATGCCAATGGCGAGCTGCGGGCCGAGAAGGGTGCCGGCCAGTATTTCAAGCGGCCGGCTTTTGGCCCCAACTTCCAGGCGGTGCAAAAGCGTGCGCAAGAGACGGCGCCCACGGCCGTGGCACGTGCGCAATGAAACAAGGAGATCGAGCATGGACACGAAAGTGAAGACGGATACCAGCCAGCTGCGCATCAATGGCGACCGGCTCTGGGCATCGCTGATGGAGCTGGCCCAGATTGGTGCCACCCCCAAAGGGGGCGTCTGCCGCCTGGCCTTGACCGACCTGGACCGCCAGGGCCGCGACCTGGTGACACGCTGGGCCAAGGAGGCGGGCATGACGGTCACCATCGACAAGATCGGCAATGGCTTTATGCGCCGCCCGGGCCGCAACAACAGCCTGCCGCCGATCATGACCGGCAGCCATATCGATACGCAGCCGACGGGTGGCAAGTTTGATGGCAACTATGGTGTGCTCGCTGGCATCGAGGTGGTGCGCACGCTCAATGACCATGGCATCGAGACCGAAGCGCCCATCGAGGTGGCCTTCTGGACCAACGAGGAGGGATCGCGCTTTGTGCCGGTGATGATGGGTTCGGGCGTGTTTGCCAAGGCCTTCAGCCTGGAGCATGCCTATGCCGCCAAGGATACCGACGGCAAAAGCGTGAAGGAGGAGCTGGAGCGCATTGGCTATGTCGGCCCGCAGGAGCCGGGCGACCACCCGATTGGCCACTACTTTGAAAGCCATATCGAGCAAGGCCCGGTGCTGGAGGACCACGACAAGACGATTGGCGTGGTGACCGGCGTGCTCGGCATCCGCTGGTATGACTGCACCGTCACCGGCATGGAAGCGCATGCCGGCCCCACGCCGATGGCGCTGCGCAAGGATGCCTTGCAGGTTGCCACCCAGGTCATGCAGGAAGTGGTGGCCTGCGCGCACCGCCATCCGCCGCACGGGCGCGGCACGGTGGGCATGGTGCATGTGCACCCCAACAGCCGCAACGTGATTCCGGGCGAGGTGAAATTCAGCATCGACCTGCGCAATGCCACCGACGCCGATTGCGAATCGATGGACCAGGACATCCGCGCAGTGGCCGCGCGCATCAGCCAGGAGACCGGCCTGCCGATCAAGATCGACCTGGTGTCCAGCTACACCGCCCAGCCCTTCAACCCCGATTGCATCGATGCCGTACGGCGCGGCGCGCAGATGCTGGGTTACTCCCACATGGATGCCGTCTCCGGCGCGGGCCATGATGCCGTCTATATGGCGCGCCTGGCGCCGGCGGGCATGATCTTCATCCCCTGCAAGGATGGCATCTCGCACAACGAGATCGAAGACGCCAAGCCCGAGCACATCACCGCAGGTTGCAATGTGCTGCTGCATGCGATGCTGGAGCGCGCCTGCCGCTGAGTCGGTGCGGATGGACCCGCTGAGCCAGAGACGATAAAAAACCCGGCCACCTTGACGGTGCCGGGTTTTTTGGTGTCTGGCACCAAGCCCGCAAGGATCGCTTGCAGGCTTGATGCTGCGCTATGACAGCCGGGGCAATTACATGCCCATGCCGCCCATACCACCCATGCCGCCCATGTCGGGCATGGCAGGAGCTGCGTCAGCCTTGGGGGCTTCAGCAATCATGCACTCGGTGGTCAGCAGCAGCGAAGCCACGGATGCAGCGTTTTGCAGCGCGGTGCGGGTCACCTTGGTGGGGTCCAGGATACCCATTTCCAGCATGTCGCCGTAAGTGTCGTTGGCAGCGTTGAAGCCGAAGTTGCCATTGCCCTTGAGCACGGCATCTACCACCACCGATGGCTCGCCACCAGCGTTGGCCACGATTTCGCGCAGAGGCGCTTCGATGGCCTTCATCACCAGCTTGATACCAGCGTCTTGCTCGGCATTGCCGGTAGCCAGGGCGCCCACGGATTGCTTGGCGCGCAGCAGAGCCACGCCACCACCGGCCACGATGCCTTCTTCCACAGCAGCGCGGGTAGCGTGCAGGGCGTCTTCCACGCGGGCCTTCTTTTCCTTCATTTCGACTTCGGTGGCAGCGCCCACCTTGATCACGGCAACACCGCCGGCCAGCTTGGCCACGCGCTCTTGCAGCTTTTCACGGTCGTAGTCGGACGTGGCTTCTTCGATCTGAGCGCGGATTTGCTTAACGCGGGCTTCGATTTCAGCAGCTTGGCCAGCACCGTCGATGATGGTGGTGTTTTCCTTGCCGATTTCGACGCGTTGGGCTTGGCCCAGGTCTTCCAGGGTCACCTTTTCCAGCGACAGGCCCACTTCTTCAGCGATCACCTTGCCGCCGGTCAGGATGGCGATGTCTTCCAGCATGGCCTTGCGGCGGTCGCCGAAGCCAGGAGCCTTCACAGCCACAACCTTCAGGATGCCACGGATGGTGTTGACCACCAGGGTAGCGAGCGCTTCGCCTTCGACGTCTTCTGCAATGATCAGCAGAGGACGGCCGGCCTTGGCCACAGCTTCCAGCGTAGGCAGCAGGTCACGGATGTTGCTGATCTTCTTGTCGAACAGCAGCACGAAGGGGTTGTCCAGAATCGCGGCTTGCTTTTCTGGGTTGTTGATGAAGTAGGGCGACAGGTAGCCACGGTCGAACTGCATGCCTTCAACGACATCGAGTTCGTTGTCCAGCGACTTGCCTTCTTCCACGGTGATCACGCCTTCCTTGCCGACCTTGTCCATCGCGTCAGCAATGATCTTGCCCACGGATTCGTCGGAGTTGGCGGAGATCGAACCGACTTGGGCGATTTCCTTGGAGGTGGTGGTGGCCTTGGATTGCTTCTTCAGCTCTTCCACCAGGGCGGCGACAGCCTTGTCGATACCGCGCTTCAGGTCCATGGGGTTCAGGCCAGCGGCCACGTACTTGGAGCCTTCGCGCACGATGGCTTGGGCCAGCACGGTAGCGGTCGTGGTGCCGTCACCAGCGATGTCGTTGGTCTTGGAAGCCACTTCCTTCACGAGCTGGGCGCCCATGTTTTGCAGCTTGTCCTTGAGTTCGATTTCCTTGGCCACGGACACACCGTCCTTGGTCACGGTAGGGGCGCCGAACGAACGCTCGAGCACCACGTTGCGGCCCTTAGGGCCCAGGGTCACCTTGACGGCGTTAGCCAGAATGTTCACGCCTTCAACCATGCGTGCACGTGCTTCACCGCCGAATACTACGTCTTTTGCTGCCATTTTTGGCTCCTAAATACTTGAAAACTTGAAATGAGAATGAATGCTCGGGAGAGAAAGCGTAGCGAGCAGGTGTCAGGCTAGGCGCACGGAGCACAGCAACCGGAACGTACTTGGGTACGTGAGGATTGCGAGCACCGCGCAACAACGCATGACGCCTGCGCAGTAGCTTTATTTCTCGACGACAGCGAAGAGGTCTTCTTCTTTCATTACCAGCAGTTCGTTGCCGTCCACCTTGACCGATTGGCCGGAGTACTTGCCGAACAGCACGCGGTCGCCGACCTTCACGCCCAGGGTGATGGACTCGCCCTTGTCGTTCTTCTTGCCTGGGCCAACGGCCAGCACTTCGCCTTGGTCTGGCTTTTCAGCAGCGTTGTCGGGGATGTAGATGCCCGAAGCGGTCTTGGTTTCGTTTTCCAGACGCTTAACGATCACGCGATCGTGCAGAGGACGCAGGTTCATAACAACTCCTTCAATATCAATACCAGGTTTTGATGAAAGATGGCCCGGCAGATGCCGCGCCAAATACGCAAAAATGTCTGAGAAGCGGTGGTTTTAGCACTCTACCCCTTCGAGTGCTAATAATAAGGTCATTTGATGACAGTTCAAGACTGCGGGGGCTAAAAAATCCTGCGGGCTGTGCTGTCGGATCGTGATACCTCAGTGCGGGATTCGCGCAAGCATTGATGGATGCTTGGTATGTTGCTATTAAATTTGTAGATGTGCAGGCGGGTGCGGCAGGCAGCGCGGGGGACAAGCGCTGCACCATCGGTCACGCTGCGGCGTTCCGGCAGCCACAGCCCCGTGCTCAATCCGGCAGTTCGATCTTGAGCGTGGCCGACAGCATCTGCACCAGCAAGGCCTCGGCCTGGGCGAAGTCGCCAGCGTCCAGCGCGGCCTTGTTCTGCAGCAAGGCAAACTGGGTTTGCTGGTCGACATAGCCTTGGGTGATGGCCCAGATGCTGAACATCAGGTGCTGGAAATTGACCGGGGCGATCAGGCCTTGCCCGGCCCAGTGCGCAAACGCCGCCACATTGGCTGCCAGCAACGGCGCGATGCGCTCGCGCACCGCAGAGGCCGCAAACGGTGCGCCGGCAATCATCTCCTTGGTGAACAACTGGCTGCCATAAGGGCGGGTGCGGGCGAACTCGAACTTCTCGCGGATGTACTGGCGGATCTGCTGCGCCGGGTCACCGTCCTTGGACAGGCCCGTCATATGACCCAGCCAGTCATCGATCACCGAGGCCAGCACGGCCTGGTACAGCGCCTCTTTGCTGGGGTAGTAGTACAGCAGGTTGTGGCGGCTGAAGCCGGCGTCCTGCGCGATCTGCTCCAGCGGTGCACCTTCAAAACCCAGCAATGCGAAATGCCGCTCTGCCGAGCCCAGGATCATGTCAATCTTGCGCAGGCGGGCGGCACTGGGTTTGCGGGCCATCGCGGCAGTGGCTGCATGCGCGCTGGCTGGCGGTGTGGGAAGGGCATCATTCATGAGCCCGTATTGTCTGGCATTTGGGAGGCCTTGTAGCCAGACATGAATAGCGCTGCACGACAGACAAGAAAAAAGGCAACGCATTGCGTTGCCTTGGTGACCAAGAGGCGCCTTGCGGCACCCGGGCATGTTGCCCGGCTTGGTGGTCTTATTGTGGGCGGCTGTTGGTCGGGAAAGGCCATGCAGCATTGGTGCTGAGCACGGTCTTGACAGGCTCTGCAGCAGCAGGCGCAGCAGCAGCTGGAGCCTTGGCAGGAGCGGCAGCCTTCTTGGCAGGTGCTGGAGCCTTGGCAGCAGCAGGTGCCTTGGCAGGAGCAGCGGCCTTCTTGGCGGGTGCTGGAGCCTTGGCAGGAGCAGCAGCCTTCTTGGCTGGAGCAGCGGCCTTCTTGGCAGGAGCTGCAGCCTTCTTGGCAGGAGCTGCAGCCTTCTTGGCTGGAGCAGCGGCCTTCTTGGCAGGAGCGGCAGCCTTCTTAGCTGGAGCAGCGGCCTTCTTGGCAGGAGCGGCAGCCTTCTTAGCTGGAGCAGCTGCTTTCTTGGCAGGAGCGGCAGCCTTCTTGGCTGGAGCAGCGGCCTTCTTAGCTGGAGCAGCGGCCTTCTTGGCAGGAGCAGCAGCCTTCTTGGCTGGAGCAGCGGCCTTCTTGGCAGGAGCGGCAGCCTTCTTAGCTGGAGCAGCGGCCTTCTTCGCAGGAGCTGCAGCCTTCTTAGCTGGAGCAGCGGCCTTTTTGGCTGGAGCGGCGGCCTTCTTCGCTGGAGCTGCAGCCTTCTTGGCTGGAGCGGCGGCCTTCTTCGCAGGAGCCGCAGCCTTCTTGGCTGGAGCGGCGGCCTTCTTCACGGCAGTCTTGGCGGCCGCGGTGGATTTGGCTGCGGGCTTGGCGGCGACCTTCTTGGCGGCGGCTGGCTTGGCAGCTGCCTTTTTGGCGACGGCCTTGGCAGCAGGCTTTGCAGCTGCCTTGGTGGCGGCTGGCTTGGCAGCGGCCTTTGGCTTTGCAGCTGCCTTGGGGGCGGCTGCCTTGGTTGCAACTGCCTTCTTGGCAGTTGCCTTGGTGTCAGCAGTTTTCTTGCTTGCTTTGGACGTTGCCATGCTCTTCTCCTTCGGGTCAATTTAGAAAGCAGACTTCATGCCTGATTGAATTCGACACGAAGTTTTGATAGCAAACTGAATTGTGCATCAGCTGCTAGCAACTGGCATAGTGCAAACCTCAATAAAGACGCCAAATTTCACAGTTTTCTCTCAGGAAAACCACATTTTTACGGGGTTTGCACATCAAGGTTGGCGTCAGTCCCAGGAAAGCGCGCCACCCGACTGGTATTCGATGACCCGTGTCTCGAAGAAATTTCGTTCCTTTTTCAGGTCGATCATCTCGCTCATCCACGGGAAAGGATTGTCCTCGTTGGGGAACAAAGCATCGAGGCCGATCTGCGTTGCGCGGCGGTTCGCGATGTAGCGCAGGTAGCCCTTGAACATCGATGCGTTCATGCCCAGCACACCTCGGGGCATCGTGTCTTCGGCATATTGGTATTCAAGTTCGACTGCTTGAATAAACAAGGCGTTTATCTCGTCCTTGAATGCTGCGGTCCAGAGGTCCGGGTTCTCCAGCTTGAGCTGGTTGATCAGGTCGATGCCGAAGTTGCAGTGCATGGACTCGTCGCGCAGGATGTACTGGTACTGCTCGGCCGCGCCAGTCATCTTGTTCTGGCGGCCCAGCGCCAGGATCTGCGTGAAGCCCACATAGAAGAACAGGCCCTCCATCAGGCAGGCAAAAACGATCAGGCTCTTGAGCAGGGTCTGGTCGGTCTGTGGCGTGCCGGTCTGGAAGTTGGGGTCCATGATCGCCTCGATGAAGGGGATCAGGAAAGCATCCTTGTTGCGGATCGACGGGACCTCGTTGTAGGCGTTGAAGATCTCGGATTCATCGAGGCCCAGCGACTCGACGATGTACTGGTAGGCATGGGTGTGGATGGCTTCTTCAAAGGCCTGGCGCAGCAGGAACTGGCGGCACTCCGGTGCGGTGATGTGGCGGTAGGTGCCCAGCACGATGTTGTTGGCGGCCAGCGAATCGGCGGTGACGAAGAAGCCCAGGTTGCGCTTGACGATGCGGCGCTCGTCCTCGGTCAGGCCATTGGGCGATTTCCACAGCGCGATGTCACGCGTCATGTTTACTTCTTGAGGCATCCAGTGGTTGGCGCAGGTAGCCAGGTATTTCTCCCAGGCCCATTTGTATTTGAAGGGCACCAGCTGGTTGACATCGGTCTTGGCGTTGATGATGCGCTTGTCGGCGGCATTGACGCGCTTGAATGTGGCGGCAGCCTGCGATGCCGAAGGCGCGGCTGCCGTAGTGGCCGTGGTGGCCGCTGAGGCTGGCGTGGCCAGCGCGTCCATGGATTCTTCTTCAAAGCTCAGCATGGATGAATGCTCCTGGTGGTGGCCGCTGTTGCGGCCCGGTTCAGACGGTCAGCGGGGTTTACTGGCAGGCTTCGCAGCCGGGGTCATCGATGGCGCAAAAGCGGATGTCGGTGCCGGGCGCGGCGGCCTGCGATGCAGCGGCGGCGGCGTTGGCGACGGCCTGGGCAACGGGCGAGGCATGGCTGCTGGGCACGGCATTGAGCACGCGGCTTTGGATGGTGGACTTTTCGGCATGCGTCGCGCTGGTGGTGCGCAGGTAGTAGGTGGTCTTGAGGCCGCGCACCCAGGCGAGCTTGTAGGCGTCGTCGAGTTTCTTGCCCGAGGCCCCTGCCATATAGATATTGAGGCTCTGCGCCTGGTCTATCCATTTCTGGCGCCGCGAGGCCGCTTCCACCAGCCAGACCGGATCGACTTCAAAGGCCGTGGCATACAGCGCCTTGAGCGCATGGGGCACGCGGTCGATGGGGCGCAGCGAGCCATCGAAATGCTTGAGGTCCATGACCATCACATCGTCCCAGAGGCCCAGCTTCTTGAGGTCGCGCACCAGGTACTGGTTGATCACGGTGAACTCGCCCGAGAGGTTGGACTTGACCGACAGATTGCCAAACGAGGGCTCGATGGAGGCATCGACACCGACGATGTTGGAGATGGTGGCCGTCGGCGCAATGGCCACGCAGTTGGAGTTGCGCATGCCGTCCTGTGCGATCTTGCGGCGCAAGGCTTCCCAGTCCAGCTGCATGCTGCGGTCCACCTGCACATAGTCGGCCTGGCCGCGCGACTGGGCAAGCAGGTCCAGCGTGTCCAGCGGCAGAATGCCTTGGCTCCACAGCGAGCCGGGGTAGCTGCTGTAGACGCCGCGCTCGCGCGCCAGTTCGGTCGATGCCCAGTAGGCGTAGTAGCAGACGGCCTCCATCGAGCTGTCGGCAAACTGCACAGCCGCATCGCTGGCGTAGGGGATGTGCAATTGGTAGAGGCTGTCCTGGAAGGCCATGATGCCCAGGCCCACCGGGCGGTGGCGCAGGTTCGAGTCGCGTGCCTTGTCGACCGCGTAGTAGTTGATGTCGATGACGTTGTCGAGCATGCGCATGGCCGTGGCGATGCTGCGCTTGAGCTTGTCATGGTCGAGCGTGAGGCCGCCTTGGCCGTCGTCCTTCAGATGGCGTGCCAGGTTGACTGAGCCCAGGTTGCAGACGGCGGTTTCCGTGTCGCTGGTGTTCAGCGTGATCTCGGTGCAGAGGTTGGACGAGTGCACGACGCCGGCATGCTGCTGGGGCGAGCGCAGGTTGCAAGCATCCTTGAAGGTGATCCAGGGGTGGCCGGTCTCGAACAGCATGGACAGCATCTTGCGCCACAGATCGACCGCCGGCAGCGTCTTGCTCAGCGCCAGCTCACCGCTGGCGGCCTTGGCCTCGTAGGCGGTATAGGCCCGCTCAAAGTCCTGGCCGAAGCGGTCATGCAGATCGGGCACATCGGACGGGGAGAACAAGGTCCACATGCCTTTTTCCATGACCCGTTGCATGAACAGATCGGGAATCCAGTTGGCGGTGTTCATGTCATGGGTGCGGCGGCGGTCATCGCCGGTGTTCTTGCGCAGCTCCAGAAACTCCTCAATGTCCAGGTGCCAGGTTTCCAGATAGGCGCAGACGGCGCCCTTGCGCTTGCCGCCCTGGTTGACGGCGACGGCGGTGTCGTTAACCACCTTGAGAAAAGGCACTACGCCTTGTGATTCGCCATTGGTGCCCTTGATGCGGGCGCCCATTGCACGCACAGGGGTCCAGTCATTGCCCAGGCCACCGGCAAACTTGGACAGCAGCGCGTTCTCGCGAATCGCATCGTAGATGCCGCCCAGGTCATCGGCCACCGTGGTCAGGTAGCAGGACGACAGCTGCGAGCGCAAAGTGCCGCTGTTGAACAGGGTGGGGGTGGACGACATGAAGTCGAAGGACGAGAGCAGGTCATAGAACGCGATGGCCCGCGCATTGCGATCGTCCTCTTTCAGTGCCAGGCCCATGGCCACGCGCATGAAGAAGGCCTGGGGCAGCTCGATGCGCTGCTTGCGCACATGCAGAAAGTAGCGGTCATACAGAGTCTGCAGACCCAGGTAGTCAAACTGCAGATCCCGTTCGGGCTGGAGGGCTGCGGCCAGGCGCGGCAGGTCGAAGTCCAGCATCTCGGGCGCGAGCAGTTCATGCTCCACGCACTGTGCGACAAAGCCGGGAAAGTAACTGCGGTAGGCCGCGCCCATGTCGGCACTGCTGACATCCTGGCCGATCACTTCGCGCGTGATGGTGTGCAGCAGCAGGCGCGCGGTGACAAAGCTGTAGTCCGGGTCCTTTTCAATCAGGGTGCGGGCGGCCAGGATGGAGGCCTTGAACACCTCGTCCATGTTGACTCCGTCATAGAGGTTGCGCAGGGTCTCGCTCAGGATGGGCGCGGGGTCGACATCTTGGCCCAGGCCCTGGCAGGCTGCGGCAATGCGGTCATGGAGTTTTTTGACATCGAGCACGACCTGCTGGCCCCGGTCCTGCACATGCAAGCTGGCATGGGCTGGCGTGTGCTGGGCCTGGAGCTGGGCGCGCTCCTGGTTGCGGCGCTCGCGGTACAGCACATAGGCACGTGCCACCTCATGGTTGCCACCCCGCATCAGGCCCAGCTCGACCTGGTCCTGCACATCTTCGATATGGAAGGTGCCGCCGCCCGGGCGGGAGCGCATCAGCGCACGCACCACCGTATGGGTCAGGTTCTCGACCACTTCGCGCACACTGGCCGATGCCGAGCCCTGGCTGCCATGCACGGCCAGAAAGGCTTTCATGATGGCGGTGGTGATCTTGGGGGGCTCGAAAGGGACGACTGCTCCGTTGCGCCGCATGATCTGGTAGTCCGGCAGTACGGTGAATCCATCCAGGGTGCGCGAGCTGGCGGCCGGTGCGGCCCGTTGCTCGGAAAGCGAAGCAGCGCTCATGATGTCCTCTCTGTGGTGTGTGAAAAGCCGGAGAAACAGCGCTGTGCATGCCGGTATCACTGAGCCGCCGGATACCACCTGACGCTACATATAGTGTTTTATAAAGCGCTGGACACTACCTGTAGTGTATGGCGCATTGCGCATTTTGTGTGTAGCGCTGTTGCCCATGCTGCGCAGCAAGACGGCGGCAACTGCGCATGGCGTCGTGGTTTGCAGAGGCAAACCACCGCTCTGTGTGTGTTTCTGCGCTATCCGCGTTGCGAGCCTGCGTAAAACATGGGCATTGCATCTGAAAAAAATTTTTTCAGATGTGGAGATTTGCTGTGTTTTTTGTGGCGTGCATGCCTAGCATTGCATGCGGATGCACGACAAATGCAGGCCGTTTATAGGGCTGGGCAATAGCCCGATTCAGAGCTTGAGTGAAGCGGGAAACATGGCTGCTGGCCAGGCCAGATCCTGCTGCAGCCGGGGCCAGAGAAAGCCCGCGCCCGGGTCGTTCTTGCGGCCCGGCGCAATGTGTTCATGGCCGGCAATATAGGCGATCGCATACTGCGCGCGGATCTGCTGGCACAGCTGCACGAGGCTGTCGTACTGGGCGGGCTCGAAAGTCTCGCCCTCCAGGCCTTCGAGCTCGATGCCGATGGAGTCATCATTGCAGCGGGGCCGGCCGCGCCAGAACGATTGGCCGGCATGCCAGGCGCGCTGGTCGGCACTGACAAACTGCCACACCTCCCCCTGGCGGGTGATGAAGAAATGCGAGGACACCTGCAGGCCCCGGATGCTCTGGAAATAGGGGTGGGCATCCCAGTCGAGCTGGTTGGTGAAGAGGCGCTGCACATCACCCGTGCCGTAGAGGCCGGGCGGCAGGCTGATGGAGTGGACGACCACCAGATCGGTGCATGCGCCCTCGGGCCGGGGCCCGAAATTGGGCGAGGGGCAGTGCCTGGCGCTGCACAGCCAGCCGTCCTGCCAGAGCGCTTGCGCCGGCGCTGGCGGGTTGATATCGGCAGGGGTGCCCGGTGTGGTGGCCATGGTCTCGGGCCCTAGGGCTGCACCCCATCGCTGGGGTCGTGGATCTGCAGCCGCTCCATGCGGTAGCGGATCTGGCGCAGGCTGATGCCCAGGCGGTTGGCGGCGGCGGTGCGGTTGAAGCCAAACTCCTGCAGGGCACGTACCAGGATGTCGCGCTCGATCGCATCGAGCCAGGACTGCAGATCGGAGGGCAGATCCTGCGGCGGCGGAAAGCGCTGCAGGCTGCTGGGCACCGCGGCTGCGGCCTGCGGCTCGGGCGGCACCAGTGGTGCAGCGGGGAGTACATAGGCGGGCGCGCGCTCAGCCACCATGGATGGAGCGGGGGCTGGCGCCGGCACAGGCGCGCTGGCATCAGGGCGGGCCTGCTCCACCTGCAGAAAAGCACCATCACTCAGCGCTACCGAGCGCAGCAAAAGGTTCTCCAGCTCGCGCACATTGCCCGGCAGCGCATGGCCTGCCAAGGTCTGCAGCGCTTCGGCGCTGAGCTGGGGCACGGGCTGGCCGCTCTCGTTGGCAATGCGTTCCAGCAGCACCTGGCACAGCGCGGGCAGGTCCTCGCGGCGCTCGCGCAGCGGCGGGACAAAGATGTCGATGACGTTGAGGCGGTAGTACAAGTCCTGGCGGAAGCGCCCGGTTTGTACATCGGCCGCCAGGTCGCGGTGGGTGGCACTGACGATGCGTACATCGACCGCTTCTTCCTGTTGCGAGCCCAGGGGCCGCACCTTGCGTTCCTGGATCGCACGCAGGAGCTTTGCCTGCATCGACAGCGGCAGCTCGCCGATTTCATCGAGAAAGAGGGTGCCGCCATGGGCGGCCTGGAAAAAGCCTTCGCGGTCCTGGTTGGCGCCTGTGTAGGCGCCTTTGCGCGCGCCAAAGAATTCGGCTTCCAGCAGGTTTTCGGGGATGGCGCCGCAGTTGACGGCCACCATCGGGCCGTGGGCACGTTGGCTGTTGCGGTGCAGGGACTGGGCCACCAGCTCCTTGCCGGTACCCGATTCGCCACGCACCAGAATGGGCGCCATGCTGCCGGCCACCTTGGCAATGCGCTCGCGCACCTGCTGCATTACCAGCGATGGGCCAATCAGTTCGCGCTGGGAAGGCGCATCGGACGGGGGGGCTTGAACAACGGGCTGAGGTTGAGCTTGCGCAGGTGCATCTTGCAGCCCCTGGCTGGCCGAGGCCACCACCTGGCGAAACTGTTTGAGGTCCACCGGCTTGGTCAGGTAGTCAAATGCGCCTTCGCGCAAGGCGGCGACAGCATTGTCGGCCGAGCCATAGGCGGTCATCACAATGGCGCGTTCGCTGCGACCCTGGCTGCGCAGATCCTGCAGCAGCTCCATGCCCAGGCCATCGGGCAGGCGCATGTCGGTGATCAGAATATCGAAGCGGCGCTGCTGCAGTTGGGCACGGGCTTCCTGCACCGAGCCCGCCGTGTAGACGCGGTAGCCTTCGCGCAGCAAGGTCAGCTCATAAAGGGTTCTGAGGTCGGGCTCATCGTCCACGACCAGAACAGTGGTGTTTTCAAAACTCATGCCTGGTGGATCAAATCAGTCTGCTGGGGATGCGCGGGGCTGGCGGCCCTGCGAAACTGCACAATGAAGGCGTTGCCCTGGGTCAGCGCGGGCAGCTCCGTGCTCTGCCTTTCATAGCGGATCATAGCGCCATGGCGGGTGCAGAGTTCGCGGCAGATGTACAGGCCCAGCCCGCTCGATCGGCTCTCGGACGAGAAGAAGGGCTCGAACAAATGCTTTTCAATGGTTGGCTCAATGGGCGCGCCATCGCTCCAGACCACCAAGGTGGTGGTGCCCGTCAGGCTGCTGTGCGTGCTCACGCGCAAGGAGTCGGCGCAGTCGCGGCGGTAGCGCTGGCCGTTGTTGAGCAGGTTGTAGAGCAGCTGGCGCAGGTGGCCGGTATCAAAGGCCACCAGGCTGTCATCGGCTTGCAGCGACAGCGACACCGTGTGGGCGGCAGGCGCCATCGCCATCCAGTCATGGCAGATCTGCAGCACCGTGTCATTGAGGGCAATGGAGTCGCCATCGCCCGGCTGGATCTGGTTGTGTACGCGGGCAATGTCCAGAATGTCTTCTGCAATGCGGCCCAGGCGCAGGGCGTTTTGCTCGACCATATAGGTCAGCCGCTTTTGGCCCGGATCGGTCAGGTCTTCGTCAAGCAAGGCATTGGCCTGGGTGATTGCCGTCAGTGGGTTGCGGATTTCATGGGCCACAGCGGCTGACATGCGGCCCATGGCCGCCATTTTTTCGGTGCGCAGCCGGGCCTCTATCTCCCGCAGGTCATGCAGAAACACCAGGCACAGCGGGTCATTGTCATGGCTGCCGATGCTGCCGAAGGTGGGCAGCGGATGGGTCAGCCAGGTGCGTACATGCAGGCCAATGGGGGCCATCTGTGGCGCGGTGATCGCCAGGTCCTGCGAGACGGGCTTTTGATCGGCAAAGGTCTGGGTGACCTGCTCGACAACACCGCGCCAGGCGGGCAGCTGTGCCAGCGCCAGCGGCAGGTGGGGATGGCCCAGCAAATTCATGGCCGCCGGATTGGCAACGCGCACCTGCAAGTCCTGGTCGGCCACCATCACGCCATCGGGCAGGTTCTGCAGGATCAGCGCATTGATCTGCTCTTGCTGGTTGGCCGCTGCGGCATTGCGCAGGCCCTGCAAGGTCTCGCGCTCCACACGCGAGGCGAGCAGGCGCACCAGAATGCCGACCAGGAAATAGGCCGCGCCGGCCATCCCTGCCTGCACGGTGTTCTGCGTGACATCGGGGTCGAGCACCGAGACGCGAAAACTCAGCGACTCGACAATCAGAAAGATCGTGATGTAGGCGCAGCTGCCCAAGGTCACCAACCAACCGCCCATGGTGCCGGCAAACAGCACCGCCAGGCCAAACATCGGCGTCAGGGTGTAGGTGCCGGTCTTGGTGATTTCCAGCAGCGAGATCAGCAGCAGATCCATGCCCACCGTCGGCAGCCAGGCATAGACACGGCGTTGCGGCGGCGGTTTGTGGCTGAGCGCGGCATAGAGCATGGCCGAGATGCCATAGACGCCCAACAGCGCCAGTTGCGACAGCAGCTGTCCAGACTGCGCCGGCGTGATGGCCATCACGCCAAGTGCCAGCAGCAAGGCCACAAATACGCGGGCCACCAGGTAGCCGCGCCACAGGCGCTTGAAGGGGGTCTCCATTAACTCCTGTGTTGCCATGGTCGCGCTGCCCAAGCTCAGCTTTTGCCAGGCGGCACGGCCTGGGCCAGATGGGCTTGCGAGCAGTAGTGCGCGCCCTGGTAGCGGATGGCATCGGACTGCGGAAGGTGTACGCCGCAGTGGGCGCAGTGCACCATGGGCTCGGGCTTGGCCAGGCCTTTTTTAGGCGCCGGCGGGGGCGTGTTCTTGACCCGTTGGCTGCGCCACATGTGCCAGCCCACGGCCAGCACCAGCAATACCAGCAAATACTTCATGGTGGCTCAGTGTTTCAAGATGACTTCAAGGACAAAGCGCGAGCCCACATAGGCCAGCAGCAGCAAGGTGGCGCCCACATAGAGCATGTTGACGGCGCGCTGCCCGCGCCAGCCAAAGCGCTTGCGGCCCACCAGCAGGATGGCAAAGGTCAGCCAGGCCATCAGCGAGAAGACCGACTTGTGGTTCCAGACCCAGGCCTTGCCGTACAGCGCCTCGCCAAACCACCAGCCCGCCAGCAAGGTGGCGGACAGCAGGATGAAGCCGGCGGTGACGAAGCGGAAGGTCAGGCGCTCCAGCGCCAGCAGCGGCAGACCGCTGTCGTGGCTGCCGTCCTGGCGCATCTGGCGCTCGGCCCGGGTCATCAGCGCAGCATGCACCACGGCGGCGGCGAACAGGCCATACGAGGCAATACCCAAGGCCAGGTGCAGCGGCAGCCAGGGCGATGCATTCACATGCAAGGGGCTGCCGGGGAAGACACCGGCCAGCAGCACGGCAATGCAGCCCATGGCCGACAGCGGCCAGCGCGAGCGCAATTGGGGGTAAAGCTGCTGCTCAACCACATAGACCGTCAGCACCAGCCAGGCGGTGACGGACAGCGCTGGCGCAAAGCCGAAATGGGGCATATCGCCAATCAGGCTCCAGGCAATGGCTGCCAGGTGCAGCGCCCAGGCCGCGCGCAAGCCCAGCCGCGCGCTGGGCTCCTGCAGGCGTCGGGCCGCAAGTGCGGGTATGGCGTAGGCGATGGCTGCAGCAATGGCCAGGGCCCAGCCGATGGGGCTGGTGCTGGCTGCGGCAATGGCGGGAGAGAGCATGCCCGCTATCATAGCTGCGGCGCAGGGCCTGTGTGGCCTGCGCCAGCGCTAGCGCCTGCCAATCGGCTGGCTATTGCCAGCGATAGACCACACAAGCCATCCGCTGCCAGCGTAAATCACAGGCCGACGCTGGTGGCGCAGACGCGGTTGCGGCCGCTGGTCTTGGCCTCGTACAACAGCTCATCGGCACGGCGCAGGCAGTCCTCCATGCCGTCCGTCTGGCCGCAATGGATGGTCAGCACGCCGCAGCTCACCGTCAGCTCGGGTGCGGTGGTGGAGGCGGCATGGGCAATCGCCATGCTTTGCACCTCCAGGCGAAAACGCTCCACCACCTCCACCGCATCGGCGTGGCCTGGCAGGATCAGCGCAAACTCCTCGCCGCCAAAGCGGGCGGCCAGGTCATAAGGGCGGCGGGCATGGCGTGCCAAGGTGCCCGCCACTTGCTTGAGCGCCTCGTCGCCCTGCACATGGCCGTAGTGGTCGTTGTAAAGCTTGAAGTGGTCGATATCGATCAGCGCCAGGCCCAACGGGTCGTTTCTGCGCAGGCACATGCGGTGGCTGCGGCGCAGCATGTCATCAAAATGCCGGCGGTTGGCCAGGCTGGTCAATCCATCGACCTGGGCCAGGCGCTGCAAGGCCTGGCGTTGCAAGGCCAGGTCGATCTGGTTGCGCACCCGCACGCTGACGACCGCCGGGCGGATGGGCTTGGAGACATAGTCGGCCGCGCCCAGGCGCAGGCCATATTCCTCCGCCGCCGCATCGCTTTGGCCGGTGATGAAGATGATGGCGATGCCGGCGGTGGCTTCCTGTTTTTTCAACTGGGTCAGCACTTCGTAGCCATTCATGCCGGGCATGCTGACATCGAGCAGCACCAGCAGCAGGCGGTGCGATTCGCGGGCCGCGATGGTCAGGGCGCTGGGGCCGTCCTTGGCCAGCAGTACGCGGTACTGCTGGCCCAGCAGTTCGGCGAGCATGGAGCGGTTGACGCGCTCGTCATCCACAATCAGGATGGTGGGTTGGTCGTTATCGGGCTCAGCTTGCATGGTGCGATCGTAAGAGGTCTCTAGGGGCGGGCCGCATAGCCGTCAAAGGAGAATGTTTTCAAGCCGATCGATCGCGGCCAGCGCGGCATCGGCGTCCAGGTCTTCCACATGCTGCAGGATTTGCTGCAGCAGCGGTGTCCAGCGCGCAGCGGGGCTGGCCGAGAGCATGTGCTCGAGTTCGCTGACCGCGGCATAGTCCCCATCGGCCACCAAGCGCTTGAGGTGTTTGAGCTCTTGGCGCAGATTGTTGGCCGGGGCTGGGCTGGCGGCTGGCGCTGCTTCCTCGCTTGCATCAGGCTGGGCTGCTGCCAGATTCTGGCGCGAGGCCAAGCCTTGCAGCAGCGTCTGCAGCTGGGCGGCAAACTCGGTGGTCTCGGCATGCAGCTGCTGCTGGGGCTGGGCGGCCGGTGGTGGGGCCTGGGTCCAATCCCGCGCCTGGTTCTCGATGGTTTCAGCCGCCTGCACCAGGGAGGCGGCATCCAGGTAGCCCAGTGCGCCCTTGAGCGAGTGGGCCAGCATGGACAGCGGTTGCCAGTCCGCCTGCTGCACATGCAGCACCAGGGTTTGGGGCGCATCGGCAAAGTCGCGGTAAAAGCCCGCCAACACCCGCTCGACCCGCTCGGCATTGCCGTGAAAGCGCTGCAGCATCTTGGCGTGGTTGATGCCGGGGGTGGCCGCCACGCGGGTCTCGTCGCGCAGAAACTCGGACTCAGGCGCATCCAGGGATTCGTTTTGGCCGCTGGAGCCGACAATCCATTCGCTCAGGGTTTCGTACAGCTTGCGCTCGTCAATGGGCTTGGTCAGGTGGGCATTCATGCCCGCTTCCTCAATGGCGGCACGGTCTTCCACCCGGGCCTGTGCCGTCAGTGCAATCACCGGCAGTTGCTGCAGATGCGGCAGCTGGCGCAGCGCGCGGGTGGCGTCCAGTCCGTCCATCTGCGGCATGTGCACGTCCATCAGCACGGCATCGTAGGGGCGCTGCTCCAGCATGCTGAGCGCTTCGGAACCATTGGTGGCCAGGCTGACCTGCACGCCGACCAAGCTCAAGAAATCGGCTGCCACCTCGCGGTTGAGCGCGTTGTCATCCACCACCAGCACATTTTTGCCCTGCAGGTGGGGGTAGAGCTGGGTGGGATTGCTGTGCAAGAGCTGGGCATGGCCGGACGCATCGGAGAACGCGCGTCGCGATACGCTGCCGCCTTGCGATTGCAAGGCCTCCAAAATGGCATTGAACAGCACCGACTGTGTCACCGGCTTGATCAGCAGGCCTTGCAGGCGCAGCGCCTCGGCCTTGCGCATGACTTCGTCGCGGCCATAGGCGGTCACCATCAGCACCGCTGGCGTGGCAGACAGGTGCTCTTCCTCACGGATGCGGCGCGCCACCTCCAGACCGTCCATGCCCGGCATGCGCCAGTCCATCAACACCAGGCCATAGGGCGTGCCGACGCGGGAGGCCAGTTGCAGATCAGACAGCGCCTGCTCGCCCGAATCCACGGTGTCCGCACGCATGCCAAAGCCGCGCACCATCTCGGCCAGGATGTCGCGAGCGCTAGCGTTGTCGTCAACGATCAGCACCCGGTCCACCGGCGTGCCGTGGTAGCGGGCCGGCTTGGGCGCTTGCTGCAGCTGGGCGGGGTGCAGCTGCACGCTGAAGGAGAAGGTGCTGCCCAGGCCCGGGCTGCTCTCGACCTTGAGCTCACCCCCCATCTGGCCCACCAGACGCTGGCAGATGGCCAGGCCCAGGCCCGAGCCGCCATAGCGCCGGGTGGTCTGGCTGTCGGCCTGCGAGAAGGGGCGGAACAGCTGGCTCATCTGCGCCGCGTTCATGCCGATGCCGGTGTCCTTGACGGTGATCTCCAGCACGATCTTGCCGGGGGTCACCGGGCGGTTGCCGGCCGTCTCGGCGCTGCGGATGCTGATGACCACCTCGCCCAGGTGGGTGAACTTGATGGCATTGCTGACCAGGTTGTTCAGCACCTGGCTCAGGCGCAGCGGATCGCCGCTCAGCTGCCGGGGCACATCGGGCGCGACCGAGTAGACCACTTCGATGCCCTTTTCCTCGGCACGCAAGGTGGTGACGGCCGAGACGGTCTCCAGCACATCGTCCAGCGCAAACTCCACATTCTCCAAGGTGAGCATGCCCGCTTCGATCTTGGAAAAATCCAGAATGTCATTGATCACCGACAGCAGCGCATTGGCCGACAGCTCCACCTTCTCCAGGTAGTTGCGCTGCTTGGGCAACAGCGGGGTCTGCTGGATCAGGCGCGTCATGCCGATGACGGTGTTCATCGGGGTGCGGATCTCATGGCTCATCGTGGCCAGGAACTCGGACTTGGCGCGCTCGGCCGCCTCGGCCATTTCCTTGGCTTTTTGCAGCGCCAGCTCGGCCTCGCGCTCGCGCGTGATGTCGAGCATGATGCCGTCCCAGGCCGTGCCCACCTCCTGGCGGCTGGGCGCCGAGCGGCAGCGCAGCCAGCGCAGGCCGCCGTCGGGCCGGATGATGCGGAAGCTGCAGTCAAACAGGCTCATGCGCTCCAGCGCCTCGCGCTGCTGCTGCCGGTACATGGCCAGATCGGCCGGGTGGATGGTTTTGATATAGGCCGCGTTGTCCGCCATGATCGCCTGCGCGCTGACGCCAATGAGCTTTTCGATACCGGCACTGATATAGCTCATGCGCAGGGGTACGGTTTCGCCTTCGACGCGGTAGATCGCGCCGCTGGGAAGGTTGTCGGCCAGCGCTTCGAGCCGTTGGCGTGCCTGTTCGCGCTCCGACAGATCCTGCAAGGTGCCGCTGAGGCTGACGATGCGGCCACTGCTGTCATAGTCGGCCTGGCCCAGGATGCTGGCCGGGAACTGGCCGCCATCGGGCGTGTAATGCGTCACATCGAGCCGGTAGGGCTGGCCGGTCTGGGCACATTGGGCGATGGCCGCCGCCACCTTGGCATAGTCCTGCGGCGGCATCATGTGGGCGATGTTGTCCTGGGTCAGCTTGGGTCCTTGCGGGTCCAGGCCATTCATCTCGTACATCATCTCCGAGGCTTCGATCTCCCCGCTGGCCAGGTCCAGGGTCCAGCTGCCGATGCGCGAGAGGCGCTCGGCGCGGCGCAGCGAGTCATAGCTCTGGCGCAGCTGGCTTTCCGATTCGCGCATCTGCGTCATGTCGCGCGAGATGCCCAAGAGGCCAATGACCTCGCCATGCTCGTCGCGGTACTGGCTTTTGATGGACTGGAAGCTGAGCCGGCGCCCATCGATCAGCGCATGGGCCTCCGACACCACCGGTGCGGTGGAGCGGAACACGGCGGCATCGTCTTCGGCAAAATTGTTGCGTCCCCCCAGGATCTCGGCATCGGTCTTGCCGATCAGCCCCCCGGGCGGCATCTGCGTGATGGCTTCGGCCGCAGGGTTGGCGAACACATAGCGGCCCTGGCGGTCCTTGACAAAGACGATGTCCGAGGTGCCGCGCATCACCGCATCGAGCAAGTGGGTGGAATGGCGCCACTGCTGGGTGCTTTTCTCGACCTGCTGCTCCAGCGCGGCGTTGAGCAGCTGGATCTCCTGTTCGCGGCGCACCCGCTCGGTGATGTCATGGGCGATGGTGAAAAACTGCTTCTCGCCATGCACCAGTTGGCAGGTGATGTGCACTTCCACCGGAAAGCTGGAGCCATCCCTGCGCCGGTGGGTGTTGGTGGTCACGGCATGCGCGCCGGGCTCCATGCCTTGCCACAGCGCCAGCAGCTCGGGGACCGGGTAATCCAGCGCAAAATCGGCCACGTTCATGGCCTTCAGCTCGGCCAGGCTATAGCCCAGTTCCCGGTAAGCCTGGGTATTGACATCCAGGATGCGGCCTTGCGTATCGGTCACGAAAAAGGCGTCCGAGAAATGGTCTAGCAAGTGGCGATACGGCGTATCTGGCATCGTTGGTCCTGGTCAAAGAAAACGCCACCTCGGGGTGACGGGCTGGGCTGGGGCATTGCAGGTGGCCATGCTGCATACGCACAGGCATGCAGGGGCCGGTGCTGCATTGTCGCGGCTCCAGACAGGCATTTGCGCAGCCCCAAAGCCTAAATTCGTTTGGCGCAGTGCGGGCAAACATTTGCCTATGGTGGGGAGCGGGCCATAGTTTCTTGCGGTGGCAGCAGGCCGGCAGCCCCGGCCCGCCCCGGTTTTGGGGTGAGCGGGTAGAATCAAGGGTTTGCAGGGCTGTGGCTCAGCTGTAGCTCACAGTTCCTTGCGCGCCAGCCCTTTGCGCCCGGGTACCGGGTCTCGGCATCCTTTCGGCGCCCCCCTTTGCCACGTTCGCCACGATTACTCAAGACTCCACCCTATGGCTTCCGCACTGACCGATAAACTCTCGCGCCTCGTCAAGGAAATGCGTGGCCAGGCCCGCATCACCGAATCCAACGTGCAGGACATGCTGCGCGAAGTGCGCATGGCGCTGCTGGAAGCGGACGTGGCCTTGCCCGTGGTGCGCGACTTCATTGCCCGCGTCAAGGAAAAAGCGCTGGGCCAGGAAGTGCTGGGCAGCCTCAAGCCAGGCCAGACCCTGGTGTCCATCGTCAACAAGGAACTGGCCGCCACCATGGGCGAAGGCGTGGCCGACATCAACCTGCAGGCCCAGCCGCCTGCGGTGATCCTGATGGCCGGTCTGCAAGGTGCCGGTAAGACGACTACCACGGCCAAGCTGGCCAAGCACCTGATCGAGCGCCGCAAGAAGAAAGTGCTGACCGTCTCTGGTGACGTGTACCGCCCCGCCGCTATCGAGCAGCTCAAGACCGTGACGCAGCAAGCGGGTGCCGAGTGGTTCCCCAGCACCCCTGACCAAAAGCCCCTGGACATTGCCAACGCAGCGCTGGACTACGCCAAGCGCCACTACTTTGATGTGCTGCTGGTCGATACCGCCGGCCGTCTGGCGATCGACGAAGTGCTGATGACCGAAATCCAGCAATTGCACGTCGCGCTGAAGCCGGTTGAGACTTTGTTCGTCGTCGATGCCATGCAGGGCCAGGATGCGATCAACACTGCCAAGGCTTTCAAGGAAGCCTTGCCACTCACCGGCATTGTGCTGACTAAGCTCGACGGTGACTCGCGCGGCGGTGCGGCACTGTCGGTGCGTCAGATCACCGGTGCACCGATCAAGTTTGCCGGTGTGTCCGAAAAGCTCGACGGCCTGGAAGTGTTCGATGCCGAGCGCCATGCACAGCGCGTGCTGGGCATGGGCGACATCGTCGCGCTGGTCGAGCAGGTCTCCAAGGGCGTGGACCTGCAGGCGGCACAAAAGATGGCCGAGAAGATCAAGTCCGGCGACGGCTTTGACCTGAACGACTTCCTGGGCCAGCTCCAGCAGATGAAGCAGATGGGCGGCCTGTCGACCCTGATGGACAAGCTGCCCTCCGAGCTGGCGGGCAAGGCCGGTCAGGTCGATATGGACAAGGCCGAGCGCGAAGTGCGCCGCAAGGAAGGCATCATCTGCTCGATGACTCCCTATGAACGCGCCAAGCCCGAGTTCATCAAGGCCACGCGCAAGAAGCGCATTGCGGCCGGCGCCGGTGTGCAGGTGCAAGAGGTCAACCGCCTGCTCAACGAGTTTGGCCAGATGCAGCAGATGATGAAGAAGATGAAGGGCGGCGGCCTGATGAAGATGATGAAGAAGATGGGCGGCATGAAGGGCATGATGGGCGGCGGCATGCCCAAGCTGCCGTTCTAAGAACATCCTGCATTCGGGGCGCTCGTAGCATCCCCTCCATCGCCAAGGCGCCCTTGCACGGGGCGCCTTGTCCGTTTCTGCCTTAGCCGTTGAGAGCTGCAGCGCGCAGCAGCTCGCGCTCCGCCAAGGCGGCCTTGCGTGCGCCGATGTAATCACGCGTCAGCGGCACCGCCTCCTGCTTGCGCGCAATCTGCACCTGGAAGATGGCAATGTCTTGGTAGCGGAAAGCGGTCTCGGACATGGACAGGTAGAACTCCCACATCCTGCAAAAGCGCTCGTCATAGAGTTGCATGGCCTGGGCGCGCTTGGCCATGAAGCGCTCGCGCCAGTGCCTGAGGGTGAGGGCATAGTGCAGGCGCAGCACCTCGATATCGGTGACGACCAGGCCGGAGCGCTCCAGTGCGGGCATGAACTCGGACATCGACGGAATATGCCCGCCGGGGAAGATATAGCGCTCAATCCAGGGGTTGTTGAAATCGGGCACATCGCTGTTGCCGATGAAGTGCAGGAGCATGACGCCATCCTCGCGCAGCAGCGAGCGGCACTGCTGGAAGAAGGCATCATGGAACGCGGTGCCGACATGCTCGAACATGCCGACCGACACAATGCGGTCAAACGGCCCCTGGGTGTCGCGGTAGTCCTCCAGGCGGTAGTTCAGCTGGCTGGCGCTGGCAGACGAGGCCGCGCGTTGGCGCGCCACTTCCAGCTGTTCCACCGACAACGTGACGCCGGTGACCTGGCCCGCGCCCGCGACCTCGGCCAGGTAGCGTGAGAGCCCGCCCCAGCCGCAGCCAATATCGAGCACCTGGTGGCCGGGCTCGACAAGCAGCTTGGCGGCGATATGCCGCATCTTGGCAACCTGGGCTACCTCCAGCGGCTCATCGCCTTGCTCAAAGTAGGCGCAGGAGTACTGGCGCTCAGCGTCCAAAAAAAGCTCGTAGAGCCGGTCATCTAGGTCGTAGTGGTGGGCGACATTGGCGCGTGCCTTGCCACGCAGGTTGTTCTGCAGCATGGGCTTGAGGCGCATGCGCCAGGCATCCAGGCTGCGCACCATGGCCGATACCGGCACGTCCTTAGCGTGGCGCAGCAGCAGTTCCAGCACGTCATAGATACTGCCATGCTCCACCAGCAGGCGGCCTTGCATGAACATCTCGCCAAAGTTCAGATCCGGATCCCGCAGAATGGCCCAGATCGCCCGCGTGTCGCTGAAGCGGATGCTTGCCGTGGGCGAACTCCCAGCGCCAAAGAGCTGCCTCTTGCCGGAGGGGAAGACCACCTCCAGCACGCCCGTCACCACAAGGGGCGCTAAATTGCGCGTCAACAGCTGCTCTGCCAGTCTCCCAAACATGGATGCCAGTCCTTTCTTGTCTTTCTGCTGAAGATCTTTGAACCAATCTTGGAGTGTGTGTCGCAGTTATTGCGCGCTTGTCGAGCGATTGTTGCCAAATCATGGAGACGCACCCATGCAGAAGCCGCCAGCAAAAACGCCTGCTTGCAGCAGGCGTTGTGGTGTTGGGATGCAGGTGTTCAGGACACTACTACCTTGGCCTCGCCCGCCTGCATATGGCCGACCACGCAGGCATCGCCAAAGCCCTGGGTTTTGAAGATGTCCAGCACCTGGCCAACAGCCTCCGGTGTGCAGGAGACCAGCAGGCCACCAGAGGTTTGCGGATCGGTCAGCAGGCTGCGCATGGCATCGGGCAGCTGCGCATCCAGTGCCACATCGCCGCCGTAGGATGCCCAGTTGCGGCCTGATGCGCCGGTCACCACGCCTTGCTGGGCCAGGTCCATGACGCCAGGCAGCAGCGGCAGCGTCTGGCTGTCGATCACGGCCGTCAACTGTGCGCCCCGTGCCAGCTCCAGCGTATGGCCCAGCAGGCCAAAGCCGGTCACATCGGTCAGCGCATGCACATCAGCCAACTGCCCCAGCGCCGCACCGGGCCGGTTGAGCTGGGTGGTGGTGCGCACCATGCTGGCGTAGGCGCTGTCGCTGAGCAGGCCTTTTTTCAGCGCGGCCGATTGGATGCCGACGCCGATGGCCTTGCCCAGAATCAGCACATCGCCGGCCTGGGCATCGCGGTTGCGTTTGAGCTGTGCGGGGTTGACGATGCCGATACCGACCAGGCCATAGATGGGCTCGACCGAGTCGATGGAGTGGCCGCCGGCCAGCGGAATGCCGGCATCGCGGCAGACCGATTCGCCGCCTTCCAGAATCTTGGCGATGACATCATGGGGCAGCACATTGATCGGCATGCCGACAATGGCCAGCGCCATCAGCGGCGTGCCGCCCATCGCATAGATATCCGACAGCGCATTGGTTGCGGCAATGCGGCCAAAGTCATAGGGGTCATCGACGATGGGCATGAAGAAGTCGGTGGTCGCGACGATCGCCTGCGTGTCGTTGATCTGGTAGACCGCCGCGTCATCGGCCGTCTCCGTCCCCACCAGCAGTGGCGCGTAGAACTGTTTGGGCACCGCGCTGCGGCTCATCAGATCGGCCAGCACCCCAGGAGCAATCTTGCAACCGCAGCCACCGCCATGCGACAGCGAGGTCAGGCGCGGCGAAGCGGGCAGGGGGGCGGTGGGGGCATTCATACAGACATCCTCATGGGTAACAGACAAGCGAGAAAAGCGGTGCCGCCAATGGCGACCCACCATTATCGGCATTTGGCGGGCGGCGCTGCGCCATGCTGTTTTTTGGGGGATGAGGGGGATGGCGGAAGACAGCTGGAGTCGAACCAACCCAGGAGTGGCTGACACCCCTCACCGGGTTTGAAGCCCGGCCGCGCCACCGGGCACGATTGCCTTCCCTGCAACACGGGCGTGTTGGGCAAGATGGCCGATTGTAGCGGCTCTGCGCGGTGGCTGCGGCTGGCGCTGCCGCAGACCCTTGGGTGGTTTATGAGGTGGTTCCTGCCTGCCAGCGTACCCCGGGGCGCAGCACATGCGTATCGCGCACGCGGCGGGTGTAGCCCACGCGGTCGAAGAACTCCAGGATCTGGATGGCGCGCTTGCGGCCCAGGGCCGTGGCGTCGCGGAAGGCATGGGCCTGCACTTCGCCGCGCTCGGCCTGCTGTGCAAGCTCTGCGGTGAGTGCCGCCAGCGCATCCATGCAGGGCGCGGCATAGAACAAGTCCTTGACCACCTGGAACACCAAACCCTGGCGCGAGAGCTTTTTGAGCAGCTGGCGCACCAGCTCCTCCCCGGCGCCATGGTCGCGTGCCAGATCGCGCACCCAGGGCGGGTCAAAGCGGCCTGCGGTGATGGCCGGCAGCAGCCGCTGGGCCAGGGCTTGTTCGGCCTCGCTCAGTTGCACGGTGTGGCCGGGCAGGTGCAGCCAAGCGCCGCTGCTGGCGATCTGGCCGGCAGCGATCAGCGCATCGAGCAGGCCCTGGTAGAGGGCATCGTGGGGGCCATGCCGCAGCGCGGGTAGGGCCATGCGGCGCAACCGGGCTGCGTTGATGCCGGGCTCGTCGGGAGCCACTTCGTGGAAGCGTTGCAGTGCTTGCAGCAGCTGGTCTTGCAGCGTTTGCCAGGCAGCGCTGTCCACCAGCAGCGCATCGCCGTCGGGCAGTGGCAGGCTTTTGCAGTTATCGGCAATGGCGGGTGTTGCGCTACCGGTTAGCCGCACCAGCTGCGAACGTGCCAGGCCCAGCGGGGCTCCGGCCAGCAGCGGGCCGGTGTCGGCCGTGTCAATCCAGTGCGCCAAGGCAGCCAGGTAGGCCATGCGGCTTTCGCTGCGGCGCTTGCGGGCGGGGGCATAGGGATCGAGCACCATGGCGCCAGCAATGGTGCGGTTGGCCTGGGCATTGCGCACGATGACGCGGTCGCCGGGCAGCACATGTGCCGGAGCGTCCAGCACCAGCTGGGCCAGTGCTTCGGTGCCGGGGGTCAGTTCGCCATCCTGCAGCAAGGCGATATGGCCGGTGCAGCGCATGGTGCCCAGGTGCAGGTGCACGGCCGACCATTGGGCCAGCGGTGGTCCATCGGCAAGCAGGTGCAGGCGCACGTCCATGCGCTGAGTGGTTTGGCGCAGGCGTGCGTCCATGATCCAGTCGCCGCGCGTGATGGCCTCCTTGGCAATGCCTGCCAGGTTCAGCGCGCAGCGCTGGCCGGCCAGGCCCTGCGTGCTGGCCTGGTTCTGCGCATGGATGCTGCGCACGCGTACGGGCGTGCCGCTGGCCGAATGCACGAGGCTGTCGCCCACAGCCACCTGGCCGTTGAAGACCGTGCCCGTCACCACCGTGCCCTGGCCGGGCAGGCTGAAGACCCGGTCCACCGCCAAGCGGAACAGCCCGCCATGGGCGCGCTGGGGCATGGCCTGGGCCTGCTGGTGCAGGTGCTGACGCAGCGCCCAGACGCCAGGGTCATCGGGCAGCGCGGCTGCGGTTTCAAAGATGGGCGCATCGGCCAGGTTGCTGCGGGCCAGAATGGCGGTGATCTCGTCCCTCACCTCATCGATGCGAGCGCGGGGCACGCGGTCCACCTTGGTGAGGGCCACCGTGCCCTGGCGGATGCCCAGCAGCTGCAAAATTTCCAGATGCTCCAGGGTCTGGGGCATCACGCCATCATCGGCGGCCACCACCAGCAAGGCATGGTCAATGCCCACGGCCCCGGCGGCCATGGTGTGCACAAATTTCTCATGGCCGGGCACATCGATGATGCCCAGTACATCGCCATTGGCCAGCGGGGTGTAGGCGTAACCCAGCTCGATCGAGATGCCGCGCGCCTTTTCTTCCTTCAGGCGGTCGGTCTCCACACCAGTGAGCGCACGCACCAGGGTGGTCTTGCCATGGTCGATATGGCCTGCGGTGCCGATGATCATGCCTGGCCGTCCGTAGCGCTGCTGCCCAGGGCCAGCTGCTGCAGGTTGGCGGCAAAGGCGGCCTGGTCGGCCGCTTCCAGGCAGCGCAGGTCCAGCCAGAGCGCATCGTCGCGCAGCCGGCCGATCACCGGGCGCGGCAACTGGCGCAGCGCGGCTTCGAGCTGCTGCAACAGGCGGCCGGCGCGTTTGCGCTCTTGGGGGCGTACCACCAGGCCATGGCTGGGCAGGCTTTCCACGGGCAGCGCGCCACTGCCGATCTGGCTGGTCATCGCGGCATGCTCCACCAGATAGTCCGGCCCCAGCAGGCTTTGCAGCGGTGCCTGCAGCGCGATCGCTTGCTGCTCCATGGCGGCAGCCGGGCGGGTGAAGAGGCGCAAGGTGGTCAGGCGTTCGGCCAGCTTCTCGGGGTGCAGGTAGAGGCGCAACGTAGGTTCAAGCGCGGCCAGGGTGAGCTTGCCCACGCGCAGCGCGCGCTTGAGCGGGTTCTTCTTGATCTGGGCGATCAAGGCCTTGCTGCCGACAATGATGCCGGCCTGCGGGCCGCCCAGCAGCTTGTCGCCGCTGAAAGTGACGATGTCGGCACCGGACTCGATGGTTTCGCGCACGGTCACCTCATAGGGCAGGCCCCAGTCGCGCATGTCGATCAAGGTGCCACTGCCCAGGTCCACGATCAAGGGCAGCTGGCGCGCATGGGCGATGCGGGCCACATCGGCCTCGGCCACTGACTTGGTGAAGCCGCTGATCGCATAGTTGCTGCAATGCACCTTCATCAGCGCAGCGCTGTGCTCGCCTAGCGCGGCTTCGTAGTCTTTCTCATGGGTGCGGTTGGTGGTGCCCACCTCGACAAGGCGGGCGCCCGCGCGGGTCATCACATCGGGGATGCGGAAGGCGCCGCCGATCTCGACCAGCTCGCCGCGCGAGACCACCACTTCCTTGTCGCGCGCCAGGGTGGACAGCACCAGCAGCACGGCCGCCGCATTGTTGTTGACGATGGTGGCCGCTTCGGCGCCGGTCAGGCGGCAGACCAGGTCTTCGACCAGGTCATCGCGGTCACCCCGGCCACCGTCGGCCAGGTCGTATTCCAGATTGCTGGGGGTTGCCAGTGCCTGCACCACGGCATCGATGGCCTCTTGCGGCAACAGCGCCCGGCCCAGGTTGGTGTGCAGCACCGTGCCGGTCAGGTTGTAGACGGCCTTGAGGCGCGGCGCAAACAGCTGTTGGAGCTTTTGTTCGGCAGCGTCCAGCAAGGCATCGGCACTGTCTGCGCTGCTGCCCGCCGCTGCCAGCCAGCGCCTGCGGGCCTCGCCCAGCGCGGCGCGGATGGCCTGGGTGCACTGGGCCTTGCCATAGCTGTCCAACAGCGCAGCGGTGCGCGGGTGCTGCAGCAGCTTGTCAACAGAGGGCAGGTGGGTGGGTGCGTTCATGGGCAAACCAGCTCAAACAGGGGCAGAAATAAAAAAACGATGGGCTGCGGCAGCAGCGCCATCGTCCAGTATGGCATGGTGCCAAAACGTTCAGGTGCTCGGCACGGGCTCAGTGCAGATCGGGCACGCTGCCATCGGCATCGGCCGCCTGCGGCTCGGCCACGGCCACAAACAGCAGCGGGTTGCCGCTGGCGCGCGAGAACGAGGTCTGCTCGCTCATCAGCAGGTCGAGCATCAGGCTGGCCAGGTCATCGGCCAGCGGCTCAGCCAGCGGGTCTTTTTCCTGGTTGACCAGCTTGCGGTAGCTGCCGCATTCGGTACAGGTTTCGGCCAGCACCACATCCTTGCCGCCTTCCAGACCCTGGTAGCGCACGCCCTTGGTCGATTCGCAATGGCTGCATTTGACGCGCACCATATGCCATTCGGTGGCGCAGCAGCCGCAGTGCAGGTAGCGGTGGCCGGCCATCTTGCCGCCAATGCGCACCACGCCGGCGACGGGCTCGGTAGCGCAGACCGGGCAGATGGTGGCCGGGTCGGTAAAGGGAATATCGGCCAGCCTGAGTTGGCTGGCACGGGTGGCAAACACCACTTGCAGTGCGGCCATGACGAAAGGCGCCAGGCCCACATCGCGCGCGGCCAGCTCCTTGGTCAACAGGCGCTTGGCCAGTGCATTGCGGTCGTCGGTGTTGCTGCGTTGCAGCTCGGCAATCAGCGGCTGCAGGGCTGGGGGCAGGCCATCGGCACTGGCCAGCTGCGCCAGCATGCCGTCCAGCACCTGGTGCCAGACGGGGTCCAGGTGGTCGGTGGCGGGCAGCAGTGGTGACGAGAACTGCTGGGCCTGAGCCATGGCCGCTGCATCGGGCGCAGCGACCTGCAGGCCCTGGGCAGCCTTGTGCTGGGCTTCCACCAGCTTGGCGATGAACAGCAGGTAGTCCGCAATCGGGTTGCCGTCGGCCAACTGGCGAATGCGCTGGGCACGGTCAAGGAACAGACTGCTGGTATTGGGCAGCAGCACGCGTGGAAAACTGGTGTGGTCGAGCGACTCGATCTCACCGGGTTGAAGAATGCGTTGCATACGGAGATTTTCTCAAAAATCAACGCCGATAGTCCTGGCGGGGCTATCGGCGTTGGGGAGCAGGGCGGGGCCGAACCGGGGCAGGGCCGCTTGCCGGGGCATGCCCGGCGAGCGCATCAGGCGCCGTGCTTTGGACGGGTCTGCTTGTCCATGTCCGAGCTGTCGCCCGTCATGCGGCGGTACCACAGCGGATGGTGGAAGCGCGCCCAGGCGCGGGTCACCGTGCCACGCGTCATCGCGCGGATCGTGCCCTTGGTCCAGATGGCGGCGTAGATGTGGGCGATGATCAGACCGATCAGGCCGAAGGCCGACAGCGCATGCAGCAGCGCCGCAGCGCGCACCACATTCACCGGCAGGTTCCACCAGGCGCGCCACATCAGCACGCCGGTCACCAAGAGGCCCGCCATGCACAGCACCAGCATCCAGAACAGCACCTTCTGGCCGCCGTTGTACTTGTCCACAGGCGGCATCTTCTCGTGCTCACCGTTGACCAGGGCCGGCACGTTCTTGAGCCACTCCACATCGTTATTGCGAATGATGTTGAGCTGCCAGAAGCGGAAGAACATCAGCACGAAGCCGACGGTCATTACCAGACCGATGTAGGGATGCAGGATGCGGGTCCAGGGTCCGCCACCGAACAGGTTCGTCATGAAGAAGAACGAGGGGTGGAAGAACGCCAGGCCCGACAAGGCCAGCAGCACAAAGCTGATCGCGACCACCCAGTGGTTGACGCGTTCGCCAGCGGTGTAGCGTTGGAGATCACGGGTCTTGCTTTTCATCGTCCAGACTCCTCGTGGTGGTCAGCGCTCTTTTCCGCACGCGCCTTGGCGGCTTCTTCCTCTTCCAGCTCCTCGGGCACTTCGATCGGGCCCTTGGTGATGTAGTGGAAGAAGCTGCCGACAGCGGCCACGCCCAGCGCTGCCAGGGCCAGTGGCTTGGCCACACCCTTCCACAGGCTCACCATCGGGCTGATCGATGGATCATCGGGCAGGCCGTGGTAGAGCGAGGGCTTGTCGTTATGGTGCAGCACATACATCACATGGGTGCCACCCACGCCTTGCGGATCGTAGAGGCCGGCCTTGTCAAAGCCGCGCTCCTTCAGATCGACAATGCGCTCCTCGGCACGCTCTTGCATGGCGGTCTTGGTGCCAAACATGATCGCGCCGGTCGGGCAGGTCTTGACGCAGGCAGGTTCCTGGCCAACGGCCACGCGGTCCGAGCACAAGGTGCACTTGTAGGCCTTGTGGTCCTTCTTGGAGATGCGCGGGATGTTGAATGGGCAGCCGGTCACGCAGTAGCCGCAGCCCACGCAGTTTTCCTCCTGGAAATCCACGATGCCGTTGGTGTACTGCAGGATGGCACCGGGAGACGGGCAGGCCTTGAGGCAGCCCGGGTCTTCGCAGTGCATGCAGCCGTCCTTGCGGATCAGCCATTCCAGGTTGCCGGTGGCTTCGTTTTCGTATTCGGAAAACCGCATCACCGTCCAGGAGTTTTCCGTCAGGTCGGTCGGGTTGTCGTAGACCCCGGCCGCAACCGTGCCCACATCGTCACGCAGATCGTTCCACTCCATGCAGGCGGTCTGGCAGGCCTTGCAGCCGATGCACTTGGAGACATCGATCAGCTTGGCCACCTCGCCGCCATGCGGGCTGCGCGCGCTGGGCGATGGGGTGGTGGTGGCGGAGCGGCGCTTGATATCCAATGATTGAAGAGATGACATCGCTGCTCCTTAGATCTTCTCAACCTTCACGAGGAAGGTCTTGAACTCTGGCGTGTTGCTGTTGCCATCACCCACAAACGGGGTGAGGGTGTTGGCGAGGAAGCCAGGCTTGGTCAGGCCCTTGAAGCCCCAGTGGATAGGAATACCCACGTGGTGCACCGTCTTGCCTTCGATCTGCATGGGCTTGATGCGCTTGGTCACCACCGCAGCGGCCTTGATGTAGCCCCGCTTGGAGCTGACCTTCACCATGGCGCCTGTCGTGATGCCGATCTCCTTGGCCAGCGCCTCGCCGATCTCGACGAACTGCTCGGGCTGGATGATGGAGTTCAGCAGCGCGTGCTTGGTCCAGTAGTGGAAGTGCTCCGTCAAACGGTAGGTCGTGCCCACATGCGGGAATTCGTCCACCTTGCCGAAGGTCTCCCAGATGGCCGGGAAGACGCGGGCTGCCGGGTTGCTGACGGCCTTGTCGTTCTTCGGGTACATCGGGTTGTAGCCCAGCGGGTTGTCGAATGCCTCGTAGTGCGTCGGGAACGGACCTTCGTTCATGCCCTTGCGGGCAAAGAAGCGCGCCACCCCTTCCGGGTTCATGATGAAGGGACCGGTGCCGGTCTCGGGCTTGATGGTCGGGCCGTAATCGGGCACGTCCGCACCACCCCAGACCGAGCCGTTCCACTTGATCAGCGTGCGGTTCGGGTTGAAAGGCTTGCCTTCCAGGTCCGCCGATGCGCGGTTGTACAGCACGCGGCGGTTGGCCGGCCAGGCCCAGGCCCAGTTCAGCGTATTGCCGATACCGGTCGGGTCGCTGTTGTCGCGGCGGCCCATCTGGTTGCCCGCCTCGGTCCAGCTGCCCGCCCAGATCCAGCAGCCACTCATCGTGGAGCCATCGTCACGCAGCTCGCCAAAGCCGGACAGCTGCTGGCCGGCAGGGCGCAAGACCTTGCCGTCGGGAGCTGTCAGGTCGGTCAGCGCGCGGCCGTTGTACTCCTTGGCAATCTCTTCGGACGAAGGATGTGCCGGTTGCGAGTAAGGCCACCACAGGTTCTGGATCGGATCCGGGAACTTGCCGCCGTCCTTCTGGTAGGCCGCTTTCATGCGCAGGTGCAGGGCCGACATGATCGCGATGTCGGTCTTGGCTTCACCCGGTGGCTCGGAGGCCTTCCAGTGCCACTGCAGCACACGCGAGGAGCTCACGACTGCGCCATCTTCTTCTGCGAAGCAGGTGGTGGGCAGGCGGAATACTTCGGTCTGCACCGATGCGGTATCGATGTCGTTGTGCTCGCCGTAGTTCTTCCAGAACTCTGAAGTCTCGGTGGCCAGCGGGTCCATGATTACCAGGAACTTGAGCTTGGCCAGACCGTCGCGCACGCGGCTCTTGTTGGACAGCGCCGCCAGCGGGTTGAAGCCCTGGGCGATGTAGCCGTTGACCTTGCCTTCGTTCATCAGCTCGAAAATCTGCAGCATGTCGTACTGCTTGTCGAGCTTGGGCAGGTAGTCATAGCCCCAGTTGTTGTCCTTGGTGGCAGCCGGGCCCCAGAAAGCCTTCATCAGGCTCACATGGAACTTGGGGTAGTTCTGCCAGTAGCTCATCTGGTTGGCACGTAAAGGCTTTTGCGTGCGCGCGTCGATGTACTTCTGGTAGTCCTGCTCACCTTGGTTGGCCAGGGTCAGGTAGCCGGGCAGCGCGTTGGACAGCAGGCCCAGGTCGGTCAGACCCTGGATGTTGGAGTGACCGCGCAAGGCGTTCATGCCACCACCGGAGACACCGATATTGCCCAGCAGCAGCTGCACCATGGCGCCGGTACGCAGGATCTGCGCGCCGATCGAGTGCTGGGTCCAGCCCAGTGCATACAGGATGGTGGCCGCGCGGCCAGCCTCTGCCGTCGATGCGAGCTTTTCGCAGACGTGCTGGAACTTGGCCTGGGGCGTACCGCAGACGCTCTCGACCTTTTCAGGCGTGTAGCTGGCGTAGTGGCGCTTGAGCCATTGGTAGACGCAACGCGGGTGCTGCAGGCTCGGGTCGGTCTTGACGTAACCGTCCTCGCCCAGCTCGTAGTCCCAACTGGCCTTGTCGTAGGTACGCTTTTCGGGGTTGTAGCCCGAGAAGATGCCTTCGTCGAACGCAAAGTCTTCCCGCACGATGAACGTGAAGTCGGTGTAGTTGCGCACGTACTCGTGGTGGATCTTGTCGTTCGTCAGCAGGTAGTTGATCACACCGCCGAGGAAAACAATGTCCGAACCGGAGCGGATAGGGGCGTAGAAATCCGCCACCGAAGCCGATCGGTTGAAGCGCGGGTCGACCACCATGAAGTGAGCCTTGTTGTGCTCCTTCGCTTCGGTCACCCATTTGAAGCCGCAAGGGTGGGCTTCAGCGGCATTGCCGCCCATGATCAAAATAACGTCCGCGTTCTTGATGTCGACCCAATGGTTCGTCATCGCTCCACGGCCAAACGTCGGGGCAAGACCTGCCACCGTCGGGCCGTGTCAGACACGGGCTTGGTTATCGAACGCCAACATGCCCCAAGAGCGGGCCACTTTGTAGGTGATGTAACCGGCTTCATTGCTGGCAGCCGATGCGGCCAGCATGCCGGTCGAGGTCCAACGGTTCACCGTCAGGCCATCATCGGTCTTCTCCAGGAAGTTCGCGTCGCGATCGTCCTTGAGCAGCTTGGTAATGCGGGTCAGGGCCTCATCCCAGGACAGGCGCTTCCACTCGTTGGAGCCGGGCGCGCGGTATTCGGGGTAGAGCAGGCGGTTGGGGCTGTGGACGATGTCCAGCAGCGATGCGCCCTTGGGGCACAGCGTGCCGCGGTTGACGGGATGGTCGGGATCGCCTTCGACGTGGATCACCGAGAGTTTGGCGTTCTTGCCGCCATCGCCCAGCGAGTACATCAAAATGCCGCAGCCAACAGAGCAATACGTGCAGGTTTGCCGTGTCACTGTGCTGCCGACCAGCTTGTACTGACGGACTCCGGCAAGTGCAGTGGCGGGCGAGAAGCCCATCACCGCCAGGCTGGAACCCGCCAGAGTCGAACCAGTCACTTTCATGAACTGGCGTCTGGAGAATTGCACCATGGGGTGTCCTTTCAATGAAGGATGCTTGTTTTCTATGCTTACGACACAAATTGTAGTCTTCTCCCCCTGAAAGCAGAATAGTTGGGCATTCCGGGTATTCGGCATGTTTGACAAATTGGTAAAAACGCGAGCGAGCAGCGTCATCGCCACAAATACCAATACATTTCACAAACTTGCATGGAATTGTGAATAATATGCTTTATGAATTTCTTGCGGCCTGAATCCAAGGGGGAGACCATGGACCACCAAGACGCGGCTGCGCGCCGTCCCTTTTTGCTCTGGGCACTGTCGGCCTCCGCTTTGCTGGCGGGCTGCAGCTCCGCACCACCGCGCAGTGCGCGGCAAGAGGGCGGCCAGCGCACGGCAGGTGGCACAGGGCCATCGCCCCGGGTCGATACCGGCGTGGTGCCCGTCAACCTGGGCTTGAGTGGCGAGCTGCGCGAGGCGCTCTATGCGCGGGTCATGCTGGTGGTCAACACGCCCTACACCTATGGCGGCAACACCCCCGAAGGCGGATTTGACTGCAGTGGCCTGATCCAGTACGCGATCCAGGGCATCACCACGCGCCGCCTGCCCCGTACCACGGCGCAGTGGGCGGGCGTCAGCGCCGAGATCGACCGGGGCGACTTGCAGCGCGGCGATTTTGTGTTCTTCAACACCATGGGCGCGCGCTACTCGCACATGGGCATCTATGCGGGCAACAACCAGTTTGTGCATGCGCCGTCGAGTGGTGGCGTGGTCAAGACGGTGAGTCTGGCCAATCCGTATTTCTCGCGCCGCTTCACCGAAGCCCGCACGATTTTTGACGCTTAATAATATTCATTGGCCAGATAACTGATGCTGGCGTGGTGAAGGTCTAACGCCAGGCGTAGGAACCCCAGGGGTGCGACGCATCCTGCAGCCAGTGCTGCAACTCCTCCGGGCTGATGCTGCGGCCCAGCGCATCCGAGCGGCCCTTGGCCACCCACTGCGCGCGGCCCTGGATATAGGCCGTACCCAACTCCTGCCAACTGCCAAAACAATCACGCGCCCGCGCGGCATTGAGCTGCAACAGCTGCCACTGCTGCTCGGGGCTGATCCAGCCCAGCATGGCGGCGGTGCGCACAAAAAAGCTGGCGCGCACGCAGGCAAAGGCCATCGCGGCGCGCGCATCGTCACCGGCTTGCAGCCGCTCCACATCCAGGCACCACCAGCGCGTGCGCATGCGCTCGGGCAATTGCGTGCGCACCTGGGCATCGTCCAGATCGGTGCGCAGGCCAAAGGCATGCAAGGCCATGGGCCGCAAGGATGCCGCGAGGCTGCTGGTGGGCGCGGGCATGGCGCTGTCAGCAAAACCATCCTTGAGCGCATGGAAGGCCATCGGGTGGGCCAGCGCGAGTTCCCAGTTCTGCTCGGGCGTGAGCAGGTAGTGGCCCAGCAGGCGCTTGGGCGCAGGCGCCTGGCTGCCCCATTGCCTGCGAAAAGACTGCACGCATTGCCACACCAGCCACAGCCCGATGCCTGCCACCAGGATCTGGATCATCGCTGCGCCTCCGCCGGCGTGCCCGGCGCTGCTTTGGCTGGCGCCTTGCCCGCCTGCTCCAGGCTGTAGGCCAGCGCAGGCGGCAGCGCTTGGCCGGCCAGCAGGCTGCTGTCATGCGCGGCGGCCAGCCATTGCACCAGGGGCGAGGCTTGGGGCACATGGGCCAACAGCCGGGGCTGGCGCTGCCACAGCTGCAAATGCTCGGCCTCGCTGTGCAGGCTCTCCACCGCATGCCAGCCGGGCTGGGCGCCGGTGGTGCGCAGCAGGCGCATGCCCAGCGCATCGTCGGGCGTGTCTTCGCTGGTGTCCAGATGGTTCAAAAAGGCGATGACGTCGGCGCGGTAGCGGTCCACCGGCGGGCGGTTCTGCTTGCCCTTGATCTGGTCGATGCGCAGGCGCCCATCGGGCTGCAGCCAGGCATTGATGGTGATGCGCGGCTGGCCCTGGCCGGTGCGGTAGCTGAAGATGCGCATGCGGCCTTGCTCGCAGCCCTCGGCATAGTGCTCGCCATAGCCGCCGCTGAGCTGGCGGCGGTTGGCAAACTGGCCCAGGCAGTGGCGCATCATCTGGCTCTCGTAGGCCATCTCTTCGCGCAGCACGCCGCTGCCGGGCAGCAGCTCGACAAAGGCCCCCTGGCTGCCTTGCCACAGCATTTGCACCGCATGGGGCTGGTGCTGGCGCCAACCGGCCAGTTGCTGGGCCTCAAAAGCCTGGTGCTCTTGCGCCCAGCGCTCCAGCGCCTGCGGGCAGTTGATGCGCGCGAGCTTGCCTTCCAGCGAGGTGCCCTGGCGCGACTGCAAGAACTCCAGCAGCCGGCGCTCCAGCGCCAGCACGCTCTCATGGGCAGGGCTGATCCACCACAGCGCGGAGTCGGCAGGCGATGCTTCTGGCCCGGTCTTGCGGGCCAGCAAGGCCAGTGCCCAGGCCGGTGCGCCGCCGGCATAGCGCTGCTGCAGCGCTTCGGTCGTGCTGATGGCATGAACCGCCTCGGGCGGCGTGTTGAAGTTGCCCACCAGGTAGCGGTAGAAATGGTTCTGCAGCCAGGCAGCAATCTCGGGCGTGTCGCCACGCTCGCGGCTGCGCGCAATGATGCGCGCCTTGAGCTCGGGCGCATTGACCACATTGCGCGCCAGGTACACCGTGCTTGTGCGCATGGAGGGGCTTACCAGAACTTCCACCAGGGCTTGCCGCCGCCCGCGCTGGGCGCGGCAGTGATCAGCTGAGCGTTGAGTTTGTCGATGGTGGTCTGCAGCTTCTCGCGCTCGGCCGGGTCATCGACCCGTGAACACGCCAGTGCCTGCTGGTAGATCTGCATCGCTTGCTGGTCCGTGCCCGAGGTCTGCATTGCATCGCCTGCGCGGCGCAGCAGGTAGGGATTCTGGCGCTGCTCCAGCTCGGGCAGCAGCGCCTGCAGGCGTGGCAGCACCTCGGCGCCATGGGTGGCCGAGTAGTAGTCCAGCTGGTTCAGCAGGCTGCGCAGATAGTCATAGCGCTCGCTGCGCTGCTCGTCCTCGTCGAGCTGGCTCCACCACTCGTCCAGGCGCTCCAGCCAGATGCTGTTTTCCACATTGCGGTCTTGCTGGTAGAGCGCGTAGGCCACCTTGGGGAAGTAGTCGCAGGGGCTGTGGCGGCTGTAGCCATTGTCCTGGCTGTAGTGCCACAGCTGCTCGGCCGCAGGGATGAGCTGCGCGTAGTTGTCGCTGTCGATATGGGTGGAGACGATGCCGTTGTAGTGCTCGGCAAAGGGGCTGGTCGCGATGCCCTTGGCATGCAGGGCCAGCGCGCCGTCGTAGTTCTCGTCGTTGTAGCGGTACTTGATGCCCAGGTTGTTGCAGAGCATCGAGTAGTCGTGCAGGTTGCCATCCTTGTAGCTGCCCTGGCCGGTGGCAAACCAGTGCTCGAAGCGGGCCTGGCCCGTCTCGTAGTAGTGCTTGATCCAGCGCAGCAGCTCGTCATAAGGCCAGTCGGCGGGCAGCTCCTCGCCCTCGCCGCCGATGGCCTTCATCAGCGCCTCGTCGTCGTCCAACTGCACGCCCATCGCATAGCACCAGCTGCCGCTGTCGCAGCGGATATAGGGCGATTGCAGCGCGCTGGCGAGGCCCGCCACGCGGGCGCGGCAGACAAACAAACGGTAAGCCAGCTCGCCATTGGCGTACTGGGGGCGCTCGGCCAGGGTCTCCAGCAGCGGCAGGGCTTGCGCATAGTCCTGCTGCTCAAACAGATGGTTGCCCTGCAGCAGGCGCCACATCGGGTGGTTGAGCGACTGCTGCTGCACCAGCGCGCTGTAGTGCGCAAAGGCCTGCTCGGCATCCATGTCGGCAGGCAGAAACTCGGCCAGGTCCTCGTCCTTGGCAGCAGCCATCAGGGTCAAAGCCCAGTAGGGCGCGCCATCCGATTCGCCCAGGTGAGCCCGTGCCTGGCGACAGGCGGCTTCGCGCGATCCGGGGCGGCTGTGCAGGGTGCTCTCAAAGCACATATGGGCGGCCTCGGGCAGGCGGGCGGCCTGCACCAGCCAGTCGATCAGCAAGGCGCTGCTGCTGTCATCGCTGTCGCGCACCAGGGCAAAGCGGCCTTCCTGGCCTTTGCTGATCGCGGCATCCAGCGCGCCTTGCTGGTGCAGGCTACCAGCGGCCAGGCGCGCGAGCTGGGCGCGCGCATCGCGCCAGGCGGCGGGCGATGCGTTGCTGGGCAGGCTGGCCAGGGTCAGCTCGCTGTGCTGGGCCAGCGCGTCGGGCGCCAGCGCAATGATGTCCTCGCCCAGCAGCAGCCAGTCATCGGTGTCGATGTCCTGGCCTGCTTCTGCGCGTTGCAGCTTTTGCAGCGCATAGTGGCCCAGGTCGCGGGCCGCCGTGCTGTTGCCCTTGGCCGCTTCGATGCGGCCCAGGCGCGTGGCCAGCATGGCATCGTCCCAGGCGCGCAGCTGGGCGCGGTCGGCTTGCTGGCTTTTGTACTGGTGCTGTTTGCGGTAGATCTGCTCTTGCAGGTCCAGCGCCTGGGCCTGGTGCGCATGGCGTGCCAGGTGGCGCCAGGCGCGGTCGGGGTCGCCCAGCGCGCCGGCCTGGTCCACGGCGGCCATCGCCTGCGCAATCACGTCGCGGTACTGTTCGCGGGGTAGGTCGGGCACATCCTCGGCGGCATCGGCCTGCAGCATGGCCATGGTGACGGCGGCATCGCGCTGGGCGTCGGCTGTCAGCTCCTGCAGCAGGCGGGGCTGGTGCTGCTGCACGGCAGCCAGGGCCTGGGCGGGTTGGCCAGCCATGCTCCACAGCCGGTAGACGCGGCGCAACTGGTCCAGGTCCTCGGGCTCCAGCGTGCGCGATGCCAGCTGCTGGGCGGCGGCAGCCTGGCGGGCAGGCCATTCCTGCGTCTCGTCCTCGGTGTTGAACAGGGTATCAACATGGTCCAGAAAGGCGTCAAGCGCCTCGCTGCGCAGTGCGGTGGACGGGTCGGACACGGATGCCATGGTGATGCTGCCTTTCTAGTTATGGCGCATCCCTCATGCGCCCCCTGCATGCTAACGGGCCCCAAGGCGGGTGTGGCCTTTGGGGGCCACAAAAGCAGGTCAGAGGGCCATTTTCACCGTGTTTGCGGCGGCTGACCAGCGATGGATCTCAATGGGTGATCAGCACTTCACCGCGCAGCGTATAGGTCATCGTCTCGGTGATGCGCACATCCACCATCTGGCCGATCAGGCGCTCCTGGCCGGGGAAGTTGACCACGCGGTTGCACTCGGTGCGGCCCATCAGCTCGCCGTTGTCGCGCTTGGACTTGCCTTCCACCAACAGGCGCTGCAAGGTGCCCAGGCGCTCTTCACTGATGGTCTTGATGTTGCTATTGATGACGGCCTGCAGCTCCTGCAGACGGCGCAGCTTGACCTCGTAAGGCGTGTCGTCGGGCAGGTTGGCGGCGGGGGTGCCTGGGCGGGGGCTGAAGATGAAGCTGAAGGAGTTGTCAAAGCGCACATCGTCGATGAGCTTCATCATCTTCTGGAAGTCTTCTTCCGTCTCGCCAGGGAAGCCGACGATGAAGTCGCTGCTCATCGCCAGATCGGGGCGGATGGCGCGCAGCTTGCGCACCGTGCTCTTGTACTCCATGGCGGTGTAGCCGCGCTTCATCGCCATCAGGATCTTGTCGCTGCCGTGCTGCACAGGCAGGTGCAGGTGCGAGACCAGCTTGGGGATCTTGGCATAGGCCTCGATCAGGCGCGGCGTGAACTCATTGGGGTGGCTGGTGGTGTAGCGGATGCGCTCGATGCCGGGGATCTCGGCCACGTATTCGATCAGCAGCGCGAAGTCGGCGATCTCGGCGGTATCGCCCATCTTGCCCAGGTAGGCATTCACGTTCTGGCCCAGCAGGGTGATTTCCTTGACGCCTTGCGCGGCCAGGCCAGCGACCTCGACCAGCACGTCCTCAAACGGGCGGCTCACCTCTTCACCGCGGGTGTAGGGCACCACGCAGTAGCTGCAGTACTTGGAGCAGCCTTCCATGATCGACACAAAGGCCGATGCGCCTTCGACCCGGGCCGGTGGCAGGTGGTCGAACTTCTCGATCTCGGGGAAGGAGATATCGACCTGCGGCTTGGCCTTGGCCGCGCGGGCATTGAGCAGCTCGGGCAGGCGGTGCAGGGTCTGGGGGCCAAACACCACATCCACATAGGGCGCGCGCTTGATGATCTCGGCGCCTTCCTGGCTGGCCACGCAGCCGCCCACGCCAATCAGCACGCCTTTTTCCTTCAGGTGCTTGATGCGGCCCAGGTCCGAGAACACCTTCTCCTGCGCCTTCTCGCGCACCGAGCAGGTATTGAAGAGGATCAGGTCGGCCTCGTCCATGTCCTGCGTGGGCTCATAGCCCTGGGCGGCGCCCAGCACATCCGCCATCTTGTCCGAGTCGTACTCGTTCATCTGGCAGCCGAAGGTTTTGATAAATACTTTTTTGGACATGGTGCAAATCTCGTGGGGGCCCAGGGGCTGCGCTTGCAGGCCTGAAGGAATACCGAAATACGGCAGAAAGCCAGGCGCCAGGCGGGCGCGCTGCTGCCTAAGGGGGGATGCGCAAGTCGCACCGCCGGGCTGGACCGCTGCGGTCAGCCCATGCGGCGGCGCCAATGCGCTTTATTTAAAGAGTCCGCTCCAGAAGCCGTTGTCGGCGCGGTCGCGTTTGAGGGCGGCTTCGTCGCTGTTCAAGATCCAGGCGGCATGCACGCGGCCGCTGGTTTTCTCGATCACATAGTTCACCGTCAGCCGTTCATTCAGCACGGTGCCGGGGCGTATCGTGGTGTTGCGCGGGTTATAGAGCTTGAATGCGGGAGCGAGGCCCACGGACTGGCCATCGATGGTGGCCTGGCTGGTGCTGGTGACCACCAGGTTGCCGCGCAGCGCCTGGGGTGGAAAGGCGCGGACTTGACCCTGGAACGGGGCAAAGGTGGCGGTCTGGGCCAGGCTGGGGAGAGCGCTGATGCCGCCCAGTGCCAGGGCCAATGCGGCAAGGCTGGCGCGCGTGGCGCGGCGCAGGCGGTGGTGGGGTGTGTGGGGTGTTGTGCAGCGGTTCATGGTGTATATCCAGGGGCTGGAGGCCGCATTCTACAAAGGCCTGGTTGCCGCAGGCGCTTGCTCGGGCATGGGCTGATGTGCTGCTGCAACAGCTTCCAGCGGGCTGCAAGGCCAGACACGTTGGGCGCCCCGCGTCCGCCTCTGCTGTGGCAAGCTTGCGGCCTTCTCCCTCTCGATTCATTCAACATCGCCATGGAAAGAGACACCTCACCACCTCCAGCTGTGCGGCCCATGCCGCTGTACCGTGCGTTGGCCTACAGCGTGCTGGGTTGTGCGGCGCTGGTCGGCGGCTTGTACGCGCTATGGGGCTGGCCCGCAGGCGGCCTCATCGGCATGCTGTTGGGCGCTTTGTGGGTGATTGCGGTGGGGGCATGGCGCTCCGTACAGCAAGATGAATGGGCGCATTACACCAAGCTGCAAGCGCAGATAGTGCAGACCCCTACCGTGGTGCAGCTGGCACTGGGTTTTGCGCAGCCGCTGCGCAGCCTGGCGCTATCCATTCCCATCGGCATGCTGACCCGCAACTACCGCGACCCGGGGCTGTGCTTGCTGGGCCATCTGGCACCAAACAGCCTGCGCAGCGCGCAGCAGTGTGTGGACGACTGGGTGGAGGATGTGCGTCTACAGTTGCAATTGGCTGCGGATGCGCCACTCAGCTTCTTGCAAACCTTGCCTTTGCTGACGCCACCCTTGCTGCCGTTGCCCCTGGCGGGCAGCCCTGAGCCCTACGCAACCGCTGTCTTGCAGACCAGCCACGGCATTCATCTGCTGTTGTGTGCGATGGAAACCGGCGATCTGCCAAGCGAGGTGGGTGAGGCACAACTGAGGCCCTGGGTGGCGGCGTTGCAGCAACGCTTTGGCGGATGGCCTGATTACGGCCAAACCATGCAGCAAGCCCGCTGGCAAATGTTGCGCAAAAACGGCTGGGGCGCTGCTGCGCAGGCGCTGCATTTTCGGGATCTGCTGCGTGCCCCTACCAGCCCCTGGAGGCTGGTGGCATTTGCTACAGTGCTGGACGCGGCGCCGCCGATGTTGCACCCAGGAGCCGATGGCAGCACAACGGTGTAGCCCGCTCAGCCACCTCGCAAGCGGCTGAACTGCTGCTCCACCACAGTCGAGCCCCATTGCTGGCCGGCCTCTTCATGCACCAAGGCAAAGCCCAAGGATTCGTAGAGCTTGCGTGCCGCATCCAGCCCCTGGAAGGTCCATAGCGCGGTGCTGGCAAAGCCGCGCTGGTCGCAAAAGGCGAGGGCCTGCGTCAGCAGCTGGCGGCCTATGCCACCGCCACGGCAGCCATCGTCCAGAATGAACCAGCGCAAATGCGCCTGGTTGTTGCCCAGGTCCTGGCCGTCGATCGCAACGGAGCCGACGATGCGCTCGTTCTGCACCGCCGTCCAGATCTGGTTGCAGGGCTCGCCCAGGCGGCCGCTGAATTCGGCAAGGCCCGAGGCGACCTTGCTTTCAAAGAAGGCGCCAAAGCCCCAGTGCCGCGCATAGAACACGGCATGCATCTCAGCAATGCGGCCAATCAGACCGGGGCGGTAGCCGCTATGAATCTGGATGCTGTTGGTGGCTGAGGTACCTTGGCCTGCCGCACTGCCCAGCCGGTGCGCCTGCAAGGCCTGGGCATAGGCCGTCAAGCCTTGCGCCACGGACTGCTGCAATGAAGGGTTGAGCTGCGCCAGCGCGCTGCGCACCTGTGTTTGGCCGTAGGCATGTATGCCCGCGACCGTGCGTTGGCCCTGCGCTGACAGCTGCAATTGCTTGGCGCGCGCATCGTCTACGCAGGGCTGCTCCTGCAGCTCGCCGTTGGCGATGAGCTTGGCCACCATGCGGCTGACGCTGGATTTGTCCAGCCCCAGAAACTCCGCCAACTGGGCGGCAGTGACCTGGCCATGCGTATCGATTTCCAGCAGCGCATGGACCGCAGAGGCGGAATACGGCGTGGCCGCCAAGGTGTTGGCCATAAAACCCAGCTCCCGCACCATGGTGCGGGAGGCGCTGCGGATGTCGTTGACCAAGGGGGTGTCGGCTGCCATGCGTTGCTCCAGTAGTTGGTTGCACTATACATCCATTTGGTTGTATCGTGCAACCTTTTATGAAGCTGCCTCAGCATTCCGAGTGGAGGCGCTTTCAGGCGGCATCCAGCCGGTAGCTGGACACGGCCAGCCCGCCCATGAAGGCCTCTTCATGGTAGATGCGCACGGCACGATCGCTCTCAGCGGCGCCGACGGCCACCATCAGCGGCAGCAGATGCTCTTCGCGCGGATGGGCAATGCGTGCAGCGGGCGCGTCTTCCCAGTCCAGCAGGCGCTGGCTGCGGCTGGCGCTGTCCAGCTGCAGCATGGTCTCGGCCAGCCAGTCATCAAAGGCTTTGGAGGGCACACGGGCCTGTGGGCCAAAGGCGCGCAGGTTGTGGTACGAGAGGCCGCTGCCGATGATCAGCACATCCTCATCGCGCAAGGCGGCCAGTGCGCGGCCCAGCGCCAGGTGTTCGGCGGGGTCCAGGCCCCGGCGCAGCGACAGCTGCACCACTGGCACATTCGCCTCGGGGTAGATGGCGGCCATGGGCGAGAACATGCCGTGGTCATAGCCACGCTCGGCGTCCTGCTGCACGGCAATGCCAGCCTGGGCCAGCAGGCCCGCCACGCGCTCGGCCAGTTCGGGCGATCCGGGCGAGCGGTAGTGGATCTGGTAGGTGTGGGCCGGAAAGCCGCCGTAGTCATAGATCATGCCGGGCTGCGGCGTGGACTGCACGGTGAAGCTATCGGCCTCCCAGTGGGCTGACACCATCAGGATGGCGCGCGGCGTGCGGCCAATCTGGCGCGGCATATCGGACAGTGAGGCCGCCAGCTGCGCGTAGTAGTCATGCATCTCGGGCATCCAGGGCCAGGGGCCGCCGCCGTGCGAGATGAAGTACACGGGCAGGCGGCTGCCGCTGGTGGTGATGTTGGTGCTGGTGGGGGCGGTGTGGGTCGTCGTGGTCATATGGAAAACTCCTTGTCTCCAATGTAGTAGCTGCCTAAAAGGAAACCAAGTAGCTAAAATGCAGTGGTTGATTTCCTATTGAGAAACTATGGACCAGCTCACCAGCATGCAGGTGTTTCAGGCGGTGGTGGACAACGGCAGCTTTGCCCAGGCCGGCGAGCGCCTGGGCATCTCGGCGCCGATGGTCAGCAAGCATGTGGCCCAGCTGGAGCAGCGCCTGGGTGCGCGCCTGCTCAACCGCAGCAGCCGCCATGTCAGCCTGACCGAGGCGGGCCAGCGCTGGTATGCGCAAAGCAGCCTGGCACTGGAGATGCTCGATGCCGCTGCCCAGGAGATCGGCCAGCACAACCAGGCCCCCAGCGGCCAGCTCAAGATCAGCGCGCCGGTCTGGTGCGCCACCCCGCAGATGGCGCGCATCCTGGCACGCTACCGCGCCCGTTATCCGCAGGTGCTGGTCGACATCCATTTGGACAACCACAAGATTGACCTGGCCACCGCTGGCTACGACATGGCCTTGCGGGCCTCGTCCGACCCCGCGCCGCATCTGATTGCCCGCCCGCTGTGCCAGGTGCCGTTTTACCTAGTGGCCAGCCCCGCCTACCTGCAGCAGGCCGGCCCGCCCCAGCAACCTGCCGACCTGGCCCAGCACCCTGCGGTGCTGCCCAGCTATGTGTCGCTCAGCCCCATGCAGCTGAGCCAGCCCGGTGGCCGCAGCGCGCCGCTGCACCTGCAGCCGGCCCTGCTGTCCGATGACTCCAACCTCAGTCTGCATGCGGTGCGCGCCGGCATGGGCCTGGGCTTTTTGCCATCGTGGTTGGTGGAGGACGATCTGCGCAGCGGCCAGCTGCAGCGGGTGCTGCCGCAGTGGGATGCTTTAACGGTGACCCTGTATGCCATCTACACCAGCCGGCGTTATCTGGCGCCCAAGGTGCGCAGCTTTATTGACTGCCTGTCGCAGGAGCTTGCCGGTAGTGGTGAAAGTGCACCGCCTGAATTGGACTGAGGCTCTGTATCACCAGAGAGTCGTGCGCACCCGCTGCGCCAGACGCAGGCGGCTGATGAAACCGATCTGGCGCAGCGCTTCGGCAAATTCCTGCTCGGTATCGCGCTCGGTGCGAGAGGCTAGCTCAGCAAACAGGCCCGTACGCGTGTAGTGGCGCACGCAGGCGATGAATGGAAATCCGTGGCGTGTGCGGTAGGTCTGGTTGAGTGCGTCCAGTCGCTCGCTTTGCTCTTTTTCCAGATGGCCGAGTCCGGCGCTTTGCTGCTCCTGCTGTGAGTCGCTGGTTAGCGTGCCGGCGCGTACCGCGCTGGCTGACAGCTCCGGGTGGCCGCAGAGAAATTGCACCGCCTGCTCGTAGGGGCTGGTATGCACGGCGGCCAGCATGGCACCGTGCAGTGCGTCGATGCTGGCAAACGGACGCTGACGCGCAGCCGATTGCGCAACCCAGGGTGCATATTCGAACACCTCGCCAAGCGCGGCCACGAAGTCGCCGTGCGCCATGGTGTTGAGCTCGTCGAGCGAGGAGGTAGGCTGGGTTGAGCTGGTGGTCATGGCGCCAGTGTAGGAAGCGGGTTACCCGCCTCCCAGCCCTGGATTGTTATAGCCCGTATAGCATCTGATTACGCCAGTTCCGTCAACGCCTGCGAAGCTTGGCTCAACAAACCGCGTAGCCAGATATGGGAGGCATCGCGGTGCCGCGAAGAATGCCATAGCTGGTAGAAGCACATGCTGCGGTTGCCCACGGGCAGGGGGCGTAAGACCAATGGCAGCCGCTTGGCGTGGTAGGCGGCGAAATGGCGGCTGGTGGTGAGCAGCAGATCGGTGCCCATCAGCAGATCCGGGGCCTGCGAGAAGGCACTGCACTGTACGCGGCCGTCGCGGCTCAGCCGCATCGTGCCCAGGCTTGATTCCACCACGCCGCGCTGGTCTGGCGAGTAGGGCGTGAATACGATGTGCGCCGCCTGCAGGTAGCGCTGCGCCGTGAGCTGCTCGGGCGCAGCCAGCGGGTGGCTGGCATCCATGACGCAGACGACCTCGTCCTCGATCAATGTGGAGATGTGCAGGTGCTCTGGTGGGCTGGGCCAGTTGCCGATGACGATGTCCACCTCGGAATTCTGCAGCGCCTGTTCATAGTCGAAGTTGTGCCCCAGTGGAAGAACGGCCAGCCGCGCGCCCGGCGCCTGGCTGCGCATGTGCTGGACGACGCGGGCCATGAAGGGTGGGGCCAGATAGTCAGGCGCCGCAATGGTGAAGCGTTGCTGCGTGGTCTCGGCATCGAAGGCATGGCTCGATGTGAGCAAGCCGTCGATCAGGACGAGCGCCGCGCGTGCCTGCTCCACCGCCTGCAGTGCACGCGCCGTGGGGACCATGCGGTTCTTGTCCCGCACCAGCAGCGGGTCGTTGAAGATGGCCCGCAGGCGCCGCAGGGCAGCGCTGATGGCTGGCTGCGATTGGTTCAGCCGTATGGCAGCGCGCGAGACACTCTTCTCTTGGATCAGGGTGCTTAGCACACGCAGCAGGTAGGTGTCGAATGGATCTTCACTGCGAGCCATGTGTTTTCCCTATGAATATGCATTTTGCTATTTGGTTTATAGCGGCTGATGAGTTTCGCATATCGCCACGAGCAGCAACCATGCAAGTGTTCGCAAACCCCACTAAAAATGCTCGAGACAAGGACTTGCCATGAACGCTCAAAGCGTGCCACTTCGCGGTGCGATACCTTCTGCCCAGGAGGTCGATGCCACCTATTCCAAGATATCCTGGCGGCTCTTGCCTTTTCTCGGTGTGCTGTGGGTGCTGGCCTGGCTGGACCGCGTCAACATCGGCTTTGCCAAGCTGCAGATGCTCGATGACCTGAAGTTCAGCGAAGCCGTGTACGGTCTGGGCGCGGGCATTTTCTTCATCGGCTACTTCCTGTTCGAAGTCCCTTCCAACATGTTGCTGCAGAAGATAGGCGCCAAGAAAACCGTCATGCGCATTGCCATGGGCTGGGGCATCATCTGCATTCTGCAGGCCTGGGTGACCACGCCCACGCAGTTCTACATTCTTCGCTTTCTGCTGGGCGCCTTCGAGGCGGGCTTCTACCCTGGCGTCATCCTGTACCTGACCTACTGGTACCCATCGCAGCGCCGCGCCAAGGCCTTTGGCACCTTCATGTCGGCGTCGGCCATCGCAGGCGTGCTGGGCGGGCCGCTCGCGGGGGTCATCATGACCTGGATGGCCGGAGTCCAGGGCATGCATGGCTGGCAGTGGCTTTTCATCATCGAGGGCATTCCGTCGGTGCTGGCTGGGGTGCTGGCCTATTTCTACATGACGGACCGGCCAGAGCTGGCCAAGTGGCTGACCGATGCGGACCGCGCCATCGTGCGCCAGCAACTGGAGCTGGATCAGAAGGCGCAGGGCGATCGCCACAGTGACTGGCGCACCCTGTTCAAAAATCCCATGGTGTGGCTGGTGACAGCGGTATTCTTCTGCCTGCTCTGCGCCAATTCCACGCTGACCTTCTGGATGCCGACCGTCATCCACGAAGCGGGCTTTAGCTCTCCGATGCAGGTAGGCTGGATTGCAGGCGCGATCTATTTCTTGGGGGCTGCGGGCATGATTGTCAACGGTCGCCATTCGGACCAGCGCGGCGAAGTGCGCTGGCACTTTGCAGGCTCTGTCCTGCTGGGGGCTGGCGGTATGCTGGTGTTGGCCATCACCATGGGGTTCAGCAGCATTCCAGTGGTGCTGGCGCTCACCGCCATGGCGCTTGCCCTGATTGGCACAATGAGCGCCATCCCCGTGTTCTGGCAGATGCCCAACATGCTGCTGAGCGGCGGCGCTGCAGCCGTGGGTGTGGCGTTGATCAACTCGGTCGCCAACCTGGCCGGCTTCGGCGCGCCTTACCTGATGGGCTTGATCAAGGCGTCCACCGGCAAGGTGGCCCCGGGCCTGTACCTGGTTGCCGTGGTGGAAGTGCTGGCCGCCGTTCTGGCCATCGTATTCATGGCCCGCATTCAGCGCCGCAAGGGCAGCATGGCCAATCCCCCTGCATGAGCAAGGCCGCATTTGCCCCGCCTGCAGCGCAGGCGGGGTGTTCCCTGAGGCTGGTAGCCGGGTCAGCCCGCGCGGCGAAAGGTGAGGTTGATTCTCTGCCCGTCCAGCAGCGGATGGGCCACCGGGCTGGTGCCATCCTTGACCGGCATCACCCCGTGGTAGCGCATGCGGTCCACGCCACCCCAGACCACCACATCGCCATGCTGCAGCGGCAGCTTTTGCGTGGCATCGGCACGCTCGTCACCACCCCACAGCAAGATGGCGGGTAAGCCCAGTGATACCGACACGATGGGGTGGCGGGCATCGCCCTCATCCTGGTGCAGGGTCAGGCGGGTGCCGATGCTGTAGCGGTTGATCAGGCAGGCATTGGGCGCAAACGGCGGCAGCTCGGCGGCCTCTGCCGCCTGCGTGGCCAGTGCTACAAAGGTGGTTGGCATCGGCGGCCAGGGCTGACCGCTCAAGGGATCGGTTGCGGTGTAGCGGTAGCCGTGCTGGTCGCTGTACCAGCCAAATGCGCCGCAGTTGCTCATCGCCACCTGCATAGAGCGCCCGCCTGAGGTGCGCAAATGCCGAAACGGCGCCTGCTGCACGATGGCCTGCACTTGGCGCAGCAAATCCTGCTCCCAGCGCAGCGCAAAGCCGCGCAGCACACAGGCCTGGCGGCCAATGGCAATGCGCTCCCAGGGCGGCTGGCCGTCGTCGGCGTTGGGGCTGAACAGGTCTTGCATGGGGCCATTGTGCCCTGCGGGCATAAAAAAACCGCAGTGCCTTTGAACTGCACCCCAAAAGTTGGACACCAGTCCAACCTTTGGGGTGTTTTTCATGACGAAATACGATGAGAGCTTCAAGCTCAAGATGGTCCAGAAGTATCTGGGAGGAGGGATAAGCAACAGGGCCTTGGCCGAGCAGGCAGGCTTGCATGCTTCACTCCTGCGTCAGTGGACAAATAGCTACCAAGCGCATGGTATTGATGGGCTGCGCAAGAAGTTCAGTCGTTACAGCGTCAAGTTCAAGCTGCACGTGCTCGCGCATGCCAAGCACCAAGAACTCTCCGATAAGCAGACTGCTGTGATCTTTGGGCTTCGAGGTGGAGGTGGCGTTGTAGCCCAGTGGCGACGGCTGTACGATCAGGGCGGTGCGCAAGCACTTCACCCCAAGCCTAGAGGCCGCCCTCCAAAGATGCCAATATCCAAACCTACCCCCAGCGCACCAGGTCAAACGAAAGACTCGCAAACCCTTGAGTCCCTGCGCAAAGAAAACGAAGCGCTGCGTGCGGAGGTGGCCTATCTAAAAAAACTCGAGGCCTTAGTTCAAGCCAGCCGGCAAGCTGCGCCCAAAGGGCGCAAGCCGTCCTCGAGCTAAGGCCTTATCACTCATTGAGCGGACTGCTGTTGGCAGCTGGCCTGTCGCGCAGCACCTTCTACTACCAAGCCAAGGCACTGCAGGCGGGCGATAAATATGCCCAGCTCAAAGCTAGCATCCGCGCCGTGTATGAGCGCCACAAGGGCCTTTACGGCTATCGGCGCATTACGGCGGAGCTGGTGCGCTGTGGCCAGCAGGTCAACCACAAAACCGTGCAGCGCCTTATGAACGATATGGCGCTGAAGTCGCTTGTCCGCCTAAAAAAGTACCGCTCCTATCGGGGTGAGCTGAGCGCAACGCCCAACCTGCTCAACCGCCAGTTCAAGGCCAAACGGCCCAATGAGAAATGGGTGACCGATGTGACAGAGTTCAACGTAAAAGGCGAGAAGCTTTACCTCTCGCCAATCATGGATCTGTTCAATGGAGAGATAGTGGCCTACGAGATGCTCGAGCGCCCGCTCTTCCCGCTGGTAAGCAATATGCTCAAGAAGGCGCTGGCGAGGCTCACTGATAGGCAGGCACCATTGCTGCACTCGGACCAGGGCTGGCACTACCACATGCGACCCTACCGCCAGCAGCTGGCCGAGCGCGGCTTGACCCAAAGCATGTCCCGCAAAGGCAACTGCCTGGACAACGCTGCAATGGAGAGTTTCTTTGGCACACTCAAGTCTGAATTCTTCAAACTGAACAGATTTGAGAGCATCGAGCAGCTGCGCAAAGGGCTGCACGACTACATTCACTACTACAACCACCACCGGCTCAAGCTCAAACTAAAAGGCCTGAGCCCGGTGGAGTACCGAACTCAGGCCTTGAGCCGCTAACATTCAACTGTCCAACTTCTTGGGGTCAGTTCACTTGGGCAGGCACTGCGGTGGAATGTGGTGGTCGTAGTGGGACTTGAACCTACGACATCAGCATTATGAATGCTGCGCTCTAACCAACTGAGCTATACGACCGACGGCCTCCATTGTAGAGGCGGATGGGCGGCGTACCGGATGCTAGCGGTGACTTTTCCGGCAGGACTTGCAGCCATCAAAACAGATGCGCCAAAGAGAAAAGCCGCAGTGATTGTGCAATCACTGCGGCTTGAAACCTGGTGGTCGTAGTGGGACTTGAACCTACGACATCAGCATTATGAATGCTGCGCTCTAACCAACTGAGCTATACGACCGGCAGAACGAAATTATATACCGAAAATTTGGCCTGGCGATCAATGTCGCCAGGTTTTGTCAAAATTGGGTCATTTGGCGTGGTGGGCGCCGGGCGGGCCCAGGCCCATTGGCCTGGCTCCAACGGCGCTGCGACGTCGATCAGCTGTTGCTGAACTGGGCTGGGCGCTTGTTGACGAAGGCGTCCATGCCTTCCTTCTGGTCGTTGGTGGCGAACAGCGCGTGGAACAGGCGGCGCTCGAACATCACGCCGTCGTTGAGGCTGCCCTCAAAGGCGCGGTTCACCGATTCCTTGGCGGCCATCACGGCCAGCTGCGAGAAGCCGCTGATGATGATGGCGGCGCCCAGCGCTTCTTCCATCAGCTTGTCGACGGGGACCACGCGGCTGACCAGGCTGGCACGCTCGGCCTCGTCGGCATTCATCATGCGGCCGGTGAGGGCCAGATCCATGGCCTTGGCCTTGCCCACGGCGCGGGGCAGGCGCTGCGTGCCGCCGGCACCGGGGATGACGCCCAGCTTGATCTCGGGCTGGCCAAAGCGGGCGTTGTCGGCCGCAATGATGAAGTCGCACATCATCGCCAGCTCGCAGCCACCACCCAGCGCGTAGCCGCTGACGGCGGCAATCACCGGCTTGCGGATGCTGCGGATCGCTTCCCAGTTGCGGGTGATGTAGTCGCCGCCATAGGCATCGGCAAAGCTGTACTTGGCCATGGCACCAATGTCGGCGCCTGCGGCAAAGGCTTTTTCGCTGCCGGTGATGATCATGCAGCCAATGTTCTTGTCGGCATCAAAGGCCTTGAGCGCCTCACCCAGCTCGTTCATCAGCTGGTCGTTCAGCGCGTTCAGCGCCTTGGGGCGGTTCAGCGTGATGATGCCCACCTTTTCGGCTTCGACGCGCACTTCGATCATTTCATAGGCCACGGTCTGTCTCCTTGGGTTTGTGGGGCAGCAGCGGCCTGCTGGCGCCCGCATGGTCGACAGGCATCCTACACCAAGCAGGCTGTTGCGGCGCAGCAGTCTGCGCAAGATGGCGCTTTTTGGGTGCAGGTGGGCGGGCCGCTGTCCGCAGTCAGCGCCCGTCCAGCCAAAGGTTGACCAGATTCACATCGGTGACAGCCAAGGTGACGGTATCGCTCTGGCTGGCAGTTTTTGGGGGCTTCTTGCGGCCTTTGCCCGGGGCGTTGGCGGCGCGGGCCGGCAAGGCCAGCGGCAGGCGCAGCAGGCGCTTGTCGCGCGCGACCAGGGCCAGCACCTGCTGGGCATCACCGGCATACAGCGGCAGGTCGTCCAGCTTGTGCAGGCGCCAGCCAATGCTGTCGGTGCTGGCCTGCAGCGGCTCGATGCCAAGCCATTCATCGCCGGCCATCATGCCAGCGGCCTCGGCCGCGCCACCGCGCAGCACCACCTTGATGCTGATGCCTGCAGCGCCCTCGGCCACCCGCAGGCCCAGCTGCTGGGCGATCTGGGGCTTGTCGGGCTGGCAGTCCACGCCATGGGCCTGGAGCAGGGCAGCCACGGGCAAATCGAGCTTGCCATGCACCCAGGCGCTGATGTCGGCGGCCCAGCTGCGGTCGGTCAGCTCATGCAGCACATCGAGCAGGTCCTGCTCGCGCATGGGGCCGGCCTTGCAGCGGCGGTACAGTGCCCGCATCACCACGTCGAGCCCGCTGTGGCCTGCGCGGCGCAGGCTCAGGTCCAGGCACAGCGCCACCAGCGATCCCTTGGTGTAGTAGCTGACGGTGGCGTTCGGCGTGTTCTCGTCCTGGCGGTAGTACTTGACCCAGGCGTCATAGCTAGCCTCGGCCACACTCTGCAGATGGCGGCCCGGCGTCTGCAGCACCTGGTTCAAGGTCTTGTTGAGCAGCTTGAGGTACTGGCTGTTGTCCAGCAGACCGGCGCGGCGCAGGATCAGGTCGTCGTAGTAGCTGGTGAAGCCTTCGAAGAACCACAACAGCTCGGTGTAGTTCTCGCGCTCGTAGTCGTAGCTGGCCAGCTCCATCGGGCGCAGGCGCTTGACGTTCCAGGTATGGAAGTACTCGTGACTGATCAGCCCCAGCAAGGTGATGTAGCCGCTGCTGGCCTGGGCCTCGCCCTTGCGCGGCAGGTCGCGCCGGCTGCAGATCAAGGCGGTGGAGTTCTTGTGCTCCAGGCCGCCATAGTTGTCGTCCATGGCGTTGAGCATGAACACATAGCGCTCAAAGGGAGGTTTGCCCCGGGGGTGCCAGAGGCGGATTTCGGTCTCGCAGATCTTTTGCGTGTCGGCAATCAGGCGCGCGCCATCAAAGCTGGGCGGTGCGCCGGCCACCACAAAGCGGTGCGCCACGCCATGGGCGCTGAACTCGGCGCTCCAGAATGGCCCCATCTCGACCGGGCAGTCCACCAGCTCGTCATAGCTGCTGGCGTGGTAGCGGCCAAAGCCCTGGGGGGTAGTCTGCGCGGCCAAAAGGCCGGTAGCCACCTGCCAGTGGGGCTGCTGGGCCGGCGGCTCGATGTGCAGCACCTGCAGCAAGGCTTCGCTGCCATGCACACGCAGAAACACGCTGGTGCCATTAAAAAAGCCGCGTTGGCTGTCGAGCCAGGCGGTGCGCACCGAGCTGTCATAGGCACAGATCTGGTAGCTCAAGGTCAGCGGCTCTGCTGCGCTGCAGTCCACTGCCCAGGTGTTCTTGTTCTGCTGTTGGATGTCGACCAGCTGCCCGCCTTGGCTGGCGCTCAGGCTTTGCAGCGACTTGGAAAACTCCCGCACCAGGTAGCTGCCGGGGATCCAGACCGGCAACGATACCGTCTGCATCGCCTTGGGCCGGGGGATATTGAGCACCACCTGGTAGAGGTGGGCATGCAGATCGATGGGCGTGATGGTGTACTGGATGGCGTGCGGTGCCAGGGCGGGTGCGCTTTGAGTCATAGCCTGCAAGCGTAGCCCCAATTGCATGGGCGCGTGGCAATCCAGGAATTCAACGGACGCAAAAAAGGCCCCGAAGGGCCTGAGAAAAGGGGGCGGCAGCGCGCCAGGCTTACTTGACAGCTTTCAGGCGCTTTTCCAGGTCGTCCGAGCCGATGGCGCCGGGGACGCGCGAGCCGTCTGCAAAGAAGATCGTCGGCGTGCCGGTGATCTTGTACTTGCGGCCAAATTCCATATTGCGCTGCAGCGCAGTCACGTCGCAGCTCGATGCGGCGGCGGGGGCATCGGTGCCCTTGAGCATGTGGCTGGCCCATTCCTTGGCCGGGTCCTTGGCGCACCAGATGTTGCGCGACTTCTCGACCGAGTCGGGGCTCAGGATCGGGTAGAGGAAGGTGTAGACCGTCACGTCCTTGACGTTTTGCAGGTCTTTCTCGAAGCGCTTGCAGTAACCGCAGTTGGGGTCTTCAAACACGGCAATCTTGCGCGAGCCATTGCCCTTGACGGTCTTGATCGCGTCCTTCAGGTTCAGGCTGTTGAAGTCCACCGCCGTCAGCTTGTTCATGCGGTCTTCGGTCAGATTGCGGTGCGCCTGGGTGTCGATCAGCTCGCCCTGGATCAGGTAGTTGCCCTTGGCATCGCTGTAGAACAGGTCGGTGCCGACGCGCACTTCATACAGGCCCTGCATCGGCGTGGCGCTGACTTCGTCAATCTTTTGCAGCTGGGGGATGCGCTCTGCCAGCGCCTTGCGGATCACGTCTTCTTGCGCACTGGCAGAGAAACTGGCCGCGATGGCAGCACTGGCCAATACGGTAGAGAGAATTCGCATGAGAAACCTTCTTTGATCTTGATAGTAAAAAGCCAGCGCGCTGGATAGGCCCCAACGCAGGGAAAGCCGCTTGGCGGTGCACCGATGTCAGTCTGGGCGGGACGTGTGGCTGAATGCTAAACCCCCGCAACTATTAACATTTTGGTACCGCAAGCGGCTTTTGGCCGAACGACGGTTTGTACCAGATGGGCGCTAAAAGTTCACTCCCATGGCCTGGCGGGTGACCCAGGATTTCAGCGGACCGCTGCTCTCAAAGCCGCGCATGCCCCAGTTTCTCAGGCTCTGCAAAGGTGTCTCGGGCCTGGTAAACAATTGTTGAATGCTGTCCATCGCCAAGCCGATGGGGGCCAGGCGCGCCTTGCGCTCACGCTCATACCGGCGCAGCAGGCGCAGGTCCGACAGGCGGCGCCAGCGTGCATCTTCGCTGGTCAGCAAGCGGGCCAGCGCGGCGATATCGGCCATGCCCAGGTTCAAGCCCTGGCCAGCCAGCGGGTGCACGGCGTGGGCGCTGTCGCCGGCCAGCACCCAGCTTTGGGCCCGGGCGGTATCTTGCAAGGCGCTTCCCGGCATCGGGCCGCACCACTGGCGCGCAACCGATTGCTGCAGCGGCCAGGCGGCGCGCTCGGCGCAAACCGTCAACGGGCCCAGCATGCCCTGGCTGGCCGATTCCAGTGCCATCGCCAAACCTGCATCGTCCAGCGCCTTGACGCCTTCGACCTGGCTGACCGGCAGCGACCAGACCACGGCCACCTCATGGCCGTCCGGGCCGCCCAGCGGCAGAAAGGCCAGAATATCGCCAGCGGCAGAAAACCACTGGCGTGCGGCCTGCCCATGCGGGCGCTCGCAGCGCAGGCGGGTAGCGACCGCTGTCTGGTGGTAGGGGATGGTGGCGAACTCCACGCCAAATTCTTCACGGGTGCGGCTGTGTTTGCCTTCGCAGACCACCGTCAGGCTGGCATCGACGGGGCTGGTGACCGTCTCCACCATCGGCTGGTAGCGCACGGCGGCGGCCAGTTGGGCCTCCAGTGCGGGCACATCCACAATCCAGTTCAGCGCTTCGGTATGCTGCTGCGCCGCATCAAAATGCACCTCGCCGCCCTGGTCGCCATAAACATCCATGCGGGTCACCGGCGTGGCGTACTGCGCCTCGGGCCAGCTGCGAACCGATTGCAGCACCTCCCGCGAGAGCTGGTTGAGGGCATAGGCGCGCACATCGCCATGGCCGCTGTTGCTGGGTGCCGGGGCGGTGTCCACCAGCGCCACGCTCATGCGCTCCCGCGCCAGCAACAATGCCAAGCTGCGGCCCACAATGCCCGCGCCACGGATACAAACGTCGAATTCAGAAGCCATAAGCGATCTATTGTAGTGGGGCACTGTGGCAGCGCAGGGCGCCTGTACGACTTGCTGCAAGGGTCTGGCCACCGTTTGGCGCGCAGTCGGGATCCCTTGCAAAACCCTCGCCACATGGGATGGGCGCGGATCGCCCGACCCGTATTCAGACCAGGCCAGGGAGTTTTGCAGAGGATCCCTGGATGCGCGGTGACCTTTTACTAGGTACAGTGTGGTTTGCCCAGAATCAACCCAGGCGCAGAGCAGCATGGCAAATAGCGATTTTTTTGATGTCACCGGCCATATTGGCCAATTGTGGGTTTTTCCCATCAAATCCTGCGCCGGCATCGCCGTGCAAAGCGCGCGCCTGTTGGCCACGGGCCTGGAGCATGACCGGGCCTTCATGCTGGTCGATGGCAAGGGCGACTTCATCTCGCAGCGCGAAATCGCCCGCATGGTGCTGGTGCAGCCCGCCATTGCCGACGGCGTGATGACGGTGACCGCCCCGGGCATGGAGCCGCTCACGGTCGATATGGCCTTTGCCGGCACCGAGCGCGCGGTGCGCGTCTGGGACGACCGGGTGACGGGCCTGCAGGCGCCCGATGCGGTCAATGCCTGGTTCAGCACGTTCCTGCAGACCGAGTGCTATCTGGTACGCATGGCACCCCAGGTGTTGAGGCTGGCCAGCAAGAAATGGACGCGCGGCGCCGATGCGCCCACGCAGTTTGCCGATGGCTTTCCGGTGCTGGTCGTTAGCCAGGCCTCGGTCAATGAGCTCAATGCGCGCCTGACCCAGGCGGGCGAAGCGCCGGTGGTCGCAGAGCGCTTTCGCGCCAATATCGTGGTCGACGGCTTCCAGTCCCATGACGAGGACCGCATCGAGAGCCTGTCCGTGCAGCAGGGCGGCCCGGGCAGCCAGCAATGGGCAGATCTGCCCCTGGTCAAGCCCTGTGCGCGCTGCCCCATCCCCGATATCGACCCGGCCACTGCTGCCAGCGGCACCAGCGTGACCGACACCTTGCAGACCTACCGCCACGATGACCGCCTGGATGGCGCCGTGACCTTTGGCATGAATGCCTATGTGCCAGCGGGCACGGGCGGGGTGTTGCGGGTGGGTGATGCTGTCGGCGGCGCCTTGCAGTTTGACTGAGGCTTGCCGTTGAAATACGCCTGGATTCGCGATTGCCATGCAGTCGGCTTAAAATGCCGGGTTTGTCCGAAAGAATAGAGAAAGCACTGCCATGAGCCTCAAATGCGGCATCGTCGGTTTGCCCAATGTTGGCAAGTCCACCCTTTTTAATGCGTTGACCAAGGCAGGGATTGCCGCCGAAAACTATCCTTTCTGCACGATCGAACCCAATACCGGCGTCGTCGAAGTGCCTGATCCGCGTTTGGACCAGCTGTCCAAGATTGTGGAGCCCGAGCGCATTGTTCCGGCCATCGTGGAGTTTGTGGACATCGCCGGCCTGGTGGCAGGCGCCTCCAAGGGTGAAGGCCTGGGCAACCAGTTCCTGGCCCACATCCGTGAAACCGACGCCATCGTGAACGTGGTGCGCTGCTTCGAAGACCCCAACGTGATCCACGTGGCCAACAAGGTAGACCCGATCGCCGATATCGAAGTCATCCAGACCGAACTCTGCCTGGCCGACCTGGCCACCGTGGAGAAGGCGCTGAACCGCTACAGCAAGGCCGCGAAGTCGGGCAACGACAAGGATGCTGCCAAGCTGGTCTCGCTGCTGACCCCCATCCAGGCCGTGCTGGACCAGGGCAAGCCTGCCCGCATCGTGCCCGTGTCCAAGGAAGACGCGCCGCTGCTCAAGCAGTTCTGCCTGATCACCGCCAAGCCCGCGATGTTTGTCGGCAACGTCAGCGAAGACGGCTTTGAGAACAACCCGCTGCTCGACAGCCTGAAGGCCTATGCCGAAGCACAGGGCGCACCCGTGGTCGCCATCTGCGCCAAGATCGAGGCAGAAATGTCCGAGATGGGCGACGAAGACCGCGACATGTTCCTGCAGGAAATGGGCCTGGAAGAGCCCGGCCTGAACCGCCTGATCCGCGCTGGTTTCACCTTGCTGGGTCTGCAAACCTACTTCACCGCCGGTGTGAAGGAAGTGCGCGCCTGGACCGTGCCGATTGGCGCCACCGCTCCCCAGGCCGCTGGCGTCATCCACGGCGATTTCGAGCGCGGCTTTATCCGTGCCCAGACCATCGCCTTTGAAGACTACATCCAGTACAAGGGTGAGCAAGGTGCCAAGGAAGCGGGCAAGATGCGCGCCGAAGGCAAGGAATACATCGTCAAGGATGGCGATGTGCTGAACTTCCTGTTCAACGTCTAAGTAAGAAGAGGTGTTCTTCAGGGTTCGCAAGTGTTCAAGGACGCTTGCCTACCCTGGGCACAACATGGCTTGATTGTTCGCTGCTGACCGCCAGTGTTCGGGAGTGTTCGCATCAGCAGGGGGCATAGCTGGGGGCACAGGTTTGGATGCTTGGGGCCACTGACGAATCGATGCCCCCTATACCCTCACAAGCCGCATAAAGACTAGCTTTATTGTAGTTTGTGACCCGTCCGTATTAGCGTTGACACCTTGGACTTACCCAAAGGGATAAGCAAGATGGAGTCTAGGACTAAGCGGACACAGAGCGATTACACGCT
>NZ_SOAL01000016.1 GCF_004364775.1 Comamonas sp. JUb58
GACGAGCCTGCGCCACCCGAGCCTGCGTTGCGGCCCGCAGTTGTCCTCACCGGCATTGCCGTAGACGAGCCGTATGCAGCACGCGCGCAGATCGCACCAGATTTCTCCGCGCTCAAGCTGCCCGTGGGCGCCACGGTCACCATCACCGCAGAGCTGCAAATGGGCGGGCAGCGCATCTCCGGCTTTGCGGCTGAGTTTGCGATGCCCATGCGCAGTTCTGACTTGCTGTACCGCTACCTTGATGTGCAGTTTGTCGATGGGCAGGCCGTGTTTTCCGCAGTCATGAGCGACAGCAAACGCTGGGAAGTCGATGCAGAGCTGATCAACAGTGGCCTGCCGCCCGAGGCCCATATGGACTTCGCTGGCATCGTCATCACTGCCGTCGAGTAACCCCTGCTAGCAACTCGAAACACAACTTGTTTCGGCACTGGTGACCTAGCATGAATCTGCAATTAGCGATTCAGGAATCCTTACTACTCTCTTTTCCTGCCTAGATTCTGGATCTCATTGATCTAGACTTAGATACATTTATATGATGCTAGGAAATTATATTTAATTGCACTATTAACATTTGGAGATAATTAAGTGAGTAAGCACATTGAAATTATTAAGGGTTTTCACTAATTTTGTATTTTTACAAAATCGTAAAAATGGATATGCGGCGAATCGCTGCATATACAGATAGGGAGATTTGATGAAGAAGTTTTTTTTGGCAGTCGCCATTGCATGTGGGATAGCGGGTATTGCTCAAAGCGCCCAGGCAGCTGGCAACGTAGAAAGCGCGTCCAAGTCCCATATGAGTGGATGGGCCTGTGATCCCAATTTCCCTGGATATCAAGGCCAAGTGATGATGTATCGCGATGATGGCCTGTGGATCGGAACCGCGCAGATCAATATAGCGCGTGAGGCTGCAGTTAGTAATGCATGCGGTGGTGGCACTATCCATGGTTTTAATGCTAGTTGGGATCTTGATCCTTCGTTGATCGACAACAAAAATCATTATGTTCACTTTTGGTATATCGGTGGCCAAGAAATCGAACTCACCAGTTCGCGGCGATTGATGGGGTTCTGTAATGCAGTGCTCAGCCCTAGCGGTCTTTGCCCATGAACTAATGATTTCTTAGACGCATAAATTGCTGCATTGACAAAAACCCGCTTCGGCGGGTTTTTTCATATCTAGCCCGCCTCAGTTGCGGGCTTTTTCATTTCTGAGGGAGTCTCTTGATGCAGAGCACAGACATCAGCATGCCGATTGCAAAGGCGACAAGTGCGGTGACGTTGGCCACGGCTGCGCAAGCCGATGTGGCAGACAAGATCGCCCAGGCGGCCACCGTCAATTCCAGCTTCGAGACCTGGTACTGGGTCAATTCCATCCCGTGGGGGACCATCGCCTCAATTGTGGCTGTGCTCTACACGGGGCTGCTCATCTGCGAGTGGTTCTGGAAGAAGCTGTGGCGGCCGGCGTTTGAGCGCTGGGGCTGGATCAAGCCGCGCAAGGGCCCGCGCATCATCACGCTGGACGAGTACCGCCAGATGAGCGAAACGCAGAGGGCGGACCTGTCATGAGCAACAAGCAACGGGTCGCAGTAGCGGCCCTTACTGTCTCTGCGGCGGCGATCCTGAGTTTGTTCGGCGCCGAGGGCTTCCGCTCTGCACCCTACATCCCCACTCAGGGCGATGTGCCGACCATTGGCTACGGCTCCACGGTCTACGAAGACGGCACCCGTGTGACCCTGGCCGATCCGCCAATCACCAAGGAGCGAGCCCTGCAGATCGTGCGCGACCACAAGAGCAAGGACGAAGCCATGTTTCGGGCCAGCCTGCCTGGGGTGAAGCTCACCCAGGGCGAGTATGACCTGTACATGGACTTCACCTACCAGTTCGGCATCACCAACTGGCGGTCCAGCTCCATGCGGCGCAATCTCCTGAATGGCGAGTACCTGCAGGCCTGCAACGCGCTGCCAGCCTGGCGCAAGCAAGCGGGCCGTGATTGCTCGCTGCCGCAGAACTGGGGCCCGAAAGGCTGCAAGGGTGTTTGGACCCGGCAACTGGAGCGTCAGGCCAAGTGCCTCGGGGAGCAGTCATGACCACCGGTGTAATTCTGCGAATTTTGGCCTGCTTGGCCCTGTTTGGCACCGGTGCGCTGGTAAACGGGTGGCGCATGAGCGGCCAGGTGGCCAAGTGCGAGGCCGAGCAATCCCAGGGCCAAGCCACCCGCGCGGAAGCCGCACGAACCGACGAAACCCAAACCGCTATCAAGGAAAGCAAGCATGCCCAAGAAACGATCTACAACGCCGACCGCCTGGCGAACCTCAAGACTGGCATTGATGTTGATGTGCGCGCTGAGCTTGCCCGTGCTGAGCGCCTGCACCGCGACACCGACAGCCGAGCCGCCACTTATCGCGCGCAAGCCCAAGCCGACGAAGCTGCCCGCAGCGATCTTGCAGATAAAGCCGCAGCCCTCGACCGCCAGCTTGCAGAAGGCCTCGGCGTGGTCGCAAGCCTCGGAGGCGACCTTAAGCGACGAGACGCCGAAGTAGCCGCGCTGTGCGACCAGGTGAACATCGAGCGCCGGCTGAGCGGTGATGACAGCAATCAGGCCTGCAGCCAGAAATAGGAAAGCCACCCCGGAGCCAATATGGCCCGGGGTGGCTTTTTCCGTTTGTGTGGAAGTTTTAAGGAGTGGAGCTGTTAAGCAAAGCTCTCTTCTGCTGATCGAATTCTTCAGCGGTCAGGATACCCTGATCTCGCAGAGTCGCTAGCTTAGACAATTCGTCAGCGATAGAGCTTGATGGAGCGTTGGTTGAAGGTGCTGTGAACGCCTTAGGCTGCGTGGCTGAGATTGCCCGCAACGATTCGAGTTGCTTTTCGTGCTCCCGCTCGCGCTCTTTGGTGCGGTAGTACTCTTCACGTTGGCGCTCGGAGTACTGCTGGTTTTCTTGAGCAAGGTCCCTCATGATGAGAACAATGATCAAGCCAAGCAGAGGAGACATGAAAAAAGACAGGAGGAAAAAACCCCACCCGCTTCGACCCCTAGAAGTCGCCAGAGAAGCGACTCCCCAGCTCAACAGCCCCCAGAAAACGAGAAGAAGAAAAAGCTCCAAGATAGATGCTCCTATGACCTTTTGAAGGATTTGGTTACAGGATCATAGCCTATGCGTATGCTGGAGATATTTCAAGCCTCCCTCCCATCGCTCAACTCAAAACGGCACGTCTTTGCTCAGCGAGTCCATGAAGTCGGCAGACGGGGCGGCGGGCTTGGGCGGCAAGTACTGGCCGGGGTTCATGAGCACGCCGGTAGAAGTCTTCCGGTATTGCTCCCACATCTCTTCATCTGTCTCTGGCACCCATCTGTCAATGAGCGAGCTTTCTATGCAGATCGCTTCAGGGTGATCGTCTTTGATGTGGTCCTCAGTGCAGCGAAAGCGGGTGGTCTTCCACTTCCCCAAGTCCTGAATTTTCCAAAAGTAGTGCTTCTCAAGCTTCATGCTGACCTCCTAGGTTTACTGTGTATTTATACAGTAAAGCAGGAAGTCAAGAAATACAGCTTGGTTCTAGGCCCGGCCAAGAGTGCAAATGAAATGCACGAATTGTGCACGGAAAGCAAGAATAATGGCGTCAATGCTAGGTTCTCGATCCCGGCTCGGGGCACCACTGCTGAGATGCATGTCGGACCTGGGTGCAATGCCCGGGCAGATCATCTACAAAACAGCAGATGCTTGCAGGCATCGCAGCAACTTCCATCCTATCGACCCCAAATGGCTTGCAGGCGCAGGCAGCCTAACGGTCCTCCTTCAGCGGAAACCGCTGACCCGGGAAGAACACCCGCTCAATCTCTCGCAGCGTGCGTGCACCAATCGTGTGGATCTTCAATAACTTATGCGGATAGGCCTCACGCAGTTGCTCGGGCGTCATGATGCCGGCGCGGGCAAGTGTGCGCACCGTTACCAGTGGCAGCCTGCCATTCAAGGCCGAATCCTGGGCAAACCGGATGGATGGCGGGGCAAAGTCCGGTTCAAAGCACTGGTCGGGGAAGAAGGCCATCTCGATCTTGCGAAAGCGCAACATGCCAATGCCATGCATGCGCAGCAATTGCAGTGGATAGGCTTGTTTGACGGCTTCCACCGAGTGCACGCCATTTTTGGCCAGGATTCGGATGATGCGGTCTGACAAAAGACGGTCTAGTGGGGTGTGAGGAGGGGAGGATTTGTTGTATTCATTCGACATCCGGCCGGATCGTAGGGCCTGATGGTACGGAGGGATGACGGCCGGCAGAGGGCATCGGCTGTAGGCCTTGGCAGACAGCAAATGCCAGCGCCTTTCAGACGCGGCCCTCACTGCACCTGCGCTTTGTGCTTAGCGGTCCTGCGAATGTTGTTTTTCCACGCTGGCCGGCATCGCTTCGCGGTCTGCTGACTGATCCTTTTCCAGTAGATGCAGCGGTCCCATCCACCGGAACGGCCTGCGGTTGGGACTTTGTTGGCGTGCCAGCGCATCGACGGATTGCAGCCACTGGGTCAGTTCCTCGGCCCGCATCTTTGCGCTACGCTGCGCACCCAAACGGCCCAAAAAGCGGCTCAGTTCCTCCCGCCACGCGGCATAGTCGCCGCAGCCATGGGTGCACCAATGCGGGCGCATGCCCAGCCAGGCCTTGATGCTGGGGTGCTGGCTCAGTGCGCTGGTGTCGAGGATGCAATGCACATCGACATGCGGCGGGAACATCGCTTCAACCTCGCGCAGAAACACCAGAAACTCCTGGTGCCGCAGGCGTGGCTTGCACTGCGCGGCGGGGCTTTTGCAGACGCTGTTCAGCGCCTTGCAAAGTGCGGCTGAGAGCGGGTGCTGGCAGCCTTCGCTGCCCGGCAGGGTTGGGGCTTCGCTAGGTTTTGCGGGGGTGGCCGGCAGGCTGAGCGGGCTCTTGGTATCCAGGCAGATGACCAGGGCCTTGTCGCTGCCGCTCAGGTAGAGCGCGGCGGGGGCCTGCAATTGCTCCAGCAGCAGCGGGTCGCTGAAGAGAGCAAAGTGGGGGCGGGACTTGGTCTTGCCCAGCAGCTGCAGATAGCGGGCCACGCTGCTTTTAGACATGCCCGTGCGTGCAGCCAGCGCACGCACGCTGTCGGATGCTGCGTCCTCAGACCCCAGTGCTGCCTTGGCGGTGGTGGCGATAGCCAGCAGCTTGCCATCATCGATGGTGCGGGGTTTGCCGGTGCGCATGCTGTCGTACAGACCCAGGATGCGATGGCTCGCAAAGCGGCGGCGCCACTTGCCCACCGTCGCCTGGGTCAACGCCATGCTGTTGGCAATGCTGACATTGCTGTCGCCTTCCACGCTGCGCAGGATGATCCTGGCGCGCGTGGCGATATGGGTGGGCTGGGCGGGATTATTGGCTAAGTGTTCGAGCTGTTCTCGTTCACGCGCAGTCAGTGTGATCCCTGACTTGGGTCTGCCTTTTTCCATCGTGATTTCTCCGTCTCTCGGAATCTTCTGCGAAGCCTCTGCGGAGGGGAACGGCTAGGAGTCGGGACGCAGCGTAAGGCGTTTTCGCAAGTCAACAGACAGCTATTGACAACGAAGAACGAGCAGCGATTCGCCCGAGCCTGCATCCAGCCGACTCCAGGGTTTTCCAGAAGATTCCTTGCTATGCGTTGAGGCAGCCTTTAATGCTGCTTATTTAATGGACAGATGAAATGATTACCAGCTAATTATGGCAATGTATTCTGGGACGGTATCGAATATCGATTGCATATATATGTTGTGTAGTTATGGGACGGGGAGTCATGTGGGTAGCTTGGGTCATGATTTCTATGAAATTATTGTGTCTTGCGGCGGTTGCTGCTTAGGATTGTTCAATAACCCATTGATGTCATCAATATGACGGTTGAAAAATTTCATCTAGCAACAAATTAATTTTGACAAATAAGCTCATACAGTCTATTTAGGCTGAGAAACACTTTGTTAACATTTTAATGAAAATGGCATGTACATCGACAAAACAGATCGATACCATTGCGCCGTTCAGTAATTGCGCTGCGCGGTCGCATGGCATGGTTTCTGAAAACACTGAATTTTCATCTGAATGATCCATGAATGAGGAGCTCGCCTTGAATATGACAAATCACACCAATTCCCATATCGCAACTATTGCCAAGCCAGTGGCCAAGCGCAAATCGCGCGGTCAGGGTATGACGGAATACATCATTATCTTGGGCCTGATCGCCATTGCTGCGATTGCCGCTTTCAGCTTTTTCGGTCAAACGGTTCGCAGCCAGGTTGCGGGTATGGCCAAGGAAGTTGGTGGTGAATCGGGTAAGGAAGGTATTACTGCTGCACAGGCTGCTTCGGGTAAGGCGCTGACCAATGCCCAGAAGAACATGAATATGTCGACCTACACCGAAGGCGGTAACGACGGCGCCAAGTAAGAGCCGCTATCGCAACCCTGGGTACCTTGCTGCAAAGCCGCAGGCCTTGGCCTCTGTCGTACGGTGGTAATACCTGCAGCTTAGGCTGGGTACTCAGTGCAAACCCTTGGGGTGTGCCGGGTTGAGATAATTGCTTTGAGCCATCAACGGGAGGGAGGGCCTCCGGAATTCAACGAATTACATAATAGTGGCAATCATGCATAAACCATATTCGTATCGGTCTGGCGATCGCGTACAAAAAGGCCAGGTGATTGTCTATTTGTTGGCCATCATTCCGGTGGTTTGTCTCAGCATATTTTTGGTCTATAACACGGCCATTGCTGCGCGAGACAAAATGAAGCTGCAAAACAATGCCGATGCGATGACCTATAGCGCATCCACGGTATTTGCGCGGCAATTGAATTTTTTGGCTTATACCAATCGGGCCATGGCCGCGAATGAAGCGGGCGTGGCCATGCTGGCGAGCTTTCAAACGTCCATCGGTATGGTGGTCAGCGCGGCAGCCAATATCCAGGTCGCGCGGGTCGAGATCGAAGGGCAGAAGGGCGTCTGGAACCTGGCCCAGGCCGCAGCAGCTGCTGCGCGTTATGACTTCATCAGCGCCATCAATTACCTGGTCAAGTGGGGCGGCAATGTGCAGGCCGCTGCCAAGTACCAGCGCCAGGCCAACAACATCGCCAAGGCGATCGAGCCTTCGGCCCGGCCGTTCCAGATCATGGTCGATGCACTGCGGGTGCTGAACACCGCCATCTCGCTGGCCCAGGCGGCAACCACCGGCGTCAGCATCCCCGAGGCCATCGTGGTCGCCAAGGATGTGCTCAACGACAACGACGACAAGGCCTATTTGCCGGTGGCCGCCAATGCGCCACTGATTGCGAGCTCGTCGCTGGAGTTTCTCAACTTCATCAAGCTATACAGCACCACGTCGGACCGCCGCAACGACGAAGACGATTTTTTTGATGCTATGCGCTTTGCCCATGCGGCGCAGGCCACACGCGATGACTTCACCAAGGACCGGCGCATCTTCCCGGGCCTGATCGGTCAGGGCATCAGCGGTATGCAGAACGATGGCGCCAGCTTTGACCTGTCCAGCGGCCCGATTGCGACCGCCATGCAGGAGCTGCTCAAAGGCACGGTGTCCTGGAAGGGCGGCACCGAGCTGGTCGCCACCCGGGGCTCGGACTTGGCCGATGAGCGCGGCCGTATCCGCTGGCAATCCGCTGATTCGGTGAATGTGGCCGGGGCGGGCATCCTGCTGGCCGAGCGCTTTGTCGGCGACTTTGGCCTGGGCGCAGCCGCCGCCACGGGTGGTTCCGGCTATGCCGACAAAGGCTGGTCCGGCAACCGCCTGGCCTTGCGCTCCTATGACAAAAACTTCAAACCGCGCAATGTCGACCCCGAGTACCAAAGCGACGAAAAGCGCAACTACGGCAAGCTGACCAAGGACGGGCTGTCTGACAGCGCCATCTATGCAGCAGGGCGCAACCGCGATGGCAACAACTTGCTGGTGCCTTATGCCGTGCTGCAGTTCAACTCGGCCTACAAGTACAAGCCGCGCACCGACATCGGCCTGGTCACCAAGAATTTCTCCCTGCCCCGCTACTGGGACGTACGCCAGCTGCGCACGCTCAAGGGCCGCGACCAGGACAAGTGGTACGGCGACCTGTCGATGACCAGCATCAACCCGCGCAAGTGGGGCAGTCTGACCGACAAGGGGCCCACGATCTCGGTGATGGTCGCGCGCAAGGGCAGTGATGTGCGCACCGGGGAGCAAGCCGGCTTTGGCTATGCCAAGGATGACTACAGCATCGGCCTGCGCGACCGCATGTTTGGTGGCGACATGAGCGCGCTGTCCTCCGCCCAGCTGTATTTCAAACGGCCGCAGGACCGTTGGCAGCGCCGCGACATGACCAAGGACCAGTACAAGTCGCTGCAGATTGCCGGCCGCACGATCAAGGTCGGTTTTACCGGCGGCTATATCGAGCACAAAAACCTTTTCTCCCCGTACTGGCAGGTCCACCATGTCGAGCCCTCCATCTGGGCACGTGGCGTGGCCGTGGCTGGCTCGGCCCTGGGCGGGTCGGATGGCCTGTTCGGGGGCGGCGAGCCCGACAACCAGGATGCGGCGCAATGATGTTCCAGACTCCCCCGATGAAGACCCTGCACCGCCGAGCCCGGCGCCACGCGCAGCAGGGCAGTGCGCTAGTCGAGGTTACGCTGATCAGCGGCTTTGCAGCGCTCTTGATGGCGGCTGTTCCGTTGATCGCCGACTACGGCCAGGCGCGCATGCAGGTCACGGCGGCGGCCAAGCTCAATGCCTGGCAGCGTTCGGTCTGGTTTCCTTCTGCCACCGAGACCGACGTCATGTCGGCCGACCAGTACAAGGGCGCCAACGGGGCCATCCGCAAGTCGGATACCGAGCTGAGCAATGATTTGCGCCGCCATGTGTTCCGCGACCCCAAGCAGGACACCGACACCGGCGTGCATGGCGAGACCGTCTCCGAGTTCACCTCGGGCCAGGCCCGCATGCCTGATTTCAACGAGACGCTCACCGCCAAGACCACGGCGGCACCGCTGCCCTCGGTCGCCGCCTTCATGGACACCATCTTCTCCAAGGTCGGTGAGGTGCAGAACCTGGCCAAGGGCGAGTCGATCGCCAAGTTCCGCTTTGTCACCCAGGGTTATATGCGCACCGAGGTGGCATTGGAGCGGGGTGCCGGGTTTGCTGCCGCGCGCTTTCCTACCGAGTTCGGCAGGGCCGAGTCAGCCTTGCACAAGAACGACACGCCGCTGCCGCTCAAGCTCGAGATCAAGGACCATGTGACCATGCTGTCCGAGCCCTGGAGCGCCGGCGGCACCAACCGCGAAGAGTCCAAGATTCAGGGTCTGGTGCCGATGAAGCTGCTGGACCGGCCCGAGTACCAGGATTTCCGCGCGCCGTTGGGGCAACTGGGCAGCACGCTCAAATGGCTCTGGCCCACCTTCGACCACAACATGCTCACCATGGGCCTGGCGCCAGGCGATGCGCAGGAAAAATCGGTGCCGCTGGATCGCTACGAGTGGCTGCAGAAGGTGCCGGCCGACGACACTTACAACGACAACCCGGGCGAGCATGAATGCGGACCGCTGGAGAAGCCCGAGGGCAAGGACTGCTTCCGCTTCTACCGCGCCTTCCCACCGCCACCCGTCGTCAACACCTTGCCATGACGATGATGCTGTTGCACAGGTCCAGGCGGGGAGCGCGTGCTGTCCGCCGGCCCGCTGGCCTGTGGCTGCCGGTAGCCTGGCTGTTGTTGGCCGCGCTGGCTGCCGCCATGCCGCTGGCCGCGCGCGCCGCACCCGGTAGCGCCATTGCCTGGCCGGCCATCCTGTTCCCCGACAAGAACCTGTCGCCGTACTGGGTGGCCGAGCTGATCGTGCAGAACAAGATACCGATGCAGATCCAGGCCTTTGATGTCGATGGCGACACCCGCAAGGCCCAGCGCTTCTACCAGGAATGGTTGGGCGGCAAGGCCGATTATTCGGAGACCACGTTGGAGGGCATTCCCATCGTCGGTGCGCGTGACGGCAATTTCCGCATCACGGTCGAATTCCGGCCCCTGCCCAGCGGCAAGCAACAGGTGCGTATCTCCTCGGCCTGGCTGCACGGCGCGGTGCCGCAACTGGTCAGCGACCAGCTGCAGCGCCGCAGCTACCTGGCCATGCCCATGGGCACCGATGAGTTCTCCGACACCTTTTCGTTTGATGCAGACCGGGTCAACCGCACCACTGTCTGGGGCAATACCTTGAGCGTCGAGGCCAATGAGCTCTATATCCGCGAGCAGGCGCTGGTGGCGGGCTGGACGGTGTTGAGCCGCAAGACCATCAAGGGCGGCACGCGCGCCCAGGTGGTGCTGCGGCGCGGCGGGCAGGAGGCGGTGATCGCCATCGCCCACAACGGCGTGGGTTGCTCCATCGTCGTCAGCAACACCTTGCCGCAGGCCTAGCCGTTTCCCCCCATGCCGATACCGAAACACCCCAACCCTGTTCCTCGCGCCAGCCGGCAGTCCGGGCAGATCATGACCGAGTACGTGATCGTCGCGGGCGTGTTGGCCGCCGTTTTTTTTGCACCCATGCCGGGTGCCGACAAGTCCCTGTTTCAGCTGCTGATTGATGCCTTTCGCGCAGCCTGGGCTTCCTATTCCTACACGATCTCTTTGCCATGGTGACCCCAAACTCTCCCAAATCGAATCGTTTCTCGCGGCTGGCCAATGGCTCGCGCCGTGCCGCGCCACTGATCGCCGCCATCACCCTGGGTGTGGTTGCCGCCGGCCTGGGCTGGTACTACCTCAAGACCTCCGAGGCCGAGATCCAGGCCAACCTGGAATCCGAAGCCGAACGCCTGCGCACCGATGTGGTCGTGCCGATCCAGAACATTCCCGCCGGCACCGCACTGCAGCCCGAGATGGTGGCCAAGCGCAGCGTGCCCTCGGCCTATGTGCATGCCGATGTGCTGACGCCTGACATGATCGACGGCTTCCTGGGCCGCCAGCTGTCGGTGGACATCAGCGCCGGCAAGCCGCTGCTGGCCAACTTTTTTGTGACGCCGCGCAAGCTGTTCTCCGAGGAGCTCGAAGCCGGCGTGCGCGCGGTAACCATCCCGGTCGATGAGGTCAGCACCATCTCGGGCATGCTGCGTGCGGGCGACCATATCGACTTCCTGTTCATCGCCGACAAGGATGGCGGCACCCAGGCCGAAGACGCCATCGTCGTACCGCTGTTGCAGGACGTGGTGGTGCGCGCCACCGGCCAGATCACCTCGGAGCAGTTCTCCGAGCTGCGCAAGCGCCCCGACATCGCCAACACCGTCGATCCCTACCGCCAGCGCAGCTACACCACGGTGACCGTGGGCCTGCCGCCGGTCGATGCGCAGCGCCTGATCCTGGCGCAAAAGCTTGGCAAGATCGTTGCGGCACTGCGCAATGCCGATGACCGCCAGAAGCTCGACACCGGCACCAACGCCCAGCAACTCGCCAGCTATATCGACAGCTTCCGCCCCCAGCAGCCTGTGGTGCGTGCAGCGCCCGGCCGTGCGCCGGCGATGGTCGAGTACATCGTCGGTGGCGGCGGCGTCAAAACCCAGGTGCAAACGCCGTTGGCCGCCTTGCTGGGCGCGGCAGCCGTGCCCGGTGCCACCGTGCCCACGCCCCAGGCGCCTGCAGTCGCCGGTGCTTACTGATCGCTTTTAGTCCTGATTTATTCCCTGGCCTCGCTGCGCCATTCGCTCCAAAGATTTGCTAGACCATGAATTCCTCGATGATCTGTATGTCCCGTCCCCGTCCGGCCCTTCAGACCTGGGGTGCGACGGCTTGCGTCGCGCTCGTCCTGGCCCTGCCCACGGCGCCCTTGTCGGCCGCGCAGCCCTCTGGCGGCACCACGCAGCCCTCAGCCCCGGGCGCACTCGGTGATTTGCTGCGCGCTGCGCAATCGGCCTCGCTGCAGGCCGAGGCCGAGCAGCGCGGCCAAGGCGGAGACGGTGGCGATTTTGCCCGCGATACCGAGAGCCAGGCCGCGCCTATGACCTCGCCAGGCTTTCGCACCTTGCCCACCGTCAGTGTCAAAACCCAGCCTGCGGCAGAGGGATCCAGCATCGGTGACGTGCAGCCCTTGGTGATCAAGCACCTGCCCGCATCGCTGTCGCTCTATGTGGGGCAGATGACCTTGATCGAGGTGCGCGACGTGGTGCGTGTGGCCGTCGGCAACGGCAAGATCATGGAAGCGCGTGTGGTGGACCAGAAGAGCCTGTTGCTGACGGCGCTGGACGCCGGTGAAAGCACCATCCATGTCTGGCGCAAGGACGGCCAGGTCAGCAGCCTCAAGGCGCGCGTCAACGTGGTCGATCTGGACCGCATCGAAGGCGAGATCTCGATGCTGACCGCTGGCATCACCGGTGTGAGCATCTCCCGTGTCGGTGAAAAGATCATCCTCGACGGCTCCAACCTCGACCCCGCAGCAGTCACGCGGCTGCGCGAGATTGCGCGCATGTACGGCCCGGCCGTAGTGTCCTTCGCCACCTCGGAGCGCCTGCGTGTCGACCGCATGATCGAGATGGATGTGCGCATTGTGGAGTTCTCCCGCTCGGCGCTGGACGACCTGGGCATGAAGTGGGATACCACCGGTGGTGGTTTCAACTTTGGCCTGTTCTCCGATATCGCCTCCAACGGCGGCTACCGCATCCTGCCGGAGAACTCGCCTTTTCTGAACATGGACAGCGGCTATGGCCAGGGCTTTCTGGACCAGCGCCGGCGCAAGGCGCGCTACTACTTTGGCCTGAGCACGGCGCTGACCTCGGCCATCAACCTGCAGGTGCAGCGCGGCAATGCGATGCTGCTGGCCTCCCCCAAACTCACCACCCGCAGTGGCGGCGAAGCGCGCTTCCTCTCCGGTGGTGAAATCCCCTTGCCCGCGATGAGTGCGCTGGGCACTGGCTCGGTCAACTACAAGCCCTATGGCCTGCGCCTGAATGTCAAGCCGATGGCCGATGGCGCTGGCAACATCTCCGGCTCGATCATGGCCGAGGTCAGCAACATCGACCAGTCCATCTCGGTCGATGGCATCCCGGGCCTGCTGACGCGGCGCACCGAGAGCGAATTCAACGTCGATGACGGCGACACCATCATCCTCTCGGGCCTCATCAGCCGCCAGGCCTCGCGTGCCACCGATGGCCTGCCGGGCCTGCGCAATGTGCCGGTGCTGGGCTGGGCCTTCAAGAACAACAACGACAGCGATAACCAGATCGAGACCGTGGTGTTCATCACCCCGCGTGTGGTCACTGCGCGCGATTCGCGCCCCCGCCTGGAGCGCACCCAGCAGATGGAAGAGCAGATCTCCAATGGCTTTACCGACCTGACCGAAGACCTCCACCGCAACTCCAAACCGGTCGAGCCGCCCCTGCCCGAGCGGGGTCTGGACCCCGAGAGCTATTCGCACAACTGATGGCTGCGGCCGCTGATCCCGGAGAAGACCGTGCATAAGTTACTAGTCAATTCGCCCCGCCAGAAGGCGCAGGAGTTCGAGCTCGGTGCCGAGACTTTCACCATCGGCAAATCCAGCGACCGCTCCTTGCACCTGACCGGCTGGAACGTGGCCCGCGACCATGCGGTGGTGATGCTGCATGACGGCGACGTCTTCATCGAAGACCGGGGCAGCCTGTTTGGCACCTGGGTCAACAATGAGCGCGTGACCCGCTATGGCCCCTGCCGAGGGGGCGAGGAAGTGGTGGTCGGTGGGCACTCGATCATCGTGGTGCTCGATGACAAGCTGGGCGGACAACGCGAAGAAGCGCAGAGCCCGGGCCAGACCTCGCAGCCATTGCTGGAGCACCAGCGCCCCACGCGCACCGAGCCGCGCCCGGAAGACCCGATGCTGCAGTGGCGCCGCCTGCTGCACCGCCAGCTGCTGGAGCAGCTTGAAGCGCGGCGCATCGACACCATCAAGATGAAGGACGATGAGCTGCGCTCCAACGTGCGCGCACTGATTGCCGAAATCATCCGCGACACTCCCAACCTGCCCGAGACCATTGACCGGGCCGAGCTGAGCCAGCAGCTGCTGGACGAGGCCATTGGCCTGGGCCCGCTGGAAGTGCTGCTGCAGGACGATTCGGTGACCGAAGTGATGGTCAACCGCTTTGACGAGATCTGGATCGAGCGGCGCGGCCGGCTGGAACGTACCGATGTGTCCTTCACCAGCGACCTGGCCGTCAACGGCGCGATCGAGCGCATCGTGACGCCGCTGGGCCGGCGTATCGACGAGAGTTCGCCAATGGTCGATGCGCGCCTGAAAGACGGCTCGCGGGTGAACGCCATCATCCCGCCGCTGGCGATTCGCGGCCCCAGCATCACCATCCGTAAGTTTCCGAAGAAGCGCATGGGCGCCGAGGGCATGGTGCAGTACCAGTCGATCTCGCAGCCCATGGTCGATTTTCTGCAGCTGGCGGTCGAGAACAAGCTCAACATCGTGGTCTCGGGCGGTACCGGCACCGGCAAGACCACCTTGCTGAACATGATGTCCAACTTCATCCCCAACGACGAGCGTATCTTGACGGTGGAGGATGCTGCCGAACTCTCGCTGAACCAGCCCAACCTGGTGTCGCTGGAAGCGCGACCGGCCAACGTCGAAGGCAAGGGCGCCGTGTCGATCCGGGACCTGGTCAAGAACTCGCTGCGGATGCGCCCGGACCGCATCGTCGTCGGTGAGTGCCGAAGCGGCGAAGCACTGGACATGCTGCAGGCGATGAACACCGGCCACGATGGCTCGCTCACCACCTTGCACGCCAACTCGCCGCGCGATGCCGCTGCCCGTATGGAGGTGCTGGTCACGATGGCTGGGATGAACATCCCTGTCACCGCCATCCGCGAGCAGATCGCCTCGGCGATCCACATGGTGGTGCAGCTCACCCGCTTTCCCTGCGGCAGCCGCAAGATCACCCAGATCACCGAGGTGCTCAACTGCACCGATGGCGTGATCCAGATGCAGGATATTTTTGTGTTCCGCAAGACCGGGCTGGATGCCGAGTTCCGCACCCAGGGCCGCTTTGAGGCGACCGGGGTGATTCCGGACTTTGTTGCCAAGCTGGTCGAGCACGGTGTGCCGGTGAACATGGAGGAATTGTTCTTCCAGGGAGAGCCGGCATGAAGAACTGGCAGTTCCTAGGCTTTTTGCTGGCCGCCGCCGGCTTTGTAGTGCTCACGGGCTGGCTGGTCTACAGCCGCATGGGGGAGTGGCGCGACAAGTCCAACGTCTTCCTGCGCGGCCGTGGCCTCCGAATTCTGGGTATTTCGGAGTTCCATGCGCAAAAGGCGCTGACCCTGGCGACCGGCCATATGGCCATGGTGGTCGTGGCCGGCATCATCACCTACCTGATTGCGCGCAACTGGTTGCTGGTGGTGGTGGTCTGCGGCGCTGTCTACTTTCTGCCAGCGCGTTACTTTGCCTGGCAGCGCAAGAAGCGGCGCGAGCGCATCGAGGCCGAGCTGCCCGACGCCTTGCTCTTCATTGCCAGCGCATTGCGTGCCGGCAGTGCGCTGTCGGTGGCGCTGCAGATTTTGGTGCGCGACCAGAAAGGCCCGCTGGGCGATGAGTTCGCGATTGTGCTCAAGGAGCAGCGCATTGGCCTGTCCTTTGACGACGCGGTACAGAATATGGCGCGGCGCATCCAGATTCCGGACTTCATGCTGGTGGTGGTGGCCTTGCGCGTGGCCAAGGAAGTGGGCGGCAACCTGTCCGAGCCGCTGCAGTTGCTGGCCGAAACCCTGCGCAAGAAAGCCATGCTGGAAGGGCGCATCAAGGCGCTCACGGCGCAGGGCCGCATCCAGGGCCTGGTGATGACCATGTTCCCCGTGGTGCTGGGCGGCATTCTGTACCTGATGCAGCCGACCATGCACCTGCTGTTTGTCACCCCCATCGGCTGGGGCGTGCTGGCCGTGATGACGGTGATGCTCACCTTGGGCTATATGTCCATCAAGAAAATTGTCGCCATCGACATCTGAGCCATGAAAAACGCCATTCTGCTTGCCGCCATCTTTTTGTCCGCTGTGATGGCGGCCATTATCTTGCTGTACTTTGTGGCCATCGTGCGCAAGGCCCGGCCATCGGTGCGCGAGCACATGGACCCGCTGCCCTGGGGCATCCGGCTCATCTGGCCGGCCGTCAACGTGCTGCAGTTCCATGTCTCGGAGATTGCGCCCACCTCCAGCCTGTTGCGCTGGAAGCGCAAGCTGCAGTTGGCCGGCCTGGAGTATGTGCTGAAGGCTGAGGAGATCATCGCCGTGCGTGTGATCTCGATGGCGTTGGTGGGGCTGGCCTTTACGGGCGCCACGATGGCGCTGAAGATCGATGGGCAGTGGGTGCGCCTGGCCTGCCTGGCGGGCCTGCTGCTGGGCTGGATGCTGCCGGCCATCTGGGTCAATGACCGCAAGAAACGCCGCGACAAGGAAGTGCTGCGCACCTTGCCCGGTTACCTCGACCTGATCACCTTGTGTTGCCAGGCGGGCCTGGGCTTGACGGCGGCGATCTCGCAGGCGGTGCAAAAGGGCCCGCGTGGCGCGATGCACGAAGAGCTGGAGCGCCTACTGCGCGAAATGCGCACCGGCATGAGCCGTATGGATGCCTTCAACGCCATGGCCGAGCGCATGGACAACAAGCATGTGCGCGGCCTGGTCTCCAACCTGACCCAGGCCGAATCGCTGGGTGCCAGCGTTACCGATACCCTGGTCGCCATCTCCGAGCAGCGCCGCACCGAGCGCTTTCAGCACGCCGAAAAGCTGGCGATGGAAGCGCCCGTGAAGATGCTTGGCCCGCTGGTGATCTTTATCTTTCCGGTCACCTTCATGGTGATCTTTTTTCCACTCGCGGTGCAGATGTACCAAACCTTGAAATGAAGGCGCTTGGTATGCCCGCACTCAAAGTCCAGCTCGCCCAGCGCTTTACCGAGCGTGCCTTTGGGCTGATCTTTCGCCCACCGCCCGCCAGCGGCGAGGCGCTGGCGTTCGACCGCTGCGCGGCCGTGCACACCTGCTTCATGCGCTATGCGATCGATGTGGTGTTTGTCGATGCGCAGCAGCAGGTGCTGCGCATCAGCGCCGGCCTGGCGCCCTGGCGCATGGCCTGGTGCCGGGGCGCACAACGGGTGCTGGAGCTGCGCAGTGGCGAGGCAGCGCGCCTGGGGCTGGCACCGGGCCAGCGGCTGCAACTGTGTTGAAAGGGCTTGAAATGCGCAAGATAAAACCAAGCGGCGCCCAGCAGCGCGGCGTGTCGATGACGGAGACCTTGATCGCGCTGCCGGTGGTGCTGGTGTTCACGCTGTCGCTGATCCAGTTTGCGCTGATCTACCGCGCCAGGCTGACCCTGCAGTACGCCGCGAACGAGGCGGCACGCGTCGGCTCGCTCAACAACGCGCTGCCGCTGCCCTATGACCTGCGCATTCCGCTGGCCAAGAAGGGCATGCTGGCCGATGTGAGCTTGGGCAATGTCAAATCCGCGCTCACCAAGGGCAGCGTCTGGCAAGGCTTTGTGCGGGGCATGATGCCACTCTATGTGTCGGATGCGAGTGTGTCGGGCCTGCTCAAGGGCTGGATCAATACCAATACCGATCTGATCCAGGGCAGCTGCATCGAGTACGTCAACCCCACGCAGAACACCTTTTTGGACTGGGCCATGGTGGAGAACTATGGCGAATCGCGCGGCATTGTACGCATCCCCAACGACAGCCTGCGCTACCGCAAGCCGCTGCCCTATGAGCGCGATGCCCGCACCGGCGCGACCGACACCTACAACGGCGACACGCCGAACCTGGAAGACACGCGGCTGCGCGGTGCCGTCTCCAACAAGACCTTGGGCGAGACCAATATCCTGCACCTGCGCGTGCACTATGGCTACAAGCTCAGCGTGCCGATTGCCGGGCCCATCATCATCAAGGCCATGCAGGGCTACCGCTATGTCTCCAAGCACATCGGCTCGGTGCTGACCACGGGCGACGATGTGCTCAGCGCCGAGGCCACCGACCTCTCGGCTATTGATGCCTTCTTTCTGGCGAGCGACCGCTTTCCGCTGACGCAGGAGGCCTCGGTCGGCATGCAGTCCTCGCTGTACTGGCATCCCTTCTATTCCTTTGGGCCGGCCCGCGATACCTCGGACCTCAATGCCAGTTTCAAATGGGAGGTGGCCGACGGCAACAGCGGCCTGGGTGACTACGCCACCCTGGTGCCCGACCTGGTCGGCAATATCCGCAACGGTGCGCAGTGGGTGACCGCCCATGTGGGCAATGCGGCCATGGACGGCCTCAAGGATGTCGTGGGCCTGCGCAATGCCTTCTGCCCTGCGATCTGGACCAATCCGATGGGGGTGGAGAATGTTCCCAATCCATTCGATGCGGCGCCTTGATGGGCCACTGGCCGCAGCGGCCGCGCTGCTGCTGTCGGCCGCGCTGGGCGCTGAGCCGGCGCGGGCGCAGACGGTGTGCAAGGACGATGGCGTGGAATACCTCCTTGGCGGTGCCGCTGCCGCCGGACCCGGCTGCAAGGCCGCAGTTGCGCCGCCCGCACGCCGCACGCTGCGCACGGCAGCATCTTCACCGGCCGCAACGCATACCCCGTCGCCTGCAACACGCCCGCGTGAGCGCGCTGATTTTAGCCAGGACGAGCGCCGCCTGATCCTGGAGACCGAGTTGAAAAAGGCCCAGCAGGTGCTGCAGGGCTTCTCCCAGGCATTGGGTGGGTCGGGCGGCAGCGCAGCACCGGCCGACAAGACCCGTGCGCTGGCCGATGTGCGCGCACTAACCGCCGAGCTGGCGCGCCTGCCACCAGCGGTGCGCTGACGGGCTAGTCAGGGTTCTCCAAAGACCGCACCAGTTCGGCCGCATTCGGGTAGCCCGAGGCCTTGGCCCGCTGGGCCCAGTACAGCGCGCTGGCACTGTCATGCTCGTAGATACCGATCTGGGCCAGGTTGAACTGCGCCGAGGCATGGCCCAGGTCGGCCGCCAGAATCAGCCAGTCACGTGCCTGGGCGTCGTCGTTTTCCACCGAACGCAGGTGCTGGTAGACATTGAAGGCCGCGCGCTTGTCGCCCCCTTGCGCCAGGCGCTTTTGGCGCAGCAGTTCGGCTTCGGACATGCGCGCAATGCCGACGCTGTTGGCACCCGGCTCATAGCGGATGCCGGTGGGCGGGGCCGGCAAGGGCACATAGGGGATTTGCTGGCAGCCAGTGCTGGCCAGCACGGCCAGCAAGGCAAGGGCGAGGGCGATGGGCGTTATGCGCATCGCCGCATTGTGGCATTGCGCAGCCAGGCGCCGTGGATCCGCTCAGCGCACAAAGGTGGAGGGCTGCAGGTCCGGTGTGGTGGCCTTGCGCCGCTCCAGCCAGAACGCCTCGTTCCTGGTCAGCATCTGGAAGTCCTGCGCATCCTGCAGCTTTTGCGCGGCATCCATCGGCCAGTTGGGGTTGTAGATCAGCTCGCGCGCCAGGGCGACCAGGTCCGCCTGGCCGTTGCGCAAAATCGCCTCGGCCTGCTGCGCATGCACGATCAGGCCCACGGCCATCGTGCAGGCGCCGGTGGCGGCCTTGATGGCCGAGGCCAGTTCCACCTGGTAGCCATAGGTGGCAGACTGGCCACCGCGCAAGGGCGAGCCGGCAATGCCGCCCGAGGAGCAGTCGATCACATCGACGCCCAGCGGCAGCAGGCGCTGGACCAGCGCGATGCTGTCTTCCAATGTCCAGCCGCCGGGCGCGCCATCGGTGCAGGACAGCCGGACCAACAGCGGCAGGCCCGCTGGCCATACCGCGCGCACCGCTTCGACTACGTTTAGCAGCAACCGGCAGCGGTTGTCAAAACTGCCACCCCAGGCATCGCCGCGCTGGTTGGCCAGCGGCGACAAAAAGCTGTGCAGCAAATAACCATGGCCGGCATGCAGCTCCAGCACCTGGTAGCCGGCGCGCGCGGCGCGGCCGGCGGCAGCGGCAAAGGCCTCCACGACTTGCTGAATGTCTTGCAGCGACATCGGCAAGGGCGTGTCCAAGCCCTTGCCGGCCGGGATGGCGCTCGGGCCCATTGGCATCCAGGCCTCCCAGTCGGCGATGTCCGGCTGGTAGGGCAGAGCGCCCCGCCCCTGCGCAGGGGTCAGCTGCCGGGCCTTGCGGCCGGCATGCATCAGCTGGATGCCCGGCGTGGTGCCGCAGTCGCGCATCAGCTGCACGATACGCTGCAAGGGCGCGACCATGTCGTCCTGCCACAAGCCTATATCGCCCAGGGTGCCGCAGCCACGCCGCTCCACGCCGGTGCCTTCCTGGAACACCAGGCCGCTGCCGCCTGCAGCCAGGCGGCCCAGATGCATCAGATGCCAATCCTGCACCTGGCCATGGCGGCCCTGGTACTGCCACATGGGGGCGGCCACGATGCGGTTCTTGAGCACGACATCGCGCAGCTGCAACGGGCTGAAAAGCTGAGTCTGGGTTTCGCTGTGGGCCATGGTGCGGCGGCCTACTTCTTGACGAGAGGGCAGGCCGACTCAGACAGCGGCAGGAAGGCCTTGTCGGCCGGCACCGTGCTGATGACCTTGTAGTAGTCCCAAGGGGCCTTGGACTCCTGCGGTGACTTGACCTGGAACAGGTACATGTCGTGCACCATCATGCCGTCCTCGCGCAGGCGCCCATTCTTGGTGAACACATCGTTGATCGGCATCTCGCGCATCTTGGCCATCACCGCCTTGGCATCGGTGCTGCCGGCGGCTTCCACTGCCTTCAGGTAGTGCTTGACCGAGGAGTAGGCGCCCATCTGGCTCATATTGGGCATGGCATTGACCTTGGCGAAGTACTTCTTCGAAAAGGCCCGTGTCTCGTCATTCATGTCCCAGTAAAAGGCCTCCGACAGCAGCATGCCCTGCGCGGTGCGCAGGCCCACCGAATGCACATCGTTGATGTACATCAGCAGCGAGGCGAGCTTTTGCTTGCTCTCGGGGGTGATGCCGAACTCGCGCGCGGCCTTGATCGAGTTGACCAGGTCATTGCCAAAGTTAGCCAGGCCGATCACGTCGGCCTTGCTGGCCTGGGCCTGCACCACGGCGGACGAGAAATCCGAGCCATTGAGCGGGTGGCGGGTCTCGCCGATCACCTTGCCGCCCACGGTGCCGATGGCCTGGGTGGTGGCCTTGACGATGTCATAGCCGCCGGAGTAATCGGCGGTCAGAAAGTACCACTGCTTGCCGAATTTCTCGGCCGCAGCCTTGCCCACCGCATTGGCCAGCGAATAGGAGTTGTAGGCCCAGTGTGCCACCGTGGGGCCGCACATGTCGCCGGTGATGCGGTCGCTGGCCGGGCCGCTCATCACCAGCACCTTGCCCTTCTCCTTGGCGATGTTCAGCACCGCCAGCGCAGCGGCCGAGCCGCCCACGTCCTGGATCGCGTCCACGCCGTTGTCGTACCATTCGCGCGCCTTGGCGGCGGCCGAGTCGGCCTTGCTTTGGTGGTCAAAGGTCAGCAGCTCCACCTTGCGGCCCAGCACCTGGCCGCCGGCCTCGTCCAGTGCCATCTGGGCGGCGGTGATGCTGCCCTTGCCGGTGATGGCCGAGTAGACGCCGGACTGGTCGACGATCAGGCCGATGCGCACCGGCGGGCCCGATTGCGCCATGGCGCCCAGCGACAGGCAGAGCAGCGCTGCTGCCAGGCCCAGGGGTTGGAGGGGAGTGCGCAGTGCGCGGATGTGAGAGATAGCCATGTTCTTGTCTCCTGTTCAGCCGGTGGTCAGTACCTGGGATTCGCGGATCATCTGTTGCCAGCGCAGGCGCTCGGCCTGCAAGAATTTTTCATACTCGGCCGGGCCCTGGGCGGTGACCGAGACGCCTTGCTTCTCCAGCAGGTTTTTCAGCTCGGGCGCCTGCAGCTGGGCCACGGTGACCTTGCCCAGGCGGTCGACCACCTCGGCACCGGTCTTGCGCGGCACAAAAAAGCCGTTCCAGATCGGCGCGGCAAAGCCGGGGTAGCCCAGCTCGGCCACGGTGGGGATCTCGGGCCAGGAGGCCATGCGCTGCGCGCTCAAGGTGGCCAGCACGCGCAGCTTGCCCGACTGCACTTGCGGCCGGGTAAAGAGCGCCGTCATCGTGCCCACATCCACGCGCTGCTGCAGCAGATCGGGCAGGGCCGGGGCTTCGCCCTTGTAGGGCGCATGGATCATTTGCGCGCCGCTGAGCTTGCCCAGGTACTGCAAGGCCACATGCAAGGGCCCCAGCGGCCCGGTGGACATATAGCGCAGCTTGTCCGGGTGCTGCTTGGCATCGGCCAGCATCTCGCCCAGGGTCTGGTAGGGACTGTCCTGGGCCACCGCCAGCACATAGTCCACATTGCAGATCGAGGCCACCGCCGCAAAGTCGCGCTGCGGGCGGTAGCCCAGGTCGGGCATCGTGTGTTCGAGCACGATATTGGTGCCCACGCCGCCCATCAGGATGTTGTAGCCATCGGGTTCGGCATGGGCCACCTGGTTGGCGCCAATGGCGCCTGCAGCGCCGACCTTGTTGTCGACCACCACCGGCTGGCCCAGGCCGGGCTCCAGCGCCTTGGCCAGCAAGCGGCCCAGCACATCGGTGGCGCCCCCTGCCGCAAAGGGCACGACCAGCCGCACCGGCCGCGACGGATAGGGGCTCTGCGCCCAGGCCGGGTGGCCGGCCAGCAGGCTGGCTGCGCCCCAGGCGGTGCTGCGTGCCAGCCACCGTCGCCTGCCGGGATTGACCGGTGCTTGTTCCAGGGAAAGCTTGTCGTTCATGGCATTGTCTCCGTTCCGTTTTTTGTGGTGTGCCGTGTCCTAAGCGAGATGAGAGAGGCGCTATAGCCGGGTGGCGCTGATCGTCAGTCCTCCATCGATATGCAAGGTCTGGCCGGTGATGTAGCCGGCCAGCGGATGCAGCAGAAAGTCGATCGCATGGGCGATCTCGACAGGCTCGGACACCCGCTGCAGCGGCACGGCGGCGAGCAGCGCTTGGGTCTGCGGCGCGCCGGGCGGGCTGGCGGTCTTGAACAGTTCGGTGGCCACGGGGCCGGGGGCGATGACATTGACGGTGATCTGGTCGGTGGCCAGCTCCAGCGCCCAGGTGCGGCTCATGCCGATGACTGCGGCCTTGGTGGCGCTGTAGGCGGTGCGGTTGGGCTTGCCCAGCGCGGCGCGCGAGGAGATATTGACGACACGGCCGGCGCGCGCCTGGCGCATGCCTGGCAGCAGCGCCTGCATGCAGACCAGGCAGGCATTCACGTTCAGCGCCATGGCTTCGTTCATGTCGGCCACGCTGGTGTGGGCCAGGTCGGTGGTGTGGGCCAGCGCGGCGTTGTTGACCAGGCCGTAGAAGGGGGCCTGCGCCGCCAGCTGCTCCACCTGCTGGCGCGTGCCCTCCAGGTCCATCAGATCGCAGGCGATGAACTGCTCATCGGCCCGCGCATCGGCGGGGATGCTGCGGGCCAGGCCAATAGGCTGGTAGCCCTTGTCGGCCAGGTAGCGCATCGTGGCGCGGCCAATGCCCCGGCTGGCGCCGGTGACCAGGACGCGGGGTTTGCGGTTGCTGTCTGTCATGCCAGGCCTTTCAAAATTTGCCGACCGATGATGGTCTTTTGCACTTCGGTCGCCCCTTCGTAGATGCGCATGGGGCGGACTTCTCGGTAAAGGCGCTCGACCACGCTGCCGCAGGTGATGCCCATGCCGCCCCAGAGCTGCACGGCCGCATCCACCACCTGGAACGCGGCCTCGGTGCCCTGCATCTTGGCCATGGCGGCCTCGGTGCTGATGCGGCGCTGGCGCACATCGCGGCACCAGGCGGCCTTGTGCACAAGCAGGCGCGCGGCCTCCAGCTGCGTCGCCATATCGGCCAGCTTGTGCTGCACGGTCTGCATCTCGGCCATCGCCTGGCCATAGAGTTGGCGCTGGCTGACCCGCACCAGGGTCTCGTCCAGCGCACGCTGGCCCATGCCCAGCGCAGCGGCCCCTACCGAGCTGCGGAAGATATCGAGCACACCCATCGCCACCTTGAAGCCCTCGCCGGGCTGGCCCAGCAGGCGGTTGGCCGGCACCTTGCAGTGCTCAAAATGGATCTCCGCCAGCGGGTGGGGCGCGATGATGTCGATGCTGCGGTGGATGCGCAGGCCCGGGGTGTCGGCATCGACCAGCAAGGCCGACAGGCCGCTGGCGCCCTTGGCCTCTTCGGTGCGGGCGATGACAACGTAGAAGTCGGCAATGCCGCCGTTGGAGATATAGGACTTGGCGCCATCGAGCAGGTAGTGGTCGCCCTGCAGCAGGGCCCGCGTCTTGGTGGCGGCCACGTCCGATCCGCCATCGGGCTCGGTCAGCGCAAAGGCCGCTACCTTGCGGCCCTCGCTGCAGGCCTGCACATAGGGCGTCACCAAACGGGGATCGCCTTTTTGCCAAAGCGCGGCGCTGCCAATGCCCTGCATGCTGAAGACAAAATCGGCCAGCGGCGCGTAGTAGCCCAGGCATTCGCGCACCAGGCAGATGGCGCGCAGGTCCACCACTGGCGCCATGCCATCGGCCATCGCTGGTGCGGCGTATTCCAGCAGGCCATGCCGGGCCAGGCTCTGCAGCCAGTGGCGGCATTCGGCCTGCAGGTCCTGCGGCGTCTCATCAGCCAGAAGCGCGCGGTTGTCGCTGATCCAGCGGTTGAGCCGGGCGATGACCTCGTCATGCCGTGCGTCAAAAAAGGGCGTTTCGGCCAGGGTCCATGGCTGCTTCATGCGGTGGCCTCCTGGGCAAGCAGGCGCTGGGCTAGGTCACGCAGCTCATTGCGTTTGACCTTCTTGCCATTGGGCCCCATGGTGTAGGGAAAGGTATCAACCCGGAAGATGCGGATGGGCACCTTGTAGCGGGCAATCTGCTGCTGCAGCTGGGCCTTGATGGCCTCTTCGTCCCAGCCGCCATTGGCGCTGTCGCTGGGCTCCAGCACAAAGGCCACCGGGCGCGAGCCGCCTGAGGCATTGACGGCCACCACCTGGCAGGCACTGGCGCCGCTCAGGGCGATCACCGACTCCTCGATCTCGGCCGGGTTGACCAGAAATCCCCCGATGCGCAGCACATCGCCCAGGCGCGAGATATGGGTAAAGCCGCCGTCGCCATTGAGGTAGCCCAGATCGCCGGAGCGCAGGTAGCCGTCTTCGGTGAAGGCCTGCTGCGTGGCCTGCGCATCGTGCAGGTACTGCTGCATCAGGGTGGGGCTGTAGAACTCCAGCTCGCCGGGCTCTTGCGCCTCGGCGAGGGCACCGGTCTCCAGATTGCGCACGCGCACCCGCGCTTGTGGGCAGACCGGAAAGCCGCCCGATTGGGCGCGGCGGGGCAGGGGCGCGTGCGGGTCCTGGTGGGCAAACAGCGCAAAGGTCTCGCTCATGCCAAAGCAGCCGACCATCGGGATGCCGAACTGGCCTGCGCGGGCCGGCAGCGCATCGAGCCCGGGCACAAAGTTGGCATGGCCAAAAAAGCGCAGCGCCTGCGGCTGCCAGCCCAAGGGCAGGTCGGCGATCAGCTTGTCGACCATGTCATTGGTGCCAAACATGTGGGTGATGGGCTCGTGCTGCAGGCAGGCTGCGGCGCGCGCGGTATCGAACACCTCATGCAGCACCAGGCAGGCGCCTGCGGCCAGGGTGGCCATCGCTGCGGTGTAGCCAAAGGCCCCGCACAGCGGCAAGGCCAGCAGGCTGCGGCAGCTGGTGTCGATGCCAAAGCCAGGTGCCACATCCTGCGCATGCTGGGCCACGCTGGACTGGCGGTGCACGATGAGCTTGGGCTGGCTGGTGGTGCCTGACGAGGACAGGATGATGCAGGTCTGGTCGCCCTGGCAGGCGCTGTTGTTTTGGGGCGTTGCGGGTGCTGCCATCAGCGTTTGCCAGGGCTGGATGGGCAGCGCCGAGCCAGCGACTTGCATTTGGCCTGGGTTGCTGTGGGCCGGGCCCAGGCTGGCATCGATCAGGCACTGCAGGCTGCCGCCTTGCTGCGCCAGGATCTGCTCCAGGCTGTTGCCGGGCAGCAGGCTGGCTGCGCTGGCGGCAGCGCCATTCATAACGGCAAGCGCATTCGCGGTGGCGCGGTCAAAGGCCAGTGCCTTGCAGCCGGAGCGGTCAATAAAGCTGCTGATTTCCTTGACGCCGAGCTTGAGGTTGAGGCTCAGGCTGGTGATGCCCAGCTCGGCGCAGGCCAGGTGCAGCAGCAGCCAGTGGGGGGTGTTGGGCAGCCACAGGCCCAGCACATCGCCGGCCACCAGGCCTTGCTGGCGCAGGCCGTTGGCGCATTGCTGCACCTGGCTGCGCAGCTGCGCATAGCTGTGGGTGCTGCCGCCAAACTGCAGCGCAGGCGCGTCGTCGGCGCCCAGTGCCAGCAGGCGGCGCACATCGTTGGCCCGCGCGCCGCTGGGCGCGCTGGCCATGGGTTGGGATGTCATAGGCGGCTTTCAGACGGTGGCGACTGGGGTCACGGGCGAGCCGACGGCACCGGGCAGGCGCAGCGCCGGCGCGGTCAGCATGAAGCGGTAGCGGCCATGGGCCTCCAGCCACTGCGCCAGCGGGTGCAGGTACCAGAGTTCGCCAAACGGCATGCCGAGCTTGAACAGGCAGAGCTCATGCAACGGCAGAAAGGCGCAACTGCCATCGACCGGCCGGCCCGGCACCGATTCGATGCCGTAGTTGTCGGCCACCAAGGTGGTGATGTGGCTGTCGATGATCCACTGCTGCAGCTCGGGATCGCGCCCATCGAGCACCGCGCCAACGGTCTCGGGCATGTCGGACTTGGGCGGGCCATCGCAGGCGAGCAGCAGTTCGCTGAAGCCGGTGTAGAGCGCCACGATGTCGCCCTTGCTGACCTCGATGCCATCGGCCTTTAGCACTTCCTTGAGCATCTTGCCCGACACCAGGGTGTGGCCGTCGCCAAAGTGGCGGCGCAGGTTGACCAGCACGCCCCGGCCCTGGATGGCCTGCTCGGCCAGGCGCTCCACGCCCAGCGCCTTGGCGCGGGACTGGCCGCCCATGTCCGGCAGGTCATCGGGCGCCAGGATGTCGATGCCGGCCTGGAAGCCGTTGTAGTAGACCAGCTCGTCCACGCCATCGCCATTGATGTCGAAATGGCTGCCCACATGCGACAGCGCATCCCATTGCGTCGAGTACTGCAGGTAGATCTCGGCATAGTCGTCGCTGACCACGTCGGTGTAGAGCGGGTTTTCACGCGAGAGCGCAAAGTTCAGGCCCGGGCCCAGCGGCCGGCGCGAGGGCTTGATGATGGGCGGGTGGCGGCGCGGGTTGAGCGCATTGCCGCCGGGCTTGTCCAGCGGCAGGCTCAGGCAGAAGCGCTCACCGGTCTGTATCTCCTGCGCCGCTTCCTTCACCTTGTCCGCCGTCAGGTAGTTCAGGCGGCCGAGCTGGTCATCGGGGCCAAAGTCACCCCAGTTCGATTGCGCGGGGCGCTGGGTCCAGCGGGGCGAGCCAGCGCTGCCGACAACAGGGGCAAGGTGCGGGGCATGTACAGGGCGGTAGGCGTTCATAGGGTTTTCCAGGTAAACGGGGGAGACAGGCCCCGGCAGCAATCTGCATTAGCTTGTGCGGGCCTTGCGGGGTGACAAGCAACTATGAAACGGGAAGCGCTGGAATGGCAAAAGCTGGCAGCACGGATGTTCACGATATGAACTCAGGTTTTCCCGGGGCGCAGAGCCCTGCGCGCCTCGTCAAGGTGCTGCGGCTGCTGACGCGCCACCACGTGCAAGGCCTGTCGATTGCGGATCTGACGGCGCTGTCGGGGCTGGACCGCTCGACCGCGCGGCGGTTGCTGATGGTGCTGGCGCAATCCGGCTATGCGGCCAAGGATGCCGAATCAGGCCGCTACCGGCTGGGGGTGGAGGCCATGCTGACGGGCCTGGCCGCGATGGCCAAGCCGCCCATCTTTGAGGTTTGCCACCCGGTGATGGTGAGCGTGGCCCGGCGCACCGGCGATACGGTGTTTCTGATCATCCGCGTGGGCGACTTTGCCCACTGCCTGCATGTGCAGCCAGGCAGCACGGTGCTGCATGCCCACAGCCTGATGACCGGCCAGATCCGCCTGCTGGGCCAGGGCACGGCCAGCCTGGCCTTGGCCGCCAGCCTGCGCGATGCCGAGCTGGAGCAGATCTACCAGCGCCGCCGGCTGGACTACGAGGCCGCCGGCATCAGCCAGGAGCGGCTGATGGACATGGTGCGCCAGACACGCAAACGCGGCCATTCGCTGAGCGTCAACCTGCTCACCTCGGGCGCCACTGGCGTGGGCCTGGCGATCGAGTTCCAGACCGCCCATAGCGCACACATCGCTGCCATCAGCGTGGCCAACCACGATGCGCAGATGGATGCCCGGCACCAGGCCCAGGCGTTGCAGGTGCTGCGCGAGGAGCTGGCGCAGGCGGGCATTGCGCAGGTGGGCTGTGGTGGGCGCGATCGCGTAGGACGATAGCGCAGAGTGGTCGCTGGCAGGCCTGGGTGCGGAACCTAGGGAGTACCCAGGGCTCCAAGTGCGTTCTTTTGTGCACTTTTAACGCGGAGCCCTGATCCATGACGACTGAAGAAATTCGTGCCACTTTGACCCTGTGCCTGCTTGCCTCGTTCGCCGATGGCGAGAAGCACGAGCGTGAGCGCGAGCAGATCCGCCAGGTGGCCGAGGGCCTGGCGGCCGACCAGCAGATCAACCTGCCCCACCTCTACCAGGATGTGCTGCTGCGCCGCGTGCAACTGAGCGATGTGCTGGCGCAGCTGCAGACCACCGAATCGCGCCAGCTCGCCTATGAGATGGCGCTTTGCGTTTGCGAGGCCGATGGCAGCACCAGCCCCAAGGAAGCGGAATTTTTGGCGCAACTGCGCGAGGCTTTTGGTACGGCAGGGCAGGCGCCCGGTCCTAGCGCCGCGCCTGCAATGGCTGCCGCGACGGGGGTGGCTGCAGCGGCCACCTTGGCCACGCCACCCGCGCAGGCGCTGGCTGGCAACCTGGTCGATGCGCCGTTGAACGCCGCCTTGCCCGAGGCTCCGCTGGCGCTGACCGAGCCCGCTCCCCATCCGGCAGCCGCAGACCCGCTGGTGCCAGCGCAGACCGAGCGCCGCCCCTCGACTTTGTCGGTGGAGGCCATGGACCAGAAGATTCTCAAGGCCTCGATTCTCAATGGTGCGATCGAGCTGCTGCCGGAGAACCTCTCCACCCTGGCCATCATTCCGCTGCAGATGCGGCTGGTCTACCAGATCGGGCAGAACTATGGCTACGAGCTGGACAAGGGCCATATCAAGGACCTGCTCGGTGCCCTGGGTGTGGGCTTGACCTCGCAGTACCTGGAGCAAGCAGGGCGCAAGCTTTTGGGTGGTTTGCTGGGCAAGGCGGGCAAGGGACTGCTGGGTGGCCTGGGCAAGCAGGCGGTCAGCAGCGGCATGAGCTTTGCCTCCACCTATGCGCTCGGCCATGTCGCGAACCAGTACTACGCCGGCGGGCGCCAGCTGTCGACCGAGATGCTGAAAAACGCCTACCAGCATGTGATGCAGGATGGCCGCCAGCTCCAGTCGCGCTACCAGGCGCAGATGCAGGAAACCGCCAGCGGCCTGAATACCGCCAAGATCCTGTCGATGGTGCGCGGCGGCCAGTAAACACATATCTAAATGTAACTAGTCCTGTAGGAAAAAACCTGGGATTTGTGCAGGACGATACCCTCAGTATTGTCGGAATATATGGATTGCCGAATCTGATTTTTGCGACCTAGATATGCCCAACCCGCCTTCATCGGCGGGTTTTTTTTGTCTGAGTCTGGCGCCATGGAATGTCTTACAGAAACCAGCACTTATCCCAAATTTCTCCTCTGAAAGAGGGCTGGCATCGACTGGAAAGTTCGGTTCGCATGCTGAGGTTGTGGCGGAGATTTTGGTGCTTTTCTCAGACAGTGGGACAGCTGCGCGGCGCTGGCTGTGCTTATTGACCGGAACTAGTCGTGTTTATATGTTCTTTCAATAAATTAATTTACGTTTTACCAAAGATTCAAAGTACGGTTGCCTTTGTGAATGCTTGTGTTTGTATGAGTAATCAGCGGCACCTGTCCTCGCGCGTCGGTTGGTATGGCCTGAGTTGACCTCTCCCCATCCTGGCGTCTTGGCGTGGTGCACAAGGAGACGCTATGAACCCGATTGGTGCGCAGAGGACACTCCGCCGTCTGCTGTATGGGGGGCTCGCGAGCCTGGCCCTCGTCTGCAGTTTTAACGCTTCGGCGGCATCGGCAGGGTCCGGGCGGGCCTATGGTCTGCAGGTAACCGCCGATGTGGTGGGTTTGGGGCTTGGCGTCCCGATTGCCGATACCGGGCAAAAAACGGCACCACCGGATTTCAATACCCCCACATCGGTCCTCAATGCGTCTGTCGCTGCAGGCGTCGGTAATTTGCTGACCGTGCGTACGGGCGTTCTCAACTCCGCCACCCAAAGCAAACTGGCACAAAACAGCGTTGTGTCCTCATCGTCCGTCAGCGGCTTGGCCCTCAAGCTGGCTGGGCTGGGGCTGGGCGCAGACACCATCAGTTCGCAGGCCAAGATGTCCTGCGTCAATGGGGTGCTGACGCCATCGGGCAGTGCAGAAATCCTGGGAGCTTCGGGATCTCTCCTGGGTGTAAGTGTTGCCGCAAACACCCGGGTCGACCTGACGATTGGCGTGCCCACCCTCGGAACCATGGTGGGGGTCATTCTTCACACCAATGAGCAAACCCTGAGCCCAGACGGCAAGACCTTCAGCGTCAATGCGCTGCGGGTGGAGCTGGTAGCCTCTGCGTTGGGCATTCGCTTGCTCGGCGCTTCGGTCATCGTGGGCAACTCCACCGCCACCATGGCCGATTGCGCGCCCACGGTCACCTTGGGTTCCCTGCCCTTGATCACCACCAGCAACCAGGCGGCTATCCCCGTCAGCGGAAGCTGCAGCGCTGGCAGTGGCAATGTGACGATCAGCTCCTCGCCCACAGGCGCGACGCAGTCGCTGCCTTGCTCGGCTACGGGCAGCTATTCCGGTTCGGTGAACACCACCGGGGTGGTCGATGGCCCCGTGACGCTGACGGCATCACAGCCCCCCGCAGGGCCGGCCAGATCGGCGAGCCAGTCCACTACCAAGAACACGGCCCCGGTCTTGCAACCGCCGGTCGTGACCGTCGTGTCTGCGCCCCATATCACCCTGGCCAACCAGGCGTCCTATGGGGTCTCGGGCACCTGCTCGGCCAATGGCGCGAGTGTTGCCATCACCATCGGCGGCGTCGGGGGTGTCACTTCCACAGCGCAGTGCAGCGGCGGCCTCTGGTCCGCGACGGGCCTGAATGTCGCCAGCCTGGTCAATGGGCCCATCACGGTCACGGCTTCGCAAACGGTCAGTAACCTGACCGGCACGGGCAGCCTGCTGACCAGCAAGGATTCCACCGGCGCTGTGCCTGTGGTGGTGGTGACTTCGGCACCTGCGATCACCGCAGCGAATCAGGCCTCCTACACCGTATCGGGCACCTGCTCGGTGAACGGCAGCAACGTATCCGTTGCGATCGACGTTGTCGAAGCCACGGTGCCCTGTACCGGCAATATCTGGGCCGCCGCAGGTCTGGATGTCAGTGGTTTGCTCAATGGCGCCCTCACGGTCACGGCTACGCAAACCGCCAATGGCCAAACAGGTACGGGTAGCCTGGGCACCACGAAGGACTCGGCCGGGGCCATTCCTGTCGTGACCATCAGCTTGGCGCCCGCCATCACGCTGGCCAACCAGGCTGCTTATACGGTCTCGGGCAGCTGCTCGGTGAACGGCAACAACGTGGCCGTGCTGGTGGGATCGGTGTCCACCTCTTCGCTGTGCACCAACGGCGGCTGGTCTACTGCGGGCCTGGATGTCAGTGCCTTGCCCAATGGTTCGGTCACGGTCATGGCTTCGCAAACCGTTGGCGCGCAAACCGGATCCGCGACCCTGGTCACCAGCAAGGATGTGACGGGCGCTGTCCCTGTTGTCGCCGTTACCTCGGCTCCCACGATCACGCCGGCGAACCAGGCGTCTTACACGGTCTCAGGCACCTGTTCGGTTAACAACACCGGCGTGGCTGTTCTGATCGGCTCCCTTCCTACAACGGCGACCTGCAGTGGCGGCATCTGGTCTTCTGCAGGCATCAATGTCAGCAGCCTGGCCGATGGATCGGTCACCGTGACGGCCTCACAGACGGCGAACGGCCAGACCGGATCGGGCAGCTTGGTGACCAGCAAAAACACGGTGGTAGATGCACCCGTGGTGACCATTAGCTCCGCACCCGCCATCACGGCGCTGAACGAGGCCTCATATACGGTCTCGGGTACTTGCTCAGCCAATGGCACCAATGTCTCCGTTCTGGTGGGATCTGTTGCAGCCTCTGTGCCTTGTACAGGCAACATCTGGTCCAGCTCGGGCCTCGATGTCAGCGGCTTGGCAGATGGCTCGGTGTTGGTCTCCGCCTCGCAAACGGTAGGCACACAAACGGGGACGGGCACGCTGGTGACCGCCAAGGACACAGCGGGTGTCGCACCGGTGGTGACGATCAGCTCGGCACCGGCCATTACGGCCTTGAACGAAGGAGCCTATACCGTCGCGGGCACCTGCTCGGTTACTGGTACCAACGTCAGCGTCCTGATCGGCTCTGTCTCTGCAACAGCGGCCTGCGATGCCGGCCTCTGGACCACATCGGCGGTGAATGTTGAAGCCTTGCCTGATGGTGCGGTCACGGTGACGGCTTCGCAAACCACCAATGGCCAAACGGGATCGGGCACGCTGGTGATCAGCAAAGATACGGCAGGGGTCGCACCCGCCGTGGCCGTCACCTCGGCTCCCGCTATCACGGCTGCCAACCAGGCCTCCTATGTCGTGTCCGGCACCTGCTCGGCCAACGGCACCACTGTGGCGGTGCTGGTGGGCTCCATCTCTGCATCGGCCATGTGCGACGGAGGTGCCTGGGCCACCGCTGGCCTGGATGTCAGCAGCTTGCCGGACGGGTCCGTCACCGTGACGGCCACACAAAGCTTCGATGGCCAAACGGGATCGGGCAGCTTGGTCACCAGCAAGGCTGCGGCCGGGATTGCGCCTGTGGTGACCATCAGCTCGGCGCCGGCGATCACGGCGGCGAATGAGTTGTCCTATACCGTCTCTGGCACCTGTACGGCCAATGGCATGGGCGTTGATGTTCTGGTTGGCTCCGTTGCTGCCACTGCGCAATGCAGCGGCGGCATCTGGTCCACCGCAGGCTTGAACGTCAGTGGGTTGGCAGATGGACCCGTCTCGGTCCTTGCCTCGCAAACGGTGGGAGGTCTGTCAGGCTCGGGCAGTTTGGTGATCAACAAGGACTCGGAGGGACTGGCCCCCCTGGTCAGCATCACCTCGGCGCCTGTCATCACGGCGGCCAACGAGACGGGCTATACCGTCTCGGGCACCTGTTCGGAAAATGGTCTGGGGTTGACGGTACACATCGGTGACATCGCCGTTGTGCCGCAGCCGGTCTGCAGCGGTGGCATCTGGTCCACCGCAGCGATCGATGTCAGCAGCCTGCCGGATGAAGCGGTGCTGGTAACGGCTTCGCAGACGGTGGGTACCCAGACGGGTACCGGTAGCCTGGTGACCACCAAGGACACCGCAGGCGCCGCGCCCGTGGTGGCCATCAGCTCGGCACCAGCGATTACGGCGGCGAACCAGTCGGCCTATACCGTCTCTGGCACTTGCACGGTGGAGGGCAGCAACGTAGCCGTTCTGGTCGGATCGGTAACGGCATCGGCGTCTTGCACCGGCGGTGTCTGGTCCGCTGCAGCGCTGGATGTCAGTGGCCTGCCCAATGGATCAGTCACGGTGACGGCGTCGCAGACAGCGGACGGCCAGACAGGATCGGGCAGTTTCGTGACCAGCAAGGACTCCGCAGGGACTGCACCCTCAGTGACCCTCACGACGGCGCCTGCGATCACGGCCGCCAACCAAGCTGCCTATGTGGTATCGGGCAGCTGCTCGGTCAACGGCACGGATGTCTCCGTTCTGGTCGGCCAAGTCGCTGCAACGGCCACTTGCACCAACGGCACCTGGACAACCCCGGGAATGGATGTCAGCGGCTTGCCCGCTGGCGCGGTCACGGTCATGGCCTCGCAAACGGCGGGTAGCCTGACGGGATCGGCGAGCGTGGTGGTCAACAAGGAGCAGGGAGGGATCGTGCCCCTGGTGAATATCACCACGCCACCTGATATCACTGCCACTAACCAGACGGCGTATACCGTCTCGGGCACCTGCTCGGTGGCGGGTACCAATGTGGCCGTCCAGGTCGGCTCCATCGCGGCATCGGTAGCTTGCGATGGCAGCACCTGGACCACTGGCCCTCTGGATGTCAGTAGCTTGCCGGATGGATCGGTCACGGTGACCGCTTCGCAGACGGTGAGCGGTGGCTCGGGATCGGCCAGTGTGGTGGTCAACAAGACTGCGGTCGCTACGGCGCCTGTGGTGACCATTGAATCGGCCCCCGCCATTACGCTGGCCAACCAGATGTCCTATACCGTTTCGGGCACTTGCTCGGCCAATGGCACGAGCGTCTCCGTCTTGGTCGGCGATGTGGCCGCCACTCCTATGTGTGTCGACACAGCCTGGACTGCTTCGGGACTGAATGTCAGTGCTTTGGAGGATGGCCCGGTCGTTGTAACCGCTGAGCAAGTCGTAGGCAGCTTGTCCGGATCGGACAGCGTGGAGACCACCAAGGCTACGACGGTGATCGTTCCGGTGGTGGTCATCACCTCGGCACCTGCGATCAACGCATCGAATGAAGCCACCTACACCGTCTCGGGCACCTGCTCGGCCAACGGTCAAGCAGTGAGCGTGCTCATCGGCGCGCTGCCCGCAACGGCACAGTGCAGCGATGGCATCTGGGCGACTGAGCCCATCAATGTCAGTGGCCTGGACGATGGACCGATCACCGTACAGGCCTCGCAAGACGTCGGTGGTCAAGTGGGAACGGTCAGCCTGGTGGTCAGCAAGGACACGGCCGGCGCAGCACCTGCCGTGAGCGTGACCTCGGCACCGGCGATCACCGCAGCAAACCAAACGGCTTACACCGTCTCGGGCACTTGCTCGGCCAATGGTGAAGCAGTCGATGTTGAGATCGGCACGGTAGCTGCATCGGCGCAGTGCAATGCGGGCATCTGGTCGAGCGCGGCCGTGGATGTCAGTGGCTTGGACGATGGACCGGTCACCGTGACGGCCTCGCAAACGCAGGGTGCCCAAACTGGCTCGGGCAGCCTGGTGACCACCAAGGATGCAGTGGGCGTGACACCCATGGTGAGCGTGACCTCGGCACCGGCGATCACGGCGGCGAACCAAGCAGCCTATACCGTCTCGGGCACCTGCTCGGTGGACGGCGCGAACGTGGCAGTCCTGGTCGGCTCGGTCACTGCATCCGCACAGTGCAATGCAGGCATCTGGACCTCCGGGGCCGTGGATGTCACTGCCTTGCCCGATGGGGCGGTCACGGTCATCGCCTCGCAAACCGCCAATGGTCAATCGGGATCTGGCAGCTTGGTGACCGCCAAGGACGCGGCAGGCGTCGCTCCTGTGGTGGCCATCACGTCCGCCCCTGCGATCACGGCATTGAACGAGTCGGCGTATTCCGTCTCGGGTACCTGCTCGGCCAATGCTGGGGTGGTGACGGTGCTGGTCGGCTCGGTGTCCACATCGGCGCAGTGCAACCTGGGCATCTGGACCACGCCGGTCATCGATGTCAGCGCGCTGGCTGATGGATCGGTCACGGTGACAGCCTCGCAGCTGTTGGACGAACTGACAGGGTCCGCCAGCCTGGTGGTTGGCAAGGACACGGCAGGCGCTGCCCCCGTGGTGACCGTGAGCTCGGCGCCCACCATCACCGTGGCCAACCAGGCTGCGTATAACGTCTCGGGCAGCTGCTCGGTCAACGGCACCACCGTGGCGGTTCAGGTCGGCTCGGTGGCTACAACGGCCCCATGCGCGGGTGGCACCTGGGCCGCTACAGGCCTGAATGTCACAGCGCTGGCCGATGGACCGGTCACTGTGACGGCAGCGCAGACTGTGGGCGAGCTGATGGGATCGGGCAGCCTGGCAACCCTCAAGGACACCGCAGGCGCAGTCCCTGTAGTGACCGTGGGCTCGGCACCCGCCATCACGGTGACCAACCAGGCCTCGTATACCGTCTCGGGCAGTTGCTCGGTCAGCGGCACCCCCGTGGCAGTTCAGATTGGCTCAGTGCCTGCAGCGGCGCCATGCACGGCTGGCACCTGGACCGCCGAAGGCGTGAATGTCAGCAGCCTGGCCGATGGTTCGGTCACTGTGACCGCTGCGCAAACAGCGGGCGGTCTGCAGGGAACAGGCAGCCTGATGACCAGCAAGACCACCGGCGCAGTCGAGCCTGAGGTGACCATCACGTCGGCACCTGCGATCACGGCAACCAACCAAGAGGCCTATGTTGTCGCGGGCACCTGCTCGGTCAATGGCACCAATGTGGATGTCGAGATCGGCTCGGTGCCTGCCTCGGTGTCGGCATCGGTGGCCTGCACCAGCAACAGCTGGACGACCGCCGCGTTGGATGTCAGCACGGTGCCCGATGGAACGGTGACCGTCACGGCTGCGCAAACGGCGGGCGGACTGACCGGGTCGGACAGTGTGGACGTCAACAAGGCCACCGGCGGAGTCGAGCCTGAGGTGACCATCACGTCGGCACCTGCGATCACGGCAGCCAACCAAGCGGCCTATACCGTCTCGGGCACCTGCTCGGTCAACGGCACCAACGTGGATGTCGAGGTCGGCTCAGTGCCTACATCGGTGTCGGCATCGGTGCCCTGCACCAGCAACAGCTGGACGACCGCCGCGTTGAATGTCAGCACGGTGCCCGATGGAACGGTGACCGTGACGGCTACACAAACGGTGGGCGGACAGTCCGGATCGGACAGTGTGGACGTCAAAAAGGCTACCGGCGCAGTCCAACCGGTGGTGACCATTACGTCGGCACCTGCCATCACGGCAGCCAATGCGTCGGCGTACTCCGTCTCGGGTACCTGCTCGGCCAACGGCAGCAATGTGGTTGTGGAGGTCGGCTCGGTGTCTGCCACGGCGCTGTGCAATGGCGGCATCTGGGCGACCGAGGGCATGGACGTCAGCGGTCTGGCGGATGGACCGGTTGAGGTGACGGCTACGCAAACGGTGGGCGGCCAGACGGGCACCTTCACCACCAGCAAAGATGTGGCAGGCGCCGCACCTGCGGTGGCGATCACCTTGGCACCAGCGATTACGGCAGCCAACCAGTCGGTCTATACCGTCTCGGGCACCTGCTCAGCGGATGGCGCGGACGTGGATGTGCTGATCGGCGGCCTCGCTGCATCGGCGGTTTGCAACAACGGCATCTGGGCCAGCTCGGCGATCGATGTCAGTGGCCTGGCCAATGGGCCGGTCTCTGTGTCGGCGTCGCTCACGGTGGGTGGCCAGACGGGCTCCGGCGGTTTCACGACCAGCAAGGACTCCGCTGGCGCAGTACCTGTGGTGGCCATTAGCTCGGCACCTGCGATCACCGCATTGAACCAGGGCGCCTACACCGTCTCGGGCACCTGCTCGGCCGAAGGCAGCACCGTGACTGTGCTGATCGGATCCATTCCAGCCACGGCACAGTGCAATGGCGGCATCTGGGCGACCTCGGGCGTGGATGTCAGCGGCCTGGCCGATGGTGCGGTCACGGTCATGGCCTCGCAGAGCGCTGGCGGTCAAACGGGATCGGGCAGCTTGGTGACCAGCAAGGATTCGGCAGGCGCTGCCCCTGCGGTGGCCATTACCTCGGCCCCAGCGATCACGCTGACCAACCAGACGGCCTATACGGTATCGGGCACCTGCTCGGCCGAGGGTGCTAATGTCAACGTGCTGGTCGGCTCCATCGCTGCAACGGCCGTGTGCAACGGCGGCATCTGGGCGATCTCGCCCATCGATGTCACCGCTTTGCCCGATGGACCGGTTTCCGTGTCGGTGTCACTGACGGCGGGTGGCCAAACGGGCACGGGCGGCTTTGCGACCAGCAAGGATGTGGAAGGTATCACCCCTGCGGTGGCCATTACCTCGGCTCCTGCGATCACGGCAGCCAACCAGACGGCCTACACCGTCTCGGGCACCTGCTCGGTCAATGGCAGCAATGTGACGGTGCTGATCGGCTCCATTCCTGCGACGGCGCTGTGCAATGGCGGCATCTGGGCCACCCAGGCCATCGATGTCAGTGGCTTGTCCGATGGCCCGGTCACCGTGTCGGTGTCGCAGACGGCGGGTGGCGAGACGGGCACCGGCGGCTTTATCACCAGCAAGGATTCGGCGGGTGCCAAGCCATCGGTGGCCATTAGCTCGGCCCCGGCGATCACGCAAGCCAACCAGACGGCCTATTCCGTCTCGGGTACTTGCACGGCCGACGGCAGCAATGTGGCGGTCCTGATTGGCTCGCTCTCCGTTTCCGCTACTTGCAACGGCGGCATCTGGGCCACTCCGCCTGTGGATGTCAGTGGCTTGCCTGATGGACCTATCACAGTGACGGCTTCGCAGACGGCGGGCGGTCAGACGGGCAGCGGCGGCTTTGTTACCAGCAAGGATTCGGCTGGTGCCAAACCATCGGTGGCGATTACCTCGGCTCCGGCGATCACTGCAGCCAACGAAACGGCCTACACCGTCTCGGGCAGTTGCTCGGTCAATAACAGCAATGTGCTGGTGCTGATCGGCTCGCTGTCGGTCTCGGCAACCTGCAATGGCGGCACCTGGACCGCCGGGCCTGTGGACGTCCGTGGCTTGCCGAATGGACCGATCACGGTGACGGTGTCGCAAACGGCAGGTGGCCAGACCGGCACCGGTGGTTTTGTGACCAGCAAGGACTCGGCAGGCACCGCGCCTGCGGTGACCGTGAGCTCGGCCCCTGTGATCACCCCGGCCAACCAGGCGGCCTATGCTGTCTCGGGCACCTGCTCGGTCAATGGCAGCAACGTGGCCGTCCTGGTCGGATCCATACCGGCATCGGCAACCTGCAACGCTAACGCCTGGTCTGTCTCGGGCCTGAACGTCAGTGGCTTGCCGAATGGACCGGTCCTGGTGACGGCTGCGCAGACGCTGAACGACACGACAGGGTCGGGCAGCCTGTTGACCAGCAAGCAAGGCGCGGCAGCCGCCGTGACGGTGAATGTGGCGCCTCCCATCAACAGCAGCAACCAAGCCAGCTACGGTGGCGTCTCGGGCAACTGCAGCGCGGCGGCTGGCCTGGTGACGGTGACCATGACCGACAGTGGCGGCGCCAGCGACATCAACAACACCGTGGCTTGCAACGGCGGCTCCTGGAGCTTGAGCGACGTGAACGTCAGCAGCCTGCGCGATGGCACGGTGGTGGTGACGGCATCGCAAACTGTGGATGGCACGGTCATCTCCGACTCGCTGAACACGGTCAAGGACGCAGAAGGGCCTGCGGTCGCGATCACCACGGCACCCAACATCAACAACGCCAACCGGAACGCGTACAACCCTGCGGGTACCTGCACCACCGATGACGGTCTGGTGACGGTGCGCGTGGGATCTGTGACTGCGACGGTGGCCTGTGCCAACGGTACCTGGACGGCACCTGGTATGCGGGTAGCTGCCTTGCCCAATGGATCGGTCACGGTGACAGCGTCGCAGACCGATGAAGCGGGCAATACGGGTAGCGATACGCGCCAGGTGTCCAAGAGTACGGACTCTGGTGGCGAGCCGCCCGAGCCGCCCGTCGCCTTGATCGCACCACAGAGCGGCACCTGGGTCATCAGCGAAGAGCGCAATGGCAAGCCTGGCCGTGGCATGGGCATCGACATCCAGGACGGCTTGCTGTTCATGCAGGTCTACAACTACCGCCAAACGGGAGAACCGACCTTCCATACGGCGCTGGGTACCTTGCACGAAAACACGGTGACGGCTCCGCTGTACTTCTACGAAGGCGGTCGCTTCTTTGGCAGCGAGCAACGTGATGGCCATGAAGCGGGTAGCCCTGGCAATGTGGTGATCACCTTTACCAGCCGTAGCACGGGCACGATCCAGTTCCCTGGCGAACCCACCAAGGCCATGCAGCGCTTCGACTACGAAGGCACGCCCGCTGGTGTCTTCTCCGACCCGGCCTTTGTCGATCGCTGGGCCATGGTTGAATTCAACAGCAGCAACCAACCGGTGCGCAGCTGGTGGGCCGATATCGGCAGCAGCGAGCAGGTTTCGATGAGCGAGGACTGGGCAGTTGCCGCCATGAACTGGCCATATCCTCCAGCGGTTGCGACGACAGTCCACGGCTTTGGCGGCACCTTGTCGGACCATGTGGTGGCGCAATGCAGCTACGGTGGCCGAGGTCTGGTGTTCAACTGCTCGGGCAACCGTGGCGGGGCTAGCGGTGGTCCGTTGATCACGATGACGATGCAGCGTGGCGTGGACCAGTTGAGCGGTACCATGCAAGAGGGCGGTGGCGACAACCGGCGCCTGGTGGGCTTCCGCGTGGCACGTGCGGCCTACACCTGGCAGGACAACCAGAGTGTGCGCACCAGCTACTACGCACCAGGCTACTTGCCAGAGTCGGGCACCTGGGTGGTCAGCAACGAGCGGAGGGGCCTGCCTGGACGCGGCATCTCCATCGAGCTGCAAAAGCCGCTGAGCCAGGAAGACCATCTGTTGTTCATGTCGGTCTACGACTACGAGAGCGACGGCAAAGCCACCTTCCACAGTGTGTCTGGCGCGCATGACGCATCCACCACACCAGAGCCCAACACGCCTGATCTGCCCACGCTGCAGTACCAGGGCGGGCGCTACTTTGGTGGCCCGGCTGCCATCGCCAGCTTCAAGGCCGATGCCGGTCTGACCACGGCGATCCACTTCAACGCGCAATCGGTGGGGGTGCTGGCCTTCCCGGGTGAAGAGCCCGTGCAGATCGAGCGCTTCTACTACGGCCTGAACAAGGGCTCGGCCCAGTCGCTGCGCGGATCCTGGGCGCTGCTGTCTGCCACGGATGCGATGCCCAGCCGGAACTTCCGCTTCCAGACCCGCGATGAGACCTCGGTGATCGATACCGACTCGGGCTATGTCTGTGTCGCCGAAGTGCTGCGCCAGTACAACTTCCACTGCACCGGCCCTGCAGGCGCACCAGCCTTCCGCTTTGTGGCCGGCTTCTATGGCGCCAGCGCCGGCATTGTGGGAGATGCCGAGGATGCCCCCGCCATTACCGTGATGCGGGTGACCGACCCGAACGGCGAGATGGTGCAGGCGGGCGACTGAGGAGGGTGCCACTGCTGGCCTGCCATGGCCCGGCGGTGGCTTCCGACCCTGCAGAAGCTGGTCCTAGGCCGGAACTGCTAAAATGCCCGGGCGCAATGCACTACAGAGCAACGGTTTTGCAGAAAACACCTGCAAACCGTTGTTTTTTATTGCCTGCGCCACAGGCACTGGCCGGCTCTTGCGAAGCATGCTGGCAGTGTTGAAGACCGTTTGGCATCCCCGGCTTTTGGTGACGGCGGTTCCTAGCGTGAGCCAGCAGGCATCCTGCTGGCTTTTTCTTCGTCTGTGATCGACAAACCGGGCACAATGTCCGATATTGTGGATATTGCGCCGCTCGGGTGGGTGGCGCATGGAGAGTCGCCAGTCTGGCCCGGTATCGGTAGCTGTTCTGGCGCCTTGTGGAGAGCGATGCGGCCTGCCGTGTCATCAGGCGTGGGGTTGGCCAGCGCAAGCGGGCGGCCCCCATTTAGGAAGGTACAGAACATGCCCAGTTACAACCCACCCTTTGAGATCCATGTCCACGGACAAGTGCTGCTGCGTGCCGATGTCGGCTTTGACCAGCTGCAAGAGGCCTTGAAACCACTGTGGGGCTACGCGGGCGCGAAGTCGCTGGTCGATGGTTCGGAGAGCGCTTACGAGGAAGAGCCCGGCATTCTGTTCGAGCCCAAGGACCATGTGCTGCAGATGTGCTGGACCGTGCGCGGCGATGATGATTTTCGCCAGTCGCTGGACGACATGTGCATGAACCTCAACGAGCTGGCCGACCAGGGCGCCGCGATCGAGGTCACCTTCTATGACGCCGAGTTCGACGACGAAGAGCAGGACCGCAGCGCCGAGTCGCGCGACGACTTCATGATGCTGTTTGTGGGCCCGACGCCTGCGGCCATCATGCAGGTGCAGCGCGACATGCTGGTGCAGGACGTGGTCAGCACGATGGAACGCCATTTCGATGCCGGCGAGCTCGTCGGCGTGGTGGCAGAGATCGACAAGCTGTTCAGCCAGCGCTTTGATGCACTGGTCGATTCGCTGGAGATCGGCAAGCCACCCCGTGGTACCGGTGGTCCCGGCGGCGGCCATGGCGGCGGTGGTGGACGCCGCCCACGCCATCTGCATTGATCATCGGCTGCGCTGCCAACGGCGCAGCGCTTCTTTTATCTAACCCCAAGGCAGCCGCTGTGCTGCCTTTGTTATTGGCCTTGCCCATGTCCAGCCCTGTCCTGCTTCCCTATCTGCAGTCCTACCCCGCCGCCTTGCAGCAGCAGGCAGGCAGCTTGCTGCAATCGGGCAAGCTGGGCCAGTGGCTGCTGCAGCGCCACCCGCAGCCGCACCAGATGCGCTCGGACAAGGCCTTGCATGCCTATGTGATGGGCCTCAAGGGCGAGCACATGCGCAACAGCGCGGCGCTGGCCAAGGTGGTCTATGACAGCAAGCTGCAGCTGGTCTACCAGGCGCTGGGCATCCATGTGCGTACCGGCAAGAACCATGGCGGCAAGACCCAGTCGCGCCATGAGATCCGCATTGGCAGCCTGTTCAAGCATGCGCCCGAGGCCTTTTTGCGCATGATCGCCGTGCATGAGCTCGCGCATCTGCGCGAGTCCGACCACAACAAGGCCTTCTACCAGCTCTGTGAGTACATGGAGCCGTCCTACCACCAGCTGGAGCTGGAGGTGCGCCTCTACCTGACCTGGCTGGACCAGGGCGGCCACCGGCTGTGGCAGCTGGGGGCGGATGCGGCGGACAGCGCCAGCTGATCAGTCCGCAGCCTGGCAGAGCTGGGGCGGCAAGCCCAGCCACTGCGCGGCGGCGTATTGCAGCGCGGCCAGCTCGCCGGTGGTCACCAGGCTGAAGGCTTCGTCAGCAGCGGGGGCCTGCGCTGGCTTGCGCAGCATGCCGGTGGCATGCAGCAGGCTGTAGGTGCGGCGCGCCACGGGCGTGGCCGTGTCGATCAGCGCCACCTGGTCGCCCACCAGCGCGCGCAAGGTATCGGCGGCAAAAATATAGTGCGTGCAGCCCAGCACCAGGGTGTCGATCTGGCCGGGCTGTGTGCCAAAGTCACCCATTGCGGCCAGGTAGGTCTGGCACAGGCCCTGAATATGCGCGGCATCGGCGGAAGCATCGCGCCCGGGCCGGGTGCTGTCTTCAATCGCTCGCGCCAGCCCATTGCAGGCCTGCACCGCAAAGCGGGTTTGCGTCGCATGCGCGGCCTGCAGGATGGCAAAGCGGCTGCTGTTCACGGTGCCCTGGGTGGCGATCACGCCCACCACATGGGTCTGGCTGTGCTGGGCGGCGGGTTTGAGGGCGGGCTCCACACCGATGATGGGCAGGCCCGGGTGCTGCTCGCGCAGGCCCTCAATCGCCGCTGCGGTGGCTGTGTTGCAGGCAATGACCAGCGCCTTGATGTCATGGCGCTCGCGCATCTGCTGGGTGATGTGGGCGCAGCGCTGCTGCACAAAGGCGTCGCCACGCTCGCCATAGGGGGCGTTGCCGCTGTCGGCCACATAGACGAACTGCTCATCGGGCAGCACATCGCGCAGCGCGCGCAGCACACTCAGGCCGCCGATACCGCTGTCAAAAACACCAATGGGGGAAAGAGGGCTGGGCATGGAAGCGTGCAGGGTGGGGGCTAGGGAAAAAGAAGCGGGCGCCGTGATTGTAGGCAGGCTGCAGCTTTTATGCATCGACCGCTGCCAGCAGCATCAGGCAGGTGCAGACAATGCTGACCAGCCAGACCCCGAGCGCCACGCCCAGCACATGGGGCCAGCGCGACAAACCAGGCCACCAGCGCCGCAGCAGGCCATGCACAGGCGTGATCAGCAAGGCCTGCAAAAAGCTCGCCGAGATGAGGATGGGCCAGAGGCTGTCGCCATGGATGGCCTTGAGCAGCGCGCCATCGCCGGCCCAGACAAAGAGCTGCTCGGCGGGCGCATAGCTGGCAAAGCCAGGCAGGCCCAGCGAGACAAAGCTCAGCACCAGGCCGCCCAGGCTCCAGAGCAGGGGCGTACGCTGGGCCTGGATCCATCGCCAAAGTCGCTGCAGAAAGGGCATGGCGGTATTGTGCCTTTGAACGCCGGCAACCGGTGGTGCGGCCCACGCCGCGCCGTCGCCCCGGCGTCGTTTGGCCGCCGCGATGCCCCAGGTTTTTGGCAAAGATTTCCCCTTATGCCCAGCACAGCCTTGGGCGGCGGTGTATAAATTTGCCCTGTCAATCTGGGCTTTGCCCGGCATTGTTGCCAGCAGCCACCGCTGCTGCCCAACCAACAACTAGGAAAACGCAGCCATGGGCGCGCAATGGAAAGCAAAGGGCAAGGCGCTGGTCGCCGATGCCAAGGGAAAACTCTTTGGCAAACTGGTCAAGGAAATCACGGTCGCAGCGCGTTTGGGCGGGGGTGACCCGGCCAGCAATTCGCGCCTGCGCATGGCTGTGGAAGCGGCCCGCAAGGCATCGATGCCCAAGGACACCTTGGAGCGTGCGATCAAGAAGGGCTCGGGCGCTGGCGCCGATGCCGTCAACTACTCGACCGTGCTGTTTGAAGGCTATGCACCGCACCGCGTGCCGGTGATGGTGGAGTGCCTGACCGACAACCCCAACCGCACGGCACCCAATATGCGTGTCTGCTTCCGCAAGGGCCAGCTGACCGCCGTGGCCTGGGATTTTGACCATGTGGGCATGGTCGAAGGTGAGCCAGAAAACGGCGCCGATGTGGAATTGGCTGCCATCGAAGCGGGCGCGCAGGATTTCGAGCCGGCGGAAGAAGAGGGCGTGACCCTGTTCATCACCGAGCCCACGGACCTGGACACCGTCAGCAAGGCCTTGCCCGAGCAGGGCATCAAGGTGCTGTCGGCCAAGCTGGGCTACAAGGCCAAGACCCCCATCAGCATGGGCAGCCTGCCTGCCGAAGCGCAGGAAGAAGTGCAAGCCTTCCTGGCCGGTCTGGAAAACGACGATGATGTGCAGAACATCTATGTGGGCCTAGTGGACTGAGCACCGCCCGGCAAACCCAACCGAAACGGCCGCGCAGGCCGTTTTTTCATGGGCGCTTGCGAGGCGGCCGTAGGCAGTTTGCGCTTCTTCATCATCTGCCCATTGACAGGGCGGGCCAGATATGCAGAAATTCGCTTGCGCTGGTCGTCGGCGCAGTTTAGATAAGAGCCCATACCATGAAAAAACTCATCGTCCTCGCCAGCATCGCGCTGGCATCCCAGTTTGCGTTGGCAGCGGACAAGACCCCTACTGCCCAACAGCAGCTGATGGGCACTTGCAACACCGAGGCCAAGACCAAGGAACTCAAGGGCGATCAACGCAAGGCTTTCATGTCCAGCTGCCTGTCTGACGGCCGCAAGCGCCAGCAAGAACGCATGAAGACCTGCAACGTCGACGCGACCGGCAAGAAGGGCGACGAGCGCAAGGCCTTCATGAGCGAGTGCCTGAAGAAGTAAAGATTGATTCCGATCCGGCGCCCAGGCGCTGGCTCTGCCGAACCGGCAATTAAAAAACGCCAAGCATGCTGCCATGCTTGGCGTTTTGCGTAGTGGGCCCGAAGGCCGCACAGCGCGCTATACGAACCGATTAGAAGCGGTGGCGGATGCCGACGCCAAAGCTGGTGCCGTTGCCAAAGTCTTTGACCTTGTCGTACATCACGATCGCGTAGCCGTCGGTGCGCTTGGAGAAGTCGTAGTTGTAGCCGACGGAGACGGTGTCACGCTTGGCATTGCTGTCTTGCAGCTTGCTGTGCGCCCAACCGGCGAGGATGCGGCTGGTGGCGCCCAGTGGCACGGTGGCGCCCAGGCTGGCGGTCTTGATCTTGAAATCGGTGTCCTTGCCGGTCGTCTGGCCGTAGGTGGCATAGGCCTTCACAAAGCCTGCGTCATAGCTGCTGCCCAGCATCCAGTTGCGGTGGTTCTCGGCCAGCACGGCGGGCACGGGGTTGCTCATGTCCACGTCTTCATAGAAGCCGGTGATGGCAAAAGGACCGTTGGCGTAGGTGGCGTTCAGACCGATGTTGTTCTTGCCGCCTTGGCCAGCTTGCTCACCAAACTGGTAGTGCAGGTTGCCGCTGAAGCCGCCGACCTTGGGCGTGCTGTAGATCACCTGGTTGCTCCAACCGGTGTCGGAGGGGTTGCTGCTCTGCCAGCCGCTCTTGTTGAACAGCGACACGTTTTGGTGCAGCACCAGGGGCGAGAAGGTGAAGGAATCACCAAAGGGGTTCATCGAGATCGATGGCACGAAGTTGGGCGCCACGGTGCGGCCCAGGGTCACGGCACCAAAATCGCCGGACAGCGACACCAGCGCATCGCGCGACCAGAAGACGTCGCCGTTGAAGCGGCCGGGGGTGCCGGTGTCGGCGCGCATGAAGCTGGTCAGCAGGAAGCTGGCCTTGAGGCCGCCGCCCAGGTCTTCGGTGCCCTTGAAGCCGAACCAGGAGGTGGTCATGCCACCGCTGCCCAAGGTAGAGGTGCGGCCGTCATCGCCGGGAGCTTTCATCGAGCCAATATACATATCGACCAAGCCGGTGGCGGTCACCGACGATTGGGCCTGCGCCGCGGAGGCGCAGACGGCCATCACGGCCAGGGCGAGCAGTTTGTTGTTCATGGCAGTCCTTTGTTACAAGCGTGTGAATTTGTGATAGCGGTGAATTGTGAAGTCAGTGCCGACCGCTCTGAGCAATATGTGTGCCAAAAGCTCAAAAAACCGCTGGTAAAGACCCGAGGTGTGGCGTGGATGCCGCATATTGGGGGTATACGGTTTTTGCAAGGACTTAGCCGCTGTTGACCCGTCAGCGCCGTTTATTGGGGCTGGAAGCAGAAATTTCTCAAAGTCCGGCCAGGGGCAAAGATTGATGTAGCTCAATGTCTGCAGCCCGCAATCGGGGCACAGTGCGGACCATGCCTGACTCACTCCGCCTGGATGAATTTGCCCTGACCAGCGCCAGCGCTGGTGCCCTGCTGCGCCAGCGCCACCAGCCGCTGCTGGAGGCCCTGTACCTGGAGCAGGGCTCCGTCGCCTTCGGTGTGCAGGAGGAGGGGCGCATGCGCCACCTGCTCGGCACGATGGAAGGGCCGTGTTGGCTCGACGCCGCACCCGCATTGGCGGGCCAGCCTTGCGCAGTCGATATGGTGGCCCAGACGGCGGTGCACTGCCGCGCGGTGCCGGTCGCACACTTGCGCAGCTATATGCAGCGCTGGCCGGCCGAAGCCCAGGGCCTGGTCAGCAGCATGGCCCAGGGCTACTGCCAGCAGGCGGCGCTGGCCGTCAGCCGGGTGGCGCAGGATGCGGTGGCGCGCTGCGCCCAGTGGCTGCTGCAGCATGCCGAGCCTGGCGACCAGGGCCTGCGGGTGCAGCTGGCGCAATCCAAGCGCCAGATTGCCGCCCACCTGGGCATAGCGCCCGAGACGCTGTCGCGCGTGCTGCGCCAGCTGCGCGACCAGGGCCTGCTCGACGGCCTGGGCAAGAACCTCTGGCTGCCGCAGCCCGAATCACTGCGCCAACTGGCCAAGGCCTAGGGACCCTCTGCAAAACTCCCTGCCGTGGTCTGAACGCGGACTCGGGCGATCCGCTGCGTTGTCTTCCTTGTGAATAGCTACGGCTATTCACTGCAAAAGACGCCTTGCGGCTCATCCCGATCTGCGTCCATCCCACTTGGCGAGGGTTTTGCAGAGCATCCCTAGGGACCCTCTGCAAAACTCCCTGCCGTGGTCTGAACGCGGTCTCGGGTGATCCGCTGCGTTGTCTTCCTTGTCAATAGCCACGGCTCGACTGCAAAAGACGCCTTGCGGCTCATCCCGATCCGCGTCCATCCCGCTTGGCGAGGGTTTTGCAGCGTATCCCTGGTCCGCCATTTGTAACCCGGGTTTTCTCCGTCGGGTTTTGTCCTGATACCGGCGCTGGTACATAACCGCCAATATGTGGCACCTGAAAGGAGGTGCCGCATGCCGGAGTCTGTTATTTGCCATCACCAGGATCTGGTTGCCGCCGCCCTGGTGGCCCGGTAGCGCGGCATGGATGGCAGGCCGGTGCATTGGCAGCCCGATCCTCCACCGCCGGTAGACGGCCTGCGCGATACGGCAGGGCCCTGGCTGTGGCGGCTGTGGGTGGTGGTGCCCTTGATGGTGCTGCTGGGCACGGCGCTGCTGCAGTGGCTGGCGATCCATGCCAGCCAGCAGACGGTGATCACCCAACTATCCGCCCAGCAGGCGGACGAGACCGAGATGCTGGCCCGGCTGATGGGCAGCAAGCTGGAGCAAAGCCAGAAGGTGCTGGGCGCGCTGGCCGAAGCGGCAGCGCCCTGGGTGCAAGGCCCCGCGTCCCAGCCGCCTCCGCTGCTGGAGCAGGGGCTGGCGGCCACGCGCTACTTTGACAGCCTGGTGTTTGCACGCGGCGCCCAGGTCATCCGGCGCCAGGTGCGTGATGCCGGCCAGGGCGACGAGGCCGTCGAGCCCGCCGAGCGGGACCTGCTGCGCCGGGTGATGGTTGACGGCAAACCTCAGGTGTCCGAACCCTTCAAAAGTGCCGCCGGCGGGCCCAGCATTGCGCTGGGCATTCCGCTGCGCGACAAGCAGGGCACCGTGCAGGGCGCCATGGCCGGGGTGCTGCGCCTGCAGTCGCAAAGCCTGCTGCCGGTATCGCTGGCGGCCACCCCGCCTGATAGTGGGCAGCTGGTGCTGATGACGGCTGCCGGCGTGCTGATCTCCCACCCCGACCCGACCCGGATTCTGGGCACCACCGACGAGGACCCCTTGCTGGCCCAGGTGCTGCAGCGCTGGCAGGAACGCGCTGCCGCTGGCGGCCCCCCATCGGCGCAGTCCTGGTGGTTGGCGCCCCACCTGGTCAGCGTGGCGCAGATGCCGGCCGCCCGCTGGCTGGTGCTGCGGGTGATGCCCCATGACCAGAGCCTACAAAGCTGGGGCCGCCAATGGCGCAGCTGGTGGTGGCTGCTGCTGATGCCGCTGGCGCTGGCAGCGCTGACCTGGCTCTGGCTCTGGGGCCATAGCCGGCGCTTCAAGCAGCTGGTGGCGCAGACACCGCTGCCGATTGCGCCCGCGCCGGTGCTGGCGCTGGCCTCGGGGCCGGTCCAGGCGGCCGACCCGGCCAGCGGCCCGCCGCCCGACGAGATTGACCGCATGGGCATGCACCTGCAAGAGCTGGGCCAGCAGCGCGACTCGCTGGTCGAGCAACTGCGCCAGCAGCAGCAATTGGCCGAGACGGTGCTCGCGCATGCGCGCTTTTCCTTTTTGCTGCTGCAGGGCGAGCAGATCCTGCAGGTGTCCCAGGCGCTGGCCCATTTGCTGGGCTACAGCCGCCAGGATCTGCAAGGCCAGCCAGTGCGCATGCTGGCGATGGCCGACCAGGATTTTGACCAGGCCTGGGAGCAACTGGCCCCGGATCTGGAGCGCCAGGGCAGTGCCGAGACCAGCGTGGTGCTGCGCCACCAGTCGGGCGCGCCCGTCATGGTCAGTCTGCACCTGGTCCATAGTGCGGATGCAGGGGCGGATCTGCGCTGGTGCTTTGTGCGCGCCGGCCAGGCCCGGGTGGCGGCGCAGTCACCCAGCCGCATGGACAAGCTCACTCTGCTGCCCAACTACGAAGCGCTGCTGCTGCACCTGACCGCCTTGCTGCAGGCCCGGCGCGAGGGGCTGGACCAGTCCTCGCCCAGCGCGCCGGTGCTGTTCTATGTGAATGTGGACAACATGTCCGCCATCAATGCGCTGGCCGGCCATGCGCAGGGCGATCTGGTGCTGCAGCATGTGGCGCGCCAGCTGCAGCTGCTGCAGCCCTTCCAGGGCTATGCGGCGCGGGTGGCGGGCGACAAGTTTGCGCTGGTGCTGCGCCAGTGCAGCCCGGAAAAGGCCCATGAGCTGGCCGCCCAGCTCTGCGACACCTTGCAGAACTGGCAGCCCCAGCTGCGCAGCAAACATTTTGTGGTCACCGTCAGCATCGGCCTGCTGCAGATCGATGCCTCGTTTGCCGATGCACTGCAGGCGGTGCGCGCTGCCGACATGGCCAGCTACAGCGCCAAGCGCCAGGGCGGCAACCGCGCCTGCTGGCGTGAAGCCAAGGTGGCCTGAAGGCAAGGGCGGCCTGGGCGGGACGCTGAGGGGCTTGTCGCCACAGCTTCGGGTAACAACCGGGATAGCTGGCAGGTCCCGGCTGATAAGCTTGAATGTCCACATTCAAAAGACTCGCATGCGCGACCAAGCCCTGTTTGACAAGATTGACCTGCACCTGATCCGGGTGTTGCACACGGTGCTGACCGAGCGCAGCGTCTCGCGGGCGGCCTTGCGCCTGGGCATGTACCAGCCTGCGGTGTCGGCGGCGCTCAAGCGCCTGCGCGATCTGGCGGGCGATCCTTTGCTGGTGCGCTCGGGCGCGGCGATGACTCCGACCGACAAGGGCCAGCGCATGGTCGAGCCCGCGGCTGCCATCCTGCGCGCTGCCGAGGGCCTGTTCAGCGATGCCCGCGATTTTGACCCGCAGACGGCGACCCGCACCTTCCGCATTGCAGCGAGTGATTACTTCGATCCGCTGTTTCTGCCCGCGCTCGTGGCGCGCATCAAGTCCGAGGCACCGCTGTGTGTGGTGGAGATCTATCCGCTGTCGTCCGAGACCCATTACCACGCCCAGCTCGCCAACGGCGATATCGATGTGGTGGTAGGCAACTGGCTGCAGCCCACCGGCGACCTGCACATGACCAGCCTGATGAGCGACGATGTGGTGAGCATGGTGAGCAGCCGCCACCCGGCGGTGCGGCGGGGCTGGGATGTAGAGGCCTGGCTGCAGGCCGAGCACATTGCGCCGACGGCCACGCACCCGGGCGCGCGCGGCATCATCGACTCCCGCCTCGATGCGCTGGGGGTGGAGCGGCGTATCATGGCGCGCTGCGCCCATTTCAGTGCGATTCCGGCCATGGTGGCATCGAGCTTGCTTGTGCTGACCACGGGGCGCCAGTTCTGTGAGCGCTTTGTCGACAAGCATGCGCTGACGATTCTGGACTGCCCGCTGGCGCTGCCACCGCTGGACTATTACCTGCTGTGGCATGCCCGAACCCATGCCTCCGATGCCGCCGTCTGGCTGCGTGCCTGCCTGAAAAAAACCGCTCTCTCTTTGCGCAGCCCGGCGGGCCATTCGGTGTGAGTGCGTGCATCTTGAGGCCAAATGCCCACATCGGGTAACAATTTGAGGGACAATTGCCGCCCATGAAAGAACAGACCCCGACACCGACAACCGATGGCGCGGCCGCGCCCCGGTTACAGCTGATCGGCATCACCAAGCGCTACCCAGCGGTTGTAGCCAATAACAAAGTATCGTTAAAAGTACGTGCCGGGGAAATCCATGCCGTGCTGGGCGAGAACGGCGCCGGCAAGTCGACCCTGATGAAGATCATCTACGGCTCGGTCAAACCCGATGAGGGCCAGATCCTGGTCGACGGCCAGGCGGCGCAGATCCGCAACCCCCAGGAGGCGCGCCAACTGGGCATCAGCATGGTGTTCCAGCATTTCAGCCTGTTTGACACCCTGACCGTGGCCGAGAACGTATGGCTGGGCCAAAACAAGCGCATGTCGCTGGCGGAAGTGACTGCTCGCATCACCGAGGTGGCCAGCGAATATGGGCTGGACATTGACCCCCAGCGGCCGGTGCACAGCCTGTCGGTGGGCGAGATGCAACGGGTGGAGATCATCCGTGGCCTGCTGACCCGGCCCCGGGTGCTGATTCTCGATGAGCCGACCTCGGTGCTCACGCCCCAGGCGGTCGAGAAGATGTTCATCGTGCTGCGCAAGCTGGCCGCCGAGGGCTGCAGCATTCTCTATATCAGCCACAAGCTCCATGAAATCCGCGCGCTCTGCACCGCCTGCACGGTGCTGCGTGGCGGCGAGGTGACCGGCGAATGCGATCCGCGCGAGCAAAGCAATGCCTCGCTGTCGCGCATGATGATTGGCGCCGAGCCCCCGATGCTGGAGCTGCGCCCCAGCCAGGCGGGTGCGACGGTGCTGACGGTGCAGCAACTGCGCCTGGCCAAGCAGGATCCGTTTGGTATTGATCTCGACGGCATCTCGCTGCAGGTGCGGGCGGGTGAAGTGGTGGGGATTGCCGGCGTCTCCGGCAATGGCCAGAAGGAGCTGCTGTATGCGCTCTCGGGCGAAGACATGCGCGCCGAGCCGCAGGCCGTGTTGATGGACACGATGCCGATGGGGCGCATGGGCCCGGGCCAGCGCCGCGCGCTGGGCCTGCATTTTGTACCTGAGGAGCGCCTGGGCCGGGGCGCCGTGCCCAGCATGAGTCTGGCGCACAACCTGGTGCTGACCCGCAATGAGATGCTGGGCGCAGGTGGTTGGCTGCGCATGGGCCAGCTCGACCAGATGGCACGCGGCATCATTGCGCGCTTTGGCGTCAAGGCCGGTGGGCCGCATGCGAGTGCGCAGTCGCTCTCGGGCGGCAACCTGCAAAAGTTCATCGTAGGCCGGGAGATTGATGCCAAGCCCCGTCTGCTGATCGTCTCGCAGCCCACCTGGGGGGTGGATGTGGGTGCGGCAGCGCAGATCCGGGGCGAGATCCTGGCGCTGCGCGATGCGGGCTGCGCCGTCTTGGTGCTCAGTGAGGAGTTGGAAGAATTGTTTGAAATCAGTGACCGCCTGCATGTGATTGCCAAGGGCCGACTGTCGCCATCGGTGGCGCGGGCCGATGCCTCGGTGCAGCTGATCGGCGAATGGATGAGCGGCCTCTGGGAAGGCCGCAGTACCGCTCCGGCTGCCGTGGCTGCGGTTGCTGTCGAGGAGGGCCGCCACCATGCTTAAGCTGGAGCAACGCCCCCAGGCCTCGCGCTTCTGGACCTTTGGCTCACCGGTGCTGGCCTTGCTGATCACGGTGCTGATCGGAGTCGGCCTGTTTGTGCTGCTGGGCAAGGACCCCATCAAGGGCCTGCAGGCCTTTTTCTGGGAGCCCATCAAGTCCGGCTATGCGCTGGGCGAGCTGACGATGAAGGCCACGCCGCTGCTGCTGATTGCGCTGGGCCTGGCGGTCTGCTTCCGCTCCAATGTGTGGAACATTGGTGCCGAAGGCCAGTTTGTCATTGGTGCCGTGGCTGCGGGCGGCATGGCCTTGCTGGCCGACAAGAACACCGGCCCCTGGATCGTGCCCGTCATCCTGCTGGCCGGCATGCTCGGCGGCATGGTCTGGGCCGGCATCGTCGCCTGGCTGCGTGACCGCTTCAATGCCAATGAGATCCTGGTCAGCCTGATGCTGGTCTATGTCGCGACCCTGGTGCTGGGCTACCTGGTCTATGGGCCCTGGAAGGACCCGATGGGCTACAACTTCCCGCAGACCAAGAGCTTCGAGAAGATCACGCAAATCCCCAAATTGGTGCAAGGCATGCGCATGAACATTGGCGTGCTGATCGCACTGGCCGGTGCCGCGATGCTCTGGATCTACCTGTTCCGCACCCGTGCTGGCTTGGCCCAGCAGGTCGGTGGCCTGGCGCCATCGGCGGCCCGCTATGCCGGCTTCTCGTCGCGCAAGGCCTTGTGGACGGCGCTGATGATCTCGGGCGCCACCGCTGGCTTGGCTGGCGCGCTGGAAGTGGCCGGCCCCCTGGGCCAGCTCACCCCCTATGTGCCCGCCGGCTATGGCTTTGCGGCCATCATCGTCGCCTTTGTCGGACGCCTGCACCCGGTGGGCATGGTTTTCTCCGCGATTCTTATGAGCATGTTCTATATCGGCGGCGAGCTGGCGCAGTCGCGCCTGGGTCTGCCCAAGGCCCTGACCGGCGTTTTCCAGGGGCTGCTGCTGTTCACCTTGCTGGCCTGTGACACCTTGGTGGTCTACCGCCTGCGTTGGGTGGCATCACGTGCCGCAGTGAAGGGAGGCCTGTGATGGAATCCTATGCACTGCTTTTGGGCGCCACGCTGAGCGCTGGCACCGTCCTGGCGCTGGCCGCGCTGGGCCTGCTGATCAATGAGAAGGCCGGCATCGTCAACCTGGGTGCCGAGGGGATGATGCTCTGCGCGGCCATCGCCGGCTTTGCCACCGTGGTCCACACCGGCAGCACCTGGCTGGGCTTTGGCGCGGGCATGCTGGCGGGCGCCGTGCTGGCCGCCATCTTTGGCGTGCTGGTGATCTGGCTCAACACCAACCAGTATGCCACCGGCCTGGCACTGTCCTTGTTCGGCGCGGGCTTTTCGGCCTTTGTCGGCCTGTCCTATGTGCAGGCCAAGCTACCCAGCCTGCCCAAGTACGCCATCCCTGGCCTGGCAGATATCCCGCTGCTGGGCCCGGCGCTGTTTACCTTGCACCCCCTGGTCTATGGCGCGATGGCGCTGGTGCTGGTGATGATGTGGTTCCTCTACCGCACCCGCGCCGGCCTGGTGCTGCGCGCCGTGGGTGAATCGCCCACTTCCGCCCATGCGCTGGGCTACCCGGTGCGCCGCATCCGCCTGATGGCGGTGGTGTTTGGCGGCGCGATGTGCGGCCTGGCCGGTGCCTATATCTCGACCGTCTATACCCCCCTGTGGGTCGAAGGCATGGTCTCGGGCCGGGGCTGGATCGCGCTGGCGCTGACCACCTTTGCCACCTGGCGCCCCGCGCGCGTGCTGCTGGGCGCCTACCTGTTCGGTGGTGTGACCATGCTGCAGTTCCACCTGCAAGCCAGCGGTGTGCAACTGGCCAGCCAGCTGCTGTCCATGCTGCCTTACCTGGCCACCATCGTGGTGCTGGTGCTGATCTCGCGCAATCCGACCTGGATTCGCGCCAATATGCCTGCCTCTTTGGGCAAGCCTTTCTATCCGGGGTCATAACAACGATGACAGCGACCCGTTTTTCGTCCGTTCTACCAATAACTAAGGATTCATCCATGCAAACGCGCAAGCGCTCCGTGATCAAGCTGATCGGCCTGTCGGCCCTCTCTCTGGCAGCCCTGACGGCCTGTGGCAAGAAGGAAGAGCCAGCGGCCCCTGCGGCGCCCGCGCCGGCAGCAGCAGCGCCAGCGGCTGACAAGCTCAAGGTCAGCTTCATGTACGTGAGCCCGATTGGCGACGGCGGCTGGACCTTCCAGCACGAGCTGGCGCGCAAGGCGATTGCGCAGAAGTTTGGCGACAAGATCGAGACCTCGATGGTCGAGAGCGTGCCCGAATCGGCCGATGCCGAGCGCGTGCTGCGCGACATGGCAGGCCAGGGCAACAAGCTGATTTTTGCGACCAGCTTCGGCTACCAGGAGTTTGTGCAGAAGGCCGCCGCCGATCTGCCCAATGTGAAGTTCGAGCACGCCACCGGCTACAAGCAGGCCGACAACGTGGCGGTCTACGACACCAAGACCTTTGAAGGCGCCTACCTGGCTGGTATCGTGGCCGGCTCGATGACCAAGACCAAGACCGTGGGTGTGGTCGCCTCGGTGCCGATTCCGGAAGTGGTGCGCAACATCAACAGCTTTGTGCTGGGCGCGCAAAGCGTGGACCCCAGCATCCAGGCCAAGGTGGTCTGGGTGAACGAATGGTTTGCACCTCCCAAGGAATCGGAAGCGGCCACCAGCCTGATCAATGGCGGCGTGGACGTGATGTACCAGAACACCAACTCGCCGGCCGTCCTCAAGACCGCCGAAGAGCGCGGCGTCTACGCCTTTGGCAAGGATGGCGACATGAGCGCCTTCGCACCCAAGGCCCACCTGGGCTCGGCGGTGATCGACTGGACGCCTTACTACAGCAAGGTGGTGGAAGACACGCTGGCTGGCAAGTGGCAGTCGGGCAACTTCTGGTGGGGCGTGAAGGAAGGCGCGATGGACCTGGTCAAGATCGCCGACCAGGTGCCCCAGGAAGCCAAGGACAAGGTGGCCAAGGCCAAGTCGAGCATGAAGGACGGCAGCTTCGCCGTCTGGACCGGCCCGATCGTGGACAACAAGGGCCAGGAAGTGCTGGCCAGCGGTGTGGTGGGCGATGACGCCTTCCTGCGCGGCATCAACTTCTATGTCAAGGGCATCGAAGGGGTGGTGCCTGGCGCCAAGTAAGCCTGGCGGCAAGGCCCGCCAAGGTCAGCAAGGGCTTGCTGGCCTGACCGGGCCTGCTGGCCAACAAACAACAGTGCAGCGCGGCGGCTGGGGCTGCACTTGGAACCTGGCTCGATTTATGCATATATTGGCCGGGCGATGTTCTACGCCGCTGCAGGACCGCATGCTGGCCTGTACAGCTCGACATTCCAACAACATTCGAGGACACAGAGATGACTGATTTCCATAAGCGTTCGCTGATCAAGGTCGCCGCACTCTCCGCGCTGGCCGCTGCCGCCGTGGTGGGTTGCAGCAAGAAGGAAGAGGCGCCAGCGCCCGCACCGGCTGCAGCCCCTGCAGCTGCTGCGCCTGCGGCCGATCCGCTGAAGATCGCCTTTGCCTACGTGGGCCCGGTGGGCGACGGCGGCTGGACCTTCGCACACGACCAGGCGCGCAAGGCGCTGGAGAAGGAATTCGGCGACAAGATCCAGACCAGCTATGTGGAAAGCGTGCCCGAAGGTGCAGATGCCGAGCGCGTGCTGCGTGACATGGCCACCCAGGGCAACAAGCTGGTGTTTGGCACCACCTTTGGCTACATGGACGTGATCCAGAAGCTGGCGCCCGAGTTTGCCGATGTGAAATGGGAACACGCCACTGGCTACAAGGTGGCCGGCAATGTCAGCACCTATGACAGCCGCACCTACGAAGGCGCCTACCTGGCCGGTATCATCGCTGGCTCGATGACCAAGTCCAACACCTTGGGCGTGGTGGGCTCGGTGCCGATCCCCGAAGTGATCCGCAACATCAACAGCTTCACCCTGGGTGCGCAAAGCGTGAACCCCAAGATCAGCACCAAGGTGGTCTGGGTCAACGAATGGTTCAGCCCACCGAAGGAAACCGAAGCGGCCACCAGCCTGATCAATGGCGGCGCCGACATTCTGTTCCAGAACACCGACTCGCCGGCCGTGCTGAAGACCGCCGAAGAGAAGGGCAAGCGCGCCTTTGGTTGGGACTCGGACATGACCGCCTACGGCCCCAAGGCCCACCTGGGCTCGGCCATCATCAACTGGACGCCGTACTACATTGACACCACCCGCAGCGCGCTGGAAGGCAAGTGGACCAGCCGCCAGACCTGGTGGGGTGTGAAGGAAGGCACGATCGACCTGGTGTCCATCGCCGAAGATGTGCCTGCCGAAGCCAAGGCCAAGGTGGAAGAGGTCAAGAAGGGCCTGAAGGACGGTAGCTTCAGCATCTGGAAGGGCCCCATCCTGGGCCAGGACGGCAAGGAAATTCTGGCTGCCGACAAGGTTGCCGACGACGAATTCCTCAAGGGCATCAGCTTCTACATCAAGGGCGTGGAAGGCAATGTGCCCGGCAAGTGATGCTCGGGCGCTGCGCCCAGACGTGTGACGCCCCATCTAAACGCGAGTGGCAGCGGTGCATTTAGCTCCGGTGCTACCATTGCGAACCAAGGCTGCCTCAGGGCAGCCTTGTCATTTATACAAAGAGATTCCCCGATGATCGAAGCCCAACAATGGCACCCGGTTGCCTTGTCTGATGCCGTGGTGAGCGCCCCGCTGCCGGTGCGCCTGCTGGACCAGGAACTGGTGCTGTGGCGCGATGCGCAAGGCCAGGTGCAGGCCTTTGTCGACCGCTGCCCGCACCGTGGCGCCCGCCTGTCGCTGGGCCGCGTGCAGGATGGCCAGCTGGAGTGCCCCTACCATGGCTGGCAGTTTGCCAGCGGTGGCCAGTGCGTGAAGGTGCCGGCCGTGCCCGCCTTTGTGCCACCTGCCAAGCACTGTGTCGCGTCCTACGGCGTGCAGGAGGCCCATGGCCTGGTGTGGGTGCAGCTGGCGCCCGACGCCGAAGGCCAGCCCGCCACGCCGCTGCCGGTGTTCGAGGCCGAGGCCGATGAGCGCCTGCGCAAGCTCAACTGCGGCCCCTACGATGTGGAGGCCAGCGCGCCCCGCATCATCGAGAACTTTCTGGACATGTCGCACTTCGGCTTTGTGCACGAGGGCTGGCTGGGCAGCCGCGATGCGACCGAGATGTCGCACTACGAGGTGGAGACCACGGAGAGGGGCGTGAAGGCCACCGGCTGCAAGGCGATCCAGCCCCAGTCGAACCTGCACTCGACCAAGCCCGCCGAAGTGGACTACACCTATGAGGTGACCGCTCCCTACACCGCCTTGCTGACCAAGGTGCCCGAGAGCGGATCGAGCAAGCAGGGCTGGCGCGAAGCGATTGGCCTCTTTGTCTGCCCGGTCACGCCCGAGCGCAGCCGCGTCTGGTTCCGCCTGGCCGTGGCTGATTTCGACAGCACGGACGAGCAGCTGCAGCAGTTTCAGCATACGATCTTTACCCAGGATCAGCCCGTGCTGGAGTCCCAGATGCCCAAGCCGCTGCCACTCGATGCCAAGGCAGAACTGAACTCACCGGCCGACCGCATGTCGGTGGCCTACCGCCGCTACCTCAAGGCCAGTGGCGTCACTTTTGGAGTGTGTTGAGATGTACACCGTCCCACAAATCGATGCCGCCCGCCTGCCGGACCTGCTGCGTGCCATGCCCAAGGCCGAGCTGCATATGCACATCGAAGGCTCGCTGGAGCCCGAGCTGATTTTTGCGCTGGCCCAGCGCAACGGCGTGGCCTTGCCCTATGCCGATGTCGAGAGCCTGCGCGCCGCTTATGCCTTTACCAACCTGCAGAGCTTTCTCGATATCTACTACGCGGGCGCCAGTGTCTTGCTGACCGAGCAGGACTTCTACGACATGGCCATGGCCTACCTGGAACGCGCCGTGGCCGACAATGTCCTGCACACCGAGATCTTCTTCGATCCGCAGACGCACACCGCCCGTGGCGTGGCCATGGCCGATGTGATCCAGGGCCTGCACAAGGCCTGTGTGGATGCGGAAAAGCGCTGGGGCATCAGCTCGCAGCTGATCCTGAATTTTCTGCGCCACCTGAGCGAAGAAGAAGCGCTGCAGACCCTGGAAGAGGCCCTGCCATACCGCGCCTACTTCAGCGGCGTGGGCCTGGACAGCAGCGAGGTCGGCAACCCGCCGGAGAAGTTTGCCCGCGTGTTCAGCCGCTGCAAGGACCTGGGCCTGCGCCGCGTGGCCCATGCCGGTGAGGAGGGGCCACCCGCCTATATCTGGGGTGCGCTGGACCTGCTGCATGCCGAGCGGGTGGACCATGGGGTGCAAGCCGTGCATGATGACGCACTGATGCAGCGCCTGCGTGATGAGCGCATTCCGCTCACCGTCTGCCCGCTGTCGAACCAAAAGCTGCAGGTCTTCCCCGACCTGGCCGACCACAATATGCCGCAGCTGCTGGCGGCCGGCCTGGTGGCCACCGTCAACTCGGACGATCCGGCCTACTTTGGTGGCTATATCAACGAGAACTTTGTGCAGCTGTTTGCCGCCACCGGCATGAACTCCGAGCAGGCCTACCAGCTGGCGGCCAACAGCTTTGAGGCGAGCTTTGTGCCAGCCAGCCGCAAGCAGGCCTGGCTGGGCCAGCTGCAGATGGCCTTTGCCGAGGCCGCCCGCCAAGGCTAAATGCAGCAAGGGCGCCGTAAGGCGCCCTTGTTCTTTGGTGGGTGTATAGAAACTTAAGCTGCCACTGGCACCGATTCGGACAGCATCGCATTGCGCAGCTGCAGCGCATAGCCTTCCAGCACGGCGCCACCGGGTTCCTTGCGCGGCCAGCTGAAGCTCACGCCATCATCGGCGTGGCGCGGCACCACATGCAGGTGGAAGTGCGCGACGGTCTGACCGCCTTCCACGCCATTGGCCTGGAGCAAGGTCAGGCCTGCGGGCTCGAAAGCGATCTTGGCAGCCAGCGCCACCTTGCGCGCGGTCTGCATCACCGCTGCCGATTCTTCGTCGGTGATCTCGAAAATATTGGCCGCATGGCGCTTGGTCGCCACCAACACATGGCCGGGGTTGACCTGGCCCAGGTCCATAAAGGCAATCGTCAAGGCGTCTTCATACACCTTGGCTGAGGGAATTTCTCCTTGCACGATTCGGCAGAAAATGCAGACACCGGCAGGGGACGGATCAACAAAATGCGGCATGGGCCAAGCCTCCTCCTTGGGCTTTGGTAGCAGCAGCTGCCTATACAGCGCGGCCACCAGTTGGTGAAAGGATTCTCTGCAAAACTCCCTGCCGTGGTCTGAACGCGGTCTCGGGCGATCCGCTGCGTTGTCTTCCTTGTCAATAGCTACGGCTATTGACTGCAAAAGACGCCTTGCGGCTCATCCCGATCCGCGTCCATACCGCTTGGCGAGGGTTATCCAGAAAATCCTTAACCAACAAGTAAAACAAACACTATAGACCGCAGATATGACCTGCGTATGCATCTAGGCCTGGGGTTTTCCCTGGTTAACGATGTGCGTCCTGTCAGCGTACTGCCCGTGTTGCACGCCGCCCGCGCCTGGCAGGTCCGGCAGGCCCTGCAGCGGCGCATAGAAACTATTGCTGCGCTTATATAACGGCAGCCTTTGGCAGCCGCTAAGCTTGGCGCCATGCATATTTACCGATCCGCCCTGTTGCGCTTTGCCGATGACGGCCAGGCGCTGTATGAAGAAGATGGCCTGCTGGCCGTGGCACCCGGCGCCGATGGGCGCGAGCGCGTGCTGGCCGCAGGCAGCTGGCAGGCGCTGTCTGCCCAGCTGCTGGCCCAGGCGGGGGCCGATGCCGTGGTCGAGCACCTGCCAGGCCGCATCATTGCGCCGGGCTTTGTGGACATGCACATCCACTACCCGCAGACCGATGTGATCGGCTCGCCCGCCAGCGGCCTCTTGCCCTGGCTCAATGACTACACCTTTCCCCATGAATCGCGCTTTGTCGATGCCCCCTACGCGGGCGAAGTCGCGCATTTCTTTGTCGATGAGCTGCTGCGCAATGGCGTGACCACGTCGCTGACCTTTGCGACCTCGCACCCGGCATCGGCCGATGCGCTGTTTGCCGAGGCGCAAAAGCGCCAGATGCGGCTGATCACCGGCAAGGTGCTGCAGGACCGCCATTCGCCTGACGGCGTGCGCGATGAGACCGAACAAAGCCTGATCGACACCGAGGCGCTGATCCGCCGCTGGCATGGGGTGGACCGCCTCGGCTATGCGATCACGCCGCGCTTTGCGCCCACCAGCACCGATGCCCAACTGCGCGGTGCCGGCGAGCTGGCGGCGCGCTACAGCGATGTCTGGATCCAGTCGCATGTGGCGGAAAACCTGGACGAGATTGCCTGGGTGCGCGAGCTCTTCCCCGACAGCCGCAGCTACCTGCAGGTCTATGCGGACCGGGGCCTGATGCGCGAGCGCGCCGTCTACGCGCATTGCATCTATCTCGATGCGCGTGACCGCGCGCTGATGCACGAGACCGGCACCGCTGCGGCCATCAGCCCCACCAGCAACCTGTTTCTGGCCAGTGGCTTTTTTGACTATGCCCAGGCCGATGCGGCGCAGATGCTGTACGGCCTGGCCAGCGATGTGGGTGGTGGCACCAGCTTCAGCCCCTTCCGCACCATGCTGGCGGCCTATTTTGTGGGCCGCGAGGGGCGCGACAAGCAGGGTCTGTCGCTGGCGCCCAGCCATCTGTGGTGGCAGCACACGGCCGGTGCCGCGCGGGCGCTGGGCCTGGCGGGCGTGGTGGGCAACCTGCAACCGGGCTGCGAGGCCGACTTTGTCGTGGTCAACCCACAGGCCACACCGCTGATCGCCCGCAAGACGGCGCAGGCCCGCAATCTGGAGGAGCTGCTGTTCAGCCTGATTGTGCTGGGCGATGACCGTCTGATCGAGCGCAGCCAGATCGCGCAGAAGGTCGGCTGATCCTGGTGCAGCGGTAGTGGAGCGAGGCCCCGGGGCGGCTGCAGATGCCGCCCGCTGGGGCCATGCCTTTCGCTACAATGCCGCCTAGGAGTTTTTTCAGACATGAGCATTCAAAGCGACAAGTGGATTCGCCGCATGGCGGAACAGCACGGCATGATCGAGCCCTTCGAGCCCGGTCAGGTGCGCCAGGTGGATGGCAAGAAAATCATCAGCTACGGCACCTCCAGCTATGGCTACGACATCCGCTGCGCCCGCGAATTCAAGGTGTTCACCAACATCCACAGCACCGTGGTCGACCCCAAGAACTTCGACGAGAAGAGCTTTGTCGATTTCGAAGGCGATTACTGCATCATTCCCCCCAACAGCTTTGCGCTGGCCCGCACCGTTGAGTACTTCCGCATTCCGCGCGATGTGCTGACCGTCTGCCTGGGCAAGAGCACCTATGCGCGCTGCGGCATCATCGTCAATGTGACGCCGTTCGAGCCCGAGTGGGAAGGTTATGTGACCCTGGAGTTCTCCAACACCACGCCGCTGCCGGCCAAGATCTATGCCGGCGAGGGCTGCGCGCAGGTGCTGTTCCTGCGCGGCGATGAGCCTTGCGAGGTGAGCTACAAGGACCGCAATGGCAAGTACCAGGGCCAGCACGGCGTCACCTTGCCAAAGGCCTGAAAACGCCCCGCCCAGTACCGCAGCCACTCCCGTCTTGGAGTGGCTTTTTTACTGGCAGGTGGCAGTGTGGCCCGGGGCTTTGCAAATTTTCTTCAATGGGGGCGCTGCAGGCGGTTTTTCTGCGCGCTCGGGAGCCGGTCTTACGGACCGGCCCACCCCAAATGCGCTACTGTAGGCGGATCAATAACAGAGGCAGTGCCAGGGCACTGCAAGGAGAGCGACCATGAAATGGGAAGGCAACCGCGAATCGAGCAATGTGGAAGACCGCCGCGGCGATGGCGGCGGTGGGGGTGGCGGAGGCTTTGGCCTGGGCGGGCGCAGCATCGGCATTGGCACCGTGGTGCTGGCGCTGATTGGCTGGGGCGTGTTCGGTATCAACCCGCTCACCACCATTGGCGTGCTCTCGGGTGGCGGCTCGCCCGCGCCCACGCAGCAAGGCCCGGCCAAGGCGCCGCCGGCCAATGACCAGGGTGCCAAGTTCGTCTCCACCGTGCTGGCATCGACCGAAGATGTCTGGACCGATATCTTTACCAAGGGCGGTGCCCAGTACCGCGCTCCGCGCCTGGTGTTGTTTACCGGCGTCACGCGCACCGCCTGCGGCACCGGCCAATCGGCGATGGGCCCGTTCTACTGCCCCGGTGACCAGAAGGTCTACCTGGACATGGATTTCTTCAACACCATGAGCCGCCAACTGGGCGCGCCCGGTGAGTTTGCACGTGCCTATGTGGTGGCGCATGAGGTGGGCCACCATGTGCAGAACCTGCTGGGTATCTCGGGCAAGGTCGATGCGATGCGCGGCCGCATCAGCGAACGCGAGCAAAACGCACTGTCGGTGCGCCTGGAGCTGCAGGCCGACTGCTATGCCGGCATCTGGGCCAACCATTCGCAGCAGGCCAAGAGCTGGCTGGAGCAGGGCGATATCGAATCGGCGGTGAATGCCGCCCAGCAGATCGGTGACGACAAGCTGCAGCGCGAAGCCACCGGCACCGTGCGCCCCGACAGCTTTACCCACGGCTCCAGCGCCCAGCGCGTGCGCTGGTTCACCCAGGGTTACAAGACAGGCAGCGTCCAGTCTTGCGACACCTTCCAGGCCGGTAGCCTGTGATGCACCGGGCCCAAGCCGCAAAAACCGGGCTGGGCCCGTCGGCTGCAACACCCCGGGCTGCAGTCTCTGGCAGCAGCATCTACGCTGGTCTGCCAGGATTTGCACTGGCGCGGGGCGAATCCGTAAGGCAAGACAGGGTTAAGCCAAGCGCCGATTTGTCTGCAGTGCGACAATAGGGGGCTTACATGACAAATTCTTTCTCCAACCTTCATCTGGCCGAGCCCCTGGCCAAAGCCATCTCCGAGATGGGCTACGCATCCATGACTCCCATTCAGGCACAGGCGATCCCTGTGGTGCTGACTGGCAAGGACGTCATGGGCGCGGCACAAACTGGCACGGGCAAGACAGCTGCTTTCTCACTGCCGCTGCTGCAGCGGATGATGGTGCACGAAAACAGCTCGGCATCGCCTGCCCGCCACCCGGTGCGTGCGCTGGTGCTGCTGCCAACGCGTGAGCTGGCCGACCAGGTCGCCCAGCAGATTGCCCAGTTCGCCAAACACACCAAGCTGCGCAGCACTGTGGTGTTCGGCGGCATGGACATGAAGCCCCAGACCCTGGAGCTGAAAAAGGGCGTGGAAATCTTGGTGGCAACGCCCGGCCGCCTGTTGGACCACATCGAGGCCAAGAACGCGGTGCTCAACCAGGTGGAGTACGTGGTGCTGGACGAGGCCGACCGCATGCTCGACATCGGTTTTCTGCCCGATCTGCAGCGCATCCTGTCCTTCCTGCCCAAAAAGCGCACGACCTTGCTGTTCTCGGCCACGTTCTCGCCCGAGATCAAGCGCCTGGCCGGCAGCTACTTGCAAGACCCGATCACGATCGAGGTTGCACGCCCCAACGAAACCGCATCCACCGTCGAGCAGCGTTTCTACGCCGCCTCGGACGACGACAAGCGCCGTGTGCTGACCAAGGTGCTGCGGGATCGCCAGATCCGCCAGGCCTTTGTGTTCGTCAACAGCAAGCTGGGCTGCTCGCGCCTGGCCCGCACCCTGGAGCGTGAAGGCCTGCGTGCCGCAGCGCTGCATGGCGACAAGAGCCAGGACGAACGCCTCAAGGCGCTCGAAGCCTTCAAGCAAGGCGAAGTGGATCTGCTGGTCTGTACCGATGTGGCCGCGCGCGGTCTGGACATCAAGGATGTGCCCGCTGTCTTCAACTTCGATGTGCCCTTCAATGCCGAAGACTATGTGCACCGCATTGGCCGCACCGGCCGTGCTGGCGCATCGGGTCTGGCCGTCACCCTGGTCTCGCATGCCGATGCCCGCCATGTGTCGGACATCGAAAAGCTGATTAAGAAAAAGATCGACGTCGAAAACTTTGGCCTCGACGAGCAGCCCCAGCGCGAGCGTTTCAACGATGGCAACCGCGAGCGCCGTGAGCGTGAAGCCGGCCGTGAGCGCGACAACTCGCGCAGCCGCGACCGCCGCGCACCCCGCGAAGACGAAGGCCAGGACCGCCGCGAGCGCTACCGCCCGGCACCCGTCTCGCGCGATCCCTTCTTTGACAAGCCCTACGAGCCCAAGGCGGCCGAGCCTGCTGCCTGGGATGCAAATGCCAAGCCAGCACCGGCACGCGGCCCCGGCATCAAGCCACGCCGCAAGGTGGCAGCGCTGTTCAAGCCTTCGCCTGCTTCTGAATAATCGCTGTAACGACGATGGACCAAGGCCTCAGCTAACCGCTGAGGCCTTTTTTGTTGCGCTCAGCCCGGCTGCTGGGCCTGCTCGCAATCCACATGGATCAGCTCGCGCTCAGCCAGGCTGTTGCCAAAGCGTACCGCGCTCAGGCAGCCGCCCCAGACGCAGCCGGTATCCAGCGCCAGCAGGTGGGGGCGTTGCAGATCGCCCAAGGTGGACCAGTGGCCAAAGGCGATGGTGGTGTTGGCAGTGGCGCGGCCGGGCAGGTCGAACCAGGCGGTCAGGCCTTCAGGGGCTTCGGCCAGGCTTTCGGTGCTCTCAAAATCCAGGCTGCCATCGGCATGGCAAAAGCGCATGCGGGTCAGCACATTGGTGATCATGCGCAGGCGCTCCATGCCACTCAGTTGCGGATCCCATTGCGCGGGCGTATTGCCATACATGGCTTGCAAGAAGCTGGTCAACGCGTCGCTGCGCAGCACGGCCTCTACCTCGGCGGCATAGCGCAGCGTGTCGGCGGCGTCCCAGCTGCGGTGCACACCGGCATGCACCATCAGCAATTGCTCGCCACCCAAGGTGTGCGTGCGGGCCAGCGGCTGCTGGCGTACCCATTCCAGCAACTGCGCGGCATCCGGCGCCTGCAGCACTTCCAGCAGGGTATCGCGCCGGGAGAACTTGCGCCGGCCATGCGCTGCGGCCAGCAGATGCAGGTCATGGTTGCCCAGCAAGGCCAGGATGCTGCCGTCCGAAGCCATGCAGCGGCGCAGGGTCTGGGCGGATTCCGGTCCCCGGTTGACCAGGTCGCCCAGCAGATAAACGGTATCGCGGCTGGGCGAGAAATCGATTTTGGTCAGCAGACGGCCCAAAGCGCTATCGCAGCCTTGGATATCGCCGATACAGTAAAGTGACATGCTTGTAGAACTACCTGTGAACTATTTTGTTAGACGTACTCTTGATCGCGCTTTTGACCTTGTTGAACGGGGTCTTCGCCATGTCCGAGCTGGCGCTCGCCAGCAGCCGCAAGTCCCGTTTGCTGGCCATGGCCGAAAGTGGCGACAAGGGCGCCAAGGCGGCGCTGGATCTGCTCAGCAATCCTACCCAATTTCTGTCCTCGATTCAGGTTGGCATCACCTCGATCGGCATGCTCAACGGCATTTTTGGTGAAGCAGCGTTCAGCGACGGGCTGGCGCAATGGCTGATCACCTGGGGCATGCCGACCTCGTTTGCCTCGGTGGTGGCCACCACCACGGTGATTATTGTCATTACCTTCATGACCATTGTGTTTGGCGAGCTGGTGCCCAAACGCATTGGCCAGATGTACCCCGAAGCGTCCTCGCGCATCATTGCGCTGCCGCTGACCTGGGTGTCCCGAATTGCCAAGCCCTTTGTGTGGCTGCTGGCCATTTCTGCACAAGGCGTGCTGCGCCTGCTGCGCATCAAGGATGAATCGGACCGCGCGGTGACCGAAGAGGAAATCGTCGCCAGCCTGGATGAAGGGCGAGACGCCGGCGTGATTGAGCACCACGAACACCAAATGGTGCAAAACGTATTCCATCTGGACGACCGCCCGCTGATTTCGATGATGGTGCCACGTGGCGATGTGGAATGGCTGGATGCCAATCTGACGGTGGCGCAGGCCTTGCATGAGGTGCGCGCCTCCAGCGGCAAGGGCGCGCATTCCTGGTACCCGGTTTGCCGCGAATCCCTGGACAACGTGGTGGGCCTGGTCAGCGTGGCGCAGCTGCTCGACGTGGTCGATACCCACAACACCTCGATTGCCAAGGTGGCCGTGGCGGCCAGCTATGTGCCTGAAACGCTGAGCGGTTTTGAACTGCTGGAGCAATTCCGTGCCCGTGCGGGCCGCATGATTTTCGTCGTTGATGAATACGGGGTGGTGCAGGGCATCATCACGCCGCGCGATGTGCTGGAAGCGATTACCGGTGAGCTCAAACCGGGTGCCGCCAGCGAAGCCTGGGCGGTACAGAATGAGGACGGTTCCTGGTACCTCGATGGCCTGATGCCGGTGTCTGAATTGAAGGCGCGTTTGGAAATCAAGGAGTTACCCGATGAGGACAAAGGCCGCTATAACACCCTGGCGGGCATGCTGATGGCGGAATCGGGCCATCTGCCGCCTTTAGGCGAAAAGATTTACTGCGCAGGCTGGGTATTTGAGGTGTTGGCGCTGGAAGGCAAGCGCGTCGACAAGGTAATGGCCCGGGTCGATGCGATGGGACTTGATTACTAAAAGTTACAGCTGGATGGGCCTCGTTTACCATTCCTTTAAATAGAAAAATGTGTGGGCTTACTCGGTTATTGCATTTTTAGGTATACTGCCCACGTTAACCGAATTGAATGGATATTAAACATGCCTACTTTGAAGGAAATCGATGCCCAACTGGCAGCCCTGCAACAACAGCGTGAAGAAGTTCGTCGCAACGAACTGAAGACCGCCGTCGATCAGGTGCGCAAGCTCGTGGCGGATTATGGCCTGACCGAACAGGACGTATTCCCTCCTGCCCGCGGCCGCTCGGCTTCCGCAGGCTCCAAGGTTGCTCCCAAGTACCGCGATCCCGCAACGGGCGCTACCTGGACCGGCCGTGGCAAGGCGCCAAAGTGGATTGAAGGCCAGGACCGTGAAAAGTTCGCGATTTAAGTCTGAAATCCTTCAAAGAAAAACCTGCTTCGGCAGGTTTTTTTTCGTTGCGGGGTCGACGGTTTGGGCAGCTTTATAAAAATTAGCACATATCTTCTTAATTTCTCCTATTTTTGTAGGACTGGATTGTCGCTAACTATCCCTTAAGCCATCTGTCATATCTGATCGATGCTAAATGTATGCAATTATTCATAGCGCCTTGCTATAATTGTCTTTGTTAATCTATAGGCTTATTCATTTTTTTTACGATTTTGTAGATTCTGTGGAGGCCTGGCAGCCGATTGGCAGCTTGTGGAGTGGTTCGCATTTCCATACCGATGTGCGGCCATGCCGGTGGTTAATGCGAAGGCGCAAACCAAGGTTGCTGATTGCATAGACGATTGCAGGGCTTAGGCTTTGGATGACATATGCAAGACCTGCCCCGGGAGTAGACTGTTTGCGGCGTTCGGTCTAATACCGCAAAACAGGAGTCACGATGAAATCAGGTGTGCAAGAGACAGCGCAACATGCGTTCGCCTCGACCTTCAAATCCCTCTCGATCGCTTCGTCCAAGAAGTCGGAAAAAGGCAGCAAGGGCAAGTTCTACTCGCTGCCCGAGCTGAGCAAGCAATTCCCCAATATCCAGCGCCTGCCGATGTCCCTGCGCATCGTGCTCGAGTCGGTCTTGCGCAATTGCGATGGCCAGCGTGTGCTGCCCGAGCATGTGGAGCAACTGGCCAACTGGAAGCCGCAGGCCGAGCGCACCGAAGAGATTCCCTTTGTCGTCGCACGCGTAGTGCTGCAGGATTTCACCGGCGTGCCGCTGCTCGCCGATCTGGCGGCCATGCGCAGCACGGCCGAGCGCATGGGCAAGAACGCCAGCGCCATCGAGCCGCTGGTGCCCGTCGATCTGGTGGTGGACCATTCGATCATGGTCGACTACTACGGCAGCAAGAACGCGCTGGACCTGAACATGAAGCTGGAGTTCGAGCGCAACAACGAGCGCTACCAGTTCATGAAGTGGGGCATGCAGGCCTTTGACACCTTTGGTGTCGTGCCTCCGGGCTTTGGCATCGTGCACCAGGTCAATCTGGAATACCTGGCGCGCGGCGTGCACCAGGACAAGCAACATGTCTACTACCCGGATTCGCTGGTGGGCACCGACAGCCACACGACCATGATCAATGGTGTGGGCGTGGTGGCCTGGGGTGTGGGCGGTATCGAGGCCGAGGCCGCGATGCTGGGCCAGCCGGTCTACTTCCTCACCCCCGATGTGGTGGGTTTTGAGCTCTCGGGCAGCCTGCGCGAAGGCGTGACCGCCACCGACCTGGTGCTGACCGTCACCGAAATGCTGCGCCGCGAAAAGGTGGTGGGCAAGTTTGTCGAGTTCTTTGGCGAAGGCACGCGCAGCCTGTCGGTGCCCGACCGCGCCACCATCGGCAATATGGCGCCCGAGTACGGTGCCACGATGGGCTTCTTCCCGGTCGATGACAAGACCATGGACTACTTCAAGGGCACCGGCCGCAGCAAGGCCGAGATTGCCGCGTTTGAGGCTTACTTCAAGGCCCAAGGCCTGTACGGCGTGCCCAAGGCCGGTGATATTGATTACTCCCAGGTCGTGCGCCTGGACCTGGCCACGGTGGCGCCGAGCCTGGCCGGCCCCAAGCGGCCACAGGACCGCATCGAGATCGGCCAGGTCGCTGCCAAGTTTGACAACTTGTTCAGCGCACCGGTTGCGCAAAACGGCTTCAACCTGCCGGCGGACCAGCTGGCTCGCCCGGTCAAGGTGCATATCAATGGCGCTGGCGAGACGGCCGAGCCGCAGACTAAGCCTCTGCCAGCCGGCTCGCCGCGCAATGCGGTCGAGATGGTCGCCAACAAGCCGGCCGTGGTGGACGAAGAAGCCGCGTTGGAAGCCGCCGATGCCCATGCCGAGCGCATCGAAGGCCGCGATGTGGACCTGCACAACGGCGATGTGCTGATTGCCGCCATCACCAGCTGCACGAACACCTCCAACCCCAGCGTGATGCTGGCGGCGGGCCTGCTGGCCAAGAAGGCCGTCAAGGCCGGGCTGCGGGTGCAGTCGCATATCAAGACATCGCTGGCGCCCGGCTCGCGCCTGGTGACCTTGTACCTGACCGAATCGGGGCTGCTGCCCTATCTGGAGCAACTGGGCTTCAGCATTGCCGGTTATGGCTGCACCACCTGCATCGGCAATGCCGGTGATCTATTGCCCGAATTCAACAGCGCCATCCAGCACCATGACCTGGTCTGCGCGGCCGTGCTCTCGGGCAACCGCAACTTCGAGGCACGCATCCATCCCAATATCCGCGCCAACTTCCTGGCCAGCCCACCGCTGGTAGTGGCCTATGCGATTGCCGGCAATGTGCGCAAGGACCTGATGACCGAGCCGGTCGGCCAAGGCAAGAACGGCCGTGACGTCTACCTGGGCGATATCTGGCCGACCACCGACGAGGTGCAGAAGCTGATGAAATTTGCGATGAATGGCAAGGCGTTCCGTGCCAATTACGAAAAGGTCAGCAGCGAACCCGGCAAGCTTTGGGAAAAGATCAAGGGCGTGACCGGTGCCACCTACACCTGGCCGGACAGCACCTATATCGCCGAGCCGCCTTTCTTCAAGGACTTCTCGCTGGCGGCGCCCGAGCCCGGTGCCGAGCAGCGCGACAATGCGGTGCGTAAGGCCCGAGTGATGGCTTTATTTGGCGATTCGATCACCACGGACCATATCTCGCCCGCCGGCTCGATCAAGGACAGCTCGCCCGCCGGCCAGTGGCTGCTGGCCAACGGCGTCAAGAAGAGCGACTTCAACAGCTATGGCTCGCGTCGGGGCAACCACGAGGTGATGATGCGCGGCACCTTCGCCAATGTGCGTATCAAGAACCAGATGCTGGCGGCCAAGCCGGATGGATCCCGTGAGGAGGGTGGCCTGACGCTGTACCAGAATCCGGGCGAGGAACAGGGCAGCAAGCTCTTCATTTACGATGCCGCCATGCGCTATATGGCAGCAGGCACGCCGACGGTGGTGTTTGCCGGTGAGGAATACGGCACCGGCTCCAGCCGCGATTGGGCGGCCAAGGGCACCCAGTTGCTGGGTATCAAGGCGGTGGTGGCGCGCAGTTTTGAGCGTATCCACCGCGCCAACCTGGTGGGCATGGGCGTGCTGCCACTGCAGTTCAAGCAGGGCGAGAGCTGGGAGACGCTGAACCTGCGCGGCGATGAGCTGATCGACATCGTTCCCGACCCCTCGCTGGCGCCGCGCAGCAAGGCCAAACTGGTCATCCAACGCGTGGATGGCAGCGTTACCGAAGCCGAGCTTGTGTTGCGTATTGACACGCCTATCGAGGTCGAATACTACAAGGACGGCGGTATACTCCCCTTCGTTTTGCGCCAGTTGCTGTAAGAGCTGACCTACGCGCGACTAACACGGGCCTTGTTTACAACGAGGCCCGTTTGCATTTGTTGACCGTTACTGGTCAAATAGATGGACGTTAGTTTACTTTTAATTACATTTAGCCAACGATGGCCCATCCTTACACCCCCTTGTCGCTTGGCAGGCGCATGCACGAGATCCACACGCGGATCATGTGGTGCTTGCTGGCTGGCGGGGTGCTGTTGGCGGGCTTGGTGTCCACCGATGCGCAGGGCGTAGGCTTTGCCCGGGCGCTGCAGACCTGGGTGCAGGTGCTGCTGCTGCTCGCCGCCCTGGCCACCTTGGGCTGGGGTGGGCGCCTGCTGCTGCAGGGCACCGCCGGCAGCGCCTTCATGGGCCGCCCGCTGTGGGTGTGCAGCGCCGTCGCGCTGGGCGGTTTTTCAGTGGTGCTGGCACTGCCGCTGCGCATGTCTGAACATGGCAGCCGGCCCGCCTTGTGGATGGAGTTGGCGGTCAACCTGTTGCTATCAATAAGCCTATTGATAGTCTCCATAGATTTATTGTCGTCTGCGCGGCGCAACAGCCCGGGTACCGTGGCCCGGGCCAGCCAGTGGCTGTACCTGCAAAGCAATCGCGCGGTGCTGACCGCAACAGCGCTCCTGGTGGCGGTCACGGCCGTGGTCGCGCAGGGCCTGGTCGATCTGGACGGCGTACGCCGCTATCTGTTGCCGCTGGGCATGCTGGCTTGCTGCGCCTGGGCTGCGCTGCAGAGCCGCCATTTTGCCGGCCAGTCCGGCCGCTGGACGGTGTTGAGAATCGCAGCCGCCTTGGCCGTGGGCGCCGCAGCTATCTTGTTCGGCGCGGGCAGCCACTGGGCCATGCTGCTGGAGCAGGCCGCCTGGTGCTATGCGCTGTCGGTGCTGGCGCTGGTGTTGATCATGGCCTCGCTGCGCCACAGCCTAGTCGGCTGGGCATCGGCCCATCCTTCGCGCCTGCAAGGCGAGGAATGGCTGGAGCAGGCCCCCATCGGTGTGGTGCGGGTCGATGGCACGGGCACCATCGTGCATGCCAACCGCACCCAACTGGACTGGCTGGGCGTGCCCAGCCTGGTGGACCAGCCTTGGACCGAGGCGCTGGCACCCAGCCTGCGCGGCCAGGCCCCGGATTGGCTGGCACGGCTGCGCGCCGGGCAATCGCTGGCCTTTGAACAAAGCATTGATACACCCCAGGGCCTGCGCCATTTCCAGACCGATATCCTCGTCGCCCCGCAAGGCCGTGATGCGCATGCCTTTATGCTGCTGTCGCACGATGTGTCCATGCAAAAGCTGATGGTCGGCCGTGTGCAGGAGCAACAATCGCAGCTGGTGTCGCTGGTCAGTGCGATTCCGGATCTGGTCGTGCTCAAGGGGGCCGATGGGCGCTTCTTGCACTGCAACCAGGCTTTTGAGCGCCTGGTGGGCCTGGCGCATGCGCAGATCATCGGCCGCACCACCTCGGACCTGGGCCTGCAAGGGCGCATGCCCTCTGATTGGGAAACCGACCTGCGCGCCCGCAACAGCAACACGCCGGTGGTCTATGAGGAGACCCTGCAGTTTGCCGACAACGGCTACCAGGGCCGTTTTGAGATCACCAAATCGGCCATCCGCGCCGCCAATGGCGAGGTCACCGGCCTGCTGTGCATCTGCCGTGACCTGGCCGAACGCAGCCGCGCCCGCAAGGAAATCGAGCGCCTGGAGTTCTTCGATGTGCTCACCGGCCTGCCCAACCGCCGCATGCTGATGGACCGTCTCGAATGGTCCATCATCGCCTGCAAGCAGCGTGGCACCTATGCGGCGCTGCTGTTCATCGATCTGGACAATTTCAAGGACCTCAACGATTCGCTGGGCCACCAAAAGGGTGACCGGCTGCTCTGCGAAGTAGGCAAGCGCCTGATTGCCAGCGTGCGCAGCGGCGATGTGGTGGCGCGCTTTGGCGGCGACGAATTTGTGGTGCTGGTCGAGAACCTGGGCGCGGAGCGCAACCAGGCCGAGGCCCATGTGCGCTCGGTGGTCGAGCATGTCATCACCCGCTTCAAGCAGCCGTTTGCGCTCGATGGCCAGTCCCACCACAGCACGCCCAGCATCGGCGTGACCGTGTTTGGCGACCATGAATCGCTGACGGTGCAGGAGCTGCTCAAGCGCGCCGACCTGGCCATGTACGAAGCCAAATCTGCCGGCCGCAACACGCAGCGCTTCTTTGATCCGCAGATGCAGGCCATCGTCAATGCGCGCGCCAACCTGGAAAGCGACCTGCGCCAGGCCATCCACGACGGCGAGCTGCAGGTGTACTACCAGCCGGTGATGAACGGCAGCGGCAGCCTGGTGGGTGCCGAGGCGCTGGTGCGCTGGCGCCACCCGGCGCGTGGCCTGGTCATGCCGATCGAGTTCATCGACCTGGCCGAGCAGACCGGGCTGATTGTGGATCTGGGCAATTTTGTAATGCGCACCGCCTGCGAGCAGCTGGCGCTGTGGGCAGCCAGCCCCTCCACCCAGGCGCTGACCATGTCGGTCAATGTCAGCCCCCGGCAGTTTCACAACCAGGGCTTTGTTGACGAGGTGCTGGGCATTGTGGCGCAGACGGGTGCCAACCCCGCACGGCTGAAGCTGGAGCTGACCGAGAACCTGCTGCTGGGCGACGTCAACGAGACCGTGAACCGCATGCGCCAGCTCAAGGAGCGTGGTGTGGGCTTCTCGCTCGATGACTTTGGCGTGGGCTATTCCTCGCTGGCCTACCTCAAGCGCCTGCCGCTGGACCAGCTGAAGATCGACCGCAGCTTTGTCAGCGATGTGCTGAGCGATGTCAGCGACGCGGTGATCGTGCGCACCATCCTGGCGCTGGCGCAGAGCCTGGAGCTCGAAGTGGTGGCCGAAGGCGTGGAGAACTCCGAGCAGGTGGACTTCCTCGTCAGCAACGGCTGCAAGCGCTTCCAGGGCTTCCACTTTGGCCGCCCGGTGCCGATTGGCGAGTTCGAGCGCCTGCACGGCTTCCCCAGCTTGCGCCCGGCTTGAGCCAAGCCATTCCCCGTTGCTGCAGCCAGCCACGAGGGCTGTTGCGCTAGCGCACAAGGCACGCCCTGCAATCTGGGCACAATGGCGGCATGCAAGAACAGATTTTGATTGCCGGCGGCGGCATCGGCGGCCTGGCTGCTGCGCTGGCCGCCATTCGCGCGGGTACCGAGGTGCGCCTGTCTGAGCGCGCTGCGCAGTTCAGCGAAGTGGGCGCCGGTGTGCAACTGGGCCCCAATGTCGTGCGGCGCCTGCAGGCCTGGGGTTTGCAAAGGCCGTTGCAGGCGGTCGCAGCCTTTCCGCAGGCGTTGGTGTCGCGCAATGCGATCAGCGGGCAAGAGCTGGCCCGGCTGGACCTGGGCGCGCAAGCGGTGGCCCGCTATGGTGCTGCCTACGCCACCATCCACCGCGCCGATCTGCACCAGCTGCTGCTCGATGCCATACGGCCCAGCGCTGACTTGCACCTGAATTTGGACAATCCCGTGGACTACCACGAGGACAACGGCCGGGTCGTCACCATCACCACCAAGCAGGGCAAGCAGATTGAAGGCGATGCGCTGGTGGGTGCCGACGGCCTCTGGAGCCGCACGCGGCTGCGCCTGCTGCATGATGCGCCACCGCGCGTGACCGGCCACCTGGCCTACCGTGCGCTGGTGCGCCAGAGCGATCTGCCGGTGGCTTGGCGCACTGATGTGGTCACCGCCTGGATGGGGCCGCGCTTTCATGCGGTGCAGTACCCCGTGCGGGGTGGCGATATGCAGAACCTGGTCATCATTGTGGAAGGCCAGGCGCCCGATGACCTGGAGCACTGGGACCATGCCGGCAATGGTGCGGACCTACAGCGTTGCCTGGCCGGCGCGCACCGCCAATTGCTGGGCCTGGTGGACGCGGTGAATGCCACAGGCGCGTCCTGGCGGCTCTGGCCACTGGCGGACCGCGCACCGATGGCTGGCCCCCAGGAGATGGCGCAGGGCCTAGTCGCGCTGCTGGGCGATGCCGCCCACCCGATGCGGCCCTACCTTGCACAAGGTGCTGGCATGGCGATTGAAGATGCCGCCGAGCTGCAGCGCGCCCTGACCATGCATGACCTGGAGATGCCACTGCGCCTGCGGCGCTATGCCCTCAACCGCTGGCAGCGCAATGCCCGGGTGCAGGCGCGTGCGATCCGCAATGGCGAGATATTCCATGCCCGGGGCCTGGTGGCCTTGGGGCGGGATACAGCGCTGCGAGCGCTGGGCGCCAAGCTGATGGATGTGCCCTGGTTGTACCGGGGCGATGGGTCTTCGGCCTCGGTGCTGTAGCCGCTCCGGTCAGCTGCGCGCCGGGGTCTGCGGCGCCAGCAAGGGCGACTGCGGCAGAAACCGGAAGGCCAGGCAGCCCAGCATCAGCATGCCGGCCACAAACAGCATCACATACTGGTAGATCTCGCCACCATGGTGCTGTGCATAGGAGGCGACGATGCCCGAGAGCCACTGCATCAGCGCGACGCCGAGGAACATGGCCATCGTGTAGACCGACAGCGCGCGGCCGGTGGTTTCCTTGGGATAGGAGGAGCGCACATCGGCATACTGCAGCACCGAATAACCCGAGGCCAGGCCCATGAACATGATCAGCGCCACCGTAGCGGCCGCATGGTGCACAAAGGCCAGCGCGCAGAAGATGCAGGCCATCACCGTCGCCCCGGCGATGATGCGGCGCCGGCGGCGCGCCGGGCCCGGGTCCAGCCGGCCAAAGATTGAGGGTGTGAACAGCGAGATCATCGAGACAATCAAGGCCACGTTGCCAGTCGCCACCAGCGAGAAACCGTAGCGGTCGATCAGCATGGGGCTGAGCCAGAGGCCGCGCACCGTCAGAAACGAGGCATAGCCGACCATGCCCATGATGGCGATGGCCCAGGTGTGAGGCACCAACAGCAGCCCGCCAAAGCCTTTGACGGCGGTGAGCCAGCTGGGCTTGGGCAGGTCATCGCTGGGCAGGTGCGGCTCATGCACGCGCAGAAATATCGCAATCCAGGACAGCGCACACAGCACCGCCAGCAGGCCAAAGCCCCAGCGCCAGCCATGGTGCTGCACCAGCCAGGCCAGTGGCGTGCCGGTAAACAGCAGGCCCAAACCCCCCACGCCCATGCCAACGCCGGACATGAAGGCAAAGCGGTCGCTCGGAAAATGCCGGGCAATGAACATGGTGCAGGCCAAGAAGGCCGGCGAGCAGCCAATGCCGATCAGCAGCTGGCCCAGCATCAGCCCGTGGTAGCTGGGCGCCAGTGCCGATATCAGCGAGCCGGCAATGGCCAGTGGGAAAGCGGTGAGCACGGTCTTGCGCAGGCCATACAGGTCCATGCCCACGCCCATGAAGAGCTGGGTCACCCCGAACGACAGGCCAAACAGCCCGGCAAAGGCGCCCAGCGATTCGGCCGAGAGCCCGAAATCGGTGCGCAGCCCATCGGCAATGATGGAGGTGACGGTGCGGAAGGCCTGGCTCAGCGAGAAGGCCGACAGCAAGGTCAGCAGCATGGCCCAGAGCAGGGTGGACGAGGGCGCCGCAGGGCGCCCGGTGGGGGAGGGTGTAAGTGGGACCGGCATGGCTGAGAGTGCGGGCAACAAGCCAGGGCCAGAGGGGGCCGGTCCTTTTGTATGCGCCATCGGCCAGCAGGGGGCGGGCGCGGCTTGTTATATGCGCCTGCCACTATAGAGGACTCTGGCCGGCTCTGCACGGCACAGTGTCACTTGGGGCAACCCCTGGGCGGGGTTGCTGTGGGTCAGAGGTTGGTGCGCAAGGTCCAGATCTCGGGGAAGAGCACCACGTCGAGCATTTTCTTGAGGTAGCTCACGCCGCCGGTGCCACCGGTGCCGCGCTTGAAGCCGATCACGCGCTCAACCGTGGTCACATGGCGGAAGCGCCAGAGGCGGAAGGCATCCTCGATATCGGTCAGCTTCTCGCCCAGCTGGTACAGGTCCCAGTATTTGTGCGGATCGCTGTACACGGTGATCCAGGCCTGCTTGACGCCTTCGCTCTCCACATAGGGCTGGGTCCAGTCGCGCTGCAGCGCCTCGGCCGGCACGGCAATGCCTTCGCGGGCCAGCAGCTGCAAGGCGATGTCGTAGAGCGATGGCGATTCATAAGCCGCCTGCACCTGGGCCAGCAGGTCTGCGCGGTGCGCATGGGGCTTGAGCATGGCGGCATTCTTGTTGCCCAGCGAGAACTCGATGCAGCGGTACTGTGCGCTCTGAAAGCCGCTGGATTTGGCCAGGTAGGGACGCATGGCCGTGTACTCGGGCGGCGTCATCGTCGACAGCACGGTCCAGGCACTGACCAGCTGCTCCATGATGCGCGAAACGCGCGCGAGCATCTTGAAGGCTTCGGGCTTGGTGTTGGCCTCGGGGTTGGCAATGGCCTGCATGGCGGCGCGCAGCTCATGCAGCATCAGCTTCATCCACAGCTCGCTGGTCTGGTGCTGCACGATGAACAGCATCTCGTCGTGCGCGGGCGACAGCGGGTGCTGGGCATTCAGGATCTCGTCCAGGTGCAGGTAGTCGCCATAGCTCATGTCTTTGCTGAAGTCGAGCTGGGCGCGCTCTTCATGCACAATGGATTCGGGCTTGCTGTTGGTGTCTCGCATGGTGTGTGGGGCAGTGGAAGCGGCTTCAATTGCAGCGCAAGAATGGCACTGCGCAACGGGGCCGCAAGGCCTAAAGTGGCTGCATCGATTGTACTGAGGTGATCCGTATGAAACAGTCTGCCCCATCCACACCACGTTCCACATCGGCTGCCAGCACGTCCAACGCCGCTGCGCTGGCCGCCAACCGCGCACAGCAAACCCTGGCCGATCCGCGCTGGGCCGATGTGCAAGGCCGCCACGCTGCGGCCGACGGCCGCTTTGTCTATGCGGTGCGCAGCACCGGCATTTTTTGCCGGCCGTCCTGCAGCTCGCGCCTGGCCAAGCCCGAGAACGTCAGCTTTTTCGACACCGCCGCGCAGGCCCAGGCCGCCGGCTACCGCGCCTGCAAGCGCTGCCAGCCCGAGGCCACAGCCAAACCCGGCCATGCGGCCTTGATGGCCCAGCTCTGCGACTGGATTGCCAGCGCCGAAGAAGAGCCCAGCCTGGCCGAGCTGGCCGAGCGGGCCGGCATGAGCCCCTTCCATCTGCAGCGCGTCTTCAAGGCCGCCGTCGGCGTATCGCCCAAGGCCTATGCCAAGGCCCAGCGCCGCCAGCGCCTGCAAACCGCGTTGGGCGATGCACAAGAGGCGCCCCGCGTCATCGATGCGATCTTTGATGCCGGCTTTGCCAGCACCGCCCAGTTGTACCGCGACAGCCAGGCCGTGCTGGGCATGACACCGCGCCAGTACCGCACGGGCGGCGCGGCGCAGCAGATCCGCTTTGGCGTGGCCGAATGCAGCCTGGGCCCCATCCTGGTGGCCGCCACTGCGCAGGGCATTTGCGCCATCTTGCTGGGCGACGATGCCGATGCGCTGGTGCAGGACCTGCAGCAGCGTTTTCCCAAAGCCCAGCTGGCCGGTGGCGATGCCGACTTTGAGCGCTGGATGGCCCAGGTCATCGGCTTTGTCGATGAACCCACGCGCGGCCTGGCACTGCCACTGGATGTGCGCGGCACCGCCTTTCAGCAGCAGGTCTGGCAGGCGCTGCGGCTGATTCCCGTTGGCAGCACCGTCAGCTACAGCGAGCTGGCACGCAAGCTGGGCATGCCCCAGGCGAGCCGCGCCGTCGCAGGCGCCTGCGCGGCCAATGCGATTGCTGTCGCCATTCCCTGCCACCGGGTGGTGCGCAATGACGGCGGCATCTCCGGCTACCGCTGGGGCGTGGACCGCAAGCGCGCGCTGCTGCAGCATGAGGCCGAGCTGGCGCCGCAGGCTCCGCGCGTGGCCCGCCATGGGTAAGCGCCTGGCCAGCGCTGCACAGGTTGCATTGCCGCTGGATGTGGAGACCAGTGCGACGCCAGCAGGCTTAGCCGCTGCCGACGCGGATGGCGCGGGTGTCGCGGGTGAGGCCGCCTTGCAGCGCTATGACTGGACTGCGGTCGGCAGCCAGCTGTACCGCCAAGGCTGGGGCTTGCTACCCCGTTTGCTGGATGCGGCGCAGTGCCAGCAGATGGCCGCGATGTACGACGAGGCTGCGCATTTTCGCAGCCGCATCCAGATGCAACGCCATGCCTTTGGCCGGGGCGAATACCAGTACTTTGCCTACCCGCTGCCAGCGCTGCTGCAGGCCTTGCGCACGTCGCTCTATGCCCGGCTGCAACCCGTGGCGGAGCAATGGCGCCAGCAGCTCACATCGGCTGCCCCGCCTTGGCCCGCGCAGCATGCGGCCTTGCTGGCCCAGTGCCATGCAGCGGGCCAGTTGCGGCCCACCCCGCTGCTGCTGCGCTATGGCGCAGACGATTACAACTGCCTGCACCAGGACTTGTATGGTGCGTTGGTGTTTCCGCTGCAGGTGATCGTGCTGCTGTCGCAGCCGGGCGAGGATTTTGACGGCGGCGAGCTGGTGCTGACCGAGCAGCGCCCCCGCATGCAGTCGCGCGTGCAGGTGCTGCCGCTCCAGCGTGGCGATGCGGCCATCATTGCGGTGCGCGAGCGGCCGGTGCAGGGCACGCGCGGCAGCTACCGGGTGCAGCACCGGCATGGGGTGTCCACGGTGCTGCGCGGCCAGCGCCATACGCTGGGCATTGTGTTCCACGACGCGGAATAGCGCGAAATCGCGCGTCGGGTGCCTGGAGACAGCCCCGATTTCATCGCCCAGCCCCCATCCTCTATAGTGGGGATCCACGGCAGCCGCCGCCATCTACCGACCACGCCATGCCCCTGGTTCTGCGCACCCAAGTCGCCCTGCCTGCCAACTACCGTCCGCAAGACATGCTGGCCCTGCATGCCCGCGATGCCCTGCAGGCCTCAGAGAAGGTCGAAGGCCTGCGCGTCAGCAAGGGCTTGACCTGGCAGGGCCAGCCGGCACTGCTGCAGCTGGAGCTGGCGGAGGGCGCCGCGCTGGCGGTTGCCAGCTTGGCGGTTGATGGGCCGGCCGACCCTGGCGAAGACCAGGCCGCGCTGGATGCGATGGTGGCGCGCATGCTTGGCCTGGGCGATGGGGTCGACCAGCTGGCGCTGCAGCATGGCAAGCACCCGGTGCTGGGCCCCTTGTTGCTGAGCCAGATGGGGCTGCGCGTGCCTGCCTGCAGCAGCCCGTTCGAAGCTCTGGTGTGGGCCATCACCGGCCAGCAGATCAGCGTAGCGGCGGCCATTGCGCTGCGCCGGCGCCTGATAGCGGCAACAGCCGTGCAGCACAGCAGCGGCATGCTCTGCCACCCCGATGCCAGCGCGCTGGCGGCGCTGACGCCTGAACAACTGCGGGCCGCTGGCTTCTCGGTCAGCAAGATCGCCACCCTGGAGCGCGTTTGCGCTGCCGTGCTGGATGGCAGCCTGCCGCTCGATGCCTGGGCCACCCAGCCCTTGCAGGCGCAAGACGCCCAGGCGATTGAAGATGCGCTGCTGGCCATCAAGGGCATTGGCCCCTGGACGGTGCACTACGCGCTGCTGCGCGGCTTTGGCTGGCTGGATGGCAGCCTGCATGGCGATGTGGCGGTGCGCAATGCGCTGGCCCGGCTGCTGGATGTGCCCAGCGTCTCGCAGCGCGAGGCCGAGCAGTGGCTGGGCGCGTTTGCGCCCTGGCGGGCGCTGGTGGCCGCCCATCTCTGGGCCAGCCTGTCGGCCAAAAGCTACTGAGCGGTCGCTTCGGCGCCCTGCAGCGCATCGCCGCTGGCCGGGCGCAGCAGGCCCAGCACCACCAGGGCCGAAACCGTGGCGATGGCCGCCAGCACATGCAGCAGCTGTGCAAAGGCCTGGCCATAGGCCTTTTGCAAACCCAACGCCGCTGCCGCATCGGGCTGGGCGGGCAGCAAGGCCAGCGCCTGGCGCAGCTCGCCCATTGCCAGTTGCTGGGCGGCAGTCTGCAGGCTGGCCACATCCAGTGCTGCCGGCAGGTGCGGCGTGATAAAGCCGGCCAGCATGGCGGTCACCATCGCCAGCGCAATGCCTTCGCCCGCCACCCGCACGGTGCTGAAAATGCCGGTGGCCATGCCGGCGCGCTCCTTGGGCACCAGGCTCACGGACAGCCCATCCATCAGGCCCCAGGGCAGTCCCGCGCCGCTGCCGATCAGCAAGAGTGGCAGCACACGCGCCATGCCATCGGCATCCACAGGCACCTGCGCCAGCCACACCAGGCCCCCGGCGGCCAGCAGCAAGCCAGCGGCTGAGATATGGCCGGCGTGGAACCAGCGCGTCAACCAGGCTGCGGCCAGCGGCACGACCAGCATCGGTGCGGACAGCGCCAGCATCCACCCGCCCGCTGCCACCTCGCTGTAGCCGCCAATGCCGATCAGCTGCAGCGGCAGCAGTACCAGTAACACCACATAGCAGTAGCAGGTCGCAATGGGCAGCACCTGCACGCCGATAAAGCGCGGGTAGCGGAACAGGCTCAGGTCCAGCATGGGCCGTGCCACCCGCCGCTCCACCGCAATGAAGAGCAGCAGCGCAACGGCCGAGGCCAGCAGCAGCGCGATGACCAGCGGGCTGCGCCAGCCCAATGCAGCGGCCTCCACCATGCCCAGGGTCAGCAAGGCCAGCATGCTGGTGAACAGCAGCGCGCCCGGCCAGTCCAGGCCCTGGGCTTGCGGGTCACGGGACTCACGCATGGCCCAGATGCCCACCAGCAAGGCCAGCAGCCCCAGGCCGGTGCAGAGCGCAAAACCGGCCTGCCAACCGGTGTGCTCGATCAGCCAGCCCGTCAGCAGCGGGCCAAAGGCCAGGCCGGTGCCAAAGGTGGTGCCCAGCAGGCTGAAGGCCTGGGCGCGCTGCGCGGCTGCAAACTCCTGCGCCAGCGCGGCCGTGCCGCCGGCCAAGGTGGCCGCAGCGGCCACGCCTTGCAGCGCACGCAGCAGGTCAATCTGCCAGACGCTGCGCGCCAGCATCAGCGCCAGACCCGCCAGGCAAAAGGTAGACAGGCCCAGCAAAAACAGCCGCTTGCGCCCCCACTGGTCAGCCAGCGCGCCAGCGGCCATCAGGCAACTGCCAAAGCCCAGCATGAAGGCATTGGTGATCCAGCCCAGGCTGGTGGCGCTGCCGCCCAGTGCGCGGCCAATCGCCGGCGTGGCCACGGCCCCGCCAGAAAAACTCAGCGGCAGCACCAGCGCTGCCAGACAAACGGATGCCAGAACCATCCAGGGCCCGCGCCAGGCGGCGGGTAAAACGCGATGCATAGCCAACTCCTGCAAAAACACGCTGTGCAGCTTAATGAGGAATGGATTGGCAATAAACAGGCCATTCGTTGTTTAATTAACAACCAAATGTCCGTAATATGCGCGCATGGACAACCTGAACCATATCGCCGCCTTTGTGCAGGCGGCCGAGCGCCGCAGTTTTGTGGCCGCTGCCCGCGCCTTGGGCATCTCGGCCTCGGCCGTCGGCAAGAGCGTGGCCAAGCTGGAGGCACAACTGGGCACGCAGCTGCTGGTGCGCACCACGCGGCGGGTGTCGCTGTCGCACGAGGGCGAGCTGATGTACACGCATTGGCGCCGCATTCTGGATGACCTGCAGGATGCGCAGGCGCTGCTGTCGAGCACGCAGAGCAGCCCCCGGGGCCTGCTGCGCATTGGCCTGCCCACCATCGGTTACCGCTTCTTGCTGCCAGTGATTCCGGCCTTTCGCGCGCGTTATCCGGATATCGAGCTGGACCTGGACTTCAACGACCGGTTGGTCGATGTGGTGGAGGCGCGCCTGGATGCGGTGATCCGCAGCGGGGTGCTGGCCGATTCCAGCCTCAGCGCCCGGCGCCTGGGCCTGTTCCGCTTTGTGCTCTGCGCATCCCCGGCCTATCTGGCGCAGCGCGGCCGGCCCCAGCGGCCCGAAGATCTGGCAGCGCATGACTGCCTGCGTTTTCGCTTTCCCACCTCGGGCAAGCTGCAGCCCTGGCAGATGGGCGGCGATACCGCCGAGGCCGCGCAGGATGCCGCCGCCCACCCGCCGGCGCTGACCTGCAACAACATGGAGGCCTTGCGCGGCGCAGCGATCGGCGGCCTGGGCATTGCCTATATGCCCGACTTTCTGGCCCGCGATGCGCTGGCTGATGGCAGCCTGCAGACGGTGCTGGACGACTGTCTGACCTATTCCGGCCAGTTCAGCATCCTCTGGCCTTCGGGCCGGCTGATGTCGCCGCGCCTGCGTGTGTTTGTGGACTTTGTGGCCGAGCGGTTGTTCCAGCCATCTTCGCAATAAAGGCGCAGCGTTGGGGTATTAGCCGCCGTGCGCAGGCGCTGCCACCAGCAGGATGAAATGGGCCACGCCCCGGCCTTCGTTGGCAAAGTGGTGCTCGGTGTCCATCGCCAGCTGGGCGCTGTCGCCCGCCTGCAGCAGCACCGAATCAGTACCGGTGAAGACGCGCAGACTGCCGGTCTCGACATAGAAGACCTCGCGCGTGCCCGGGCGGTGCGGCGCAAAGTGGCTGGAGGCCTGGCCGGGCGGCACGGCATAGTGCAGCAGCTCCAGCCCCGGCATCGGGTGGGCCAGGGCCAGGCGCACGATGCCAGTGTCCTCATGCACAAAGCGCGCATGCTCGCCCGCGCGGGTGATCTGCGCGGGCGCAGGGCTTTGCACCAGCTCGCTCAGCTCGCAGCCCAGGCCGCGCGCAATGGCCATGGCGTTGCGCAGGCTGACGCTGAGCAGGCCCCGCTCCACCCTGGACAGCGCCCCCGAGGTGACGCCGCTGGCCTGGGCCAATTGGTCCAGGGTGATGGCCAGCTGCGCGCGGCGGGCGCGCACGGCCAGGCCGAACTGCAGGTCGGAATCGGTGCTGGGTGGGGAATTTTCAGTCGACATGGATTGACTATATTTCGTGTAGGAAATATTATTTGCTTATATGCAATTTCAACAAGAGCTCTCCCAATGTACCTGTTCTTGAGTGCGTCACCGGTCCTGGCTGTCATCGCGGGGCTGCTGCTGGGGCTGCGTTCGCTGTATGCGGCGCTGATCGGTGTGGTGCTGGCGCTGGCCGGCTGTCTGCTGGCTTTTCCGCTCAGTGGGCCCGCGGCGCTGCAGGCCGTGGCCAGCTGGATGCCCGTGCTGGTCGAGGTGCTGCTGATCGTAGGCGGCGGCCTGCTGCTGTCCGAAGTGCTGCGCGCTGCCGGTGCACAAAAGGCCCTGGCGCAATGGGTGATGGGCCGCACCGGCGAAGGCGTGGGCGCCGTGTTGCTGGTGGTGCATGGCGTCACGCCCTTTGCCGAATCGCTGACCGGCTTTGGCATTGGCATCACCATCGGCATTCCGCTGCTGGCACACAGCGGTTTGCCGGCACGCAAGGTCGCGCTGATTGGGCTGCTGGGCCTGTGTGCCGTGCCCTGGGGCTCCATGGGCCCGGGCACCTTGATTGCGGCCACGATGGCCGGGCTCGGCTTTGATGCGCTGGGCGTGGCCTCGGCGGCGGTGAGTGTGATCCCGATGGTGGTTGTCGGTGTGGTGGCAGCGGGGCTGGCCAGTGCGCCGGGCCGGCGTGTGGGGGCCATGCTGCAGGGTGCCCTGTCGGGCCTGGTGCTGGCGCTGGCCATTGGGCTGAGCAATGCGCTGGCAGGCACCTCGGCCGCTGGTGCGCTGGGCGCCTTGCTGATGACCGTGCTCTGGCTCTGGCTGGGCCGGCGGGGTGCGGCTGCCTCTGCGGGCCAGGCTGCTGCGCCGCTCGGCCCCCTGGGTTGGCGCGCGCTGGCCGCCTATGGCTTGTTGCTGCTGGGCGTGTTGGTGGCGGGTGCCGTGCTGCGGGCCTTGCAAGGCGCAGGCGCCTGGCATTTGCTGGCATCACCAGCCTTGTGGCTGTTTGTGGCGGCGGCCTGGTTTGCAGGTGGCCTGCCGGCGGCCAGCAGCCTGCAGCGGGTGTGGCAGTCCTGGCGCCAGGTGGCGCCGGTCACGGGCTTGTTCATCGTGCTGGGGGTGGTGATGGCCGTGTCGGGCATGGCGGCGCAGCTGGCCCATGCCTTGGCGCAGGGCGGCAGCGCCTATGTGTTTGCCGCGCCTTTTGTGGGGGCCTTGGGTGGTTTTGTGACCGGCTCCAACACGGGCGCCAATGCCATGTTTGCGGCCACCCAGGCCGAGATTGCGCAGGCCCTGGGCGTGGCCGTGCTGCCCTTTATGGCGGTCCACAATGTCAGCGCGGCGCTGTTGCTGATGGCATCGCCCGGCAAGGTGGAGATGGCCTGCCAGCTGGTGCCCGGGGCGGCGCAGGCCGAGCGCGCCTGGGTGCAGTCCAAGGTGCTGCTGGTCACCGGGCTGGCGGTGCTGCTGATGGCGGCGCTGAATGTGCTGCTCAGCGCGGTGCTGCGGCAGCCTTAGGCGCCAAGCTGTGGGCCAGCTCGGGCAGCTGCGGCTGGGTTTGGCGTGCCGAGGTGTTGCTGAGCCAGCGGCCCAGGTGCTTGCGCTGGCAGACCTGCAGCTCGCTCAGCAGTGCATGGCTGGGGTCGGGGATATGCCAGCGGCTGCGCAGATCGGCCTGCATGCGCAGCAGCAGGTGGGCGGTCATCTCGGCATCGGCCAGTGCCCGGTGGGCCTTGTCGGCCGGCGGCAGTTGCAGGTGGCGCACGATCTTGCCCAGCGAGTGGCTGGGCGCCTCGGGGTAGAGGCGGCGCGACAGCAAGACCGTGCAGGCAAACAGGCTACCGACAGGCGCTGCGGCGGGGCTGGCCGCGCAGCCTGCGCGTTCCAGCTCGTCCAGCCAGAACTTGCTGTCGAACGATGCATTGTGTGCCACCAGCGGCGCCGTGCCGACAAAGTCCGCTGCCTCGCGCATCACCTGCTCTGAGGGCGCTGCCGCCTGCAGCATCGCGGTGGTGATGCCGGTGAGCTGGGTGATGAAGCTGGGCATGCGCTGGCCGGCATTCATCAGGTTCTGGTAGCGGTCCACAATGCGGCCGTTCTCGACCATGACAATGCCGACCTCGGCCGCCCGCGCGCCATGCGCCGGGCTCATGCCGGTGGTTTCAAAGTCGAGAATGGCGATGCGTTCGGACATGGCGGGCCGGGTGCTGGGCGTACTGTGCAATCAGGTCACCGCGTTGATGCGGTTGAACTCGGGCTTCTGCCATTCGCCCGATTCCAGCACCTGGCGCAGGTGCTCGACCGCATTCCACACGTCTTCAAAACGGGTGTAGAGGGGGGTGAAGCCAAAGCGCAGAATGTCCTTGTGCGGGCCGTTGCCGCCGTCGCCCTTGCGGAAGTCGCCAATGACGCCACGGGCGATCAGCGCCTGCACGATGGCATAGGCGCCGCTGCCCTGGCCGTCCACACCCGCGCCGTCGTCGCGGGTCAGGCAGACCTGGGAGCCGCGCGCAAAGATGTCGCGTGGCGTGGCCAGGCCCAGGCCGTAGCCGGCGCAGCGCGTCTCCACCAGCTCGATGAAGAGGTCGGTCAGCGCGATGGACTTGCGGCGCAGCGCCGTCATGCCGCCGTATTTCTCGGCTTCGCTGAAGATGTCCAGGCCGCACTGCAGGGCCGACAGCGCAATCATCGGCTGGGTGCCGCACATGTAGCGGCGGATGCCGGGCGCAGGCTGGTAGTCGCTGTTGAAAGCAAACTGCTCAGCATGGCCAAACCAGCCCGAGAGCGGCTGCCAGAACTTGTCGGTATGGCGCGCATGCACCCAGACAAAGGCCGGGGCGCCGGGGCCGCCGTTGAGGTACTTGTAGCTGCAACCCACGGCATAGTCGGCGTTGGCGGCATTCAGGTCCACCGGCACGGCGCCGGCGGCATGGGCCAGGTCCCAGACGGTCAGCACGCCCTGCGCATGCGCATCGCGCGTGACCTGGGTCATGTCGTGCATATGGCCGGTGCGGTAGTTCACGTGGCTCAGCAGCAGCACGGCCACGTCGGTGGTCAGGCAGGCGGGCAGCTCTTCGGGCTCGATCAGCACCAGCTCCAGGTTGTGCTGCTTGCACAGCGATTCGGCGATGTACAGATCGGTGGGGAAGTTGCTGCGCTCGCTGATGACCTTGGTGCGCGGTGCCGGGTCGGAGAACTCTTGCTGCGACAGGCGAATGGCTGCGCTCAGCACCTTGTAGAGGTTGACCGAGGTGGTGTCGGTGAACACGACTTCGCCGGGCTTGGCGCCAATCCAGGGCGCAAACTGGTCGCCCAGACGCTGGGGCAGGTCGATCCAGCCGGCATCGTTCCAGCTGCGGATGAGGCCCTGGCCCCATTCACGCTGCACCACATCGGCCACGCGCGCCGCGGTGGCCTTGGGCAGCGGGCCCAGCGAGTTGCCGTCCAGGTAGATCACGCCTTCGGGCAGGTCGAACAGGTGGCGCAGCGATGCCAGCGGCTCATGCTGGTCAACGTCGCGGCAGGCTTCCAAGGTGGTCATGGCTAGGTCTCTTTGTCAATGGTGGCGGGCAGGCGCTGGTGTGCCAGGCGCCCGCCGCAGGGGATGAGGGGTTCAGGCGGTGGCCTGATTGTAGGTGCCGGGCAGGGCGCGCAGCACGGCGCGCACCGGCGATGCATCGGCCTGCACAAGCTTGAGCGGCAGCGCGATCAGTTCGTAATCGCCTTCGGGCACGGCGTCCAGCACCAGGTTCTCCAGCACGCGCATGTCGTGGCGGCGAATGGTCTGGTGGCTGGGCAGGGCCTTGCTGTCGGCCGGGTCGATACTGGCGGTGTCAATGCCGATCAGGCGCACGCCCAGCGCCGCCAGGCGCTCCACGGTCTCGGCCGCATAGCCGGTCAGGCCGGCATCCCACTGGGTTTGCGGCATCTGCTGGTAGGTGCGCACCAGCACGCGCTCGGGCAGGTCGCCGCTGATCGCGTGTTCGATGTGCTGCCACTCGATCAGCGGGCCGCAGCCGATCGCATGGACCACGCGGCAGCGGCCCAGGTAGGGCGCCAGGTCAACCTGGCCGATGGTGGCGCCATCGGGCGCATAGTGCAGCGGCGCATCGGCATGGGCGCCGGCATGCGGGGTGCTGGTGATGCTGGCCACATTGACCGGGCAACCCGGCCCGATGCTGGCCACCCATTGCTGCTGGTAGGGCGTGTCGCCGGGGAACACCGGCATGCCGACATAGACGGGCGGCGAGATGTCCCAAAGGCTTGGCGCAGAGTGAGGCGTGTTTGGCATAGCTATGCAATGTATCAGCGCTTGCGGTACCAGATCAGGTAGACGGCGGTCATCACCAGCAGCATGGGCACGCCGATCAGGGTGGTCATGTGGAACACATCGGTGAAATAGGTGGTGATGATCACGGCCAGCATCAGCACGGCGCCCAGCAGGGTCAGCACCGGAAAGCCCCACATGCGGAACTGCAGGCGTTCACCCGGATGCTCGCGCTGCCAGCGGCGGCGGAAGAAGAGGTGGGTGACAAACACCATGAACCAGGCAAACATGGCGCCGAACATCGAGATCGACATCATCAAGGTGAGCGACTCCTCGGGCTTGAGCACATTGAGCACCATGGCCACGGCCATGCCCAGGCAGGAAATGGCAATCGCGCCCATCGGCACGCCCCGGCTGTTGACCTTGCCCAGCGCTGCTGGCGCATAGCCGCCGCGCGAGAGGCTGAACATCATGCGCGAGGTGACATAGAGCTGCGCATTCATCGCCGAGAGGCTGGCGACCAGCACCACAAAATTGAGCACGCTGGCTGCGCCGGGGATGCCGACGATCTCCATCACCTTGACGAAGGGGCTCTTGTCGGTGCTGGCATGGCTCCAGGGTACGATGGCCAGCATCAAGGCCAGCGACAGCAGGTAGAACAGCACCAGGCGCAGCACCGTGGTCTTAAACGCCGAGGTGACCGCCTGGCGCGGGTTCTGCGCCTCACCAGCGGCAATCGCGATCGACTCCAGGCTGAGGTAGCTGAAGATGGCGACGATCACCCCCACCCAGGTGCCCCACCAGCCATTGGGGAAAAAGCCCCGGTCGGCGGTGTAGTTGGAGAACCCTACACCCTCGGGCCGCGAACCGAACACCACATAGGCGCCGATCAGGATAAAGGCAACGATGGCCACGACCTTGATCATCGAGAACACATACTCCATCTGCCCAAAGGCCTTGACGCTGGTGGCATTGACGGCAGCCAGAATGACCGAGAACAGCGCCACCCAGACCCATTGCTCCACCTCGGGGAACCAGTACTTCATGTACTTGCCGACGGCGGTAACCTCCATCCCCACCGCCAGTACCACGGCCGCCCAGTAGGCATAGCGCACCACAAAGCCGGCGAGCGGGCTGAGGTAGTGCTCGGCATAGGCGCCGAATGATCCGCTGGTGGGATGCGCGACGGTCATCTCGGCCAGGCAGCCCATCAGCAGCAAACCAATGAGCGCGCCGATGGCGTAGCTGATGAGCACGCTGGGCCCGGCGAAGCCGATGGCAAATGCGCTGCCCATGAAGAGGCCGGTGCCGATAGCGCCGCCGATGGCGATCATCGTCATTTGGGCTGCAGTGAGTTGCTGCAGCAGCCCGCTTTCGCGGCGGGCAATGGATTCAAAAGGGGACACGGGTGATTTTGCCTGTTATGCCTGTGGTGGCGCTGGGGTGGCTTTGGTTGCTGCCTCTGCGCGCGAGAAGGTGAGGATTTTAGGATTTGTGGGAAATCCATGTTGTCTGGTTTTTGTTGCTGTGCGATTTGGCCTTATCTTGTTGCTTGCTTGCTTGCTTAGCTAGCAGCTGCTGGCCGGGTCTCGCCCCGGCGGGCGAGGTACTTTTCTTGCGCGGCCAAGAAAAGTACCCAAAAGAAGGCCGACCCTACTGACTGCGTCCCTTCGCTTCGCTGCGGGCAACCTGTGGTGCGCGGGCATGGGCTGCACCGCGAAACTCACTACGCGCCAGGGCGCTCCGTTCAAACAGACGCGGTGAGTCAGTTCACGAAGCAGTTGCACTCTGCGGTGCAACTGCCCAGCCCATACCCTGTGCTCCTCGGCGCATTCAGAAGGGGTGGTGCGCAGACGCAGGCCATCGCTGCGCTCGGCATTCAAACAGGCCGAGCGCAGCGATGGCCTACTGGTATTTGGCTGTTGTTTGCATCCCCCCTTTTGCATGCGCCTGGGGCGTGGTGTTTGTGGGGTGGCGCTGGCACCGTAGAGTGCCAGCGCTTCGTCAACTAGCTTGCCGCGTCTGTTCGAACGGAGCGCGCAGCGCGTAGTGAGTTTCGCGGCACACCCCACAAACGCCACGACACAGGTTGCCCTTCGCAACGCGAAGGGCCGCAAGCAGCAGGGGCGACCTTCTTTTGGGTACTTTTCTTGGTCGCCAAGAAAAGTACCTCGCCCGCCGGGCGAAATCCGGCCAGCAGAAATCAACCAAACAGCAGTCGCTAAAAAGTATCAATAAAGCAGAGCATCCACCTCAACGAGCAGAACAAACCAAATCCCAACTCAACCCAAACTTCTGCAAATACTTGCGCAACCGATCCGCATCATTCACCACCGCCCGCTGCGCCCGCGAAGCCTGAAACAACTGCCTCCCCGCCTCCGACAAACTGCTAGAAGCACGACACACCCGCACCACCGACGCCAACTGCATCCGGTCAAACAAATCCATCGCCTCAATGGCATCACCAGGCAACAAGGCCTCCAACGCCACGTCAGCAGAACCATCGACAGACGAAGCCACAGCCTCCGGCCGCTGCCACAACCACTGCAGCCGACCAATCTCCGCCTCCACCTGGCCCTCGGTGATGCGACCACTGGTCGACAAGGTCGCCAGCCGCGTCACGCTCGCATGCAGATCGCGGAAATTGCCGCTCCACAGGGCTTGCGGGCTCTGGGCGAACTGCAGGTAGCGCTTGCGCGCCTCGGCGTTGAAGCGCTCGGTGCGGTGGGTTTGCTGGGCGTGTTGCACCAGCAGGTGGTCGATGTTGGGCTCGATGTCTTCGCTGCGCTGGGCCAGGCCTGGCAGGTTGTAGGTCCAGAGGTTGATGCGGGCGAACAGGTCTTCGCGGAAGCGGCCGGCGCTGACCTCCAGGCGCAGGTCGCGGTTGGTGCCGGCTATCAGCTGGAAGTCGCTGCTCACCTCCTTGTCCGAGCCCATGGGGTAGAAGCGCTTTTCCTCGATGGCCATCAGCAGCATGGCCTGCTCGTCGGCGCCCAGCTCACCGATTTCGTCGAGAAAGAGCAGGCCCTGGTCGGCGGTGCGCAGCAGGCCGGCGCGCTCGGTGGCGGCGCCGGTGAACGCCCCTTTCTTGTGGCCGAACAAGGTGCTGGCGGCGCTGTCGCCGCGCAGGGTGGCGCAGTTCACCTCGACAAAAGCGCCGCTGATCTGGTGGCGGGCCTTTTTCAGCTCGTACATGCGGCGCGCCAGAAAGGACTTGCCCGCGCCCGTCGGGCCCACCAGCAGCATGGGTGCCTGGGAGCGGCCTGCCACTTGCTCTATCTCGGCGATCAATTGATTGAAGCGCGGGTTGCGGGTGGGGATATGGCTTTTGAGAAAGGCCACCGCATCCTGCTGGGCCTGGGCATGGCGGGTGGCCAGCGCGTCATAGCGCGACAGGTCCAGGTCGATCAGCGCATAGTTGCCCGCTGCGCCATCGATCTGCCGCTTGGGCGGTGAGGCCTGCAGGATCACGCCGGGTATCGCGCGCGATTCCGCCAGCAGGAACAGGCAGATCTGCGCCACATGGGTGCCCGTGGTGATGTTGAGCCAGTACTGGGCCTGGTCGCTGTCGAAGGGGTAGCTGCTGGTCCAGTCGTAGAGCGCGCCGTAGACCTCTTCAAAGTCCCAGGGGTCGCGGATCGGCAGCTCCACCAGGTGGACTTCGGTCTCGGGGCTGACCGTGGCAATGTCCTTTTGCACCAGCCGGGCCAGGTCCACATGCGAGCGCGTGTAGAGCAGCTCCATGCGGGCCACCACCATGTCTTCATGCTGGGTGACTGCGACAGAGGGCCGCCATTTGCTCCAGCGGCCCGCGCCGCGCCCGCTGTCGAGCTGGGTGCCGAGAAAACCGATGACGGTGATAGGTTTCATGCGAGTGCAATCTTGAAGACGATTCCATATTCTAAATAGCATAGCTAAAAAGATAAAAATAACGAGACGATGTCCAAATGGAAATTGGCGGTGGAATGAAAATTTATATTTAAATCAATAATTTATTTGTGGGTGAGTGCTGGATATAAAAGTTGGCACGCTTTTGGCAATAAACCTAACAAGCGCCACGTGGCGTGTGTTGGGGAAAGCAGAGCAGGGTCTCTGCTTTCCCGAGGCGTTGAATGAACAAGAAAGAAGAACACCATGGTCAACCTGCAACTGTTTCGAAGCTACAAGGGCGCCCAGCTGGCAACGGCGGATACCACCAACCAATCGGGTGTGGCGGCCTATGCATTGGGCCCGCAGCACCAGCTGGCGCAAATGGCGCTGACCGGCTGCCTGAGCCAGACTTTTTATGCCAGCCCGCAGGACCAGCTCTCGCAACTGATAGAGGTGCTGGCCACGGTGGATGCGCCCTTTATTGCGAAGACGGCCATCTATGCCCGTGAGCGTGGCTATATGAAGGACATGCCTGCCACCTTGGCGGCGGTGCTGGCCGTGCGGGATGTGGAGCTGCTGGCGCAGATCTTTCCCCGTGTGGTGGACAACGGCAAGATGCTGCGCAACTTTGTGCAGATCCTGCGCAGCGGAGTGCTGGGGCGCAAGTCGCTCGGCACCCGGCCCAAGAAGCTGGTGCAGCAGTGGTTGCTGACGGCGACGGAAAAGCAGCTGCTCAACGCCGCCATCGGTAGCCAGCCTTCGCTCGCCGATGTGCTGAAGATGGTGCACCCCAAGCCCCAGGAGGCATGGCGCGCCGCCTGGTTTGCCTGGCTGATTGGCAAGTCGTATGACGAAGCCAGCCTGCCACCCATCACCTTGGCGTTCGAGCGCTTCAAGCGTGCGGTGGCCCAGGGCCAGATGCCCGAGCAGGTGCCGGAGGTGCCGTTCCAGATGCTGACCGCGCTGGGCCTGGGTGCGCAGCAATGGGCGCAGATTGCGAGCCAGGGTTCGTGGCAGATGCTGCGGCAGAACCTGAACACCTTGGCGCGCCATGGTGTGTTCGAACTGCCCGGGATGGCTGAGCGCGTGGCCGCCAAGCTGCAGGATGCGGCAGCCGTGGCCAAGGCCCGTGCCATGCCTTACCAGCTGCTGTCGGCCTACCAGGCTGCGGGCCAGCAGGTGCCGGCTGCCGTGGCAGAGGCGCTGCAGGATGCGATGGAGCTGGCAACGGCCAACGTGCCGCAATTTGCGGGCCGGGTCGCCGTCTGCCCTGATGTCTCTGGTTCCATGCACTCGTCGGTGACGGGTTACCGGGCCGGTGCCACCAGCGCGGTGCGCTGCATCGATGTGGCTGGCCTGATGGCGGCTGCCGTGCTGCGCAAGAACCGTGAGGCGCGGGTGCTGCCCTTTGAGTGCAAGGTGGTGCCGATGTCGCTCAACGGCCGTGATTCGGTGATGACCAATGCCAGCCGCCTGGCGGCTGTGGGCGGAGGCGGTACAAACTGCAGTGCGCCGCTCAAGCTGCTGGCCGACGAGAAGGCAGCGGTGGACCTGGTGATCCTGGTCTCGGACAACGAGTCCTGGGTGGATGGCAAGCGCGTGGGTGCGACGGAGACGATGCAGCAATGGGCGCGCGTCAAGCAACGCAACCCCGCTGCCAAGCTGGTGTGTATTGACATCCAGCCCTATGCGACGACGCAGGCGCAGGAGCGTGCCGATATCCTGAATATCGGAGGTTTCAGCGATGCGGTATTTGATGTGGTGGCCCGTTTTGCCGAAGGCAAGCTGGGCGCCGAACATTGGGTGGGCGAGATCGAGCAGATCGTGTTGTCTGCCCAGTGAGCTGTGTTTTATCTGCTGTTGGCGAATGCCGGTGTGACTACATTCCAAAACTGTTGCGTCACACCACCTTCTGGTCGCCAACGGTGGATATCGACAATGAATAAGGTTTAAAAAGTTTGGGTGGCCTGCGGCGAATGCCGGTGAAATTACAGCCTATAGAGCAACTAACACGGCCCAGCAAACCGCAGGTTTGCGGTTGAGACTAGGCGTCAAGCCGCAGGCAGTACAAGCGTACGACAAGGCTTGGCAACGACGTATCAAGGGTTGTGTTAGTGGCTCGTAACGCTCGAGGGAGCAGGTTCGAGTCCTGCCGGCGCTAGTCGTAGCTCATGGGTAGAGCGCGAAAACATTTCACCTTTTTAGTCGCTGCAGGTTACCCATCTGTATGAGATTTTTGGTTTGCGCGAATGCTGGCAGGACTACATCCGGAACGCCGGGGGTTCGAATCCTCAGCCGGGAAACCGGTGTGGCAGTTGTCTTGCCGACCCTGGTCGCGCTTTTGTTTGGATAGTGTTTTTGGGAAGGTTTGCATCGCTGGCTGCGAATGCCGGTGGAACTACATCCGAATCCGGAGGTGCGGGTTGGAATCCCGCCAGGCCTGCAAGGGCCTGTAGCTCAGTGCCAGAGCGCCGGAAGTGTTTCACCAAACCCTGGTCGCAGCCCAGAGGTGCTCACCGTGTACCGCCCTACAAAGTCATCGCTGTCATACAGCGGTGTGAAGATAAAGAAGAGAGGTAAGAGATGTCGCAATACAACGAAATGCAAGTGCCTAACGGCGTCCCCGTGAAGATGTGGACCAATGGTGTGCCGGTCGAGGCCGAAGCGCAGAACCAGCTGGCCAATATCTCGCGCCTGCCGGTGGTGTTCAAGCACGTGGCGGTGATGCCTGATGTGCACTTGGGGATCGGTGCCACCATCGGCTCGGTGGTGCCTACGCTGAAGGCCATCATCCCGGCCGCGGTGGGGGTGGACCTGGGTTGCGGAATGATGGCCTGCAAGACCACGTTGACGGCCAGCGATCTGCCCGACAACCTGGCGCCGATCCGCGCTGCGATCGAGCGGGCTGTGCCGGTCGGTATGACGCCCAAGCGTTATGGCCGCGACAAGGGAAGCTGGGAGACGCCGCCCGAGGAAACCGATGCCGCCTGGACGGTGCTGGTGAAGGAGTTCGAGGAGATCTGCGAAGCGCACCCGCGCATCAAGAACACCAACAACTACAAGCACCTGGGAACCCTGGGTACTGGTAACCACTTCATCGAAGTCTGCCTGGACGAGAACCAGGCGGTGTGGATCATGCTGCACTCGGGCTCGCGCGGGGTGGGGAATGCCATTGGCACCCACTTCATCGAGCTGGCCAAGAAGGATGCCGAGCTGCACCAGCGCAACCTGCCCGATAAGGACCTGGCCTATTTTGAAGAAGGCGCTGCCTACTTTGGGGACTATGTCAAAGCGGTGGGTTGGGCGCAGAAGTTTGCGCGTGCCAACCGCGAGGTGATGATGGTCCGCGTGATCCATGCGCTGAAAAAGGTGATCACCAAACCGTTCGAGACGCACCTGGAAGCGGTGAACTGCCACCACAACTATGTGCAACGCGAGACGCACTTTGGCCAGGAGGTGTTTGTGACCCGCAAGGGCGCGGTGAGCGCACGCCAGGGTGAGCTGGGCATCATCCCGGGAAGCATGGGGGCCAAGAGCTTTATCGTGCGCGGTAAAGGCAACCCCGAAAGCTTCAACAGCTGCAGCCACGGTGCCGGTCGCACGATGAGCCGGACCAAGGCCAAGAAGCTGTTCACCGTCGAGGACCAGAAGCGCGCCACCGAAGGGGTGGAATGCCGCAAGGACGCCGAGGTGATCGACGAGATCCCGATGGCTTACAAGGACATCGACGCGGTGATGGCGGCGCAGAGTGACCTGGTGGAGGTGGTGTACACGCTCAAGCAGGTGGTGTGTGTGAAGGGGTAGAGAAGGGGGCGGCCATGGGGCCGCCACCCTGAGGAGAAGGGTGATGAAGAGCAATAAGCAACGCAAGACAGAGATCAAGCAGCGCCGTTGGGCCCGTATGGAGCAGCAGCGCACGGTGGCCCTGCTGCCGGCCATGCCGCATGCAGCCTTGGCTGCAGATACGCAGCTGCTGGCCCTGATCCATGGGCAATCTTTTTGCCATGTCGATTACTACGTGGATATCAGCTACAGCTGTTGTGATTGCGGTGCCGCCTGTGTCTGGACCGCCCAAGACCAGAAGTGGTGGTGCGAGCAACTGCAAGGCAACCTGTATGCCGGTGCCAGCCGCTGCAAGGACTGCCGTGCCCGGCACCGCGCCTGGCGCCAAAGCCATTGCGATGCGGCCGAGATGGCGGCTTTGCGTGCGCTGTGGCGTGACCGCCCCGATGCGTCGGCACGTGCCCGTGTGAATGCAGCCTTGCAGGCCAAGGCCCCGGATCTGCGTTGCCTGGCAGCGCAGGCCCTCGCCTGGTGGTGGGTGCAGTTTGGCGATCAGCCCGCGCATGCGCAGCTGGAAGCGCTGAGCCTGGAGCGCAGCTGGGCACCGCGCATCGACCGCATCCTGCGGCACGAGCTGGAGCTGCGCCCCGGTGTGCATCGCGTCTGCCGGGTAGTAAGCTATCCGCGCGTCACGATGGGTGCTGCGCTGCCCGGCCACTGAGCCCATCCAATTGAATCAGAAGAAGAACACAGAGTGAGGGAAACGATTCCAATGCAACGCACAAGCCAATCGATAGAAAAGGGCCTGGTCGAGATCGACGGCTCGCAAGGCGAGGGCGGCGGCCAGATTCTGCGCACGGCGCTGGCGCTGTCGGTCATTACGCAAAGGCCGCTGGCGATGCACAGCATCCGGGCCAAGCGCTCCAAGCCAGGGCTGATGCGCCAGCACCTGGCCTGTGTGCAGGCGGCGCAGACCATCAGCGATGCACAGCTGTCGCCCATCGGCGCGGGCGTGACGGAGCTGCAGTTTGCGCCGGCGACGCTCAAGGCCGGGGACTACCGCTTCCCGATTTCCGGCGCGGGCAGCGCGATGCTGGTGCTGCAGACGGTGCTGCCGGCGCTGCTGATGGCCGATGCTGCCAGCACAGTGCAGCTGTCGGGCGGCACGCACAACCCGCTGGCGCCCAACTTCCATTTCATCGAGCGCGCCTATGCGCCCTTAGTAGCACGCATGGGTGCGGGGCTGGATATGCGGCTGCGCCGCTATGGCTTTTACCCGGCGGGGGGTGGCGAGGCGCTGGCCTGCATCAGCCCAGCAGCGCAAGGGCTGCAGCCTTTTGACCTGCTGGCGCGCGGCATGCTGCAGGATGTGTCGGTGGAAGCGGTCTGCGCGGCCGTGCCGCGTGGCGTGGCCATGCGCGAGTTTGATGAGCTGGCGCGGCTGACCGGCTGGGACCGGCGCGCGATGGAGCTGCTGCCGGTGAGCCAGCAGGAAGGCCCGGGCAACCTGCTGCAGGCCACCTTGCGCTATGACCATGTCACAGAGCTGTTCTGGGGCCTGGGCGCGCATGGGGTGTCGTCCGAAGCGGTGGCGCGCAAGCTCTGCCAGGATCTGCGCGATTACCAGAAAAAGCCCGATGCCGCTGTCTGCGCCTACCTGGCCGACCAGCTCTTGCTGCTGCAGGCGCTGGCCGTGTGGCAAAGCGGCCAGCCCGCAGCCTTCAGCTGCAGCGAGGCCACCGAGCACCTGCACAGCAATATGGCGGTGATTGCGCAGTTCCTGCCGCTGCGCATGTCGATCGAGACCGCCAGTGCGCCAGTGGTGCGCATCGCCCCGCTGTAGCGAGGCGCGTAATGGCGTTGACGGGCTGGCTAGTACAGCCCGCCTTCCAGCGCCTGCATGCCATGGCGCAGGCGGGCCTTGTTGCAGGCCTCGCTGCCAGCGGCAAACTCCCGGCAGGGCGAGGGGCGCCATTCATAAATGCCGCAGGCGGCTTGCTGGCCAATGGTGCCGGTCAAGGCCGCGCAGCGCGGGCGGGCATAGTCGGTGCCGCGCATGCGGCAGGTGGAGTCGTTGACCTCTTCGGCCAGGCCCGAGGGCACGCGGCCGCCGTTGCTGTCGCATTCATGGACTGAAAAATCAACGCGAAAGCTGGCGCAGCAGGCGCCGCAACTGAGGCAGGGGTGGGTCATCGGGCGTGGGGGCGTGGGCGTTGTTTGGCCGGTATTGTAGTTTTGCGCCGCAGAAAGCCACAAAAAAGCCCGCTGGGTCAGCGGGCTCGGTGTGCGGTGTAGCAGGCGCCAGGCTTACTTGGCAGCCAGCGCTTGCTTGATCCAGCCATCAAACTTGGCCTGGTGGTTCTTGATCCAGGCGTCGGCATGGCGCTGGATGTCGGCAGTCTTGTTTTCGCCATTGCGCATCAGCAGGTTCTGCGCGGTGATGTCCTCGATGGGCACCTGCATCAGCGCAAACAGCTTGGCGGCAGCCGGGTTGGCATCGGTCCACTTCTTGTTGGCCAAGATGTACTGGTTGTTCACCTTGAAGCCATAGTTCTTGCCATTGGGCAGGCGGGTGTCGTCATCGCCCTTGGCGTTGGGGATGTTGGGCACCTGCAGCCAGACGACATCCTGGCCGGGCTTGAGCACGCCGTTGACCCAGTAGGGGGTCCAGACATAGTAGAGCACGGGCTTGCCGGATTGGTAGCGGGCAATGGTGTCGGCAATCAGCGCCGCATAGTTGCCCTGGCGGTGGGTCACTGTGCCTTCCAGGCCCAGGCCCTTGATGTGCTTGTTGATCGCCAGCTCGCAGCCCCAGCCGGGGTTGCAACCGGTCAGATCGGCCTTGCCGTCGCCATCGGTGTCAAACAGCTTGGCGATCTTGGGATCCTTGAGCTGCATGATGTCGGTGATCTTGTACTTCTCGGCCGTTTTCTTGTCGATCAGGTAGCCCTGGGCGGCATTGGTCGAGAACATGCCTTCGCGGTAGAAGACCTTGGCGCCGCCGTTGCGCTCATAAAACTCCTGGTGCAGCGGAATCCAGTGGTTGGCCATGAAGGTGGCATCACCCTGGCCAACAACAACGTGCTCGGTGCCGTTCTCCAGGCCCTTGGGGTCTTTGACGGTGTAGCCGAGCTTTTCCAGCGCACGCGACACGATCAGGGTCTGGAACAGCTCTTCATCGACGGTGCCCAGCAGGGGCAGCACATCCTTGCCCTTGCCGGGCAGGTCTTGCGCCTGGGCGACGGGGCCCCAGGCCATCAGTGAGATGGCGGCGGCGCAGGCCAGGTGGATGGGGCGATTGAGGCGGTTTTTATAGGTCATGGTCTTCTCCTTGGATTGAAACGCGATGCGCAAGGCGCGCACCGAGAGGGAACATGGGCAGCCCGGGGGCAAGACGGCGCCAGGCCCGGCCGGTGGTGCCGGGTGGCTGGTGTGCAGCTTGCGGGGGCTTGGTGCTGGGCAGCGCTGGCGCTGCAGCGGTGGGCAGGGCGGCATGCCCTGGGGGAGGCACCGGCCCGGCAAGAAGCTGCCGGGCGATCGGTGCTGCAGACTTACTGGGCCTTGGCGGCGTCCAGCGCCGTCTTGACCCAGCCGTCAAATTCGGCCTGGTGGGCCTTGATCCAGCCGTCGGCATGGCGCTCGATATCGGCAGGCTTGTTCTGGCCTTCCTTCATCGCCAGGTTCTGGGCGTTGATGTCGGAGACCGGCAGCTTCATGATCGCAAACAGCTTGGCGGCCGCGGGGTTGGCCTCGGCAAACTTCTTGTTGGCGACGATCTTCTGGGTGTTGAGCGGGAAGCCATAGTTCTTGCCATTGGGCAGGGCGGTCTTCAGATCGGCCTGGTTGCCGGGCAGTGCGGTGAACGGCACCTGCAGCCAGACGACATCACGGCCGGGGCGCAGCTCGGCGCTGACCCAGTAGGGCGTCCAGGTGTAGTACAGGATGGGCTTGCCGGACTTGTAGCGCGCAATCGTGTCGGCCATCAGCGCGGCATAGGTGCCTTGCACATGGGTGACGGTATCGCGCAGGTGGTATGCGGTCAGCTGGTGCTCGATCGCGCCTTCGCAACCCCAGCCGGGGGTGCAGCCGGTCAGGTCGGCCTTGCCGTCGCCATCGGTGTCAAACAGCTTGGCAATCTTCGGGTCTTTGAGCTGCTCGATATTGGTGATCTTGTGCTCGTCGGCTGTCTTCTTGTCGATCAGATAGCCCTGAACGGCGCTGGTCGAGTACTCGCCTTCGCGGTAGAGCTTGTCGGCGCCGCCGGCGTTCTTGTAGAAGTCGGCCTGCAGCGGATCCCAGTGGTCGGCCATGTAGGTGGCGTCGCCGTTGCCAATCGCCACGTGGGCGGTGGCGTATTCCACCTCGCGGATGGGCTGGACGTCATAGCCCAGCTTTTGCATGGCCTTGTTGACCAGCAGGGTCTGGAAGGTTTCTTCGGCGATCGAGCTTTGCAGTGGCTGGACCTTGATGCCCTTGCCAGGCAGATCCTGGGCCATCGCATGGCCGGCGGCAGCCAGGCCAGCGGCCAGCACGCTGGTGGCCAGCAGGCTTTTGACCATGCGGGTCGGGGCGGCGAAGGCCTGCCAGGAATGGGGGGTGAATGTCATGGATGCTCCTTGTTATGGGTTCGGCGCAGGCGCAGTGCGCGCCGCCGATCAATGTGCAAATGGGGGCCAAGCGGGCAGGCAGGGCAGCCAGCGTTGGCGGCTGCCCTGGCGGGGCTTAGGCGGCAGGCACGGCGTCCTGCGTGGCGGGCTTTTGGGCCTGCTTTTGTGCCTGGGCTTGGGCCTGTGGCAGCGGCTGTGCCAGGGGCTTGGGCGCAGGGCTGGCTTCAGGCTTGTGCAGGGCGCGGGCGATGATGCCGGCCGGGCCGGTTTGCCACCAGTGGCGCACGCCACGGCGGGGCTGGCCCATGGCCTGGGTGATGCGGTCCAGCAAAATGGCCAGCAGCACAATGCCCAGGCCGCCGACGGTGGCCAGGCCCATGTCCAGGCGGCCAATACCGCGCAGCACCATCTGGCCCAGACCGCCCACGGCGATCATCGAGGCGATCACCACCATCGACAGCGACAGCATCAGCGACTGGTTGATACCGGCCATGATCGAGGGCATGGACAGCGGCAGCTGCACCTTCCACAGCAATTGCAGAGGCGAGGCGCCATAGGCGCGGCTGGCTTCGATCAGGTCAGGGCGCACCTGGCGGATACCCAGGTTGGTCAGGCGCACCAGCGGTGGCAGCGCAAACACAATGGTCACCACCACGCCAGGCACATTGCCAATACCGAACAGCATCACCACCGGCACCAGGTAGACGAAGGCCGGGGTGGTCTGCATGGCATCGAGCACCGGGCGGAAGAACTTCTGCGCGCGGTCGCTGCTCGCCAGCAGAATGCCCAGTGGCAGGCCGATGATGATGCAGAAGGCCAGCGAGGTCAGCACCAGCGACAGGGTGACCATGGCCTCATGCCAGATACCCAGCATGCCGATGATCAGCAGCGACACCACGGCCCCAATGGCCAGGGCGCCGCCGGCAAATTGCCAGGCGATCAGCGCCAGAATGGCCACCATCGCGAGCATGGGGATGGCGGTCAGGAAATGCTCCACGCCCGTGAGCGTGCCGTCAATCGGCGCGCGCACGGTCTGGAAGAAGGGGCGGAAATTGGCGACGACCCAGGTCAGGCCGCTGTTGATCCAGTCCTGCACCGGCAGGCTGCCATCCCAGAGCTGGCTCAGGTGGAAACCGCTGTCGTGCGCGACTTGCGCATGCTGCGCTGCAGCCTGGGCGGCATCGGCGGTCTGGCCTACGGCGTCGGGGCCGCCGAGCCAGTCGGTATTGCCCGAGACATTGCCAACGGCCTGCCAGGGGTCATCGCTGACGGTAGCGGGTGCCGGGGTGCTGGCTATGTCGGTGCCGGTCCAGGCGGTGGCCGCGCTGGAACTGGTCGATGCGGTATCGGCCCAAGGGTCGGCAGCGGCAGTGTTCTGGGCGATGGTCATCGTGTTGTCGGTACTCATGCGGCACTCCTGTTGTCGTTGTTGTCGATATTGGCGGCTTCAGCGGCAGCGGCCTCGGTGGCCGCTTGCATGGCGATCACGGCGGGGTCGGTGGGCGGCACGGGCGGCGTGTCGCGGTCCAGGAAGCGCAGCAAGGTGTTCTTGCTGATGGCGCCGACAAAGCGGCCATCGGCGCGCAGCACCGGCAGCGGGCAGGGTGCTTGCGCCACCTGGCCAAACAGATCGGCCACCAGCGCGTCTTCGGCAATCGGCTCGACCTTGTCCAGGTAGGCATGCTGCAGACCCAGCGGGCCGACATGGCCCTTCAAGGCATTGCGCAAGGACTCGGTCGAGACGGTGCCCAGGTACTGCTTGCGGGGCGAGACCACATAGGCAAAATCCCGGTCCTCGTCCTGCAGCAGCTGCATCGCGGCACGGGCGCCGCGCTGGTCGCTTTCCTTGACGATGGTGATACCACGGCGGGCGATATCGGCGGCCTTGAACACCGCTGCCGCATCCACGCCCTGGATAAAGGCGCGCACATACTCGTTGGCGGGGTTGCGCAGAATGTCATCGGGTGTGCCGACCTGCTGGACCATGCCATCCTTCATGATGGCGATGCGGTCGCCAATGCGCATGGCTTCGTCCAGGTCATGCGAGATGAAGACGATGGTGCGGCGCTTGATTTCCTGCAGGCGCATCAGCTCGGACTGCATTTCGGTGCGGATGATGGGGTCGAGTGCCGAGAAGGCCTCGTCCATCAGCAGGATCGAGGGGTCAGACGCCAGCGCACGGGCCAGGCCCACACGCTGCTGCATGCCGCCCGACAGCTCATCGGGGTAGCTCGCACCCCAGCCGGCCAGGCCCACTTGCTCCAGCGCTTGCTCGGCGGCGGTGAGGCGCTCTTCGCAGCCCACGCCGGCCAGCTCCAGGCCAAAGGCGGTGTTCTCGACCACGGTGAGGTGGGGCATCAGCGCGAAGGACTGGAACACCATCGAGATGTCCTTGCGGCGCAGCGCGCGCAGCTTGCTGTCCGACAGCTGGTTGATGTCCTGGCCATCGACGACGATGGCGCCGCTGGTGGGCTCGATCAGGCGATTGAGCATGCGCACCAGGGTGGATTTGCCCGAGCCCGACAGGCCCATGACGACAAAGATTTCACCGGCTTCGATGGTGAAGTTGGCGTCAAACACGCCGATGGAGTTGCCGGTCTTCTCCATGACTTCTTGTTTGGTGGCGCCTTTGCGCACCAGTTCCAGTGCGGCTTTGGGGGAATCTCCGAACACCTTGAAGACGTTCTCGATACGGATTTGTTTGGCCATGCGTGGCTCCTCCCTAAGTTGTAGTGGCTACAACGCTGAAGACGCCCACAAAGGGGCGTCGTCCAGCACGGGACCGTCAATCTCTCAACCCTGATGCCGATAGCTGCGCCTGGCGGTCAAAGCGACCGCCATGGCAAGCCCTCGTGGGCAGGACACACAATGTGACCAACAATTTCTGCCTGTACCGGGCATGCATGCCAGAAGCGAAGGGCTCAAGGGTCGAGCCAGGTACAGGGTCTCTCGTGCGCATTGAAACCCGATCGTTTCAATCACGCGAGCGCGGCGGACACTGTAAAAAGGCCACCACGCCGGGGCATCAGGGCCGGGAATATTCCGGCCTGTTGACGGACTTTGGCGTGGCGCCAAAGACCCGACGGAGACGATCCGCACCTGTCAGAAAGGCACGGATTACCTGCGTTGCAGGTTGTAAAACATTCCTTAAGTATACGTATTGGAAATATAGAAGTCAAAAAAAGCGGGTTTCATCCGGGCGAATTTGGCCTTGCAAACGCCGATTTGCAGCATCTGATTTCTGCGATGCTACTTTTTTAATAGCAACAAAAAACCAAATATGGTCGGATCAAGCGGTCGGGGTTCTGAAGTGTTAAAACACATTTAGTTTCAATTTCTCGCCAAACCTCTCCGCAAAAGACCCTAATTTTGGCAATTGCGTACCGATCACGTTGCTTGTGCTGTGAATGCTGTCTTTTAATGGTAAATAACTACCGATATCCGAAACCATGCGGCTGCCGTGTAGGAATATTTCGCCAATCCGGATCGCCCAAGCGCCCATGAAAAAGCCCCGCAGGGGCGGGGCTGGTGTGATGCGCGCAGCGGCTGCTGGATCAGTGGCTGTCCTTGTGGCCAGGGCCGGCGGGGTGCAGGATGCGGTCGGTCCAGGCAATGGCCAGAGCCGACAGCAGGAAGACCACATGGATGATGGTCTGCCACATCAGCACCTTCTCACTGTAATTGGGTGCATTGATAAAGGTCTTGAGCAGGTGAATGGAACTGATGCCGATGATGGACAGGCCCAGCTTGACCTTGAGCACCGAGGCATTCACATGGCCCAGCCATTCGGGCTGGTCGGGGTGGCGGTTGAGGTGCATGCGGCTGACAAAGGTCTCGTAGCCGCCCACGATCACCATGATCAGCAGGTTGGAGATCATCACCACATCGATGAGGCCCAGCACCACCAGCATGATGATGGTCTCGTTGAGGGCGGTGATCTGGACATCGGGCGAATAGCCCACCGAGGTGACGAGGATGCGCAGCGCGGTATCGCTGCCAAAGGCAGCTTCAACCAGGTGCAGCAGCTCAACCAGGAAATGCCAGACATACACCAGCTGGGCAACGATCAGCCCCAGGTAGAGCGGCAACTGCAGCCAGCGGCTGGCAAAAATCAGCGCCGGCAAGGGGCGCAAGGGAGCATTTTGAGGCAGAGACATGATGGAGGAGGAAGTGGAGAAGGCGCTGCTGGACTGCGATGTATTTGGAGTTTTTCGTTGTGCCGGCCAAAGGTGAGTGGTTGCGGTGCCAGCCTGCCTGCGTGCTGGCTCACCCCGGCGGACATGCAGCCAAAAGAGCGACGCGGATTGTAGCCAGCCACCTGCGTCTTGCGTGTGGCGATTGCCAAAATTCGTCACCTCGATAGGGTGGTTGATTTTGGCTATGGATCTGCCGCTGGCGGAAGCCCGCCACGCATGCGGCTGTCAGATGCATGTAAGTGCGCCGGTCCACAGTAGCAGCGATTTTCATACCTACAATGTTTGCAAAGGAGACAACCCATGACAGCCCCAGCCCAAGGAACGATTGAATCCGTTCTGGTCGAAAACCGCGTTTTCCCCCCACCCGCCAGCCTGTCTGCCAGCGCCCGTGTCGGCAGCATGGAGGCCTACCAGGCGCTGTGCGCCGAGGCCGAGTCCGACTTTGAAGGCTTCTGGGCCAAGCGTGCCCGCGAGCATGTGCAGTGGACCAAGCCTTTCACCGAAGTGCTGGACCAGAGCCAGCCACCGTTCTTCAAGTGGTTCCAGGATGGCGAGCTGAACGTCAGCGCCAACTGCCTGGACAAGCACATCGGCACGCCGGTGGAGAACAAGACGGCGATCATCTTTGAAGCCGATGATGGCCAGGTCAGCAAGATCAAGTACCGCGAGCTGCTCGACAAGGTCAGCGCCTTTGCCAATGCGCTCAAGGCCCAGGGCGTGCAAAAGGGCGACCGGGTGCTGATCTATATGCCGATGACCGTGGAAGGCATTGTGGCGATGCAGGCCTGCGCGCGCATTGGTGCCACCCATTCGGTGGTGTTCGGCGGCTTCTCGGCCAAGGCGGTCAATGAGCGCGTCATCGACGCCGGTGCGGTGCTGATCATCACCGCCAACTACCAGATGCGCGGCGGCAAGGAGCTGCCTCTGAAGGCGATTGTGGATGACGCGCTGGCCATGGGTGGCTGCGACACCGTCAAGAAAGTACTGGTGTTTGAGCGTACTGCCACGGCCTGGAACAAGGTGGAAGGCCGGGATGTGAGCTTTGGCGAGGCACTGGCCGGCCAGAGCAAGGAATGCGCGCCGGTGCCGGTGAATGCCGAACACCCGCTCTTCATTCTGTACACCAGCGGCTCCACCGGCAAACCCAAGGGCGTGCAGCATGCCAGCGGCGGCTATGTGCTCTGGGCCAAGATGACGATGGAGTGGACCTTCGACCTGCAGCCCAGCGACGTGTTCTGGTGCACGGCCGATATCGGCTGGATCACCGGCCACACCTATATCGCCTATGGCCCGCTGGCCGCTGGCGCGACCCAGGTGGTCTTTGAAGGCGTGCCCACCTTCCCCAATGCCGGCCGCTTCTGGCAGATGATCGAGCGCCATGGCGTCTCCATCTTCTACACCGCGCCCACGGCCATCCGCTCCTTGATCAAGGCGGCTGACTCGGACGACAAGGTGCATCCGCGCAACTGGAACCTGAGCAGCCTGCGCATTCTGGGTTCGGTGGGGGAGCCCATCAACCCCGAAGCCTGGATGTGGTACTACCGGAACATCGGCGGCGAGCGCTGCCCGATTGTCGATACCTTCTGGCAAACGGAAAACGGCGGCCATGTGATCACGCCGCTGCCCGGCGCCACGCCGCTGGTGCCCGGCTCTTGCACCCTGCCGCTGCCGGGCATCATGGCCCAGATTGTTGACGAGACCGGCAAGGAACTGCCCAACGGCACCGGCGGCATCCTCGTGATCAGCAAGCCCTGGCCCTCGATGATCCGCACGATCTGGAACGACCCCGAGCGCTTCAAGAAGGCCTATTTCCCCGAGGAAATGGGCGGCAGCATCTACCTGGCGGGCGATGGCGCGGTGCGCGATGCCAAGACCGGCTACTTCCGTATCACCGGCCGCATTGACGATGTGCTCAACGTCTCGGGCCACCGCATGGGCACGATGGAGATCGAATCGGCGCTGGTGTCCAAAACCGACCTGGTGGCCGAGGCCGCTGTGGTGGGTCGGCCCGATGACATGACCGGCGAGGCGATCTGCGCCTTCGTCGTGCTCAAGCGCTCACGCCCCACCGGTGACGAAGCCAAACAGATTGCCAAGGAGCTGCGCGACTGGGTGGCCAAGGAAATCGGCCCCATCGCCAAGCCCAAGGACATCCGTTTTGGCGACAACCTGCCCAAGACGCGCTCGGGCAAGATCATGCGCCGCCTGCTGCGCTCGATTGCCAAGGGTGAGGCGATCACGCAGGACACCTCCACCTTGGAGAACCCGGCGATCCTCGACCAGCTGTCCGATACGCACTGATCGGCAAATGTCAACAAATGGCGCGCTGGGGCATCCCAGCGCGCGAAGTTGTTGTTAAAGCTGGAAAAGCGCTGGGAAAGTGCCAGCATTGGCTGACAAGCCATGGCGCATGGACCGTGCTATGGTCTATGCGTTCTATCCATGCCATCAAATTCCACTATGCGCAGCATTCTTCTTCTCATCATCGCCGTGCTCATCGGCGGCCTGGCGGCCCTCAACTGGGAGGTGCTGTCCACCCCCTCTGAAGTCAACCTGGGCCTCAGCACCATCCATGCCCCGCTGGGCGTGCTGATGCTGGCACTGACGGTGCTGCTCTGCGTGATCTTTATCGCCTATGTGCTGTCGCTGCAAGGCTCGGTGATGCTGGAGGCGCGCCGCCACAACAAGGAGATGACGGCGCAGCGCGAGCTGGCTGACAAGGCCGAGGCATCGCGCTTTACCGAGCTGCGCCAGGTGCTGGAGAGCCAGCATGCTGCGGGCCAATCTGCCTTGCTGGCCCGCCTGGCAGAGCTGGAAGCCCATCTGGTCGCCCGCGCCCAGGAGTCGGACAACAGCAATGCCGCCTATATGGGCCAGATTGAAGACCGCATGCGCCAGGTCGAGCCACCGCGCAATACCTTCTAAACCGCTGCAGCCCACCGCAAAAAAGCCACCTTGCAAGGTGGCTTTTTGTTGGCATGGGCCTGTGGGGCCCGACCTGCATGCGACGCGTGGCTTACTTGAGGGTCAGCACCCAGGCTGCCAGTTTCTTGGCATCGGCTTCGCTGACCTGGGTGTTGGCGGGCATGGGCACGGGGCCCCAGACGCCAGCGCTGCCCTTGATGATCTTCTGGGCCAGCATGTCGGCGGCGCCAGGCTGGCCTGCAAACTTGGCGCCAATATCTTTGAATGCGGGGCCCACCACTTTCTTGTCGACCGAATGGCAAGCCATGCAGTTCTTGGATTGGGCCAATGCCTGATCAGCCCACGCAGGTGCGCTGGCCGACAAGGCCAGTGCCGTGGCAATCAGAATACGGTTCATCGTGTCTTCTCCTTAGCGCATGAGGTACATTAATTCTAATGGCTCGCTGCAAGCGCAGATTCTTTGGACTGCGCGGCGGCCATGATGTTCCGCAACCGAGAACACTTTACGAGCCCGATACCCAAGTGGCCAAGCGAGCGAGAAGAGGGAGAGACCATGTATTTTCTGATCCTGGGGATCATTCTGTTGTTGTTGAAGTACCTGGAAATCGGCCCGGTCGCGGCCTGGTCCTGGCTGACCGTGCTGGCGCCCTTTGGTCTGGCGGCGCTGTGGTGGGCCTGGGCCGACTGGTCGGGTTACACCAAGCGCAAGGCGATGGAGCAGGAAGATCTGAAAAAGCAGCGCCGCCTGCAGAAGTCCAAGGAAGCGCTGGGCCAATCGGCCCGCCGACGCCGCTAAGGCAGCCGCCGCCGCGCAGCAACCGCCTGGGGGCGGTTTTTTTCCGTCCGCCCGCTGTCCCTACCGCCTTTACTGGCTGGAACCCGAGTGTCTCCGTCATTTGCCCAGCTGCGCCATAATCAGCGCTCACATCGGCGTGCACTCAAGAGGTTCTCGCCAACTTGCCCGCTGGCCCTGGCGTATATCCAGGCCCGCACTATGCAAGACAGGCCGCATTCTTATTGTTTACTGATTCGTACACCACGATGCCCGCATACCGTTCCAAAACCTCTACCGCCGGTCGCAACATGGCTGGTGCCCGCTCCTTGTGGCGCGCCACCGGCATGAAAGACGACGATTTCTCCAAGCCCATCATTGCGGTGGTGAACTCCTTTACCCAGTTCGTTCCAGGCCATGTGCACCTGAAGGACCTGGGCCAGCTCGTAGCCCGCGAGATCGAGGCTGCAGGTGGCGTTGCCAAGGAGTTCAACACCATTGCCGTCGATGACGGCATTGCGATGGGCCACGACGGCATGCTGTACTCGCTGCCCAGTCGCGAAGTGATTGCCGATTCGGTTGAATACATGGTCAACGCGCACTGCGCCGATGCCATGGTCTGCATCTCCAACTGCGACAAGATCACCCCCGGCATGCTGATGGCCGCGATGCGCCTCAACATCCCCGTGGTGTTTGTCTCGGGCGGCCCGATGGAAGCTGGCAAGGTGCGCCTGGCCGTGCCTGCTGCTGACGGCAGCAAGACCATCCAGATCAAGAAGCTCGACCTGGTCGATGCCATGGTGATGGCCGCTGACAGCAATGTCAGCGATGCCGATGTGGCCGAAGTCGAGCGCTCGGCCTGCCCGACCTGCGGCTCCTGCTCGGGCATGTTCACCGCCAACTCGATGAACTGCCTGGCCGAAGCGCTGGGCCTGGCCCTGCCAGGCAATGGCACCGTGGTAGCGACCCACTCGGACCGCCAGCAGCTGTTCAAGCGCGCAGGCCGCCTGATTGTGGACCTGGCCAAGCGCTACTACGAGCAAGACGAAGCCACCCTGCTGCCGCGCGCCGTGGGCATCAAGGCCTTCGAGAACGCGATGACGCTGGACATTGCGATGGGCGGCTCGACCAACACCATCCTGCACTTGTTGGCGATCGCGCAAGAGGCGGAGATCGACTTCACGATGACCGACATCGACCGCATGTCGCGCACCGTGCCGCAGCTGTGCAAGGTGGCGCCCAATACCAACAAGTACCACATCGAAGACGTGCACCGCGCAGGCGGCATCATGGCCATCCTGGGTGAGCTGGACCGCGCCGGCAAGCTGCACACCGATGCACCCACCGTGCATGCCAAGACCATGAAGGACGCGCTGGACCAGTGGGACATCGTGCGTACCGAAGACGAGGCCGTGCGCACCTTCTACATGGCAGGCCCTGCCGGCATCCCCACCCAGGTGGCCTTCAGCCAAAGCACGCGCTGGCCCAGCCTGGATCTGGACCGCGCCGAAGGCTGCATCCGTTCCTACGAACACGCCTTCTCCAAGGAAGGCGGCCTGGCCGTGCTGCGCGGCAATATCGCGCTGGACGGCTGTGTGGTCAAGACCGCCGGTGTCGATGACTCGATCCTAATGTTCGAAGGTTCGGCCCATGTGGTCGAGTCGCAGGACGAGGCCGTGGAAAACATCCTGAGCGACAAGGTCAAGGCCGGTGATGTCGTGATCGTGCGTTACGAAGGCCCCAAGGGCGGCCCCGGCATGCAGGAAATGCTCTACCCGACCAGCTACATCAAGTCCAAGGGCCTGGGCAAGTCCTGCGCACTGCTGACCGATGGCCGTTTCTCGGGTGGTACCTCGGGTCTGTCCATCGGCCACTGCTCGCCAGAGGCAGCTGCCGGCGGCGCCATTGGCCTGGTGCAGAACGGTGACCGCATCCTGATCGACATCCCCAACCGCACCATCAATGCGCTGGTGAGCGACGAGGAATTTGCCAAGCGCCGCGAGGCACAAAATGCGCTGGGCTGGAAGCCTGCCAAGCCGCGTCCACGCAAGGTGTCCACCGCTTTGAAGGCCTACGCCAAGCTGGTGACCTCGGCCGACAAGGGTGCAGTGCGCGATATTTCGCTGTTGGACTGATCGTCTGCCGCCCAACGAACAACCGCCCCAGGCGCAAGCCCGGGGCGGTTTTTTCATGGGGCGATTGGCGGCAATGGGGCAGACGGCAGAGCGCTTGCGCTGCCGTGGCCGCTTACCAGCTCAGGCAGATCTTGCCAAAGTGCTGCGCGCTGATCTGGTGCGTAAAGGCATCGGCGATTTTCTCCAGCGGGTAGCTGCTGTCGATCACCGGGCGCAGCGGCAGTTGGTCCAGCGCGCGCACCAGGTCTTGTTGCTGCTCGCGGCTGCCGACGATCAGGCCTTGCAGGGTTTGCTGCTTACGCATCAGCTCCAGGGTGGGCACATCGCCGGCAAAGCCGGTCAGCACGCCGATCAGCGCGATATGGCCGCCCACGGCGCAGGCGCGGATGGACTGGGGTAGGGTGCCGGGGCCTCCCACTTCCACGACGATATCGGCACCGCGACCGCCGGTGGCTTGCAGCACCGCATCGCCCCATTCGGGCTGGTCGCGGTAGTTGATGACGGTGTCGGCACCCATGGCGCGCAGGCGCTCTGCCTTGGCGGCACTGGAGGTGGTGGCAATCACCTTGGCGCCCATCGCTTTGGCCAGTTGCAAGGCAAAGATGGACACCCCGCCGGTGCCCAGCACCAGCACGGTTTGCCCGGCTTCGATGCGGCCATCGACGACCAGGGCGCGCCAGGCGGTCAGGCCGGCGGTGGTCAGGGTGGCTGCTTCTTCATGCGTATAGCCTTTGGGCGCATGGGTAAAGGCCGTGGCGGCCATCGTGACCTGCTCGCGCGCAAATCCATCGATTCCATCGCCAGGCACGGTGGCAAAGGTAGAGGGCACTAGCTTGCCCGATAGCCACAGCGGGAAAAAGCAGGAGACTACGGCGTCGCCCACGGCGAACTCGCTCACCCCTTCACCGACTGCCGTCACCACGCCGGCGCCATCGGCCATCGGGATGCGGCCATCGGCTGTGGCCGAGCGGCCGGCGGCAATGGCTAGGTCGTGGTAATTGAGCGAGCTGGCGTGCAGGCGCACCTGGATCTCTCCGGCGCGCGGTGCTGCGGGGGCTGGCAGATCGACCAGCTGCAGGCGGTCCAGGCCGCCGGGGGCCGCAAGTTGTATGGCTTTCATGGCGTTTCTCTTTCCTTGGTTGGCATCACAAAGGCTGCAGGCTGCAGCCACCCGGCCATCATGCAAGCGCTAGCCTCGGAAAGCCAGAACCGACATATTTGTGGTCTAGTATTAAAAATGTAAGCAATGCATGGGCATTGGCTTGGCGCTAGGATGGGGCGTTTGTCGTCTGCCGGGGAGCCAGGGATATGAAGCGTTTGAACAGCAAAAGTGGTTGCGCGGTGGAGGTCACCTTGTCGGTGATGGGTGGCACCTGGAAGCCGATTGTGCTTTTCCACTTGATGCATGGCACCAAGCGTTTCAGCGCGCTGGCGCGTGCGATCCCCAATGTCACCCAGCGCATGCTGACCTTGCAGCTGCGCGAGCTGGAAGAGGCTGGCATTGTTGCGCGCACCGTCTATGCCGAGGTGCCCCCGCGCGTGGACTACGCACTGACCGAGCTGGGGCGTAGCCTGGAGCCAGTGCTGATTGCGATGCGCGACTGGGGCATGGACTACGCCCAGAGCCAGGGGCTGCAGGATGACGGGCAGGGCGTACAGGCCAGCTGCGCTGCTTAGTGCAAGTTTCCCGCGCAGGAGGATAATTCTGGTCTCTGCGTTTTAGTCGCCGCCTGCCATGATCTCCCGCTTTTCCACCCTGCGCCCCTTTGCGCTGCTGCTTGCTCTGGTCTGCCTGGGTCTGGCAGGGGCTGGCCATGCGCAGGCGCAGGCGCAGGCACAAGAGCGGCGTCCGTATCCGAGCCAGCCCATCAAGCTGGTGGTGCCCTTTGCACCCGGTGGCTCGACCGACATCGTGGCCCGCTTGATAGCAGATGCGATGCGCGAGCCGCTGGGCCAGCCGGTGGTGGTGGAGAACAAGGCAGGGGCCGCAGGCTTGATCGGGGCCGAGGCAGTGGCCCGTGCCCAGCCCGACGGCTACACCATTGGCGTGGGCACGATCAGCACCCTGGCCGTCAATACCGTGATGCTCAAGTCGGTGCGCCGCGATCCGCTTGAAGAGCTGGCGCCGGTCATCGCGCTGGCGCAGATACCGTCGGTGTTCTCCGCCCATCCCAGCCTGGGCGTGACGGATCTGCAAGGCCTGGTGGCTACCTTGCGCGCCAAGCCCGACCACTACACGATTGGATCGGCCGGTGTGGGCTCCATCGGCCACCTGATTGCCGAGGCGATGAACGAGGCGCTGGGCGTGCGCCTGCGCCACATTCCCTACAAGGGCCAGGGCCCCGTCATCAACAGTGCGCTGTCGGGCGAGACCCAGGTGCTGAGTGACCAGTACCCCTCGTCCAGCAGCCTGGTGCAGTCCGGGCGGCTGCTGCCTTTTGCGGTGGCCGCGCCCCAGCGGCTGCCAGCGCTGCCGCAGGTGCCTACCTTGGCCGAGGCAGGCTACCCGGCCCTCAACCGCCTGGCCATCACCTGGTTTGGCGTGGTGGCACCGGCGGGCACGCCGCCAGCGGTCATCGATGCCCTCAACCACGCAGCCCGCGATGCCTTGCGCCAACCCGCTGTGCAGGCGCGCCTGGACCAGCTCGGTGTGGTGCCCATGGGTGGCAGCCCGCAACAGTTTGCAGTGCTGATCAGCGATACACGCAGCCAGATCCAGCAGCTGATGCAGCAGCGCAAGCTGGTGCTGGACTGAGCCTTCTGAAAAGCGCAGGTAAAGAGCGCGTTGTTCTTTCTCAACCACTGGTGCTTTTGTGGGCCTTGATCTACAATCCGGCCAGCTTTTTTATCAGGAGAAACCCTGTGGACTTACCGAGTTGTTGGCCAACGGCCAACCGACCACAGGCAAGGTAATCGCAAACGCCCCAGCTTTGCGCGCTGCCTTGCCCAACCAGGCGGGCAGCTGTGAGGCGCCGTAGTTTCTGTCAGTTAGACCTACGCCCCTACTGCATCCCATTTTGATCTTCCAGTCTTGCCCCGTGGCGAGCGCCGTTCGAGTGCGCCGCCCCGCCGGGTGTGGGAGCTTTTCATGCCACTGCGTATGTCTTCGCTGGCCTCCTTGCGCGCACCGCGACGCCAGGCTGCGCCATGGGCTGTTACGCCTTGCTGCGGCCTGGGCTCGGCCCGCCGCATGCCTCACCAGCTCGCGACCCTGCTGCGCCGCCGTGCCCCCATGGGCAAGGCGGCTGCGCAGTCCTGCTCGGCGTCGGCTGCATTGGACCCCTTCAGTCGCTGATCTTTCTTCTCTGTGATGTGCATGTGGGCGGCCGCGCTACCGCGGCGCCTACCTGCACGCCTGTATGGATTGCAGACGCCATGCGGCGCGGCGCAGCCGTGCCCTGGCTGGGAGATTGGTCATGTTGAACCTGCTGAAGAATGGATTCGTCAACTTTCTGCGCTCGCGCCACTGGGGCGTGCATTTCCGCCGCTTGCCCATGTTTGAGCAACTGGCCCACACGCCGGTGGACGCCGGCATTTCCAAGGCCATGGGAGAGCGGCTGCGCAACGCCGCCCATGCCGCTGAACCCGCATTGCTGGAAAGCCTGAACACCAGCCGCCAGGGCCTGGACGATGCGCAGGTGCAGCAAGCCCGTGCGCAAGCGGGCTGGAACACCATCTCGCAGGACAAGCCCATGTCCCGCACCGAGCACCTGTGGCTGTGCTTTCGCACGCCGTTCAATCTGTTGCTGACGGTGCTGGCTGCCGTCTCGTGGCTGACGGCCGATGTCAAGGCCACGGTGGTGATTGGCAGCATGGTGGCGCTGGCCACCGGCCTGCGCTTTTGGCAGGAAGGCCGCGCCAACAAGGCCGCTGCTGGCCTGCAGGCCATGGTCTCCAACACCGCCGCCGTACTGCGCCGCAGCGCTCAGGATGAGGAGGGGCGCGACCTGGATGCGCCGCCCTCGCGCCTGTCTGCACTGCAGGCCATGCGCGAGCTGCCCGTGCGCGAGCTGGTGCCAGGCGACATCATCCAGCTGGCGGCCGGTGACATGGTGCCCGCCGACTGCCGCCTGCTGACCTCCAAGGACCTCTTCCTGGCCCAGTCGGCGATGACCGGTGAATCCATGCCCGTGGAGAAATTTGCCCAGCTGCCCGACGATGCCCAGCACAACCCCGTTGAGCTGCGCAACCTGGTGTTCATGGGCACGAACGTGGTCTCGGGTGCCGGCCTGGCAGTGGTGTTGACCACTGGCAACCAGAGCTACCTCGGTGCGCTGGCCGGCAAGGTCTCGGCGATGGACCGCAGCCCCACCGCGTTCCAGATGGGCGTCAACAAGGTCAGCTGGGTGCTGATCCGTTTCATGCTGGTGATGGTGCCGCTGGTCTTGCTGATCAATGGCCTGACCAAGGGCGACTGGACCGAGGCCCTGCTGTTCGCGCTGTCGGTGGCCGTGGGCCTGACGCCTGAGATGCTGCCGATGATCGTGACTGCGACCCTGGCCAAGGGCGCGGTGTTCCTGTCGCGCAAGAAAGTGATCGTCAAGCACCTGGATGCCATCCAGAACTTTGGCGCGATGGATGTGCTGTGCACCGACAAGACGGGCACCTTGACCGAGGACCGGATCTCGGTCGAGCGCCACCTCGATGCCTGGGGCGATGTCTCGCAGCATGTGCTGGACATGGCCTACCTGAACAGCTACTACCAGACCGGCCTCAAGAGCCTGCTCGATGTGGCGGTGCTCGCCCATGCCGAGCGTGCCCAGCTGGTCGATGCCTATGCCAAGGTCGATGAAGTGCCGTTTGACTTTGTGCGCCGGCGCATGTCGGTGGTGGTGAGTGACGCTGCTGGCGTCGGCAAGATCATCACCAAGGGTGCGGTCGAGGAAATCCTGCAGGTGAGCAGCACGGTGCAAGCGGCCGGTGGTGAGCTGGAACTCGATGCAGGCTTGCGCAAGCGCATTGTCGCAACCGCCGAGGCGCTCAATGCCCAGGGGCTGCGCGTGGTGGCCGTGGCCACACGCGATACCCAGGCGGGCCAAGACAACTTTGGCGTGGCCGATGAGGCCGGCATGATGCTCTGCGGCTTTCTGGCCTTTATCGATCCGCCCAAGGAGAGCGCTGCGCCCGCGCTGCAGGCGCTGGCACGCCATGGCGTGCAGACCAAGGTGCTGACTGGCGACAACGCCGCCGTCACCGCCAAGGTCTGCCAGCAAGTGGGCATCACCGAGCAGCACATCGTGCTGGGTGGCGATATCGAGCAGATGGACGACCAGCGCCTGGCCCAGGTGGTGGAAGAAGGCAATATCTTTGCCAAGCTGAGCCCTGCACACAAGGAACGCATCGTGCGCATGCTCAAGGCCAATGGCCATGTGGTGGGCTTCATGGGCGACGGCATCAACGATGCGGCCGCGCTGCGCACGGCCGATATCGGCATCTCGGTGGACACAGCCGTCGATGTGGCCAAGGAGGCGGCCGACATCATCTTGCTGGACAAGAGCCTGATGGTGCTGGACCAGGGCGTGCAGGAAGGGCGCCGCACCTTTGCCAACATGCTCAAGTACATCAAGATGACGGCGAGCTCGAACTTTGGCAATGTGTTCTCGGTGTTGATTGCCAGTGCCTTCATCCCCTTCCTGCCCATGCTGCCGATGCAGCTGCTGGTGCAGAACCTGGTCTATGACTTCTCGCAGTCGGCGATCCCGTTTGACCATGTGGACCCCGAGCTGCTGACCCAGCCCCAGCGCTGGAACCCCGCCGATGTGGGCCGCTTCATGCTGTTCTTCGGCCCCATCAGCTCGATCTTCGACATCACCACCTTTGTCGTGATGTGGAAGGTGTTCGGCGCCAACACGCCTGAGCGCCAGGCGCTGTTCCAGTCCGGCTGGTTTGTCGTGGGCCTGCTCACCCAGTCGCTGATCGTGCACATGATCCGCACCATGCGCATTCCGTTCATCCAGAGCCGCGCTGCCTGGCCGGTGAGTGTGATGACCTTGGTAGTTGTCGCTATCGGCATCTACCTGCCCATGGGCGCGCTGGCCCCTTATTTCAAGCTGGAGCCCCTGCCTGGCCTGTACTTTGTGTTCCTGGTGGCTGTGTTGCTGGCCTACATGGGTCTTACGCAAGTCATGAAAAAGTGGTACATCCGTCGCTACGGCTGGCAATAAGCGCCATTAAAAATAATCGTTTGCTAAGGAGGGCGCCATGCTCGAAGCGCTGAACTACACACAACTGAATTCGCTGGTGAACACGGCCATCAGCCTGGTGACCGCCTTTGTGCTGGGCGCCGTCATCGGCCTGGAGCGCCAATACCGCCAGCGCACCGCTGGTCTGCGCACCAATGTACTGGTCGCCGTGGGCGCGGCCATCTTTGTCGACAGTGCCAATACCATTGCCGGCCCTGATGGGGCCGTGCGTGTGATGGCCTATGTGGTCTCGGGGATCGGCTTCCTGGGTGCCGGCGTCATCATGCGCGAAGAGGGCAATGTGCGTGGCCTGAACACCGCCGCCACCTTGTGGGGCTCGGCAGCGGTGGGTGCGGCAGCGGGCGCTGACCTGATCGTGCAGGCCGCCCTGGGCACCGTGCTGGTGTTGGCGGCCAATACCTTGCTGCGGCCGCTTGTCAATGCCATCAACCGCAAGCCGCTGGATGTGGCTTCTACCGAAATGACCAATGCAGTGTTTGTGGTGGCCGAGCGCCTGCACCAGCGGTTGGCGCTGGCCATGCTGCAGGATGTGCTGGAGCGCGGCGGCTACCCGCCTGGCGACATCGACATCAAGCCCTTTGGCGAGGCCGAGGTGGTCATCGAAGCGACCTTGGCAGCCCAGTCGGTGGAAGGCGAAGAGCTGGATGCGATGGTTCATCTGCTGGCGGCCAAGCCCGGGGTACGCCAGGCGTTCTGGAGCCCCAGCACGCGGGATTGATGAGAGCGCCTCGGCAGGTGCTCAGGCCGCTCAGACCGCTGCAGCGCGGTGTCCGGCGGCTTGCTCAGTCTTCAAAGGCAAAGCCGACGCCATAGATCGAGCGGATGCAGTCCGCATCGTCGCCCATCACCGTGCGCAGCTTCTTGCGCAGGTTCTTGATATGGCTGTCGACGGCGCGGTCGCTCACCTCCAGCGCATCGGCATAGGCCAGGTCCAGCAACTGGCTGCGGGGGTAGATCTTGCCGGGGTGGCGCTGCAGGATGTGCAGCAGGGCAAACTCGCGCCGTGTCAGGCCCAGGTCCTGGCCGCGCCAGCTGGCCTGGCTCGTGGTCTCGTCCAACTGCCAGTCGCTGGCAGCCTGGCTGGCTGCCGCGCCCGGGGCGGGTGGTGCATGGCGGCGCAGGATCACCTTGACGCGGGCAATCAGCTCGCGCGGGGAGAAGGGCTTGCAGATGTAGTCATCGGCGCCCATCTCCAGACCCACCAGGCGATCGACTTCCTCGACCTTTGCGGTCAGGCAGATGACGGGGCAGATCTGGCGGGCGCGGCATTCGCGCAGAATGCTCAGACCATCGGTGCCGGGCAGCATCAGATCAAGAATGGCCAGCTGCGGCGCGCGGGCGCGCAGTGCGGCCATGGCCTGGCTGCCATCGGCAAAATGCTCGACTTCATAGCCTGCGTGGTGCAGGTAATCGATGACGACCGAGGCGATATCGGCCTCGTCTTCGGCATACAGAATGCGGGGTTTGACGGTGTTCATGCAACAGGGTCTATCAAGGGCAGGATCAAGGTAAGGCGCAGTCCGCCCAGTGACGAGATGGAAGCCTGCAATTGTCCTCCATGGGCTTGCACAATGCTTTTGCAGATCGCCAGTCCCAGGCCCGAGCCGCCGCTGGCGCGGCTGCGCGAGGTCTCTACGCGGTAAAAACGTTCAAAAATGCGGGGCAGTTCCGCCGGCGGAACCGAGGGGCTGCTGTCGTCGAGGTGCAGCTCCAGCCAGCGCTGGCCGGACGCAGGCACCGGCCCATGCAGGCTGGCGCTGATGCTGACCCGGCCGGGCGCATCGGTGTAGCGCAGGCTGTTTTCCAGAATATTGCTCAGCACCTGGTGCAGTTGCTGGGCATTGCCCTGCACCCAGGCCGGCGGCAGCGCGCCCAGCAGCTCTTGTGCCGTGGGCAGGCCAATGCCCGCCTGGCCAAAGCGGACCTGCACGGCTTCCACCGCCTCAATGGTCAGGGCCCGCATGTCCAGCGGACGTGCCGTGGCGGGCAGGTGGGCGGTCAGCTGCAGTGCGGGCGCGGCCTCCGGTGCGTGCACGACCAGCGCGGTGGGGATGGTGGCGCGCATATCGCTGACCAGCTGGGTCAGGCGCAGAATCTGGCGGTGCAGGCGCGCAGCAGTCTGCGCATCAAAGCTGCGGATGCCATCTTGCACGGCTTCTATCTCGGCCCGCACTGCGGCCAGCGGCGTGCGCAACTCATGGGCCACCTGGGTCAGCCATTCATGCTGCTGGGCCTGGGCGGCCGAAAGCTGCTCGGCCATGTGGTTGTAGCGGTCGGCCAGCTCCACCAGCTCATCATGGCCGGCCACTGCAATGCGGTAGTCGAGCTGGCCGCTGGCAAAGGCTTTGGCGCCTTCGCTCAAAGCCTCAATCGGGCGAATCCAGCGCCGGCTCAGCCACCAGGACAGTGCGCCGGCCAGCAGCAAACCCAGTAGGCCGGAGATGCCCAGGAACACCAGATGCTCCTTCAAAAAGGCATTGTCGATCTGGTTTTTCAGGTCCTCGGGCTGGTTCAGGGTCAGGGTGCCGATCAGCGTATGCTGGCTGTCGAACAGCGGGTTCTTGGCGCTGCCCGGCGTGGGCGATACACCGGCGATCAGCTTGCCCTGGTTGTCGAGCAGGCCCAGGCGCTGCGACAGCGGGTGGCGCTCGATGGGGCGTAACTGTGGGGTGATCGCCGGGCCAACGGTGGCGCGGCGTGGTACCTCGGATTCCGCAGGGGGCGACACGGGCACGGCCGCCTGGCTGCCAAAGCGGGTCAGCGCATTCCAGCGCTCGGAGGTCAGCGAGGCCCAATGCGGGTCCTTGGCATATTCGCGCCGCAGCTGGCTTTCCAGGTATTCCAGGCGCCCCAGTTCAATCTGCGCGACATAGCCGCCCAGACCCCGCTGCAGGCTCCAGTACGAAAAGCCAAAAAACCCCAGCAGCAGGCCCAGCAGCAGCAGCACCATGGCCAGCAACACCCGCGTTTGCAGACGGGTAAAGCGAAACAGCTGGAGGCGGGGCTTGGTCACAGAGGGCGGGTGGGGCAAAGGAAGAGGATGGGGACAACGGCAAAAACGGGCAGACGCAATGCCTGCCCGGCTATTCTCTTACACAGTGCGTGGGTGTGTAAAAGTGTTGCTTGATCAGGGCGCTACCAGTGGCGCTCAAGGCCCGACGGAGGCGCCACGTTTGGCGACCAGCTGCTTGCCTTCTAGGCGGCAGGTGGCCTTGGCGGTTTTTCCGTTGTCCAGGGTGAGTTGCACCGCATCGCCCGCCTTCTTGCCCTGGCAGGCCTCAATGGCTTGCTTGGAGGGCGCAGGCTTGGCGGGGGTGGCGGCATAGGCCTGTGCGGTGGCAATCCAGAGGGCTGCAGTCACGGCGGTGCTGCACAGCAGACGATGGCGAAGTGGTTGAGAACTCATGGCATTCCTTGTGTAAAAAGAGGCTCTGCGGGAGGCCGCGATCTGGTGTGGGACAGAAAGAAGCGGGTGAAACAGAGAAACTGGAGTGTGTTTACGCCTCTCCGCAGAGCCCATGACTGAACTATAAAAGCCAAATGTGGAGGAACTTGGGCCGACTTTGTGGAAGCTGTGACAAAGCGAAAGCCGCATGCCCATTGGGTTTGGGCGGGATCGGAGCCGTTTTAGAGCGCCGCAAAGTTATGCAAAGCGGCCCTGGTTTCAGAGCAGCGGCGCGGCCGGTGGCTGGGAGCCGTCCAGCGGGCGGCGCGCTGCAATGCGCTGTACCACCCGCTCCGGGTGGCGCAGCAGCCCCGCCTCATAGGCGATCACCGACCAGCCGGCGCAGACCTGCAGAAGCTCGCCGGGTTGCAGCAAAAAGTCGGGTCGGGAGGGCTTGCCATAGGCCTCGTTGCCCTGGGCAAAGGTCTCGTACAGCAGCAGGCCACCGGGGGCCACACTGGCCAGAATACGAGGCCACAGCGGGCGCCAGAGGTAGTTGGTGACGACCACCGCATCGAAGGCCCGGCCGTCCAGCGGCCAGGCGCCGTTCTCGATATCGGCCAGCAGCCATTCGCCTGCCGTATCGGATTGCAGCGCACGCAGCGCGGCCTCGTCGCGGTCCACCCCGGTGACCTGCAAACCCTGGGCCTGCAGGTAGCGCGCATGCCGTCCCTGGCCGCAGGCGAGATCCAGCACCTGGCTGCCGGCAGCTAGCAGCGGTGCAAAGCGGGTGATCCAGGGGGAGGGGGCGGGGCTAGAACTCATAGCCTGGCTAGAAGCAGGCCCAGACATGGTCGGCCATGCGCACCATGAATTCTGGTTGCGTATAGAGCATGAAGACCAGCGCCAAGAGCACCGCCACCAGCAGCCAGATGGCGGCGCGCTGCCAGCTGCGCAGCGGCGCGGCGTCAGCGTTGGGGGGTGAGGGTGGGGCAGGCGGTTGCATGATGCTTCGGTGTTCAGGCCGCCAGCGGCTGGCGCCGCACGGGCTCTTCCTTGACGGGCAGATTGACCAAGCCAGCGAACACGCCCAGGCCAATGGCCACATACCAGACGACATCATAGCTGCCGGTGTGGTCATAGAGGTAGCCGCCCAGCCAGATGCCCAGGAAGCTGCCGATCTGGTGGCTGAAGAACACAAAGCCGCTGAGCATGGACAGATGCTGCACACCAAAGATCTGTGCGATGGCGCCATTGGTGAGCGGCACGGTGGACAGCCACAGGAAGCCCATCACGGCGGCAAAGGCGTAGACCGACCAGGGCGACAGGGGCACCAGCAGAAACACCACGATCGCGATGGCGCGGATGAAGTAGATGCCCGAGAGCAGGTAGCGCTTGGCCATGCGCTGGCCCAGCGACCCGGCCAGGTAGGTGCCAAAGATGTTGAAGAGGCCGATCAGCGCCAACGAATAACTGGCCACATGGGGCGGCAGGCCAAAGTCCTTCAGGTAGCTGGGCATGTGCACGCCGATGAACATCACCTGGAAGCCGCAGACAAAGTAGCCGGCCGTCAGCAGCAAAAAGCTGGGGTGGCGGAAGGCCTCGGCCACGGCCTGGGCAATGGTTTGCTGATGGCCGCTGGCGGCATGGCGCTTGAGCGCATGGAAGTTGGGCTCGCGCAGCGCGATGGCCAGCGGCACGATGGTCAGCACCAGGATGGCGCACACAAGCAGCGCGTTCTGCCAGCCCAGGCTGGCGATCAGCTGGCCCTCGACCGGCACCATGAAAAACTGGCCAAAGGAGCCTGCCGCAGCGGCTACCCCCATGGCCCAGGAGCGTTTCTCGGCTGGCAGCTGGCGCCCGATGACGCCATAGATCACCGCATAGGTGGTGCCCGTCTGCGCCATGCCGATCAATAGCCCGGCGGTGAGCGCAAACATCAAGGTATTGGGCGCCCAGGCCATGCCTGCCAGGCCCAGCGCGTAGAGCAGCGCGCCGCAGACCAGCACCTTGCTGGCGCCAAAACGGTCGGCCAGCATGCCGGTAAAGATGCCAATCAGGCCCCAGCTCAGGTTTTGCACCGCCAGCGCGAGCGCAAAGGATTCGCGCGTCCAGCCCATCTCCTGCGTGATGGGCTGCAGCCAGAGGCCAAAGCCGTGGCGGATGCCCATCGATAAGGTCACTACGGCGCCGCCACACAGCAGCACGCGGGCTATGGACAATGGTTGTGCGTTGTTTTGCATAGTCTAAGGATGTCTCGTTATCTAAGAACGTGATTACGGTCTCTACGCAGCCGCGTTGGAGTGCAATCGGGATGAGTTCGAAGCGATGGTCCGCAGCTTGCACCGGGGTGCAAGCAAGGGCCAGCGTGAAGAAATCGCCCGATTTCACTCCAACCCGTAGGGACAGTGGCTTTGCGGGCGGTCTGCTTCGTTGCAGCGCTTGCCAATAGCGGGCTATTGGCTGCGCACTGCGCCTCGCATCCCATCCCGCAAAGACACTGTCGCGGCGCGAGGAGATCGTAAGCACGTTCTAGAAATTGTTACTCCAACGCCAAAAACCGGCTGTCGCCCGCATATTGCCCAGTGGCCGGCCAAGCCCATTGCAGGCTTTTGCGACCAAGCGTCGTGAATCGTCAACAAATCCACCTGTTTATCTATACAGCTATTTACAATGGCAGCCGCTAGAATGGAAAGTTATGGCAAGCAAAAACACGTCTACCAGTGAATACGCAGAGGGCTCGATACGGGTCCTCAAGGGGCTTGAGCCGGTCAAGCAGCGCCCGGGCATGTATACCCGTACGGACAATCCGCTGCACATCATCCAGGAGGTGATCGACAATGCCGCCGACGAGGCGCTCGCCGGCTTTGGCAAGAAAATCCGCGTCTACCTGCACACCGATGCCTCCATCAGTGTGGAGGACGACGGCCGGGGCATTCCCTTTGGCATGCACCCCGAAGAACATGCGCCGGTGGTGGAGCTGGTGTTCACCCGCCTGCACGCGGGCGGCAAGTTCGACAAGGGCCAGGGCGGCGCCTACAGCTTCTCGGGCGGTCTGCACGGCGTGGGGGTCTCGGTGACAAATGCCTTGGCCACCCGCATGGAGGTGACCGTGCACCGCGATGGCTCGGTCGCCACGATGGCCTTTGCCGGTGGCGATGTGGTCGAGCCGCTGAAGGTGCGACCCATGGTCAGCGGTGACCGCAAGCAGGGCACGACGGTGCGCGTCTGGCCCGATGCCAAGTATTTCGAATCCAGCCTCCTGCCAATGGGTGAGCTGGTGCACCTGCTGCGCAGCAAGGCCGTGCTGATGCCCGGCGTGAGCGTGCAGCTGACGCAGGACAAGAGCCGCGAGACGCAGACCTGGCAGTACAAAGGCGGTCTCAAGGACTACCTGCTGCAGACCCTGCCGGTGGACCCGATCATCCCCGTGTTCGAGGGCGAGGGCTTTGCCGGCCGCAACGATGACCATTTTGCCGAGGGTGAAGGGGCATCCTGGTGCGTGGCCTTTACCGACGAAGGCCAGCCGGTGCGCGAGAGCTATGTCAACCTGATCCCGACCACGGCAGGCGGCACGCATGAAAGCGGCTTGCGCGATGGCCTGTTCCAGGCGGTCAAGAGCTTTATCGAGCTGCACTCGCTGCTGCCCAAGGGCGTCAAGCTGATGCCCGAGGACGTGTTTGCCCGCGCCAGCTATGTGCTGTCGGCCAAGGTGCTTGATCCCCAGTTCCAGGGCCAGATCAAGGAGCGCCTGAACTCGCGCGATGCGGTGCGTCTGGTCTCGGGCATGGTGCGGCCTGCGTTGGAGCTGTGGCTGAACCAGAACGTCGAGTACGGCAAGAAGCTCGCCGAGATCGCGATCAAGGCAGCGCAGACGCGCCAACGCGCCGGCCAGAAGGTGGAAAAGCGCAAGGGCAGCGGCGTGGCCGTGTTGCCCGGCAAGCTGACCGATTGCGAAAGCCGCGACCTGGCCTACAACGAGGTGTTTCTGGTCGAGGGCGATTCGGCCGGCGGCAGTGCCAAGATGGGCCGCGACAAGGAAACCCAGGCCATCCTGCCGCTGCGCGGCAAGGTGCTCAACACCTGGGAAGTGGACCGCGACCGCCTGTTTGCCAATACCGAAATCCACGATATTTCGGTGGCCATCGGCGTGGACCCGCATGGCCCCGATGACGAGGTGGACCTGAGCGGTCTGCGCTACGGCAAGATCTGCATCCTCAGCGATGCGGACGTGGACGGCTCGCACATCCAGGTGCTGCTGCTGACCCTGTTCTTCAAGCACTTCCCGCAGCTGATCGACAAGGGCCATGTCTGCGTGGCACGGCCGCCGCTGTTCCGCGTCGATATTCCTGCCCGTGGCAAAAAGCCTGCGGCCAAGGTCTATGCGCTGGACGAGGCCGAGATGCATGCCATCTTCGACAAGGCTGCCAAGGATGGCGTGCCGCGCGAGAAATGCCAGATCAGCCGCTTCAAGGGCCTGGGTGAGATGAATGCCGAGCAGCTTTGGGAAACCACCCTGAACCCGGACACCCGCCGCCTGCTGCCCGTGCGCCTGAGCCGTACCGATATGCTGGCCACCCGCGAGGTCATGACCCAGCTGATGGGCAAGGGCGAGGCGGCGGCCCGCCGTGACCTGATGGAGCTGCACGGCCACGAAGTAGAGATCGACATTTGATTCCATGCCTGCACCATCCATGACTTTGTCGCTTTCGCCTTGCCTTGCTACAGCAATGTCTGCCGCTCGGCTTCGCGTCCTGCATGGCGGAGCCATGGAATGACTTGCTGCAAGCGCCGCTAAACCATAAAACCCCAACACAGCCGCGCGCAGCCGTGCCACAAGAAGAAAGCTGAACGACTATGAGTGAACAAACCGGTCTGGATTTGCTATCCAACCCCGAGCCCGAGGACGGCGACAGCCTGGACCTGGGCAATTACGCGCAGCGCGCCTATCTGGAATATGCGCTGTCGGTGGTCAAGGGCCGTGCGCTGCCCGATGTCTGCGATGGCCTGAAGCCGGTGCAGCGCCGCATCCTGTTTGCGATGGACCGCATGGGCCTGGGCTACAGCGGCCCCAACCGCGCCACGGCGGCCAAGCCCGTTAAAAGCGCGCGCGTCGTGGGCGATGTGCTGGGCCGCTTCCACCCGCATGGCGACCAATCCGCCTATGACGCGCTGGTGCGCATGGCCCAGGACTTTGCCCAGCGCTACCCGCTGATCGACGGCCAGGGCAACTTTGGCAGCCGCGATGGCGATGGCGCTGCAGCGATGCGCTACACCGAGGCGCGCCTGTCCAAGATCACCAGCCTGCTGCTCGACGAGATCGACATGGGCACGGTGGACTTTGTGCCCAACTACGACGGCTCCACCGAGGAGCCCAGCCAGCTGCCGGCACGCCTGCCGTTTTCGCTGCTCAATGGCGCCAGCGGCATTGCAGTCGGCCTGGCCACCGAAATCCCCAGCCACAATCTGCGTGAAGTGGCCGATGCCTGCGTGGCACTGATCAAGAAGCCGGCGATGACCGACTTCGACCTGCAACAGATCATTCCCGGCCCGGACTTCCCCGGTGGCGGCCAGATCATCAGCAGCGACAAGGACATTGCCGATGCCTACCGCACCGGTCGCGGCTCGATCAAGGTGCGTGCGCGCTGGACCATCGAAGAGCTGGCGCGCGGCCAGTGGCAGCTGGTCGTCAACGAGCTGCCGCCCGGCGTGTCCTCGCAAAAGGTGCTCGAAGAGATCGAGGACCTGACCAACCCCAAGATCAAGACCGGCAAGAAGACCTTGACCCAGGAGCAAAGCCAGCTCAAGGCCACGGTGCTGTCTCTGCTGGATGTGGTGCGTGACGAGTCGAGCAAGGATGCCGCTGTGCGCCTGGTGTTTGAGCCCAAGACCGGCAAGACGCCGCAGTCCGAGCTGATCACCTGCCTGCTGGCGCATACCAGCCTGGAGAGCTCCTCGTCGGTCAACCTGACGATGATCGGCATCGACGGCAAGCCCACGCAGAAGTCGCTGCGCCTGATGCTGGAAGAGTGGATCCAGTTCCGCCAGACGACGATCACGCGCCGCTCCGAGCACCGCCTCGCCAAGGTGCTGGACCGCATCCATATTCTGGAAGGCCGGCAGACCATTCTGCTCAATATCGACGAGGTGATCGCCATCATTCGCGCCAGCGACGAGCCCAAGGCGGCGCTGATGGCGCGCTTTGACCTGAGCGAGCGCCAGGCCGATGACATTCTGGAGATCCGCCTGCGCCAGCTGGCCCGCCTCGAAGCGATCAAGATCGAGCAGGAACTGACCGAGCTGCGCACAGAGCAGGGCAAGCTCGAAGACATTCTGGCCAACCCCGCCTCGCTCAAACGCCTGATGGTCAAGGAGATCGAGGCCGACGCCAAGCAGTTTGCCGACGCCCGCCGCACCCTGATCCAGGAAGAGAAAAAGGCCGTCGCTGAAGTCAAGGTGGTCGATGAGCCGGTCACCGTCGTGGTGTCGGAAAAAGGCTGGGTGCGGGCCCGCACCGGCCATGGCCATGCGGCCGACAGCTTCAGCTTCAAGTCGGGTGACAGCCTGTATGGCACCTTTGAGTGCCGCACGGTCGACCAGTTGCTGGTCTTTGGCAGCAACGGCCGGGTCTACTCGGTGGCGGTGGCCAACCTGCCGGGCGGCCGGGGCGATGGCCAGCCGGTCACCACCTTGATGGAGCTCGAAGCCGGCACCCAGATCCAGTACTACTTTGCCGGCCCGCTGTCGGCCCGCTTGCTGCTGGCCAGCAGCGCCGGTTATGGCTTCACCGCCTTGGTGGAGAACATGGTCTCGCGCCAAAAGGGCGGCAAGGCCTTTGTCAGCCTGGACGAGGGCGACACGCTCTGCGCGCCTTCGCATATCTCGGGCAGCAGCGGCAGCCTGCCGCTGGCCGATGCCAGCCATGTGGCCTGCGCCTCGGTGGGTGGCCGCATCCTCACGTTCGAGATGGGCGAGCTCAACCACATGGCCAAGGGCGGCAAGGGCCTCAAGCTGATTGACCTGGAGGACAAGGACCGCCTCGCCGGCGTCGCCGTCTACACGCGCAGCATCCGCATCGAAGGCATCGGGCGCGGCGGCAAGGCCCGTGAGGAAACCCTGGAGATCCGCAGCCTGAACAACGCCAAGGCTGGCCGCGCCAAAAAGGGCAAGCTCGCCGATCTGGGCTTCAAGCCCAGCGCCGTGTTCCGCGTCGAATAAAACGCATTGCCCATCGCACCCCAGCCCTGCCCGGCATCGCCCGGCAGGGCTTTTTCATGCCCCGTCGTTGCAGCGCCGATCAACGCTGTGCCGGCAGCAGCGCCCGCAGGTGGTCGACAAAGGCGCGCACGCCCCGGGGCAGGTTGCGGCCGGTCAGCGTTTGCAGTTCGATGGAGCGCGCATGCATGCCGCGCTCGCGGATGGGCACGGTGTGCAGCAGGCCCCGGCGCACATACTCGCGCACGGTGACTTCGCCGCCCAGGGTGAGGCCGCCGCCATGCAGCACAAAGCGCACCAGCGCATCAAACTGCCCACTCTCCAGCACGGGGTCAAACACCAGGCCACGCTGGCCGCTGGCAATGTCGAACAGCTGGCGCGCGGTATTGCCATCGTCCAGCAGGGCCAGCGGGTAGGGATGCATTTGCGCCAGGCTCACGCTGGCAAAGCGGGCCAGCGGGTGGCCGGGCGGCATGATCAGGATGACGGGCGAGTTCTGGCGGTGCTGCACATCGATATCGCGCACCGCCGCGCGGCTGTAGGTCAGGCCCACATCGGCCTCGCCATTGCGCACCGCCTGGGTCACCTGGGCGGGTGAGGCCGACACCAGCTGGAACTGCATGCCCGGGTGCTGCTCCCGGAACGTGGCCATCGCCAGGGGCAGAAACTCAAACGCAAAGCCGGCCGATGCGCAGACCCGCACCTGGCCCCGGCGCAGGCCTTGCAGCGCCTCGATATCGGCGACCACGCGCTCGGCCTCCAGTGCATGGCGCTTGGCATGGGTGGCCAGCAGCTCACCGGCCGCGCTGGCCACCATGCCGCGCGGGCGGCGCTCGAACAGCGGCACCTGCAGCACCTCTTCCAGCGATGCGATCTGGCGGCTGACGGCCGAGGCCGAGACATTGAGGCGCAGTGCGGCCTCGCTCACCGAGCCGCTGCGCACGACCTCCAGAAAGTAGCGGATGGCGGTGTCCTGGAGGTGTTGCGAGGGCGTCATGGTCTGCTTTGCAAAAAATGCAACGATAACCGCAAAAAATTGTGATTGTCGAAATGGGCCGCATTGCCTATGCTGGATTTTTCTGACATCAAAGAGACATACATCCCATGCCAACCCAGCCTGTTCCTGCCGACCACAGCATCGTCGAGTTGAGCGCCGTGGCGCTGTCCGCCGTCATCCAGCGGCGCGAGCTGTCCTGCACCGAGGTGCTGCAGGCCTTCTGGGGCCAGATCGACCGGTTGAACCCCCAGGTCAATGCGCTGGTCGCACCCATGCCGCGCGAGCCGCTGCTGGCCCAGGCCGCGCAGCTTGATGCCGAGCTGGCCCAGGGCAAGAGCCGGGGGCCGCTGCACGGCTTTCCGCAGGCGCCCAAAGATATCTCGCCCGCCGCTGGCATGGTCACCACCAAGGGCTCGCCTATTTTCAAAGGCCAGGTCAGCACCAGCGATGCGGTGGTGTTTGAGCGCATGCGCGCCGGTGGTGCGCTCTTTGTGGCGCGCAGCAATTCGCCCGAGTTTGGCCTGGGCGGCCATACCTACAACCCGGTCTACGGCACCACGCGCAATGCCTTTGACCAAAGCCGCTCGGCCGGCGGCAGCAGCGGCGGTGCGGCGGTGGCTGTGGCGTTGCGCATGCTGCCGGTGGCAGATGGCTCGGACATGATGGGCTCGCTGCGCACGCCGGCTGCCTTCAACAATGTCTACGGGCTGCGCACCTCCGTGGGCTGCGTGCCGCATGGCCCGGGCGATGAGCTGTTCTTCCAGCAGTTCAGCGTGGCCGGGCCGATGGCACGCGATATTCCTGATCTGGCCTTGCTGCTGTCGGTACAGGCCGGTTTTGATGCACGCCTGCCCTTGACGCACCGCAGCGATGGTGCGCAGGACTGGGGCCAGGGCCTGGAGCGCGACTTCAAAGGCCGCAAAATTGCCTGGCTGGGCGACCTGGGCGGGCAGCTGCCCACCGAGCCGGGCCTGCTCGACACCTGCCGCGCGGCGCTGGGCGCCTTTGCCGACATAGGCTGCACGGTGGATGAGGTGCTGCCCGACTTTGACCTGGAGCAGCTCTGGCGCGCCTGGATCGATCTGCGTAGCTTCAGCGTGGCGGGTGCCAATGCGGCGCTGTATGACGACCCGCAAAAGCGTGCGCTGCTCAAGCCCGAAGCCCTGTGGGAAATGGAGCGGGGCCGCACGCTGTCGGGCATGGACATCTATGCCGCCGCCAAGGTACGCAGCAGCTGGTACGAGGTGCTGCGCCGCCTGTTCGAGCGCTATGACTTTGTCGTGCTGCCTGCCGCGCAGGTGTTCCCGTTCGAGGCCGAGCTGGACTGGCCCCATGCCGTGGGCGGCCGCAGCATGGACACCTACCACCGCTGGATGCAGACGGTGGTGGGCGCCACGATGGCCGGCTTGCCGGCCCTGTCCGTCCCCGCCGGTTTTGGCCCCAACGGGCTGCCTGCCGGCCTGCAGATCATCGGGCCCACGCAGGCGGACAAGGCCCTGCTGCAAATCGGCCATGCCTACGACCAGGCCAGCGGCCATGCCCGCCGCCGCAGCCCCTTGCTTGGCTAGGCGGGCAGCGCTCTCCAGTCCCTGTCGTTCAGCACATTTTTCCCTGCGCATACCGCAGCAGACCCGGCGCCTTGGCAGCGCGGGTCTGCGATGGTTCTGCACCCGTTTGTTCACAAAAAGGTAGATCCCATGTCCATGCCGATATCCCGTCACCGCTTTTTGACCTACCTGGCCGCAGGTGCCGCCGGCCTGGCCCTGCGCCCCACATGGGCCCAGGGCTACCCCGACCGTGCGGTCAAGCTGGTGGTGCCTTTTGCGCCTGGCGGGGCCACGGACATCCTGGGCCGGCTGCTGGCCTCGCAGCTCAGCGAGAAGCTGGGCCAGTCGGTGTTTGTGGAGAACCGCCCGGGCGCTGGCACGGCGGTGGCGGGCGGGCAGGTGGCCAAATCGGCGCCCGATGGCTATACCTTGTTCTTGGGCGCCAGCTCTACCCTGGCGATGAACCCGGTGGTGCGCAAGGCGCTGCCCTATGACCCGATGCGCAGCTTCAGCATGCTGGGCTTGGTCGCAGACATGGGCCTGGTGCTGGTGGCCAACAATGCCGTCAAGGCCACGTCGCTGCAGGACCTGGTGGCGCAGTCCAAGGCGGCGCCGGATCGCTTTTCCTACGGCTCCTTTGGCCCGGCCTCGTCGGTGCATTTTGGCGGCGAGATGCTCAAGAGCGCCACCGGCATCCGCATGCTGCATGTGCCCTTCAACGGCAGCACACCGAGCTTGACGGCACTGATGGGTGGCCAGGTGCAATTGGCGGTGGACACGGTGGTGGCAACCACGCCGCTGATCAAGGCCGGCAAGATCAAACCGATTGCCGCGCTGGGCGCCCAGCGCCTGGCCTTGCTGCCCGAGGTGCCCACGGTGGCGGAAAGCGGCTTTCCCGGTTTTGACATGAGCACCTGGTTTGCCTTTTTGGCGCCTGCCGGCCTGCCCGAACCGGTGCGCGCCAAGCTCGAAGCCGCCTTGGCCGATGTGATGGCACAGCCCGCCACCCAGCAAAAGCTGGAGAGCATTGGCCTGACCCCCGCCTGGGGCAATGGCAGTGCGCTGAAGGCGCGCGTGGAGCGTGAGCTGCCGCTGATGCGCGATGTGGCGCAGCGCGCCCAGATCGAGGTGGAGTAAGCCTTGGGCTAGCGGTGCTGATGTCGAAAAAAAGCGCTTAACGCAGCGCTTCCCACCACCGCTTGTTGCTGCGCGGCTGGCCCACGGTCAGCACTTCGCCGATCTCGGGCGTGGCCAGTTGGATGCCCTGCTGCTGTGTCAGTGCGGCGAGCCGGTCCATGGGCTCGCGCCAGCCGTGCATGGCCAGCGCAAAGGTGCTGTTGTGCACGCTGTACAGCACCTGGCCGCGCACATCAGTAAAGGCCTGGATGGTTTCTTCCGGCGTCATGTGAACCGATGGCCAGTAGGCGTCGTAGGCACCGTTTTCCATCAGCGCGATGTCCATGGGGCCGAACTTCTCGCCAATCGCCTTGAAGCCGGGGAAATAGCCGGTATCGCCGCTGTAGTAGATGCGCTGGCCGCCCGTTTGCAGCACCCAGGATGCCCAGAGCGTGCTGTTGCGGTCGCTCAAGGTGCGGCCCGAGAAATGCTGGCTGGGCGTGGCGGTCACTTCCACGCCGGCGTGTTGCTCTTGCTGCCACCAGTCCAGTTCGACAATGCGCTCGGGCTCCACACCCATGTCGCGCAGGCGTGCGCCCACGGCCAGCGGCACAAAGTAGCGCTCCACCTTGCCGAGCAGGAACTTGATGGTCGGCTCGTCCAGGTGGTCATAGTGGTCGTGCGACAGCACCAGGCCGGCGATGGGCGGCAGGTCTTGCAAGGGCAGCGGTGTGGGGTGGAAGCGCTTGGGGCCGATAAAGCTGAAGGGAGATACGCGCTCGCCAAACACCGGGTCGATCAGCCAGTACTGGCCTTGGAGCTTGAGCAGGTGCGAGGAGTGGCCGAGCCGGATCACATGGTTGGCATCGGCCGGCAGCGCTTGCAGCTTTGCCGGGGTGACGGTGTGAACCGGAATGCTGTCCTGTGGTGTGGTTCCGCTCTTGTCGCCAAACAGAAAGCGCGACCAGATCTGAAAGCCGCCGGCATGGGGCTTGGCGGCTGGGTTGGGCGGGTTTTGAAAGCGCTTGTCGGCCGAGGAATACTGGGGCGATGCCTGGTAGCGACGCTGGCTGTCCTCGTCCGGGGTGGAGGCGCAGGCCACCAGCGAACAGGCCGTGGCGACCAGCCAGCCGCTGCGCAGGCGCTGAAAGCCGCCGTTGCCGCGGGTGCTGTTGTTGGACGAGGAGGCGGGGCGGGGCTCTTGCATGGCTAATATCAATCGGGCTGGGTGGCGCGGTAAGCGACAGCCATGATACGGCGCCCACAAGAAAGCCGCATGGCTGCGGCTGTTGTAGGGATTTAGCGAAAAATCTATCGACTAATCTACAGATTTATTCCACTTCTGCGATGAGTTCAATCTCCACACAGGCGCCCCGGGGCACCTGGGCCACGCCGAAGGCGCTGCGGGCATGGGCACCCTTGTCGGGGCCAAAGACCTGGGCCAGCAATTCGCTGGCGCCGTTGGTGACCAGATGTTGCTCGGTGAAGTCTTCCGTGCTGTTGACCAGGCTCATCAGCTTGACGATGCGCTTGACCCGGTTCAGATCACCGCCCACCGCTGCCTGCAGGGTGCCCATCAGGTCGATGGCGACCGAGCGCGCTGCCTGCTGGCCTTCGGCGGTGTCCATGGTCTTGCCCAGCTTGCCGGTCCAGGGCTGGCCATTCTTGCTGGCGGTGTGGCCGCTGATAAAAACCAATTGGCCGGTTTGTGCAAACGGCGCATAAGCCGCAGCGGGTGTGCGCACCGGTGGCAGTTCAATGTTCAGGGCTTGGAGTTGGTCGTAGATGCACATGCCGGTCTGGTCCTTGCTGGGTAGAAGTGAGGCATCTTAGAGCCAGCGCCGGTCCTGCATGCATGCAAAAACAATGCGGCGCCATACCCGCAGGGCATAGGCGCCGCATGGCGTGTGGTGTGGCTTAGGCCAGTTCTGCGATCAGCTCGATCTCGACGCAGGCACCCATGGGGATCTGGGCGACGCCAAAGGCGCTGCGGGCATGGGCGCCTTTTTCAGGGCCAAACACTTCGGCGAACAACTCGCTGGCGCCATTGGTCACCAGGTGCTGCTCGGTGAAGTCGCCGGTGCTGTTGACCAGGCTCATCAGCTTGACCACGCGCTTGACCTTGTTCAGATCGCCGCCGGCGGCATGCTGCAGGGTGCCGAGCAGATCAATGGCCACCGCGCGCGCTGCCAGCTTGCCTTCTTGGGTGTTGATGTTGCGGCCAAACTGCGCCACCCAGGGCTTGCCATCCTTGCGGGCAATATGGCCACTCAAAAACACCATGTTGCCGGTCTGTACATACGGCAGATAGGCGGCAGCGGGCACCGCCAGTGGCGGCAGGCTGATGCCGAGGGCCTGGAGTTTGTCGTAAACGCTCATGGAATCCTTTCAACTATGGAGGCGGGGCAAAGCGCTCAGTGTGGCACAAATGCCCCGATTGAGTGCCCACATCTATGTCGCCTGAGAGGGGCGGCGACGGACTTTAGGGCAAGTCCGGATCGGGCTGACTGGCAGCGCTACCTAGCATGGGGGGATGATGGAGACTTCTTCCGCCAAGCCGGCCGACCCGCGCAGTGTGGGGCAGGGCTGGAGCAGCTACTGGCGACCGGCGGCCTGGCTCTGGGGCATCCTGGCTGGCACCGCTGTGCAGCTGCAGCAGGCCAGCCTGGGGTCGGTCTGGCACTACGCGGCATCAGCGCTGCTGGGGGCTATGGCCAGCCTGCTGCTGAGCCGTTGGCGCAGGCCGCTGCCGTGGCCCGATCGCGCGCTCTGCTGCCTGGCCGCCGCCGCGCTGGCCTTTGGCCTGGCGGGCATGCGCGCCGCCCACCAGGCTCACACCCAGTTGCAGCCAGTGTTGGAAGGTGTCGATCTGCAGCTGGAGGGCGTCATCGTGGCCATGCCTTTGCCCGTCAGCGGCGGGCAGCGCTTTCGGCTCAAGACCGAGCAGGCCTGGCTGGAGGGCACGCTGGTGGCAGTGCCGCCGCTGGTTGACCTGTCCTGGTACCGCGCCGACCACCGCGCCTTTGCACACGAGGCGATGGAGCAGCCCGCATCGGCTGATGATGCCTTGCCGCTGCTGCAGGCGGGGCAGCGCTGGCGGCTGCCCGTGCGCCTGCGGGCACCCCATGGCAGCCTGAACCCGCATGGCTTTGACTACGAGATGTGGATGTGGGAGCAGGGCGTGCAGGCCACGGGCTATGTGCGCCACGGCCAGCCCGAGGGGCCGCAGTTGCTCGCATCGCGGCAAGGCCATGCGGTGGAGCGCTTGCGGCAAGCAGTGCGCGATGGCATGGTGCAGCAACTGGCGCCGCCGGGCCAGCCGCAGGCGGCAGAGCGTGCGCGCATTGCCGGTGTGCTGGTGGCGCTGGTGACGGGCGAACAGCGCGCGATTGACCGCGAGGACTGGCGCGTATTCCGCATCACCGGTGTGGCCCATCTGATGGCGATATCGGGCCTGCACATCACCTTGTTTGCCTGGGTGTCGGCTGCGATGATCCGCATCGCCTGGCGGCGCAGCCCTGCGCTGTGCCTGCGGCTGCCGGCCCCCCATGTGGCTCTGTGGGGCGGGGTGCTGTGCGCGGGGCTCTATGCGGTGTTCAGCGGCTGGGGCATTCCGGCACAGCGCACGGTGCTGATGCTGGTGGTTGTGGCCGCGCTCGCATCGAGCGGCCGGCAATGGCCTTGGTATATGCGCTGGTTGCTGGCCTGCGTCTGCGTGGTGCTGGCCCAACCGATGGCCATGCTGCAGGCGGGGTTCTGGCTGAGCTTTCTGGCGGTCGGCATCTTGTTTGCATCGGACCGGGGGCCAGGTGCCCGCAGCCCTGAAGCCTCTGGGCAAGGCATGGCCCAGCGCGGCCTGCGCGGCACCTTGGCGGCCACGGCCCAGCTGCTGCGTGAGCAGTGGGTGGTGACCCTGGCGATCACGCCCTTGTCCCTGCTGCTGTTTGGCCAGGTGTCGGTGGTGGGCTTTGTGGCCAATCTGCTGGCCATCCCCTGGGTGACCTGGGTGGTCACGCCGCTGGCCTTGCTGGGGGCGGTGCTGCCGCCCTTGTGGACGGCAGCGGCCTGGGCGCTACAGCCCTTGATGTTGGTCCTGCAGTGGCTGGCGAGCTGGCCTCATGCGGCGCTGTGGCTGGCGGCCGCACCAGGCTGGGCGGCGCTGGCTGCCGTGCTGGGCGGCGTGTGGCTGGTGCTGCCCTGGCCTTGGCGGTTGCGGTTGCTCGGCCTGCCTTGTCTGCTGCCAGCCCTGTTCTGGGAGCCGCTGCGGCCGGCGCATGGCCAGTTTGCGCTCTGGGCGCTGGATGTGGGCCAGGGCCAGGCCGTTGTGGTGCAGACCGCCAGGCACAGCCTGCTGTATGACGCGGGCCCGCGGTATGGCCCAGGCAGCAATGCCGGCGACCGGGTGGTGGTGCCTGCGATGCGGGCCATGGGCGTGCGCGGGCTGGACAGCGGCCGGCTGGATCTGCTGGTACTGAGCCATGCCCATGTGGACCACACCGGCGGCGCCGAGGCGGTGGTGGAGCAGCTGCGCCCTGTGGCGGTGATGGGCTCGCTGCTGCCCCATGAGCGCCAGCGCCTGGGCATAGCTGCCGCGCCCTGGCAAGACTGTGCTGCGGGCCAGACATGGACCTGGGATGGCGTGCAGTTCAGCGTGCTGTTTCCCGGCGAGCAGGAGCTGGGTGCTGCCGACAGCCCCATCCCCAGGCAGAGCTCGGGCAACCCCTTGAGCTGTGTGCTGCGCATCGAGGCAGCGGCGCGCGGCGGCCATGCGGCTGCGGCCTTGCTGCCAGGCGATATCGAGCGCGCCCAGGAGTGGGCGCTGGTACAGCGCCATGCCGATGCGCCCGCCGCTTTGCGGGCCGACCTGATGCTGGCGCCCCACCATGGCAGCAATACCTCGTCCACACAGCCGCTGTTGGCGGCGGTGCGGCCGCGCTGGGTGGTGGCGCAAACGGGCTACCGCAACCGCTTCAGGCACCCGGCTGCTGCGGTGCAGCAGCGTTACCAAGAGATGCAGATTGTGCTGCGCAACACGGTCCATTGCGGTGCAGCACACTGGCGATCCGAGCAGCCAGAGCTGCTGGTGTGTGAACGGAAAAAGCGGCCCCGCTATTGGCGCCACGAGGCTGCCGAGCTGGGCCAAACGCGTAGGACATTGGATATAAACAAAACAAATCGGCCCCTAATCCTTGATGAAGGTTAGTACTTAGTTTTGGGTGGCGCGAAACTTGCTAAGCTGCTGGTGCCAGAAAAGGATTTTGCGATGCAAAAGTTCGATGAGATGTACCAGGGCCTGCCTTATGCAGCAGGTGCCGAAAGAGCGCACTACCAAAGCTATGCCAAATGGTTGCAGCAGCAGCCTTTTGAGAAGATGCAGGCCTTGCGGGAGGAGGCCGAACTGATATTCCGCCGCGTGGGGATCACCTTCGCGGTCTATGGCGAAAAGGACGAAGACGGCTCGGGCACCGAGCGCCTGATTCCCTTTGATCTGATCCCGCGCATCATCCCCTCGCACGAGTGGTCGCAGATGCAAAAGGGCCTGGTGCAGCGCGTGGCCGCCCTCAACCGCTTTATCCACGATGTCTACCACGACCAGGAAATCCTGAAAGCCGGCATCATCCCGCGCGACCTGGTGCTGGAGAACAGCCAGTACCGGCCCGAGATGCGGGGCGTGCATGTGCCGCTGGACACCTATGCGCACATTGCCGGCATCGACATCGTGCGCGCCGCTGAGGCCGATGGCAGCGGCACCTACTATGTGCTGGAAGACAATCTGCGCGTGCCGTCGGGCGTGTCGTACATGCTGGAAAACCGCCGCATGATGATGCGCCTCTTCCCCGGCCTGTTCAGCAGCCATGCGGTCGCTCCGGTGGCCCATTACCCGGATCTGCTGCTGGACACCTTGCGCACCAGCGCGCCCAACCATGCCGCCAACAACCCGACCGTGGTGGTGCTGACGCCGGGCATGTACAACAGCGCCTATTTTGAGCATGCCTTCCTCGCCCAGCAAATGGGCGTGGAGCTGGTCGAAGGCCAGGATCTGCTGGTGCGCGATGACGTGGTCTATATGCGCACCACGCAGGGCCTGCAGCGCGTGGATGTGATCTACCGCCGGGTGGATGATGATTTTCTGGACCCCCAGGTTTTTCGCCCTAACTCAACCTTGGGTTGTGCCGGCCTGATGCGCGCCTACCGCAAGGGCAATGTGGCGATCTGCAATGCGGTGGGCACCGGCGTGGCCGATGACAAATCGGTCTACCCCTATGTGCCAGCGATGATCCGCTTCTACCTGGGCGAAGAGGCCATTCTGAAGAACGTACCGACCTGGATGTGCCGCAAGCCCGATGACCTGGCCTATGTGCTGGACCACCTCGATGAGCTGGTGGTCAAGGAAGTGCATGGCGCCGGCGGCTACGGCATGCTGATTGGCCCGGCCTCCACCCGTGCCGAGATCGAGGCCTTCCGCGCCGTGCTCAAGGCCAAGCCCAACGGCTATATCGCCCAGCCGACCTTGAGCCTGTCGAGCAGCCCCACCTATGTGGAAAGCGGCATCGCGCCGCGCCACATCGATCTGCGGCCCTTTGTGCTGAGCGGCAAGGATGTGCAGATGGTGCCCGGCGGCCTGACGCGCGTGGCGCTCAAGGATGGCTCACTGGTGGTCAACTCCTCGCAAGGCGGTGGCACCAAGGACACCTGGGTGCTGCGTGGCCCCGAGGACGATTACAGCGAGTGGGATGGCATGCAGCAGTGAACCCAACTGGTTCCTGAATGAAAGCCCTCCATCTGCCTAGCGAAAGAATGTCACTATGTTGAGCCGAACCGCCGACCACCTCTACTGGATGTCCCGCTACACCGAGCGGGCGGAAAACACTGCCCGCATGCTCAATGTGAGCTACGAGACCTCCATGCTGCCGCAGTCCGCCACGGCAGCGGCCAAGGCCTGGCAAAGCGTGCTGTCCATCAGCGAGCTGCTGCCGGCCTACTATGAGCGCCATGACGAAATCACCCTTGATGGGGTGCTGCACTTCATGGTGCGCGACGAAACCAATACCTCGTCGATCTACAGCTGCCTGCTGGCCGCGCGTGAGAACGCGCGTGCCGTGCGCGGCGCGCTGACCACCGAAGCCTGGGAGACCCTGAACTCGACCTGGCTCGATGTGAACCGCTTGTTCAAGGCCAAGAAGTTCGAGAACGACCCGGCCAAGTTCTTTGAATGGGTCAAGCTGCGCTCGCACCTGTCGCGCGGCGTTGTGTCGGGCACGATGCTGCAGGACGATGCCTTTCTGTTCTTGCGCCTGGGCACCTTCATCGAGCGGGCCGACAACACCGCGCGTCTGCTGGATGTGCGCTTCCATGCGGTCAAGAACGATTACCACGGCTCCTACCAGCCGGGCAAGGGCGGCCAGCCGTCGGACTTCTACCACTGGAGCGCGATCTTGCGCAGCGTCTCGGCCTTTGAGGTGTACCGCAAGGTCTACCGCAATGTGATCACGCCCGAGCGCGTGGCCGAGATGCTGATTCTGCGGCGTGATATGCCACGCTCGCTGCATGCCAGCATGTACGAGGTGGTGCAGATTCTGCAGGCCGTTGCCAACGACCATTCGGCCGAGACCCAGCGCCAGGCCGGCCTGCTGCTGGCCGAGCTGCAGTACGGCCGCATCGATGAGCTTTTGGCCACCGGACTGCATGCCTTCCTGGTGCGCTTTCTGGAGCGGGTGCATGCACTGGGTGGCCGCATTGGCCAGGATTTTCTGGCGACCACGGAGCCGGCGGCAGCCTGATTCACGACAAGCCGAAAAGGAAAAAAGGCTGCGGTGTTTATCGCAGCCTTTTTTGCATCCATCTCGCGGGCATTCCACCGCCCGCGATCCGCGCTGGTCCCTGGCGATCAGTAGCGGTAAGTGGCCGTCAGCAGAAAGTTGCGACGCTCGCCGTAGAAGCAGTCCCCGCGTGACAGGCACTGCGTGATCACGACCTTGTCGGTCAGGTTGTTGGCATGGAAGGCCAGGCGCCAGTCACCGCTGTCGTAGGCCACCATGGCATCGGTCAGCAAGGACGAGGGTGTGTCGATGGCGCTGGTGCCCGACCACTGCGAGCCGGTGTAGCGCAGGCCGGCGCCGACGCTCCAGCCGCCGCGCCCTTGGCTGGCGAAGCGGTGCGTCAGCCAGCTCGATGCCATATGGCGCGAGACGGCGGCCACGCGCTGGCCCTGGTCGCCGGCATTGCTGCGGCTGATCTTGGCGTCGGTGTAGGCATAGGCGACCGTCCAATCCCAGCTTTTGTCCAGGCTGGCGGTCATCTCTGCTTCAAAGCCCTGGGTCTTGACCTCGCCCAGCTGCAGGCTGTTGAGCGGGTTGGCCGGGTCATTGGTCTTGCGGTTTTGCTCACGCAGGCTGTAGACGGCGGCATAGCCGGAGATGCCCCTGCCTTCGGGGATCCACTTCACACCGGCCTCGACCTGCTTGCCGCGCTGCGGCTTGTAGGGCGTGCCGTAAAAGTCCACGCCGCCCAGCGGCTGGAAGGACTCGGTATAGCTGATGTAGGGCGCCCAGCCGCCACCGGCCTGGTAGGTCAGACCGACGCGCTTGGTCCAGGCCGAATCGTCGGCAGCGGCGGCAGGCCGGCCTTCGGTCTCTGTCTTGGCATGGTCGCGGCGCAGGCCGGCCGTGGCGCTCCAGTCGCCCCAGCGCAGCTGGTCCTGCAGGTAAAAGCCCAGCTGGCGCTGCGACACATTGGGCGCTTGCACCAGTTGCGATGCCGAGGGCGGCGTGAACGAGCCGTAGACGGGGTTGTAGACATCCAGCGGCGTGCCCAGCGCACGCCAGCTAGCGGTGCTGGTGGTGTTGCGCTGCCAGTCCATGCCGGCCAGCACCGTGTGCTGCACATCGCCGGTCTGCAGCTTGCCTTCCAGCTGGGTATCGACCAACAGCATGCGGCCGCCATTGATATTCCAGACGGCATCGCGCTGCACCGTGCGGCCATCGGCATCGAACACCGGCCGGGCAGGGCGGCCTGCGGCAGCATTGGCGGCAAAGCTGGTGTAGAGCGTGCGGTAGTCCACCTCGCTGGTGGTGCGGCGCAGGTTTTGGCGCAGGGTCCAGTGGTCGTTCAGCTGGTGGCTAAACAGGTAGCCAAAGGACTTGTTCTCGGAGTCGTACTTGTCAAAGTTCGGCTCGCTGATGAAGGTGCTGGTGGGAATCTGGCCGTAGGGGCTGGGCAGGCGCGTGCCTTGCCAGGGGAAGAACTGGGTGATCGAGCCACTCTTGTCCTTGTGGTACATGGCCTGCAAGGTCAGTGAGGTGCCGGCAAAAGGCTTGAAGGTCAGCGACGGCGCAATGACCAGGCGGTCGTCCTTGACATGGTCGACCTGGGTGTTGCTGTCGCGGCCCACCGCCACCAGGCGGTAGAGCCAGCGGCCCTCGTCATCAATGGGGCCGGTGATGTCGCTGGCAATCTGCTTGCGGTCATGGCTGCCCAGCTGCAGCTGTACTTCGCGCTGGGGCTGGTCCAGCGGGCGCTTGCTGGTCAGGTTGAGCACGCCGCCCACGCTGCCCTGGCCATAGAGCACCGACGAGGGGCCGCGCAGAAACTCGACCCGCTCCAAGGTATAGGGCTCGACCTTGATGTTGTTGTAGGTGCCATAGGTGCGCAGCAGGCCATCCTGGTACTGGCTGACATCGCCGCCCCGCGCCTTGAAGCTGTCCACCCGGTTGTCGAAATAGCTGGAGTTGATGCCAGCCGCATAGCGCGTGGTTTCGCGCAAGGTGGTCACGCCCTGGGCTTCAAACTGGTCGCGGGTCACGACGCTGATGGCCTGCGGGGTCTCGATCAGCGGGGTATCGGTCTTGGTGGCGGAGAGGGCGCGCTTGGCCACAAAGCCCTTGACCGGGCCGGTGGCCGTCTCGGCAGTGGCCTCGCCCTGCACTGTGATGGGCGCAAGCGTGGTCTCTGCCGGTGCTGCCGGCGCGGGCGTGGCGCTTTGCGCCAGCGCGTTGCCGCCCCAGCAGGCCAGAGCGGCCCACAAGGCCGTGTGCAATGCGGTATGCAGCGCACGCGGCGCGGCTGCGGAGATCAGGGTGTCAGACATGGTGATCGGGTGTTGAACGCGGAAAAACGGCGCGCTGACAAGCTCAGCGCCAGAGCTTTACCGGGCCTGACCACGGGCCATGCGGGGAGGCTGCGCAGTGGATGCAGCTGCTGACATCCAAGGCGCCGAGCAGCGGCCTGGTGGACCGCGAGGCGAAGCAATAGGTGTGCACGCAGCATGGCGTTGGGGATGACCCGGTACGCTGGCTGGCACCGGTAAACAAACGATGCTGGCGTGCGAAGAAAGATGAAGGCGCAGTGTAATTGAAGTTGAGAATGATTACTGTTTAACCATCGATGCAAGCAGGTTTGTGCGACAGATACAACAAAAAAGGACCCGAAGGTCCTTTTTGTGGTGTGTTGCAGCGCGGGCGCCTTATTCGACTTCGCCCATGATGGACTGCAGGTAGTTCTGGATGCCGACCTTGTCGACCAGGTCCAGCTGGGTTTCCAGAAAATCGATGTGCTCTTCGGTGTCGTCCAGGATCTTTTGCAGCAGGTCGCGCGAGACATAGTCACGCACGGTCTCGCAGTGGGCAATGCCATCCTTGATGGTGGCTTGGGCGGCTTGCTCCAGACGCAGGTCGCAGGCCAGGGCTTCTGGCACGTCTTCACCGATCTGCAGCTTGCCCAGGTCTTGCAGGTTGGGCAGGCCGTCCAGCATGAAGATGCGGTCCATCAGCCAGTCGGCATGCTTCATCTCGCCAATCGATTCCTCGTATTCCTTCTTGGCCAGCTTGTCCAGACCCCAGTGCTTGTACATGCGGTAATGCAGAAAGTACTGGTTGATGGCGGTGAGTTCGTTCTTCAGCTGCGCTTGCAGAAAACCGATGACCTTGGGATCGCCTTTCATGGTGGGCTCCTTCTCTTGTGTGAATGACGGGTGTTGGGGCTATTGTCCTTGCGAAAGGTCAAGCAACCAAACCAGGCAGCGCTTATCCCCCGTGCTTTCGCTCTGGCTGCGTGTAAGGCTGAGTCGTGTTCTCATTTGACGTCGCCCGCACCTTGCTTGCATGATGCGGCTTGCTGCAGCGCAACTGGGCTGTCATGGCGCTGTGCTAAGTTGCAGCGAACAGGGCGCAGTGCGTTGCGCAGGCTTGCAAAATCTGCATACGCCCGCATATAGCAATCTGCCTTGGGTCAGTATTTGAATAATAGTTTGTTTAAATTGAAATCATTATATTAATTGAGTTGATCAATTATTAAGAAGTTTCTACACTAACCCCTGTCAATCGTTTTTACTCAACAGAAGGAAACCACCATGTCCGTACTCAACAGCAAGATCAAGCCTTTCGCGACGCAAGCATTCAAGGATGGCAAGTTCATCGAAGTGACCGAAAAAGACGTCCTGGGCAAGTGGGCTGTGTTCTTCTTCTACCCTGCTGACTTCACTTTCGTCTGCCCTACCGAACTGGGCGACGTGGCTGACCACTACGCAGAACTGCAAAAGCTGGGCGTGGAAGTCTATTCCGTGTCCACCGACACCCACTTCGTGCACAAGGCATGGCACGACACCTCGGACACCATCGCCAAGATCAAGTACACCATGCTGGGTGACCCAACCTGGCAAATCAGCCAGAACTTTGACTGCCTGCGCGAAGGCCAAGGCCTGGCAGACCGTGCCACCTTCATCGTCGATCCAGAAGGCGTGATCCAAGCCATGGAAATCACCGCTGAAGGCATCGGCCGCAATGCAGAAGACCTGCTGCGCAAGATCAAGGCTGCCCAGTACGTGGCTTCGCACCCCGGTGAAGTCTGCCCAGCCAAGTGGCAAGAAGGCGAAAAGACCCTGGCTCCTTCGCTGGACCTGGTCGGCAAGATCTAAGCCTAAGCTTTTCCTTACTGCTGCAATTCCAACGTAGTAGACGCCCGGGTGCCTGGCGCCCGGGCTTTTTGTTTTTGAAAAGTGCTGCAAGCCAACGAGGCTTGGCATAAGAAGTTTGAAGGAAGTCCCATGCTCGACAACACCATGAAAGCCCAACTGAAAGCCTACCTGGAGCGCTTGACCAAGCCCGTCGAGCTGGTGGCGACCCTGGACGACGGTGACAAGTCGAAGGAAGTGCGCCAGCTGCTGGCCGATATCAAAGAGCTGAACGACAAGATCACGGTGGTCGAAGACAATGCGGCCGATGTGCGCAAGCCTTCTTTCCTGATCACCAACCCCGGCACCAATGTGGGCGTGCGCTTCGCTGGCGTGCCCCTGGGCCATGAATTCACCTCGCTGGTGCTGGCGCTGCTGCAGGTGGGTGGTCACCCATCGAAGGAATCGGCAGAGTTGCTCGAGCAGGTCAAGAACATCGACACGCCCCTGCACTTCGAGACCTTCTACTCGCTGTCGTGCCACAACTGCCCGGACGTGGTGCAGGCGCTGAACCTGATGTCCGTGCTCAACCCCAAGATCACGCATACCGCGATCGATGGCGGCCTGTTCCAGAAGGAAGTGCAAGAGCGCGAAATCATGGGCGTGCCCACCGTATTCGTCAACGGCCAGCGTTTTGGCCAGGGCCGCATGGAGCTGGCCGAGATTGTCGCCAAGGTGGACACCGGCGCGGCAGCCCGCGAAGCGCAAAAGATCTCGGCGAAGGAGGCCTTTGATGTGCTGATCGTCGGCGGTGGCCCTGCTGGCGCAGCCGCAGCGATCTATGCGGCGCGCAAGGGCATCCGCACCGGCATCGCGGCCGAACGCCTGGGTGGCCAGGTGCTCGACACCGTGGATATCGAGAACTTCATCTCGGTCAACAAGACCGATGGCCCCAAGTTTGCGGCCGCGATGGAGAGCCATATCCGCGACTACGAGGTCGACATCATGAACCTGCAGACCGCCAAGTCCTTGACGCCAGCAGCGCAAGAGGGCGGCCTGATCGAGATCGAGACCGAGTCGGGTGCCAAGCTCAAGGCCCGCACGGTGATCCTGTCGACCGGCGCGCGCTGGCGCAACATGAATGTGCCCGGTGAGGATACCTACCGCACCAAGGGAGTGACCTACTGCCCGCACTGCGATGGCCCGCTCTTCAAGGGCAAGCCTGTGGCGGTGATTGGTGGCGGCAACTCGGGTGTTGAGGCCGCTATTGACCTGGCTGGCGTGGTGAAGCACGTGACCTTGCTGGAGTTTGCCTCCGAGCTGAAGGCCGATGCCGTGCTGCAGCGCAAGCTGCGCAGCCTGCCCAATGTGACAGTCATCCTGAATGCGCAGACCACCGAAGTGAACGGTGACGGCAAGAAGGTGACGGGCCTGACCTACAAGGACCGCACGAACGACGAGACCAAGACCGTCGCGCTGGAAGGCATCTTTGTGCAGATCGGCCTGCTGCCCAACACCGGCTGGCTCAAGGGCACTGTGCAGCTGACCCCGTTTGGCGAGATCGAGATCGATGCCAAGGGCCACACGAACCTGCCTGGCGTGTTTGCTGCGGGTGACTGCACCAATGTGCCGTACAAGCAGATCGTCATCGCCGCAGGTGCTGGTGCGACTGCTGCGCTGAGCGCGTTTGACCACCTGATCCGCACGACGGCACCTGCTGCCTGATCTGCCTGATTTGACAGGTAGGCGCTGAAATGACAATGCCCCGATACCGAAAGGTTCGGGGCATTGTTGCATCTGGAGGGGCCGGGGCGGCTCAGCCAGCCCAAGCAGGGCTGACGGTGGCGTTGCGGTTTAACCCTGCTTACCGATCAGCAGGTACTCCATCAAAGCCTTTTGTACATGCATGCGGTTCTCGGCCTCGTCCCAGACGACGGACTGCGGGCCGTCAATGACCTCGGCCTGCACCTCTTCGCCGCGGTGGGCGGGCAGGCAGTGCATGAAGAGGGCGTCCTTCTTGGCGACGGCCATCATGTCGAGGTCCACGCACCATTCGGCGAAGGCCTTCTTGCGCTTTTCGTTTTCCTCTTCATAGCCCATGCTGGTCCACACATCGGTGGTCACCAGATCGGCGCCCTTGCAGGCCTCATGCGGATCGCTGAACAGCTGGTAGCAGCCCTTGTCGTAGGCGCGGCCGCTGAAGGCCAGTTGCTCATCGATGCCATAGCCGCTGGGCGTGCTGACATGGACCTTGAAGCCCAGCAGATTGGCCGCCTGCAGCCAGGTGTTGGCCATGTTGTTGCCATCGCCCACCCAGGCGACCGTTTTGCCCTGGATCGAGCCACGGTGCTCGATGAAGGTGAAGATGTCGGCCAGGATCTGGCAGGGGTGGAACTCGTTGGTCAAGCCATTGATGACCGGCACGCGCGAGTGCGCTGCAAAGCGCTCGATCTTGTCCTGGCCGAAGGTGCGGATCATCACCAGATCGGTCATGCGGCTGATCACGCGGGCGCTGTCCTCGATAGGCTCGGCACGGCCCAGCTGGCTGTCGCCGGTGGTCAGGTGGACCACCGAGCCGCCCAGCTGGTACATGCCGGCTTCAAAGCTCACGCGGGTGCGGGTGCTGGCCTTCTCGAAGATCATCGCCAAGGTGCGGTCAGCCAGCGTGTGGTGGGTCACATAGCCCTTGAACTTCTGCTTGATCAGCGTGGCGCGCTTGAGCAAGTATTCATATTCGTCAGCCGTGAAGTCCTGGAATTGCAGATAGTGTTTCATTGCAGTCTGTCCTGGGCTCATTGGCCCGCGAGGAAGGATTTGACCAGCGGCACGAGCTTGGCGACGATTTCATCGGCTTCGGCTTCGGTCAGGATCAGCGGTGGCACGATACGGATCACGGTGTCGGCGGTCACGCTGAACAGCAGGCCGGCTTCTTGCACGCCGCGCGTGATCAGCTCGCCGCAGGGCTTGTTCAGCTCCACGCCAATCATCAGGCCCTGGCCGCGCACCTCGACAAAGCCGGGCGTGCCCGCCAGTGCCTGGTTCAGCGCTGCCTTCAGGTAGTCACCCACCTTGGTGGCGTTGGCCAGCAGGCCTTCTTCTTCCATGATGGCGATGGTTTCCACACCGGCACGCATGGCCAGCGGGTTGCCGCCAAAGGTGGTGCCGTGGTTGCCCGGCTGCAGCACCTTGGCAGCCTTGGGGCCGGCCACGACGGCGCCGACAGGCACGCCCGAGCCCAGGCCCTTGGCCAGCGACATCACATCGGGCACGATGCCCGCCCATTGGTGGGCAAACCACTTGCCGGTGCGGCCCATGCCGGCCTGGATTTCGTCGACGATGAACAGCCAGTCCTTGGCATCGCAGAGCTCGCGTACCTGCTTCATGAAGTCGGCGCGCATCGGGTGCAGGCCGCCTTCGCCCTGGATGGGCTCCATCATCACGCCGACGATATTGGGGTTGCCTTCGGTCGCTTCCTGCAGCGCGACGAAGTCATTGGCCGGCACGCGCAGAAAGCCGTCGAGCAGGGGGCCGAAGCCGTTGCGCACCTTGGGGTTGGCGGTGGCGCTCATCGTGGCGATCGAGCGGCCATGGAAGGCATGGTCGAACACGACGATCACCGGCTTTTCGATGCCCTTGTCCACGCCGTACTTGCGGGCGATCTTGATCGAGGCCTCGTTCGCTTCCAGGCCGGTGGAGCAGAAGAAGACATTGGTCATCTTCGAGCGCTCAACCAGCAGGGCTGCCAGCTTTTCCTGGCCCGGCACATAGTAGTAGTTGCTGGTGTGGATCAGCTTGGTCATCTGGTCGTGCAGCGCAGCGACCAGCTTGCCGTGGTTGTGGCCCAGCGTGTTGACGGCGATGCCGCCCAGCGCGTCGAGGTATTCCTTGCCGTTGACATCCCAGACACGCACGCCCTGGCCTCGCTCCAGTGCGACCGGCACGCGGCCATAGGTAGTCATCACGTGGGGCTCAGAAGGCTTGACGGTGTCTTGCATGGAAATCTCCGGAAAAAAGAAACAGAATCAAAAAATCCGCCATGGCTCCAGACCCCTATGGCATGGCACCAGCGGAAGTCCCATTCTAGGGGCTGTGTAGCGACAGACTAGTGAAGAATGCGCATCACAGAATCGCAGCGGAGCCTGAGCGCCGGCATGGCCCAATACCGGCAGGCTAGACTACGCAGCGCAAGGGCCTCGGCATATCCGCTCCGCTGGCCTTTGCAGGCGGCGCAACGTTATGCGTTTCTTGCATCTGATGATGTTTTGAACTTATGCCTTGCGCGTGCGTATCTCTTATATAAGAGTTAAAATACGGGTTTGGCCTGAGACAGTGATCCTGTGCTCAGGCGTCTATCAGAGGCTTCCATCCCATGGTTTCTCCAACATCTCAAGAAGTTTTCATTCTGGGTCTGACCCAGAATGGGAAGACCTTTCGCCCCAGCGACTGGGCGGAGCGTCTGGCGGGGGTGATGAGCCAGTTTCGTCCGGGCGGCATGCGCCGTGGTGGCCATTTGGGCTATTCGCCCTGGTGCGTTCCCACGACGATGAATGGCGCCAAATGCGTGATCGTCAAGCGCGAGCTGCAGGTCCATGAGCCGATGGCCTGGGACTTTGTGATGAACTTTGCGCGCGACAACGGACTGCAGACCACCGATGCCTGCCTGATTCCGGAGGCGCCGGCCAAGCCTGGCGATCCGGCCAGTCCGGCCAGCAGCACTGGCAACACCACCACCAAGGCCTGAGTTATCAGGCCTTTTTTGCGGGTGGGTGTTGGCTGGCTGGTGCTGCCCAGGCAGCATGTATGCATCGCGTGCTTGATGGGTGCGATGCTTGGGTCTGGCTTTGTTGTATGAGCCCATCCAGCGCTGCCAAGAATCGGTCGACTGACCCGTCCTAAATTAGATTGACAGTTTGGACGGTTGAACAGGCCGGAGCAATCCGGCCAATGACGCCCGGTGCACTGCATCGGGCGTTTGCATTTTCAGCGATGTGTGCAGCCTCTCGCTGTTGTATATCCGTATGGCCTCTGCCACCATCTGCCTGGCCTGCGC
>NZ_SOAL01000017.1 GCF_004364775.1 Comamonas sp. JUb58
TGCTCCACCCGCCTGGCCTGGCGCTGGCAGCCTTGGTAGTGAGCTTGGCGGCTCGTGCCCATGAATCGGCAAGCCTGGCTCACGCTCAGTCCTTGAACGAGCCGCTCTTGCAAGACTTGCCCAAAGGCTTTTTTACGACGCGCACTCCATAGTCTCTGCGCAGCACGTCGATCACAGCTTCAAACAGCTGCGCCTTTTGCTGCGACTCCTTGAGCTGAACTTCAAGCTCTTTGATGCGTTGCTCAGGTGTCAGAGGCTGGGGTTTTTTATTGATCGGCATAGCCGCAGATGATGCACCAACGCTCCAACCAAGTCTGCCGTGCTTTCTCAACCACACCAATACGGTTGATCTGCCCTGAATGCCGTACTTGTGCTGTGCCTGCTTGTACGTCAGCTCGCCTTTTTCTACCTGCTCGACAACGGCCAGCTTAAAAGCCAGCGTGTAATCGCTCTGTGTCCGCTTAGTCCTAGACTCCATCTTGCTTATCCCTTTGGGTAAGTCCAAGGTGTCAACGCTAATACGGACGGGTCAGACACAACGAAAAAAGCCGTCTTGCGACGGCTTTTTAGTTCACTGAGAGCGCACCCGTTACAAACGGCGGGCAGGGGATCCTGCCCGTGCGATTGCCTAATGGGCTTAGGCGGCCAGTGCCAGGGCCTTGACCTTGGCAGCAATGCGGCTCTTATCGCGAGCAGCCTTGTTCTTGTGGAAGATGCCCTTGTCTGCAATCGTGTCCAGCACGGATTGAGCCTTGGCAAACAGTTCGGTGGCCTTGGTCTTGTCGCCAGCGGCAACAGCCTTTTCCACGTTCTTGATAGCGGTACGGTACTTGGAACGCAGCGAGGTGTTAGCGGCGTTCAGCTTGACGGTTTGGCGGGCGCGCTTACGGCCGGATGCCAAACGGGGGTTCTTTTTGACTGGCTTAGATGCCATGATGAGTGTCCTTTGAGTCTGCGGATGTTTTCAGTGAATCGGGCATTATAGCCGCTGTTTACTCAGAAATCCAGATAACCCGCAATTTCCCGCCAGCGGCGCGGCTACACTGCCCGGGTGTCACTGTTCAAAGCTGCCTCCACCGTCTCCCTGTTTACGCTGCTCTCGCGTATCACAGGGCTTGCCCGCGATCTGCTGATGGCCACCATGTTTGGTGCCAGTGCGTTGACCGATGCGTTCAACGTCGCCTTTCGCATTCCCAACCTGTTCAGGCGCTTGTTTGCAGAAGGGGCGTTCAGCCAGGCCTTTGTGCCGGTGCTGGCCACCACCTTGACCAAGGAGGGTGAAGAACGCACCCGCACCCTGGTGCACAGCGTGGCCACGGTGCTGTTCTGGATTCTGACGCTGACCTGCGTGCTGGGTGTGGTGGCAGCGCCCGCGCTGGTCTGGCTGCTGGCCAGCGGCCTGCGCCAGAACCCACACAGCTACGACGCGGCCGTGCTGATGACGCGCTGGATGTTTCCCTACATTGGCTTTATGTCGCTGGTGGCGCTGGCGGCGGGCGTGCTCAATACCTGGAAGCGCTTTATCGTGCCGGCCTTCACGCCGGTGCTGCTCAATGTCAGCATGATTGTGGCCGCGCTGGCGCTGACGCCCTGGATGCGCAGCCATGGGCTGGAGCCTATCTATGGCATGGCTGTTGGTGTGATGGCGGGCGGCGTGCTGCAGCTGGTGGTGCAGTTTCCTGCGCTGCGCCGCATTGGCATGCTGCCGCGTATCTCCTGCCGGCCCTCGGTCATCAAGCAGGCCTGGGCCGATGCCGGCGTGCGCCGCATCCTGTCGCTGATGGCGCCCGCCTTGCTGGGTGTGGGCGTGGCCCAGATCTCGCTGATGATCAACACTCAGATTGCCTCCTATTTGGCACCCGGCAGTGTGACCTGGCTGTTCTATGCCGACCGGCTGATGGAGTTCCCCACTGCCTTGCTGGGCGTGGCGCTGGGCGTGGTGCTGACGCCGCAGCTGTCGTCGGCCAAGGCGGCGGGCGATGATGAGCGCTATGGCGCCATGCTGGACTGGGGCCTGCGTATTGTGGTGCTGCTGGCCGCGCCTTGTGCGGCAGGCCTGCTGCTGTTTGCCAAGCCCTTGGTGGCGGTGCTGTTCCACTACGGCGCGCTCAAGGGCTCGGATGTGGGCCAGATTGCGCTGGCGCTGCAAGGCTATGGCGTGGGCCTGCTGGCCATGGTCGCCATCAAGGTGCTGGCGCCCGGCTTTTATGCCAGCCAGGACATCCGCACGCCGGTGAAGATTGCCATCTGTGTGCTGGTACTGACCCAGCTGCTGAACCTGGTGCTGGTGCCAACCATGGCCCATACCGGCCTGGCCTTGTCGATCGGTCTGGGTGCCGTCATCAATGCGCTGTGGCTGCTGGTGGGCTTGATCCGGCGCGGCAGCTTCAAGCCCAAGCCGGGCTGGTGGATCTTTCTGGCCCGGGTGTCGCTGGCGGTGGCGCTGCTGAGCATATTCCTGGCCTGGGGTGCGCAGATGACCGACTGGGTGGCGATGGGGGCGCACCGCCTGGAGCGCGTGGGACTGCTGGCGCTGTGGATGGCCGGCGCTGCGCTGCTGTACTTTGGCGTGCTGGCCTTGTCGGGCATGAAGCTGCGCAACCTGCTGCGCCGCTGAGCGTTTTTGAGCGCTAACTGCAGGCGCAGTTGTGGCGGTAGCTCGGCAATAGTTCCTAGGGAGATTCCTGGGGATGGCCAGCATATTTACGCAGCTTTTGCACAATTGTGTCCTACAGGCCCTGCATTCGGGGCTGTCTCGTGCTATACATGGCGTCATGGCACTGGCAGCGCCCGAGAGTGCCAGCGATGTATGCGAAGGCGCTGCAGTTGGGATGTGTATGGACTTCCGCTTTTCTATCCCCACACCGTTGGAGCATTTCGAATCGCTGGTCAGCAGCGATGATGGTTTTCCGCTGCTCGAAGCCGCCGCTGCCGTGGCCTGCATCGAATACCCGCAGCTGGATACCCAGCAGGTTCTGAACGAGGTCGACCAGCTGCTGGGCCAACTGATGGAAAGCCGCGATGCCAGCAGCCGCAGCGCGCTGACTCGGCTCAAGGCACTCAACCACCGTTTCTATGCCGATTGGGGTTTTCAAGGCAATCCCAATGACTTCTATGCGCTGGACAACAGCTGCCTCAATGCCGTGCTGCACCGCAGGCGCGGCATTCCAGTGTCGCTGGCAGTCATCTGGCTGGAGCTGGCATCGGCCTTGCAACTGCCCGCGCATGGCATCTGCTTTCCCGGCCATTTTTTGCTCAAGGTGAGCGTGGCCGAAGGGCAGATCGTGCTCGACCCACTGTCGGGCCAGTCGTTCTCCAGCAATATGCTCGCCGAGATGCTGGAGCCCATGCAAAAGGCGTTTCACCGCGTCGATGAAGACGATGTGCCGCTGGGTCTGTACCTGCAAGCCGCCAGCCCGCGCGACATCATTGCGCGCATGCTCTCCAATCTCAAGGAGATCTACCACAGCGACAAGAACTGGTCCAAGCTGATCGAAGTGCAAAACCGGCTGCTGGTGCTGCTGCCCAGCGAATGGACGGAATTGCGCGACCGCGGCCTGGCCTATGCAGAGCTGGGCGTGCATGACCGGGCCCGGGAAGACCTGCAAACCTACCTCAACCAGACCGGCAATCCAGAGGATGCGGCCACTATCCGTGCTGCTTTGTTAGATTTGCAACGAATGTAACGTTTGACGTTGTTTTGACATTTTCTTGTCATTCTGTCGTCACACAACTTCGGCAAGATAGCGGCACTAGGGATGCGCCACTATGAAAGACAGATTAGGAATTTCACCAGAAGACGTCATGCACAAGATCGCGCGTGACGTGATGGATGATTACGACGAGTCTCTGGAGCTCGAGATGGAGGACGGCATGCTGGGCGCGCCGTTCGCAGCCGGGATGACGGAGCATGACTACCAGTACTTCCGCGAGCTGCTCAGGCTGCAGGGTGAACTGGTCAAGCTGCAGGACTGGGTGCAGCACACCGGCCAGAAGGTGGTGGTGCTGTTCGAAGGGCGCGATGCCGCAGGCAAGGGCGGTGTGATCAAGCGCATTACCCAGCGTCTCAACCCCCGTGTGGTGCGCGTTGCCGCCTTGCCGGCCCCCAACGACCGCGAACGCACGCAGTGGTACTTCCAGCGCTATGTGGCGCACCTGCCCGCCGCTGGCGAGATCGTGCTGTTTGACCGCAGCTGGTACAACCGCGCTGGCGTCGAGAAGGTCATGGGTTTTTGCACCAATGACCAGTACGAAGAATTCTTCCGCACCGTGCCTGACTTCGAGAAGATGCTCGTCCGCTCGGGCATCCTGCTGGTCAAGTACTGGTTCTCGATCAGCGACGAAGAGCAGCACCTGCGCTTCCTGGGTCGTATCCATGACCCGCTCAAGCAGTGGAAGCTCTCCCCAATGGACCTGCAAAGCCGTGTCCGCTGGGAAGAGTACACCAAGGCCAAGGAAGTGATGCTGGAGCGCACCCACATCCCCGAGGCGCCCTGGTGGCTGGTGCATGCCGATGACAAGAAGAAAGCGCGCCTGAACTGCATCGCGCATTTCCTGGCCCAGGTGCCTTACACCGATGTGGACCATGAGAATGTGGTGCTGCCCGACCGGATCCGTCATCCGGACTACAGCCGCCTGCCCGTGCCTGCTTCCATGTATGTTCCGGAAGTCTATTAATTAAGATTTCGGATCATTCAATACAAAGAACCTCGGTTTCATCACCGAGGTTTTTTTTACGCTTGTATTGTGCTGATGCTGGCAGCAACGCGCCCATACGACAGCAAACGCAGGCCGTGGGCCAGCCGGCCTGCTCTCGGTGCTGATCACGTTTGCGGCGGGAGGGTGCCAGCAGGCTGCGAAGCTGTGTTGAGGAGGGGTACAGATTCAGTTGCTTCTCTAGCGCTTAGGGCGCTTGAAGATGCATGGTGCGGTGCTTGGAGCAAAAAGGGCGGCGTGATGGGCATCTGCACCTCGCCTGAGGATGCAGCGCCAAAGAGGCGGGTGTCAGATCAGCCGCGCGGCAAACAGCTCTTTTTTCAGATAGGCGTAAAAGAGCGGCGCAGCCACCAGCCCGGCAGGGCCAAAGATAGCTTCCGCTACAAACATCACCGACAGCAGCTCCCAGACGCCCATATGCGTCTTGGCACCCACAACCTTGGCGTTGATCAGGTACTCGGCCTTGTGAATCAGCACCAAAAAGGCCAGGCAGGCCACGGCGGTCAGCGGGGAGACCGACAGGCCGACGGTGGTGATGACGGCATTGCAGACGAGGTTGCCGACGATGGGGATCAGGCCGCCAAAAAAGGTCAGCATGATCAGCGCGCCGCTATAGGGCAGGCGCATATTGATCAGCGGCAGGATGCCCAGCAGGAAGATGGCGGTCAGCACCGTGTTGAACAGTGCGATCCAGAACTGGGCGGCAACAATCTGGCGGAAGGCATCGCCAAAGCGCTGCACGCGCAGTTGCAGCTGGTAGGCCAGGGGGGCGTGGGAATGGCGGCTGTGGCGCACGGCGGCCAGCGCGCCAATCAACAGGCCCACAAACACATAGAGCAGGCCGGTGAGCCAGAGCCGGCCCATGTTGGCAATGGCGCCGGCCTTGGTGCCCAGGTATTCAGCGGCGCGCTGCTGCAGGTCTTGCGCGCCATCGGGAAGCACATTGGCCAGCTCGGGCGGCAGCTTGCTGCGCAGGTCCAGCAAGGTCTTGGCCATCGAGACCAGCATCTCGCGGTACTGCTGCGGCGCGTTGAGCAGATAGCCCTGGGAATGGATCAGGCCAATGGTGACCAGCACCACCGGAACCACCAGCACGATGGTGACGGACAGGTATTCCATCCACAGTGGTGGTGGCGTGTTCAGCGAGGTCGGCAGGCGGCTCAACTCGCGGATCTTGTGCACCAGAAACAAGGTGAAGGTGTAGCCGGCGCAGGCGGCCAGCAGGCCCACCAGCAGGCCATTGAGCATGATCAGCAGCAAGCCCGCAGCCATCAGCACATAGGATGCCACTCTGACGCCCCAATGCGCAGGCGGCGGCCGCCAAACATGCGGCAGGTCCGCAGCGCCGCTGGCCGGCTGGCCGGCTGCGGGGCTGTTGGACGAGGGCTTTGCGGAATCCGGTTGCATGGTAGGCCATCCATCTGAGCGAGTCGGAGGGCCAGGAGCTGGCCCTTGCTGCGCGCTGGGCAGACGGCGCGATGCACGCCTGCCCGACGGGTAAGCTTAGCGTACCGTGACTGCAGCCTCTGCGCCACGGGGGGCGATGCTGCCAATCGTCCACACTTGTTCACCCAGTGCGGAGAAGGCGTCCTTGACGGCCTGTTCGCTCTCGGCTGGAACCACCACCACCATGCCGATACCGTTGTTGAACGTGCGGTTCATCTCGATGTCGTCGATGCCAGCGGTCTTTTGCAGCCAGGCAAACAGCTCGGTCTGGGGCCAGCTGCCCTTGACCAGGTGTGCGCCCAGGCCTTCAGGCAGCACGCGGGGGATGTTCTCCAGCAGGCCGCCACCGGTGATGTGGGCCAGCGCCTTGATGGGCTGCGAAGCCAGCACCTTCAGCACGTTGAGCACATAGAGGCGGGTGGGCTCCATGATGGCGCTCTTGAAGGGCTTGCCGTCCAGGGTTTCTGGCAGGCCGCCTTGGCTTTCCGCGCGCTCGATGCACTTGCGCACCAGCGAGAAGCCATTGGAATGCACGCCGTGCGAGGCCAGGCCCAGCACCACGTCGCCGGCTTGCACGTTCTGGCCGGTCAGGATCTTGCTTTTCTCGACCGCGCCAACTGCAAAGCCGGCCAGGTCGTATTCGCCGTCTGGGTACATGCCGGGCATCTCGGCGGTTTCACCACCAATCAGTGCGCAGCCCGACAGCTCGCAGCCCTTGGCGATACCGCCAACCACGGCCGCTGCCGTGTCCACATCCAGCTTGCCGCAGGCAAAGTAGTCGAGGAAGAACAGGGGCTCGGCGCCTTGCACCAGCACGTCGTTGACGCTCATGGCCACCAGGTCGATGCCCACGGTGTCATGCATATTCCACTCAAAAGCTAGGCGCAGCTTGGTGCCCACGCCGTCCGTGCCGGACACCAGCACGGGCTCCTTGTAGCGCTTGGGCACTTCAAACAGCGCGCCAAAACCACCGATACCCGCCATCACGCCTTCGCGCATGGTTTTCTTGGCCAGGGGCTTGATGCGCTCGACCAGCGCGTCGCCTGCGTCAATATCAACGCCAGCGTCTTTGTACGAAAGGGGGGTGGAGGAATTGGAAGAGCTCATGAGGGACTACAAAGGCAATAAAGCTGACAAGCTGACCCAAAGGGGGCCAGAAACGTCGATTTTATGTCGCAAGCCATACCCGAGGGGGCAGAATGCCCGTCCGGTGTGCACTGTTACCGCCAGAGCGCGCATTTGCGGCCTGCTTTGTGGCCGATTTCATGCATAAATGCGGCGCAGGGGCCTTTTGTGTCACACAGCCGTTACTACCGACTAAAATCAATGGGTTTGCATGTAGGGCCCTGGTCACTGCATGACGAGCAGGGGCGCCCCAAGTTGGCGCGCATCGCGCCAACCAGACCGAACGCTTTCTTGTATTGAACGCAGCCATGCGTGAGATTTCCTTTTATCTGATGTCCGACAACGCAGTGCCTCATGCACGGCGGGCCTGGGCGCGGATAGGAGTTGGCGCATGAAGCAAATGGCTTTGGACCTGGGTTTGGCGCCAGCGCCAAGCCTGAACCGGTTTTTTGCGGGCTCCAACCAGGCAGCACTCGCGCATCTGCATGCCCAGGTCAATGAGGCCTGGGACACGCCGCGCTCCACCGTGCCGACTTACCTCTGGGGTGAGATGGGCTGCGGCAAGACCTATTTGCTGCGCGCGGTGGCCGAAGCTCTGCGTGAGCAGGGCGCGCCGGTGGGCTGGCTCGATGCGAGCACCCGCTTTCCCAGTGCCTTCAACGAGCGCTGGTCGGCCGTGATCCTGGACGAGGTGCAGTTCTACAACCCGGTGCAGCAGGCCGCGGCCTTCAACTGGTTTGTCAACGCCACCAGCCCGGCCACGGGTGCGCGGCGCTGGGTGCTGGCGGCGGGCGACGTGCCGCCTTCGGACCTGAAACTGCGCGACGACTTGCGCACCCGGCTGGGCTGGGGCGAGATCTACCAGCTGCACCTGCTCAGCGAAGCGCAGCGCAGGGATGTGCTCAAGGATGAAGCCAAACGACGTGGCCTGGTATTGACCGACGATGTGATGGATTACATGCTCAAGCGTTTTTCGCGCGATTTGGGCAGCCTGATGCAGCTGTTGGACCACCTGGACAATTTTGCCTTGCGCAATAAAAGGGGCCTGACGATCCCCTTGCTCAAGGACATGCTGGAGACGGAGTGAATGGTCTTGCAGCAACAACCGAGATTTTTTGAATGAATAACTCTGCTGGCACAAGCACAAGGCTTGCGCTTTTTGACCTGGACCACACGTTGCTACCGCTCGATTCGGATTACGAATGGGGGGAGTTCACCTTGCGCAAGGGCTGGTGCGACAAGCAGGAGTTTGGCAGCCGCAATGCGGCCTTTTTTGCCGATTACCAAAAAGGCACGCTCGATATCCATGCCTATGTGCGTTTTGCCACCGAGGCCATTCGCAAGCTGGGCCCGCAGGCCGCTGATGAGGCGCACCGCGTGTTCATGCAGGAAGTCATCACGCCGCATATCCAGCCTGCCGCGCTGGCTCTGCTGCAGCAGCACCGCGATGCGGGCGACACCATCGTGATCGTCACCGCCACCAATGAATTCGTGACCCGCCCGATTGCCAAGGCCTTGGGTGTGGACCACCTGCTGGCCGTCAACCTGGCGCGCGATGCCTCGGGCTGGATCACCGGCGAGATCGATGGTGTGCCCACCATGCGCGCCGGCAAAGTCACCCGCATGGAGGCCTGGATGGCCGAGCGCGGCCTGAGCTGGGACAGCGTGGACAGCATCTTCTACAGCGACTCGATGAACGACGTGCCGCTGCTGGAAAAGGTGGATACTGCCGTGGCCACCAACCCCGACGCGCGCCTGCGCCAACTGGCCACCGAACGCGGCTGGCGCATCCTGGACCTGCTGGAGCCACACGCATGATCAAGACCATCATCGATAAATTGCTGGGCAAGGCGACTGCCGCCAGCAAAACCAAGAACCCCTTTGGCAAGCGCGAGGAAGTGGGCGTTGATGTGCACAACATCGATCCCAAGCTGGTGGACCGCCGGGCACTGGATGTCTGCAGCACCTTGAAGGAAGCGGGCTTCGAGGCCTATATCGTCGGCGGCGCGGTGCGCGACCTGCTGCTGGGCCTGCGCCCCAAGGATTTCGACGTAGCCACCAATGCCACGCCTGAGCAAGTCAAGAGCCTGTTCCGCCGCGCCTTCATCATCGGCCGGCGCTTTCGCATCGTGCACGTGGTCTATGGCCGTGGCCGCGAGAACGAGGTCATCGAAGTCACCACCTTCCGCGCTTTCCTGGACAGCTCCAAGGCCGAGCAGGTGCAGGGCAACGAGAAAACCAGCAAGGCCGCACTGGCCGGCATGAAGCTGGCGGTGGACGAAAGCGGCCGCGTGCTGCGCGACAACGTCTGGGGCCCCCAGAACGAGGATGCGGCGCGGCGCGACTTCACCGTCAACGCCATGTACTACGACCCGCAGACCCAGATCGTGGTGGACTACCACAAGGGCATCCGCGACTCGCAAAAGCATGTGCTGCGCATGATTGGCGACCCGGCCACGCGCTACCGCGAAGACCCGGTGCGCATCATCCGCGCCGTGCGTTTTGCCGCCAAGCTCAGCAAGAAGGGTTTCACGCTCGACCCCAAGACCGCCAAGCCCCTGGTCGAATGCGCCCAGCTGCTGCAGGAGGTGCCGCAAAGCCGCATGTTTGATGAGATGCTCAAGCTCTTGCAGACAGGCCATTCGCTGGCCTCGATCGAGCAGTTGCGTCTGCTGGGCCTGGCCAAGGGCATTTATCCGCTGCTGGATGTGGTGGTGGACCGCGCCGACCTGCCCTTTGTGCAGGCCGCGTTGATGGACACCGACCGCCGCGTAGCCGAAGGCAAGAGCGTGGCGCCGAGCTTTTTGCTCGCCTGCGTGCTGTGGCAGGACGTCAAGGCCGGCTGGGACAAGCGCATGCTCAAGGGCGAGCACCCGCACCCGGCTCTGCAGGATGCGATCGACGATGTCTTCAACCACCGCATTGGTGATGTCTCCGGCCGGGGCAAGCTGGCCGCCGACATGCGCGAGATCTGGGTCATGCAGCCGCGCTTTGAAAAGCGCACCGGCAGCACGCCGTTTGGCATGATCGCGCAGGCACGCTTCCGTGCCGGCTTCGATTTTCTGCGTTTGCGCGCCGATGTGGGCGAGGTGGACGAAGCGCTGGCCAACTGGTGGCAAGAGTTCCAGCAGGCCGATGAGGCCCGCCGCGAAGACCTGATCGCCCAGGTGCGCGAAGAGCAACGCGCCAAGCCCAAGGCTGGCGCACCCAAGCCCAAGCGCGCGCCTAGAAAGCCCGCTGCCACGGAGGCACAAGAGGGCTCCAGCCTGGACCAGGTGGCCCAGCAGGCGATGGACAGCGACAGCGAAGCCCATGCAGATGCGCCAGCCAAGAAGCGCCGCCGTCGCCGCCGCAAACCCGGTTCGGGTGATGCTGGCGGTGCCGCAGCTGGCGGCGGCGGTGCCGATGCAGCCGCCCATGGCGACTGAAGCACTGGGCCAGGCCGAGCGCCTGGCCAATGGTGATGCCGCACCGCCCGCCGGGCAGAGCTTGCGTGCCTGGATAGGCCTGGGTGCCAATTTGGGCGACCGGGGTGCTGCGATGGCGGAGGCCTTGCAGCAGTTGGCGGGCAGCGCGGGTGTGGCCGTGCAAGCGGTTTCCTCGCTGTACAGCAGCCGGCCGGTGGATTCCAGCGGGCCCAACTACCTGAATGCCGTGGCCGAGCTGCGCACATCGCTGTCGGCACAGCAGCTGTTGCACTTGCTGCAGCAACTGGAGCTGGCCGCAGGCCGCGAGCGCCCCTACCGCAATGCCCCGCGCACCCTGGACCTGGATGTGCTGCTCTATGCGGACATCGATACCTCGATTGCGATGCCCGATCTGCAGGTGCCCCATCCGCGCATGTGGCAGCGCGCCTTTGTGCTGGCGCCGCTGCAAGAGCTGGCGCCAGCTTGGGTCAGCGATGCGCAGCTGCAGCCGCTTTTGGCGCAAGGTGTGCAGCGCAGCCAAGGACCGGACTGGTGGCGCTGAGCGGGCGAGAAAGATATCGCAGCCCACAAGAACAAAGCCCCGCAGCTGCACGCTGGCGGGGCTTTTTGCTGAGCGCTACGGATGCGCAGTGCGGCGCTTAGTCGACCTTGGCGCCGGAGATCTTGACCACCGATTCGTACTTGTTGCGCTCAGCGGTCATGAACTTGTCAAACTCGGCCGGCGTGGTGGGTACGGGCTCGGCCATCAGGCTGGCAAAGCGGGTCTTGGTGGTAGGGTCCTTCAGCGCATCGGTGAAGGCCTTGTTGAGGCGGTTGATCACATCAGGCGGCGTGTTGGCGGGTGCCACCAGGCCCCACCAGGTGTCGATCTCAAAGCCCTTGAGCGTGTCAGCCAGTGGTGGCACGCCTGGCAGCATGGGGCTGGCGTGCAGGCTGGTGACGGCCAGTGCGGTGAGCTTGCCGCTGTGGATGTTGGCCGAGGCGGCCGCCAGGTTGTCGATGTTGAAGTCCACCTCGCCCGACAGCAGGGCCAGCTGGGCCGGGTTGGCACCACGGTAGGGCACATGCACGGCAAAAATGCCGGCCTGGCGCTTCATCATCTCTCCTGCCAGATGGCCGGAGCTGCCATTGCCGCCGCTGCCGAAATTGAGCTTGCCTGGGTTCTTCTTGGCGTAGGCGATCAGCTCCTGCACATTGCTGATGTGCAGCGCCTTGGCGCGCTCGGTGTTCATCACCAGCACATTGGGCACGCGCACCATCTGGGTGATGGCGGTGAAATCCGTGGCGGCGTTGAAAGGCATCTTGGTGTAGAGCCAGGGATTGACGGCATGCGTGGCCGTCGCCGACAGGCCGATGGTCAGACCGTCCGGCGCGGCCTTGGCCACGATGTCGGCACCGATGTTGCCGCCAGCGCCTGCCTTGTTGTCGATCACCACGGTGCCCAGCTGGTCGCGGACACGCTCGGCCAGAATGCGCGAGGTGACATCCAGTGGACCACCGGGTGCATAGGGCACTACCAGGCGGATCACAGGCTCTGCAAATGCGGCAGGTGCTGCGAGGGCGGTGGCCGCCAGGAGGGTGGATAACAGGATATTTCTGCGTTGCATGCTTGTGAATCTTCTTGAGGAGAGTGAATAACGACGCAGCGCCCGTGATGTGCAGGCACTACCCCCTGAGTGCCGCCAGCACAGCCCTGCCAACCAGAGGTTTGCGATGGAGGCTGGGCACCCAGCCCTGGGCCATACAAAGGTAGGCCAGGACGGGGCAACCAGCGACCAAGGGATGTGTTCGCGGCTCCAAACTTTCTAGTGTAGCGGCTGGGCCGTGTAGCTGCTGTGACGCGGCAGTCGGACAGGGCTGCGATTGCGCCATGTCAGGCCTTGCATGGTGCCGCCGTTCATACGATCTGGTTTTGCTTATCGGCCTCGGTCACGAAGGCATCGGCAAAGAAGGCGTCTTCCGGCAGGCCGCGCTGGCTGGTGAAGCTGGCACGGGCGGAATCGACCACAATCGGCGCGCCACAGGCATAGACCTCGTGGCCCGACAGGTCGGCAAAATCATCGAGCACCGCCTGGTGCACAAAGCCGCTGCGGCCTTGCCAGCCGTCCTCTGCCAAAGCGTCGGATACCACCGGCACATAGCGCAGCTGGGGCATGTCGGCGCTGCGCGCCAGCATCCAGTCGTGCATGTACAGGTCTTGCGGGCGCCGGCCGCCCCAGTACACCACCACCGGGCGCTGGATGTCGTGGTGCTGCAGATGTTCGACAAGGGCCTTGATCGGCGCAAAGCCGGTGCCCGAGGCCAGAAAGACCATGGGCTTGTCGCCCTCATGCAGGTAGAAGCTGCCGAACGGGCCTTCAATGCGCAGGATCTCGCGCTCCTTCATGGCACCAAATACGTGGTCGGTAAAAAGACCGCCGGGTGTGTGGCGGATATGCAACTCCAGACCGGGCGCGGTTTCCTGGTGGTGCGGCGCGACGGCCATCGAATAGGCGCGGCGCACGCCGCCAGCCAGCAGGAACTCAATGTACTGGCCGGCATGGTAGCGAAAGCTGTCGGCCGCCGGCAACTGCAGGCGCAGCTTGACCACATCGGGCGAGAGGCGCTCGACGGTTTGCACGCGCACCGGCATTTTCTTGATCGGAAAGGCGCTTTCATCGGTGACATGGCGCGACTCGATCACCACATCGCTGGTCGGCACGGCGCAGCACGGCAGGATCATGCCGTCGGCCTCTTCCTGGGGGCTCAGTGCGCGTTCGCTGTGGGGGCCATGCACGACCGTGCCGCTGAGCTTCTTGCATTTGCAGGAGCTGCAGGCGCCATCCTTGCAACCATAGGGCAGGCCCACGCCGCTGCGGATGGCCGCGGTGAGGATGGCTTCCGAGGCCTGGGTGGCAAATGCGCGTCCGCTGGGCAGGACCGAGATTTGAAACGCGCTGGACGAAGAGCTCATTGCACCAAAATTCCTTATCGACACAAAACAATGGCGCTCATCGGCGCCTGGGCTTGCATAAATGGGGGGCGAGCGGCCATTTGCAAGCCGCATGAGACGCTAGACTGCAGTGTCTGCCCCGCCGATGTGAACCACGAAAGCTTATTGTGCCTTTAAACCAAAGCCCGCGAAGCGGGCCCCGACAGCGCTGCGCCATGGCAGCTGGCCAGGCCTTGCCAGCGCGTTTTCGGCGCCAACGGGTGCTGATTGTGGGTTGCGGCGATGTCGGCCAGCGGGTGCTGCGGCTGTGGCAGCGCCCGGGCCAGGACGCGCATGCGGCGCGCGGCCCGCTGGTGCGGGCGCTCAGCTCATCGCCGCAGCGCTTTGACAGCCTGCGCGCCTTGGGCGCTACACCCTTGCTGGGCAATCTTGACGAGCCGCGCAGCCTGCGCCGGCTGGCGGGCCTGGCCCAGCGCGTGGTGCATCTGGCGCCGCCTGCGCAGCCCGCTGCGGGCACGCCGCCAGCGCTGGCCTCGCGTGATCTGCGCACACGCCACCTGCTGCAAGCGCTGGTTTGCCGCGCGGGCCAGGCACCACAGCTGGTCTACGGCTCCACCAGCGGTGTCTATGGCAACTGGGACGGTGCCTGGGTCACGGAGACCCATCCGCTGCGCGCCAGCACGGCCCGGGCCTTGCGCCGGGTCGATGCCGAGCGCCAGCTGCGCGCCTGGGCACGGCGCTTTGTGGCCAGCGGCGCTGCCGTGCATGTGCTGCGCATCCCCGGCATCTATGCGGGTGACCGCGAGGGCGGCACCCCGCTGGGGCGGCTGCAGCGTGGCACGCCACTGCTGCGGCGCGAGGACGATGTCTACACCAGCCACATCCATGCCGACGACCTGGCGCGCGCCGTGTTGCGGGCGCTGTGGCGTGGCATGCCCCAGCGCATCACCAATGTGGCCGATGACTCAGCCATGCCGATGGGCGATTATTTTGACCTGGCTGCTGATTTGTGGCGCCTGCCGCATCCCGCGCGCATCAGCCTGGCCGAGGCCGAGCAGCAACTGAGCCCCACCTTGCTGAGTTTCATGCGCGAGTCGCGGCGCTTGAGCAATACGCGTATGCGGCAGGAGCTGGGCCTGGTGCTGCGCTACCAGACGGTGCACCACGGTCTGCAGGCGGCGGTGTATCTGGTGGGGCCGGGCACTGCGACGAGCCCGGACGCTTGATCCTCAGCCGAAGGCCGGCTAGCAGGGCGCCGTGCCGCCCTGGCTGCGGCAGCCGCGCGGATTGGCGCCGGGGCTGGGTGGCCTTGCGGTTTCTCCAATCTGGCCACGGGGGTGCGAATAGCCTTGCGTATCCACGCACTTGAACACATCGCAGCGGCTGATGCTGGGTGCGGGGGCTGGTGGCGTCACCACCGGAGGGCGGGGTGGCGGGCGACCATAGGGGTAGCGGTCCCAATAGGGATCGGCGGGCAGTACCGCAGTCGGGGCGGGGCGGCTGGCCTCCAGGCGGCTATAGGCCTCCGGGCCCATGCAGTCGAGCTCCATCTGGCGTTTGGCCGCATCGAGTCGGGCGTTGCTGCCCATGGTTTTGTCGGCGGCGGCATCGGATGCGGCGCTGTAGCGCTCACGCGATTGCTGGCAGGCAGCTGACTGGGCAGGGTTGCTGCGCGCGGGGCGGTTGGCGGCCCGTTGCGCCAAATCCTCGGCGCGTTCATCGGCCTGTAGCCTGCGCTGGCTCAGCTCCTGCTGGCGCCGCTCGGCCTTGGCTTGCAGCGCTTCCTGCTCGCGGGCACGGTCCTGGGCCAGTTCCTCGTCGGTTTTGCGGCGCTCGATCTCGGTTGCGCTGGCACCGCTGGCGCAGGCGCCGTCGGTGTAGGTGACCTTGCCGGTGCCCGGATCCACACAGCGGGTGACCTGGGCCTGCGCCATGGGCGCCGCCAGCGCGCAAGCACAGCAAAAACCCAGCCAAGCGGCATAGCGGAGGCTGGGCAGATGGGAGCGTGGCATGGCGCGCATGGTAATGGCTGCTGGAGTGGTGTGACCTAGCGCTTAGCGTTGGAACTGGCCGCCAAAGCGGCCGCCATTAGGGCGCGAGGCAGGGGCCGCTGGGCGTGGGCCCGAGTTGTAGGGACGGCCAAAGTTGGAACCGGTGCCGGGCGACAGTTGCTGTGGGCGCGATGGTGGTGGGCGGCTGCTGCCGCCATGGCCGGGGCGGTTATAGCCACCGCCGGGGCGGTAGTAGCCGCCACCCGGGCGGTAATAGGGCCGGCCACCGCCGTACACATAGGTCGGAGAACTCTGGATCACCAGCGAGCTGCTGCCGTAGTAGGGGTAGCTGTTGTAGCCATAGCCGTAACCCCCATAGCCGTAGCCATAGCTGGGGGTGGAATAGGTCGAATAGGCATCGCCGTAGTACACGCCGTCTGCCGGTGCGACCACGCAGCCGCCCAAGAGCAGGGCGCTGGCCGCGGCGATGGCCATCGTGCCGAGACGAATGGTACGCATGGTGAAAACTCCTTGTTGGAAACGCCCGCGCGCTGGGCACGCGGGCTGGTCAGCCCATTAGCGGCAGGGGCGGCTGGGGGTCAGCACATTGTCGCTGCCGGCTGCGTTCTGGCGCGCAGCCGCTGCGCATTCCTGCTGGTGGCGGCTTTCGCCAAAGCGGTTGCGGTCGCGCTCGCGGTTTTGGCGTTCGCGGTCTTGTGCCTGGCGCTCCAGTGCGCGGCGGCGGTCTTCGTCCCGGGCGCGCTGGTCGCGGTCGCGTTCACGGGCCTGGCGATCGCGGTCACGGTCACGCTCGCGTTCACGGGCTTCGCGCTCGCGGGCTGCACGGTCGCGGTCACGTTCACGGTCGCGGTAATAGCGGTCGTCGTTGTAGCGGTCCTGCACATAAATGGTTTGCGAAGGCTGCTGGTAACCATAGCCATAACCGCCGCCATAGCTGCCATAGCCCGAATCGCTGTAGTAGCCGTCGCTGCCGGTGGCAACGCAGCCGGTCGTGGCCAACGCGCTGAACGCGATGGTGGCAATGCTGAGCAGGTGACGATGATTCATATTCGAGCCTTTTTGGTTGTGTGGTGGCATCGCTGATGCCATGGGGCCAGCAATCACGATTTCCCAATGCTAACCGTTACTCCCTCAAATCCCGGATACATGGCCCCATGTATGTAAAGACGTTTTTCCGGCCTTGGGGGTTGACGGCGGCAGCACAGCCATGCTGTGTTTTTCCAATCTTTACAGACTTCGCAGGCGTCGTATGCAGGAGACAGCCTTTTGTTCGATGTCCATGTCCGTATGGGTCGGTATCGGAAAGTTAGACCTATTCCGGGTAATTGCGTTCCGGTTGATGCAATGCAGCAATCGCTGGAATGCGTTGCGCGCTGGCGCTTATATGCGATTTCAAACCCACTGTGTCGCTATTTTTACAGGACTTGTCCTAATACCGTCGTAGGCCCGGGTAGATAAAAAATCTCACTCACGCTATCGAGTTCGATGATGTACCGGATGAGCGGCCTCCATTACAAGTGGGCAGGGCCGCACATGCCGGTCCGGTGGCGCTTAACAGACGCTTTTGATGGAGTACGACGCAATGGATAAAAGTATCAAGGCTGCAGTGGCCATGGTGGTGGCCGGTATGGCCGTGGCTGCAAGCGCACAAGAGGTGGTGAAGATCGGTACGATGAGCCCGCTGTCCGGTCCTCAGGCGCACTATGGCAAGGACAACGTCACGGGCGTGCGTTTTGCGGTGGAAGACCTCAACACCCAGGGCGTGACCATCGGTGGCAAGAAGATCAAGTTCGAAGTGGTGGCCGAAGACGATGCGGCAGACCCCAAGCAAGGCACCGCTGCTGCGCAAAAGCTCTGCGATGACAAGGTGGCGGCGGTCGCCGGTATCCTGAACTCGGGCGTGGCGATTCCCTCGGCCAAGATCTTCAACGACTGCGGTGTGCCCTTCATCACTGGCGCGGCCACCAACCCTGAGCTGACCCGCCCTGGCTACCCAGGCGTCTTCCGCATCATCGCCAACGACAACGCACTGGGCGCTGCGCTGGCAGGCTATGCGGCCGACACCCTGAAGCTGAAGAACGTGGCCGTGATCGACGACCGCACCGCCTACGGCCAAGGCCTGGCCAATGTGTTCAAGAAGGACGCTGGCGCCAAGGGCGTGAATATCGTCGCTTCCGAGTTCACCAACGACAAGGCCACCGACTTCATGGCCATCCTGACCTCCATCAAGGCCAAGAAGCCCGATGCGATCTTCTACGGCGGTATGGACGCGCAAGCCGGCCCCATGCTGCGCCAGATGGTGCAACTGGGCATGACCAATGTGAAGTTCTTCGGTGGCGACGGTATCTGCACGGCCGAGCTGGCCAAGCTGGCCACCGGCACCAAGACCTTGGGCAATGTGGTCTGCGCCGACGGCGGTGCATCGCTGGCCAAGATGCCTGGCGGTACCGAATGGAAGAAGCGCTACGACGCCAAGAACCCTGGCGTGTTCCAGGTCTACAGCCCGTACTTCTATGACGCGACCATGCTGATCGTCGACGCGATGAAGCGTGCCGATTCCACCGATCCCAAGAAGTACCTGCCCGAGCTGCGCAAGTCCGAGTACAACGGCGTGACCGCGAAGATTGCCTTCCAGGAAAACGGCGAGCTGAAGGTGCCTCTGTACACGCTGAGCCACTACATTGAAGGCAAGAAGACCCCGATCGGCGAGTAAGCTGCCGAACCGGTGCTGACTGCCAGCCCCAAGCCCGCCTAGGCGGGCTTTTTGCTGTGCTGGGCCTCATGCGCCAGCAGCCACTGCTTGCGCGCCAGGCCCCCGGCATAGCCGGTAAGCGATGCATCGCTGCCGATCACTCGGTGGCAGGGCAGCACGATGCTGATGGGGTTGGCACCATTGGCCATGCCCAGCGCACGCACCGCTGCCGGTCGGCCGATCTGCGCGGCCAGGCTCGCATAGCTGCGCGTGCTGCCTGCTGGGATGGCACGCAAGGCCGTCCAGACCTGGCGCTGAAAATCGGTGCCGCCCAGCGCCAGTTCCAGGCCATCGAGCGCCTGCAGCTCGCCATCAAAATACGCGGCCAGAGCGTTCGCCACTGGCGCTGGCATAGCCGTGCTGCTGTGCATTTGCACGGCATCGCGCGGGTACTGGCGGCGCATCAGCAAGGCCATGCGCGCTTCATAGCCCTGCCAGTCCAGCGCGCGCAGGCGCTGCTGCTCGTCGCAGAGCAGCAGGATGCCGCCTTGTGGGCTGGGGATGTGGGAGAGCAAGAGGTTCAGCGGGGCCATGGTGGGGATGGGGGATAGGTGGGGCGCGTACCTACCGCAGTGTAGAGCGCTGGCGCTGTACTGAATGCGGGCAGAGAAATCTGTAGCACTAGATCCATAACAAGTTTCCTGCGCATCAAAAACCTGGGTGACGGTGTTTGTATCCCAGTCCCTCTACAATCGGCCGGCGAGCTGCAGCAGGCGGGGCCTCTTCAGGGCCTTGCCGGCAGCGGCTCAGCGTTATTCTCAGGGCGGGGTGCAATTCCCCACCGGCGGTATCTGGCCTCTAGCAGCCAGGAGCCCGCGAGCGCTTGCAAGGCCTACGGCCGCGCAAGGTCAGCAGATCTGGTGCGATGCCAGAGCCGACGGTCACAGTCCGGATGAAAGAGAATCGCGCAAAGCTTTTTGCTGTCTCCTGCGCCTGTGCGCGGGGTGCTGCCATGGGCTTGCGCGCGCCCTGATTCAGGTCATTGAAGGACAGCAAAACCATGAATCAGCATTCCAGCATTTCTTACTCCATCAACAAGGCCGCACGCCTGGCGATTGTCAGCGCGCAATGGCATTCGGACATCGTGCACCAGGCGCGCGATGCCGCGATCGCCGAGCTGGCGCAACAAGGCTGGCGCGCCGACCAGATCGACCTCTATGATGTGCCCGGCGCCTTCGAGATCCCGCTGCTGCTCAAGCGCCTGGCCCAAAGCGGCCAATACGCCGGTCTGATGGCCTGCGGCCTGGTGGTCAACGGCGGCATCTACCGCCATGAGTTTGTGACCACCGCGGTGATCGATGGCTTGATGCGCGTGCAGCTGGACACCGGCGTGCCCGTGTTCTCGGCCGTGCTGACGCCGCGCGACTTCCATGACTCGCAAGAGCACCATGACTTCTTCCACCAGCATTTTGTGAAGAAGGGCGCCGAGCTGGCCCGCGCCTGCGCCACTACCGTGCAACTGCACCGCAAGCTGGAAGAGCAGCAATTGCAGCAGCTGCAACCGCAGACCCTGGCAGCCTGATAGCTGCCAACAGCGTGAACTAAAGGGTTTTCCCTGGCCATCATGGGCAGGTAGCTGTTTTTTGGCACACTGGCGAGCCGCTCTCCGCTTTGGAGTTGCGGCTTTTTTTATTGCAATGACCGATTCCGCATCTTTGACCCGCCGCCAGGCCTGGCTCGGCGTGATCGCCCTGGCCATGGGCGCCTTTGTTTTCAACACCACCGAGTTTGTGCCGGTGGGCCTGCTCAGCGACATTGGTGGCAGCTTTGGCATGGGCACCGAGCAGGTCGGCCTGATGCTGACCATCTACGCCTGGATCGTTGCGCTCACCTCGCTGCCCTGCATGCTGATGACCAAGAACGTCGAGCGCCGCAAGCTGTTGATGGGCGTGTTTGCGCTGTTCATCGTGAGCCATGGCCTGTCGGCCGTGGCCTGGAACTACGCCACCTTGCTGATCAGCCGCATGGGCATTGCGCTGGCGCATGCGGTCTTCTGGTCGATCACCGCATCCTTGGCGGTGCGCATTGCGCCGCAGGACAAGCGCCCGCAGGCGCTCGGCTTGCTGGCCACTGGCACCACCTTGGCGATGGTACTGGGCGTGCCTTTGGGCCGCATGGTGGGTGAGGCGCTGGGCTGGCGCACCACCTTTGGCATCATCGGCGTGCTGGCGCTGGCCGTCATGCTGGTGCTGTGGCGCATGCTGCCCTTGCTGCCCAGCGAGAATGCCGGTTCGCTGCGCAGCATTCCGGTGCTGTTCAAGCGCCCGGCGCTGTCGGCCACCTATGCCTTGCTGATCCTGATGGTGACGGCCCAGTTCACCGTCTACAGCTATATCGAGCCACTGATCCAGCGCGAGGCCGGGCTGAACAACCAGGTCACCACCTGGGTGCTGCTGCTGTACGGCGGCATGGGTGTTGTCGGCAGCATCCTGTTCAGCAGCTTTGGCATGCGCTGGCCGCGCGGCTTTTTGCTGGGCGCGATGGCCGTGCTGACCGCCTGCCTGTGGTTGCTGCTGCCCAGCACGCGCTGGCCGCCTGCGCTGTACCTGGTCTGCGCCGTCTGGGGTGTGGTCATGCTGTGCATGGTGCTGCCGCTGCAGGCCAAGGTGCTGCGCCTGGCTTCGGATGCCACCGATGTGGGCATGTCGCTGTTCTCGGGCATCTTCAATATCGGCATTGGCGCAGGCGCCTTGCTGGGCAGCCAGGTGGGCATGCATGCCGGCCTGCACTACCTCGGCCCGGTCGGCGGCAGCATTGCCGTGCTGGGTGTGCTCTGGTGTGCCTATGCGGGCTGGAAGTGGCGCAGCAGCTTTGCCCCTGCAGGCGCCGAGGCGCGCATTGTGCCGCACTGAGCGGCAAGTCAGCGCCAGTAAGTCAGCGCTATTCACCTGCCCGGCACCGCCTCTGTGCCGGGCATTTTTTTGGTCTATCGGCGCAGATAGATCCAGGCATCCAGTGCCAGCAGTGCCAACAGGCTGCAGCCCAGCACCGGCAGCAGCCAGCCCAAGGCGACTGCCACAAGCAACAGAACCAACGCTGAAACACGCGGCAACTGGCGCCATTGGTGCATCAAGGTCAGCTGGCCATGCAGCCATTCGCGGCTGCGGCCTGGGCGCTTGCGCCACTGCAGCCAGCCAGTCAGCACCATCGCCACAATGCCGGCGCCCAGCAGCACCAGCAAGGCCTGGTTCAGCACACCCCAGCTGCCCATGTGCAGGTCAATGCCCCAGCGCGTCAGCTTGGAGGCCAGCGGGTAGTCGCTGAAGCGGTTGTGGTCCAGCACCTGGCCCTGCGCCAAGTCAATGGCCAGTGCATCGACCTCGGTCGGCCAGGAGCGGTTGATCTCCGTCACCGTCCAGGCCTTGCCGGCGGCAGCTGGCGGCCGGATCTCCAGCTTGGCGGATGCCAGGCCATGCTGGCGGGCGATTGCCAGCACGCTGTCAAAGTCCTGCGGCATGGGGCCCATACCTGCCATACCGGCCATACCAGCCATGGCCATGGGCGTGGCCTGGTGTTCTGCATGGTCCGCATGCGGGTCGGCGGGCTGGTGGTGGGCATGGGCGCTGCTGGCATCCGTGCCCAGGCTGGTGTTCAAACGCGGGGTTTGCCAGCCCATGTGCTGCAGCGCCTGGCCAAAATGGCCGCCGGCCCAGCGCGACCAGGTCAGGCCCGTGGCCGACAGAAACAGCAAGCCCACCAGCAACCACAGGCCCAAGCCATGGTGCCAGCGGCGCAGCGGAGCATGGTTTGCGGGGGCGCCGGCCCGCTGTGGGCCCGACAGCCACCACAGGGCTACACCGCCCAACGCAGCCACCCACAGCCAGGATGCCGCCAGTTCGCTGTAGGTACGGCCCCATTCGCCCATCAGCAGCTGGCGGTGCAGCAGATCAAGCTGCTTGCGCAGCGGCAGCACGCCGCTGGTGCCATAGACCGTCAAATCGCCCTGCAGCGCCAGGCTGTAAGGGTTCACAAAGAGGCTGCGGTACTCCGAGGGGCCCAGCGCTGCATCGGCCACCATCACACGGGTACTGCTGCGGCTATCGGGTGCCGGGCGCACAGCGACCACGGCAGCCGGAGTGGGCAGGGCCTGCAAGGCCGCTTGCACCTGGGCCGACAGCGGCTGGGCCTGGGCGCCAGGCGTCGGCTCTGTTTGCAGCGCGCTGCGGTAGAGCTGGTTTTCCAGCTGGGGCGTCAGCGCATACAGCAGGCCGGTCGCGGCGGCCACCACGATGAAGGGCGCGACCAGCAGGCCGATGTAGAGATGCAGTCTGCGGATCAGCAGCTGCCAGGTTTTGCGGGAGGTGGGAGACATGAGGATCGTGGTTAGCGCATTGCGCGGCGCAGCGCGGCACTGCTCCAGTCCACCGCCATGCTCAGCAGCAGCATGGCGATGATGACGGTGCTGGCCTGCGCGTAGTGGAACAGCGAGAGTTCGAAATACAGCAGCTGGCCCAGGCCGCCAGCGCCGACAAAGCCGAGGATGGCCGCCATGCGGATGTTCATCTCCCAGCGGTACAGGGTGTAGGCCAGCAACTGCGGCGCGGCCGCAGGCAGGGTGCCGTAGCAAAAGGCCAGCAGGCGGCTGCTGCCGGCCAGGCGCAGCGCCCGGGCGGGGGCTGCGGGCGTGTTCTGCAAGGCCTCGGCATAGAGCCGGCCCAGCACCCCGGCCGTGTGCAAGGCCAGCGCCAGCGCGCCAGCAAACGGGCCCAGGCCCACGGCCAGCACAGTGATGGTTGCCCAGACCAGCTCGGGCACCGAGCGCAACAGGTTGAGCAGTGCATTCCAGGGCGTGCGCCAGCGCGGCAGGGCCAGCAGCAGCCCAGCCATCGCCGCCAGCAGGCTGCCGATGATGGAGATAGCCAAGGTCTCCCATACGCCCTGGGCCACCTTGCGTAGCCAGGCGGCGCTCAGGTCGGGCGAGAAAAAGCCGGCCACAAAGCTGCCCATGGATTGCAGCGCATCGCGGCTGAACAGTGCGGACCAGTCGATACCGAGCAAGCCAAAGCTGGCCCAGAGGCCGATGCCGCCCAGCAGCAGCATGGCGGCGCTGCGCCAGCCAAAGGGCAAGGCACGGGCTGCTGGCGGTGTATCCAGCGCGCGGCGCAGCCACCAGGACAGCAGATCGGCCAGCGCCACCAGCAGCATAAAGGCCAGCAAGATGCTGGCGACTTCGCCGCCGTTGAGCATCTTCATCGCCTGGTCCATCAGCTGGCCCAGGCCGCCCGCGCCGACAAAGCCCATCACCACCGAGGCGCGGATTGCGCATTCCCAGCGGTAGACGGTGTACGAGGTCAGCTCACGCGCAGCTTGCGGCAAGCTGCCGTAGAGCAGGGCCTGCAAGCGGCCCGCGCCACTGGCGCGCAAGGCGCGGGCGGGGGCCGGGTCGGTGGATTCCAGAATCTCGGCATAGACCTTGGCCAGCATGCCGCCATAGGTCAGGCCCAGGGCCAGCACGCCGGCGGCGGGGCCCAGGCCAAACACCCGCACAAACACCAGCGCCCAGACCAGCTCGGGCACGCCGCGCAAAATGGTCAGCACGCCGCGGGTGATGGGGTTGAGGCTGACCTTCTCGCGCGCCGCGCCGCTGGCCAGGTAGGACAGCGGCAGCGCCAAAAGCAGCGCCAGCGCCATGCCGGCAGTGGCAATGGCCAAGGTCTCCAGGCTGGCCTGGCCCAGGTAGCCCAGAAACTCCTGGCTGCTCTCGGGCGGCAGAAACTGGGCCAGAAAGCCGCCGACGACTTTGAGGTTGTTGCTGTCAAAAAACGGCGCCAGCGAGAAGCCCGAGGTCTGCAGCATCGGCCACAGCACCACCAGCGCCAGCAGCAGCGCAATGAGCCGGCCACGGGCGGCAGGGTCGCGGCGCTGAGTGCCCGTGGCAGAAGCTCGCATCAGCGGCATGTGATCACTTCAGCTGCCGGGGCGGGCAGCAGCTGCGGCGCGGCGCTGCCCATGCTGCCCATGCTGCCCAGGGTAGGCAAGGCAGCAGCGCTGCCATCGGCATGGGCGTACAAGGCCTGGAGCTGCGCCTGGCTCACCTGTGCAGCGGGCAGGTCAAAGGCAATGCGGCCATCGCGGATGCCGACAATGCGTGCAAAGCAGCTGAGGGCCAGGTCCACCGCATGCAGGCTGGCCACCAGAGTGGCCTGGCGTACGGCGGCCTCTTGCACCAGCAGCTGCACGGTGGCCAGCGACAGCGCCGGGTCGAGCGCGGAGACCGGCTCATCGGCCAGAATCAGCCGGGCCTGCTGGTAGAGCACCCGGGCAATGCCCACACGTTGCAGCTGGCCGCCGGAGAGCTGGTCGCAGCGCGCAAAGAGCTTGTCCTCCAGCTGCACACGGGCCAGCGCCTCGCGGGCGCCAGCAATATCTTGCGGATAGGCCAGCGATGCCAGCGCCTTCCACAGCGGCCACTGGCCCAGGCGGCCCGCCAGCACGGCGGTGACCACGCGCTGGCTCAGCGCAATCGGTGCGCTCTGGTGCACCGTGCCGATGAGGCTGCGCAGCGCCTTGAGCTGGCGTGCGGAGGGCGCCGTCGGCAAGGCCTGGCCCAGCACCTGCATGCGGCCGCTGCTGGGCAGATGGGAGGTGCCAATGGCCGTCAGCAGCGAGGTCTTGCCAGCGCCGGAAGGCCCGATCAGCGCAATGCTCTCGCCCTGGGCCGCCGACAGGCGAATGCCCGCGAGTGCGACAAAACCATTGGCGTGGGTCAGGCCCACATCGTCAAGCACAAAGCTCATGGATCAAATGCTGGAAAAGTGCAGCAGAGGCAGGCAGCATGGGCGCTCCAACAGCCCCCATGCCCCGGTGGCCTCTTACTTGAGCAGGCCGGCGGACTTGGCGGCCGCTTCGGTGCCGGCGTAGTTCTCGGGCTTGGTCGGGATGAACTTGGAGGCGCGCTGCAAATCCATGATGGCCTTGTGCTCGGGCTTGGACGGGTCCAAGGCCAGGAAGGCATCCGTCAGCTTCTTGATGACGGCCGGGTCCAGGTCGCCGCGCACGGTCCAGTTGTAGTCGAAATAGGTGGGGGTGGTGGCAAACACGCGCACCTTGCTGGTGTCCACCTTCTTGGTCTCGACCAGCTTGTCCCATACCGATGTATTGAGCACACCGGCTTCGGCCTTGCCGGCCGCCACAAAGGCCACGGTGGCATCATGCGCGCCCGAGTAGGCCACGGTCTTGAAATCCTTTTCCGGGTTCAGGCCGTCTTGCAGCAGAAAGTAGCGTGGCATCAGGCTGCCCGAAGTGGACGAAGGCGCGCCAAACGCAAAGGTCTTGCCCTTGAGGTCAGCCAGGGTCTGGATGCTGGGGTCGGCCGTGATGAACTTGCTGGTGAAGACCGCGTCTTCGGCGCGCTGCACGATCGGGATGGCCGTGCCATTGGTGCGGATCTTTGCCTGCACATAGGTAAATCCACCCAGCCAGGCCAGGTCCAGCTTCTTGGTGGCCAAGGATTCGACCACCGCCGCATAGTCGGACACCGGCGTGAACACCACCTTCATGCCCGTCGCCTGCGACAGGTACTCGCCCAGCGGCTTGAACTTGCGCTGCAGCTCCGTCGGTGCCTCATCGGGAATGGCCGATACACGCAGCACGGCAGGGGTGTCTGCATGGGCGTTGAAAGTTGCCAGGCTGGCGAGGGTCAGCGCGGCCAGCGACAGGCCACGCAGCGCCGAGCGGCGAGCGGTAGAGTGGGTCATAAGTCTTCCGTTCGTTAAGCCACCGCCGTCCGGATACACGGCGGTTTAATAGGCCGCGCGGGTCACGCGCAGCGATAGAAACGTGTCACGAATTCTCTGCAAAGAGAGCCGTAATACGTTCTCAGGACCAAGGCAGTACACCGACCACCAAGGGTGGATTCTTGCGTATTTGCCAAAACCACCGCTGCCCCTCACGTTCTTTTTGGGCAACAACGGGGTGCAAGCGCCTACTTAGGGTGACCGGGCAAGGCGCTTCAGGACAGTGCCAGCGGCGCGAAGTGGGCTTGCAAGGTGGCCAGCGCCAGCCGCACCCGCGCGGGCAGCGCCTGGCGTTCGGGGGTGAGGGCGGAGATGCGCAGGCTGCCGCAGTCCCAGTCGGGCAGCAGGCGCAGCAGCTGGCCGCTGCGCACCTGGTCGGCCACTTCGAGCGAAAACAGCCGCGCCAAGCCCAGTCCCTCGCTGCACAGCTGCTGCAGTGCGTACTGCTGGTTGCTGATGATGCGTGGCGTTGTGTGCAGCATGACCACCTCGCCGCTCTGGCGGTGCTGCAGCTGCATGCTGGCGCTGGTGGTTTTGCCGATATTGCGTGCGATCCAGGGCCAGGCCTGCAAGGCCTGTGGGTGTTGCGGCACCGGCCTGCCTTGGGCCAGCGCGGGCGCGGCGCATATCCACCAGGGCAGGGTGCCCAGCGGGCGGGCCACCCAGTGGGAGTCGGGCAGCTCGCCCAGGCGGATGGCAATGTCCACCCGCTCTGCTACCAGGTCGCTGTGCGAGTCATCGAGCAGCAACTGCAGCCGCAACTGCGGATGGGCATGCAGCAAGGGGGCCAGCGCCCGGCCCAGCGGTGCGGCCAGGCCCAGCACCGCGGCAATGCGCAGCTCGCCCACGGGCTCGTCGCGCTCGGCATCCAGCTCGGCGCGGGCCTGGCGCGCGGCCTGCAGCATCACTGCGCACTGTGCATAAAAGCGCTGCCCGGCATCGGACAGGCTGAGCCTGCGCGTGGTGCGGTGCATCAGCGGCAGGCCCGCCTGGGCCTCCAGATGTCGCACCTGCTGGCTAACGGCCGAGGCGCTCATGCCCAGCAGGCGCGCGGCCGCCGTCATCGAGCCTTGCTCGACCACGGTCGCAAAAATAGCCATGCGCTTGAGGTCTTCCATCGGCTGATTATGAAGCACAGCTTCAAAGAAATGCTTGGAATGAAGGGATTATCAATGCCGCTCGACCGGCATACAGTGTGGTCATGGCGTGGCGCAGAGGCTGCCCGCCTTTGTCCATGCGAAGGAAATAGGATGAAAGTCACACTGATTGGATCGACCGGTTTTGTAGGCGCTGCACTGCTTGATGAATTGCTGCAGCGTGGCCACGACGTAGTGGCCCTGGTGCGCGACCCCGCCAAGCTGGCGCCCCGCCCGCATCTGCAAGTGCTGCAAGGTGATGTGATGGATGCGGCTGTGGTGCAAAAGGCGGCCACCGGCAGCGATGCCGTGCTGTCGGCCTACAACGCAGGCTGGACCAACCCGAATATTTACGAGGACTTCCTCAAAGGCTCGAAGGCCATCGAGGCCGGCACCCGCGCAGCCGGTGTGGCCCGCTACCTGGTGGTGGGTGGCGCTGGCAGCCTGTATGTGAACGGCCAGCAGCTGGTGGATTCGCCCGAGTTCCCTGCCGCCATCAAGCCCGGCGCCAGTGCAGCCCGCGACATGTACACCGCGCTGCAAAAAGAGAGCGCCCTGGACTGGACCCTGCTCAGCCCACCCGTGGGCTTCCATGGCGGATCGGCTGCGCAAAGCCAGGGCCGTACCGGCCAATACCGCACTGGCAAGGATGAGCCGCTGTGGCAAGCCGATGGCAGCCCTGGCGATATCTCGGCAGCAGATCTGGCCGTGGCCCTGGTCGATGCGCTGGAGCGGCATCTGCACAGCAAGGCACGCTTCACGGTGGCGTACTAAAGAAAGTCCCAGGCTTAGTCGGCCTGCGCCAGAAACGTCTGCACCCGGCCGAGCACTTGCTCGGCCATTTCGCGGTGCGGCACATGGTGGGCACCGGCGATGATCTCGGTCTGGCCTCCGGCACCGGCCTGGCCGGCAATGCACTCTGGGTGCGCGGTGCTGCCGTATTCATCCAGCTCGCCATGAATAGCGAGCAGGGGGCATTGCAGGCGGGGCAACCAGGCGTCCACGGTCCAATCGCTAAACGCGGGGCTGAGCCAGGTCTCCGTCCAGGCATCCACCACCCAGCGTGCCTTGCTGCCGTGGTATTTGGCCAGGCGCTCCAGCTGCGCAGCGTCCTGGAACAGTGCGCGGGCCTCGACAATGCCCGCCCGTGTGCGGTCTTCGACAAAGGCCTGGGCGGCGATGGTCACCAGCGCCGTACAGTGCTGGCCGGCACCGGCCGCAATCGCAATGCCCATGCCGCCGCCCACGCTGTGGCCGAGCAAGGCAAAGCGGCCCAGACCCAGATGCTGGCGCACGACGGGGAAGTACAACTCCGCTTCTTCGCCCACAAACTGCGTGGACAGCAGGTCTGTGCGCGCATCCGATTGGCCAAAGCCCAGGCGGTCATAGGCGATCACCTGCCGGCCCGTGGCCTGGGCCAGCTGCGCCGGCAGATCCCTCCACAGCGCTACCGACCCCAGCGAGTCATGCAACAGCACCAGCGGCGCTTGGTGTGCGGTGCGCGGGGTCCAGGTTTTGGCGTACAGCCGGCCCTGTTGGGGCAGGCTGATCCAGTGTTCTTGGGCGATGGCGGCGGTGTCAGTCATGGTCTCGGCGGCGAGGGAAATGACCGCATCTTAGTAGCGCTGGGCGGTGTTTATCTGCCCGCCGGAGACACCACAAAGTTCATCTGCATCTGCTCGATCGCCGGGTCGGTCCAGCGGTAGGGCAGCTCGACTTCTTGCACCTGCAGCATCGCATCGACGGGCCAGGCGGCCCACCACCAGGCATCGGGGGCCGGGTCCTCGGTGGAGATTTGCAGCCAGGGCAGGTGCTGGCGGCGCGCGCTTTCGGCGGCCTGCCAGGCGCAGTCCATATGGAAACCCGGCTCGTCCGCATCGCAGACCACGATCTTGGCCTGGGGGAACAGAATGCGCATCACGCCGCCGGTGGTGTGGTGCTCGGCCAGCACCATGCCCTGGCCTTGGTAGCCGGCCTGGCGCAAAGTGCTGGCGATCAGGTCCAGCTGCCAGTTGAGGCGGTCACCCTTGCCACGCTTGGCATCGCGCAGCGGCGCCAGCAAGGCCAGCGACCACACCAGCACCAGCATGCCCAGGCAGGCCAGCAGATAGCGCCGGCGGCTTGTGTCCGACTGGGCCAGCGCCGGCCAGCGGGCCAGTATGTAGAGCGGAAAAACCAGCAGCAGCGGCTGGATCCAGCGGCCATCGAACTTGGCCGCGCCGGCCAGCGCCATCAGCGCCAGCGAGCCCGCCACCAGCGCCATATAGCGGCCCAGCAGCGGCACCAGCCAGTCAGGGGTAGGGCTGTTATTTTCGGCGCCGCTGGCTGCAGCGGGCTGCTGCCAAAAGCGCCCACTGGTCCAACGCGCCATCAGCAGCCAGGGCAGCACGGCCACCAGCAAAAAGGCCAGCAGATCGCGCAAGCCGTGGGCCAGGCCACTGAGGTAGGAGCTGGTCTCCGCCGGGTGCAGTTTGTCCAGCGTCGCGCCGCTGGCCGCTTGCCAGTGCTCCAGCACCCACCAAGCATGCGGGGCGACCAGCGCAATGCTGATCAGCGGCGTGATCCACCAGCCGCGCGACAGCAGCGCGCGGCGCGTGCTGGCCATGCTCAGGCAGGCCAGCAGCATGGTGACGGCGACCAGCAGGTAGCTGTACTTGGACAGCATGCCCCAGGCGACCACCAGGCCCAGGTAGACAAAACCCAGCGGGCGCGGATGGCGCAACTGGCGAAGCAGCAACCACCAGGTTGCGCAGATGGCGCAGGTCAGCATCACCGTATGCGTCTGGTCACGCAGCAACTGCCAGGCAATGCCGGGAAGCCAGGTCATGCCGGCAGCGGCCAGCCAGGTCTGGCGCGCGGGCAGCACCTGGCGAGCGGCCAGCAGCATAAAGAAAAAGCTCAGTGCGATCAGGCTGTTTTTCAGCAGCACCACCGCCAAGGTGCTGGGGCCCAGCACCCCCACCAGGGCCCATTGCAGCCAGGTGTAGAGCGGCGGCTGGGGCCCATAGCCCAGTGCCAGTTGCTGCGACCAGACCAGTTGCTCGTTCTGGTCCCAGGACACCCCGTGCGAGGCCAGCAGGCGGCTGGCCATGACCAGCACAAACAGCACAGCAATCCAGCGCAGTGCTTGGCGATCAAGGGCAGGGGACGGGGGAGAAGGCGGGGTCATGCAGGCAGAGGGAAGGGCGGCGTGGCCGCCAAAAAAGCTGCCCGATCATAAGGGGCAGACGTAAAGCCAACGCAAAGCGCGAAGGCAGTTGGAGGTGATTTTTAGTCCGCGCTGGGCCAGGGCGCATCGCCATAGAGCTGCGCTGCGCTGATGCCCAGATCCAGCCGCTTGATGGGCAGGGGTGGTGGTTGCAACTGCAGGCCCAGGCGCTGGTAAACGCCTTCGCTCGACAGCCCGTAGGGCGCCGCATCGGCATTGTCAAACGCAAAAAACACCTGCTTGGCCTGGCCCGCCACAATCGCCGCCAGGCACATCGGGCAGGGGTGGCCGGAGGCATAAACCGTCAGCCCCTGCAGATGCGGCAGCTGGCGCTGGTGGCAGCAGTCGCGGATGGCTTCCATCTCGGCGTGGCCCGTCATGTCCTGGGTCTGGCTGATGGTGTTGACACCTCGGCCCAGAATATGGCCCGCATCATCGGCAATTGCTGCGGCAAAGGGGCGGCCTTTTTGCAGATGGCGGTTGCGGTGAGCGCTGGCCAGCACCTCGCGCATGATGGCGGCGTGCTGGGCTTGCAGGGTGTCGGTCATGGGGATCTTCTTATCGGGGAACACGGGCTTGATTGTCCTGTCAGCCCGAAGAGCCGCGCGGCTTGGGCAGCAAAGGCTGACAGTGGCACTGCGGCTTGCGGGGTCGGCATGGTGGGGGCAAGATGCGGGGCATGAACACTGAGCCGCTTTCTTCCCGCTCCCCGCCCCGCGATGCCTGGGATGCTGCGCAAACGGGCCATGCCTTGTTTCGCACCCGCCTGGGTGTTTGTGGCATTGCCTGGGGTGCGCAAGCCGTTGTCGCGCTGCGGCTGCCCGAGCCCAGCCTGGAGGCGACACAGTCGCGCCTGCTGGAGCATGCCCGCCAGCGCCGCGAGGGCTTGTGGCCACAGGCCCAGGCGCCCGGTGATCTGAGTGCCCAGGCTTTGCAGGCGGTGGCCGGCGTGCAGTGGCTGCTGGCCGGGCGCCAGGAGACCAGTGAACCGGAGGGCAGCGCGCGCTGGCCGGATGCACCTGCCCCCGTGCTGGGCGACCTGCGCAGCTTGCTGACCTTGAACCGCTGGTCCGCGCGCAGCGGTTTGCCGTTGCTCGATGATGTGGTGCTCGATTGGCATGGGGTGCCGGATTTTTCGCGTGCGGTCTACCAGCTGGCGTTGGCCATTGAGCCGGGGCAGACGCGCAGCTATGGTGAGCTTGCCGACGACTTGGGTGGCAAGGGGATGGCCCGTGCGGTAGGCCAGGCGCTGGGGGCCAACCCCTTTGCACCCGTGGTGCCCTGCCACCGCATCTTGGCGGCGCATGGCGCGCGCGGCGGCTTCTCGGCCAATGGCGGCACGCGCACCAAATTGCAAATGCTGGAGTGGGAGGGCGCAGCGCTGGGCGATGGCATCAGCCTGGGTCTGTTTGACTGAGCCTCTCCATGGATGAAAAAAGGGCCGCGTTGCGGCCCTTGGTGCATGGCGGTGACGCGCCCAGCGTCAGACGACGCCCTCGCTGTGCAGCTGCGCAATCTGCGCGGGCGAGCGGCCCAGCTCGGCCAGGATCTCATCAGTGTGCTGGCCCATCGCGGGTGGTGGGCGGCGCACCACAGGCGGCGTAGCAGTCAGCCGCATGGGGCTGGCGACGGTGCTGATGGTGCCGATCTGGTCGCCGGCATCGCGCGGGATCTGCACATGCAGGCCGCGTGCAATCACCTGCTCATCCTCAAAGGCCTGGGCGATGTTGTTGATGGGGCCGCAGGGGACGGCCTTGTCTTCGAGCAGCGCAATCCATTCGGCGGTGGTGCGGGTCTTCATCAGCGGGTACATCAGTTCCTGCAAATCCTTGCGGTGGATGATGCGGCCCGAGTTGCGGGTAAAGCGCGTGTCCTGTGCCCAGGCCTCGTTGCCGGTGGCAGCGCAAAAGCGGGCGAACTGGCCATCGTTGCCAATGGCCAGCAGCACATTGCCGTCCTTGCTGGGGAAGTCCTGGTAAGGGCCCACGCTGGGGTGGATATTGCCTGCGCGCTGCGGAATATCGTCCGCATTCAGGTAGCCCACGGCCTGGTTGGCCAGCACGGCCATGCCCACATCCAGCAGCGCCATGTCGATGTGCTGGCCTTCGCCGGTCTGGTGGCGTGCCTGCAGCGCGGCCAGGATGGAGCAGCAGGAATAAATGCCGGTGAACACATCGGTGACCGCAACGCCCACCTTGAGCGGGCCGCCACCGGGTTCGCCATCGGGGTGGCCGGTGATGCTCATCATGCCGCTCATCGCCTGCACCATCAGGTCGTAGCCGGCGCGTGGGGCATAGGGGCCGGTCTGGCCAAAGCCGGTGACCGAGCAGTAGATCAGGCGTGGGTTGATCTTGCGCAGGCTTTCATAGTCCAGGCCATAGCCCTTGAGGCCGCCGACCTTGAAGTTCTCGACCAGGATGTCGGCATCCTTGGCCAGCTCGATGATCAGCGCCTGGCCCTGGGGCGAAGCCATGTCGATTGTGATGCTGCGCTTGTTGCGGTTGCAGCAGGTGTAGTAGCTGGCTTGCTCGGTTTTGGCGCCGTCATCGGTGTGCAGGTAGGGAGGGCCCCAGTGGCGCGTGTCGTCGCCGGCTTCGGGGCGCTCGACCTTGATCACCTCGGCGCCCAGGTCGCCCAGCATCTGCGCGCACCAGGGGCCGGCCAGCACCCGCGACAGATCCAGAACTTTGATGCCGTCCAGCGGCGCGATGCTTGCGGTCATGGTGTCTCCAAATTTGATAGCTGCCCATGCATGTGCAGTAGGCATTGCAGCAAGAAATTTCTGCAAAACTCGCCGATGGTACGTGCGGCCTCAGGGCGGCGCCATTCGCATCCGGCAAGGGGGTGGTTAAGCGATCACAAAACACCACAACCCACCCACGCAGCGCCTGCGGTGAAGTGGGTTGTGGGCGGGCATGCAGCGGGGCTGCATGCAAGGGGGCTCAGGCCGTTCTTAGTTGGCGAACGCGGCGATGCCGGTCTGGGCGCGGCCCAGGATCAGCGCGTGCACATCGTGCGTGCCTTCGTAGGTGTTCACCACTTCCAGGTTGACCAGGTGGCGGGCCACACCGAACTCGTCGCTGATGCCGTTGCCGCCCATCATGTCGCGGGCCAGGCGGGCAATGTCCAGCGACTTGCCGCAGTTGTTGCGCTTGATCAGCGAGGTGATCTCGATCACGTTCTGGTGCTCGTCCTTCATGCGGCCCACGCGCAGTGCGGCTTGCAGGCCCAGGGTGATTTCGGTCTGCATGTCGGCCAGCTTTTTCTGGATCAGCTGGTTGGCGGCCAGCGGGCGGCCAAACTGCTTGCGGTCCATCGTGTACTGGCGGGCGGTGTGCCAGCAGAACTCGGCCGCACCCATCGCACCCCAGGCAATGCCAAAGCGGGCGCTGTTCAGGCAGGTGAAGGGGCCCTTCAAGCCACGCACTTCGGGGAAGGCGTTTTCTTCGGGCACAAACACATCGTCCATGACGATTTCGCCGGTGATCGAGGCACGCAGGCCCACCTTGCCGTGGATCGCAGGAGCCGACAGGCCCTTCATGCCCTTTTCCAGCACAAAGCCACGGATCTGGCCGACGGCACCGCCTTCGGAGACTTCCTTGGCCCAGACCACGAATACATCGGCGATGGGGCTGTTGGTGATCCACATCTTGCTGCCCTTGAGCTTGTAGCCGCCGTCCACCTTGTAGGCGCGGGTGGCCATGCTGCCAGGGTCGGAGCCGTGGTCAGGCTCGGTCAGGCCAAAGCAGCCGATGAACTCGCCCGATGCCAGCTTGGGCAGGTACTTTTGCTTTTGCGCTTCGGTGCCGAACTCGTTGATCGGCACCATCACCAGCGAGGACTGCACCGAGGCCATCGAGCGGTAGCCCGAGTCGATGTATTCGATCTCGCGCGCCACCAGACCGTAGCTCACATAGTTGAGACCAGCGCCACCGTATTCGGTCGGGATGGTGGGGCCCAGCAGGCCCAGCTCGCCCATCTCACGGAAGATGCTGGTGTCCACCGATTCCTTGCGGAACATTTCCTGCACGCGCGGTGCCAGCTTGTCGCGGCAGTAGGCACGGGCCGCGTCGCGGATCATGCGCTCGTCTTCGGTCAGTTGCTCGTCGAGGTGGAAGGGATCTTCCCAGGTGAATTGCGCCATGTCTGCTCCTTGGATCGGTGTTCGCGTATCGGAAGGCGGGGCCGGGCGCAGAAGCGCGGGCCTGCCAAAACAGCCGCCATGGTAGGCCTGCGGTCGCAGGGCGGCAAACGATTGTTTATCATCCAGATATGCGAACTACGCATTTATAAAGACGTTTGTCCTGTGCAGTCCTAGAGAATAGCTAGGCGATTGGATGCGTCACCTCGGAGACAAGATATGCGTCGAATGATTCCTTCCACCCAGGCGCTGGCCTGTTTTGAGGCCGCCGCCCGCCACGAAAGCTATACCCGCGCCGCCCAGGAACTGGCGCTGACGCAAAGCGCCGTCTCGCGCCAGATCATTGCGCTGGAAGAGCAACTGGGCGTGCAGCTGTTCAAGCGCTCGCGCCACGGCATGGTGCTGACGCCTGCAGGCCACCAGTACAGCCAGCAGGTGGCGCAGTGGCTGCAGGGCATTGAGCGTGGCACCTTGGACATCATGGCCCACCAGGGCGCCGGCGGCGCCATCAGCATTGCGGCGGTGCCCACCTTTGCCACCCGCTGGCTGCTGCCGCGCCTGCCGCAGTTCTTGCAGCAGCACCCGGGGGTGGTGGTGCATATCGATGTGCAGACCCGGCCCTTTGCCTTTGCCGAGCGCCTGGTCGATGCCGCCATCTATGCCGGCACGGCCGAACAGGCGCGCCAGTGGCCGGGCACGCAGGCCACCTGGTTGATGGACGAGCTGATCGTGCCGGTCTGCAGCCCACGCCTGCTGGAGGGCGCCACCCAGCGCGGGCGCGGCCGCGCCTACCTGACCGTATCGCCCCAGGTGCTGGCCCAGCTGCCACTGCTGCAGCAAAGCACCCGGCCCGATGGCTGGCGCAAATGGTTTGACGCCGCTGGCGTGCCGGCCCCCCATGCGCTCGATGGCCCGCGCTATGAGCTGTTCTCGATGCTGGCCGTGGCCGCTGCCGCCGGCATGGGCGTGGCGCTGATCCCGCCGATGCTGATCGAGGATGAGCTGGCCCGGGGCGAGCTGGTGGTTGCCTGCGAGCAGCCTTTGAAAGGAAGCCGCGCCTATTACTGGATGACCCCGCAGGCGACCGAACCCATGCCCGCTCAGCCCGCGCTGCAGGCCTTTGGCAGTTGGCTCAAGGGCCGGGCGGGCGCATCTTAGGGTAAGTGCTGCAGCGCAACAGGCCTCCGCCGTCACTACAATCTAAAAATTGCCTTAGAGGTAAAAACCGCCGTCCCAGAGACTAGGATGGACGGTATTCCCATAACGCCCGCCGTTGGCGAGAGACACAGGAGATCCGCGTGCCGGAAAACACCCCAGGAACTGCCACCGCGTCCGAGCGCGTCGTCAAGAAGTACCCCAACCGCCGTCTGTACGACACCCAGACCTCTGCCTACATCACCCTGGCCGAGGTCAAGGCCCTGGTCATGCAAAACGAGCCTATCGTCGTCAAGGACGCCAAGACCGGCGAGGACCTGACGCGCAGCATTCTGCTCCAGATCATTCTGGATGAGGAGGCGGGCGGCGCACCGATGTTCACCGAGGCCATGCTGGTCAACATCATCCGCTTCTACGGCCATGCGATGCAGGGCTTCATGGGCTCCTACCTGGAGCGCAATGTGCAGCTGTTCACGGAGATGCAAGGCCGCTTTGCCGACCAGATGAAGGGTGCCACGCCCGAGATGTGGCGCAACTTCCTGGGCATGCCGATGCCCGGCGTGCCAGGCATGCCCGATGCGGGCAACTACCAGGCCCAGTCGCAGCAGTTCTTCCAGCAAATGCAGGAACAGATGCAAAAGCAGACGGAGCAGATGCTGACGGCTTTTGGGATCAAGCGGCCTTGATGCAGGGAATGGCTTGGTGCCCGCTGCAGGGGCCAGGCCATCTTGCGCGTTCTTGGCCTGTTGGTCTGCATGCCGCGCCCTGGCTGGGCTGACGCCAGACGGCAACGCAGCATGCGGCCATGTCTTGAACGCGGCGACTGCACGTGCTATAAACCCAGCTCTTTTCATCTTCCTGCCTTTTTCGGAGCCCCTCATGTCCCGCCTGTTCGTCACCTGCTAATCGCCGACGACTGCATTTGCAGCCTCGTGCGGCGCAAGTCTGCGCCACAGCTGGCTGCGGTACTGGCTCCGAGCTTCCTACGCCTGCCATGAGGCCGCGGGAGCGCTGAATCCCCCGCTTCCCCTGCGCGACGACCTCTTTCCTTTTCTGGGCAAGAGCGGTCGACCTGCGCCTCACGTTCGTTGGCTTTCCCTGTCCTGCTGGACAGCGAGACGCTTCTCGCTGCAACGAACATGAATCCCCACACCCTTTCGATATTCAAATACCCGCGCACGCCGCACCTGGAAGGATCGCGCCTGCAAGCGGGCGACGATGCCAGTGACCAGGTGCCCCTCAAAGCCCTGGCTGGCCAACACGTCGTCATTGAGGAAAAACTCGATGGCGCCAACGCCGGCATTTCCTTTAGCGGCGCCGGCGAGCAGCTGCTGCAATCCCGAGGCCACTACCTGGTGGGCGGTGGCAGCGAGCGCCAGTTCAATCTCTTCAAAGTCTGGGCCGCTGCCCACGAAGCGGCCTTGCTCGAACGCTTGGAGGACCGCTTTGTCGTCTATGGGGAGTGGACCTATGCCAAGCACTCGGTTTTCTACGACCAGTTGCCGCACCACTTCCATGAGTTCGACATGTTGGACCGGGAGACGGGTCAATTTCTATCGACCCCGCGCCGCCATGCCTTGCTGCAGGGCTCACCGCTGCTGTCCGTGCCGGTGCTGTATGAAGGTCCGATGCCTACGGACCCTGCCTTGCTGTGGGCGCTGGTGCAGCCCTCCCTGGCCAAGAGCCGCGCCTGGCGCCAGTCGTTTGACCTTGTCGTCCAACGAGAGGGCCTACCGCCCCAGCTGTGCTGGCAACAGACGAATAACTCGGACCTGGCAGAAGGCCTGTACCTGAAGGTAGAAGCGGATGGCCAGGTGGTGGCGCGCTACAAGTTCGTCCGGCACGACTTTCTCCAGACGATTCTGGACAGCGGCTCACACCACAGCCAGCGGCCCATGATTGCCAATGGCCTGGCGCCAGGCGTGGACCTCTATGCGCCGCAGCCTTCGGTCCGCTGGGAGGACCTGTCCTTGCGAACCATTCGCTCGCTGGATGCATTGAAAGCTTTGGCAAGAGACAAGCGGGCTGCCAGGTCGAATGGCGCTGGCCGAGCATGGGGAAGAAGCTTTTCCGGAATGGATTGTGTATGAACTGGTCAACGATTGCGGGCCTGGTGCCTGCGCCGGGCGCCGCCCCGGATTTTGAGGCCTGTCTTGCGGCCTTCCCCGTGCTGGAGCGGGCCAAGACGACGGTGCAGGACCCCCGTTTCCATGCTGAAGGGGATGTCTGGACGCATACCCAAATGGTGGTGCGCGAGCTGCTGGCGCTGCCGGACTACCTGCAGGCCAGCCCGCCTGACCGCACGGTTTTGTTCCTCGCGGCTTTGCTGCACGATGTCGCAAAATACCGGACCACAGTCATCGACCCACAGACCGGGGCCATCGGCCAGCCTGGCCATTCCCGCAAAGGAGCGGTGGAGGCCCGTGTGTTGCTCTGGGATGCTGGTGCGCCACTGGACCTGCGGGAAGCGGTCTGCCGCCTGATTGCCGTGCACCAAGTGCCATTTTTCGCGTTGGCCGGCTCTCGTTCTGGCAAGACGCCGGAGCACATTGTGCGAGAGGGATCCTGGCAGGTGAATCTGGTCCACTTGGCGGCTCTGGCCGAAGCGGATATGCGCGGACGTGTCTGTGTGGACCAGCAGGCGGTGCTGGACAACATCGAGCTCTTTCGGGAACTGGCGCGGGAAGAGCGTTGCTACGGGAGTCCTCGGCACTTTGCGGATGCCCACACCAGGTTGAGCTACTTCCGGGGCGCGGACGTCCACCCGGACTATGCGCTCTTTCAGGAACCTGGATCGCGCGTGACCGTGATGTGTGGCCTGCCCGCGTCGGGAAAGGACAGCTGGCTGGCGCAGCACCGGCGCGGCTTGCCCGTGGTGTCTTTTGACGATGCAAGAGAAGCGCTGGACCTGAAGCATGGCGAGAACGAGGGCGCTGCTGCGCACTTTGCCCATGACAAGGCCCGGGAACTGCTCCGCAAGAAGGCGCCTTTTGTCTGGAGCGCCACGCATCTGAGTCTGCAGATGCGAACGCGCACGCTCGATCTGCTGTTCGCCTATGGTGCCGAAGTGGAGTTGGTCTACCTGGAGCAACCCCGTGCCGAGTTGCTGCGGCGTAACAGCCGCCGGGACTCGACCCTGTCCAACAAGGCGCTGCTGTCGCTGCTGAACCGCTGGGAGCTGCCCACCGAGACGGAAGCCCATGCGCTGCGCATTGAGCAACCCTGAGGCGAAGGGGGCGTTGGCGGCCTTGGCAGTCGCCGCAACACAAACCGGCCCGCTGTGGACAGCTTGTGTTGTTTTCTGCGCTGGCGCTGAAGCCTTCCCCACGCTTTTCCGCCTATCTCCCACCCGAATGCAGGTCCTCCAGGCCCCCGCCTGCGGGTCTATACCCCAGGGGCGGAGCCTGTCAGGGCGCCTGCTTTAAAATACCGCCCAGATTAGTTGCCAGGTTCCCCTGCAAGAAAAATGAATACCGATACCCACGCTGCCACTGCGACGCTCGACGCCAACCGAACCCCCAAGGTGGGGTTCGTCAGTTTGGGCTGCCCCAAAGCCCTTACCGACAGCGAGCTGATCCTGACGCAGTTGAGCGCCGAGGGGTACCAGACCTCCAAGACTTTTGAAGGTGCCGATCTGGTGATCGTCAACACCTGCGGCTTTATTGACGATGCCGTGCGCGAAAGCCTGGACACGATTGGCGAGGCCTTGGCCGAGAACGGCAAGGTGATCGTGACCGGTTGCCTGGGTGCCAAGACGGGTGCCGACGGCGGCAATATGGTCAAGCAGATGCACCCCAGCGTGCTGGCGGTGACGGGCCCCCACGCCACGCAAGAGGTGATGGACGCGGTCCACACCAACCTGCCCAAGCCGCATGACCCCTTCATCGACCTGGTGCCTGGCAGCTTTGGCGAGGCGGGCATCAAGCTCACGCCCAAGCACTATGCCTATTTGAAGATTTCCGAAGGCTGCAACCACCGCTGCACCTTCTGCATCATCCCCTCGATGCGCGGTGACCTGGTCAGCCGCCCGATTGGTGATGTGCTCAAGGAAGCCAAGGCGCTGTTTGCCGGCGGCGTCAAGGAGCTGCTGGTGATCAGCCAGGACACCTCCGCCTATGGCGTGGATGTGAAATACCGCACCGGTTTCTGGGACGGCAAGCCGGTGAAGACGCGCATGCTGGAGCTGGTGGAAGCGCTGGGCGAGCTGGCCAAGCCGCACGGCGCCTGGGTGCGCCTGCACTATGTCTACCCCTACCCGACGGTGGATGCGATTTTGCCGCTGATGGCCCAAGGCCTGGTGCTGCCTTACCTGGATGTGCCCTTGCAGCACAGCCACCCCGATGTGCTCAAGCGCATGAAGCGACCGGCCAGCGGCGAGCGCAATCTGGAGCGCATCCGCGAATGGCGTGCGATCTGCCCCGAGTTGGTGATCCGTTCGACCTTTATTGCCGGTTTCCCTGGCGAGACCGAAGAAGAGTTCGAGCACCTGCTGGACTTTATCCGCGAGGCCGAGATTGATCGCGCAGGCTGCTTTGCCTATAGCCCCGTGGAAGGCGCTACCGCCAATGAGCTGCCCGGCATGCTGCCACCCGAAGTGCGCGAGGCGCGCCGTGCCCGCTTTATGGAAGTGGCCGAAGAGGTCTCCGCCAAGCGCCTGGAGCGCCGTGTGGGCCAGACCATGCAGGTGCTGGTCGACAAGGCCATCGGCCTGGGCAAGAAGGGCGGCATTGCCCGTACCTATGCCGATGCGCCCGAGATCGACGGTGTCGTGCACCTGCTGCCGCCCGAGAAGCTCAGCAAGACCTACAAGGTGGGCGAGCTGATCAAGGTGCGCATTGTGCGCAGCCAGGGCCATGACCTGGTGGGCGTGCCGGTTTAAACACTGGATCGCCAATAAAGCAAAGGGGCCTTGCTGTTGCAGCAGGCCCCTTTTGCTTGGTCGTTGCGCTGTGGGTGCTTGTGCTTATTCCACCTGCAGACCCACGAGCTCCGGATAGTCCACCGGGTACTGCGGTTGCATATCCAGCAGGCAGTGGTTGAGCAGGGTATTGACCATTAGGTTGCGGTGCAGCTTGTTGTCGGCCGGCACCACATACCAGGGCGCATGGGCGGTGGATGTGGCTTCCAGCAGGTCTTCATAGGCTTGCTGGTAGGCGTCCCACTGCTTGCGCACCGTCAGGTCATCGAGGCTGAACTTCCAGCGTTTTTCCGGCACATCGATGCGCTCCTGCAGCCGCGTGCGCTGCTCGTCCTTGCTGATGTGCAGCATGCATTTGAGGACGGTGGTGCCGTTCTCGGCCAGCAGGCGCTCAAAGTCGTTGATTTGCGCATAGCGCTGCTTGGCGACCTGGCGCGTGATCCAGCCGTTGACCAGGGGCACCAGCACATCTTCGTAGTGGCTGCGGTTCCAGATGCCGATTTCGCCCTTGGCGGGCGCTACTGCGTGGCAGCGCCAGAGGTAGTCGTGCGAGAGCTCTTCCTTGCTCGGGCTTTTGAAGGTGGCCATGCGCAGGCCCTGCGGACCCGTGGTCTTGAAGACACCGCGCACGGTGCCATCCTTGCCACTGGTGTCCATGCCTTGCAGCACCAGCAGCACCGAGCGCTTGTTCTCGCCCTGCAGCGGCCGCATCAGCTGGGCCAGCTGCTTGTTGAGCATCTTCAGGTCTTTTTCCTGGGCCTTGACGGTACCGTGTGCGAATGGCGTGGCGGCCGGGTCGTAGTCTTTCAGATGGACTGCGCCCTTGACGGGCACGCGGTAGTTCTGGGGATTGGGCATAAAGGGCAAAACGGTGAAGCGGGCAAAGGGGCAAATGGGGAGCAACGGGCCATGATTTCAGCTTTTAGCGGGCTTGTCACCTGGGGCGCCAAGCCGGCAAGGGTATTCATGGCCCCGGCAAGCTATCCAGCGGGGCCTAGACCATCTTGCGGATGGGGCGCTTTTTCCAGACAGCCTGGTAGTACCAGGTCTGCAGCGCCAGGGTGATGCCGTAGGAGACGGGGAAGGCCATCCAGATGCCCACCAGACCAAAGTGGCGGCTGAACAGCCAGGCCAGCGGCAGCTCCAAGGTGGCGATCACGCCAATGGTGATGACGGTGGGGATCAGCACATCGCCACTGGCACGCATCAGCGCTGCAAGCGAGGCAAAGGCGCCAAACAGCAGGCCGCTCCACAGCACAATGCGCAGCAGCTCCACGGCCACATGCAGCACCTCCTGATCGGTGATAAAGATGGAGAGCAGGGGCCGCGCAAAAATGCTGCCCAGCAAGGCCGTGGCGCCACCGATGGCCATGTTGATCTGCATGGCGGTGCGGGCAATGGCGGGCAGGCGCTCGCTGCGGCCGGCGCCAATCGATTGGGCGGCCAGGATGGACGCGGTGATGGCGACCGAGATCAGCGGAAACTGCGCAAAGGCATTGATCTGGTTGACGGCGCCGTAGGCTGCGGTGGCATCCGAGCCAAAGCCATTGATCAGCGACAGCACGACGAGGCCGGCCAGCGAGGTGGCAATCATCAGCACACCGGTGGGGATGCCCACGCGCAGCACGGCGCGCAGCAAAGTCCAGTCCAGGCGCATGGCGCGCAGCAGCGCCCGGTTGGGTGCCAGCACACTGCGCTTGCGGCGCAGCTGTATGGCCAGCCAGACAAGGGCTACGCTAAAGCCCAGAATCATCGATACCCCGGCGCTGGCCACGCCCAGGCGCGGCAGGCCGCCCCAGCCGGAGATCAGCGCCGGCGTGCTGACCAGGCCGATGCCGGTGGACACGATCAGCGACCACATGGGCGTGAGCGTGTCGCCCACACCGCGCAGCAGCGAGGTAAACAGCAAAAAGATGAACAGCCCCGGCATGCCCAGCAGCACGATGCGCGAGTAGATGGTGGCCTGTTCCAGAATGTCGGCCGGCGTGCCCAGCATGCGCATGATGGGTTGGGTAAACAGTCCGCCAAACAGCGCCACGGCGGCGCCCATGGCCAGCCCGGTCAGCAAGGTGGTGCCGGCGATGGCGCGCACCTTGTCGGGTTGGCCCGCGCCCCAGGCCTGGCCAATCAACACCGAGGCGCCAGCCCCCAGGCCGATGACAAAGGCGATAAAGACAAACATGACCGGGAAGAAGGCCGCGACGGCAGCGAGGGCCTTGACCCCCATCATCTGGCCCAGGAACATGCTGTTGAGCGTGCCCGAGAGTGACTGCAGGATGTTGGACAGCAGCATGGGGCCCAGAAACACCATGAAGACTTGCCACAAGGGGCGCACAGGCGGGGCGGGCGGCACGGCCTGGGGTGAAGGGATGGACGAGGACATGGGAAGGTGAGAAATCGGAGGGTGCGGGTAGGTGCTCAAACCGGCCAGATGGGGCGGCTGAGCTGGTGCAGATACGCTTGTACATCGTCAGGCCAGGCCTGGGTCTGCAGCAGGAACGCCGACTGCTTGTGGGCAAACAGCGCGCGGCAGGCTTCGTCAAAACCGGGCAGATCGCCGGCCATGGCCTGCATGAACTGGTAGGTGGCCTCGGTTGCGGCGCGCTGCGAATCCTGCTGCGCATGGGCATTGCGGGCGTCGTCGATCAGGCGGCGCAAGGCGGCAGAGGCGCCACCGGGCTGGCGGTTGAGCCAGTCCCAGTGGCGGGGCAGCAAGGTCACCTCACGCGAGACCACGCCCAGCTTGGGGCGGCCTACGGCACGTGCAGTGCGGCTGTGGGGAGTTGCTTCAACGGCTGCCGCAGCTGGGGCAGCGGTTGCAGGGGCTGCATCATCCAGCAGGGCTGCAGGCTGCAGGGCCGGTGCCAGTTCCGAGCGCCAGTTCAAATCCAGGCGCAGGCCGGAGAGGTCATCAAACACCCACAAAGGCGTGAGGCTGCCGCCGGGGTGCAGTTCATCATGGTTTTGCAGGTAGCGCAGCACCGTCAGGCGGTCGGCTTGGAGCAGGCGCTGGTGGCCCTGGAAAATAGTCAGCCGGCTGGTCAATGTCTCGGTCGTCATGGCCACTTGTTCTTTCTTTGTTCTTGCTAAGCCAGTCATTTTACCGGGGCTAAAATATTTGGCTATTTTTAATGGGTAAAAATATGTATCTGGATGCGTAGAGCTGCAGATGGCCTGTTGCAGCTGGCTCCAGATCGTCTAGGGAGCGACGCAGGGGCGAAAAAAAACCTCCAGCGCGGGGCATGGAGGTTATTTTGGCGAGGGCCTGTTGGCCCAGGCATTACACGCGCTTGCGGTATTCAGCAGTGCGGGTGTCGATTTCGATCTTGTCTTCCTGGCTCACAAACAGTGGCACGGCGATTTCAAAACCGGTAGCGATCTTGGCAGGCTTGAGCACCTTGCCGGAGGTGTCGCCCTTGACGGCTGGCTCGGTCCAGGTGATTTCGCGCACGATGGTGGTGGGCAGTTCGACCGAGATGGCCTTGCCGTCATAGAATACCACTTCAGCGGTCATGCCGTCTTCGAGGTAGTTCAGGGCGTCAGCCATGTTTTCGGCTTCCACTTCGTACTGGTTGAACTCAGGGTCCATCCAGACGTACATGGGGTCTGCAAAGTAGGAGTACGTGCAGTCCTTCTTTTCCAGGATCACGTTGTCGATCTTGTCGTCGGCCTTGAACACGTTTTCCGTGCCGAAGTTGCCGATCAGGCTCTTGAGCTTCATGCGCACGGTTGCAGCGCCACGGCCGCCACGTGCGTATTCGGTCTTCAGAACGATCATCGGGTCCTTACCGAACATGATCACGTTACCAGCGCGGATTTCTTGAGCGATTTTCATAGCAATAGGTGCCTGTGTTGGGCCGCTCAAACTTCTACGGGCGGCGCGCAAGTGTCGTTGGACGGGCTGTGCTGCGCCGTAGCATGTTCCGCGGCGTTGTGCGCATCCATCAAACCCGGCTGCCTGGCGGCGCTGGGTGCGCGGATAAGCGCAAAGACTCCGATTCTAACATTTTTCGTCTACAAATGCCATCAGCTGCTCGGCAAGGCTGGGCTGGCTCTGCAGACTGTTGCGCGCCGCCTGCACGCACTGCGCCCATTGCGCCAGCACAGCGGCTGTGGTGGCAGGCCAGGCCGGGGGGCTGCCATCGGGGCCTGGGATGCCATTCCAGGCGGCATGGGCTTGGCGCAGGCTGCCCGGCGCGTCCAGCCAGTCCAGAAAGGCCTCCAGCTTGGCATGGTGGGCGTTGTCGTCCTGCGGGTAGATCTGCCAGACAAAGGGCTGGCCCGCCCACAGCGCCCGCACCAGCGAGTCTTCGCCACGCACAAAGTTGAGGTCGCAGGACCAGAGCATGTCGTCGAATTCTGGCTGGCTGCAGGGCTGCAGCAGCTGCACCTGGCGGGGCAGGGGCTGCGGCAGTTGCTGCTGCACCAGCGCCGTAGCGCGGCCGGGGGTGACCAGCCATTGCGTGGCCGTGCCAGCGCTGGCAAAAGCCTGCAAAAAAGCGGGCGGCTCATAGCAGAACAGCGAAAACACCAGGTCAGCATCTTGCAGGCCATGCCGGGCGCGCCAGGCGCTGCGGTCAAAACCTGCCTGGCGCTGGGCCAGGTCAGCCTCGCGCAGCAGGCCGCCGGTGCCGGCGCTGAAGCCGGGGTAGAAGAACCAGCGCGTAAGGCCGGCGGCGGGGCCGCTCATCAGCCGTGAAGGCAGGCGGTGGCAGCGCTCCACATAGTCTTCGGCAGACAGGTATTCCAGGTTGATCCAGACGCTGGGCCGCTGTGTTGTCGACTGCGCACGCGCCGCCAGCGCCTGCTGGAAGGCGGACGGAATCTCGCAGCCAAAGGCCTCCAGCACCACATCGGCAACGCCGCTGGCCGGCACCGCATCGGGCCAGGGCCGCACCGTTACGCCGGCTGCGCCCTGCGGCGCCATCCAGGCCAGTGCGCTGCCATCGTCCACCCACAGGCGCACCTGGCAGCCGCGCTGGGCCAGGTCGGCGGCCAGGCGCCAGCACACGCCGATGTCGCCAAAGTTGTCGATCACCTGGCAAAAGATGTCCCAGACCTGTGGCAATGGAATGGGCGTGGCGGAGGGCGGGGTGGGAGCGTTGGGCATGACGGGGCGATGATAGTGCAGTCCCGGGCGTCACTGTTGTGGGATCCTCTGCACAACTCCCTGTCGTGGTCTGAACGCGGGCTTGGGCGATCCGCTGCGTTGTCTTCCTTGTCAATAGCCCGCTATTGACTGCAAAAGACGCCTTGCGGCTCATCCCGATCCGCGCCCATTCCACTTGACGAGGGTTATGCAGAGGATCCCAGGCGCTGCCGCCTGGGCCACAATAGCCCTCAGTCGATAAATGATGGAGACAGACATGCACCCCCACACTGCAACCCCCGGGCCCATGGCTTTGCAAGGCGTCAAGGTGGTCGAGATGGGCCAGCTGATTGCCGGCCCCTTTTGCGGCAAGACCCTGGGTGAGTTTGGCGCCGAGGTCGTGAAGATCGAGGCGACGGGCGCGGGCGACCCGCTGCGCAACTGGCGCCTGCTGCAGGATGGCACCTCCGTCTGGTGGCAGGTGCAGTCGCGCAACAAGCAATCACTGGCGCTGGATTTGCGCCAAAAAGAGGCGCAGGACATTGCCCGCCAGCTGATTGCCGAGGCCGATGTGCTGGTGGAGAACTTCCGCCCCGGCACGCTGGAGGGCTGGGGCATGTCGCCCGAGGAGCTGCATGCGATCAACCCGGGCCTGGTGATGCTGCGCATCTCCGGCTACGGGCAAACCGGCCCCTACCGCGATCTGCCAGGTTTTGGCGTGATTGGCGAGGCCATGGGCGGCCTGCGCCACCTGACGGCCGAGCCCGGGCGGGTGCCCGTGCGCGTGGGTGTGTCGATTGGCGACACCTTGGCGGCGTTGCATGGCGTCATCGGCGTGATGATGGCGCTCTACCACCGCAAGGTGAATGGCGGCAGCGGCCAGGTGATCGATGTGGCCTTGCATGAGGCGGTCTTCAATGTGATGGAAAGCCTGATCCCCGAGTACAGCGCCTTCGGCACGGTGCGCGAGGCGGCGGGCAGCGCCCTGCCGGGCATTGCGCCGTCGAACGCCTATGCCTGCCAGGATGGCTGGGTGCTGGTGGCCGGCAATGGCGACAGCATCTTCAAGCGGCTGATGGACACCATTGGCCGGACGGACCTGGGCCAGGCCCCTGACCTGGCCAGCAATGCGGGCCGGGTGGCACGCATTGAAGAGATCGATGCAGCCATCAGCGCCTGGACGCAGCCGCGCGCCATTGCGCAGGTGATGGACGCCTTGGCGGCCGCACGGGTGCCGGCTGGCAAGGTGTACACCGCCAAGGACATCAGCGAAGACCCGCACTACCGGGCGCGCCAGATGATCCTGCCGCAGACCACGCGCGATGGCCACACGGTGGAGGTGCCGGGCATCGTGCCCAAGCTGTCCGTCACGCCGGGCACGATCCGCAGCAGCGCGCCCCATCTGGGCGATGACACCGATGCGGTGCTGCAGGGCCTGGGCCTGAGCGCCGCGCAGATTGCGGCGCTGCGTGAGCGCGGCATTGTGCAGTGAGCGCGCACGGCTGAAGGGCCTGTTCGCTGCGGGCCGGGCCAGGGCATAAGACAATAGCGCCATGCCCACCCACGTGCACTCTCCCGAACTTCTTGCCCAGGTGGCTGGCTTGCCAGCCATGCCCGGGGTCTACCGCTATTTCGACGCCAGCGATGCCCTGTTGTATGTGGGCAAGGCCATCAACCTCAAGCGCCGGGTATCGAGCTATTTCCAGAAGGACCATGGCGGCACGCGCATCGGTCACATGGTGGGCAAGATTGTGCGCATGGAGACCACGGTGGTGCGCTCCGAGGCCGAAGCGCTGCTGCTGGAAAATAACCTCATCAAGACCCAGCACCCGAAATACAACATTCTTTTTCGGGATGACAAGAGCTATCCCTACCTGAAGATCACGGGCATGGCCATCCACGATGGCGACATGCGCACGCCCCCCAGCCAGTGCTATCCGCGCGTTGCCTACTACCGGGGTGCGACCGACAAGCGCCAGCGCTATTTCGGACCCTACCCGAATGCCTGGGCAGTCAAAGAGACCATCCTGCTGCTGCAAAAGGTGTTCCGCCTGCGCACCTGCGAGGACAGCATCTTCAGCAACCGCACCCGGCCTTGCCTGCTGTACCAAATCAAGCGCTGCAGTGCCCCCTGCGTGGACCACATCAGCCCCGAGGACTATGCCGCCGATGTGGCCCATGCCGAAGCCATGCTGCGCGGCGAGACCGACACCCTGCTCAAGACGCTGGAGGCGCGCATGATGGCGCACTCGGACAAGCTGGAGTTTGAGCAGGCGGCCGACATCCGCAACCAGATCAAGGCGCTGGCCAGCATGCTGCACCAGCAGAGCATCGAGACCATCGACGACCGCGATGTGGACATGCTCGCGGTGCAGGTGCAGGGCGGCAAGGCCTGCGTGAACCTGGCCATGGTGCGCGGCGGCCGGCATCTGGGTGACCGCGCCTATTTTCCGGTGCATGTCGAGGACAGTGCTGCCATCGCCAGCATGGAAGAGGCCGAAGAAGCCGAGGACCAGGCGGGCGGCCAGACGCGTGTGGCCCCGCCCGCCAAGACCGTGGAGCAGCGCGTGCTGGAGGCCTTTGTGGCCCAACACTATCTGCAGGTGGCACCGCCGCCGGTGCTGGTGGTCAGCGTGGCGCTGGAGCCCGCGCTGCTGGAGGCCTTGTCCCAGCAGACCGGCACGCGCATTGCGGCGGTGTCGCAGCCGCGCGAGGAACGCCGGGTCTGGCTGGAGATGGCGCAAAAGAATGCCCAGCTGCAGCTGGCCCGCTTGCTGGCCGAAGAGGGCTCGCAGCAGGCCCGCACGCGTGCCTTGGTCGAAGCACTGGATTTGCCGCAGGACGATATCGACCAGCTGACCATCGAGTGTTTTGACATCTCGCACACATCGGGTGAGAACACCCAGGCCTCTTGCGTGGTGTTCCACCACCACAAGATGCAAAGCAGCGAATACCGGCGCTACAAGATCGAGGGCATCACCGGCGGCGACGACTATGCCGCCATGCGCCAGGTGCTGACGCGCCGCTACAGCAAGGTGGCCGAGGCCCAACGCGACGCCGGCGGTGCCGAACTGGGCAAGGGCGCTGCCCGCTTGCCCGACATCGTGCTGATCGATGGCGGCAAGGGCCAGGTCGGCGTGGCACGCGAGGTGTTTACCGAGCTGGGTCTGGACCTGTCGCGCATCGTCGGTGTCGAGAAAGGCGAGGGCCGCAAGGTGGGCTTGGAAGAACTGGTGTTCTGCGACGGGCGCGACAAGGTCTATCTGGGCCGCGACTCGGCCGCGCTGATGCTGGTGGCGCAGATCCGCGACGAGGCGCACCGCTTTGCAATCACCGGCATGCGCGCCGCGCGTGCCAAGGTGCGGGTGGGCGGCAGCCGCCTGGAAGACATCCCCGGTGTGGGCCCCAAGAAGCGCGCGCGCCTGCTGCAGCGCTTTGGTGGCGTGCGTGGGGTGGAGGAAGCCGGTGTCGATGACCTGATGACGGTGGATGGCATCTCGGCAGCCCTGGCTGAGGACATCTACAAGGCCCTGCATTGATGGGCGGCCTGTGCGGCTTGGCAACAGCTTGCACAGGCTGGCCTGCCATCGGTGCTAAACGCCATATCGTTCACTGAATTTGCACCGTAGCGTGCCACAATAGCCGCATGTTCTTCACGATCCCCACCATCATGACCTGGACGCGCATTGTCGCGATCCCGCTCATCATCGGCGTGTATTACTCGCCTCTTGATATGGCCACCAAGAACCTGTGGGCCACCGTCATGTTTGTGGTGTTCGCGTTCACCGATTGGCTCGACGGCTTTTTGGCACGCAAGCTCAACCAGACCTCGTCCTTCGGCGCCTTTCTGGATCCGGTGGCCGATAAGTTCCTGGTCTGCGCTTCACTGCTGATCCTGGTCTATCTGCAGCGTGCCGATGTGTTTGTCGCGCTTATCATCATTGGCCGCGAGATCGCCATCTCGGCCCTGCGTGAATGGATGGCGCGCATTGGCGCCAGCAAGAGTGTGGCCGTGCACATGGTGGGCAAGCTCAAGACCACCGTGCAGATGGTGGCCATCCCCTTTTTGCTCTACGACGGCAAGGTGGCTGGCATCGATACCGGTGTCTGGGGCACCTGGCTGATCTGGGGCGCAGCGGTGCTTACCGTCTGGTCGATGGTTTACTACCTGCAAAAGGCTTTGCCGGAGATCCGGGCTAGGGTTGATTCTTAGTCGACCGCCAGAGGTTTGGGCGTAGACTGCATCTCGCCTGCACAAGGAATTCAGGCTACAGGGCCCGTGATGCTTGGCTTTTGCAAGGCAAACCGGGCGCTGGTCAGCGAAAAAAAGTGATTTTTTGCCTGAGTACCCAGAAATTCCGTCTAGAATTCATCTCATTCCAGAGGCGCTGGGGTCGAGATGAAAATTTCGTGCCAGTGGTGTTGTTTTTGAATCTGTGACAGTTGTACGGCGTACAAACTGCTCATAATGGGATGAAACATACACTTCCTTAACTCTCTTGATTAATAGAGGCTGCTTGTGAATAAAACTGAACTCATTGAGCACATTGCTAACAATGCTGATATCTCCAAGGCTGCTGCGGCTCGTGCGCTGGAGTCCACCATTGACGCAGTGAAGAAAACCTTGAAAAAAGGTGGTACAGTCTCTCTGGTAGGTTTTGGTACCTTCGCTGTTGGTAAGCGCGCTGCGCGTACCGGCCGTAACCCACGTACCGGCGCTGCGATCAAGATCAAGGCAGCCAAGGTGCCTAAGTTCCGTCCAGGCAAAGCATTGAAAGATGCATTGAACTAATTTCGGTTATCAGGTGGGGTGCTTAGCTCAGTTGGTAGAGCGGCGCCCTTACAAGGCGTAGGTCGGCGGTTCGACCCCGTCAGCACCCACCAAAGAATAACCAAGAAAATCAACCCCTTAGAGTGATCTAAGGGGTTTTTTCTTTGCGTAAACACCCTCCAAAGGGTCAGCCCAGATCAGCCCATACCAGCCGATTTTGATTGCTTACCAACTTGCCTAGGCGTAGACTCGCGGCCATTAGATTGAGCAGATTGGCACACAGGTATGGCAGGAAAGAAGCAGTTTCCGAACGGGACTTGGCAGTACACATTCAAGAAAAAGGGAGTGCTGGATAAGCCGATCTATCTGACGTTCAACACGGAGGAGGAGGGCGACATCCATGCGGCCCGCCTCGATGCACTGCTGTCCCGTGGGATCGTGCCGGCCGAGCACCAGACTTCGGACCGGGTATTGAACATCGCCGAGCTTGTGCGCGAGTACGAGCGAGACGCGCACCCATCACCAAAGGACCGAGGCTGCTTCGGCACCATCCTGGAAAAACACGGTCAAATGCCGTTGACGGACATCAACGCTGCATGGGTAGATGCCTGGATTACGGAAATGAAGCGCATTGAGAAGTTGGCACCGGCGACCATCCGAGCAAAGGTAGGCGCTTTGGCCAGGTGCACCGATTGGGGCATGCGCAAAGGATTTTTGACCATGCCGGACCACGCGTTGCGCTCGCTCCCGGATGGCTATGCCCAGTACACCAGCGCAGATAGTGCCATCGCCGGGGTGAAGCGCGAAGACATTGAGCGCGACCGCCGGCTTGAGCGCGGTGAATATGAGTTGGTGATGGCCAAGATCGAAAAGGGCTTTCTTGACCGCGCGCAAAGACCCTTTGCGTTGAAGCCAAAGGTCGCCTATCGCTGCCTGTTTGTCCTGGCTGTTGAAACCGCGATGCGGCTGAGAGAAATGTTCACCTTGACTGTCGAGCAGGTGGACTTGGGAAGGAAGACGGTTTTTTTGGAGAAGACGAAGAACGGCAGCAAGCGTCAAGTGCCGTTGTCTAGTGTGGCGCGAGGGGAGCTGCAAGCGTACCTCGATGAGGTTGGAACGCTTGCACCTGGTGCGCAAATTTTCCCGTGGTGGGATGGGAGGGAGAGCAGCTTGAACGCGGTGTCTGACAAGCTGTCGAGTGAATTTACCGATATTTTTGAACAGGCCCAATGCCCTGGCCTGCGATTCCACGACTTGCGGCATGAAGCCACAAGCCGATTATTTGAGCGCACGAAACTCAACGATACGCAGATTATGAAGATCACCGGGCATAAATCGCAGCGCATGTTAATGCGCTACGCCAACTTGCGGGGCACCGACCTTGCCGATGCGCTTTGGTGAGCGGGGTTTGCGTGGCGTGCGGATCCGGTCCGCAGTCTGCGCCATGATGGCCTTTTCGGCATAGTCCAGCACATGCTTGGTCAGCAGCACATAGGCCGAGCCGACTTTGGCGGCCGGCAGCTTGCCGGCATTGATGAGGTCGCGCACTGTCTGAGGGTGAACCATCAGGATTTCCGAGGCGCCGACGATGTTGACGGTGGGTGTGGTCATGGTGATAACTTTGTCTGGAAATAACAACGCCCGCTATGAGCGGGCGTTTGCTTGGTTGGGTTTGGCCTAGTTGGTCTTGAAGTAGGCCAGCCCTGCGGCTGTTGGTTGGTGGTCGGTGCCTTGCAGCATTCCGGCACGGTGCAGGGCCTGCACTGTGCTGTGCGTGCGGTGGCTAAAGCTGTTGCGGGTCAGCCCGAGCAACAGGGGCCGGCCGCTGACGGCGTTGTGCAGCATGGTGCGCTGGGCAGGTGAGAGCTTGGGTTTCATTGTTCCCGATCAGGTAGATGTTGGGTATTTGCCGTCCTGACTCGGCGATTTATTCCCGTTCGGGAACATGCTCTGGTTGGGATGCCTCGTCAGGCGGTGAGAATTCCCATGGGCATTGCCTGGGTGGCTTATCGCCGGTGGCCCAAATGGCGGCCAGCCAGCCGGAGCAAGCTTTGTGCGATCCGTCCGCCAGCCGATCCACATGGCAGAGAAATGGCGTCTGCTCCAAGGTGGCCTTGACTGCATCGGCCATGGTCTGCATGCAACCGTTGGGCACGGTGCCGGCGCGGAATGCGCAGGATTTGCAGCGCTCGTCGGGTTCGCCCTGGGCCTCAAGCGCCTTGATGACGGGCTCCACAAGGCGCACCAGCTGGGCGCCCAGCATGCGGCCTTCAGGGCTTATGCGATGATGGTCAGAGGTTGTCATTGGTGGCGCCTATTCCCTGTTCACGCTCAACTGCTGCGATGACTTCAAGCACGTCATCCTCACTGACCCCCTCGGAGCGGCTCCAGGTACTTGCAGACCAAACCAGCTTTCGGGCGGCCTCATTGCTCATCGGCATCCGCTCGGGCACAGCCTGCCGTCCTGATAGCTGGGCCAGCTGCTCGCGCGCATCGGTGTTCAGCCGATTGGCCATGTCCAGGCGCTGGGTGAGGGCGGTTACTTGCTGCTCGGCTATCACCGCGCGATTCGCTTGTGCGATGAGTTGATCCTCAAGAGAGTCGGCGCGGGCGCGCAAACTATCGAGCATGTTGAAGTCGGGAGCTTGCCCCAGTGGTGGTTTCCAGAGCATCCCGCCCGTATGGGTATAGCCGAGGTTTTCAAGCGTGGCTATCGCCGCTTCTGTTTTGTTTGTCATGGTTGTACTTCCAATGGCCCAATGTGCGATGCCTCATAAACATAGGCCTTGCGCCCGCGCTCGCGGCCAAGGCCTGGCGCGCGTTGGGGACGTTGACCACGCTGAATCTCGTCCCATTCCAGCCACTGATGCCGGTTCATCGCACGGTATGCGCCGACTTTGGTGTGGTGGAGGCTCACCAATGCGGCTGCAGACTCGAAGATGCAATCAGTGTGGAAGAACCCCCAGAGGCACAGGTTGGATAGCGCATCGCGCGCACCTACGCTGTACGCGCGATTGAATGACTTCACCAGTGGAACGGTGCTTTCCGTGCTGACTGCAGCGCCCAGGTCTGCCGCCAAGGAAACTGCGTGTTCGATCATCGTTTCTCCTGGGCTGTAGCCATGGCGGCAATGGCTGCGTCGATTTCCGCATCCACTTCGGCCGGTGCATATTTCACGCCGCCGAACTCTTCCGGCACGCTGAGATAGAAGTTGTGCGGCGGTACGCTGATGTCGCGCAGCCATTCGTACCGCGCCGCCTTCTTGATCGTTTCCGCATCCAGCGCGTCAGCGGTCTGGGCCTTGGGTGCTGTGGTAGAAGCCAGTTTGCGGGAATCAGCGGTGTGCACCGAATCGCAAACTGTCGACGCTGCGGCCAGTACACCGCGCAGCTGGGCCTGCAGTGCCGGGATACGCTCGTCGCGCAGCTTCTGGAAGCGCAGGTACACATCGGCCGGCATGGCCTTGCCCATGTACTCCATGTGCAGCCGCTCTCTGCTGCACTCCAGCTGCACCAGCTGTTCGATCAGGTCCCAGGTGGCTGGGCCCGCTTGTGTGGCCACCGCCAGGGCGGCGTAGTCCGCGCCGGCGCGGAATGCGCTGGCCCATGCGCCGCCCACATCGGGCACGATTGCATTCGTCCTGCAGGTGGTCAGATACTCATCGAGTGCTGCTGCACCAGCAGCAGACAGGTCATTGTTAGGTTGTACCTGGGCGAGGATGGGATGTTGGCTGGTCATGTTTCTTCCCGTTCACGGGTTGCTTCTATTGCTGAATCGAGGACGGCGCGCAGGTGGTCGAGCGCCGACTCGTAGTGCTGGCCACGGCCGCCGAATGCGCCCATGGCTCGCTGGAATGTTTCGTCGTTGAAGTGCGCCGCCTCTGCAAACGCTCGCAGGCGCTGGGCGTCCTGGGCGTTGGTGTCGTGGACCTGGTCGGCTGTGTCCTGGGCAATCTCGTCTGCTGAGCGCCGCTTGTGGTGCACCGCGCCCGAGGGGCCAGCGGCCATGACTTCAAGGATTTCGGCCTCAGAAAAGAAAATGCCCGCTTCTGCGGGCACTGTGACCAGAACGGAGTCGCCCGGCGGGCCCCCCCGGTTGACGGCGTACTCTTCAATGATCGGGCTGGTGAGCTTCAGGATGGCCTTGGCCAGCGCGCGGGCCTCGGGCTGATTGCGGGCGTGTGCATGCTGGCCGACCCAGCGCGCGGCAGCGATCAACTGCAGGGCGATGCTCACCACGTCGCAGGGTGCCTTGCCGCCGTCCGGGATGGCCTGGTGCAGCAGGATGCTGCCGCTCTCCGGATAGTCGGCCAGCCAGCAGTGAATGCTTTCCACGCCTTCCGTTGGTGCGGCGCCGGTGGGCGTGAGGCTCAGGCACACACGGTCGCTCAGTTGCTTCTCTGTGCGCTCTGGTGCTATGGCATTCAGCGCATCGAGCAGCTGGTGACCGTTGAGGGTCAAAGTGGTGGGGCTGGACATGGCTATCCCCGGAGGCGGTGGACGCGAGCACCAAGGCCGCGCCAAGGATGGTTAGGGCCGGGGCCGCTAGAGAGCGCTGCCTGCTCTTTGTCTTCGGCGGTTGCCGGAGCTGGAAGCGGGCTGGAGGGGGCCGATGTTAGCTTGGGCTCAGGGTAGGGACGCTCTGTGCACCCCTCCTGGCTTTCAATGAATGGGATTGAGAGGGCGCCCTTCAGCACCTTTGCAGCTTCCACCTCAACCTTTGCGCTGTTGATGATGGTTTGCGCCGTCTCATTAACCATGCCGGCTTGTGCCAGGTCAACTGTTTTGGTTGGATCTACCAAGTTTCGCAACTGGTCGAAAAGAATATCTCGCAAGCCCTGAACGTTGTTGTTCATACGATCACCTCTTAAAGAAGTCAGTGGTTAGGTTTTGCTGCACTGCGTCTGCTTCCAATCGTGCGGTGCTTACAACGAGGGAAACACTCGTCATAACGGCGTTTTTTCTGTTCTTTGGAAATTCCCCTTGCTTCACGGATTGAAGCGTCTTCAGGAGCATTTGTTTTGTTGATTCAAAACTTTCGATATTTTTGCTTTGAGTCGAATGATTTCCTGCACTTCCGGGGGGAGGGTCCATCCGTTCATTATTTTCCATTGCTCGTTCCTTTTGATTAGAAGGAGGTTGTCAAGAGTGCGAGGCAAAGATTTATTTATCGCCACCAAATAATGGCCATCTGGTATTGGGCCATGCATGGATTCCCACTCAATAACATCGACTCGTTTCCAATCGATCCGTTGTTTGCCGGTGTTGGAAACTTTTCTAACCCTTATCCCGTGACTATCTACTGTCTCAGCCCCTAATGCGGCATGGTAACCGCGCCCCACGCGATTTTCGCTACGCGTTCTCAAACCATGTTTGATTTGAGCAACATAAATCGCGGAAAGACTTCTACCAAGTTTCGCTGCGATGTCTGATCGCCTGCAGTCACTTTTAGTCATGACGTTTAGTATTTCTAAATCGCTTTGACTCCATGGCTTTCTCGGCTCATTAGTCCCTTTAATGGGTTTATTGGAGAGTCCAATAATTTTCGCTCTTTTGCGGGTGGCGGTTTCCTTACGTTCAAGTATTTCGCTGATTTGCCTATATGTATGTGTTTCATACAAGCGCCTGAGTGTTTCATCCTCAAGCTGTGTCCAGCTTTCTAATGGAACATATTGATTTTTAAACCCTAGCTTTTTAATTTGCTGAAAAATGGCCGGTTTGGTTCTGTTCAGCTGTGTGGCAATATGGTCGGGAGATTTCTTCTCATTAGTAAGAAACAGCAAAGTTTCTATATCGGATGCCGTCCATGGACGGTTAATGCGAGGTCTTTTCACTTTGCTGTCTGTCTTCATATCTCAGTGTCCACAAGGCAGGCCTTCGCCTGGTTCGGGTTCTCGTTCCACGGGCGCGCCGCAGCTGCCGCAGCGCTTGGGTGGGCTGGGTGGGGTGGTTTGCTGGGTCATCCGATGACCTTTCGCGCGCCGGAGCTGTCCATCTTGGTGACGATGCCCTGGTGCTCCATGGCTTCCAGCAGGCTGGCGGCGCGGTTGTAGCCGATCCGGAGGAGGCGCTGCACCATCGAAATGCTGCCCTTGTTCTCAGCGCGGACAAGTTCTACGGCTTGCTCGTAAATCGGGTCCTGAGAGCCGTCGCCTGAGCCAGAGGGAGCCAGGGCACTCGCCTGAGGCATTGCGCCCAGCTCGGTACGGCCTTCGCCGCCCAGCGCGTCGATCAGATCAGGGATCAGCTTGGACAGCTCGCCGGTGGCGATGGCCACATCAGCGTCGAAGCCGTTCTCGTCGGGCTTGTCTTCCAGCACCACGCCCAGCAGCTCCACCTTTTTGAGCTGCATGCCTTCGGTGAGCACAAAGCTCACTCGGTCATCCCAGGTCAAGGCCAGCTTGGTGGGCAGCTTGCCTTGGTCGATGTGTTCGCGGACCTCGTCAATGCCCAGGGGGTGGCGACCATAGCGCACAACCGCTTTGGATTCGTCTGTGCCCTTGAGCTCGCACTCCTGGTCGATGCTGAAGCCGGCGGGCGCGTCGTAGCTGTGCAGCCAGGCGGCCATCGCACCCTGGGGGCTGTTATGGGTGTCGATCAGCGCGACGGCAAAGCCGGGCGAGGCTTCCACCAGCATGGTCACCACGATGTCGGCCCGGCCCTGCGTGCTGGCATCGATCACCAGCAGGCGCGCGGCAGGGTCGATCCATACCCAGGTGCCCGCCTGCTTGGTGAAGGCCATGGGCAGCAGCTCCAGCTTGCACTCGTCCTTCAGGTCTTGGCGCTCCTTCCGGCCAGGCTTGCGGCCTTCGGTTTCCTCGATGTGGGCCGCCTTCTCATCGATCTTGCGGCTGAGCACGCTGGCGGGCAGCATCTTGCTCTCGCTCATGAGGCGCACTATCCAGTGGCCGCCCACAGACTCGACCATGGCGCCGTGCTCTTCGCCGCGCGGCGGCACCCAGCCCGTGGACTGCTCTTGTGTGGCGCCGCACACCTCAAATTGCTGCTTGGCCAGCGCCTGGTCGAGTTGCACCAGGTCGGGCTGCCAGGCTTCGGAAATGCGGTAAATGATCAGATTTTTAAACATGGGTGTTCCAAGAATGCAAACGACCCGCACTGGGCGGGTCGGTGTTGTGTCAGTGGTTGATGTTGGCCGCCACCGCTTCCGGCCAAGGGGTCCCCTTGGACACGGCTTCAGCTACGCGCTGTCGGCCATAGGCCGTCATGGTGGGGTGGGTGTGCAGGCAGCAATCAGCTGCCACCAGGAATGAATCGGCGCGCTTGAGGCAGACAGGGCACTGCAGTGCTTGTCCGTTGGCAACGCCTGGGCAGCAGTCTTCCGCATCGTCATCGTCCTCATAGCGAGAGCGACACACCCTGCATTTGAAAATGACTGTCGGTGGGCAGCAGCTTTTTGCGTCCTCTTGGTCGGTATGCTCTTCTCCGCACGCTGCGCACGCATAGCTTTCGATGGTGCCGCCGGCGTAACCTGCGTCGCTATGTTCGGGCCTACGCAGTTCGTGCTGATGATGCGAGTGAAAAAGTCATGCGTCTGCATGCTTCGCCCCCAGGTCGACCTGCAGCAGGTGTTGGACCATGGCATCGCGGATGGCCGGCAGATCGCAGGCGCGATACAGGCGCTTTGACTTGTCGGTGGCCACAGGCGGAAAGCCCAGCTGCTCCAGGCCGGCGGCGTCGATGCTCAGCGGCGCGATCAAGGTCTTGATCTGGCCCAGCGACACGCTCGCATCTGTATCCACCTCGGTGGCCGGTGCGGCGCCGGCGGCGGCACGCGCGGCAGGTTGCGGCATGGCGGCGGGTGCTGGCCGCGCAGCAGCGCCGGGCGCCGGAGCTGGTGCCGCTGCAGGTGCCGCAACAGGTTCTGCCACAGGTTCTGCAACTGGTGCCGCTTGCGGCGCGGGCGCCAGGGCCTGACGCTGGCGGGCCAGCTCGGCGGCCTGCTCGTCCAGTTTGCGCTGCTGCGCGGCCAGCTCTGCCGCCACCCGCTCGTTTTCCTGCCGCTGGGCTTCGGCTGCGTCAGCAGAGCGGCGGTCTGCGGCCATCTGCTCCAGGCGGCCGATGGTTGCCGCCTTCTCGGCGGCGGCGCGGTCGGCGAATTCCTCGAACACTGCCGCGCTCACGTCGATGCCGCGCACGTAAGCGATGCCCGCCTCGATGCGCTCCACCGGCAGGCCGCGCGCCTTGTCCGAGTAGCCGGCAATGGTGGCGATGGCCTCGGTGTGCTTCTGCACACGCTCGGCCTCGGCCTTTTCCTTGGCGGCTTTCTCGTCGGCCAGCTTCTGCTCATGGGCCTTGATCTGCTTGTCGATCGCAACCTCTGCGGGCTCCACGATGGCGATCAGGCGGGTAGCCTCCGTCTCGATCACCGTCTTGCAGTCGTTCAGTTGCCCCTTGGTCTGGTCGCGCAGGCGCTGGATGGCAAAGCGGCCAGACTCGCGCAGCTCCAGACGCGCATCGCGCGCAGCCTTTGCGCCCTTGGTGGTGGTCATGTCGTAGGCCACGTTGTGGTACTTGGCGGCCAGCGCCGTCATATCGGCCTCCAAGGGCGTGAACAGCGCCAGGGCGGCGTCGTTGATGCTGGGGGTGCCCAGGGCGGTGGTGGTCAATTCGTTGCTCATGGCGTCCTCAAGCTGCAAATGGGTCTGCGATCACGGCGTTGCCCATGGCCTGGGCGACGGCGGCCTGGGCCTGCGGGTAGGCAGCGGCCATGTCCGTGTGGTGGGAGTGGGTCTGGTCGAACTCGGTCAGCGCTTGGCGGAAATATTCCTGTGCGGCTTCCAGGCGCTGCTGGATCAGCGCTTCCTTGTCCAAGTCGCGCTTGATGGTCCAGCTGGTGATACGGTGATGCTCGGCGATGTGGTCCACGATGTGCATCGTTGGGGGCTCATAGCCGATCAGCTTGTCTGGGGTGTTGACCAGGCAGTAGTCGACCTGCCACTCGTCAGCATCCCAAAGCATCATGTACGCGCGCATCTGCCACTCGTAGATGGGGTCCATGCAGTCCTTGAGCCAGCCGGGGAAGGTCTTGGCCGACCAGGATGCTTTGATGTCGTGGCCGCGCCGGGGGGCCGCGTCGAACAGATCGCACTCGCCGCTAAGCCATTTGTTGGTGCGGCGCTCGGTGTTCTTCACCAAGGCCAGGCCGCGCACGCGGTTGAGCAGCTCGATGCATTCCTGCTCGACCTCGATGCCCTTCTGGGTTTCCTTGCTGGAAAACTCGAAGTCGATGCCGAAGATTTCCTGCTGGGCCAGGCTGCGGATGTAGGTCTTAGCTCCCACCGACAGGATGCCCTCGGCCTTGGTCTTGGGCTCGGTCATGATGCGGCCCAGGCTGTGGCACCGGAAGAGAGTGTTATGCATTGGAAACCCCCATTGCTGCGTTGAAGTCCTTGAGGCCCTGGATGTCGCGGGCCTTGCTGATTTCGGCGCGCGCTTGCTTGCACGCGGCCTGGAACTCTGGCGTTCCCTTGACGCTGAGCGCGTAGTCGATCCAGCCCTGCGTGAATTCAGACACGGGCTTGGCCGGGGCGGTGCCCGGCGGGCTGGCGGCGTTGCCGTCGTCGTCGTCTTCGCCCACGGCCACGTTGAAGATGTCCTTGAGCAGGTAGCGCTTGCCGAAGCTCTTGCCCGAGCCAACGGCATGCGTGCGGTTCATCACATCGCCGCCCTTGGGGCCCTTGCCGTCGGCGGGCATGTCGCAGTGGTAGGTGCGGGTGTGGCCGCCGATGTGGGCGACGTAGCAGAGCACGCGCACACAGCCTTCCGGTGCGCCTTCGCCCTCGTCAAAGCTCAGTGAGAAGCCGGAGGAGGTGTACAAGGGACGCAGATGGCGATCCAGCTGCCCATAACTGGCGTACCGGCTGCGTGTCTGCGGGTTTACCGCGTCCGCAGCGATCCGGACCATCTGCGCCTGCGCGCTCACCATGGCCATGTTGAATTGCTGCTCGGCCTCCTTGGCCGTGATGCGCTCATGCAGGTCCAGCAGGCGCTCCATCTTGTCCATCGGGATTTCTGGATTCTTAGCCGCGGCGATGATGGCCCGGGTCAGCTTCGCGGCTTCGGTGTTGTCCTGCTGCATGGGGAGGGCAGGTGCTGGGGGGCGGGTGGTGACTTCGTTCATGGCGTTACAGGAATGCGATGTTGGTCTTGGCGATGATGTTTACGGCCGCGATGGCGGTAACGTTCAGCGCGATGTAGAGCAGGACCCAGAGGGGGAGCTTCATTGGTCGGTTCCTTTCTTGGTGCTCAGTGCCACCTGCTGGGCGGCGTGCATGGCGTCCTGCACATCGGCGGCCGTGGCCTGCTCGACGGCCAGGTCGGTACCAGGGTCGTAAAAGAAGATCACCGCCAGCAGGGCGGCCAGCATCCAAGCTGTGTGGATTGCGTTTTTACGCATAGCGGCTCCAGATAAATGCGAACAGGACCAGCGCGGCGGCCAGGCCCAGCCAAAAGAAAGGCCGCTTGTGCAGCGGCCTGGTGTAGCTTTCAAACGGGTCAAAGTACGCGGCGCCCCGGCCCCATGCTTCTTCCATCGTTCGCGGGGTGGGGCGGTTCAGTGGATGACGCATGCAAGCTCTTCCTTGAGTTCGCCCAGCACACGATGAACGCGGTGGCCGCCTGCCGGCGAGATTCGATCCAGCTTTTCCGCCGCTTCCATGCCGATCTCCTGGTAGCTTTTGATCAGCTCCAGCAGTTGGGCGTTTTGCTCTTCGAGCCGGGCGCGCTCTGGATCGGCCGGCGGATCGTCGGGCAGCATGCCGTCATAGCCGGCCTGGGCGCGAGTGAGTGCATAGGTCATAGGAAGCCCCAAATAAAAAAGCCCGCACTGGGCGGGCAAAGGCGCTGAATGTTCCGAAACAGCGCTTCGTGGACAAAAAAAGCCACCTGTGAAGGTGGCTAAGCGCCTGTGGGGTCACAGGCGGGAGGGTTTGGTTTCAAACTGGAGGATCTTGTTTGATCGTAACAGAGTATTACTTGAACAAAATCAGAAGCACCGGCATCCGATGCTTTTGATTTGCCCCTATCGCTAAGGGCAGTGCGTTCTCACGCTGGGATTTACTTTTCTTGGCAACCCTGTTTGCCTCACCCCGTACACACCCAGGGACCGGTGCCGCAGCTGCCATCTCGTTCGTTTGTTTCCCCGTATCCACGGTCCTATCTGGTTTCTCACCAGCCTACTAGCCTTAGCTGCGTGATCCTTTCGCCCCCCTGCAGGTTCTTGCCCGTCTCTTGGAAGCCCGGGCGATCCCCCCGGGGTCTTCGGGGGTGGTGATCCTGGCCCCCTACGCCGCTGATTAGCTTCGTTGGGATGCATCTTAGCCTAGGGCTAATATTGGCGTCAATAGCCACAGGCTAATTTTTGAAAAATTTCTCCGTTTGAGCTTTTGGAGACGAAAAAAAAGCCCTGACGGGCGATGTTCGTGAGAGGCGAGGGAGACTTGGCGCTGGCCGACTTCCTCGCCGAACAGGCTAAGACATTCGTACGTCGAAGTAGGCCTCTTCCACAGCGATGTCCCTGAAGCCAGCCTGCCGGGCCTTGTCGAATGCGTTCTTCCAGGTGATAGCTATCTTTTCGTCGGACTTGGAGATGTGGCCGCCCTCCGATGCATCCATGAAAAGCTTGAACGCTTGCTTCAACGCTTGCTCGGACGGGAAGCAACGGCGCAACTCTTTGCTGAAACGGTCTTCAGCTTTTTGCTTTAGCGCTGGATCAAGATCTGCAGGGCAATCTTCCAATCGGACTTCAATGACTGCGTTCATAGGGCACCTCAGCACTGTTTAAAAACACAGTACAAAGTGTAAATTTGAACTGTGTTTTTGTACAGTACTTCGCCCTGGTTTTTTTGTTTTGACGTGATCTGTGCATGTTGCCAAATAGACACAGAGCCAGTGAACTCCTTTGCAGATGTCGGTAGGTAGCTATCTGTAGGCCCGACGATGCTCGACCATTGTTCCAATGATTTCAATGCTCTGCTCATCAGAGCGCATTGTCGGATAGTCGTCATTTAGAGGGACGAGCTCAAAGATGTCATTGCCCAAAACATCTACAGCTCGATGACGATATTTTTTAAACGTGGCTTCCTCTCGGCCATTCTTTGCGACGACGAATGATCCAGGTCTTGGCTGGACGGAAGGATCGATGATGATGAGATCTCCTTCACGAAAGTCTGGCTCCATCGAATTGCCTCGCACCGTAAGAACAAACGTCTCTCCAGAGTGAGCATCGCTGGAGAGGAGCCAGTCGTGCGCATCTGAATGCTGAAAACTGTTGGAGATTTCTGTCCAAACTCCCGCTTGAACATACGAAATATGTGGGATCAATCGAGATCCTTTGGGGAGCCGGAACTCCACATTTGAGCCGCCTGGAGTGGATAGCTCGCTGGATTCAGCAGGAGCATCCATCCAGCCTTCAGGCTTGCCTGCTTTGGCTTCGATCTCTCGGGCAATCGCATTGCTCATCACACGCGGTTTGCCTGTCTTGGAGTTAAGTGAAGCGTTAAGCCACTGGCTGATCTGAGCCGGCGCTTTCCCAATGGTCTCGGAAAGAGCTGCTTGACTCCCTGCTTCCTTGATGAGCAGGCCCAGTTTTTCACGTCGAGTTACGTCTATCGGTTGCATGGCGTGAGTATTTAGCGCGAAGCTAACATTGGCAATGAGCGCAGGGCTATTGACTTTGGTTAGCCTGAGGCTAATAATTCGTAAATGACCCTATCCGAATACATCAACGCCCAGGGCCGGGGCGCAATTACCGCCCTTGCAAAACAGATCGGCGCACCTACCCCCGACGTGTCGCGTTGGGTGTCCGGTGAACGTCCCGTTCCCATCGGACGCTGTGTAGCCATTGAAGCTGCAACCTCTGGCGTGGTGACGCGGAAGGATTTGAAGCCCAGTGACTGGCCTCGCTTCTGGCCCGAACTCGCCAACCACGATGAAACAGTTGAAGCCTAGAGGCGACATCAACGAACAGTGCACGGAGCTTCAGAACCGGGGCCCATTTTTTCCCCTGTTGCGCCGCTTTGACGGCGCATACGCCGTGAGAGCGCTCTACGGGCAGCGCTGCTTACGGACACGTTCTCACTAACAAATTCAAACCGATACGCAGGCCGGGCTACGCCTGCGCTGTCCACAAGGATCACGCTATGACAGACAACGACGAACTCCCGGCGTTCAGCCGCACGCAAGGAACGAAGGCGCGGGGCGACAAGGTTGAACTCCGTGGCGAAATTACGGCCGACATCATCAGCGTTATTGACGCAGAGAGCATGGCCGTTGGCAAGGACCGAATCCGCATGGTGGAGGAAATCCTGGGTGACTGGGCTAAGAAGCGTTTGCATGCCGCCAGTCTCCTGTATCGCGTGTCGCGGAACAATCCGGCGCTCTCGGAAGCATTCGGAGGCAATTCCGAATGATCGAGACACCTTTCCAGAAACACAGCGACACCTCCCGCTCAGCGGCCGAGGCCATCGCTGATGTCGCGCATACCTTCAAGGCCAAGGTGCTGGACGCCATCCAGAAGGCCGGCGTGCACGGCATGACCGACGAAGAGTGCGCCCGGCAGCTGCTGCTCGATCCCAACACCCAGCGCCCGCGCCGCGTGAAGCTGGTGGAAGAAAAGCTGGTGGTGGACAGCGGCCAGCGCCGCAAGACTCTGGGCGGCCGCAATGCGATCGTATGGGTGTCGGCGCAGTTCAAGGGGAATGCATGAGCGCGCCCTTGCCCTGGTTCCGTGCTTACACGGAAATGATCGATGACGAAAAGCTGCGCCTGCTGGCCTTTGAGGACCGCTGGCACTTCATCGCGCTGTTGTGCCTGAAGGGGCAGGGCGTGCTGGACGATGCCGGTCCGCTGCTGCTGCGCAAGGTAGCCGTAAAGATGGGAATCGACACCCGCACGCTCGAAGAGGTGGCGCGCCGCCTGGCCGAGGTCGGTTTGGTTGAGCGCGAGACGCTGCAGCCGCTGAATTGGAACGCCCGCCAGATGCGCAGCGACACGGACCCCACGGCCGCAGAGCGCAAGCGCCGACAACGGGCCAAAGCTAAGGCTGATGCGGGGTCCGATGGCGTCACGGATAAGTCACGCGTGACAGGTCACGATGTCACGCGTACAGATATAGATACAGATATAGATAAAGATAAAGAAGAAGTAGTTAAAGAACTAGCAGATGTTGGTGGTGGTCCCGCTACCGCTGACCCTGACCCTGCGCCTGCGGCTCTGGCAAAAAAGCCCAAGCCCGCACCTGCTACCGCTACCCGCCTGCCTGACGACTGGACCCTGCTGAAGGCCTGGGGTGATTGGGCACTGCGGGAACGGCCCGACATGACGCCTGAAGACGTGCGCCGAGAGGCTGATTGCTTCGCTGACCACTGGCGGGCCAAAGCTGGAGCCAACGCCAAAAAGCTGGATTGGGCCGCGACTTGGCGGAACTGGATCCGCCGCAGCGATGGTCCAAAGCCAGCGTTCCGGGGCAACGCCTCTGGCCATTCCAGATCCGTGAACAAGCAGGAGGAACTGGAGGCACGTAACCGCGCTGTCGGCCAGTCTTGGGTCGAAAAGATGCGCGGTGGCCGGTCTATGGGAGGTGCTGCAAATGCGTGAATCCGAACTGGAGGGCTTCCGCGACCTCCTTACCGACGTGATGGCCTACTACGGTAAGGACTGCAGCGAGTTCATGCTCACCGTCTGGTGGGAAGCGCTGCATTCCTTCGAGATGGAGCAGATCAGTTCGTCGCTGCGCCGGCACGCGACGGATCCAGATCGCGGCCGATTCGCACCTCGGGTGGCGGACATCATCAAGGTCCTGCAGGGCACCACGACAGATCGCGCCGCGCTGGCCTGGGGGAAGGTGCTGGGCGCGATGTCTTCGGTCGGCGCATACACCGATGTGGTCTTCGATGACCCAGCTATCCATGCTGCCATCGAAGACCTGGGCGGCTGGCCAAAGGTGTGCCGCACCGAGACTGCCGAGCTGTCCTATCTGCAGCACCGCTTTCAGGAGGCGCACCGCGCATACACCGAACGCGGCCAGTTTGAGTACATGCGCCGTCTGCCGGGCGACCGTTCTCCGGACCATGAGTACCTCAGCCATGGGCTGAAGCTCCCACGCCCCGCCCTGGTGGGCGCGCGCGAGAAGGCCATCGCAGTGCTGCAGAACGGCAATGCCGGCGGCAAGACCCTGATCTCTTCGCTGCCAGCGCATGCCATGCACCTGCTGGCCAACGCCACCGGCCAGGAGCTGCAGGCATGACATTGCTCCCACCCCGCCAGATGGATGTACTGAACTTCATGCTCGCGTTCCATGCGGAAAACGACCAGCTGCCACCCAAGGCCGAGATTGCCCGGCACTTTGGCTTTCGCTCGCCAAATGCGGCGCAGTGCCACGTCGATGCCCTTGAGCGCAAGGGATTCCTGGAGCGCAACCGCATCGGCAACCTGCGATTTGCACGCGGGGGAAAGTGCCTGATGCTGGATCAGAAGGAGGTCGGCCATGACCAAAGCTGAAATCCTGCAACGGGTGCAGGCGGGCCTGGTGCTGGCCCAAACCCTTGGTGACCCCCTGAGCCGCTCTTGGCGCAAGAGCATTGGGCCAGCGCTCAAGGAACTGGAGGCAGAGGGCTGCATAAAACGGCTCAAGGTCGGCGAGTGGATCGGCTATGCGTTGCCGGACTGGCAGATGTCGCCCGCCGAACTGCTGGCCTACATCCTCGGCAAATGCCGCGTCGACCGGGAAACGGGCTGCCACGTCTGGGCCGGCTCAACGAATGGCCGCCAGGGTCCGCTCACCTACATACCCGGGGGAAAACCCAAGACATCCGTGCGCCGCCGGGTTTGGGAAGCCACCACCGGTAAGCAGCTGACTACCTCGGATGTGTTGCTGCCGCGTTGCGGCGACCCAGCGTGCGTGGCCTTCGACCACATAGCGAAGACCAAGCGCGGCCAGTCGCAGAAGGGCAAGAAGCTGACCTGGGTGACACGGATGCGCCAGGCCATTGGCCGAAAGCAGCGGTCCCACATTTCGGACGACGTGGTGAGGCAGCTCAGGGCCTTTGAGGGCACCAATAGGCAAGCAGCGGAGCGCTTCGGCATCAGCAAGGCTGCGGTGCAAGGGATCCGCTCAGGACGCAACCGCCGCGAATACGCAGCAAACGGAATTTTTACGCAATTGATCGAGCGCAAAGCCGCATGAGGGGACAGGGATGCAACGAATTTCAGAAGGCCAGGGACTGGCTGGTGACGCTGGCCATGACGCCGGGGTGGTGGCACTACAGCAGGGAGCAGGCCGCCCAGCTGGAGAACGACGCGCAAGCGGCCGGGGCCTGGGCGGGGATGCGGGAGGCGGTGCGGGCCGAGCTGAAGGCCAAGGGGTTCCGGCCGCCGCCGGCGGAGCTGGAGCCGATGTGGTGATCGCTCAGGTGACGCTGCCATGGCCGCCTAAGGATCTGAGCCCGAATGCGCGGGTTCACTGGTCGCGTCTGGCCAAGGCCAAGAAGGCCTACCGCGCTGCGTGCGCCCTGCAGGCGCAGGTGCAAGGCGTTCACCGCCTGGCTGCCACCAAGCTGCATGTGCACCTCACGTTCTACCCGCCCACGCGCCGCGCCTTCGACCTGGACAACGCCCTGGCGCGCATGAAGTCAGGCCTCGACGGCCTGGCCGACGTGCTGGGGGTGGATGACAAGCATTGGAGCCTGGGCATTGAACGTGCCGGGGAGATCGGTGGGATGGTGAAAGTGGAGGTGCAACATGCCTGAAATCACGATTGTTCGTCAGGAAGCTGTGCAGATCAGCGAGCAGGACGCCGCAGTGGCGCGCCGCGTCATCTTCGGCATCGTGGACGGTCTGGGCGAGCGTGGCCGCAGCCAGTGGCGGCGCCTGTGGAATCGGCTGATGCGCCTGGAGCCGGGTGAAATGGTCGAAATCAAGACCGTACAGCCGCGCCTGGGTTGGTATCACCGCAAGCACATGGCCATGGAGCAGGCGGTATTCGAGACGCAGGATCGCTTCGAGGACTTCGAGAGCTTCCGCACCTGGTTGAAGGTGGGCGCAAGCTTTGTCGACTGGTATCCCGGGCCCAAGGGTGGCGTGATTCCGGTGCCGCGCTCCATCAGCTACGCAAACCTGGAGCAGGGTGACATGGAGCAGTTCCACGCGGATGCCGTCAATTTCCTGCGCAGCGAGCACGCCGGCGCAACGCTGTGGAAGCACCTGGGGACCGCGCAGCGCATCGAGATGATCGAAGCCGTTCTGAGGAGCTTTGGGGAATGAGCCGGATGAAGGAATGGACAGACGCGCAGCTTTACGAGCTGGCCGGCTGCGTGGAGCGGCGCATGACCTGGGCCCAGATCGCCGAGGAGTACCAGATCAGCATCCCATGGGCCAAGCAGGTCTACAAGTACTACCTGCACCGGCAGGCCAAGGGCACCTTTTCCCACTGGACCCCAATGCGGATCATGAACATGTACCTGGACCACAAGCGCGGCGCAGGTGCAAGCACTCTGGCCCACAACTACAAGAGCAATGTGATGGTGGTGATGCAGAAGCTGGGGTATGCCCGGCGCCTGGTGAAAGGTGAGCTATGAAGCGCGGAGGATTCCGGCAAACCGCCTGGGCCCCCGCGCCTAAGACCGTGCACCAGCCTCTGGCCAGCGCCCCAAACTATGCGAGCGCGGTCGGCGCCACGGTGCCACCGATCAAAAAGGGCGAGCATCTGCGCAATGAGGACTACCGCCGTGCCGTGGCAAGCCTGCCATGCTGCGCGTGCGGCATCGTGGGGTACAGCCAGGCCGCCCACGCCAACCACGGCAAGGGCGCAGGCCTGAAGACCGACGACCGCACCTGCTTTGCACTGTGCTGCGACCGGCCGGGCGTGAAGGGCTGCCATCCGAAGTTCGACCAGTACGAGCTTTACCCCAAAGCAGCTGCTGCCCTGGTGGCCGAGGCCTGGGGGGCGGATACACGCCGCAAGATTCAAATGATGGGCCTATGGCCGGAGGGATTGCCTACCTATGATTGAACGCATACTGACCGCTGCCAGGTCGAACAAGACGATGGCGCGGCGCCACTGGGAGGCGCAGGTGAAAGCCTGGGGGGAGTCTCACGTATTGCCCTGGGCGGAGTTCCGGGCCCGGTGGGGGGAGTTGCACGGCATGCATCCACCCGAACGCAGGCCATGCCCAGAGTCCAAGGCCTGGAATGGAAGTGAAAGCTATCCAGCAACCCGTGTACGGCTCTCTACTTCTTCCAGCAGTTCCGACCCCAGCATTTTGACTAGCCCTGGGGAGTAATCGATTTCCGACATACCGAGCATTGCTGCTTCGATAGACATCCTATGCATGAAAGGGAATGTGCTTTCGAGAGGGCTTGGCATTTTTTGGACGATTGGTCCAGAAAAGCCGTCGAACTGGTGGGCAGTAGCATCTACCACGAATCCGTCAATTTCTACCCAAAAATGACCACTAACACCGTTACTTGAGTAAGCCTTGACTACAACTATTTCGGATTCGGGAAAACGTTTTGCTAGTGCTACAGCAACAATTGCACTCGACGGTTCACAGCTAGAAAGCGGGAATCTACTCATAAAAGGCAACCCCGATTCCCGCATTCTTTCAAAAAAAGGAAGCGATTGAAGAAGGAAGTGAGCAAGCGTTTCTTTTGTCATAAGAAATTATCGCCGCAGAAAACAGCCACTCTTGTACGTCTGTAGCCCGAAATTGTCTTGACAATCCTAAAAGTCCTGATGGTCTAACGCCGTTATCAACAACGCGCACGAAGCGCAGGCGCTAGACGTGACCACCACACAGAGCGCGGGCAAGGCTGCAACGGCCAAGGTAAAGAAGCCCGCTCGCAAATCCACCACCAAGCCAAAGACGAAGGCAGCACTCCAGAGGGAGTGGTTCGCCCGTGCAGGTGCGCTCGATGAGTTCATGGCCTATGTCTGCGCAGGCGGACACCTGAACGGCTTTTGCAAGCTGCATGGCTTTTCGTACACGGGGATGCTGGAATTTATCCACGCCGACTCGTCACGCTCCGAGATGTACGCGCGCGCGAGGCAAGAGCGTGCTGACCTGCTGGCCGACGAGATTGTGGAAATCGCTGACGAGGAATGCACCACCGTCAAAGCTAGCAAGCATGGCAGCGCTGATGACGGGGAGGGCGAGACAGAGGTGGTGTTTGATGCTGTGGCCGTGGCCCGCAACAAGCTGCGTGTCGATGCCCGCAAGTGGGTAGCATCCAAGCTCAAGCCCCGCGTCTACGGCGACAAACTAGAGCTATCCGGAGAGATTGGCACCCCCACCAAGCTGAGCGATGACCAGCTGCTGGAGCGCCTGCAGCGCTTTGGCGTGAACCTACCTGGCATCGTGCCCAAGGCGGAGGGCGACCAGTGAGCGCGGGCGATCAGTTTGACCTGGCCGCACTCTCTGCGCAGCAGCGCCTGGAGCTGGAGGGCTTGGTGCTGGAGCTGGAGCGCCGCCAGAACACACGGCTGCTGCAAACCATGTTCCCCGACGAGGGGCCTTTGCGCCGCGAGCTGTATCCAAAGCACCAAGAGTTCTTCCAGTCGCGCGCACCAGGCACGCCACCTGGCGAGCTGACTGAGATTGCCCGAGCCTCTGAGCGCGTTTTCATGGCGGGCAACCGGGTGGGCAAGACCGTGGCGGCCGGCACCGAGATTGCCTACCACCTCACTGGCGAGTATCCGGATTGGTGGGAAGGCCACCGCTTTGACAAGGCCTGTCGCTGGCTGGCCAGCGGCGACACGCACGAAACCACCCGGGACATCATCCAGCTCAAGATGCTCGGATCGACCACGGACAAGCCCGAGAAATACGGCACCGGCCTCATTCCTGGGGATGCAATCGTGGGCGTGGTGCCGCGCTCCCACGTCAAGGGCGCGGTGGAAAAGATCATCGTGCGCCACAAGTCCGGCGGCGAGTCTGAGCTTTGGCTGCGCAGCTACGTGCAGGGCCGGGAAATCTTCCAGGGCTTCGAGCTGGACGGCTTCTGGGCTGACGAAGAGTGCCCGGCCGACGTGTACGAAGAAGGCCTGGTGCGCCTGATGACCCGCGACGGCATCAGCATCCTGACCTTCACCCCGCTCAACGGCCTCACACCCCTGGTGCAGGACCTCATCAAGCCCGTGGAAGCCTTCACTGAGGAGGAAGACCCGGACGGCCTCAAGCGCCGAGCAGCTGCTGACCGTCTCATCGTGCGATGCGGCTGGGATGACGTGCCCCACCTGTCCGAACAGGCCAAGGCCAAGCTGCTGTCCAAGCTGCAGCCTTACCAACGCCAGGCGCGTACCAAGGGCGTGCCCGCCCTGGGTGCCGGTGCCATCTACCCGGTGGACGAAGACGACATCAAGGTGGATGACTTCCAGATCCCGGACTTTTGGCCACGGGCCTACGGGCTGGACGTGGGCTGGAACCGCACTGCGGCCATTTGGGGCGCATACGACCGCGAGGCCGACATTGTCTACCTGTTCTCGCAGCACTATCGTGGCCAGGCCGAGCCATCCATTCATGCGACGGGCATCAAGGCGCGCGGCGAGTGGATCCCGGGCGCCATCGACCCGGCCGCCCGTGGCCGGAGCCAGAAGGATGGCGAGCAGCTGATGGTGGTTTACACCGACCTGGGCCTGGACATCCACCCAGCAGACAACGGGGTCGAGAGCGGCATCTACGACGTGTGGGAGCGCCTCTCTACCGGCCGCCTGAAGGTCTTCAAGTCCTGCCTGGACTGGTTCAACGAATACCGCATCTACCGCCGTGACGAACAGGGCCGAGTCGTGAAGAGCAACGACCACCTTATGGACGCCACGCGCTACCTCGTAAAGACCGGGCTGGATCTGGCCCGCGTGAAACCCCGCGCGAGCAAGCCGCCGCGCTCTACCTCCTGGAGAACCGCCTAGTGAAAAACGACATCGCAATATCAGAACTCCGTGGCTTGCTGCGCTTGAATGAAGAGACTGGCGAGCTTTTTTGGCTTGTGACGCGCGGAAAAGCTAAGGCAGGTGCGCGGGCTGGAACGCAGGACGGCCAAGGGTACTTGACTTTGACCGTCAACAGTAAGCAACACCTGGCGCACCGTGTTGTTTGGGCACTTCATCACGGTATGTGGCCGTCGAGCCGCTTGGATCACAAGGACTTAAACAAGTCGAACAACCGGCCTAGGAATCTGCGCTTAGCCACGCAGTCCCAAAACTTGGGGAACACAGTCGCAAGCGCCAACAACACCTCCGGTCACAAAGGGGTGTGTTGGCACAAACAGCTTGGCAAATGGCAGGCGCAAATCAAGGTGGATGGACGGAATCGCTACCTGGGTGTGTTTGCCGAAATTTCCGCCGCGAAAGCGGCATATGCACAGGCCGCCACTGCTGCTTGGGGCAATTTTGCAAGGACAACCGCATGAGCAGCGTCAGCCTCCTTTCCCCATCCGGCACCCCGTTTGTTGAGCTCGGCGGCGAGCGTTGCTGGCGGCAGCGCACCATCCGCGACGTGGTGTGCTCCTACCAGTGGGTCGAGCTCTACAAGCTGGGCGACGAGTCTGCCCCGCGCGAGCCCGAGCCATGCATGTGCCTGTTCCCGGCCCACCGCCGCATGGATACCGGTGCCTACTGCATTCCCCAACGCCTGGCCTACCTGTATGTCACCTCGGAAGGCAAGCCGACCGAGCACCTGCTGCGCAAGGCCTTTGAGGCGGCCGAGGCCCTGGGTTACACCGCGCACGACCGGTCGACCATCCACCGCATCATCGACATCATCGTGGAAGGCCTGCCGGATCTCATCATGATGCCCACGGACCAGCCTAAAGCGCTGGCCACCAAGCGCCGCTTGATCGGCGTGGAGCTGGCCGTCAAGGCCCACGGGCAAGAGCTGCATTCGGAGGTCATCTGATGTTTGAAGTAAACGACGAAGACGACAAGAAGCGCCGCGAGGTCATCAAGGACCTGGAGGCCTCCGAGGTGGAAGACACCGAAGGCGGAGTGGCTGACACCGGCGAGCACTCCCAGGCCGCCGGCCGCCACCAGCGCCTGATGCAGTTGATGGACTATGAGTCGCGGCGCCAGGCCGGCGAGCGGCAGCAGATGTCCATCGATGAGGACTACCACGACCACCTGCAATGGCGGGCCGAAGATGCCCAGGTGTTGCTGGAGCGCGGCCAGGCGCCACTGGTCTACAACCAGGGCCGTCAGTCGCTGGAGTGGATCGCGGGCACCGAGAAGCGGATGCGCAAGGACTACAAGGTGCTTCCGCGTGAGCAGAACGACGAGGCCATGGCCGAGGTCAAGACCAAGCTCATCAAATACACCGATGACGTGAATCTGACCGTTTGGCACCGCTCCCGCGCCTTCAAGCAGGCGGCCATAGGGGGGCTGAGCTGGATCGAGGAGAACCTGAACCCGGATCCAGAGCAGGAAATCATCTACTCGGGCTCCGAGGACTGGCGCAACGTGCTGCGCGACAGCCACAGCCGCAATGTCGACTACAACACCGATGCCCGCTATCAGTTCCGCCGGCGCGTGCTGGATCTGGACTACGCCTGCGCGCTGCTGCCCAACAGCCGCAAGCACCTGATCGCCATGGCTGGCCAGAACCTGGACGATACCCAGGACGAGCCTTGGTACATGGGCGAGCGCCTGACCAACTCCACTGAAACGGAGTGGGGCCGCGACTACGGGATGGAGCACAGCATCTTCCCAGGTGTGAGCGAGTCGTTCCGGCTGAATGCGCCACGCCAGTCCGTGGAGCTGATCGAGGTGGCCTATAAGGTGCCTGAGACCGTCAAGGTCTTCGCCGACGGCGAGTTTGCTGGCCAGGTGGTCAACGCCTCTATCGACCCACGCCATAAGGAGATGGTGGACAAGGCCAACGTGTATGAGACGGTCAAGATGCGCATGCGCCTCATGCTCGCCACCCGCGCGGCTCCGTGCCTGGACCTGTCCAGCCCGTTCCGGCACCAGCGATTCACGCTTATCCCGGTGTGGGGCTACCGCCGGGCACGCGATGGCTCGCCCTATGGTGTCTGGCGCGGCATGCGCGACATTCAGGACGACCTGAACAAGCGCCACAGCAAGGCGCAATGGGCACTGTCCAATAACCGCATCATCATGGATGAGGGCGCTGTAGACGACATCGAGGATGTGCGCCGGGAAGCAGCCCTGCCCAATGGCGTCATCGTCAAGCGCAAGGACAAGCAGCTGGTATTCGATCAGAACCAGACCGATCTGGCTTCAAACCTGATGATGGCCGACCGCAACTCGCAGATGCTGCGGGATGTGGGCGGCGTCACCAATGAAAACCTGGGCCGGGACACCAATGCCAGCAGTGGCCGTGCCATCTTGGCAAAGCAGGACCAGGGCTCGCTGACCACTTCGGAGCTTTTCGACAACCTGCTGCTGGCCATCAAGCAGGCCGGCCGCCTGCGCCTGAGCCACATCGAGCAGTTCTATACCGCTGAAAAGGTCATCCGGATTACCGGTGAAAGCCGCCCGATCGAATGGCTGGAGATCAACAAATTCGACCCTGCTACCGGCCGCATTCTCAACGATGTGACAGCGCGCGAGGCTGATTTTGTGGTTGACACCCAGGACTACCGCAGCAGCCTGGCCCAGGCCGCCATGGAGCAGATTTTCGACCTGCTGGGCAAGATCGCAACCTTTGCGCCTCAGGTGGTAATGAACGTGCTGGACCTGGTGGTGCAGTCGGTCGACATCAAGGACAAAGACGAATGGATCGCTCGCATCCGGAAGATCAATGGCCAGCGCGATCCATCCAAGCCGATGACACCCGAGGAAGAGCAGGCCCAGCTGGCCGCCGCTCAAGCGCAGCAGAAGCAGCAACAGATCCAGGACGAGACGGCCGAGGCCATGCTGGCCAAGCTGCACAAGGAAATCGACAAGCTCGATGCCGACACCAAGCTCAAGCTGGCCGATTCCATCCACAAGAACGTGTCCACGATGAATGTGGCGACCGATACCGCTGAGCGCATCGCCAACGCATATGAGCCCGGCGGCCTGGCTGAAGCCGCCGACGAGATTGCCACGGCTGGAGGCCTGACAGACCAGGGCGCGGCCCAGGTGCCCGAGGCGGCCCAGCTCCCCACCATTCCACACACCCAACCCTGATAGGAGTTCATCATGACCATTGAAAAATCCAACGATCCCGATCTGCACGGCCTCACCGACGATGACCTGGAGGGCCTGAGCGAAGCAGAGCGCGAGGCGCTTCTGGCAGACGACGGCGGCACCGAAGTCAACAACCAGGCCAACGACGACGATGACGATGGCGCAGACGACGAAAACCAGAACCTGGACGCTGCTGCTGGTGCTGCTGCAGCCGGCGGCGCAGCTGCTGATGACGCTGGCAACGGCAAGGCCAAGACCAATGAGCAGGAGCAAGAGCAGGACCTGCAGGAGCACGAACAGCCTGTACCCGCCACCACGCCCAAGACGCTTGCTCCAGATGACATCAAGGACCAGCGTGCCCAGCTGCGCAAGGAGCGAGCAGAAGCCCAGCGCAAGGTGTTCGATGGCCTGATGGAGCCCGAGGAATTCGAGACCATCGAGAACAACATCCAGGACAAGCTGGACGCCCTGGTGCGCGCCGAAGCGGTGGACCAGACGCGCGGCCAGATTGCGCTCGAGCGCATGACCGATGACTACAACAGCGAGCTGGCCCAGTACCAGAAGGCAGCCAAGGCCGCAGGCCTGGACATCAGCCAGGGTGATCTGAAAAAGGAATTCGAGCGCATGGTCGCGCTGTGCGCCCAGGACGCCGTCGAGCGCGGCCTGACCGATGCACCGGGCAACATCGCAGCCAGCAAGGCAGGCCTCAAGGACGCCATGGTGCTGCTGCAGGCCCGCCACGGCAAGACCGTCACGCTGCCCAGCGGCAAGCCAGCAGCGCCGGCGCAAAAGCCGCGCCCCAAGGTGGATGACCGCTCGAAGATCCCACCATCCCTGGCCAACGTGCCTGCAGCTGCCGAGGCCAACGTGGGCGACGATGAATTCGCGCACCTCGAAGGCATGGAAATCGCCGACCAAGAACGCGCCGTAGCGCGCATGACCCCCGAGCAACAGGAGCGCTGGGCCAACCAATGACCTCACATTTCAAGACCAGACTGGTTCGCACCCTGAAGCCGGGCGACAGCATCACACTGGACAACGGACGCATTCGCTTGGAGGCCATCCAGGTCCCGGGCCGGCGAGTCAGCCTGAGGCTTGAACTGCCTGCGGAGGTGGTGATCGATACGCCGAAACCTAAAAAGGACTTGACAACGGAAAAAGTCCTCTTAGGTTAACTGCTACAACTTTTCATTGTTCGCGCAAGAGGCGCTTTTATCCCATTTGGGGGAGCGTTTCTATGCGTACTCTAGTCGGGGTCAACGACCCCCAAGCAGTAAAGAAGTGGTCGACGCTGATGGCCGTGGCCATCAACAAGACCAGCTATTGGGCACAGCGCTACATCGGTGAGGGCAAGAAGTCCCGCACCCCGGTGCAGCGCATTGACGACCTGCAGTCGGGTGCAGGTGACGAGGTGATGGTTGATCTGCTGATGCCGATCAACATGGAGCCCGTCATCGGCGATGACACGCTGGACGGCAACGAGGCCCCACTGCGCTACTACACCGACCGTCTGCGCATCGACCAGGTGCGCGGTGGCGTTAACCTCGGTTCGCGCATGACCAAAAAGCGCACCCTGCGTGACTTGCGCTCTGACGCCAAGCAGGCCAGCGCTGACTGGTGGGCTCGCCTGATGGATGAAATGCTGTTCATCTATGCTTCGGGCACGCTGGGCTCGGGTGAAGGCTTTGTGTGGAAATCGAACTCCAAGATGTTCGATGTCAACCCGCTGACCGCACCTGATGCGATGCACCAGATGTACGGCGGCTCGGCCACCAGCCTGGCATCCATCACCGCCGCTGACGGCTTCAGCCTGCGCCTGATCGACAAGGCCGTGTCCAAGGCTGAAACCATGGGCGGCGACGGCACCGACGAGCTGTCCATGGTGCCCGTGCGAATCGACGGTGGTGAGCACTACATCGCGCTGATGCACACCTGGCAGGCAGACCGTCTGCGCTCTGAAGCGGGTGAAGGCAAGTGGCTGGACATCCAGAAGGCTGCAGCTGCTGCCCAAGGCTCCAAGAACCCGATCTTTACGGGTGCCATGGGCCTGCACAACAACGTCGTGCTGCAGAAGCACCGCAACGTGATCCGCGACAAGACTGCGGGCGCCGGCGCCAATCTGCCGTGGGCACGCTCGCTGTTCATGGGTGCGCAGGGCCTGATGGTTGCCTACGGCGATACCGAGTCCGGCACCCGCTACCAGTGGACCGAGGAAAAGAAGGACCACGGCAACTACGTTGCCATCGGCACCCACGCCATCCTCGGCGCCAAGAAGGCCACCTACAAGTCCAAGGACGGTGGCGTGCAGCGTGACTTTGGCCTCTTCGCCATGGACACGTACTGCGTGGACCCCAACGCTGCCTAAGCGCCAACCCCGGAGGGCTGCTTAGGCAGCCTTTTCCTCATCCTCTGGAGAAATCCCATGTCTCTCATCAAATCCGAAACCGCATCGCGTCGCCGTGGCGGCGTGACGCCCACCACTGCGGCTGTGGCCCAGGCGGTGATCTTGACTCTGCTGACCAAGCCCCTGGCCGTCGGCGACATCATCGAGCTGGACGAGCTGGATCCAGGCGTTCGCCTGGTGGATGCGCAGCTGACCGGCGCCGGCCTGGACACCAACGCAACGCCCACCCTGGCATTTGCCATTGGTGAAATCAACGCTGCAGGCACTGACCTGGCTGTGACCTATGACACCGGCCTCAAGTGCGGCGGCGGCGTCAACGGCACGACCGCACGCCTGGCTACCGGTGGCGGCCTGGTGCAGCCTGCCAAGCTCTCGCGCAAGCTGGGCCTGAAGGTGACGGCTGCTGCCGCCACTGACGGCGCCACGGGCAACCGCCTGGTGGTGATCGCAGGCCTGGCCAGCCTGTAAGGAGTGTGCCATGAAGCTCATTCACGCCCACCGCCGCTCTGCCCCTATCGAGGTTGAGCTCTTCGGCGAAGTCATCCAGTTCCAACCCGACGCGCGCGGCCGCATGGTGGCCGAGGTGGAGGATGGGCCCGTGGCTGCTCGCTTGCTGCAGATCAAGGAAGCGTATGTGCTGCTGAAGGACCTGGATGCTGAAGCGCAAGCCCAGGCCCAGGCTGACGCTCAGGCGAAGGAAGCTGCCGAAGCCAAGGCCCGCGCTCAGGCCGAGGCAGATGCAGCCGATGCTGCGGCCAAGGAAAAGGCGGCTGAAGCCGAGAAAGCCAAGGCTGATGAGGCCAAGGCTGCTGCTGAAGCTGCTGCCGCCCAGAAGGCTCAAACCGAGGCCGATACCTCCAAGCCTGCGGCCGGCCGCAAGAAGGCTGCCTGATGACCCCGTGGGAAGCTCTCTACCCTGATGTGATGCCTTGGATCAGCCCAGGCCGTGCAGAGCCAATGGTCGATCACCAGCTGCTGCGCAGCGCGCAGGCTTTCTGCCGTGCCACTCGCGCCTGGTGTGTCGACCTGGACCCCGTGCGCACCAGCGGTAGCGAGCTTTCCTATGACATCGACTTCCCAGGCGCTGCTGACCTGGTCCGACTCGAATCTGCCACCTTGGATGGTGACGAGCTGGAGGTGTGGCGCGCCGGCGGCGCCAAGAATAGCCTGTATGTGTTCACGCCGGAGCGCAAGACTGTCGAGCTGAGCCGGCCAGTGGGCGCCAATCGCACCCTGGTGCTGCGGGTGAGCGTGATGCCCTCCAACAAGGCCTACGGCATCGAGGACGAGCTTTTTGCCTCCTATGCCGAGGTGATTGCCCGTGGAGCGGTCGCACGCATCAACAGCGATGCGGCCATGGGCCAGTGGTTCGATGACGAGTGCGAGCGCATCAAGATCAAGACCTGGCGCGGCAATTCGTCCGCACGACCACGCGCTGTGGGGGTGGCGTTCTGATGGCACTCGACGGCGCAACCCTGATCCAGAAGCTTCGCGGGGAGCTGCAGGACGTGGATATGGACCGTTGGTCCCTGTCTGAGCTTGCTGACGCACTGAACCAGGCCGCCGATGAGGTGGCCATTCAGCGGCATGACCTGTTCGCGCGCACGGTGGAGCACAAGCTGCAGGCCGGCCCGCGCCAAGTCCTGCCTGAGGGCTGCTTTCGGCTGGTGGAAGCCATCGGCAACACGGGTGGAGGCCCCATTTCGCTGGTGGAAAGCCGCCGCGAGCTTGATGTGTCAGCGCCTGGCTGGATGACATCCCCAGGCCGTGAGCGCATCCGGCACTACATATACGACCTGCGCGATCCCACCCACTTCTTTGTGTGGCCGCCTGCCGATGGCGTTAAGGCCAGTCTCGACCTGGTGGTGGTGGCCTATCCCCAGCGCATCGCCGCTGATGGCACCGGCGCCATTGACCTGGCCGATGTGTACGAATCTGCGCTGCTGAAGGGCGGCATTTGGAAGGCATACGCCAAGGATGCTGAATACGCCGGCAACGCCCAGATCATGCAACTGGCCTACAGCGCCTTCGCTTCCACCTTGACGGGTGACATCCGCGCCTCCGTCGTTTCTTCCCCCAATGGCACCGGTGTTGGCAACAAGGCCGACATCAGTGCCAGCACCCGTTAACCAAAGGAGATTCCAATGCTCGGAGCTGTATTCGCCAATGACCTGGCAAAGCTGATTTTTCAAGGCCTGGCCATCGCTGGCCTTGCCGACAATGCGGCCAGCGGCGCGCTGACCAACCTGTATCTGTCCCTGCACACGGCCGACCCCTTGGCGGCCGGCACGCAGACGACCAGCGAGGTGAACTACACGGGCTATTCCCGCATCGCGTTGGTGCGCGGCCCCAGTGGCTGGACCGTGACCGGCAACGTGGTGAACCCCACCAATACGTCCGAGTTCCCAGAAATGACCGGCGGCACCAACCAGACAGCGTCCCATCTGTGTGTTGGCATCGCCGCAGCTGGCTCGGGCAAGGTGCTGGTACGCATGACCATCACCCCCACCATCGAGTGCAAGCTCGGTGTGGTGCCGCGCATCCGCACCACCACGACGCTGACGCTGGTGACGAGCTAAGCCGTCATGCTGTCTGCTTTCCCTCTGGCTGAGCTTGCCGCGTCCGAATTTGGCGCGGCAGACCTGGCCCGCGACCCACGCTACCACGCTGATGCAGTTGGCGGGGCGGATGTGCGCGTGCTGGCCGGAGCCCGTGGGCAGACGGTGGCAAATGTGGTGGGATCGGCCAGCATGGGCCAAGTAAGCAATCCTGCTCCTCAAGCAGTCAACAACACCGATGGGCGGGGTGAGTGGCAGGTGTTGGCTGATGCAGGGCTCTCTGCAGTAACGCTGGCTACCGGTTCGAGTTTGCTGCGAATCGCGCCCAGTGCCATTGGTGGATATGCCATGGAGGCGACTGCCACTGCGGTCATTGCGTTCATGGCTGTAGCTGACGGCACACTGGACTCTGACGCCTTTGCGCGTCTTGCTCTGGAGGCTGTCTCGGTCAGTTCAGTACTCGCGCACACATTCGGCTCAGCTGACCTGCGAATCTCTGCTGCCTGTGAGGGATCCATGGCGGTCTACGCCGTCAGCATTGCCAGCCTGGCAATAGCCACTGCCGCAAAAGTACAAGGCGTCTTCAATGGCCTGGCGCAAGCAGACATGAGGGTGATTGCACGCGCGTATGCCAGTGCAATGGCTGGGACTGATGGCATGGCACGCATGCAGCTGCAGTCGGCTGCAGTGGGCGTCTCAGGTGCCCAGGCAGCAGGAGCGGCCCAGGTGGAGCTCCAGAGCTTGGCGACAGGTGGCAGCTACATATTTATGCCCGGCACAGCAAGCGGGTTTTGGCAGGCCCTGTCCTTGGCTTACTCCAGTGCCTTGGCAAACCGAGCTGCTGCAGGTCGACTGAGTGTCGATTGCCGCGCTTATGGCCAGTCTGTCAGGAATGCCCAGGGTGTAGCCGCCATTCGCATTGATGCCCAAGCAGAACGCGGCACCAACCGTCTCAATCAGATGCCGCAAGGCTACGCGCTGGTGAGCCGGCCCTTTGAGAACCGAGCAACAAGCCGCCCTGCGGAGCCGAGAGAGGCGGTGTCGACATGATTCTTGAACGATACGAAAAACAGCCATGGGAGCGGAAGGACTTCGACCAGTCTTTCCAAGATTGGCTCAACGGTGGAGACATCCTGGACGAGGTGACTGCTACGGCCACCTGCCTGACGGATCCGCTTGATGCCTCTTTGGTGGTGGACAAGGTGGAATTTACCGCCGACCGGGTCAAGCTGTGGGTGTCAGGTGGCACCGATGGCCAACGCTACAAGGTGACCGTGCGGGCGACTACCCAGTTTGGCCGTCAGGACGAGTACGAGCTGATTTTCAAGGTGAAGGACTCCTGATGGCTCAGAAATTTATCAACGCTGGGCGCTTTGAGCTGCTGAGCGATCTTGCTGCTGGAGCGACGACCATCAATCTGGCCGCTGGCGGTGCAGCTTTGCCCGTGGCGAATGTAGGTACTGGGCAGCTGGGATCTGGTGGGGACTGGTTCCGCCTGGTGCTGCAGGACGCAAGCGGTCTTGAAATCGTAGCAGTGCGATCGCATGCCTCGGGCAGCGACCAGATGACCAATGTCCTGCGTGGCCAGGAAGGCACCACGGCCAGGGCATGGCTGGTAGGCACTGTGATCGCAAACCGTTTCACGGCTGAGGATGCAGCGCGTGCCGCTGATAAGGCGTTTGATTCGCTGACGGGCACGCCCAGCACGCTGTCTGGATATGGCATCAATGAAGTTCACGGCTCAGCATCGTCCGTCATGACCTATGACGGCAGTGGCCGCGTCTCGACCGTCACAGAGGTGATTGATGGTGCGAACAAAGTGACCACGCTCTCCTACAACGGCGACGACACAGTCAACACCGTAACAACGGTCTACCGTGGGCTTACACGCGTTGAGACCATGACTTATAGCAGCGGGCGCGTTACCGGATCCACTTCTACCGAGGTACAAGCATGACAGCCCTACTCACTGCAATCATGAACGCGGTGCGAGCTCTCGCAACGCAGCTGACAAATTCCGTCACCAGCATCAACAACAACACAAACACGGCCGTGTCGAATGCTCGCGGCGGTCCCAACTTGTGGGTATCGGGTGTTTCTGTTCCACAAGGGGCCATGGTTGTCTCGCCACTCGATGGCGAGGTTTATCGACGCCTTACGGCAAGCGGTTCCGGTGCTACAGACCCTGCGAACGACCTCACAAACTACTTGGCTGTGAGCTATCGCCGAGTAACTGCACTATCGGCCACGGTATTTGCAAATGGGACTGCTGCTGCAGGGAGCTTTGCCAATGGGGCAACCAAGGTGGCAATCAATCTCGCGGTGGGTACACGAGGAAACTTGCTCAATATTTCTGGACGCGGCGCGGTTCAGTTCTTGGGTTTGACGAAGGCTTCGACAAATGGCGGGCAAGTTGAAATCTATGCTGATGGGCGCACTTTGTTCAATGATTCAGTAGCTCCAAATAATCAAGAAGTTGCTGTATTTGTGGGGGCATTTAGCGGCACCACCCCTGGGTCTACTTTTGTCCCAGCCTACTACGCAGTGCCGGCAGCGGGGATTGAGTTCAAGCGCTCGCTTCAGGTTTACTACACGCCAGCGACAACGTCAGCGACAGTGGGAGCGTTGGCTTACATCGTAAGGGGGTCTGAGTGATGATCGAGTATCAAATCGGCGGATTAATCATTCGTGAAATGTCTTCTCCTGTGGTCACGGTTGAGCTGCCGGCTGTCGTCATTACCGGCATCACAGTCGACGAGGCCAACGCCGCGCGCGCCGTGATTGCACCCGACTTCCGCACCATGAAACTGCCAGTGGGCTCTGCTGTGACCATTGATGTGGAATTGCAGTGGCAGGGCCAGCGCGTGTCCGGCTTTGGCGAGGAATTCGCCATGCCCATGCGCAGCACAGACGGATTGATGCGTCACATCGACATCAAGTTTGTTGACGGCAGCGCGCAGTTCGTGGCCGCCATGAACGACAGCAAGCGCTGGGAGGTCACTCGCGAACTGATCAATAGCAACCTGCCACCCGAGGCCCACATGGATTTCGCGGGCATCACCATCACGGCGGTCGAATAAATGTCTGAAATTTTCAAAGAAGCCGCTGAATCCACCATCAGCACCTGGGGCCAGTGGATCGGCAAATCTATGACCTACGGGTCGGCAGGCGCTATGACATTTTTTGGTGCACTGAGTTCTGACCTTGTATTCGGTGCCCTGGGTGTCGGTGTGGCACTGGCCGGCTATCTGCTCAACCGGTTCTACAAGCGAAAAGAGGACGCCCGGGCGAGTGTTCGCGCGCGCCGGGACCAGATCAGCTGGGAAATGTCCATGATCGAGCGCTACGGCGAGGAGACCATGGTTATACGCTACGGATCCAACTGGCGCAAGCTGGGCAGCATGATCCGGACGGGCACCACCGACTTCGGAGCGCTGGCCAATGAGTGATTCCAAAGTCCCAAAGCTGCTGCAGAGCAGTGTTGTGGCCCTGATGCTGCTGATGGGCGCCGGCGGTGCCTACCTCGGGAACGAGGCGGCCATAAAGGAAGCTAACAGCAATGCGTATGTCAAGGCCGTGGCGGCCGACGAGACGACCTCCATGGCCGTCAAGATCGCCATGGTCATGGGCAACTACTACGAGTCCAGCAACCGGCATATTGGCCGTCCATATGTCGACAAGGCCGGCCGTGGCGAGCCCCTGACGGTGTGCAACGGCGTCACTGGTGCCGGTGTCGTGCCGGGCAAGTACTACTCGCCCCAGGATTGCTACCAGCTGGAGCGCGCGCGCTACCTCATGACCGAGGCCGCTGTTGCGCCGCTGTTGCGCTACTGGGCAAGCTACGACCCGTTTGTGCAGGCCACCTTCATAGATTTTGGCTGGAACAAGCCCATATCGTCGTTCAGGACCAGCACCATGCGGGCCAAGGCCAATGCAGGGGACCTGCTGGGATCCTGCTCGGAGAACCCTCGATGGAACAAGGGTACTGTCAAGGGCGTGCTTACCGTGCTGCCCGGCCTGCAGACGCGCGGTGATTCCAATGCCGAGCTATGCGCGGTGTGGAGGGTGCCAGCGTGATAGTCGACCAGGTGACGGCGCCCATTCGCCTTTGGAGCTACGCGGCCGTGCTGCTGGCCGGCCTGGCCGCTGGTGCAGCAGCAGGCTGGCAGGTGCAGGCCTGGCGGCTGGGCACAACCATCGCAACCCTCAAGCAGGACCGCAGCGACCAGGCAGTGGCCGACCAACTCGCCACGCGCGAAAAAGAGCAGACAGACCGCCAGAAGGAGCAGCAGCATGCCACAGCCTCAAACACCAACGAAGCCCAATTTATCGCCGACCTCAAAAAGCTGGCTGGGTCAGAAGCTCGGCGAGCTGATGACGCTGATCGGCGTGCTGATGAGTATCGGCGGCTGCGCGACGACTCCGCCAGACGGGAGGCCACTACCCGGGCCTGGGCCAAAGCCGAGTCCACGGCCCGTGACGATCTCGCAAATCGACTCGTCACCCTCGAAGGCCAGCTTGAGCGAGGGATCGGCGTGGTCGACGGCGGGCTCGTCGTGGTCGGCCGACTCCAAGGCGATCTTGAAAGGCGAGACGCTGAAGTCGCAGCCCAGCAGCGACAAATCCGCATCGAGCGGGAATTGAACGGATCTGAGAAGGACTGATTGATGGCAGTTTTAAAGGTTGGCAGCTTCCCCGGCCTGGTGCCCCGGGCTACCGCGCGCGGCATGGGTGGCGCCGGTGCGCAGGTCAGCCACAACCTGCTGCAGACCTCTGCAGACTTCCGGCCACTGCTGGGCGATTCCCAGGTGGCCACATGCCCGGCGGGGGTGCAAAGCCTGTACCGCATGATGCGTGACGCCAATGGCGTCATCCAGCAAGGCGACAGCACCGGCTGGATTACCTCCCCTGAAGCCCGGCGCTACGTGCGCGGCCAGATCAACGATGACGCCACCGAGCGCACGGTGGTTTTCTCGCGTGACGGCAAGCAAGCGCCGCAGATGACCACGGTGGCCGGTGATTTCCGGCTGCTGGGGGTGCCCGCGCCCGCTAAGCCAGCGGTGAAGCTGAACGAAACCAGCCAGTTCACTGCGGAGGATGCCCGCACCTGGCTGTCCGGCACCATGGTGCCTGCGGTGGTGAAGGCCATCCAGACGGCCACGAAGCCGGTCAACCAGGTGACTGGGCGGATCACGGCCGGCAAGCCCCGGGCCGGCGCCTATGAAATGTTTGGCCTCACGCAGTCCACCACAGAGCAGTGGTTTGGCGAGCTGACCATGACGCTGGCCGATGCCAAAGACAAGGGCCTCAACGTCACGGGCACCAGCGGGTTTCAATCCGGCGCCAACTGGGTGATTCGCCTGATGTGCCTGCCATTCTGGGGTGAGCTGGACACCACGGTGCTGGCCGCCGAGCTGCGCAAGATCGAGAGCCCCAAGGACGGCACCCAGGTTTTCAGCGATGCCCAGATCACCACCTTGGTCCAAGAGTTCGGCAAATTCCTGGATCCCGCCGACACCAGCATCAAGAGCTACCGCGACCAGATGGACGTGGTGGTGCGCAAGTTCAAGAAGGCCATCGATGAGGCCGTGCGGGCCTCTGCGGCGGCGGCGCGCCCGACTGAGCCGACCAAGCCCACGGTGCCTGAGTTCGTGCCCGACTATTCAGGCGAGACCATGTCTATGACTCGGGCGCCCGAGTGGATTGCCTACGATGCCGCCATGGCGCAGTACCGCAAAGATTTGCGGGCCTGGGAGGACCAGAAAACCGGCAGCGCCACCCAAAATACCGATTCGGTGGCCGTGATTCAGGAGTGCCAGAAAGAGGCGACCCGCCTGACCAGTACTGTGATTGAGGCCGAGTACCTCAAGCGGATGAACAACCTGCAAACCTATATTCAGGACTGGGCCTCCGGAAAGTCGCTGTCGAAGAAGGATGATCCTAACGGGCTGCTCGACGTGGATCCGGACCGCATCATCGAGGACCGCTTTTACCTGGTGACCTTCAAGACCGATCGGGGTGAAGAATCCGCCCCGAGCGAGGTTACCGATGTGCTGCAGGTCGACCAAAACGACACAGTCAATGTGCAGCGGCCGCCGGTGCCCGCCGGGCGCAACATCTTGACCTGGTGCGTGTACCGGTCGGCCACTGGCAATGTGGCGGCCTCATGGCGCCTTGTCGATGAGGTGGTAATCACGCAAGGCCTGTTCGTGGACAAGGTGCCCAGCTCCATGCTGGGCCAGCAGTGCCCATCCATGACCTGGGCAGAGCCGCCACTGCGCCGCGATCCCAAAAGCGCCGCGACCATCAAGCCGCCGAAGGGTGAGGATCCATACCTGCGCGATGGCGTGGCCATGCCCAACGGCATTGTGGCGGCTTTCCTCGACAACTTCGTGGCGTTCTGCGTGCCATACCGGCCGTTTGCCTGGCCCGTGGAATTCCAAATCACCACCGACACGCCTATCGTGGGGCTGGGCGTCTTCGGGCAATCCTTGTTCGTGGGCACCCGGGCTCACCCCTACATCATCAGCGGCTCCAGCTCGGGCTCGATGACTTCGGTAAAGCTCTCCCAGGAGCAGGCCTGCGTCAGCGCCGACTCGATTGTGTCGGCCGACGGTGGCGGCGTGCTCTATGCATCGCCTGACGGTTTGTGCCTGGCCAACGCTTCCGGCGTGCAGGTCATCAGCGAAGCACTGTGGGCACGCGAAGACTGGCAAAGGCTGAATCCTTCAAGCATTGTGGCGATCTGCCAGGATAGCGTTTACTACTTCTGGTGCGACGGCGGCACCTTTGCGCTCGACTTCAAGGCCATGCGCTTGGGCACTGTCGACCTGCCGCGCGGGCCCGTGCACAAGGACTACATCACCGATGCTGTCTACGTGGCACAGGCCGGTGCGGTCATGAAGCTGTTTTCGCAAGGGCGCCGCACGGGGCGCTACAAGACGGGCATCATGCTGCTGGCCGCGCAGGCGCCGCTGGCCTGGGTCCAGGTGGAGGGCGAGCAAAGCCCCGCAGCGCCTGCCACTATTCGCTGGCTGGGAGAAGGCCAGCTGCGCCACACCAAGCAGCTGAGCAGCGTGGAGCCCAAGCGCATGCCGCCCGGCCGCTGGCGTGAGCACGTCCTGGAAATCGAAGGGGAGTCGCGTGTAGCGAGCGTGGTGATGGCAGGCACGACCGAGGAGCTGCGCAATGTCTGATGAGTTCCTGAGCACACCCGATACCGGTGCAGTCAAGCTGCCGGCCCTGGTGTTCGCGCCCACGGGCAATGCGGCCACCGACGAAGCGCTGGCCCTGTTCAAGGAGCACCTGGAAGTGCGCAACGGCGCCCGGGGCAATCCCTGGGACCGTGCAGTCACGGTGCGCGACATCCAAGGCATGCAAGAGGCCTTTGCCGCCCTGCAGCAGCCCAAGGAGGCCAAGGACAATGAGGTGGTGCTCGACCTGGGCAAGGCCGGCTCGATTCCGCTGGCGGTCGACAAGTTCATTGAGGAAATCAAGAAAACCAAGCTCTTCAAGGACCTGCTCAAGAGCCTGGACGACCCAACCCGCTTCGATGACCTGCCGGCCGAGATCCGCGACATCGTGAGCAAGAGTGTGGCAGAGGCTGCGCTGGAGCAGGGCACCAAGATCACCCAGGTCAAGAAGCTGATCGAGGACCGCTACCGCAAGCTGGCCTATCAGGTGGACGAGTTATTTGCGGCACAAGATGGAAATGCCGCCGGCATCCGGGAAACCAAATGGGTGATCGCGGAGACGAATTTTGCCCAGGCCGGCTACATCAAACAGCTGCAGGCATCGCTCGGGAACTACTACCAGGATGGCTCGCCTGGCCGTGCGAGCCTGGAAGAGCAGATGACGGTGACCGCCGATCGGGTAACCGGATTGCGGGCGCAGTACACGATGAAGGTGCAGGCGGGCGGGGCGCTGGCGGGTTATGGTCTCGCGGCTGAGGAGGTCAACGGCAAAACCTCCAGTGCTTTCATCATCTCTGCCGACAAGTTTGCCGTCGTGTCGCCGACCTACAACGGCGGCATGACCAACACGCCGGCGCTCAGCATGGTGCCATTCGGTGTGGATGCCAATGGCATCTACATGAACACCAGCGTGTACATCAAAGGCAGCATGCGGGTGGACACCGGTGGCAAGACGCTGATTCAAGGGTTGCGCGGTTCGGTGAATATCGGCGTGTCCGGCAGCTTCTGGAGCGACACCACAGCGCGAAATGCGGTCTGGCAGCAGCTGGGCAACGGCGGCAGCGCGGCAAACAACAACCACCTGGTGATTGGCGATCAGGTGATGATCTCCAACGGCTCCAGCTACTCCGAAGCCAGGATGTGGAACGGCTCTTCCTGGGCAAACCCGGGCGTCATCATCAATGGCGATATGGTGGTCAACGGATCGCTGGCCGCCGAGAAGATCGATACCCGGAATCTGACCATCCGTGACGCTACCGGGAATGTGATTCTGGGAGCGGGTGCAAAGATGGATGTCGCCTGGTTATCCAACCTGGGAGCGCTCGGGAAGAAAAACAACATTCAGGTGAACTGGGTGGACAGCGATGTCCGGCTACCTGACGGCAGCCAGATGAAGGCGACAGATTTTGTCAATAAGCTGTCCAAGATCGGCAGCGGCAATATCGGCGTCTTCATGGAGAACGCTGCCATTGGGAACGCCTACATTGGCAATGCCGCTGTGAGCACGCTGACCATCCAGGGCAACGCCGTTACGGTCCCTGTGTTTGCCTCGAACCCTTCTGGCAAGTCCGGCACAGGCTTTTCTAACTGGACAGACGTGGTGTCGCTGAACGTTGTCATGGACCAGGCCGGGTGGGTCTATGTGCATGCTACTGCCGTCATCACCTATGGCTCAGGGTTCAGGAAGGTGGGCACCAACCTGCTGGTGAATGGCGCATCCGTTGCGGGCTATGAAGTGGACACGGGCTATATCTCGGTCTCGCATGCCTATGCGTTCTATGCCAGCGCGGGATCCAACAACATCGTGACGCTGCGTTTCAAGGGGGACACCCCCAGCTCGATTAACGATGCCATGCTTTTTGCGATAGGCTCCAAACGATGAGCAGCACAGTCAACTACGCCCACGACGGGACCTATCTTCTGGGATTCGGAAGTGCGGGCGGCGCGGTCTATCCCGAGGGAAGCATTGTGGAGGCGGGATACCCGCCAGGCTGGCCCATCCCGCAGTGCCCATCGGCGCGGCACCGCTGGAACATTCACACCGCTCAATGGGATGAGACGCCACTCACCGATGAAGAAGCTTGGGCCCAGGTGCGCGCCAAGCGCGACGAGCTGCTCGCAGCCTCGGACCGGGAGGTCATGAAAGCCTACGAGGCTGGCGTGCCGCTGCCCAAGGAATGGCGGGACTACCGGCAGGCGCTGCGCGATATCACATTAAATGAGCCAACTTTTAATGTCGTTTGGCCACACATACCTGCTGCGCAATTGCTAAATCGCTGAGAAACTCAGACCGTGATATCTTGCCAAAATAAAGCGTCTATGTGAACATGCAGAGATAGCAATAAGTAGGGCGCTAATTGACTGGCTCTTATCCTTGAGACTTGTCTCTTCTCGATACGGATATTCCAGCAATGCCGATTGCACTAGCCAACATTAATAAACCGAGAGTGTCGAGTCCCGGGACTGGGGTTGCAGTAGTAATCTCTGTTTGAGCGGCGTTAACAGCTACACCGTCGACTAGAGTGTAAGACATCGATGAAGCAGTGTTCCAGTTGAATGGTCGAAGCTCAATAAAGTGGCTGTTAGCACTAGCTTTAAATGATATGCTCTGTTTTTCCCAGCCGCTTTGAACTGTTCGAGCGCTTCCGCTTCCAGCAAGGACTCCATCGACATAAATAGATACACCCGCATCTCCATTTATAACGTTAGCCGCATTGCCGGTTTGACTGTCAATTCCGAAATTCGCAAGTTCCCAGCTGACTTTATAAAGTTTTCCGATCTCAAAGCCAGAAACATTCTGACCAATTCCTTCATAAAGTACTTCTGGGACTTCTGGTCCTCCCTGCGGTGGCAATGGACCGGAAGCAATGCCAACAAATGTTCCCCCATCGTCAGAACGTGATGATGGAGCTATAGTCTTAAAGTTAGTTATCGAATCGTCTAGACCCGTGGTAAAACCCACATCATTTATGTCAGGGGTTTTACTCTCCGGATAATTGCCAGTTGCTTGCCAAGAATCTGGAGCATTTCTGTGCCATTCGCTGTTAGGGAGGCTAGTACTGAGTGAGCCATTTACAAGCGTTGGAGCAGCGTAGGTTGTAAGACTTGCGGTGAGAACACAGAATGCGGCAATTTTCTTAAGCACTATGAGACCTTTGGTTAATACGTTTGATAATGTGTTGTTATATATTATATTGAGGATTAAATTTGGGAATCTATTTGTAACACAAAAAGATATCTGCAGGAGGGGAACATTGTTAATTATTCTAAACAACACCCGCTGATCGCAATTTCAACGATGGATAGGAAAACCGGATCTGCAGCTCTCTTCTTGAGCAGGCTCCTAAACTGAAGGTACTTGACATGCGGAAAAGTTCAAGTAGGTATTGAGGCTCAAAAGGAGGCCTCCTTGGACGGACTATCGATAGAGCTTGCCAAACGCGTGGGTCAAGTCCTGACCTTGGACGATGCCAAAGCAATTGCTCGCGCAGTGACGGGCGGGCATTCGCTCGACCTGGAAAGCATCGCACCGGGATGGCACGCTGATGCGTTCACCCTCCAACCCGTATGGCTTGATTCGGAATTTTCTGCCTTGGAGGCGCATCGCCTCAACGGTCTCTCAGAGGTTCACCCAGGCGAGCCGGTGGACGTGTGCTGGGAGAGGATCCGGGAGCTTGAGAGGCTGGGCCGATATGTCATCTTCGTTGCACGCTGGCCGGATGGGCGCTTGGCGGCGAGCCTTTGGTTGTATTTCACTCGCAGCCTGAACAACGGCACCCTTACGGTGACTGATGACATGTTGTACCTGGAACCGGAGGTTCGTAATTCGCTGCTCGCAGTCGGCCTTTGCCGCTACGCAGAGGCTGTGATGTTCGGCCTTGGGGCCCGTGCATGCACCTTGCAGTCATACGACGTGAACAAGGCTGGCCGCCTGGCCAAGTTCCTGGGCTATCAAAAGGTCGCCGATTTGTACCGCAAGGCGAACTATTCAGGCGAAGCCTCCCTTACTCCAACCAGACACCAAGGATCCACCAATGGCTAGTACACCAGACACCTCAGGACAGCAGCAGGCTGCACTGATGAGCGCCCAACTCTCGAAAGAGCAGCTCGAATGGGCAAAAGAAATCTATAAGGAAACTGCGCCTGATCGCCAGGCTGCTCAAGAGCGGGCAAACCAAATTTCCGATCTGCAAATGAACCAGATGCAGCAAGCATCGGACATGAGCAAGGAGCAGTACGAGCGATATAAAACACGCTTCCAGCCTACCGAAGACCGAATTGTTGACGAGGCAAACAACTACGACACGGTCGACCGGCAAAACTCCGAAGCGGCTAAAGCCGTCACGGATGTCCAGGCCCAATACACGGCTGCACAGGCCGCCCAGGATTCCGACCTTAAGAGCATGGGCGTCAATCCAAATGACGGCCGCTTTGCAGCCATGAAGCAGCAGGGCAGCACTGCTGCTGCGCTGGCTCAAGCCCAAGCAGCAAACACTGCCCGCCAAAACGTCCAGCAGCAGGGGTGGGCACGCCGTATGGATGCTGCCGGATTGGGGCGAGGAGTGGTGTCGAACCAGGCGACCCAGTCCGGCATTGCAGCGCAGGCAGGAGCCGGTGCCTTGAATGCGAGCAACTCGGGTTTGGCAGCGGGGCAAAGTGGCGTGGGGATCATGCAGAACGGCTATTCAGGCGCCATGCAGGGCCAGTCTGTAGCTGGAAATATCTACGGAAATATTGCACAGCAGGATGCCGCGACGAGCGCCTCAAACATGGGCGGCATTGGCGCGGGGATCGGCGCCGGGGCCACTCTGGGCGCCGCAGTGATTATTTAAGGCGATGGACATGAGTTCTACAGCTTCACAGCTTCCGGAAGCCATTTCCAATGGGGTGCGGCAGTTTCAAGCGCATCTGACAGGAACCGATCTGGAGCATGCCAGCCATTTGCTGGAGCTTCTCAATGCCCCTGATGGCGCGCTCATTGTTGATGCGGGGTGCGGCATTGGCGAGACTGCACGTTTGATGGAGCAGCTGCGGCCAGACCTGCATTTCGTGCTTGTGAACCTATCTGCTGAGCAGTTGGCTCTCTGCCCTGGCCACATGGAGCAGCATTTAGCTGACTACCGCGCTATGCCGCTTTCCGATGCCAGTGTGGACTTGGTGATGTTCAACTATGCCGCCTGCCATTGCGACGACTGGACTGCGATGCTGCAGGAGTGCCGGCGCGTGCTGAAGCCGGGTGGAAAGGTATTCCTGCACGAGCCAGCAGACTTTGGCGCAGACCATGAGCTATGGCGCAGCCTTGGTTCCGACATCAAGACGCCAGACGAAATGGCACGACTGGCAAGACTGGCTGGGTTCGCCGTAGAAAGCGCATACCTGCTGGAGTCCAAGGTTTCCCAATTTCATGCATTGGTGCCCGCAGATCAAGCGGATGCCATCGTGGCGGGCGTCGAATCGTGTGTGCTGAGCTTGCGCATGCTGACGGATCCTGTGGCTCAAGCCTTCAACCGTCATGAACGGGTGGGCCTGCAGTTTTCCGGCGGCCGGGATTCCACTGCCACTCTGTACCTGTTGCGCGAGTACTGGCCTTTGCTGACCGTCTACCACGTTGACGCGGGCGATCAGTTCCCCGAGACCAGAGCCATCGTGCAGAAAGTGCGTGCAGAGGTGCTCGCCGCCGGTGGGCGCTTCGAGGTCATCGTTGCTGACGTGCACGAAAGCCGCCGTGTGCACGGGTGGCCCAGCGATCTTCTGCCGGCGGACAACACGCCGCTCGGGCGCCGTGTCTCCGGCGAGCAGATGCAGCTGGTTGGCCGGTACGAATGCTGTGCCCGCAACATCATGCTTCCCATGCACCAGCGCGTGCTTGCTGACGGCTGCACGCTGCTTATCCGTGGCCAGCGCGATTCTGACTATGCGGCTCCGCCGGCGAGATCCGGTGACTTTGCCGAAGGACTCGAGTTTTTGTATCCGGTACAGAGCTGGACCGGTGACCAGGTCGAGCAATACCTGCGCGAGAACGGTCTGCCTATAGCCGACTACTACCCGGAAGGCATCAAGCGGGCATCGGACTGCATGACTTGCACTGCCTGGTGGGATGACGGCCGCGCGCAGTACCTGCGGCGGTTTTATCCCGAGCAACACAAGATTTTTATCGACCGCGCCGTGTTGGTGCGCAACGCCATTGCCAAGCAGATGCAGTGGCTCAATCACGAATTGGAGGCTTGATATGGCAGCAGGAGGCTGGGGATATGCATTGGCAGCGGCCGTTAACGGTGGGCTGCGTGGCATGGAAATGGCGAAAGGGTGGGAGCGTCAGGAGGAGGATGACGCATTTCGTAAAGAAGAGCGTGCACAGAAACGGCAGGACTGGAATGACCTGGCGGCTGAACGCCAAGCGCTGAAAGAGGCGGCACAGCCCGTGGCCGTCCAGCAATACACCGCCGGTCAACAGGCAGTAGACGCCGCCGGCGGCGCGGATGCCGGGCCGCCGCAGATCGACATGGCGCAACTGCCAGCGAATCCTGCAGAGACTGTTGGGTGGAAGGCTGGTAGGCAGTCATTCACCGATCAGGCCGCAGCGCAAAAGGCGGCGGATTCCATGAATACGCCTGTTGCCATGATGGAGCGCACCCGCGATGCCTACCTCAAAGTGGGTAAGCCGGAAAAGGCCATGGCGGTCAGCACACAGCTTCTGCAGCAGCAGGAAGCCGATCAACGCCAGTCCGATCGACAGTGGCGCAATGACCTGGGTCGCGCCATGCAAACAGGGCACGAGGGCCTGGCCAAGCTGGTCAGCGCATCGGGCATCGGCCCAATGGCAGGGATGACTGTGAAGCCCGTGGATAACGGCGATGGAACGGTGTCCTATATGGCGGTGGGCAAAGACGGCACGACCAGCGCCATCCCAGGCATTCCCCCATTCAAGAATGACCAGGATGGCGTGACACAGGCGGCCTTCATGCTGGACCGGACCATTACGCCTGAGCACCGGTATTCGGCGATGGTGCAGGACCGCCAGCACAAGCAGGCGCAGAGCAATGCCGACCGCATGTATGACCTGCAGCTGAGCCAAGACCGCAGGGCCACCCGAGCCGAAGATCGTGCAGAACATGCACAAGGCCGCCAGGATCGGTTGGCTGACATGCAGCTGGAAGAAGCTGGTATCCGCTTGGAGGGCCTCAAGAGCGATGCCAAGGTCCCGTCTGCTATCAAGCTGCAGGTGCAGACTGCGCAGGAAGAGCTCAAGACACTGAATACGGCAATCGTCAAAGCTCAGGCAGAAGGGACCTTTCAGCCGGATTCCCCACAGGGCAAGGAGCTGCTGGACCGCCGCAAGGCGCTTAGCAATGAGATCCGCACGGCCTTGTTCCCGTATTCCACCAAGGATAAGTCGGGAGGGGATCCTGCTGGATGGCGCTCGGGCGGCACCGAGAAGGGCAGTGCGCCCAACAGCTACAAGGATGCGGCCTGGGATGGTCACGAAGCGGAAGCCGCGAAGGCTGCCGGCATTCCATCCGAGGTGCTGCGCTCGGTGCGCGTGAACGGTGAGCGCAGCAACGGCGATCAGGTGAGCCCCAAGGGCGCCAAGGGGGTCTATCAGTTCATCCCTGCCACCCGTGACGCCGTGCTGAAGAAATACGGCTACGACGCATACAGCAGCGATCCGAAAGAGCAGACCATGGCTGCAGCGATGCTGCTTAAGGAAATCAACGGCCGCAACGGCGGCGACTGGGGCAAGACCTTTGCCGGGTACAACGGCGGTATATCCGGCGAAAAGGGCACCAATCCCACCACCGAGAACCGAGAGTATGTGCAGCGCACGATGTCAGGCCTGGGCGCTATCGCGGCGAACAGGATGGTGCCTATGTACGGAAATACGCTGGAAGCGCCGCCAGGCACAGCCGTGCGCGCGGCGCAGCAGGCCAGCGCGGCACCAGCTCCGGTGGCAAGCGCCCAGGCTTCGGATCCCAACAATTTCTACAACTCTTCGCGTACCAAGCAGCGCAATGAAGAGCGCAAGGCACGGGAGGAAGCTGAGGAGAAGGGGAAAGCTGCTCAAAAGGCGGTGGCCGAAGCGCAGGAGGCCCAGAAGAAGGCTGTGCAGGAGGCGCGCCGGCAGGCTGAGAACCACCGCGTAGCGGAAAACGCCGCCTCTATGTGGCAAAGGTGATTGGCCTGACTGACTTAAGAAACCGAGTGGTTTTCACTTTAAATTTCTTTATTTAAAAACACTTTAGTTCATAGTCAAACAGTGCAAACAATAGTTAACGTGTGCGCAGCTTTACTCACGAAAAAAAACACTAGTTAGGTTCGTTGCTAAAATTTCAACTGAATGTTTTCATTTGATGCTTTAGTGTGGGGTGAGCACAGTTTTTGATTGTGTTTATATTAATAATGAGCGATGAAGTTAACTTAAATAAAATTCTGCCTAGACGCACAATTAAATCCTTGGCGAGGCACAATATTCATACGGCTGCTTAAATAAAAGCTAATTATCCAGAGCGGCTTTTACGTTTGGATGGATTTGGCATGAAATCCCTTCGTGCGGTTGAATCTGCTTTTTTTCCGGATTTAAAATATGAGCCTGTGCCGACTCCATACATGAGAGGGCTCGGCGACTCTGAAATAAGTGAAAAGCTTTCAGTTTTTCTTCAGAAGACAAAAGATCAAAAACTGCATGGAATTAGATAGCATGACTTGCGGTTTGCGCTGTCAATACAAATTTTAGTGCAGGTCGAATTTTTCGAATTTGTATAGTGAATAAATTATCTAAAAATGAATCATTTTGAAAATGATGATGTCCGAGAAATTTTGCCTTTAACCGCGTGGAGAGCTTTGGCTAGGAATGATATTCATAAACGGGGGCAAGTGATAGATAGCTATCCTGAAAAACTGCTGTTGATGCCGTATATTGGCCCTAGCAAGTTTAGAACGATAGAGAAAATTTTTTTTCCTGGCCATTTTTACGCACCGAATATAGGTGATTCCAATAATAAAATGCAAAACGATGCCGGTCCGGGCACAGTTCTAAGACGAGCTCAAGGTGATCTGCATAGGTACGATTTAAATAGTAAGCAGTCAGATAAATTACCCGAATCCGATCCTGCTTAGCCTTGCACCAACCGTAGAAGTCAGCAGCATCCCGTTGAACTAGTAATTTGCATCGTCACTAGAGCAATAGCCAACGACTGTGCTTGACAGGTTCAGAAGTCCTCGTAGGTGTTAAGCCCTGCGAGGATTTTTTTATGGACATCAAAGAGGTCAAGAGCCGGTATCCCATGCTGTCGGGCATGGATGATGCCGATGCCGTCAAGGCGTTCCACCAGCATTTCTACCCCGATTTTTCGGAAGAAGAAGTCGCCAAGAGGCTGGGGGTCGACATGCGGCCCAAAGTCCCGGACGCACCCGCGCCCGATGAGGGGCGCACAGTCTTGGGTACGGCCAAGGACATTGGAATCACGGCCCTCAAGGGGGCCATGGCAGTGCCAGAGGCCGCAGTGGGCCTGCTGGACATTCCCACTGGCGGCAGGGTGGGCAAGGCCCTGGAAGATGTCGGCCTGCGCTTTAAGGATGCCAATGCCATCCTGGATGACAGCTACAGCCCCGCGCAGAAAAAGGCTAACAAGGCGGTGGCCGACGCTGATGGCGTTGGCGGCAAGTTCGTGGCCGCGCTGCAGAACCCGTCCACCATCGCCCACACCATTGGGCAATCGGTGCCCTCGATGCTGGCTGGTGGGGTGGTTGGCCGTGGTGTTGCGGCGCTCGCGCCCCGCATCGGTGCCGTGGGCGCTGCAGCGGCAGGTGAGGGCATCACGGCCGCTGGCTCGGCGGCAGAGCAGATCCGCCAGGGCACTGAGACAGGCGTGATGACCGCCGGGCAATCCGGTATCGCGGCGCTGAGCGGTGCGGCCACCGGTGCATTTGGCCTGCTGGGCGGCAAGGTGGCAAAGTCCCTGGGCATCGCCGACCTGGACACCGCTATTGTGCGAGCCAGCGCAGAGCCCGCTGTGGCCAAGTCCCTGGTGCGCCGCACGCTGGAAGGCGCCATGTCTGAGGGCGTGCTGGAAGAGCTGCCGCAATCTATTTCCGAGCAGGTGCTGCAAAACTATGCGCTGGGCAAGCCTTTGGACGAAGGCGTCGACCAGGCTGCCGTGATGGGCCTGCTGTCCGGTGCGGCAATGGGCGGCGGCATGAATGCCCTGCATGGAACACCTAAAGTGCCACCGCCCGCGCCTCCCGTGCCGCCAGCTGCACCAGCAGTGCCGATGCTGGGGTATGCCGGTACGGACCCGCAGACCATCCAGGTTGATCCACAAGGCAATGCTGCCACTTGGCAGGACCGCGCAGCCGGAGCACCCGAGGGCGCGCGCGGCTTCAATGATGTGACGGCTGTTCCACCTGGCCCAACTGGCGGTCCACCGCCCGACGCGGCGGAGCCACTGGGCCTGCCCGCGCCCACCATTACGGTAGGGCCTGATGGATTGGCCCGCACCGCCGAAGACCGGAATGACCGGATCCAGAGAATCGCCAACGGCGATGTCATATCCGAGGTTGGCCAGCCCGTGCAGCGCCCGCTGGGGCCACTGGCCCGAGCAGCTGCCAAGGCCAAGCCTCAGGACATCATCGACGTGCCAGCGGTGATCGCACCGGCGCAGCAGCAAACTGCCATGTTCCCGGATCAGACCGGCGAGGCCCTGGCTACTCAGCCCGGGGCGGTAGACGAGCACGGAGTCATTGACAGCCCTGATAACACCAGCGGCATTGCCGGCTGGAGCGATGAGCAGCTGCGCGCCCAGCTCCAGAGCGCGCAGGCGCCCGAGGTGCGCCGCGCGCTGTATGAGGAGATTGGCCAGCGCGAAGTGACCACCGAGCAAAGCTCTTTGCAGGATGAGCTGGATGCTGAGCAGTCGGCCTTAGCCAATACCCAGGCCGACGACACCGCATTTGCCAAGCTGAATGTGGAGGATGCGGCCGACAGTCCGCAGCCATCGGACTTGCTGAACGCCGAGGGCAAGCCCTTCACCATTCGTGGCGCGGCGGCACGCGCCGGCGCAAAAGCAGGCAGCGGCTATGAGCCGGTGAAGATCAAAGGTGGGTGGGTGGCGCGCAAGTTGGCCGCTACCGCCACTCCAGGAGAAGGAAATGGCGCTCAAGCCACTCAAAACCAGCCGGCTGGCTCGCAATCGCCGAAGGCTGCAGGAACGCCGGGCGAGGCGCAAGGCAATACTGCTGCTCCGCGTAAGGGCGAGATCGGCATGACGTTGGCGGCCGGGGAGGTGGTATCGACCAGCTCCGGCCGTCAGACTACGGCTTTCCCCAAGGTTGCCACTGACACGAACCGCAAGACGCTGAACACCATCAAGGCGGCGGATGGCTGGTTGATGCAGAACGCGCTGGACGAAGCCCGTTCGCGTGGCGACGACTTCAATGCGCGCCAGTTTGAGGCGAGCTTGACCAAGCCGCAACAGGCCGACAAGGACAGTGCGGAGCAGTACCTGTTTGGCGATCAGCCAGCGGTTGTACCAGGCATCCTCAAGCCTATGGCGGCTGCTACACCAGCTGCAGTAACGCAAGATGCAGATGCCGGCACTCATCGCTCGCAACCACAAGACGAAGCTCACGTAGCAGATAACAAGGAGCCAGAGCCTAAGTCTTCGTTTCCGCTCCAGGAGGCTTCTGCGAGCTACTCGGGTATCTCGCATAGCGGTAACAGCCGCGCCAAAGCGGATGCCGATGAATTTCAATCCTATCTAGATGCTGAGCGCGCAGACGGCGCCGAAGTGGCCAAAACCGACGCTCAAAAAGCTGCGGTAGAACAGGCCTTGGACAGTCTGCGTGCTGACTATCTGCAGCAGTATGGCCGCCTGATGGGTGTTCGCGCATCGACCTACAGCGGCTTTGTCGCTGGTCGCTCCGGGCTCAACAGCAGCCAGGCAGATAAGCGCAATAGCGCCTACGACAAGGCAATCGATACCTTCGTTTCCTGGCAGAAGGCAAATCGAGCTCGTGTCCGACAGGCTGCGCTCGATGCGCGTACCGAGGACGAAAAGGCGGCCGACCGACAAGCGGTAGAGCAGGCCAAGGCGGACAAGGCACAACGCAAGAATGAGAGCGACCGCAGCCTCATGCGAAAGATCCTGAGCTGGAAAAAGGGGGGCGATGTGGTGCCGGTCTCCAAGACGGCCAATCTCGCAGGCGTGAATCTTGGTCGGGACGGATACCCTACCAGCATCAAGTTAGTGCCTACTGATGGTGCGGCTCTTACTGATGATAAGTTTGATCTTGCAAGTCTCTTCCGCACCCGTGGCATGAGTGTGGATGACTCCAAGAATCGTGTGCGTGAATTGGTGGACGCCGTTCGAGCGGAAGACTTGCGTGCAAACGATCAGACTTCTGCACCTGCAGCACCTGCAGCACCTCCAGCACCTCCAGCACCTCCAGCACCTCCAGCAGCACCTGACCAGCCATCCAGCAAGACTCCCACTCTCGATGCCCATGTGCAGCTGCTGGCCAAGGTGCGCGAGGGCAAAGCATCGGCCGAGGATTTCAAGGCGGGCTTTGCGGAAGCTGAGGCCGGCCACGACGCGATGGTGGCGGAGCTGGGCACCATGACAAAGGACCAGCTGCTCAAGTCCGGCGGATACACGTTCGCCTTGCGCTACCGCACTGAGAAAAAGGGCGACGTGGTCGCCGCCCTGGCGCGTCGTGTGCTGGAGGAGTATGCCTTGGGCCGAAGCTACGGCCCATCCTCGTACGTCATGACTGCTGACGGCTTGGCTGCACATCGCAAAGCCATGGATGCAGCCCTGGCTGAGCTGGTTGAAAACACCTCCGACGAGGACATCAAGCAGCATGCGCAGGAGATTGCGGATGCGCGAGCGGAGGCCGCCGGCCGTAAAGCTGCGGCTGAGCAAACCTTGGCCAACCCTGAAACCCTGGCCGACTTCCGCGCTGTCATGCGGCACTACATAGCCCTGGGCGACAGCCGGCAGGATGCATTTCTGCGGCTGACCCCTGAGCAGCGCGCGCGCTACGACGAGCTGGACGCGGCGAGCACCAAGGAAATGCGCGAGGCTGCCAAAGCCAAATTGCGCACCAAGGTGGCGACGGCCGGCCAGCTCACGACCGGTGAGGTGATCGAGACGAAGCACACCAAGAAGGGACATGACCTTTTTGTGGTGCAGCTGGGGGAGCGCGTAAGCCGTGAGGACTATGACACCCTCAATGCATCTGCGAAGCGGATGGGCGGCAGCTACAGCAGCTACCGTGGCAATGGCGCTGTGCCGGGCTTCCAGTTCCGCACGCGGGAAGCGGCCGACGCCTTCGGCAAGCTGGTGGCCGGCGATGCTGTTGACGCCCAAGCGGTGGCCGAGGCCAGGCGCGATGCCTTCCAGGATGATCGCAGCCAAACGGCTGTGGAACGTCTGCGCGCCATGGCGCAGGCCTTGAACGAGCGGGCTGATGAATCCCTGACCCGGGATCGCAAAGCCAACACCGACCGCCGCGCCCGCTTTGCCGCCAGCGCGGAGGCAGCGGCACGGTCCGACCAGGCGCTGGCTGGCACTATGGGGAATCTGGCCCAGGCCATCGAGGACGGCAATGCCAAGTTCCTTGATGCCGTGCGCCAAAAGGTTCAAGTCGAGTTTCTGGCCAGCGAGCTGCGCAACGCCAAGGATGCGCAGATCCGTGCACGGTATCCGACCTATGCGGAGCAGGAGCGGCACCGGGGTGAGCCGTTAGACGCGGAAACAGTGGATTTCTCGACCTACCCCAGCTACACCGCTATGCGCAGCGACCTTGCCACAGTAGGCCGGCAGCTGCTGGAAGTGGACGGTACGAAAAAGCTGGGCGCGCGCCTGATGAGCGTTGCCGACGATGTGAGCGAGGCCTATACCGAGTGGGCCAAGGAAAACTTGTCCCAAATTTCTCGTTTTGGCCGCGCCGGCGAGCTGGCCGAATTCCGTAGCAAGGATGACGCTGAGCGTGCCATCCGCAAGTCCGGGATCGCCGACAAAGCCATTGTGCTGCCCATCAAACGAGGACAGAACCGAGTTGTGCTCTCGCCCAGCGAAGCAGCACGCCAGGGCCTCTGGCAAGGCGATGGCGATAAGCGCATCACCCTGAGCGGCGAATTTGGCTCCGAGCTGGTAGAGGCTGTCGGCCGGCGTGCGAATGGCAAGGTTAGCCTGCCGTGGGTGCTGGAGTCTGCCTACGAGAAGCGCAAGCGCCTGGGCGCCATGGGCATTTTGACCGGCAGCGAGTACCGCGCGGCACTGCGCGAGTTTGCGGGCATCCAGGAGGCTGTTGCCACCCCGGACAAGATCAAACAAATGGAGCGGGCAATGATCGGCCGTCGTGCTGATGGCCTGGACTTCTTCCCCACAAGCGAGGCGGTGGTCGACAGCATGCTGTCGGTCGCAGGCATCGAGCCTGGCATGACGGTGCTGGAGCCGTCCGCAGGCATGGGGCACATTTCGGATGCGATCCGCGCGCAATCGGGCATGGAGCCTGATGTTGTGGAGCTTTCCGGAGAGCGCCGCGAGCTGCTGGAGGCCAAGGGCTACAACCTGGTGGGCTCGGACTTCTTGGAGGTCACTGGCAAGCTGTACGACCGCATTGTGATGAATCCACCATTCTCTGATGGCCGGGACATTCAGCATGTGCAGCATGCCTTCAGCTTGCTCAAGCCTGGCGGGCGCCTGGTGGCGATCATGGGAGAGGGCGCATTCTTCCATTCCAACAAGCGGGCTGAGGCCTTCCGGGAATGGTTGAGCACCATGGGCGCGACCGATGAAAAACTGCCTGCTGGCTCTTTCATGGATCCTAGCCTGCCTGTGAACACCAGCGTGTCCGCGCGCATGGTTGTGGTCGACAAGCCAGCGGCTGCGGATGACTCTGGTGTGCCGTTCAGCCGTGCACCCAAAGACCCATCCGATTCACCTGCCTTCAAGCGTTGGTTCGGTGACAGCAAGGTGGTGGACGGTGAAGGTAAGCCAATGGTGGTTTATCACGGCTCGCCTGAGGTCTTCACGGAATTCAGCGACGAATTCAGTGGCGAGGGCGACGGCAACACGGACTGGGGCACCGGGTTCTATTTCGCCAGCGCGCGCGCGGCCGCAGAGACTTACACCCAAGGCTCGGGCAACGTGATGGAGGTCTATCTGTCCATCCAGAACCCGGCACCGCGCAGCGTGGTGGAGCGGGTGATGGACCAGCCAGGCGCGGAGATGGACACCGAGCATGTGCGCGACACGCTCGCCAAAATGGGCTACGACGGGATCATCATCGAGCACAAGGGCGGTGAGAAGGAAATCGTTGCCTTCCGTCCTGAGCAGATCAAGAGCGCCACCAGCAATGACGGGTCTTTTGATCCAGCTACCCCAGATATTCGATTCAGCCGCACTGACGCTACTCAACAGCAGTATGAGAAGCGCATTGACGAGCTGTTTGCCGGCGGCAAGGCCAACGAAACAGGCGTGCGCGTGCTTGACAGTTCGGACATGCTGGGCTTGCTGGGCCTTGGAAACGGCCCGATCAACCTGGCCGAGGGTAAGGTGCTCGCCGGCCAGGACAACCACCCGCACATGACGGCGGAGGTTTGGAAGAAGATTCCCAACTGGTTGGACAACCCTGCAGCGGTGTTTGAGTCGGACACGGTGCCAGGACGTTTGGTGCTGGTGGGGCCTGAGCTTGTGAACGGTTCGCCAGTCCGCTTGATTGTGCAGCCCAACTCTAAAGACACCCGTGCAGGCATTACGGTGCATGTGCTGGTGAACGCATATGACTCTTCTGGACAATCGCCATTTGCACGTTGGATCCGAGAGGGCCTTGGCCGTTTCATTGACCAAAAGAAATTCCCGGCTATCTTGGAACGCCTTGGGCTGCAGTTGCCCAACGGGGGACTCCAAAATAAACCGGGAACGAAACGGATTTTAACGGAAAAGCACCTCGGTGGCTACCGCAAGGCGCAAGCCGCTGCTGTTTCTGACGGCCCGGCCATGAGCCGCTCGCAGCAGCAAGAGGGGGCAAGCGCAGAGGTAAAGCGCGTCCAGTCTCAGGTCGATGCTATCAAATCGCGTTGGGCGAATGCGCCGAAGGTTGTTGTTGCTGCGCACATGCAGGATGACCTCATCCCTGAGCGAGTGCGCCAGGCCGATGAAGCGCAGCGCAGCGCCGGGGCCGAAGGGGCTCCCGAAGGCTTCTTCTACAAGGGCAAGGTCTACCTGGTCGCTTCTGAGCTGCGGACGCCCAAGGATGTCACCCGCGTGCTGTTCCATGAGGCGCTGGGCCATTACGGCCTGCGCGGCGTGTTTGGCCAGAACCTGGCCAGCATTCTCAATCGCGTGGCGCTGAACCGGCGCGCCGAAGTGTTAGCCAAGGCCCGCGAATATGGACTGGTGGGCGAGAACATAGATCCGGAGACGGCCTCCGACAACCAGGTGTGGCAATCCATGACCCAGCAGCAGCGCCAGTACGCTGCCGAGGAAGTTTTGGCCGTCATGGCCCAGGAGGCTCCCGGCCAGCCCTGGGTGCAGCGCGCTATCGCGGCCATTCGCACCTGGCTGCGTGAAAATGTGCCCGCCTTCCGCCAATTGCGCCTCACCGACGCAGAAATCATCCGCGACTACATCGTGCCGGCGCGCCAGTTTGTGGCGGGTGGGCATAAGGCCGGGCGCCAGGCGGCCATCGGGCCCTTGCGCGCAGCTGAAGCGCCCATGTACAGCCGGGCACCATCGGTCATGCGTGATATGCGCAGCCAGGTGCGGGATTCCCTCAACAGCCGGTTTGCTCACCCCGGCACCTTGTCCTGGTGGCACAAGACCATTGGCACCATGTACAACCTGGCAGAGCAATCCCCAGCGTTCAAAAAGGTGTACCAGTCGGCCCAGGCCTATATCGATGACATCAGCCAGTACGCGCTGGACGCCGCTGATCGCGCGCCCAACCTCATCCCGCGTCTGGAGGATTGGCGTGACGCCGTGCCAGGCCTGAGCAAGAAGCAGCCCATTTCCACCGAGGACGCTGGAGCGATTGCCGCGCCTATCTTCGAGGGCACGCTCAACTGGGTGCGTGACCTGAGCGGCAAGCCTGTGCGGGTGGAGGACGCGGTCAAGGAGGCTCAAGGCCTGGGTGTGGAGCAGAAGGTATCCCGGATGATGAAGGCCGGCACCATCGATCCCGGCATGCTCAACGCCTGGCGCGCTCTGCCCATCTCCCAGTACGAGAAGAATGTCGCAAGCCGCTTTGAATCCCAGCATTTGACCGGGGGAGTGGTGTGGAGCGATGCGGAGCTGCGCAGCCAGTTCAAGCTGAATGATCGCCAGGTCGGCCTGTACAAGGAATACCGCACCGCCATCGACCGCAGCCTGGACACGACAACGCGCTCGGACATCGTCCGCATTGGCGGCGCGCTGCTTGCGCCAGTGCGCGACATCATCATGGATGCGGCCAACATCGGCGATGCGATGATGGCCATCGACTCTTTCGTCAAACAGGAGGTGGCTGCAGATCCAGGCAAGGCAAACGCCTATGCGGATGTCCTGCAAGGGGTGAAGCGGGGCGCTGATCGCCTGGCTGACCTGCAGGCGCGCGGCTACGCGCCGCTGCAGCGCTTCGGCGAATTCACCGTGCATGTGGCAGGCGAGAAGGAGGGCGATGCGAGCCGCTACTTCGGAATGTTCGAGACCAAGCAGGAGGCCAACGCCATGGCGGCCAAGCTGCGCAAGGAGTTCGGCGATTCCGTGGTGCAGGGCACCCTCTCGAAGGAGGAGCACAAGCTGCTGGCCGGCATTACGCCGGAAAGCCTCGAGATCTTCGGCGACATGCTGGGCCTGGCCGGTGCTGAAAACGGCACCGACCATGTGTACCAGGAGTTTCTGCGCAAGGCCAAGAGCGACCAGTCGGCGCTCAAGCGCATGATCCACCGCCAGGGTATCGCCGGGTTCAGCGAGGATGTGGGCCGGGGCCTGGCCTCGTTCATCTACTCCAATGCCCGCATGACTTCGGCCGGCCTGCACATTGGCGACATCGGCAAGGCCGTGGCGGACATCCCGAAGAACCAGGGCCAGATGCGCGATGCGGCCGAGCGGCTGCGTCAGCATGTGCTGGAGCCCCAGGAGAAGGGCGCAGGCATCCGGGCATTCATGTTCGCGCAGTACCTGGGCGGCTCGCTGGCCAGCGCCGCGGTCAACCTGACGCAGCCACTGACCACCAGCCTGCCGTACCTCAGCCGGTTTGGCGGCGCGGCCAAGGCCGGCCAGGCGCTGGTGCAGGCCTCCATCGACATGGCCAGCGGGGGCAAGGCCTATGGGCCAGAGCTGGCCGCCGCGCTGGAGCGCGCAGAAAAGGCGGGTGTGGTGTCTCCCCAAGAGATCCACTACCTGATGGGCCAGGCACGGGGCTCAGGATCCCTGCGCTCGGGCGACGGCACAAAGGCCGGCCAGGTCAACGCCATGCGCCACAACGCCTGGCAGCGCACCAAGCTGCTTTGGGGCACGGCATTCGGCTGGGCCGAGCAGGTGAACCGCCGCATGACCTTCGTGGCGGCCTTCCGCATGGCCAAGGAGAACAAGGTCGACAACCCTTACGCCTTCGCCGCCAAAGCGGTGGACGAAACCCAGTTCGTGCAGAACAAGGCGAACAAGATGGAATGGGGCCGGGGGGCGGTGGGCGGCACGCTGATGACCTTCAAGGGTTTCAGCATCGCCTACCTGGAGCTGATGTACCGCATGTGGAACGCCGGCGAAGCTGGATCCCGTGAGCGCGCTGACGGTCGCAAGGCTGTGATGATCGCGCTGGGCACCCTGATGCTGTTTGGTGGGGGTGGTGGTATCCCATTTCTGGAGGATGCCGAAGATGTGGCCACAGGTTTTGGCCAGATGCTGGGTTTCAACTGGAACGCCAAGAAGGCGCGCCAGGACTTCCTGGAGCGCACCTTTGGCCGCGAGTTGGCTCAGTTCCTGGACAAAGGCTTGTCCGGTGTGCCTGGCGTGCCCATCGATGTGTCTGGCCGGCTGGGCATGGGCAACCTGATCCCAGGCACCGGCCTGCTGCAGGAGAAGACCAGCTACACCCGCGACTACATGGAAATGCTCGGGCCAGCAGGTGACTTCGTCAGCCGGGTTGCGGAGGGCGGCAAGCAGGTACTGAGCGGGGCCGTAGCAGGCGACGCCTCCAAAGTGATGCGCGGCGCCATGCAAATGGCACCCAAGGCCGTGTCCAACCTGGAGAAGGGTGTTGATATGGGGGCATCCGGCACTTACAAGGATACGCGGGGCGGAAAGGTTTCCGATGTCACCCCGACCGAGGCCATCATGAAGGCCATCGGTTTCCAGCCCAGTTCGGTGGCCGACATTCAAGAGGGGAACTATCTGCGTCAGCAGGCGAAGAACTTCTACAACATGAAGTCCCAGGAGATCCGGGCGCTTTGGGCCAAGGGTATCGCCGAGAAGGACCAGGACATCATCGCCCGCGCCCGCGCGGCGCTCAAGGACTGGAACACCAAGAACCCCGATCAGCCGATGGTGGCCAACCTGCCGGCCATCATCAAGAAGGCCAAGGAGCTGCAGCGCGATAAGGCTGACCGAATCGCTGCCACCGCGCCCAAGGCGATGCGCACGCAGATGAAGCGGGAGATTCTGGAAGCCAAGGGGGAGCTACTGCAGTAGGGCGCTGCTTGGCGGCCGTGCCAAGCCTGACATCGTCAATGGCTTTTAAGGAGTGATCTATGGAAGCCTTGATGATCGATGTTTGTCCTCTGTGCCGGCACCAAGCTAAGCATTGGGCACGTGGACGGTTCGCCTTGTGTTCTATCCAGTGTGTTGGCTGTGGCGACTATCAAGCATCGCATTATGCGTTGAGAGCTTTGGCTCGGTCGCCACGGTTTCGCACAGACCACTACCGGCAGTTCGTCAGAGACGCGAAAGGGAAACAGGGCGTGATGCCCCGTTTTGTGATGCTGCCCGGACTGACTCGGACCTTGGTGAAAGTTTAGATTTCCACGTCCTCTTCAACTCATGCCTTGATAACGAGGTAAGGTTTTCTTTTGGCATGTTCTTCGGGCAGTGAGACGCCAATGTAGCGCTGTGCGACCAGTTGAAAAAATGAGTGTCGGCTGAGCGGCCACGACAGCGACCAAGCCTCAAGCCAGGATAGAAAAAGCCTTCCCGGCGCCACTACGGCACTGGGGAGGCAGTTATGTTAGTACGAGGATCAGGCGCGGCGGCGATAACCCAGGAATGCCAGCAAGCCTGCCAACAAAGCCAGAGCCCAAGTGCCCAGGGTAGGTACGGGAGTGGCGACAGTGGGTGTAGGTGGTGCGGAGTTTTTGAAACTTGCAGTTACAATGCAATCCGCATTAATTTCTGCTGTAGTAAATATATTTCCAGTCAAAGATCCCCCGCATCCTGCGACAACGTCAGTAGTGTAATCAGCATTAGGGGTAATTGTGAAAATGCTAATGGTTCCAGCTCGAACAGTCTGCTGAACGCTGGGGTCAATAGCGCCATTAGCCTCAGCACGCAAGGTGATGGTGTGCATAACGGCCGGAATGGCGTTAATTGTGACGCTTCCTGCTTCGCCCGACGCTTCGTTGGTACCTTTGGTTGTCTTATTTGAAGACGATGGATTTCCTACTGATATAACGCTAGCGTTTGTGATACGGTAATCACCAGCGTCTAGTGTACATGATGCACCACTAGTTCCGGGTTGACCGTTTTTATCGATTGTTCGATCTACACCGTAGGCTCCGCCGACCCCAGAAAATCCAAGGTATCCGCCGCCGCCGCCGCTGCCGCCGCTCCCATCAACACCTGCCGGACCGGATTCACCCATCCCTCCGTTTGTGGGGGTGAAGCAATTAGGGTCTTGTAGATTCAGGATTAAGTTGTTTGTAGCTGAATCAGCTGGAATATTCCATGTGTTGCTAGGCCCGCGAATCACTGAATTAGAGCCGCCGCCGCCACCTCCGCCAGCCAGCGCAATAGCACCCTCAATTTTAATAAAAGAGGCTCCTCCACCTCCAGCCCCCCCTGGACTACTACCGGCTGGGCCCTTGGTGCCCCCGCTGCCTCCGGCACCTGGTAACGCTGCTGCCAGGCCTCCCCCTGTACCGCCCTGGCCGAGATTAGGATTGCCGAGTGCTCCCTGCCCACCATCGCCTACCACAATATCTACCGTCTCGCCGCCTTTAACCGCGATGCTTGCTTCCAAAACAGATCCACCAGCTCCATCGCCTCCATGAGCATCGTCCCAGCCACCTGCGCCACCTGCGCCACCTTTCAACGTAATTTGAAGGGAGGCTGTGTCCGGGGGGACATTATAGGTGTAAACGCCAGGGGTGAGATAGGTCTGCGCATTGACGGTTGGCAGGCCTAGGGCGACAAGGAGTGATAGACCAAAAGTTTTCTTGACCAGCATCTTCGTGAATTTCTGAGTAAAAGTGAGCAAATACTACCGATGCCATCAATCTTTGGAGTTTTTTCGCTGCGCGTGTGTGGTTAAGAATGAATTGTTTTCAATCTTTTGGCGCGTCTTAATTTATAGGTCTTAGAAGGGCTAGCACCACTTGGTCAGAGGCCCCCGCAAAGCAGTTATGCTCGATGTCCTTACGGCACGAGGACCTGTTAGCAAAGAACTGTGGCGGCAGGTGCAACCCGAGCCACTGTGGTGCGCCCACAGCGCAGCCACGATGGGCGGGTCTCCGTGGACGCAAGCAACCAGCTCTGTTGTTCGGATGGCTTCGAGTTCCGCTGTGATAACGGCTAGGCCGTGCGAACGACGTTTGCGCTGGACTGCTGCGACCGCGAGGCGATCAGCTGAGTGGCCTCCACAGAAGGCTAAACGTGTGACGATGTCCGCGACGTGATGCTGGCTGCTGTGGAACGGCGCTTCGGCAACGTACTGCCTGACAGGACCATCTCATGGCTCTCGGACAACGGCTCGGTCTACACGGCGAGGCTATCCCGCAGCTTCGCTCGTGATGTGAGTCTGGAGCCGGTCAACACTCCGATGAGCAGTCCGCAGAGCAATGGGATGGCCGAGAGCTTTGTGAAGACAATGAAGTGCGATTACGTGGACTTTATGCCCAAGCCTAATGCCCGCACAGCTATCAGCAACCTGGCCATCGTCTTCGAACATTACAACGAACACCATCCCCATAGCGCCTTGCGGTATCACTCGCCACTTGAGTTCCGCCGAAAGGCAGTGACCATCAGTTAAATTACGTGAGGGCTCTTGTCCTCAAATACAGGGGGCACTTCAAATCGATGTTAACTAGTGTCATTGGAGGCCTACGTTGAATTGCGGCCAGTAGAAACCGCATAAATGCGGTAGGTTGGGATTGGGAGTGATAGCCGGATTCGTAAAGTTGGCCTGCATGGTGCAGCCGGCCACGGGGGAGTTCTACGGGACTGGCTTCCAGCGAGAAAGGTTACAAGATACTCTGTGTGTATACAGTAATTTGCACTCCGGCAAGATGGTTTAGTGTAGCACCTGGCCCGAGAAGTCGGATTGGTTAGCTAGAGAGATAAAATCTAGAATTTTTCCAAAAGTGGGCGAAAAAAGTGGGTTTTACTTGTAAGTTGCTGATTTAATCAAACATGATATCCCCTTACAAGGCGTAGGTCGGCGGTTCGACCCCGTCAGCACCCACCAATCTAACCAAGAAAACAAACCCCTTAGAGCAATCTAAGGGGTTTTTTCTTTGTGCATTTATTTGTCCCAACGGCTGCCGCGCTCGGCCTTTTACTCTCGGAATAAAAACTTAACAGTCTGGTCTAAGCCGGTGGTCATTATCTTGAGGGCATGGGAGTAGCTCCACTGCAATGGAATCGATAAGAGTCCTCAGCTTTGTTAAAAAGTATCCTTGGATTCAGCGTTCAACATCTGTAGGTCGCGATGACCTTATTGAGAAGCAGTCGTTTAGCGCAAAACGGGTGACGTCGCCAGGCCGACGGGGTTGGGGAGGGCGCTGCATTCTGGCTGCATAGGCGCAAGATCCAGGTTCTGCCGCTGGATGCAAACGGCTGAAGTGCAGCATCCGCGCCGCATTCCACGCACCCGCAGCCGCAAAATTCCCGTATTCCCTGAGGCGCCCCTGGCCCTCATAGGGATCAAAAACTCTTTCGCTGTACACTTGCTGTTTCGACGTTCGTGCGTTGCCAAGACGCATGTTGCACGCCCTATTTGACAGGGGGCGGGGTGTCTGCGTCAGCTGAGGTTCTATCTGATTGATTTGCAATGGGAAATCATCCATTGCAAGCGCTAGGGTAGGCGCTTCTGGCCAGGCAGCAAGCCCGTACCACCTAGTGAAACCGAATAAAGGCGAATGAGGGTTCGCCTTTTTTTTTGTCCTCAGGAAAGTTAGACGATGTTTGAAACCATCCGCAAGTACTCCAAGGTGCTGATGTATCCGCTGTTCTTGCTGATCATTCTGTCTTTTGTTTTGGTGGGAGTGAACCAGAACTACTTCACCGAAAAGAGCCCGGTGGTCGCCAAAGTCAATGGCAAAGACATTACGCAGATGGATTGGGACAATGCGCACCGCGTTGCTTCCGACCGCATGCGCCAGCAAGACCCCAACATGGACGCCAAGTGGATGGATGGCCCCGAAGCCCGCTATCTGACCTTGGAGCGCATGGTGCGTGACCAGGTGATCGATGCCGCCGTGCAAAAAATGCATTTGACGGTGGACAATGCCTCGCTGGTGCGAGCGCTGCAGGAGATCCCGCAGATCGCTGCGCTGAAGAAGCCCGATGGTTCGCTGGATGTGGATGCCTACCGCGCGCTGGTGGGCGCCCAGGGCATGACGCCCGAAGGCTTTGAAGCCGGCATGCGTCGCGATATCGCATCGCGCCAGGTGCTGGGCGGTGTGTCCAACACGGCCTTTGCCACCGACGAGCAGACCAAGCTGGCCGTCGATGCGCTCTACCAGCAGCGGGAGATCCAATTGGCCCAGTTCGCTGCCAAGGACTACGCCTCGCAGGTCAAGACCACCGATGCCGATGTGGAAGCGTTCTACAAGAGCAACCAGGAGCTGTTCCGCCAGAAGGAGCAGTCCACCATCGAATACGTGGTGCTGAATGCTGAAGCGGTCAAGGGCATGATCAAGCCTAGCGAAGATGACCTGCGTACCTACTACAAGGAAAACCTGAGCCGCTTCATGGACAAGGAGCAGCGCCGCATCAGCCACATCCTGATCGACGCACCGGCCTCGATGTCGGCCGCAGACCGTGAAAAGGCCAAGCAGCGCGCTGAGCAAATTCTGGCCGAAGCCAAGGCCAACCCTGCGCAGTTTGCCGATTTGGCCAAGAAGAACTCGCAAGACACCGGTTCGCGTGACAGCGGTGGTGATCTGGGTTGGGTCAAGCCTGGCGACATGGTCAAGCCTTTCGAAGACGCCGCCTTTGCGATGAAGTCTGGCGATATCAGCGACCTGGTGAGCACCGAGTACGGCTTCCACATCATCAAGATGGGTGAAGTGAAGACCCCCCGCACGCCAAGCTTTGAAGAGCTGCGCGCGAAGATCGAGACCGAGGTGCTGGCCCAGCAGGTGCAGCGCAAGTACGCCGAAGTGGCCGAGACTTTCTCCAACATGGTGTTCGAGCAGTCCGACAGCCTGCAGCCCGTGGCTGACAAGCTGGGCCTGAAGATTCAGAAGGCTGAGCATGTGACCCGCTCGGCCGCAGCTGGTGCGACTGGCGCCCTGGCCAACCCGACCTTCCTGGAAGCGCTGTTCTCCAGCGATGCGCTGCAAAACAAGCGCAACACCGAGGCCATTGAAGTGGCGCCCAGCACCTTGGCTTCCGGCCGTGTGGTGGAACACTTCGACGCCCGCATTCTGCCGTTCGAAGAAGTCAAGGCCAAGGCCCATGACCTGTATGTGGCCCAGAAGTCTGCCGAGCTGGCTCGCCAGGATGCAACAGCCAAGCTGGAAGCCTGGAAGGCCGACGCGGCGGGCGCCAAGCTGGCTGCTCCCATCGTTGTGTCGCGCCAGGATGCCAAGGGCCAGGTGCCTGCCGTCCTCAATGCCGCCATGCATGCCAAGATTGGCGATGCCGCATCCTGGGTGGGCGTGGACCTGGGCAATGATGGCTACACCGTCGTGCGCGTGAACAAGGTTGTGCCGCGCGCTGAAGACTCTGCCGAGCTGCGTCTGCGCCAAAAGCAGGAGTTCGAGCGTTACCAGGCCAATGCCGAGACCCTCGCGTACTACGAAATGCTCAAGGAGCGTTTCAAGGTGCAGATCAAGGTGGCACGCCCCGCAGAAACAAAAATTTCATAAAAACGGAGATTTCATGAGAGGGGCCAAATTTCTGGCTATAATCATGTCTTCCCCAACACGGTGGCTGTAGCTCAGTTGGTAGAGTCCAGGATTGTGATTCCTGTTGTCGTGGGTTCGAGCCCCATCAGCCACCCCAAATAAAGAAACGCGCTAGTGCTTTTGCCCTAGCGCGTTTTGCTTTGTGTTTTTGATTTTCAGCGAGCGATGCGCTTGCCAAGGCTGCCATCGGGCCAATGGCATGGTGAGATAGAGCATGCAGCACATGGCGTTATCGTCTTCGCTTCAGCTTCTCTAGACGCACTCCTGAGTGCTGCCGCCGCCTGGCCGGTCGCAGCGACCGCCTTCCACCCTTCAAAGCGTGTTTTATGTCAGCCAGTGTGTCGCGATGGCTGCTGGTGTTATGCCTATCTGCACCTCAAAAGCACACTTTTCCTCTCGATAGAGAAAATTGATACCCCCGTGTATCCCCTAGCGCTTCTCTCTATCAATCCGAGTTGTAATTTATTATCAATCTATTCTTATAAATCGATTGATAATTTGTTCTAGCTGCATGCTGGGGCTGCGGTTCCGATCGGTGATCTGGTCGGACGAAGGAGGTGGAATATGCTGCCGGAAGTCCTTATCTTCATCACGCACAGGGTCGTGCTGCACTCGCTGACTCTGGAGAACGGTTACACGACCTTTGGCCGAGGCGCGGGCAATGCCATTTGCCTGGACAACCCTGCGGTCAGCCGCGACCATGGCGCCTTCTACTACCGAGCGGGGGTGCTGTCGATCGTCGATCACCACAGCATGAATGGCATCTTCGTCAATGGCATGCGCATGCGCCGCAAGGTGCTCTATTCCGGGGACTATGTGCTGATTGGCTGCTACAAGGTCTTCGTCAAGCGTGGCTCAGAGCATCCGCGCAATGCCTATGCAGGGTGACGGCCGCGCTTTGGACAGGTTAGGGGTCTGCGCGAGGTGGGCTGTGGGCAGCGGATGGCTCTTCCCAACTGAGTGGGGATTGCGGCATTTCCGAGCAGACACAGGGGCTTGCCGCGGCTGTCATCGCCTGTCAGCCGCGCTGCCTACAATCGGCCCCATGCGATTACCCCACCACCAACTCACGATGACGGTGCTGATGTCTCCGGACATGGCAAATTTCTCTGGCAATGTGCACGGCGGCGCCATTTTGCGCGAGCTCGACAACGTGGCCTACTCCTGTGCGAGCCGCTATGCGGGGCGCTATGTGGTGACCCTGAGTGTCGACCAGGTCATGTTCCTGGAGCCCATCCATGTGGGTGAGCTGGTGTCCTTCTACGCCAGCGTGAACTACACGGGAACATCGTCGATGGAGATCGGCATCAAGGTGGTGGCGGAGAACATCCGCGAGCGCAGCGTGCGCCATGTCAACAGCTGCTTTTTCACGATGGTGGCGGTGGACGACCAGCGCAAGCCGGTACCGGTGCCGCCTTTGCAGCCGGAGACGCCGGATGAAAAGCGCCGCTGGGAAGCGGCGTTGACGCGCAAGGAACTGCGCAAGGAGTTGGCGCGCCGCTTTGCGCAGACGACGCGGCAGACCAGCTGAGCCGGTCTTGGCAGGGAAGAGCCTGCCTGGTTCCCCCAGCAGCGCGATAGGGACCTGTAGAAAAGGCAAGGTTGAAACCTTGCCTTTCTGCGTAGTTGGCCCCGTAGCATCGGCACCTACTGGATCTTGGCAGTAACCGCCTAATTAGCGTGCCTTGTTCGCATCGCTGGGGCTGTCGCTGAACACGCCATCCACACCCACTTCGTAGAACAGCTTGTACTCTGCCGCCACCTTCCCCTTGAAATCGCTGGCCAGCAAGGTGACATCGTTGCGGTAAGCCCAGGGGTGGACAAAGAGCTTGGCCGCATGAGCGAGGGTGACCAGGTTGGTCGGGGGCATCATTTCGCGGTCGCGGTAGTCCCACTTGCCGTCGTTGTTCAGGTCATCGGGCTGGCCGTCACCATTCTTGTCCAGGTAGCGGGCGGAGATGACGTAGGGCTTCCAGGGCGAGATGCCGTTGGCATAGGTCTTGATCTGGGCCAAGCCGTCGGCAGTCACCATCTGGGCATAGGTGGTGGAGGTGCCAGCCACGGTGAAGTCATAGGGTTGGGCATTGGGTGCCGAAAGGATGATGCTGCCATCAGATGCGAGATCCGGATTGCCATTGATCATCTGTACCAGGCGAACCTGAGATTTGGCGCGCAGGGCCTTCAGGTGGGCGACTTCCAAAGAGCGCACCATCACTGGCGCAGTTTCTTGGGTGTAGCCAGCTGCGGTGAAGGCGGCCAGCAGCTTGTCTTCCATCGCCAGACCTTGCTGACTATGGTAAGTCGGATTCATGGTCTGAAGATACAGACCGACCGTTTTGCGCTGGCGCTTGACGTAGGCAATCACGTCATTGAGCGACAGAATGCGGCCGGTGTTGGCATTGACCGGCGGTGTGCTGGAGCCATTCAGCTTGGCGCGCAGGCTTTGCAACTCCACTAACGTGAAATCCGAGGCAAACCAACCTTCGTGGCGCTGTCCATCGATCATGCGCAAGGTCTTACGGCTCGCATAGACGCTGCGGCTGGAGACGTCAGTGATATCGGTGATATCCGGCGAGGCCAGTGCCACCAGTTCGCCATCCTTGCTCATCACCAGATCGACGGCGATAAAGTTGGCATCCTGCGCGATGGCTGCATCAAAACTCTCGGCCGTATTGGCGGCCTTGCCGTCAATGCTGCTGAGCGAAAAGCTTTGCGGTGCTTTTCCATCGAGCGTGGGATAGGGCTTGGGGTTGGGATTGCCTCCATTGCCATCGCCCGGGCCCAACTCAGTCTTGCAGGCGGTCAGTGCGGTAATCGCCAGTGCAGCGGCACACAGGCGCCAGGTAGCTTGTCTTTGCATATTGTCAGTGCTCCTCGTTTTATGGTTTGAACCTGGAGAAACAATCTGTCCATATGTAAAGATTAATTAATCTACGCTATGGATGTCCTGCCTTCCCTGGTTGCCTGGCTATCGTAGCCGCAAATCTCGGAGAAATCTCGGTTGGACACCGGCTCGTTGTTACGGACTGCCTGCGCAGCCAAGGCCACGCACTGCACCACATCGCCGACAACGATGATGCTGGGGCTGGCCAGCTTTTCGCGGGCCATCGTGGCGGGCAAATGCGCCAGATCGGTGATGGCATGGCGCTGCTGGGGCAGGCTGGCATGTTGCACGATGGCCACGGGCGTATCGGCCGGCAGGCCGCTGCCCAGGCCCTGGCTGATGGCTTCGGCACTGGCCACGCCCATGTAGATCACCAAGGTCAGGCGCGCATCATGAGCAGTGCGCGCCAGTTGTGCCCAATCGGGGCCTTGGCCGCCCGGCTTGGCATGGCCGGTGATGAACACCACGCCTTGCGCATGGTCGCGGTGGGTCAAGGGGGCGCCCAGGCTGGTCAGTGCTGCGAGCCCGGCCGTCACGCCGTTGATGATGCGCGGCTCAATGCCATGGGCGCGCAAGAACTCCACCTCTTCGCCGCCGCGGCCAAAGATGAAAGGATCGCCGCCTTTGAGGCGCACCACGTTTTCACCGGCCTGCACCTCTTGCAGCATCAGGCGCTGGATAAAGGCCTGCGGGGTGCTCTGGCAGCCGCCGCGCTTGCCCACGTGGACGATGCGGGCACTCTCAGGCGCCCACTGCAGCACGGCCTCGTTGACCAGGTCATCCACCAAAAGCACGGTGGCGCCTTGCAAGGCTTTCGCCGCGGCAATGGTCAGCAGATCGGGATCGCCCGGGCCGGCACCGACCAGGGTGCACTGGCCCTGGGCGGGCGATGGCGCGTCGGCTGGCGGGCGTGCGGTGAGAGAGGGCAGGCTGCTGTCAGTCATGGTGGGAGGCTTGGGGAGCTTGTTGTGTTTGTTGGGCTATGGCCAGCACATGTTCCACTTGCTGGGCCAGGGCCGAGGGCACGGGCAACTGGCCGGCCAGCACCGCCTCGGTGTAGCGGGCAGTGGTGTCCGCATCGCGTTCGCTGGGCAGGCCGGGCACCTGGCTGTCGGTGCCGCTGCTGCGTGCTTGCAGCAGCTGGTGTTGGCCCGCGACAAAGCCATCGTATTGCGGCGTTCGGCGCGGGTCGGCGCAGACTTCGCCTTCCAGCCCGCGCGAGAGCAGGGCGTTGGTCTGCAACTCGGCCAGGGTGGCTTGCAGCATCGGCAGGTACTCTGGGTGCGTATAGCTGCCCAGCAAGACAGCAGGGCCTTGCACCGGCTGCAGCAGTTTGGCAATGCTGTGGCCGGGATTGCGCAGGCCAATGATCTGGCGCACGGCCAGCAGCTTGGCCAGCGCAGGCAGCAAGGTGGCGGTGTGCACCAAGGCCACCTCGGATGCGGCAATGGCGCCCGTCTGCGCGCGAGGCACTAAACCCAAACGCTCGAACACGGCAAAGGCCGAGATGCGGCTGGCTTCGGTCTGCATGCCGTGTACCAGCACCGGCAGGCCTTCGCGTGCCAGCAGCAGGGCCAGCAAGGGCGTCAAGGTAGGCAGGCGGCGGGCGCCGTTGTAGCTGGGCAGGACGACCGTGGGCAACGCGGCGCTGCTGTGAAAGCGGGCAATGCGTGCATGCACGGCATCCCAGAGGCCGCACATCTCTTCAGCGGTCTCGCCCTTGATGCGCATGGCAATGCAGAAGGCACCGATTTCATAGTCGCTGACCTGGCCATCGAGTATCTGCGCCATCACATCGCTGGCCTCGATGCGGCTGAGGGCCTTGGCGCCGCGTGCGCCGCGCCCGATTTCCTTGATGTAGTGCTGTATGGCCATGGCAGTAAAAAATACGTTTACCTATTATTTTAGGTTTTATATATACGGAAGTAATAAGAAAAATCAGCCCATCCCGCATATCGGGTATGGCATGCGGCAACCAGCGCAGGGCGCCGGTTAACGAAGATTTGCGCCGCGCTGTATTGCACTGCCATGCTGAAGGTCTACCATCTGCATTCTGTGCCACGCCCTCCGGGCTTTTGAAAGGAAAGAACATGTCCGCATCTCCCTCCATGGTCGATGAGCTCCTCGCGCAACTGCAGGGCGCACCGATCCAGCAGATGGCCCAAAGCCTGGGCCAGAGCGAGGCCCAGACCGAACAGGCCGTGCAGGCGGCCGTGCCGATGATGCTGGGCGCCTTGGGCAACAACGCGCAAAGCGAGGGCGGTGCCAGTGCCTTGTTTGAAGCGCTGCAGCGCGACCACGGCGCCGCAGGCGCTGCTGGCGCAGGCCCTGATCTGGGTGGGCTGCTGGGCTCGCTGTTGGGTGGTGGCGGCGGTGGTGCACAAGCCGGTAGCTTGGGTGGCCTCGGCGGCATGCTGGGCAGTGTGCTGGGTGGCGCCATGGGCGGCGGCGCAGCTGCGGGTTCTGGTGCTGCATCGCCTGCGGCGCTGGATGGCGCCAGCATTCTGGGCCATATCTTTGGCGGCCAGCAAGACCAGGCCTCGGCCAATCTGGGCCAGGCCACCGGTCTGGGCTCCAATGCCGGCAACCTGCTCAAGATGCTGGCCCCGCTGGTGATGTCCTTCCTGGCGCAGCGTGTTATGTCTGGCGGCCTCAATTCGTCGCAACTGGGCAATGCGCTGGGCCAGGAAAAAGACCAGGTGCAGCAGCAAGGTGGCCTAGGCGGTGGCCTGCTCGGTTCGCTGCTGGACCAGAATGGCGACGGCAAGCTCGATATCAGCGACCTGATGAAGATCGGCGGCTCGCTGCTCGGCGGCAAGCGCTGAGCCCATTGCCCCACTCGCAAACCCTGGCGCCCTGCCAGGGTAGCCCGGTCCCCGGGGGCACAACTGGCCTGGAGCGCCTACACTTTGGCCCCATGAGTGAGTTGATTTTGGGGATCGAATCCTCCTGTGATGAAACCGGCGTGGCCCTGGTGCGCACCCGTGGCCCGGGCACGGTACCCGAGCTGCTGAGCCATGCGCTCTACAGCCAGATCGAGATGCACCGCGCCTACGGCGGTGTGGTGCCGGAGCTGGCCAGCCGCGACCATATCCGCCGCGTGCTGCCACTGACGCAAAAGGTGCTGGATGATGCGGGCTGCACGCTCGGCCAGCTGGATGCCATTGCCTTTACCCGAGGCCCGGGACTGGCCGGTGCGCTGCTGGTCGGATCCGGCGTGGCCTGCGCCATGGCTGCGGCGCTGGACAAGCCCGTGCTGGGCGTGCACCACCTCGAAGGCCATCTGCTGTCCCCATTTCTGAGCGAAGACCCGCCCGAGTTCCCCTTTGTGGCCTTGCTGGTTTCTGGCGGCCACACGCAGCTGATGCGGGTGGATGGCGTGGGCCAGTACCAGATTCTGGGTGAGACCATTGACGACGCAGCCGGCGAGGCCTTTGACAAATCCGCCAAGCTGCTGGGCCTGCCATACCCCGGTGGGCCAGAGCTGTCCCGCCTGGCGCAGGGCGGCGACCCGGAAGCCTTCAAGCTGCCGCGCCCGCTGCTGCACAGCGGCGATCTGGATTTCTCCTTTGCCGGCCTCAAGACAGCGGTGCTGACCCAGGCCAAAAAGCTGGGTGAGGGGCTGGAGGCGCGCAAGGCCGACCTGGCTGCATCCACCCAGGCGGCCATCGTCGATGTGCTGGTGAAAAAGACCTTGAATGCGCTGAAGGAAACCGGCATGAAGCGCGTGGTGGTCGCCGGGGGTGTGGGTGCCAATCGGTTGCTGCGTGAGCAGCTCAACGATGCCTGCCGCAAGCGCGGCATCCGCGTGCACTACCCCGAGCTGCATCTGTGCACCGACAATGGCGCGATGATTGCGATGGCGGCTGCCATGCGCATCGAAGCGGGGCAGCAGCAGGCCGAAAAGGTGTATGCCTTTGACGTCAAGCCGCGCTGGCCGCTGGATGCCATCGTGCAGCAGCCACCTGCTGCCGCTGCTGCGGTCTAGATGTGATGCGCTGGTGATGCACCGGCACTGCAAGCAAAAGGGGCCTCAGGGCCCCTTCTGCATGCTGTGGTGTTGGCGTTTATGCAATCGCCAGGGTCTGGGTGCTGGGCTGGGTGGTGCTCAGCACCAGGGTCAGTACGCCGTTTTCCAGGCTGGCTTTGGAGGCTGCAGCATCGATGCTGGCCGGTAGCTTCCAGGCGCGCTGGATGCTGCGGGGCGCACCTTCAACGCTGGCCAGGCGCACGGTCTTGTCCTGCAGCTCAATGTGCAGCTGTTCGCGCGACAGGCCTGGCACATCCACGCTGATGCTGAACACCTGGCCGTCTTGCTGCACGGTGTCCTGGGCGGTGGTGGTGGCCTGGAGGAAACGCTGCAAGGCGGCATCCATGGCGGAAGGGGAGACAGCGTAGGCCGAGCGGTGCATCAGAGGGGTCATGATCATCTTCAATCCTTGTGAAACAGGGCAGCGGGTTTGCTGCTCGATGACTGATAGTTGGATGAAGATGCAGCAATTTCAAGAGAAAATTGCTGCCTTTTATTTTTGCAGCGCGGGCCTTGAAAGCCTGCAGATCACGTCCATATGTGTCGCCCGGCCAGGGATCAGGGCGCGCTGAAATTGCTGGCGTCGGGCGTGCGCTGCTGGCGCGCCTTGCTGCGCAGATAGGCCTTGGCGGCCGCCTCAGCCGTCGGGGAGTTGCTGGTCTCGCTGCTTGGCTCGGCTGCGCTGGGCTCGCTGTCTGCCGCGGCTGGCGCGCCGCTGCGTGCACGCGCAATGGCCTGGCCCAGCTCGATCACGGACATCGCGTAGAAGCTGGACAGGTTGTAGCGCGTGATAGTGTAGAAGTTGGGCGTGCCCACCACGTACTGGGTTGCAGCGCTGGCATTGGGCAGCTCGATCAGTGCCAGCGGGCCGCTGTGCTGGTCGCCTGGCGCCTGGATGCGCAGACCCAGTGCGGCCATCTCGGCGGCGCTGAAGCTGGGCTTGATATCCGGCGCGAGCAAGGTCTCCAACTGTGCCGGTGTGCTGTTGACCTGCACATCGTAGTAGGCCGGCATGCCGCGCTGCCAGCCATGGGCGACAAAGTAGTTGGCCACCGAGCCGATCGCATCGGCAGTGCTGCTGAACAGGTTGATCTTGCCGTCGCCATCAAAATCGACCGCGTAGTTGGACCAGCTGGTCGGCATGAACTGCGGCATGCCCATGGCGCCGGCATAGCTGCCGACCGTGTCAAACGGGTTGCTGTCGGTGAGGTAGGCCGTGGCCAGGAACTGCTCCAGTTCGCCCCGGAAATACTTGGCCCGGTCGGCCGCGCGCGGGTGGCTTGCGGGATAGTCAAAGGCCAGGGTGGCCAGCGCATCGACCACCGTGAAGTTGCCCATTTGCTGGCCGTAGATGGTCTCGACCCCGATGATGCCGACGATGTACTCGGCCGGCACGCCATAGGTCTGCTCGGCACGGGCCAGGGTGGCTGCGTTTTCGTTCCAGAAGCGCAGGCCGGCGCGGATGCGGATGGGTTCGACAAAGCGGCTGCGGTAGCCGCGCCAGTTCTTGACACCTGCTGGCCCGGTGCGTGGCGTCATCAGGCGCTGCACGGTGGCATTGAAGCGGGCTTGCTTGATGCTGGCGCGCAGCCAGGCCTCATCGATATGGCGGCGTTCGGCCACCTCGCGGACAAAAGCCTCGGCCTCGGGCCGGTTGGCATAGCTGGATGCGGACGGGGCGGAATCAGCGCTGCGGACTTTGCTGCTGTTGTTAGTGATGCTTTTTTGTGCGTAGGCGCCCGTTGCGCAGAGGCCGGCGCAGAGCAGCGCCACGGTGGTCTGAAGAATTCGGTGCATGGGGTTTTATACCTTGTTTGCCAGGGCCCGCAGCCGGGACCAGGGCAGAAGTCGTAATTGTTTGCGAAGCGCTGCCAGCTCCGCCTTGGGCGCTGGCTGGCCGCTGGCATGCGCGTAGCGCTGCCGCTCCATGGCCTTGAGCCATTGGCCAAAGGCGGGCGCCTGATCGGGTGCCTGGGCATGCACCATGCGGGCCAGCGCGCGCGGCGTGGTGGCACTGCCATGGGCCGCCTCTGGCAGCCCGGCCTGGCGCAGGCGTTTGCGCGCGTCGCCCAGCAAGGCCAACCAGGGATCCGAGCGCCTGCGCTGGTACTGCAGCACCAGCACCACAATGATGGCTGCTGCCAGCACCAGACCACCCAGAATGCGCACCAGATCCATCCAGTTGGGGCTGGACAAGCCCAGCTTGCTGAGCATGTCCATCTGCTCGCGCTGGGTGTAGTTCAGCACCCACTGGTTCCAGCTGTTGTTGACGGCCTCCCAGACTGCACGCATGCGCTGCAGGCCATTGATGGTGGCGGCATTGTTGACGCTGAAGCCCATGAAGTTGGGTGTGTTCAGGCGTTGTGCAGCGCCGACGCGGCCGGGGCTGACCGATCCGGTGGGATCAAAGCGCACCCAGCCTTGTTCTTCGCCCAGCCACACTTCGGCCCAAGCATGGGCGTCGGCCTGGCGCACTGTCCAGTAGCCGTCCACGCTGTTGGCCTCGCCGCCCTGGTAGCCGGTCACAATGCGCGCCGGTACGCCGGCGCTGCGCAGCGCAATCACAAAGGCGGCCGAGATATGCTCGCAAAAGCCTTGTTTGCGATCAAACCAGAACTCGTCCGCTGCCTGGCCGGTGTAGACCCCCGGGTCCAAGGTGTAGGTGTAACCTCCGCTGCGTAGTTGCTGCTGCAGGCGCTGCACCAGTTGCGCGCTGCGGTCAGGCCGGTCGCCGATCTCGGCCGTCAGCTGTGCCACCCAAGCCTGTGTGCGCGGGTTGCTGTTGGCCGGCAGCCGGCGGTTGAAGGCCAGTTCGCGGTTACCGGCCTGCATGCCAAACCGGTAGCTGGTGTAGCTTTCCACCGCGATGCGGGTCACCTCGGTGATGGGCCGGTTGCTGAGCCACTGCAGGTCGCCAGTGCTGTAGGCGCGGCCACGGGGCAACTCGGGCGGGCGGCGGGTCAGGTCCAGGGTCAGCAGCCAGGGCTTTTGGTGGGGCTCCAGGGTCAGCTCGTAGCGCAGGGCCTCACCTTCGGTGCGGATGTCGGCAAACATCCGGTCATCGGGATTGCGAAAGCTGGGAGTGGCGCGCCAAGTGCTGCCATCAAAATCGGCCAATACCGGTCCGCGCCAGTAGAGCTGGTTGGCAGGGGGCGGCCGGTTTTGCGGCGTGTCGAACTTGACGCGGAATGCAATGCCTTCGTCCTGGGCCAGCGATGCCACCGTACCCACCGTCATCTCGTCGGACAGGCCGGTCTTGGCCGTCGGGTTCTGGGGCACGCCCCAAAGCGGTGACATGCGGGGAAAGAAGACAAACAGTGCCAAGGTCAGCGGTGCGCCAATGGCCACCATCTTCAGCGACAGGCCGGCGGCAAACTTAAGCGAAGGTTGGCCTACCGGCATATGCGCATGGACCAGGGCCGTCAGCAAGCCCACCAGGCCGATGGCGATCGCCAAGGCCGTCAGCAGCGACTGCGAATGCAGAAAGTTGGCAATCAGCGCAAAAAAGCCCAGGAAGAAAATGACCATGGCATCGCGCTTGGCGCGCAGCTCCATGGTCTTGAGCGTGAGCAGCATGCTGACCAGGGTGACGCCGGCATCGGCGCCCAGGATGGTGCGGTAGCTGAGCAAGGTCAGCCCGACGACCAGCACCAGCAAGGCCAGTAGCTGCCAGCGGCCCGGCAGGGGCTTTTGCAGCAGCGCAATGCGGCCGCGCCAGGCGAGCAAGGCATAGGCCAGCGCTGAGGCCCAAAGCGGCAAGGTAGCGGTGAGCGGCAGCAGGATCCAGCCGACGACAGCCAGCAAAAACAAGGTATCGCGTGCCTCGCGCGGCAGGCTGGACCAGCGGCTGGCGCCTGCGGATGGGGCAGGGTTGAACACAGTGGACATCGTGCTGCTCCTAGGCCAGCGCCAGTGCGCGCAGGCAGGCCTGGCGGTGCTCAGGCCCGCTGTCTGCTGCCAGATCCGCATGGGCGGCGCCCAAGCGCAGGCCATAGCGCAGGCCTTGCTGGTCGGCCATGACCACCCAGGCGGTCAGGCGCGAGAGCTGGGCCTCGCGTTCTGCCAGGCCGCATTGCTGGGCATCCAGCCACAGGTCTTGCTGGGCCTGGTGCTGGTTGTCACGCACCACAAAATGGCCCGTACCGGTGGCCAGTGAGGTGGCCGCTTTCTTCCAGACCACCAGCTTGAGGGGATCACCGCGCCGGTAGCTGCGCACACCATCAAACTCACCACTGCTGGCCCGCAGGCTGGCGCTGGTGCCCGCACCCGCATCGGCCAGGCCCAGTGGCAGCGGCGGTGGGTTGGTTTCGGGGCTGGGATAGACCAGGGCCTTTTCGGTGGTGCGGAAGACCGTCCACATGCGAAAGACGCCCAGCGGAAACCGCGTCTCGACCAGCACCGCAGGCAAGCTTTGGTAGCCGCGCTGCTCGGCGGGCGTGCTTAGCTGCATGGGGGTAGTGGCTTGGGCTGGTGCGTCCACCAGGCTCAGTTCATGGCCTTGGTAATGGCGTATGCCCAGCGCGTAGCGGCTGCGGCGGCTGGGGTTGTCCAGGCGCAAATCCAGGCGCAGCGGCTGGCCGGCAAACTGTGCTTCGGGGGCATGCAGCTCCAGCTGCAGGCCCAGCAGATTGCGGTAGCCAATGCCCACGGATACCAGCGCCGCGCCCGTCAGCATGAAGGTCAGCAAAAAACCCAGGTTGAGCTGAAAGTTGATGCTGGTGACCAGCAGCACCAGCAAGGTGAGCGCCAACATCCAGCCAGCGCGGGTGGGCAGCAGGTAGAGATTGCGGCGGCTGATGGCATGGCTGCTGGCGCTGGGCAAATGGGCCAGCCACCATTGGCGCATGCGCTGGCGCAGCCGCAGAAAAGGGTTGTGGGCCGGCTGCCCGGCAGCGGCGGAGCGGGCGTTCACGCTACTGCAGCGCCACGCTGTCCATCATCGCGCGGACCTGCTCCACGGCGCTGCGTCCCGAGGTGCTCACGGGCACCATCCGGTGCGCCGTGGTCTGCGGCAGGATGGCCTGCACATCATCGGGTGCCACATAGTCGCGGCCCTGGATCAAGGCCTGCGCCTTGGCGGCACGGATCAGGCCAATGCCTGCGCGCGGGGACAGGCCCTGCACAAACCATTTGCCAGAGCGCGTGGCGGCGATCAGCGCCTGCACATAGTGGATCAGCGCATCGCTGGCGCGCACGCTGCTCACTTCCTGCTGCAGGAACTTCAGCTCCACCGCCGAAGTGAGCGCAGGCAATTGGTTGGCGATATCGCGGTGGCCCTGGCCGGCGAGCAGCTGGAACTCGGCCGCCTGATCGGGGTAGCCCAGCGAGATGCGCATCAGGAAGCGGTCGAGCTGGCTCTCCGGCAGCGCGTAGGTGCCCAGCTGGTCGAGCGGGTTCTGGGTGGCGATGACGAAGAAAGGCTGGGGCAGCGGGCGCGTGGCACCCTCGACCGTCACCTGCTTTTCTTCCATGGCCTCCAAGAGCGCGCTCTGCGTCTTGGGGCTGGCGCGGTTGATCTCATCGGCCAGCAAAACCTGGGTGAATACGGGGCCGGGATGAAACACAAAAGCCTGCTGCTCGCGCTCATAGACCGACACGCCGGTCAAGTCGCTGGGCATCAGGTCTGCAGTGAATTGCACCCGCGCAAACTGCAGGCCCAAAGTGCGGGCCAGCGCATGCGACAGCGTGGTCTTGCCCACGCCCGGTACGTCTTCAATCAGCAGATGTCCTCCCGCCAGCAAACAAGTCAGACAATCCTGAACCTGCGCCGGTTTCCCCACAATCACCGTGTTAAGCTGAGTCAATAATTTTTGTATGGTGTGCTGTGTCTGCATACCAGCACAATAAACGACAAAGGCAGTTAAGGAGACGAAAACTGTGTCCAAGACAGGTTATTTCAGCCATCGTGATTGCTGGCTGCACGACATGGGACCTGCCCACCCGGAATGCGCTGCCCGCCTGGATGCGATTGAAGACCGCCTGCTGATCACCGGGGTGGGGGATGCGTTGGAGCGGCGCGACGCGCCCAAGGCCAGCATGTCCGATCTGGAGCTGGGCCATGAGCGCCTGCATATTGCATCGATACGCGGGCTGTCCGAAATGGCGGCAGACAACCAGGCCATTGGCGGCCCGGAAACGCTGATGCTGGACACCGACACTGCCGTCAACGGCGCCACCTGGAATGCGGCACTGCGGGCCTGCGGCGCAGCGCTGGCGGCCACTGATGCGGTGATCAGCGGCGAGATGGAAAACGCCTTTTGCGCCGTGCGCCCCCCTGGCCACCATGCAACGCGCAAGCAGGCCATGGGCTTTTGCTTTTTCAACAATGTCGCCGTGGCCGCCAAATATGCGCTGATGCGCCACCAGCTCAAGCGCGTAGCGATAGTCGATTTTGATGTGCACCACGGCAATGGTACCGAAGACATTTGCGCAGGTGACCCGCACATTTTGATGGTGGGCATTTTCCAGCACCCCTTCTACCCGCATTCGGGCGACAAGAACCCGGCGGCCAATATGCTCAATGTGCCGGTGCCGGCCTATACCAAGGGCATGGACATCCGCGAGATCGTCGAGACCTACTGGATCCCGCGCCTGGAAGAGTTCAAGCCCGAGATGATCTTTATCAGCGCAGGCTTTGATGCCCACCGCGAAGACGACATGGGCCAGCTCGGCATGGTTGAGGCCGACTACGCCTGGATCACCCACCGCGTGAAAGACATTGCGCGGCGCTTCAGCAAGGGCCGCATCGTTTCATGTCTGGAAGGCGGCTATGTGATGACGCCGCTGGCGGCCAGCGTGGAAGCCCATATCCGCGTGCTCGCCGATCTGTAAACACCTTTTGAGGACCTGGCAATGACGGACAGCAACTTGCTTGTGCAGACCCGCGATGCGCGCGGTGTGGTGACCTTGTGCATGAACGACGCGGCGCGCTTCAATGCGCTGGGCGATGAGATGTTGGCGGCCTTGCGCGCTGCGCTGGCCGCCATTGCGCAGGATCCATCGGTGCGCGTGGTGGTGCTGGCCGCGCAGGGCCGGGCCTTTTGCGCGGGCCACAACCTCAAGGACATGGCCGCCCATCCCGATCGCGCCTGGTACCAGGACCTGTTCAACCGCTGTAGCCTGGTGATGATGGCGATCCAGAAGCTGCCCGTGCCGGTGATTGCACGCGTGCAGGGCATGGCGACCGCCGCCGGCTGCCAACTGGTGGCGCAGTGTGACCTGACTGTTGCCAGCAGCGAGGCCAGCTTTGCCACCAGTGGCATCCAGTACGGCCTGTTCTGCGCCACGCCCAGCGTGCCGCTGGTGCGCAATATGCCCATCAAGCAGGCGATGGAGATGCTGCTGACAGGCGAATTCATCAGCGCCGAGCAGGCGCTGGCCCAGGGCCTGGTCAACCGGGTGGCTGCGCCTGAGCAGCTGGATGCGGCGCTGGAAACGCTGGTCGCCTCCATAGTCAGCAAGCCTGCCGCTGCCGTGCGCATGGGCAAGGCCTTGGTCTACCAGCAGCGGGAGCTGGGCATCGAAGCGGCCTACCAGGTGGCCAGCCAGTGCATGGCCTCCAACATGATGGACAGCAACGCGCAAGAAGGCGCGCAGGCCTTTGCGCAAAAGCGCAAACCGGTCTGGTCTTAGCCCCAGGCTGCACTCATCCGCGCGTCCCAGGAACTCTGCCGCTCCTACAAACGGCAGCGCCCTATCGGTGATACGGTACGGAACCAGCATATGCTTGCGCATATGCTTTTTTTGGACCCTATGAGACCGGCGCATGGATATCTTTGATCGTTTACTTCAGGACTTTGAGCAGGCCAGCACCTGGCAGGAGCTGGCCGTTCTGGTGATTTGCATTGGCCTGGCCTGGTTGCTGACACGCAGCTTTTACCGCCACCGCGATGATGGCAAGCCATCGGTCTGGTTTGGCAAGACGGCCTTGGGCGGGGCGCTTTTCCCGCTGCTGGCGCTGCTGTTCACCGCAGCGGCCCGCATGCTGGTAGAGCATTACCAGCCAGTGTTCCTGCTGCGGCTGGCAGTGCAGATTCTGCTGTCGCTCGCGGTGATCCGCCTGGTGGCCCGGGTGCTGGCCAAGACCTTTCCCAACTCCACCCTGGTGCGCCTGGTCGAGCGGATTTTCTCGTGGCTGGCCTGGGGCGTGGCGGTGCTGGGCATTCTGGGTGTGCTGCCGCAGGTCATGGCGCAGCTGGATGCCGTGCAGTTCGCCTTTGGCAAGACGTCGATCTCGGTGCTGGAGCTGTTCCAGGGGGCGATATCGGTGGGCATGGTAATGCTGGTGGTGCTGTGGATTTCGACCACCTTCGAGCAGCGCGTGATCGACGACATGGTCAAGGACCTGTCCATGCGCAAGATGGCCGTCAACCTCACGCGCATGCTGTTGATCACCGTTGGCTTGTTGGTGGCGCTTTCCCTGGTTGGGGTGGATCTGACGGCGCTGTCGGTGCTGGGCGGTGCCTTTGGTGTGGGCCTGGGTTTTGGCATGCAGAAGATCGCCTCCAACTATGTCAGCGGCTTTTTGGTGCTGATCGAGCGGGCCTTGCGCATTGGCGACAACGTGCGCGTTGATGGCTTTGAAGGCCGCATAACCGACATCCGCACCCGCTACACCGTCATCCGTGCCTCTAACGGGCGCGAATCCATTGTCCCCAATGAGACCTTGATCACCCAGCGGGTGGAAAACCTCACCGATGCGGACCAGAAGTTCAACCTGAGCACTCAGATCGTTGTGGGCGCCGACAGCGATGTCACCCAGGTGCGCGAGGTGTTGACGAGTGCGGCTCTTGCGCAGGCGCGGGTGCTGGCCAAGCCCGAGCCCTCGGTTTTCCTGGTGAATTTTGCGCCCGATGGGCTGGAGTTCAGCCTGAGCTTCTACATCAACGATCCGATGAACGGCCAGGCCAATGTGAAGTCAGCGGTCAATATCGCGGTGCTCGAGGGCCTGCGCGCTGCCAAGATCGAGATTCCGTTCCCGCAACGTGTTTTGCATATCCAGAACAATAGCGGTGGTGCAATACCTGCCAGCCAGGGCTGATGAACCGCCAACTTGTGCGGAAAATGGAGGCTGGTGCGCAGGGATGCGTCGATAATCGATTGTTATAAGCAGCTTGGCTACAAAAAAAGCACGACCGTGCTGTTTTTGTGCGATGATGGCTTGATCCATGCCCATGGCTGAGTGGCCGCGCCAACGCGCCGCCACTGGCGCAAACCTATTGAACAACTCAGGAGTCGAGGTTTATGAAAGTACTGGTACCCGTCAAACGCGTGGTGGACTACAACGTCAAGGTGCGCGTCAAGAGCGATGGCTCGGGTGTGGACATTGCGAATGTGAAGATGTCGATGAACCCCTTTGATGAAATCGCGGTGGAAGAAGCTGTGCGATTGAAGGAAAAGGGCGTTGTGACCGAAATCATCGCGGTGAGCTGCGGTGTGACCCAGTGCCAGGAAACCCTGCGCACGGCGATGGCCATTGGTGCCGACCGCGCCATCCTGGTCGAAACCGCAGAAGAGCTGCAGCCCCTCGCTGTCGCCAAGCTCCTGAAGGCCCTGGTCGACAAAGAGCAGCCGGGTCTCGTGATCTGCGGCAAGCAAGCCATTGATGACGACGCCAACCAGACCGGCCAGATGCTGGCCGCGCTCGGCGATCTGCCCCAGGCCACCTTCGCCTCCAAGGTCGAAGTCGCTGGCGACAAGGTCAATGTCACGCGTGAAGTGGACGGAGGTCTGGAGACCCTGTCTCTGTCCCTGCCCGCCGTGATCACCACCGACCTGCGCCTCAACGAGCCCCGCTACGTCACCTTGCCCAACATCATGAAGGCCAAGAAAAAGCAGCTCGACACGTTGAAGCCAGAAGACCTGGGTGTGGACGTGAGCCCGCGCCTGAAGACCTTGAAGGTGGAAGAACCCGCCAAGCGCGGCGCTGGTGTGAAGGTGCCCGATGTGGCCACCTTGATCGACAAGCTCAAGAACGAAGCCAAAGTCATCTAACGCTGCTGCTCAAAAGGAAACCTACAAATGAC
>NZ_SOAL01000018.1 GCF_004364775.1 Comamonas sp. JUb58
GAAGGGCCAAGAAACCTTCAACCCGAAACAGTTGCTGCCAAACGCTGCTTGACGAAAAACATAGAACCTAACACAACCCTTGATACGTCGTTGCCAAGCCTTGTCGTACGTCTGTACTGCCTGCGGCTTGACGCCTAGTCTCAACCGCAAACCTTCGGTTTGCTGGGTCGTCTTAGCGGCTCTAGGAGGCGAGAAGCGGCGTGGCCAGTCACTGGCCACGTGCAAAAAACAAGCCCGTCATCTTCACGATGGCGGGCTTTTCTGTTGCGGCTTGGGCGACCTGCTAAACAAGCCGCTGCGCAGGATTACTCGACGAACTCTTCGTCGCCGGTCAGGCTTTGCTGGCGCAGTTCATCGTCCTGGCGCAGGTAGGACTTGATCAGGTCAAAGAAGCTGTCGTAGAAGGTGGCCGAGCTCACCGTCTCGCTGCCGACCTTGACCATGGAATCATTGCCGGCAGAGAACGGCAGCGACAACGAACCCAATGCGCCCACACCGACGCTCGCCGAGTTGCTGCTCTTCTTGAGGTTGTAGGTGTCCTTGAGCGCAGACACAAAGCCCAGGGTGACCTTGCCGTCCTTGCTGTCGGCTGCGCAGACCACGCGGATGGTGATGATCTGGTGATTGTCAGTGGCAGGCTGGAAGCTCTTCTGACCTTCTACTTCTTTAGCCTTGGAGACATTGATCAGGTAGCCCTGGCTCAGCAGCGCACGGCGTGCGGCCTCGCAAGCGCGCTCAGGCGGCGCATCAAACAGGCGTGAATAGGTGGCAGACGATCCAAAGGTTTCATTGGCCACGACGTTGTAGCGGTGGCTGTCGGCCTCTCGGTCCAGGCTGCCACAACCCGATACCGCAAGCGCCAGGGCCGCTACCAGGGACCAGGCCGCCAAAGGGCGGCGCGGCTTGCAACCAGTGGATGCAGCCAATAAAAGTAGGTCTGAATGCTTGCCCAACATGAACGAAACGAACTCCCGAAACAACATGATGACCTGGACGACAGGGATGCCAGCCCAGCCGCACCACTGTAACGGATGCGGCGCAGGCACGCTGTCAGCCAACGCCTGTACAGCGCAAGGCATCGGCGGTCTTGCATGCTAACAGTCACCAAGATGGGCGCCAACAGCAGCGCTCTGGTTTACCAAATTTTGCATATTATGCGCGGCATTTGCCCAAGATAGAAAAGCACAACGCGCTATGCTTTTAAAAGCATATTCAACCAGCTTATTGATGCCCATGGCCATGTCTGAACTCCACCGCAAGAACGCCCCCACCCAGCTGCAACGGCGCCGCCTGCTTCAGGCCGGCAGTGGCCTGGTGCTGCTGCCCTGGTTGCAAGGCGCGCAGGCCGCGGCCAGCGATGGCTGGCCTGCGGACTCCCGCGTTCCGGGCGGGGTGGCGCGCCTGTCGCTGGGCCCTGCGGCCGAGCGACCCCAGGCCTTTGCGGCCGACATCCCGCTGCTGGTGCTCGGCGATGCGATCGAGTGGACGGCGCTGGTGGGCATACCGCTGTCGGCAACCCCGGGGCCGGCCGAGATCAGGCTGCAGACGGCGAGCGGCCCGCGCAGCATTGCCTATACCGTGCGCGACAAAAAATACAGTGAGCAGCGCCTCAAGGTCGCCCCCAAGACGGTGGACCTGTCTGCCGCCGACAATGCCCGCTACGAGCGCGAGCGCAACCACCAGCAAACGGTGATGGCCACGTTTAGCGCGCCCCTACCCGCACAGTTGCAGCTGCCGGTGCCCGTGCCCGGCAGGCGCTCCAGCTCATTCGGGCTGCGCCGCGTCTTCAACGGCCAGTCACGCAATCCGCACAGCGGCATGGACATCGCGGCCGCGACTGGCACACCCGTCAAGGCACCGCTGGCGGGCAAGATCATCGATGTGGGCGACTACTTCTTCAACGGCCACACGATCTGGATGGACCATGGCGGCGGCTTTCTGACGATGTACTGCCACTTGAGCGCCACCCAGGTGACCGTGGGCCAGAGCGTGCGCGCGGGTGAGATCATCGGCAAGGTTGGCGCCACCGGCCGGGTGACCGGCCCGCACCTGCACTGGGGCGTGATGCTCAACCGCAGCATGGTCGACCCCGCCCTCTTTCTGACCGCTTGATGCGGGGAGCTGTGGTTATCCCAGATATCTGTGGGTCAGCATGTGGACAAGGCTCTGGACAAGATGGCAAGCCATTGACTTGCTTCAATAATTTTCATGCGCCTAAGTTTTAGGCAGACGCTGCTGCGACAGCAGGCATAACGCAGGCTGCCAAGCGCCAAGCTTGGCCTACACCAGCGCTTGCTGGCAGCCCCTAGGATGGCAAGCTGAGAACGTGTTTACGATCTCCTCGCGCCGCGACAGTGTCTTTGCGGGATGGGATGCGAGGCGCAACACCGCAGCAATAGCCGCGCTATTGCGAGGATTTGCAACGACGCAGACCGCCCGCAAAGCCACTGTCCCTACGGGTTGGAGTGAAATCGGGCGATTTCTGCGCGCTGGCCCTTGCTTGCACCCCGGTGCAAGCTGCGGACCAGCCCTTCGAACTCATCCCGATTGCACTCCAACGCGGCTGCGTAGAGATCGTAAACACGTTCTAGGTTTGCTTTCACCAACTGCAGCGCACGCGAGTCCGCTGCCTCTAATAAGGAAAAACTTAATATGCAACGTTGGAAATTGATGAGCCTCAGCGCAGCCGCAGCGATGGCCCTGGCCGCCTGCAGCAGCACCCCATCGTCCACGCCTGCGGCACCGGCTGCAGGCAGCACCGCACCCGCCATGAACGCATCTGCCAACGACAAGACCCTGCAGGCCTACCACTGGGATCTGGAGCGTGCCGAAGACCAGTCCGGCCGCGCACTGCCGGCCTTCACCGCGCTGGCACCCAAGAAGGTGCTGCGCCTGGGCTTCAGCGGCGATGCCAAGACGGCGCACCGCGTGAGCATTGGCAACCTCTGCAATGTGATGGGCGCGGGCTACCAGCTCGATGGCGACAAGATCAGCATCACCAACCCGATTGGCACGATGATGGCTTGCGAGCCACCGCTGATGCAGCTGGAGCAAGCGGTGAGCGCACAGATCACGCGCGCTGAGAGCCTGCGCATCACGCAAGACAACAATGCGCCACGCCTGACCCTGCAGTTCAACGACGGCAGCCGCTGGCTGCTGAAGTCGGTGCCCACCAACGAGACCAAGTACGGTGGCGCCGGAGAGACCATGTTCTACGAAGTCGGCCCCCAGACCAAGCCTTGCAACCACGGCGTGGCCAAGGGCGTGCAGTGTCTGCAGGTGCGCGAGCTGCGCTATGACAGCAACGGCCGCAAGACCGTGGCCGGCGACTGGCAGCACTTCTACGGCAACATCGAAGGCTACCAACACGAGCCCGGCTACAGCAATGTGCTGCGTGTGAAGCGCTACACAATCGCCAATCCGCCTGCCGATGCCTCGCGCTACGCCTATGTGCTGGACCTGACGGTCGAGACCGCCAAGGCCCCTTGATGGCGCAAGCGGGTGCTGTTGACAGCGCCCGCTCACTCAGCTGAGATGGAGGTCTGGCAGCTCGGAGCTATTGCCAGTTAAAGGCTTCCAGCTAAATCCAAACCACCAACCCCCAGTCGCCCACCAGCGGTGACTGGGGGTTTGGTTTTTGCGGCCCAGGTTGACGCAAGGCGCGCATCGCAGCGGCGTTTGTGCCCATGCCACGCTTTTGGGCATGCCCTGCTTGCCGCATGGATAAGCCCAACTCTTATATAAGAGTTGAGCAGGCATGGCAGAATGGCGCCACAAACACCTACAACCATCCAGCGGTTGCAGCAGCTGCACCAGCGCAGGCTGCGCCCCACCCCATGCCAGCGACCACCAACTCCGCCCCTCCGCCGCTGCTGCGCGACCAGCACAGCGGCTTTCTTACTTTTCTGATCGCGCGGGTCTTTGCCGTCGGCGCCACCCAGATCCAGGCCGTGGTCGTGGCCTGGCAGGTCTATGACCTCACGCGCAACCCGATGGCCCTCGCCTTTGTGGGCCTGGCGCAGTTCATCCCCATGCTCTTGCTGCTCTTGCCTGCGGGCGAGCTGATCGACAGGCTGCCACGCAAGAAGGTGCTGGCCACCAGCTGGGCGCTGGGCAGTGTCTGCAGCGCGCTGCTGCTGTGGCTGTCGGGCCATGGCCATGCCGGGGTCGCAGGCATCTATGCAGTGCTGGTGCTGTATGGCGCCACGCGTGCCTTCTCCGGCCCATCGCTGCAAAGCCTGTTGCCACAGTTGGTGCCGATGGCGCTGCTGCCCAAGGCGATTGCCACCAACAGCGTGGTGATGCGCTGCTCGGCCATTGGCGCGCCCATGCTGGGCGGCTTTTTGTATGCCGCTGGCGGGGCCGTGTGGACCTATGCCGTCTGCATGCTGGCCTTTGCGATCGGCACCGTGCTGCTGCTGCGGGTGAAGGTGCTGTACGCGGCACCCAAGGCCACCACCGAGCCCGGCGCTGCACGCGACACGATCTGGCAGCGCTTTGGCGCGGGCATCCGCTTTATCTTTGGCCGCCCCATGGTGCTGGGCACCATCTCGCTCGACCTGTTTGCCGTGCTGCTGGGCGGTGTGGTGGCGCTGCTGCCCATCTATGCCCATGAGGTGCTGCACACCGGCCCTGAAGGCCTAGGCCTGCTGCGCAGCGCCATGGCGATTGGCGAGGTCTGCGCCGGTCTCTACCTTAGCAGCCGCCCCTTTGGCACCCAGGTGGGCCGCCGCATGATGCTGGCCGTGGCCGTGTTTGGCATCGCCAACCTGGTGTTCTCGCTGTCGCACTGGCTCTGGCTGTCCTGCCTGGCGCTGGCTGTGGCGGGCGCTGCCGATATGGTCAGCGTCTATGTGCGCGGCTCGCTGCTGCAATTCGCCACACCCGACAACATGCGCGGCCGCGTCAACGCGGTCAACATGCTGTTCATCGGCTCGTCCAACGAGCTGGGCGAATTCCGCGCCGGCAGCAGCGCCGCCCTGCTGGGCGCTGTGCCCGCTGCGGTGGCGGGCGGCCTGTGCTCACTGGCCGTGGTGGCCTTGTGGACGCGGCTCTTCCCCAGTCTGTGGAAGGTGAACCGTTTCGAAGACGCACAGTACCAGTCTGCAGGCCGTTAAAACCGAAGCTCAGAGCGCATCCACCGGCAGCTTGAGAAAACGCCGGCCCTGTGCATCGGCATCGGGCAGGCGGCCGGCGCGGATATTGACCTGCACCGAGGGCAGCATCAGCTGCGGCATCGCCAAGGTCGCATCGCGCGCCTCGCGCATCGCCACAAAGGCCGCCTCATCCACGCCATCGTGTACATGGATATTGTGGGCACGCTGCTCGGCCACCGTGCTGCACCAGGCGGCAGCGCGGCTGTCTGGTGGGTAGTCGTGGCAGACATAAAGCCGCGTTTGCGGCGGGTGCGCCAGCAACCTGCCAATGGATTGGTATAGCGCACGCGCATCACCGCCGGGGAAGTCACAGCGCGCCGTGCCCACGTCGGGCATGAACAAGGTATCGCCCACAAAAATGGCGGCTACCTCGCCCGCCTCTTCTACCGCATAGGCCAGGTCCGCCGGCGTATGGCCGGGCACACCCAGCGCGCGGATGCGGCTTGCGCCCAGCGCCAGCACATCGCTATCGCTCAGCAGGCAGTCAAAGTCGGCGCCTTGCGGCGCAATGCAGTCTTCCATGCCATAGATGCCGCCAAACACTTTTTGCACCTGGGTGATGCGCTGGCCAATCACCACCGGTGCTGCAATGCGCACCGCCCCTGCGGGCATCTGCATGCGCAGCCACTGGGCGGCAGACAGGTGGTCTGCATGGGCATGGGTCTCCAGCACCCAGCGCAAGCTCAGCTGCTCGGCCTGCAGGTAGTCGGCGATGCACTGGGCAGATGCTGTGCTGGTGCGGCCGCTCTTGGCATCAAAGTCCCAGACCGGGTCGATAACGGCGGCCTCGCGGCTGGCCACATCGTGCAACACATAGCTGACGGTGCCGGTCACCGCATCAAAGAAGGCCTGGACGCCAAAAGAAGGGGCAGAGCGCATGGTCAAAACACATTCACACAAAACAATATATCTTTCAATATAATAAAAACCAAACTTTTCGGCAAGCCCGCTGCACCAAGTCTTCCGCCCATGTCTGCAAATTCCAAGGCCACCCTCTCCCCCGAAGCCATGCGCGAGGCCGCGCAGCATGCCGTCTCCGCCCTCAAGCTGCTGGGCAATGAAGACCGCTTGCTGCTGCTCTGCCACCTCAGCCAAGGCGAATGCTGCGTCAGCGATATGGAGGCGCAGCTGGGCATTCTGCAGCCTACCTTGTCGCAACAACTGGCGGTGTTGCGGCGCGAGAACGCGGTCAGTACCCGGCGCGAGGGCAAGAACATCTTTTACCAGGTGGCCGATGCGCGCCTGCTGGCGCTGCTGCAGACGCTGTATGCGCAGTACTGCCCTGCCGCCTGATCAGCGCATTTATCCCCCTCAAGAAAGCCTTCCATGTCGCTCAATCTGTCTGCCTTTACGCCGCTGAGCGCCCTCGCCGGCGGTGCCTTGATTGGCCTGGCTGCCGTGCTGCTGGTGCTGTTCAATGGCCGCATTGCAGGCATCAGCGGCATCGTGGCCGCGCTGCTGCCCTCGCGCTTGCAGGGCGGCGCCTGGCGGCTGGCCTTTGTGCTGGGCTTGCTGGCAGCCCCATGGCTTTACCAGTGGTTTGCGCCGTTGCCAGCGGCCGGCAGCCCCGCAGCCTCGCCCCTGTTGGTGCTCGCCGGCCTGCTGGTGGGCTTTGGCACGCGCCTGGGCTCGGGCTGCACCAGCGGCCATGGCGTCTGCGGGCTCTCGCGGCTGTCGCTGCGCTCCCTGGTTGCCACCCTGGTCTTTATGGCCACCGGATTTGCGACCGTGCTTGTGGTGCGCCACCTTCTGTAAGGAGAGAACGATGACTATCCTGATCGCTGCCCTCGCTGGCCTGGTGTTTGGTCTGGGCCTGCTGCTGTCCGGCATGGCCGATCCGCAGAAGGTGCTGGCCTTTCTGGACTTGGCCGGCGCCTGGGACCCGTCGTTGGCCCTGGTGATGGGCGGCGCGATAGCGCTGGGTCTGCCCGGTTTTGCATGGGCCCGCCGGCGCAGCCACAGCCTGCTGGGTGAGCCCATGCAGATGCCAACACGCCAGGCGGTCGATGCACCGCTGCTGATCGGCTCTGCGCTGTTTGGCATCGGCTGGGGCCTGGCCGGCTACTGCCCCGGGCCCGCGCTGGTGGGTACGGCAGCGGGCCTGGATTCCGCAGCGATTTTCAGCGTGGCCATGCTGGCCGGCATGCTGTTGTTCGGGCTGTGGTCCAAAAGGTCTTGAGGCCCGGCCACTATAAAATCCATAGCTACTCACCCCAGCACCATCGCTCCACCTACCCGCCCTCCCATGTCTCTCGCCATCAACCCTGCTGTTGCGCATACCCATGCGCAGGACTGCCCTCTGCCCCTGCTGTGGCGCGACGAGCACCTGGTGGCCATCTACAAACCCGCCGGCTGGCTGGTGCACCGCACGGGCCTGGATGCGGGCGAGACGCGCTTTATCGTGCAGACCTTGCGCGACCAGATCGGCCAGCATGTGTTTCCGCTGCACCGGTTGGACAAAGGCACCTGCGGCGTGCTGCTGCTGGCGCTGCATGCCGAGGCAGCCAGCCGCACGCGCAGCCAGTTTGAAAACCACCAGATCGACAAGCGCTACCTGGCCATGGTGCGCGGCTGGGCACCGCTGCATGCGGAGGTGGACCACGCGCTGCGCCCCGATGACGCCCCGGAAGATGCGCCCGCACAGCCGGCCCAAACCCGCTTTGCGCGCCTGGCCACGCTGGAGCACGCCGAGGCCTACGATGCACGCTTTGCCGGCACCCGCCTGTCCTTGGTGCAAGCCGAGCCGCATACCGGGCGCCGCCACCAGATCCGCCGCCATCTCAAGCACATCGCCCACCCCATCATTGGCGATGCCACGCATGGCAAAGGCCCGCTGAACCGCTGGTGGGCCGAGCGCCTGGGCCTGCAACGGCTGTGGCTGCATGCCTGGTCGCTGTCCTTGCAGCACCCCTATACCCAGGCGCCCTTGCATATCGACAGCGGACTGCGCTGGCCGAGTACAGCACCGGCAGCCGGCACTTCCGACACGCAGTCGCTGCCTCACCCCAGCCTGCAGCAATGGCAGGCCCTGCTGCGCAGCCCCGACTGGGCGCGCGACGAGCCGGGCTTGGCGCCCTAACAGCTGCGCCAAAACCAAGGGCGCACATTGTTTTTCTGATACGCGCACACTCGCGCTGTGCAAAATCAACCAACAACAACTTCTCCCGCCCGCCCCGCCTCAACCACTTCCACCGCCACGCTCAGCCCCGCCGTGCTGCTGCTGATGGCCACGGCCTGCGGCCTGTGCGCAGGGGCCAATTACTTCAACCAACCGCTGCTCAACTCCATCGCCCATGCGCTGCAGGTGAGCGAGAGCACGGCCGGCATTCTGGTGACCTGCGCGCAGGTGTCGTATGCCATCGGCCTGCTGTTTCTGGTGCCGCTGGGCGATATGCTGGAGCGCCGCAAACTGACCGTGGGTCTGATGCTGCTGGCCGCACTGGGCCTGCTGGTCAGCGGTTTTGCTGGCCTGATGCCATCCCCATTTATCGCCCTGGTGCTGGGCACCTTGGTGACCGGCCTGTTCTCGGTCGCGGCCCAGGTGCTGGTGCCGATGGCTGCCAGCCTGGCCCCGCGTGAGTCCAGCGGCCGCGCCGTCGGCCTGGTGATGAGCGGCCTGCTCACCGGTATTTTGCTGTCGCGCACCGTCGCCGGCCTCCTGTCGGCCGTGGGCGGCTGGAGCCTGGTCTACAAGGTCGGCGGCATCGCCATGGTGCTGGTGGCGCTGGCCCTGTACCGGGTGCTGCCCAAGGTGGCACACAGCGGCGCACGCCTGCCCTATGGCCAGGTGCTGGGCAGCATGGCCACCTTGATTCGCACCCAGCCCCGGCTGCGCACCCGCACCTTGCTGGGCGGCCTGGCCTTTGCGTCGGTCAGCGTGCTGTTTTCCACGATGGCCTTGATGCTCGGCGGCCCTGAGCACGGTTTGAGTGATTCATCGATCGGGTTGATTGGACTCTCCGGTGTGGCCGGCGCCTTGATGGCCAATGCCGCAGGTCGCCTGGTCGACAAGGGCCTGGAGCGCCCGACCACCGCCTTCTCGGTGCTGCTGCTGGTCGTCAACTGGGCGCTGCTCTGGTACAGCCAGCATTCGGTGTTCCTGTTCATCGTCGGCATGCTGGTGATCGAGCTGGCACTGCAAGGCACCCATATCTGCAACCAGAACGTCATCTACCGCCTGGCACCCGAGGCGCGCTCGCGCATCAATGCCTGCTATATGACGGGCTACTTCATCGGCGCATCGGCCGGCTCGGCCATCGGCGCCTGGGCCTGGCACCACGGCGGCTGGACGGGTGCCTGCATCGCCGGCGCGGTGCTGGCCGTGCTCAATGTGGCGGCCTTGCTGGCTGACCGCCGGCTGTCCCATCCGGGCGCCGTGGCCCCAACGGCCAGCGCCGCCTAAAAACTGCCAGGCACTGCCCGCGATGCACTGTCGCGGGCATGCCCGCGGCAGACAGGAGGACAATGGTAGGCTTGCAGTCTTGGCATGGCGGTCCGTCGCCGCCTGCACCGATACGAGAGAGAAACCATGTACCTCGACCAGCAACAAGCCCCCAATATCAACCAGCTCACTGCATTCCGTCGCGATCTGCACATGCACCCGGAGCTGAAGTACGAAGAAAACCGCACCGCCGACAAGATCGCAGCCTATCTGACGGCGCTGGGCATCCCCATGGTGCGCGGCCTGGGCACCACCGGCATTGTGGCCAGCATCTATGGCCGGGGGCGTGATGCCAGCAACCCCGGGCCTGCCATCGGCATCCGTGCCGACATGGACGCACTGCCGGTGCAGGAGACCAACCAGTTCGGCCACATCAGCCAGTACCCAGGCCGCATGCATGCCTGCGGCCATGACGGCCACACCACCATGGTGATGGGTGCCGCCGAGCTGCTGGCCGGCCAGCGTGATTTTGATGGCACGGTACACCTGATCTTTCAACCCGGTGAAGAAGGCGGCGCCGGCGCCCGCGCGATGATGAACGACGGGCTGTTCACCCAGTTCCCCTGCCAGGCGGTGTTCGCACTGCACAACTGGCCGGCGCTGCCGCAGGGCCAGATGGGGGTGCGCGTGGGCCCCATCATGGCGGCCGCGCTGCGCTTTGAGATTGTGGTGCGCGGCCGGGGCGGCCATGCGGCCCTGCCCCACACCACGGTGGACCCGATTCCCGTCGCCTGCTCCATCGTCGGCCAGTTGCAGACCCTGGTCTCGCGCGGCACCGATCCGCTCGATGCTGCCGTGCTGACCGTGGGCAAGATCGAGTCCGGTACGGTGGAGAACATCATCCCGGATGAGGCGCGCATCTACGGCACCTGCCGCAACCTGACCCTGGCCTCGCAGCAATTCCTCATCGATGGCCTGCACCGGGTCTCCAGCCACATCGCCGAGGCGCACTTTGCCAGCGCCGAAGTCATCATCAAGCCCGGCTACCCTAACACCACCAACCACCGCAAGGAGGCGCTCTTCATGGGCGAGGTGATGCGCGAGATGGTCGGCAACACGCATGCCCACACCGATGTGCTGCCAGCAATGACGGCCGAGGACTTTGGCTTCATGCTCGAAGAAGTGCCCGGCGCCTACGGCTGGATCGGCAATGGCGCCGATGGCCAGCCCGGCGTGGGACTGCACAACCCCGGCTATGATTTCAACGACAACAACATCGCCCTGGGCGCCAAGTTCTGGGATCGTCTGGCACGCCGCTGGTTCGATACCCAGGCGCAGCGCTAAGGCTTAGTCGCTGCAAGGGCTCGCACCAACGCCAGGCCTTGCGGCCCTGATCTGGAGCCCGTTTTGCAGCGTTCAGCAACCCTTTCGCCTCTCCCCCACCGCCCCGCGCGCAGCCTGCGCCTGCTGCCACCGCTGCTGCTGGGCCTGGCCTTGCTCGCCGGCGGCCATGCCGCCCAGGCACGCACGCCTGCAGCCGCGCCAGCACCGCAGCTGGCACAGTTGGACAGGCCGTCCTGCCCGGCCCCAGCCGTCAAGGATCCAGCGGTCTACCAGGCGGAATCGCGCAAGCCGCACCCCGATCGGGGCGTGCTCTGGGAACTGCGCAAGGGCGATGATCTCGCCTATCTCTGGGGCAGCATCCATGTGGGCCAGCTGCCCTGGATCTTTCCCGGCCCGCGCACCGCACAAGCACTGCGCGCCGCCCCCGCGATAGCGCTGGAGCTGGACCCGGTGGACCCCGCCACCTTGAAGGCCCTGACCCAGGCAATGCGCGAAGACAGTGACCGGCAAAAGCTGGTCATGCGCCAGAACCCCGAGCTGCAGACGCGCATGGGCCGCATGGCCTTCGAATCCTGTGTGGACCAGAGCACCTGGCAAACCAATGCCGCCACCCTGGCCCGCCTGATCGCGCTGGGCATGCAGGACATGGCACGCAGCGGCTACCACCCGGCCTACGGCATCGACCTGAACCTGGCCGCCATGGCGCATGCCGTGGGCAGACCGGTGCAGGCCATCGAGACGGCGCAGGAGCAGTTGCTGGCCATGGGCCTGGGCGGCGAGGGCGTGCCCGCGCAGCTGGCCACGCCCGACGACATCCGCAAGGCGCTGGACGATATCGACAGCGGCAAGAACCGCCAGGTCGCCCAGCAGCTGGCCACCTATTGGCAAAGCGGTGACCTGGCCGCGCTGAAGCAGCTGATGCAGGACTGCCAATGCCTGGGCGACGTGGGCATGCAAGCGGCGCTGCTCGACACCCGCAACCAGCGCATGGCCGAGCGGCTGCCGGCGATGATTGCAGCGCAGCCCAAGCTCTTCATTGCCGTGGGCATGCTGCACATGGTGGGCGACAACAACCTGCTGCAGCTGCTGCAAAAGCAGGGCTTCACGGTGCGGCAGCTGACCGGTAAGGGCGCCGATGCCAGCGCCCCTGCCAAGGCCCGATAAGCGCCCATAAAAAACGCCGCCAGCTTTGCAGCGGGCGGCGTAAAAACATCTGCCTAATTGCTGGATTGATCAGGCCATCAGAGGGCGCTGCTCATGCCTGGCCAGCATGTCGGCATAGGGCTCCAACACCCATTTTTGTTCGGCGGCATCCGGGATCTGCGCCGCACTGGCTTGCACCACCTGGCCATGCGCGGCACACAGCTGGGCCATCGCGGCCGGGCTGATCAGGCCCTCCCGCAGCAGCAAAGCCGTCATCGCCATCAGCAAGGCGTTGTGCTGCACCAGCAGGTCCTGCGCACGCAGCATTTGCGCTTGCAGCAAGGCTTCAATACCGGCGTTGGTGGGTGCCACTTCGGTATTGGTGTTGTCGCCAGGCTCCTGGGCCACATCGGTGCGTGACAGGCGCGCACCAAAACCCAGGTGGCGCAGGTGGCGCGCCGCATCCGCCGTGGCCTGCAGGATGTCCTGCTCGGCCCCGGTGGTACAGGCTTCCTGGCCAAACACATGGCGCTCGGCCGCGCGGCCGGCCAGGCCCACGCAGACCATGTCCAGCATATTGCGCCGCGAGGTGACCTGCAGCTCGGTAAAGCTGTTGTAGCCGCCTTCGAAGGTCGCAATATTGATCTTCAGCTCCTGCGGCGTGCGGCCAAACAGCAGCGCATAGACGAGGCCATGCCCCGCCTCATGCACCGCCAGCAGCGCGCGGAAATCCGCGCTGGTGCGCTGCTTGACCTTGTTCAGATCCAGCGGCACGGCAAAGCATTGCTGCAGCACCGCAGCTGCGTCCGGCAGCGCCAGTTGTACCTGCAGTTGCGCCGCGCCAGCGGCCATCTGCACCTGCAACTGCTGGCCCGCCTGAGCGCCCTGCTCCAGCGCCCACAGCGCCGCATCCACCAGCGCACTCGACAGGATCGTGTGCACCGACGAAAACAGCGGCCGCGTGCCCTGGGTGGGGAAGACGGCGTTCTGGTAGATCTGCGCCAGCACATCGCTGCCGATGACAAAGCGCAGCCCGCAGTTGGCCTCGATGCCCTGCACATAGTTGTGCACCGTCGTCGCAATCAGCTGCTCGTAGGCCGAGCGGCTGAACGACGGGTAGATCACATGCTGGTTGCCCAGCCGCGCGATCTGTTCGGGCTTGAAGCGTTCGGCCAGCGCACGCTTGACATCGATCAGCGACAAGCGGCTGGTAAGCCGGTGAAAAATGTCAGCGTCGGTGTCGCAGTCTTCGACGCGGCTGGCCGTGTCCGTGTACATCTCATCGAGGTTGCCACAGACAAAGACCAGCAGCTTGCTGTAATCGGTCTCCCAGGATTGCTGGGAGCTGCGGAACTGGATCAGCAGTTGGTGAATGTAGTCATTGCTCCACTGCATGATCTCGAGCAAGGGCGCATCAAGCTTGAGGCTGCGCTTGAGTGCCTGCGCGTCCCAGGCATCGATCTTGTAGCGCATTTTCTGCTTTTTGTGCCGCTCCTGCGCATCGTCCTCTTCGGCCCGTTCGGCGTCGTAGAGCGCATCCGCCAGCTTGCGCTCGATGCTGTGCAGCTCCGACAAGGCAGGCGGCAATTTGCCATCCGACAACAAGGCCCAGACATCCTGGTAGCGCTCGACCTTGCTGTCATCGCCACGGCTGCTCACCGTGCGGTAACGCTGGAACTCATCGAGCACCAGGATGCCCGGCGCACCCTCCACCAAACCAGCACTCTCGAGCGTGCCAGAGATGGTCGATGCGCCATAGCTGTCACCGTTCTGGCTGAAGCCGTCCATCTGGACTTCGACAAAGCGATCATAGAAACCCAGCAGCTGCGCCAGGCGGCGCGTCAGCTGGGTCTTGCCCGTGCCTGTCAATCCCCACAGGCACACAATCACAGGGCGGGTAATGAGCTGGGGCATCACATACCAGGCGCGCACGGCGCCCGTCACACGGTCAATCACGTCATCAATACCGATCAATTCGGTTTTCAGCTGGGCCGCAATGGCCTGCAGGTTTTGCTGACGCTCATGCATCTGTACGCGAAGCAATAGCTCCGGGGAGGTTTTCATTTCTTTCATCTGATTTTTCTCTTCATCCAGCGCTGTGGCTCAATCCCCGGGGTCGGCGCGGCGCGTCATCTGTTGCAAGGCCATCCGGTCGGCACGGCGCTGGGCGCCTTGGCTGCGGATGTGCTTGCCCGCAGCGCCAGACAGACGCCGCTGGGCCATGGCTTTGGCAACAGGGTTGAAAGGAGTGGCATCGGCCACGATCAGCAACGCGATAGGTTGCTTCATGCGACGCAAGGCCTTGACCCGGCCCTCTTCAAAGGCGCGGGAAACAGTTTTTGCACTCATCTGTGCGGTTCCTCAGGGGCCTGGCGCGCCGATGGCCTGGTGGCTGGCGCAGCAAAACCCCAAAACAAAAAGCCCCGGCGAAGTAGCCAGGGCTTTTGTCGATCCCGACTGCAGTGTGCAGGCGGCGATCTGGGCCAAGGCTAAACCATATGAACATGGTTTAGCCGGGGCAGAAACCGTGTTCAGTGGAGAGGGTTGAACATGAAACAGGACATAGCAAAAACTCCCAATGGTGCGCTGCAGAAGGTCATTCGTTGCTGCAGCGATAAGAAGACGAAGGGTGGACTATAGCGGTAATTTGTTGATTTGGCAAGCCCCATATACAGGCTGTTGCATAAAACTCAGCGGCAACCGCTGGCTTCCGCCTCTTTTGCGCGGCTTTGTGCGCATAAAACGCAGCAACACGCCAAAGGCGGCCAAAACCACCTCTGGCGCATGCGGATCAGTAGCGCTTGCGGCCGGCCTTGCGATGCTTGGCATGTTCGGCCTTCTTGGCCTGCTGCAAGGCCTCGGCCGCCTCACCGGCAGCGCGCCATTGCTCGAACTCTGCCGGGGTCTCCACGGTGATGCGGCCCAGCATCTGGGTGCGAAAGTCGGTGATCAGCAGCTCCGCCGCCTTTTGCATGTTGATGCGCCCGCCGCTCATCACCGCGCCGCGCTTCTTGCCAATCAGGGTCAACAGCTCGTCATCCGCCAGCGCTGCCATTTCGTCATCGTCGAGGCCCAGCTTGTAGCGCTCGTCCAGCTGGCGGGCGTAATGCTTTTGCAGGTATAGCAGCAGCTCCAGCGCCACCAGCTCGTCGTCATAGGCATTGCGGCCCACCGATCCGCAGGCCGCCAGGTTGTAACCCGTCTCCGGCACGATGATCTTGGGCCAGAGCATGCCGGGGGTGTCCCAGAGGTAGAAGTCATCGGCCAGCACAATGCGCTGCTCGTCCTTGGTCACACCGGCCTCGTCGCCGGCCTTGGCCTGGCCCTTGCCGCTCATGCTGTTGATCAGGGTGGACTTGCCCACATTGGGCACGCCGCAGATCAGCACGCGCATGGGCTTGGCCAGGCCGCCGCGCCCAGGGGCCAGTTGGCGGCAGGCCTCCACCAGGCGCTTGGCCGGTGCCGGCTCGCTGGCATCCAGCGGCAAGGCCTTGGTTTCGTGCTGGGCCTCGTACCAGGCCACCCATTGCGCGGTGCGGCTGGCATCGGCCATGTCCTGCTTGTTGATGATCTTGAGCGTGGGCTTGTGGCCGGTCAGCTCGGTCAGTGCCGGGTTGGCGCTTGATCCTGGCATGCGCGCATCCAGCACCTCGATGACCACATCGATGTCTTTGATGCGCTCGGCAATCAGCTTGCGCGTCAGGTGCATATGCCCGGGGAACCATTGGATACTCATACTCTTGCTTTCGGGGGGAATGGCAGGCAGGCGGTGCGCACGCAGGCGCGCTGTGCCGGATAATGCTGCCATGTCTTCTTTATCTCAACGCCAGTGGGATGCGCAGCGCAAATCCGATCAGGACCTGCTCATCAAAGGCATCATCTTGGTCTTGATAGGGCTGGTGATCGTGGTCTCGCCCTATGTCGCTCAGGGCGATATTGTGCAGGGAGTTTTCGCCAAGGCTCCGGCAGTGGGTTGGTTTTCCCTGGTATTGGGCGCGGCTTTTGTGCTGCGCTTTGGCCTGCGCCGCAAGGCCGTGCCGCCCCGGCCCGAGCAGTGAACCCTGCCCTTCCCAGCATCCAGCCGCTCAGCAGCCTGCGCGAGGCACGCCAGTGCTTTGCCGCGCTGCAGGCCAGTGCCAGCGCCCGGCAGATCAGCCTGCGCGAGCCGCCGGCAGCGCCCACCACCTGTTGTGGCCGGGGCTGCAATGGCTGCGTCTGGGAAGGCTTTTTTGCGGCGGCGATGTACTGGCAGGAATGCGCGCTGGAGGCGCTGCAGCCTTAGACCTTCGCCGCTCCGCTTAAACAATTACGTAGATGCCGTCTGTGTAGCTTCTGCCTGCACCGGCGGCAAGGTTTCCTCAAGCGCCAGCAGCTGGCGGATCTGCACCGCATCCTGCTGCAGCTGGCTGGCCAGAATGCGCGCCGTGGCCAGGCGCCGCATCAGCCAGGGAATGAGCTGGTCGCGGTCTTCCGGGCCCGGCACACGCTCGGGCGCCGGCATCTTGGCCGGGCGCTGGGCCTCGCCTTCGCCGGCGGGCGGTAGCGGCGGTGCCTGCAGCAGGCAGGCGTCGATGGTGGCGGCCGTGTCCTTGAGCTGCTGCACCGCAAACGGTGACGGCGTCTGGCCCCGGCGCATCATCAGCATGATCTTGACCGAGGACATCTGGCCCAGCAGCTGGTAGCAATGGGCCTGGAACAGCTCCAGCGCCTGCAGCGGTGGCTGCACGGCGCGCGGCTCCTTGAGCGAACGGTCGACGGCCTGGATCAGTGCGGACAGGCTGTCATAAGCTTCGCGCCGCGCCAGGCGCCAGGCCAACTCGGGCGCATTGTCCACCGCCTGCAACTGGTCCACCGCCAGCGAGGTGCTGGCATGGGCGGCCTGGGCTTTCAGCACCCGCTGCACCAGCGCCGGCAGCTGCGAACGCTCCCAGGACGGCAGCACATAGGCAAAGGCCCAGGCAATGCCGGTGCCGATCAAGGTATCGACCACGCGCTCAAACATATGGAAGGTGGTGCTGCCACCGGCATGCAGCATATGGGCCTGCACCAGGCCCAGCACCGTGGCGCCCATCGCAGTGAACAAATAGCGGCGCAGCGCAAAGCCGTGCGATACGCCCTGTGCCAGGGTCAGGCACAGAATCAGGCCCAGCGGTGACAGATGCGCCGACAAGATGGCCAGCGCGGCCACACAGCCCAGCAAGGTGCCCAGCACCCGCACCGTGCGCCGCTCCAGCGTCTGCGCCAGGCTGCCGCGCAGCACCACCACAATCGTCAGCAGCACCCAGTAGGCATGGGCATTCCAGGGCAGCACCTGCACCACCAGGTAGCCCACCGCAATAGCCAGCGCCGCACGGATGGCATGGCGCAAGGGAGGCGCATCCCAGCTCATCAGGCCCTTGAACGGCGTCCAGGACCAGGCAGTGGGGCTGACAAACATCTGCCAGCTGGCACGCACCACGGCCAGATCAGGCTCGATCTCGTCGCGGCCCAGGCCGATCAAGCGATTGACCTCTTCATGGATGCGCACAATGCGCTCGCTCAGCTCACGCGACAGCGCCTGGGGGGATACATCGGTGTCATAGTGGTCGGGCAGGGATTCTTCCAGCCGCTGCGTCGGTAACTTGCAGGCCATCTGCATGGGGCGCAGCAAGGCATCGAGGTTGCTCATCGCCCGGGGCTTGCGACCCAGCAGCAGGCTGTCGGCCAGGTGCACCACCTCCATCGCCAGCGCACGCAGCATGGCCTGCTGGGCCAGCAGCATCGGCGCCTGTTCGGGCGCCTTGCGCAAATGCTCCAGGTCCAGCTCGCAGGCCAGCAGGTGGTCGCGGATCTCCAGCATCTGCATCAGCATGCCAGCCAGGCGCTGGCGGCGCGGCGTGCGTGGGCTCTCCAGCACAATGTCGCGGGCGGCTTGCAGCTGGTCGGCAAAGGCCGCGTGCCGGGCCATCAGTTGGCCCATGTGCTGCTGGGGTGCGCCGCCACGCGAGAACTTGCCAAAATTGCGGTCGGCCAGGTTGTCGCCATAGGCTTCGCCATCGACCGTCTCGCCTTCCAGCCCGACATGGCGGGCCGCCTCGGGTAGCACCATGCGGGCTTGCTCCAGCATCAAGGCGGCCAGCGACAGCACGGTATCGGCAATGAACTGCACGCGGTAGCGGAAATTGAGCAAGGTGTTGGCGATCACCGCATACACCAGGAACATGCCAGCGCCGATGCTGAAGAACATCGTCGACTCGGCCGCTGCGGCCAGAAGCTGGCCCTCGGCCGGCTTGGGCACCGACATGCCCAGCACCATGGCCAGCACCACGGCAATCGCGATCGGCGCGCCGCGCTTGCCCCAGGCCATCCACAAAAAGCCCAGAAAGGTCGATACCACGGCCACCAGGCCCAGCAGCACCAGGTGCTGGTGCATCAGCTGCACCATGAAAAACAGCGGCGCCCCCAGCAAGGGCGCAGGCAGCATGCGCCAGAACTTGCCCCGGCGCGGCGCCGGGTTGTCGACCACGATGGTGACGATGACCCCGACCGAGGCCGCCGCCGCATGCTGCGTGCCCCAGATCAGCTGCACCAGGGTTGTGACCAGAAAGAGGCCCAGCGCCACTTCCAGCCCGTTGAGCACATAGTGGTTGAGCAGGCCACGCTTGAACGTGCGCCAGCTGCGGTCGGAAGAGAAATGCGCCATGGAACAACAATACGAGAAATCAACACCAAAAGATGTCGGACAAATGATAGCCAACGCGGGGAGCTATCAAAACAGAAGCGCCAGGCTTCTTGCAAGCTTTTGCATTCTGCGCCAAGACTGGGGCCTCGGCCAGCAACAAAAAAGCCCGCAGCAGCGGGCTCTTGGGCATCAGCAGGATTAGGACACGACCAGGTGCTCAGGCGACATATAGCACTGGCGCCATTCTTCAAAGGGCACGGTGTCGGCCGCTTCCATGTCCTTTTGCGCCTGGATCGACTCGGCCGCCAGCTGCTGGTACTTGGCTGTCAGCGCGTCGTTCCAGGGGCGGGCCAAGGTCTGCTCGCGCGCCCATTGCGATTGGGCAGCGCCAAAGGCCTTGAACGAGGTGCCGTACTGCTCGCTCACCGCCGCCAGCACCTGGGCCGATGGCGTTTGCTCCGGGTGGGCCAGCAGCTGCTGGGAATGTTTGAGCGCCTGGCTGTAGTCGGTGTTGCCATGCGCTTGGTCCAGCGCCGCAGCAATCGGCTGGCAGGCTTGCAGCACCTCCTGGGCCCAGTCGGTCAGCAGCACCTCCTTGCCCTGGCGCTGCAGCTGCAGGCCTGGCTCACGGCCGCGCTCGGCGACCATGTGCTGGTTGTGCTTCATCTCGGCGATTTCGGCCGGCGAATCGGGCGGGCTGTCGCTCAGCAGGCAGTGCAGCAGGAAGATGTCCAGCAAGCGCATCGTCGGTGCCGAGATGCCCATGCTGTCGAAGGGATTGATGTCCATCAAGCGCACTTCGACGTATTCCACACCGCGCTCGCGCAGCGCATGCAGCGGGCGCTCGCCGCGCTGCACCGTGCGCTTGGGGCGGATGGTGCCGTAGAACTCGTTCTCGATCTGCAGCAGGCTGGTGCCCAGCTGGTTGTACTCGCCACCGGGGTTGAGGATGCCCACCTTTTCATAGGCCGGGTACGGCTGGGTCAAGGCGCCGTAGAGCGAATCGGCATAGCCCTTGAGGTTGTTGTAGCTGACGCTGATCGAGGCCTGGGCATCGCTTTGGTAGCCCAGACGGCCCATGCGCAGCGACGTGGCATGCGGCAGATGCAGCGCACCCTGGCCATCGCCCAAGGGCTGGAGCTGGTGCTGGCGGCCCTGCACAAAACAGGGACAGAGCACCGGCGACGCGCCAAACAGGTAGAGCAGCAAAAAGGCCTGGCGGCGGAAGTTGCGGATCAGCCCGAAGTAGGCCTCACTGCTGACGCCCGGCAGCGACCAGTTGTAGTGGATGCCGGAGATGGTCTGCATGCGGCGGCCATAGCGGTGGCCCAGACCCATGCGGTAGATGCTTTTGGAGCGGCCAATGTGCGAGGTGCCAAAACGGCCCAGCGGAATGTTCTCATCCGAGGGCAGCGAGCAAGGCATGCTCGAGATCCAGAGCCGCTCGTCATTGGCCTCCAGCACCTGGTAGACGTACTGGTGTACTTCGGCCAACTCATCCAGGCAGGCCTGCACATCCTGGTGCACGCCGGTGATGATCTCGATCTGCGATTCGCTGAAATCGGTGGTGATGCTGCTGTGCGTCAGCGCGGAGCCCAAAGCGGCCGGGTGTGGCGTGAGGGCCAGCGCGCCTTCATCGTTCACGCGCAAGCCTTCTTTCTCGATGCCGCGACCCATGTGCAGCAGGCGCTGCGCGCCAATGGCATCAATACGTTCTTGGATATGGTTCATCTGCGTTGTTCTTGTCAAAGCCGGGCTGCACGATAGCAGGTTGCCCGGCGACTGGCAGAGTATTGCACGCTCAGCCTGACCGGGCTTCGGGATTTAGCCCGATACCCGCAGCACGGCTTGGTAAGAACGTGTAGCGATCGCCCGCATTGTTGTTTTCTGCACTGCGAAAAAGCCCGGCAGTCCTCGCCGGGCTAGCGCACACAACGCGCGATGCAGGCCAGCGCCTCAGTGCAGCTTTTGCTGGGCCTTGCGGATTTCCAGATCGCCCTGGACAAAGCCGTTGTCCGGCACGATGTCGTCCCGGCGGTCGGTCAGCTCGGCCCATTGCTGGGACAGATGCAGGTCCATCTCATCGACCGGCACGCTGTCGGCACTCAGATGCAGCCCGCGCGTCATCGTGATGTGCGAGGCCTCAAAGCTGCCAGCGCCTGCACACAGAATCGTCCGCGTAGGCGCGCTCTCATGCACCAGGGCCAGCATGGCGGGGCTGACCAGCTCGGGCCGCAGCGCGCGCAGCATCTCGGGCGCCAGCAGGCCATCGGTCATGCGCGTGGCAGCCGTCGGCGCCAGCGCATTCACATGGATGTTGTACTTGGCGCCTTCCAGCGCCAGGGTCTGCATCAGGCCGACCAGCGCCATCTTGGCAGCGGCATAGTTGCTCTGGCCAAAATTGCCGAACAGGCCCGATGACGAGGTCGTCACCAGAATGCGGCCATAGTTGGCCGCCTGCATGAAGGGCCACACCGCCTTGCAGCAGTGCACGCTGCCCATCAGATGCACTTCCAGCACGGCGCGGAAGTCGTCCATCTCCATCTTGGCAAAGCTTTTGTCGCGCAAGGTGCCGGCATTGTTGACCAGCACGTCGATCTGGCCCCAGTGCTCGATCACCTGGGCCACCATGGCCTGGACGGCCGGCCAGTCGGTCACCGAGGCATGGCTGGCCATCGCGATGCCGCCCAGCGCCTCGATCTCGCGCACCACCTTCTCGGCGGCGGAGGAATTGCCCTGCCCGTCCACCGCGCCACCCGGGTCATTGACCAGCACCTTGGCGCCGCGCCGGGCCAGCGCCAATGCATGTTCACGCCCCAGCCCGCCGCCGGCCCCCGTCACAATCGCTACCTTGTCGCTGAAATCCAAACCCATACGTTCGCACCTTTACACCATGCGGGCGCTTATGGCGCCCAATATTGGAAGAGGCTTGCTGCCCCTGATGCATTCGCACTGTACGTGTTCACATTTGCTTTGCGCGCCGCTTGGGCGACAGACGCCAGCGGGACATGGGCCGGTATGGCCTAGGGTTATCCCGAAAATGGCTGAACAACCATGTGGATAACTGCGCATCGCGGGCTATTTAACCCGCTAAGCCCATGTTTTTATTAGCCACGTGTTACATTGCCCGCAATTTCAGCAAAACTGGCCTCATCCTTGCTACCTGGCAGCAGTGCTTACCACACTTGGCTGGGCAGCTATGGTTTTGATATAAGCCCTTCGAATCGACACCCCATGCCCATCACCCCCGAGCTCTACAACGCCCAGATCGACAACGAAGACATCCAGGTCGATGCCTGGGCGGACACACCGCTGCTGCAGTCGCTGGAAGAAGGCGGCGTGGACTGGCCCAGCTCCTGCCGCAATGGCACCTGCCGCACCTGTGTGGGCCGCCTGAAATCGGGCAGCGTGCACTATGAAATCGAATGGCCCGGCCTCAGCGCCGAGGACAAGGAAGCCGGCTGCATCCTGCCCTGCGTGGCCTATCCGGATGGCAATGTGGTGCTCTTGCGCGGCGAGTACTGAGGCCCCCGGCCCACCGCCCACAGCCGCAATTGACCCGGCACGCTAGTCCCCAGAAGCGCCAAAGCCGCCCAGCCGGGGAGCAGCTGGTCTAAAATTGGGGTTTTTACTGTCTGACGCGCCGCAGATCTGCGGGCAGACACGACACAAGTTCTTTAAAGGCATTCCATGAGCAGCCCCCTGATCCCTGCGCCGATCTCTCCGGTGGAGGACATTGTTGCCGAGATGCGCGCTGGCCGCATGGTCGTTCTGGTCGATGAAGCCGACCGCGAAAACGAAGGCGACCTGGTGCTGGCCTCCGACCATGTCACACCGGAAGCCATCAATTTCATGGCCAAGTGGGGCCGGGGCCTCATCTGCCTGACCTTGACCCGCGAGCGCTGCGAGCGCCTGCAACTGCGCCAGATGACCGCCAACAACGGCGCCCCGCTGTCCACCGCGTTCACCGTCTCCATCGAGGCGGCCGAAGGCGTGACCACGGGCATCTCTGCCGCCGACCGCGCCCGCACCGTGCAGGCTGCCGTGGCCGCCAATGCCCAGGCCAGCGACCTGGTGCAACCCGGCCATATCTTCCCGCTGCAGGCGGTGGATGGCGGCGTGCTGATGCGTGCCGGCCATACCGAAGCCGGTTGCGACCTGGCGCGCCTGGCCGGCTGCTCGCCCTCTTCCGTCATCTGCGAAGTGATGAAGGACGACGGCACCATGGCCCGCCTGCCCGATCTGCAGCTGTTCTGCGCCGAGCACGGCATCAAGATCGGCACCATCGCCGACCTGATCGAATACCGCAGCCGCCATGAATCGCTGGTCGAGCGCATCAGCAGCCGCCCGCTGCAAACGGCGCATGGCGAGTTCACGGCCCACCTCTACCAGGACCACGCCAGCCACGCCGTGCACCTGGCCCTGGTCAAGGGCAGCGTGCAGGTCGACAGCGATGTGCCCGTGCGCGTGCACGAGCCCCTGTCGGTGATGGACCTGCTCGAGACCGACCGCACCATGCACAGCTGGACCCTGGATGCCAGCCTGGCCTACTTGCAGCAGCAAAGCTGCGGCGTGGCCGTGCTGCTCAACTGCAATGAAAGCGCTTCGCAGCTGATCCGCCAGTTCGACGGCAAGGCGCGCGCTGCCCAAGCCCCTGAGCGCGGCCGCATGGACCTGCGTACCTACGGCATTGGTGCCCAGATCCTGCGTGACTGCGGCGTGCAGAAGATGCGCCTGATGGGCGCCCCCCGCCGCCTGCCCAGCATGGCTGGCTACGGCTTAGAGATCACCGGATATATCAGCAAGGAATAAGCAGCATGTTTGGAGCAGAAAAAGGCAGCGCAGCCAACCTGGACGGCAGCGCGCTCGCCATCGGCATTGTGCAGGCCCGGTTCAACGAAAGCATCACCGACGGCCTGGCCCAGGCCTGCCTGCAAGAGCTGGCCGCCATGGGCGTGCAGGCCGACAATATTCGCCATGTGCAGGTCCCCGGCGCGCTTGAAGTGCCGATTGCCCTGCAAGCCATGGCGGAATCCGAGGAATTCGACGCGCTGATTGCGCTGGGCTGCATCATCCGCGGCGAAACCTACCACTTTGAACTGGTAGCCAACGAATCGGGCGCTGGCGTTACCCGCATCGGCCTGGATTTCCAGATCCCCGTTGCCAACGCCATCCTCACCACTGAAAACGAAGCCCAGGCCATTGCCCGCCAGGTCGACAAGGGGCGCGATGCCGCCATCGTCGCCGTCGAGATGGCCAATCTGCTGAAAACACTATGAACGAAAACGACCAGAGCGAGTCCTCCTCCAGCCAGCGCCCTCCGCGCCAGGCCCGCAAGGGCCTTACCTCCACCGGCGCGCGCAAGGCTGCCTCCAAGTCCACCCGCAGCCGCTCGCGTGAGTTCGCGCTGCAGGCGCTCTACCAGTACATCCTGAGCGGCAACAGCGCCACCGAGATCGACCTGTTCACGCGTGACCTGGCCGGCTTTCACAAGGCCGATGCGGCCCACTACGATGCGCTGCTGCACGGCTGCATCGAATCGGCCGAGCAACTCAATGCGCAGATCGTCCCCCACCTGGACCGCAAGATGGACGAGATCTCGCCCATCGAGCTTGCCTGCATGTGGATTGGCGTCTACGAGTTCCAGCACTGCCTGGATGTGCCATGGCGCGTGGTCATCAACGAAAGCATCGAGCTGGCCAAGGAATTTGGCGGTACCGACGGCTACAAGTATGTGAACGCCGTGCTCAACGCGCTGGCCCCGAGCCTGCGCGCCGTCGAAGTGGCAGCTGACCGCAACAACGCGGCCTGATCGCCCTGACAACCGATGCCCATGCCTGCGTGCTGGCATCGGTTTTTTCTAAGGGCTTAGCCGCCGCCAGTTATACTTTTGATAGCACAGTCCGTGCTGGACCACATGCCGCCAACGCTGTGGGAGCCCTCTGATCCGAGCCGAAGACCATGAAAATCGCCACCCGAGCCGACCGCATTGAGCCGTTTTATGTGATGGAGGTCGCCAAGGCCGCCCAGGCACTGGCGGCCCAGGTGGCGGGCAGCGCGGAGCCGATGATCTTCCTCAACATCGGTGAGCCGGACTTCACCGCGCCCCCACTGGTGCAGCAGGCTGCGGACCGCGCCATCCGCGAAGGCCGCACGCAGTACACACCGGCGCTGGGCGTCGAGCCTTTGCGCCAGGCACTGTCCGACTGGTATAAGCAGCGCTTTGGCGTCGATGTGCCGGCGCGCCGCATCGTCATCACCGCAGGGGCATCGGCGGCTTTGCAGCTGGTTTGCCTGTCGCTGATCGACTCGGGTGACGAGATTCTGATGCCCGACCCCAGCTACCCCTGCAACCGCCACTTTGTCAGTGCCGCAGAAGGCCGGGCGGTGCTGCTGCCCACCACGGCGGAAGAGCGCTTTCAGCTCAGCGCCGACAAGGTGCAGGCCGCCTGGAGCGACAAGACCCGTGGCGTGCTGCTGGCCTCGCCCTCCAATCCCACGGGCAGCTCGATTGCGCCGCAAGAGCTGCGCCGCATCCACGAGGTGGTCAAGGCCCGCGATGGCGTGACCATCATCGACGAGATCTACCTGGGCCTGTCCTATGACGAGGCCTTTGGCCAGACCGCGCTGGCGATCGATGACAACATCATCTCGATCAACAGCTTCAGCAAGTACTTCAACATGACCGGCTGGCGCCTGGGCTGGGCCGTGGTGCCCGAAGCCCTGGTGCCCGTGGTCGAGCGCGTGGCGCAGAACCTGTTCATCTGCGCCAGCACCATTGCCCAGCATGCGGCACTGGCCTGTTTTGCGCCCGAGAGCATTGCCGAGTACGAGCGCCGTCGCGCCGAGTTCAAGGCCCGGCGCGATTACTTCATCCCGGCGCTTGAAGCACTGGGCCTGACCGTGCCGGTCGCACCCGATGGCGCCTTCTACGCCTGGGCCGACTGCAGCCAGGCCGCCAGGAAGCTCGGTGTGGAAGGCTCCTGGGACTTTGCCTATGCGGTGATGGAACGGGCCCACCTGGCCATCACGCCGGGGCGCGACTTTGGCAGCCATGACACCGGCCGCTTTGTGCGCTTTTCCACCGCCAACTCGATGGCGCAGCTGCAAGAGGCCATTGCCCGGCTGCGCAAGCTGCTGGCCTGATGATGACCGCTGCGCGCCGCCCTCCTCTGCCAGCGTCTTCCCAGCGAGCGTTGCGCTGCGCTGTGCTGTTTCAGCGCCATAGAGCCAATGTGAAAGGCTATATCCATGGCCTTTGAGTTCCCGATCCGCATTTACTGGGAAGACACCGATGCCGGCGGCATCGTCTTCTACGCGAACTACCTCAAGTTCATGGAGCGGGGCCGCACCGAATGGCTGCGCTCGCTCGGGCTGGAGCAGCAGCGCCTGCGCGAGCAGGTCGGTGGCATGTTCGTGGTCAGTGAAGCGACTATCAAATATTTACAACCTGCACGCCTGGACGATGAACTCATCGTCACCGCAGAACTCCAAGATGCGGGGCGTGCCTCCATGCAGATCACACAGCGGGTGCTCTTAAAACAGAAGCAACCAACAGATACACCTCAACTGCTGTGTGAGGGCACAATTCGTATCGGCTGGGTCGACGCTGTCAGCATGCGCCCGGCAAGAATTCCTCAAACCCTGATCCAAACCATCTCCTCATGAATTCCCAAGAAATGTCCATTGCCAGCCTGGTCTTGCACGCCAGCTGGGTGGTGCAACTCGTGATGCTGATCCTGGTGGCCGCCTCGGTCGCCTGCTGGGCCACGATCCTGCGCAAGGTCGGCATGCTCAAAGCCATCAAGAACAAGAATGAGACCTTCGAGAGCGACTTCTGGTCCGGCTCCAGCCTCAACGAGCTTTACCAGAACGCGATGCACAACGTCAAAGCCTGCGGCCCGATGGAACGCATCTTTGCCAGCGGCATGCGCGAGTACCAGAAACTGCGCGAGCGCCACATTACCAACCCCGACACCTTGCTGGACGGCACCCGCCGCGCGATGCGTGCCAGCTTCCAGCGCGAGATGGACGAGATCGAATCGGGCCTGTCGCTGCTGGGCACCATCGGCTCGGTCTCGCCCTACGTCGGTCTGTTCGGCACGGTCTGGGGCGTGATGCACGCCTTCACCGGCTTTGCCAGCATGGAGCAGATCACCCTGGCCACCGTGGCGCCCGGCATTGCCGAAGCGCTGGTGGCCACCGCCATGGGTCTGTTCGCGGCCATTCCCGCCGTGACCGCCTACAACCGCTTCTCCAGTGGCATTGACCGCATCGCCAGCCAGCAAGAAACCTTCATCGAAGAGTTCTCCAACATCTTGCAGCGCAACCTGGGCGCCCAGCCGCTGCACGCTGCGCACTAAATACAAAGGAAACAGCCATGCCGGCCGTAGCCTCTCGCGGAAAACGCAACCGCCGCACCGTCAACGAAATCAACATGGTGCCCTTCATCGACGTGATGCTGGTGCTGCTGATCATCTTCATGGTGACCGCCCCCATGCTGACGCCGGGCGCCATCAACCTGCCCAAGGCAGGCAAGAGCGAGCGCCCGCCCACCAAGAACATCGCCCATGTGCTGCTGGACAAGGACGGCTCGATCCAGCTGAAGACCGGCAATGTCACGCAAACCGTGGCAGCCGGCGATCTGGCAGACCGGGCCAAGGCCTGGCAAGCGGACAACCCGCCTGAAGACAGCGCCATGCTCATCGTGGCGGACAAGGACCTGACCTACCAGAAGGTGATCGACACCATGTCGACCCTGCAGAAGGCCGGCGTCAAACGTGTCGCCTTGCAAGTGGCAGGCGGCAGCCAGTAAGAAGAGTGTCCATGTCTCCTCGTCAAGAGCGCGATCAGTTTGCCCCTCCAAAACCTCCGTCGCGGACCAAGTCCTGGACCGTGGCGGCCGCTGCCCACTTGCTGGTGGTCGTCGCCTTGCTGTGGACCGTACGCAACCCGCGCGACAGCGACCAGCCCTCCGTTGAGGCAGAGCTGTGGGCGCCCACCAATGAGCAGGCCGCGCCTGCACCGCTGACGCCGCCCCCAGCGCCTCCGCCCGTGGCACCACCGCCACCAGCGCCCGTGCCGCCGCCTCCCCCTCCTGCGCCCGCCCCGGCCGTGACCACGCCCAAGCCCGTAGCCGCCGTGCCGGATGAGGACGACCGCGAGTCCGAGATTGCCCTGCGCAAGAAAAAGGAGCAGGAAGCCAAGCAGCGCGAGCAAAAGGAGCGTGAGCTGGCCGAGCGCAAGGAAGCCGAGCGCAAGAAGCAAGCCGAGCAGGACAAGAAGGACCGCCTGGAAGAAGAGCGCCAGGAACGCCTGCAAAAGGAAAAAGACGCCCGCGAAAAGGCCGAGAAGGCGGAGAAGGACCGCAAGGAAGCCGAGCGCAAGAAGCAGGCCGAGCAGGACAAGAAGGACCGCCTGCAGAAGGAAAAGGACGCCCGGGAAAAAGCCGAGAAGGACAAGGCCGAGCGCGAAAAGGCCGAGAAGGCCAAGGCAGAAGCCGACGCCAAGGCGAAGGCCGCAGCGGATGCCAAGGCCAAAGCGGCCGCCGATGCCAAGGCCAAGGCTGCTGCAGACGCCAAAGCCAAGGCCGCCGCCGCAGCGGACGCCAAGGCTGCTGAAGCCCAGCGCCAGGCCAATATCGCCCGCATGGCTGGCATGGCCGGCGCCGCAGGTGCAGCCGGCAGCAGCCAGGGCGGATCCACCTCGGGAACGGCCTCTGGCCAGGGTGGCCCATCGGCTGGCTATGGCGGCAAGGTCGCTGCCAAGGTGCGCCCCAACATCACCTTCCCCGATGATGTGCAGGGCAACCCGCGTGCCGAGCTGGAAGTGCGCGCCGCACCCGATGGCACTATCGTGGGTGTGCGCGTCACCAAGTCCAGCGGCAACAAGGCCTGGGACGATGCCGTCGTCCGCGCGATGCACAAGACCGAAACCCTGCCGCGCGATACCGATGGCCGCGTGCCATCCAGCCTGGCGATCGGCTTCCGCCCCAAGGACTGAAGACCGGTTCATCTTCTCCAAAAAAATGCCCTCGGCCACCTGGCCGAGGGCATTTGTCTTTGCAAAGGCAGCGTGCTGCCAACGCCCTGGCGGGCGCCAGCGTCAAGTCACCATATAGCCGCCATCCACTGGCAGCACCACACCCGTCATAAAGCTGGCCGCCGGCGTGCAGAGGAACACGGCCGCCTGCGCCACATCCTGCGGCGTACCCCAGCGCCCCAACGGCGTGCGCGCCAGGATGGGGCCGGAGCGGGCCGGGTCGTCCTGCAGCGCCTGGGTCAGCGGCGTCGCAATCCAGCCCGGGGCAATGGCGTTCACCCGGATGCCGTCCGCCGCATAGGCGATGGCGAGCGACTTGGTGAGCTGGCCAATGCCGCCCTTGCTGGCCGCATAGCCGGGCACCAGGCCACCGCCAAAGAAGGTCAGCATCGATGCGGTGTTGACAATGCAGCCGCGCCGGGCACGCAGCTTGTCACGTGTGGCGGTGCAGACCCGCATGGTGCCGGTCAGGTTCACCTCCAACACGCGCTGGAAAACCTCCACATCGTGCTCCAGGCCGCGCTTGATGATGCCCGCGCAGTTGAAGACGATGTCGAATTCGTCCAGATCGGCCAGCGCCCCATCCAGATCTTCCTGGCGCGTGACATCGGCCTGGCGCACTTCCACCCCGGCGTCCAGCGTGCCATCGCCGTCACCCAGGCCCAGCGCAATCACCCTGGCGCCCAGCGCGGCCAGATGGTTCGCAATCACGGCGCCAATGCCTTGGGTGGCACCGGCCACTAAGGCGGTCTTGCCTGTCAACAGGTCTTTCTGGTAGGTCGTAGTCATCACTCGCATCACTCGCTTGGGGCTCAGTTCTTCATGTCCAGCAGTTTGATCAGGTCGGCGAAATAGGTCGCATCCTTCATCATTTGGTTGCGGAAACCCTGGTCATCGGCATAGACAAAGCCCAGGTTCTGCTTGGCCAGCACTTCCTGGAAGGCGGGCTCATCGACGGTCTTCTTGGCGGCGGCCTTGAGGTAGTTCAGCACATCGGTGGGCAGCTTCTTGGGGCCGGCAATACCGCGCCAGGTGCCAATGCTCAGGTCGATGCCCTTTTCCTTCAAGGTAGGCACCTTGTCGAAGTTCTTCACGCGCTGGTCTGCCATCACCGTCAGCATCTTGAGCTTGCCCGCCTGCAGCTGCTGGGCCACTTCGGCCGGGCTCACGGCCACCGCATCCACGTGGCCGCCCATCAGCGCCAGCACAGCCGGGCCCGCACCCTGGAACGGAATATGGTTGAACTGGATGCCGGTCTTGTCGCCCAGCGCCGTGGCCGCAAAGTGCCAGATCGAGCCATTGCCGGCATTGCCCACGCCCATCTTGCCGGGGTCCTTTTTAGAGGCGGCGAGGAACTCTTCAATCGTGTTCCAAGGCGCATCGGCGCGCACGGTGATCGCGGCCGGGTCGGCGTTGAACTGGATGATGGGCTGCACATCGTCGTACGAGAACTTGGCCAGCCCCATGGGCTTGAGGGTCACCAACTCCACCGTCACCACGGCGAGCTTGTAGCCATCAGGCTTGGCATTGATCATGTCCGTCCAGCCAATGGCGCCGCTGGCACCGGGCTTGTTGATCACCACCACGCTTTGCGGAATATGCTTGCGCGCCGCCTCGCCAAAGGCACGGGCCACGCCGTCGGTGCCGCCACCGGGCTGGAAGGGCACGATCAGCTCGATCTGGCGCGCCGGAAAGTCCGCCGCCACCGCCCAGCCGCTCATGCCCATCAGCACAGCGCTGGCACCGGCGGCGACAAAACCCATGGCGCCGCGGCGCGTTTTATTCATAGTCATACCGTCTCCTGCTTTTTACTTTTTCGTGCAGTTTCAATAGGTCGCACGTCCACCGGATACATCAAACACCGCGCCAGTGCTGAACGAGCAGGCGTCGGACGCCAGCCACAGCACCTGGGCGGCAATCTCCTCGGGCTCGCCCAGGCGCCCCATCGGGCTCTTGGCAATCATCGTGGCCACATGCGCGGGGGCCATCTGCTCCAGAATCGGTGTGCGCACCGCCGCCGGTGCCACCGCATTGACCAGCACGCCGCTGCCGGCCAGCTCCTTGCCCAGCGACTTGGTCAGCGCCAGCACCCCGGCCTTGGCCGCGCTGTAAGCCGAAGCATTGGGCGTGCCCTCCTTGCCCGCCAGCGATGCAATGTTCACCACCCGGCCATAGCCCTGGGCGCGCAGCACCGGCACCACGGCCTTGCAGACCTTGTAGACGCCCACCAGGTTGATGTCGATCACCCGCTGCCAGACGGCATCGTCAAAGGCATCGAGTGCCATCGTCGGCCCGGTGATGCCAGCACTGTTGATCAGCATGTCGACCCGGCCCAGGCGGGCCAAGGTCTGCGCCAGCGCGGCCTGGATGCTGGCCGGCTCGGTCACATCGACCGGACAGAACAGCGCATCGCCGGCCACTGCTGCGGCAGGCGGCTGCAGATCCCAGACGGCGACCCGCGCGCCCGCTTGCTGCAAGGCCTGCACCAGGCTGGCACCAATGCCGCTGGCGCCGCCGGTCACCACGGCCACCCGGCCGCCAAATTGGTAGCTGCAATCGGCCATGTCAGCGGATGAACTGGTTGGTGTAATCGGCACCCAGGCCCACGGCCTCGAAGTGCTTGCGGCACATCTCTATCTTGGTGAACACATCCTCAAAGCCCATGCCCTTGCCCCAGGGGTCGGTGTAGTACATGACACCGTTGACCTGGAAGTAGGTGATCATTTCCTCGCAGTCTTCGGGCACGTACAAGGTGTGGGTCTCGCCTGGTGGCTCGAACACATAGCTGCCTTCCTTGGCCCACCAGTCGTGCTCCAGGTATTTCCAGCGGCCCTTGAGTACAAAGCCATGCACCGCCTGCGGGTGGCGGTGGCGGCTGAGCACGCCGGACTTGCGCACCTTGAGCAGGTTCATCCAGTAGCCCTGGCTGGCATTGAGGCACAAAGGACGAAACCAGACATTCTCCGCCTGCGGCACCCACAGCCGGTCATCGGTGGGGATGGCGCTCTCCACCACGATCTCCGGCAAGGCATCGGGCGGGTTCGGATACTGGTAGGGCATCAAGGGGGTCTGGTCGGGGCTTTCTACGGGCATTTATCCACCATATGGACTAAAGTTCATAATATGGATAATTGTAGAGAACGCCGAAAGACCCGCAGCCCAGACAAACCCGAGGCGTTGGGCTGCGCAGACATGTTGGCGACAGAGACGGCGCTGCATGAGCGCGCAAACGGGCACAAAAAAGCCCGGCTGTCGAGCCGGGCTTCAGTGTGAAGAGGTGCAAGCCAGTGCGCGATCAGGAATCCACCCAATTGACCATGCCGCTGAAGGCCGTCACCAGCACGATGATGCCGAACACAATGCGGTACCAGGCAAACGGCACAAAGCTGTTGGAGGCGATGTAGCGCAGCAGCCAGCGCACGCAGAGCCAGGCACTGATAAAGGAAAAAATCAGACCCGTGGCAAACATAGGGATGTCGGCCATCGACAGCAGCGCCCGCTCTTTGTAGAGGCTGTAGACACCCGCGCCAATCAGGGTGGGGATCGCGAGGAAGAAGGAAAAATCGGTGGCCGCTTGGCGCGACAGGCCCATCAGCATGCCGCCGATGATGGTGGAGCCGCTGCGGCTGGTGCCCGGAATCATTGCCAGGCACTGCACCAGGCCGACCTTGAGCGCATCGAGCGGCGTCATCTCATCGACGGTCTGCACCCGCACATGGGCGGACTGGCGCTTTTCCGCCCAGAGGATCACAAAGCCGCCCAGGATAAAGGTGGTGGCCACGACGATGGGCGTGAACAAATGTGCCTTGATGTACTTGCCAAACAACAGGCCCAGCACCACGGCGGGCAAAAAACCGATGAAGACATTGAGCGCAAAGCGCTGTGCTTGGCGGCTCGATGGTAGCGCCACCACGGTGCTGCGGATCTTTTGCCAGTACACCAGGATCACCGCAAAGATGGCACCGGTCTGGATCGCGATGTCGAACACCTTGGCCTTGGCATCGTCAAAGCCCAGCAGGCTGCCGGCCAAAATCAAATGCCCTGTCGAGGAGATCGGCAAGAACTCCGTCAGCCCCTCCACCACGCCCATGATGGCGGCTTTGATCAACAGCAAGGTGTCCACAACAGTCTTTCAAAAAATCGGTCTGCCCGATTATCCAGCGGTCCAACACGCGCCACAGGGCTGGCCCCCGGGCGCGCACGAAAATTTACACAATGCAGCGCCCTCGCCTGCTATGGCGCCGGCAAGGCCACCACCTGCACGGCGCCGCCGGCAGGCAGCAGGGGCTCGTAATGCGCCAGCACCAGGTAGCGGCCCTGCGCGGCCAGCTGAGGGGCCGCCGTTTGCAAGGCCTCGCGCAGAAAGCCCAGCGCTGGTTTGTCCAGCCCCGAGGTAGGCTCATCGAGCAGCACCAGCCGGGCGCCACTGGCCAGGCCCAGCGCGATGACCAGCTTGCGCAGACTGCCGGTGGACAGCGCCAGCAAAGGCTTGGCGCCATGCGGGGCCAGATCAAAGCCCGCTTGCCATTGCGCAAAAAGCGCCTCGTCCCAGCCCGGGCAGTCGCGGCGCATCTGGGCGATCCAGTCTGCGACGAGTGTGGTGTCGGGCGGCATCGTGGCGGGCAGGCGCGGCTCGTGCCAGAACACCGCAGCGGCGCTGTGCAGCGCCTGTGCGGTCTGGCCGTCAATCCGCAGGCTGCCTCTGCTGGCCTGCAGCTGCCCGGCCAGCAATTGCAAGGCGGTGGTCTTGCCCAGGCTCAGGCTATCGACCAGCTGCACCAGGCCGGGGGCGGCCTTCCATTGCCAGCCGGCCAGCAGCGGGGCCGCCTGCGAGTATGAAAATTCCAGCGCATTCCAATCCAGGCTCATAGGGGTATCCGGCTTGCTTGCTTAACTCCTAAAAACATAGCATAAAATCGCGCAATATCGATGAAAACCCCGCACATGCTCGACTATTTGGACTTTGACACCAGCGATGACGGCGAAGGCATCAGCAGCCTGGATGCGATGGCCTATGCCAAGGCCGCCCACTGGCCCGCGCTGGCGGCCGAAGTCACCCAGCTGCTGGCCTGGTGCAGCGATGCCTTTGGCGCCCCCGGCGCGCTGGAAGATGGCCATGCCTGGGATCTGGATCTGCAGCTGCAAAACGATGCCGGTGACGCGCTGGCCTTGCACTGGGATGCACGGCAACGCCAGCTGCTGGCCACCCAGGCGGCGCAGCAGCCCGCACTGCAGCTGAGCCTGACCCTCAGCGGCCCCGATCCCTTTGCCCAGCAGGTGACCGAGCAGTTTCTGGGCGATAGCGACTAAGCTTTCGCTCTCTAAGCAGCCAGCATCAGGTCCAGGTTCTGCACCGCCGCACCCGACGCGCCTTTGCCCAGGTTGTCAAAAATAGCCGCCAGCAGCACCTGGCCCTGCGCCTCGTTGTGGAAGACGCTGAGCTGCATCGCATTCGTGCCATTGAGCAGTTGCGGATCCAGCTGCGTAAGCGCTCTGGCCTCGTCCAGTGACAAGACCTGCACATCGGGCGCCTGCGCATAGTGGCGCGCCAGGCAGACCTGCAGCGCGGCGGCATCCACACCGGGTGGCAGCATGCGCAAGGCCAAGGGCACCGTCAACACAATGCCTTGGCGGTATGCGCCATAGGCCGGCACAAACAGCGGGCGCGCGGCCAGGCCGGCGTGCAGCGCAATCTCCGGCGCATGCTTGTGCGCCAGCTCCAACCCATAGACCTGGAAGGCCGGCGCCGGGCTATCGCCGCCGCCCTCATGTGCCTCAACCCCAGCGCGCCCGCGCCCGGAGTAGCCCGATACCGCATGCAGGCTGATGGGGTAACTGGCAGGCAGCAGCCCGGCCTGTACCAAGGGCAGCAGCAGGCCAATCGCGCCGGTCGGGTAGCAACCCGGGTTGCTGACCCGGCGGGCTTGGGCAATGCGCGCTGCCTGCGCAGCCGACATCTCCGGAAAGCCATAAACCCAATCGGCCTGGGTGCGGTGCGCCGAGCTGGCATCGATCACCCGCACGGCAGGATTGACGATGGACTGCACCGCCTCGCGTGCAGCCGCATCCGGCAAGCAGAGGATGGCGATGTCGCAGGCATTGATGGCTTCGGCCCGGCGCTGGGCGTTCTTGCGCTCTGCCGCAGGCAAGGTCAGCAGACGGATATCGGCGCGCCCGCGCAGCCGCTCATGGATTTGCAGACCGGTGGTGCCCTGGTCGCCGTCGATAAAAACAAGAGGAGTGCGCATATGCAGATGACTTCCGAGAATGCGGGCGCTGGCCCATGGATGAAGCCGCTATGTTCCTCCGGGCCCTAGAATAATGAAAGTTGAATTTCACAAACCAGACATTCAGCTTTTCTGAATTTGGAGCCGCGATGCGAGAAATCAGCCTGGACCGTTTGCGCACCCTGGTGGCGATTGCCGACCAGGGCTCGTTCATCAAGGCCGCCCATAGCCTGCACCTGGCAGCACCCACGGTCAGCCTGCATATCGCCGAGCTGGAGGAGCGCATTGGCGCGCCGCTCCTGTCGCGCAAGCGTGGGCATATCAGGCCCTCCGCGATTGGGGAGGTGCTGGTCGCACGCGCCCGCCGCCTGCTGGACGAGGCCGAGCAGGCCCTGAGCGACATCCAACGCCAGGTGCAAGGGCTGGAAGGGCGGGTGCGGCTGGGCGCCTCGACCGGTGTCATCGCCCACCTGCTGCCGCAGGCGCTGGCCGTGCTGCGCGACCAGCATCCCGGCATCGATGTGCAGATCAGCGTCCAGACCTCGGAAGAAACACTGGCGCGGCTGGCAGATGGCAGCCTAGATGTTGGGGTGACCGCCCTGCCCCAGCCAGCCGTTGCAGGCCTGGTGATCCAGCCCTGGCGCCGCGATCCCGTGATGGCCTTTGTGCCTGCCGATTGGAAGAGCCCCGCCCGCATCACGCCCCAATGGCTTGCCAGCCAGCCGCTGATCCTCAACGATGCCAGCACACGCCTGTCACGCCAGACCAGCGAATGGTTTGCCGCCGACGGACACCACCCGGTGCCACGCATTGCGCTGAACTACAACGACGCCATCAAGAGCCTGGTCGCCGCCGGCTATGGCGCCACCTTGCTGCCGCACGAGGCAACCGCCCCGCCGCCCGATGCGCGCATCACCATGCGCCCGCTGCGCCCGGCGCTGTGGCGCCAGCTGGGCATGGCCCACCGCGCCGGCTATGTGGAGCCATCCACCCAGCATGTGCTGGATGTGCTGTGGAGCCTGCGCCTGGTGTGAGGGGCGCACTGGCAAGTGCGGGTCTGACAACCCGGCCAGCCAACCAGTCCCGCTTGCGCACGCTCAACCCGCCCGGGCACTGCCCGGCGCCAAGCGCTTTAACGGCCGCGCCAGCCGCATGCGGCCCGCATTCATCAGCAGCATGCCGACAATCGCCGCAGCACCACCCAGCAGCAAGGACGCTGTCACCGGCTCGGCCAGCCACAGGCTGGACAGCAGCATGCCAAACAAGGGCACCAGCGACATATAGGCAGCCGCGGCCCCGGCGCCCAGCTCCTGCACCCCCTTCAAGTACCAGGCATAGGCCAGCGCCGTGGCCCCCAGCGCCAGCGCGACCAGGCTGAGCCAGACCTCGGCGCGCACATGCACCAGGCCGGCCCAGGCGGCGGGCCCCTCCACCAGCAGACTGGCCACCAGCAGCAACAGCGCGCCTATGCTGGCGGTCGCTGCAGTGGTGGTGAGCGGGTCGATGCTGGTCAGCACCAGGCGGCCCAGCAAGGTATAGCCCACCCAACAGGCCGCGCAGCCCAGCAGCAGCCACTCTCCGGCACCTGCAGCGCTGCCCTGGGGCCACCCCAAATGGCCACCGCTCAGGGCATACAAGGCCCCGCCCACCGCCAGCCCCAGGCCCAGAAAGATCGGCAGGTTGATGCGCTCACGAAACAGCAAAACCGCAAACAGCATGGTCAGCACCGGGTTGAGCGCGACCACCATGGCCGCCTTGCCGGCAGGCACGGTTTTGAGCGCCAGCAAGAAAAACAGCGAGTAGCCCAGCACACCCACCGCCGACGCAGCCGCCAGCCCTAGCCACTGGCGCCCCGCCAAATTGCGCAAACGGCCCATGCGCCCAGTGCGGCCCAGCCACAGCAGCAGCACGGCACTGGCCAGCAAAAAGCGCAGGCTGGCTGCAGCCAGCGGTGGCATGGCCTGCGCCACAACGCGGCCCCAAGGCCAGGACGCGCCCCAGAGCGCCGCCATGCCGATGAGACCCAGATGGGTGGAGTATTTTGCGGAGTTCATGCGCTGCTACTATCCGCTAATCACCACCGATGGTCGAATGAGCAAATGCTCATAGCCATTCCACGTCATACCCGCCATGACCTTCACCCAGCTCGAAGTCTTTGCCACCCTGGCCAAGGTGGGCAGTTTTTCCCGCGCCGCAGCGGGGCTCGGCATCTCGCAAAGTGGCGTCAGCCATGCGATCAAGCAGCTCGAAACCGCGCTCGGTGTGGGCCTGTTCAGCCGCGATGGCGCAGTGGTCAGCCTGACAGAGGTCGGCGCCCGCCTGCTGGTGCGCGCCCAGGACATGCTGCAGCAGCAAGAAGCGCTGCGGCAGGAAGCCCAAGCGGCACAGGGCGCGGCACGCGGGCGCCTGCATATCGCTTCATTTGGCACTACGTCTTCGCTGCGCCTGCTGCCGCAGCTGCTGGCAGGCTTTCGCCAGGCGCATCCGCTGGTCGAGGTGCATATCGAAGAAGCGGTGGACAGTGTGGTGCTGCAATGGCTGCTGGAGCGCCGCGTGGAGCTGGGCTTTGTGGTCTTGCCCGACGAGCGCTTTGACACCGTCGCGCTGCTCGAAGACGAGCTGGTGGCGGTGCTGCCTGCGGCGCACCCCTTGGCTGCGAAGACCAGCATCAGCGCGCTGGATTTTCATGGCCAGCCTTTTATCCGCACCTCGGCAGGCTCGGGGCCCCGGGTCGATGCTTTTCTGGCGGAGAAGGGCGCCGTGCCCAACACCTTGTACCGGTTTGAGCAGCTCAGCTCGATGATGGGCTTTGTCGCCCAAGGCGATGCGCTGACGATTGCCGCGCGCCTGGCACTGCCTGCGCCACCGGACGGCGTCGTCTACCGCCGGCTGACGCCGCGCAACCACCGCCAAATCGCGCTGGCGGCACTGCGCTTTGACCGCCTATCTCCCGCAGCGGCGGCCTTTGTCGAGACCGCCCGAAAAGCCCGCAGGCGCCTGGTGATGGAATAAAACGCCTGGGTGTCAGAAGCAGGCCGGATTTACTCTCCGCTCAGCGCAATCACCACGGCCGAGGGCTCCACCGTCACCTGCACCGCAGACCGCGCCCGCAGCGACGATGCTTGGCGGCTGAAACCCACCAGCTGCACGCCGGACTGCAGGCGCACGGCCAGCTCCTGCACCGTGCCGCCCCGCGTGGCACGCGTGACCTTGCCCTGCCAGCCATTGCTGCCCGGCGCCAGTGCGGCGGCTTCGGACGCGGCCTGCACCGTGACGGCGGTGGCCTTGCACATCGCGAGCACCGGCAAGCCCTGGCGCAGGCCCAGCAGCTGCGCGCTCTCGTCGGTGATATGGGAATGCAGCACAAACTGCGCGCCGGCATCGGCGCCCTGCAGCTCCACCTGTACCAGCGGGCCGCTGCGGCTCAGCTGGGCCACCACGCAAGGCCATTGGTTGCGCATGCTGGTCATCACCTGCAAGCGCGCCAAGGTGGTGGCGACGGAAATGCCAGCTTGCCCGGCAGCGCGCGCCTGGGGGTCTGCGGCCGCTGGCAGCTGGCGCGCATGCTCCAGCTGCACATGCAATTGCTCGCGGGCATGGCCCATCGCGTCTGCCGCTTCGAGCAGCAGCAGGGCATCGGCCGTGAGCTGAGCACCGCCGCCCCCCTTGCCACCCACGCTGCGCTGCACCAGCTCCACCCCTGCCAGGTTGGACAAGGTATCCAAGGCCTGCCAGGCCGCCTTGTAGCTGATGCCCACGCGGCGTGCGGCCTCCGAGATGGAGCCGCAGTCCTGGATATGGCGCAGCACATCTATGCGGCGGTCAGAGCGCTTCTCGGCGAGCGCGGCAGCGAGCGATGCTTGGGGAATCATGGCGCGAATCTTCGCATGCTTTAAGCCCCGTGCCGATGCCCTCAGCACTACGGAAACGGACTGCGTAAAAATATCGCGGCTATGCGGCGGCCTTTGACCCCCACCATTTGGTGCGCCAAAACAATCTCGTTACACTCGCGTTATTCATTAACAGAATAGCGACTTGATAACCGCCATGACCAAACTCCGCTTCGCCCCCCTCGCCCTGTCCCTGTTTGCAGCCTTCGCTGCCAGTGCCCATGCCGACGAAGTCTCGGTGGCCGTGGCCGCCAATTTCACCGCGCCGATGCAGAAGATTGCTGCCGAGTTCGAAAAGGACAGCGGCCACAAGGCGGTGCTGTCCTTTGGCGCCACCGGCAAGTTCTATGCCCAGATCAACAACGGCGCACCCTTTGGCATTTTGCTGGCCGCCGATGACACGACCCCGGCCAAGCTGGCCCAGGAAGGCAAGGGCGTGGCCGCCAGCCGCTTTACCTATGCCATCGGCCAACTGGTGCTGTGGAGCAAGCAAGCAGGCTATGTGGATGACAAGGGTGCCGTGCTCAAGACCGGTGACTACCGCCACATCGCCATCGCCAACCCCAAGCTGGCGCCCTACGGCCTGGCGGCGATGGAAACGCTGAAGAACCTGGGCCTGACCGACCAGGTGACCCCGAAGATCGTGCAGGGTGAGAACATCGGCCAGACCTACCAGTTCGCAGCCAGCGGCAATGCCCAGCTGGGTTTTGTGGCGCTGTCGCAGGTGATGGAAGACGGCAAGCTGCGCGAAGGCTCGGCCTGGATTGTTCCATCGGCCATGCATGAACCCATCCGCCAGGACGCGATCGTGCTGAACAGCGCCAAGGACAATGCCGCCGCCACCGCCTTGATGGAATACCTCAAGGGCGACAAGGCACGCGCCATCATCAAGTCCTATGGCTACGCATTCTAAGAACCTGTTCTAGCGTGCGGCCCGCCAGCACTCTGGCGGGTCCTGGTTCGCCGGGGGGACACTACCCGGCCGGCTCCTTAGGCTAACCACTTCAGCGCGTTGGCCCGGCCACAGATTCCGCTTGCCGGGCCCGCGCTGTGCGTGCACCATGTGCGCAGCCATCTCCTCCTTTTTGCCACGACCCCGCCTGCCGTGAGTACTTCCATTCTCAGCCCCGACGATTGGGCCGCCATCTGGCTGACGCTTGAGCTCGCCAGCTTCACGACGATCTTGCTGCTGGTGCTGGCCACGCCGCTGGCCTGGTGGCTGGCGCATACGCCATCGCGCTGGCGTGGCCCCATCGGTGCGGTGGTGACCCTGCCCCTGGTGCTGCCCCCCACGGTGATTGGCTTTTACCTGCTGGTCACGATGGGCCCCAATGGCCCGATGGGCCACCTCACCAATGCGCTGGGCCTGGGCTATCTGCCCTTTACCTTTGCGGGTTTGGTGGTGGGCTCGCTGGTCTACTCGCTGCCCTTTGCGGTGCAGCCGCTGCAGCGGGCCTTTGAAGGCCTGGGCCGCCGCCCGCTGGAAGTAGCGGCCACCCTGGGCGCCAGCCGTATCGACAGCTTCTTCAGCGTGGCGCTGCCGCTGGCGCGCCCCGGCTTTATCACCGCTGCCGTGCTGACCTTTGCCCACACGGTGGGCGAGTTCGGCATCGTGCTGATGCTGGGCGGCAATATCCCCAGCAAGACCCGCGTGGTCTCCGTGCAGATCTACGACCACGTCGAAGCCATGGAGTATGCCCAGGCGCACTGGCTGGCTGGCGGCATGGTGGTGTTTGCCTTTGTGGTGCTGGTGGCCTTGCAATGGCTGCAACCCCGAGACAAGAACAACGCGAGCCCCCTATGACGCAAGCCCAGAACGCCAACGACGGCATTCACGCGCGCCTGCAGCTGCAGCGCGCCTCGTTCCAACTGCAGGTTGATCTGCAGATGCCCGGCCAGGGCGTCACCGCGCTGTTTGGCCCCTCGGGCTGCGGCAAGACCAGCTGCCTGCGCTCCATCGCCGGGCTGGAGCGCGCCCAGGGCCAGGTCAGGGTCAATGGCGAGCGCTGGCAGGACGATGACAGCGGCCACTGGCTGCCCACCCACCAGCGGGCGCTGGGCTATGTGTTTCAAGAGGCCAGCCTGTTCCCGCACCTGAGCGCGCATGACAACATCCGCTACGGCCTGCGCCGCACACCGGCCGCACGCCAGCGCGTGCAGCTGGAGCGCCTGGTCGAGCTGCTGGGCATTGGCCCGCTGCTGCCGCGCAAGCCCGCCACCTTGTCGGGCGGCGAGCGCCAGCGCGTCGCCATTGCGCGTGCGCTGGCCACCAGCCCGCGCGTGCTGCTGATGGACGAGCCGCTGGCCGCGCTGGATGCCGAGCGCAAGGCCGAGGTGCTGCCCTACCTGGACCAGCTCAGCGATCAGCTCAAGCTGCCGATCCTCTATGTCAGCCACTCCATCGACGAAGTGGGCCGCCTGGCCGACCAGGTGGTGCTGCTGCAAACCGGCAAGGTGGTGGCCCAGGGGCCGGTGGCCGATATGCTGACCCAGCTGGACGCCCCGCTGGCCCAGACCCTGCCCGATGCCCAACAGGCCAGCCTGCTCGAAGGCCAGGTCTGTGGCCACGACACGCAGGACCACCTGTGGTCGCTGCAAATCGGCACCCTGCCCCAGTTGCAGCTGCACTGGACGCAGGCCGATGCCCACTACCAGCAGGGCGAGCGGGTGCGCCTGCGCGTGCTGGCACGCGATGTCAGCCTGTCGCTGATGCCGCAGACGGGCAGCTCCATCCTCAACAGCCTACCGGCCGTGGTGACCGCCATCCAGCCCAGCAGCCCGGGCCAGGTGCTGGTGCAGCTGCGCCTGGCACCCGGCACTGCCGATGACACGCCCCATCTGCTGGCACTTGTCTCCGCTCGCTCGGCGCGCCTGTTGCAGCTGACGCCGGGCCTGCTGGTGCATGCCCAGCTCAAGGGCGTGGCCGTGTTGCGCTAAACGCCGCTGGCCGCCGCTGACCGCCGCCCCAAAAACAAAAAAGCCCGGATGCATCCGGGCTTTGTCGTATCGGGTCGGGCCGATTAAGGGGCCAGCACCACTTCCACGCGGCGGGCTTGGGCATTGTTGCCAGCGTTTTCCACCGCTTCGGGCTTCTTCAGCTCCAGCTTGTCTTCGGTCACACCCAGGGCCAGCAGCGCATCGCGCACGGCAAAGGCGCGTTGCTTGGCCAGCTCGGCGTTCTTGTCGGCGTCGCCGGTGGCATCGGTGTAGCCCGAGATCACGGCACGTTGGCCTGCCTTGACGCCGGCGATCACATCGACCAGCGCTTCGTTGGCGCCAGGGGCCAGTTCGGCCTTGGCGGTGGCGAAGTAGAACTTGACCACACCGTTTTCGATGACCACGGCAGCGGCGTCGTCGGCAATCACGGCTGCACCGTTGGCAGCAGCAGCGCCGGTGGCGGCTGCGGCATTGGCAGCCTCAGCAGCACGGGCAGCGGCCACGGCTGGGTCAGTACCACCCAGCACGGCACCACCCTTGGAGCCGCTGGCCGTTGCCGTCACAGCGGCCTTTCCGGACTTGGCGCCATGGATGCCCTTGTAAGCACCGAACCACACCACACCCAACACCACCAAAATGATCAGGGCAAAAACAAGGCCCAAGGCAAAGCGCTCATCACCGTCATTATTTTGCGAAGAACTCACGGTCAGACTCCAGGCACCCGTAGTGCATAAAAAGAGAGAAAAAAGAAAGTGTTTCAGGCAGCGGGCCGTGGCCATGCAGGCCGCGCATACCCCGCTCCCCAGTACGCGCGAGATTGTACCTTGCAGCACCGGCGCCTTGCGACGAAGCGCCCCGCCATCGCACGGCAAAACAAGCGCTGCAAACGGGAGCTATACAGGTAGTAACCCGGTATTCAGCGCTCGAAAATAGATAGCAGGTAATCGCGGCACCATGCCCTTTAACTAGTGATTACCCTTGAGTTTGTCGCTTTCCCAAAAATATTTTTTCATCCTTGCGCCTGTTCGCAACATCGGCAAGGGAATTTGTATGAGGAAGCGCGTACTTATTCGTAAAATCAGTGCTTTTCGAAAATGTGCATTTGCTTACCAGCATTGAGCATGTATTACAGGACTAGCCAACCATTGGAGACACCATGCAGGCTTTACTTGCCCTATCCAGGGCTATCGACAGGCTCAATGCCTTCGTCGGCAAACATTCAATATGGCTGATCTTTGCCGCCACCTTCATCAGCGCCGCCAACGCCATCGTTCGCAAGGCCTTTGACGCCAGCTCCAATGCCTTCCTGGAAGTGCAGTGGTACCTGTTCGCCTGGTCCTTCTTGCTCGCCGCTGGCTACACCTTGCTGCACCGCGAGCATGTGCGTATTGACGTGATCAACTCGCGCCTGTCCAAGACCAAGCAGGTCTGGATCGACATCATCGGCTTTGCGTTCTTCCTCACCCCGCTGTGCCTCACCATCCTGTGGCTGAGCATGCCAGTGGTCATCCAGATGTACCAGTCCGGTGAAGTCTCGGGCAACCCGGGCGGCCTGATCCGCTGGCCCGTGTGGGCAGCAATCCCCGTAGGTATCACCTTGCTGATGCTCCAGGGCCTGTCCGAGCTGGTCAAGCGCATTGCGTTCTTGACGGGCGACGGCCCTGACCCAATGGGCAAGCTCAGCGACAAGAGCGCCGAGGAAGAGCTGGCCGAGGCACTGCGTGCCGAAGCTGAAATCAAGCAGGCGCAGGCCGCCGCAGCCCAGGCTGCAGCGCGCCAGGGCTAAGGCCAGCCAGAGGACCTCACATGGAATTTCTCGTTACCAATTACGCCCCGATCATGTTCGCGGGCCTGATCGTCTTTCTGCTGCTTGGCTTTCCCGTGGCGTTCAGCCTGGGCGCTGCCGGCCTGATGTTCGGCTTTATCGGCATTGAACTCAATGTCTTCCCCTCGTCGGTGATGGCCTGGCTACCCCAGCGCCTGATCGGCATCATGGCCAACGACACCTTGCTGGCCGTGCCCTTCTTCACCTTGATGGGTTTGATACTGGAGCGCAGCGGCATGGCCGAGGACTTGCTCGACACGGTGGGCCAGGTCTTTGGCCCGATCCGTGGCGGTCTGGCCCTCGCGGTGATCTTTGTCGGCGCGCTGCTGGCTGCGACCACCGGTGTGGTGGCCGCATCGGTCATCTCCATGGGCCTGATCTCGCTGCCCATCATGCTGCGCTACGGCTATGACCGGCGCCTGGCCTCGGGTGTGATTGCCGCCTCGGGTACGCTGGCCCAGATCATTCCGCCATCGCTGGTGCTGATCCTGATGGCCGACCAGCTGGGCAAGAGCGTGGGCGACATGTACAAGGGCGCCTTCATCCCCGGCTTCATGCTGATGGGTCTGTATGTGGTCTGGGTCGCCTTCCTGGCCATCTTCAAGCCAAAGCTGGTGCCTGCACTGCCGGTTGAAGCCCGTATCTACCGCGAAGCCAATGGCAACGCCGGCTACACCTCGCTGATCGTGGTGATGGGCCTGTCGACCATTGTGGCGATCTTCCTGGCCAGCCATATGGCCGACATCCACACCTGGTGGGAAGGCCATCTGGTCACCGACGTGGCTACTGACGAAAAGATCGTGACGGCCATGTGCGGCGGCACCTTCATCGCCTTTGTGATCGCATCGATCAACCGCGTCTTCAAGCTGGGCCTGCTGTCCAAGCTGGCCGAGCGCGTGACCTTTGTGCTGATCCCGCCGCTGCTGCTGATCTTCCTGGTGCTGGGCACCATCTTCCTGGGCATCGCAACGCCTACCGAAGGCGGTGCGATGGGTGCCATGGCTGCGCTGATCATGGGCTTTGCCCGCAAGCGCCTGAACATGAACCTGCTCAAGCAGGCGCTGGGCTCGACCACCAAGCTCGCCAGCTTTGTGATGTTCATCATGATTGGCGCGACCACCTTCAGCCTGGTGTTCCAGGCCGCTGACGGCCCCAAGTGGGTGGAGCATCTGCTGACCAGCCTGCCAGGCGGCCAGACCGGCTTTCTGATCGTGGTCAACATCATGATCTTCTTCCTGGCCTTCTTCTTGGACTACTTCGAGCTGTCCTTCATCGTCGTGCCGCTGCTCGGCCCGGTGGCCGAGAAGATGGGCATCGACCTGATCTGGTTCGGCGTGCTGCTGGCGGTCAATATGCAGACCTCGTTCATGCATCCGCCGTTCGGCTTTGCGCTGTTCTTCCTGCGATCGGTCGCGCCTGACAAGCAGTATGTGGACCGGGTCACGCACAAGGTGATCGAGCCGGTGACCACGATGCAGATCTACAAGGGTGCCGTGCCGTTTGTGCTGATCCAGCTGGTCATGGTCGGTGTGCTGATTGCCTTCCCCGGCATCGTGACCGGCGCGCTGGACAAACCGGTGGTCGTCGACATGCAGAAGATCGACGAGCAGATGATGAACCAGCTGGGCGACCACGACGGCGGCTACGGCGCAGACAACCCGTTTGCAACGCCCGACGCCCCTGTCGATGCTGGCGCCGCAGGCAGCACGCCCGCACCTGGCGCAGAAGGCTATGGATCGGACGACCCGGCCAAGGCCCTGCAGGATTCGCTGGGCACCGCCCCCGCTGCAGAAAGCAAATAAAGGGCTCCCAGCCCATCACCCCCGAACCCTGGCTTGCCAGGGTTTTTTTATGGCTGCCTGCAATCGGGCCCAGGCTCTTCTATGTGCCGGCTGCCTGCCCCCTGCAGCCCCTCTGAATGCGCCAACAAAGCACCAGCACTACCTTGTGCCCCATAGACGCAAAAAAGCCGCAGCAAGCTGCGGCTCTTGGCTGCTGCGACCAAGCCTCAATGGCCTGGCGCATGCTCCCGATCAGGGCAGTTTGACCTGGGCCATGTACTGGTTGAACGGGTACTCGGAGAAGCGGTTCCACAGGATCTGGTCCTTCTGGAAGGCGCGCATGTCCTGGTGGATCTTCTTGAACTCGGGCGAGCGCGCTTCGTGTTCGGCAAAGGTTTCCATCGAGGCCTTGAAGCCAGCGTCCATCAGCTCCTTGGAGAAAGGCTTGAGCTGGGTCTTGTTGGCCACCAGGTTCTTCAGCGCGATGGGGTTGAGCACCTGGTACTTGGCGGTCATGTCGGCTGCTGCCACGCGGGTGGCGGCGTCCAGGATGGCCTTGTTCTCAGGCGACAGCGCGTTGTACTTCTTGATGTTGATGAAGAACTCCAGATCGGCCGAGCCTTCCCACCAACCGGGGTAGTAGTAGAACGGCGCCACCTTGTTGAAGCCCAGCTTTTCATCGTCGTAAGGACCAACGAATTCCACGGCATCCAGGGTGCCCTTTTCCAGCGCCTGGTACACGTCACCAGCAGGCATGTTTTGCGCCACCACGCCCAGCTTGGCCATGGCCTCGCCGAACACGCCGCCGCCCATGCGCATCTTCAGGCCCTTCAGGTCGGCCACGGTCTTGATTTCCTTGCGGTACCAGCCGCCCATCTGGGTGGTGGTGTTACCGGCCGATGCGGTCTTGAAGTTGTACTTCTCAAAGAAGGCATCGAGGAGCTTGCGGCCGTTGCCGTGGTCCTTCCAGCCCGCCATCTGCAGGGTGGTCAGGCCAAAGGGCACCGCGCAGCTGAATGCGAAGATTGGGTCCTTGCCGGTGAAGTAGTAGGCCGCCGTCTGGGCCATGTCGATGGTGTCGCCTTGCAGCGCATCGACCACGCCGAACGCGGGCATCAGCTCGCCTGCGGGGTGGACCGAGATTTCAAACTTGCCGCCCGACATGGCCTTGACGGCCGAGGACAGCTTTTCGGCAGAGCCGAAGATGGTGTCGAGCGACTTGGGGAAGCTCGATGCCAGGCGCCAGCGCACTGCTGCCTGCGCATGCACCGCCGGCGCTACCCCAGCAGCCAGAACGCCAGCGATACCGGCATTTTTGATAAGCGAACGACGATCCATGTATGTCTCCAATTATTTGTAGAAAGTAAAGGTAGCTATCCTGCCATAGGCGCATGCCGCTTTTAGCTTTGCAAATTGTAGAAATGGTTGCAGAAGTGACTTCAGCGGGTTTTCCCCAGAGTAGGACAAAGGATTTTGTTCGCATTGCGCCACAGGCCGTGCAAACCCGCAGCGGCCCCGGCGCAGCGCTGTCGCAGACAACAAAAAGCCCGGTACGCGAACGACCGGGCTTGTCGGTGGGCGCCAGGCGCCGGCCTGGCAGTGGATCAGGCCGCCGCGCTCTGGCCGGCTGCAGCCTCGGGCAGCGCAAAGCGTTCGCGGATGCTGCGCTCGATGCCAGCGGCATCCAGGCCCTGCATGGCCATCAGCTTGGCCGGGTCGCCATGCTCGATGAAGACATCGGGGAGGCCGAGTTGCAGCACGGGCACATCGATATGCAGTTCCTGCAGCGCTTCAAGCACGGCACTGCCAGCGCCGCCCATCAGGCAGCCGTCTTCCACGGTAACCAGGGCATCGTGGCTTTCCGCCACTTGTTGCAGCAGCTCGGTGTCAAGCGGCTTGGCCCAGCGCATGTTCACCACGCTGGCGTTCAGCGCCTCGCCCGCCTGCAAGGCCGGGTAGAGCAAGCTGCCAAAGGCCAGGATGGCGATGCGCGGGCGGCCGGCCACGGCAGGCTGGGCCTGGCGGCGGATCTCACCCTTGCCAAAGGGCAGGCCTTCCAGCGACTCGAGCGGTGCCACACCGGCACCGGCGCCACGCGGGTAGCGCACGGTCACCGGGTGGTTCTGCGCAAAGGCGGTGCTCAGCAGCTGGCGGCATTCGCGCTCATCGGCGGGGCAGGCCACGCTCATATTGGGGATGGCGCGGGTAAAGGCGATGTCGTAATTGCCGGCATGGGTGGCGCCATCGGCACCTACCAGACCGGCGCGGTCCAGTGCAAACACGACGGGCAGGTTTTGCAGTGCCACATCGTGGATCAGCTGGTCATAGCCGCGCTGCAGAAAGGTCGAGTAGATGGCGACCACGGGCTTGAGCCCTTCGCAGGCCAGGCCGGCGGCAAAGGTCACGCTGTGCTGCTCGGCGATGCCGACGTCGAAGTAGCGCTTGGGAAAGCGCTTTTCAAACTCGACCATGCCGGAGCCTTCGCGCATCGCCGGGGTGATCGCGACCAGGCGCTCGTCCTGGGCGGCCATGTCACAGAGCCAGTGGCCAAACACCTGGGTAAAGGTCGGCTTGGGCGGCGTGGCGGGCTTGACCAGGCCGATGGCCGGGTCGAACTTGCCCGGGCCGTGGTAGGCGACGGGATCGGCTTCGGCCAGCTTGTAGCCCTGGCCCTTTTTGGTGACCACATGCAGAAACTGCGGGCCCTTGAGCTGGCGGATGTTTTCCAGAGTCGGGATCAGCGAATCGAGGTCATGGCCATCGATGGGGCCGATGTAGTTGAAGCCGAAGTTCTCGAACAAGGTGGCAGGCACCACCATGCCCTTGGCCTGCTGCTCCAGGCGCTTGGCCAGTTCCAGCAGCGGCGGCACCTGCTTGAGCACGCTCTTGCCCACGCCACGCGCCTTGGCATAGAACTGGCCGCTCATCAGCTGCGCCAGGTAGCGGTTCAGCGCGCCCACCGGCGGGCTGATGCTCATGTCGTTGTCATTCAGGATCACCAGCAGGTTGGCATCGCTGACGCCGGCGTTGTTCAGTGCTTCGAAGGCCATGCCGGCGGTCATCGCGCCATCGCCAATGATGGCTACGGCCTGGTGGTCGCTGCCCTTGATCTTGAAGGCCTCGGCCATGCCCAGCGCCGCCGAGATGCTGGTCGACGAGTGGGCGGTGCCAAAGGCGTCGTATTCGCTCTCGCTGCGCAGCGGGAAGCCCGAGATGCCACCCCACTGGCGCAGGCCCTGCATGCGGTCGCGGCGGCCGGTCAGAATCTTGTGCGGGTAGGTCTGGTGGCCCACATCCCAGACAAAGCGGTCGTGGGGCGTGTCATAGACGGCGTGCAGCGCGATCGTCAGCTCCACCGTGCCCAGGTTGGAGCTCAGGTGGCCGCCGGTCTTGGACACGCTCTCGAGCACAAATTCCCGCAGCTCACGCGCCAGGGTCTTGAGCTCGGCGCGCGACATCTTGCGCAGATCCGCCGGGTCGTTGACGGTGGCTAGCAGGGGAAAGGTCTTCGTGGACATACTATGGTTTGGTCACTTGCTACGCATACCTCGGAAGCATCCGCGCAGTTTTTTTACTGGAATGGCAAGGGGCTATGTTAGCGCCTTGAGCCCGGTTAAGCCGTCACAAGGCGCATTTGGCCTACTCAATGGCTGCGGCGCACCACCATGTCGGCCAGGGCAGCCAGCGCCGCCGTCTGGGGCAAACCACTGCCCGCCAGCGCCTGCTGGGCCTCGGCCAGCAGCTCATGGGCATAGTCGCGCGCGGGCTGCAGGCCCATCAGCGATACATAGGTGGGCTTGTCGTTGTCGGCATCCTTGCCGGCCGTCTTGCCCAGAGTGGCAGAGTCGGCCACCACATCGAGCACATCGTCGATCACCTGGAAAGCCAGTCCCAGGGCCGCGCCGTATTGCTTCAGCGCTGCAAGCGCTGCGCCCTGGATGCCGGCACAGGTGGCGCCCATCTCGACGCTGGCTTGCAGCAGCGCACCGGTCTTGAGCTTGTGCATCTGCTGGAGCTGGTCGCGTGTCAACTGCTTGCCGACGCTGGCCAGGTCGATGGCCTGGCCACCGGCCATGCCGTTGTAGCCCGCAGCCCAGGCCAGCTGGCGGCACAGGCGCGCCTGCACGCCATCGGAGATGGCACTGCCCTCGGGCACCAGAATCTCGAAAGCCAGCGCCTGCAGCGCATCGCCCGCCAGCAGCGCCTGGGCCTGGCCAAACTGCACATGGACCGTGGGCTTGCCACGGCGCAGCACATCGTTGTCCATGCAGGGCATGTCGTCATGCACCAGCGAATAGGCATGGATCAGCTCCACCGCGCAGCCGGCGCGCAAGGCGGCCTCTGCCTGGGCAGCATCCAACTGGCCTACGGCCTGGGCGGCTGCCAGCACCAGCAAGGGGCGCAGGCGCTTGCCGCCGTCGAGCACGGCGTAGCGCATGGGCTCGCCCAGGTTGGCGGGGGCATCGGCGGCAATCCACAGCGTGAGGGCGTCTTCGACGCGGGCAAGTTCCTGGCTGCACCAGAGTGCAAAATTATCGTGCGCTGAAGTCATTGTTAGAACTTATTCCTCGCTGGTCCAGGGCTTGAGCTGGCCCTCATCCAGTACTTTGATCTGGTCCTGCACCGCTTCGAGCTTGCCCCGGCAGAACGCCAGCAGCACCGCGCCGCGCTGGTAGGCGGCCAGCATGTCCCCCAAAGGCAGCTGACCGGACTCGATGCGCGCGACCAGGCCTTCGAGCTCCTGCAGCGCGCTTTCGTAGTTATCGGGTTCGGGCAGGTCTGGCGTGGCAGACGTCTTGGAAGCAGTGGCCTTGGGCATGGGCAAAGGGGGCAGACAGCGTGCCCAGGTGCATGGATGTAAAGGCTCGATTTTAGGCGCATGGGAAGCGACCGCGAACACAGCGGCGACCGCGCACGCTGGCGCAGGCTGCCGGCCGGCGCCAATTCCCACAAAAAAACCTGGCGATCTATGGTGAAATAAGAGGCTGCAGCTATCAATTTGATAATATCGGCAGCCTGTCGATGCCATTGCCAACCCGTGACAAGCCCTGTCATTTATGACAATTCACGCATGGACAGAACGGGAATAACCCCACTGGGTATAATCCCATTTTTCGCGAAACCGGCCATCCTTTGTTGTTGCTGCCGGTTTTATTTTTTTCTCCGCGTGCGCACGCGCACCCTCCCTGTGGGGAGTCTTTAGGTCAGGTCACCCATGTCTGATTTAAGTCTTCAACTGCAGCAGGCCGCAAGCCAACTTCCAGTTTCAAGCTACTTTGATCAAGCGCTGTTTGAGCGCGAGATGCAAACCATCTTCCAGCACGGCCCCAAGTATGTGGGCCACCAACTGGCGATTCCCGAGATTGGCGACTACTACGCCCTTCCCCATGAGAAGGAAGGGCGCGCCCTGGTGCGCAATGCCGCAGGCCAGGCCGAGCTGATCTCCAACGTCTGCCGCCACCGCCAAGCCGTGATGCTCAAGGGCCGCGGCTCGCTGAACCACCAGCAAAAGGGCAGCGCTGGCGGCAATATCGTCTGCCCACTGCACCGCTGGACCTACAGCCCCAGCGGCGAACTGCTGGGCGCGCCGCATTTTGCACAGGACCCCTGCCTCAACCTGAACAACTACAAGTTGCAGGAATGGAATGGCCTGCTGTTCGAGGACAACGGCCGCAACATCCAGGCTGACCTGGCCAATATGGGCCCAGCTGCTGCGCTGAGCTTTGATGGCTTTGTGCTCAACCATGTCGAGATGCACGAGTGCAACTACAACTGGAAGACCTTCATCGAGGTCTACCTGGAGGACTACCACGTCGGCCCCTTCCACCCCGGACTGGGCAACTTCGTCACCTGTGACGATCTGAAGTGGGAGTTTGCCAAGGAGTACTCGGTGCAGACTGTGGGCGTGGCACCCACCTTTGCCAAGCCTGGATCGGACATCTACAAGACCTGGCACGAGGTGTTGCTGAACTTCCGCGACGGCAAGATGCCCGAGCATGGCGCGATCTGGCTGACCTACTACCCTCACATCATGGTGGAGTGGTACCCGCATGTGCTGACGGTCTCGACCCTGCACCCCGTCGGCCCGGACAAGACCATGAACGTGGTGGAGTTCTACTACCCCGAGGAAATCAGCGCCTTCGAGCCCGAGTTTGTGCAGGCCCAGCGCGCCGCCTATATGGAGACTGCCATCGAGGACGATGAGATCGCCGAGCGCATGGATGCTGGCCGCAAGGCCTTGTATGAGCGCGGCGACAACGAAGTCGGCCCCTACCAGAGTCCGATGGAAGACGGCATGCAGCACTTCCACGAGTGGTATCGGGGTATGATGCAGGCCGCTGTTCCAGACAAGTGATCTGCCACAGCCAGGCACTCCCAACTATTTAGACCCTCAGATAGCTGTCAGGGACGCTTTGCATAACCCTCGCCAAGCGGGATGGATGCGGATCGGGATGAGACGCAAGGCGTCTTTTGCAGTCAATAGCCGTAGCTATTGACAAGGAAGACAACGCAGCGGATCGCCCGAGACCGCGTTCAGACCACGGCAGGGAGTTTTGCAGAGGGTTCCTTACGCTCCGCGATAGCAGCTTTTTTCATTAAAGATCTCCCATGCAAGCCCTTTGGATGGTGGCCGCTGCGTTCATGTTTGCACTCATGGGCGTGTGCATCAAGTTCGCCTCTGTGTATTTCAACGCGGCCGAGATCGTGTTCTACCGGGGTCTCATCAGCATGGCGCTGATCTGGTGGCTCACCCGGCGCCAAAATATCTCCCTGACCACCCGCTACCCCAGGATGCATGCCTGGCGTAGCTGCATCGGCGTCACCTCGATGGGCATGTGGTTTTATGCGATCGGCAAGCTGCCGCTGGCCACCGCGATGACCTTGAACTACATGAGCAGCCTCTGGGTGGCGGCCTTTGTTGTGGGCAGCGCCCTGCTCACCTGGCGCCCCAAGGGCGAGGGCGACCAGCCCGCGCTGAATATTCCACTGGTGCTGACGGTGATCAGTGGCTTTTGCGGCGTCATTCTGATGCTGCGCCCCAACATCGAGGCCGACCAGATGTTTGCCGGCCTGGTGGGCCTGATGTCCGGCCTGATCTCTGCCTTTGCCTATATGCAGGTGGTGGCCTTGTCGCGCATGGGTGAGCCCGAGCAGCGCGTGGTCTTCTACTTTGCCGTGGGTTCGGCCATCGCCGGCGGCCTGGCCACCTTGTTTGTCGGCACCTCCAGCTTCCCCGGCTGGCCCTCGCTGTGGCTGATCCCTGTCGGCATTCTGGCCGCCGGGGCCCAGCTGGCGATGACGCGCGCCTATGGCTCGGCCACCACGCGCCGCGCCACCCTGGTCGTCGCCAACCTGCAGTACTCGGGCATTGTGTTTGCAGGCCTGTTCAGCATCGTTGTCTTTGGCGACCAGATTCCAGCCATCGGCTGGATGGGCATGGCCTTGATCGTGGGAAGCGGCATCGTCGCCACGGTACTGCGCAAGCGCTGATCCGGTCGGGCGGCCGGCGCATGGTGGTGGCGCCCATGTTGGCTGCAGCGGCTGCGGCGCTGCCACATAATGTTTGCAAGATTCTTCTTGGAGCACTGCCATGGCCACCACACCCCTCCCCGCTGCCTACACCACCCTGATCACCGTCGCCCAGTTGCAGGCGTTGCAGCAGTCCAGCCCGCAGCAAGTGATGGTGTTTGACTGCAGCTTTGACCTGACCAAGCCGGCGGCCGGTGCCGAACAGTTTGCCCAGGCCCATATTGCAGGCGCCGTCTACGCCAATCTCGACAAGGACCTGAGCGCCCCGCATGGCGCCCTGAGCCACGGCCAAAGCATTGCGGCCACCGACCTGGGCGAGCCCGCATCGGGCGGCCGCCACCCGCTCCCCAGCCGCGAGCGCTTTGCCGTGTGGCTGTCGCAAGTGGGCTTTCGCAATGACATGCAGGCCGTCGTCTATGACCGCAATGGCGTGAACTATGCCGGCCGCCTGTGGTGGATGCTCAAATGGGCCGGCCACGATGCAGTGGCCGTGCTCGACGGCGGCTTGCAGGCCTGGCAGGCCGCAGGCGGCCCGGTGGAGGCCGGCGAGCCTGCCAGCCATTTCCAAAGCAACTTTGAACTGCGCCCGGCGCTGCGCAATCTCAAGACCGCCGCGCAGGTGCAGCAGGCCTTGGGTACGGCGCAAACCATCATCGATGCCCGCGCGCCTGCACGTTACCGTGGTGAGGTGGAGCCGCTGGACCCGGTGGCCGGCCACATCCCTGGCGCGCTGAACCGGCCCTTCACTACCAATATCGACGCGAATGGCCGCTTCAAACCCGCCGCGGAGCTGCGCGCCGAGTTCGATGCGCTGCTGGCCGGGCAGGATCCGCAGACGGTCGTGCACCAATGCGGCAGCGGCGTCAGCGCCCTGCCCAATTTGATCGCGATGGAGATTGCCGGCTATGCGCCCACGGCGCTGTTTGCCGGTAGCTGGAGCGAGTGGTGCAGCGACCCATCGCGCCCCGTCGAACGAGGCTGATAGGCCGGCGCTGAGTGCTGGGTCCGACCACCCTCCAGCCGGTGGTCAGACCCGGTCGGTGCTGCCTTACTGGCTGCCCCACACGTAGTAAGCAATGCCTTCAAACAGAAACTGCGGATAGGTCGCCACCACAAAATCACGCTCGGATGGGTTGGTGGTATAGAAGTGCGCGCCGGTGAGCGTATTGTAGAAACGGTACATGGGCACCGAGCCATCGCCTTGCACCTGGCGCGCATACCAGGCCACACCCTCCACACTGAACTGCGGATAGTTCGCCATCACGAAGGCGCGCTCGTCGGCATTGATGGTGTAGAAGTGCGAGCCCGAGTTGTTGTTGTAGAAACGGTAGACCGCATTGGGCGCTGTAGCGGTCTGCGTGGACGCATAGAAGCCAATGTTTTCGTACTGGTAGTTCGGGTTGCCCTGGATCACTGCATCGCGCTCCTGCGCGCTGGCGGTGAAGAAGTGCGTACCGTTCTGGGTGTTGTAGAAGCGGTAAATCGGCATGCGACCGGATACCGGGGTAGTTGCCGCACCGCCTGCGTCCACCAGCCACTTGCGCAGCGCTGGCATCACACTGTTCAAGCTCGGGTAGAAGCTGTAGGCACCTGCACCGTTGGCACGGCAGCTGGCTTCCGACGCGCCCGTCAACACACCGGTCACGGCGCCATTGTTAAACAGCGGCGAGCCACTGCTGCCCTGCTGGGTCAGGCCCATGGACCAGGGCACGTAGTAGTAGTTGCCAGAATTGGGCGCTGAGGTGCAGAGCACACTCTTGCCATCCAGGTTGCAATCGAAGCGGGAAGACATGGTGCCAAAACTGATCTTCTGCAAGCCGCCGTCTGGATGGTGCACACCGACCACGGGCGTGTTGTTGGGCACGATGCTGCTGTCCCAGCCCAGGAACACGGCGCCTGCAGGGGGCGTGTCATTGAGCTTGAGCAAGGTGACATCGGGGTTAGCGCTGCTGTAGAGCAGCTGGGCGCCATTGCGCAGGTTCACGCTGTTGGGCGAGAGGCTGTTGCTGGAGCAGCGGGTGGAGGTGTAGAACCAGTCGGTCTCCAGCGCGGAGGCCAGGGTCTGGGTCGACATGCAGTGCGCAGCGGTCAGAAAGTATGGCGTTTTAGAGCCCTGCGCGTCGTTGAGCAGGCTGCCGGTGCACAAACCGTAGTAGTAGCTGCCATCGGCCATGCGCTCGGTCACATAGGCCATGCGGGCAACGCCTTTGCGCTCATCTTGCAGCTGGGTAAAGCAATTCACATCCAGATGGCATGCCACTGGATCGCCAAGCGGCATCGCCTTGGCATCCTCTTGCGCTGCATCCGTCTCATCCGTGCCCAGCGGCAGCGACAGGTTTTCATAGATGTGCATGACTTGTGGCAGCGAGACCTTGAGCTGCTCGGGCATGGTGCCTGGGGGCAGCTCGATCTCCAGGGTCACTTGCTCGCCGGAGCTGCTGGGTGTCCACCAGGTGCGGCCCGCTTCGCTGTTATCGCCAGCATCCAGGTTGGCCTGCAGCATCTGCATGACGCGCTGGCCGGAAATCTCGAACACCGCAGCAGGCTGGTGGTCGGTATAGAGGCGCAGCATGGCGCTGCCAGGCAGTTGATCCACCACCAGGCCCAGACGCAAGCCCTGGGCGCCGCCCGAGCGCACACTCAAGGCCGCCACGGTGCCGCCGTTGGCCGATGTCTGCCATTGCAGCAGTTGCGCAGTTTGCGTGGCGGACTGGGCTTGCTGCACTGCGCGTGATGCACCGATGATCTGCACGGGCAGCTCGGGGGCAGACTTGAGGGCTATCCACTCACCCAGGTCAATCGCGACAGGCTGGATGGCCAGACCGGCTTCCATGCTCTTGGTACGCACAAACTCCTGCGGCACGCCCGCTGGCTGCTCTAACGCCGGTACCTTGAAAACCTGATCTGCCTGGCCTGGCGAACCCGCCGCAGCAGCCAAGCCCGCCATTGCGCCCCAGCTGACCAGACTGGCCACCCCTATTTTTGCCATCCAACCCATGCCTATATCCCTCCAGTGTTATTAATACAGAACCACGCATTCTAAGATTTATTTTATAAATCGCTAATGGAGTTTCTGTGTCAATAGCTGAGGCCAGCGCATCTGTGGACAACAAGCATCAATGCCCTGCCGACTTAGAAAACAGATTGATCACCAGCACCCCGGCAATAATCAGCCCCATGCCCGCCATGGCCCCGGCATCGAGCTTTTGCCCATGCAAGGCCCAGGCGATCAGCGAGATCGCCACAATGCCCACGCCCGACCAGATCGCATAGGCAATGCCGGTGGGCACGGTCTTCAAGGTCTGCGCCAGCAGGTAGAACGACAGCACATAGCCAATGCCGCAGATCAGGCTGGGCACCAGGCGGGTAAAGCCTTCGGAGGACTTCATGGCCGTAGTGGCCATCACTTCCAGCGCAATGGCGCCGCCCAGGTAAACATAGGCATTCATCACAATTCCTTCTTGTTGGGCAGCGTTCTGCAAAGGCAGACAAGCCAGCTGCCCCGTAAAAATAACAAAGGCCCCGGCTTGGCGCCAGGGCCTCATCACTGGGGTGGGTTCTTGCCTATGGCAAGGGGCCCAGCCCAAGTCCAGATCACCTCAACCGGTATTGCGCAGCGCAGCGGCAATGCCGTTGATGGAGATATGGATACCGGTCTTCACCCGCTCATTGTCCTCTCCATTGCGCCAGCGGCGGATCAGCTCCACCTGCAGATGGTGCAAAGGATCGATGTAGGGGAAGCGGTGGCGGATGGAACGCTCCAGCGCCGGGTTGTTGGCCAGGCGGTTGGCCTCGCCGGTGATCAAGGCCAAGGCCTCGGCCGTGCTCTTCCATTCGGCTTCGATGGCCTGGAACACGCGCTTGCGCAAGCGCGTGTCTGCCACCAGCTCGCTGTAGCGCAGCGCCAGCGCCATATCGCTCTTGGCCAGCACCATGTCCATATTGGACAGCAGCGTGCGGAAAAACGGCCACTGGCGGTACATCTTCTGCAGCAAGGCCCACTGCAACTTGGCGGTTTTCCCCTCTTGGCTGACAAAGGCCTGCACGGCCGAGCCAAAGCCATACCAGCCCGGCAGAGTCAGGCGGCACTGGCCCCAGCTAAAGCCCCAGGGGATGGCGCGCAAATCCTCGATGCGCTGGCTGGCCTTGCGCGATGCGGGGCGCGAGCCGATATTGAGCTCGGCAATCTCGCGGATCGGGGTGGAGCTGAAGAAATAGCTCTCAAAGCCCTTGGTGCCGTAGACCAGATCGCGGTAGGCGGCCATGCTGGCGGCCGACAGGTCTGCTGCCGCATCCAGAAATGCCTGGCTGGCGGGCTTGGTGGGCTGCAGCAAGGTGGCTTCCAAGGTGGCGGCCACAAGGGTCTCCAGGTTGCGCCGACCGATCTCGGGGTTGGCGTACTTGGAGGCAATCACCTCGCCCTGCTCGGTCAGGCGGATCTGGCCGCGCACGGTGCCCGGCGGCTGCGCCAGAATCGCCTGGTAGCTGGGGCCACCGCCACGCCCCACCGTGCCGCCCCGGCCATGGAACAGGCGCAGTTGCACGGGGTTGGGCTGGCTCAGCTCGTCAAACAGCGCCACCAGCGCCAGCTCGGCCTGGTACAGCTCCCAGTTGCTGGTGAAGATGCCACCATCCTTGTTGCTGTCGCTGTAGCCCAGCATGATGTCCTGCTCGGCACCGCTGCGCTGGATCAGCGCGGCGATATGGGGCAGCGCATAGTATTCGCGCATGATGCTGGCCGCATGGCGCAGGTCATCGATGGTCTCGAACAGCGGGCTCACGATCAGGGTCGCACGCGACTGGCCATCGTTGATGCGGCCACTCAGCAAGCCCACTTCCTTTTGCAGCAGCAGCACTTCGAGCAGGTCGCTGACCGATTCGGTGTGGCTGATGATGTAGTGGCGGATGGCGTCCTGGCCGTAGAGCTGCACCGACAGGCGCGCTCGCTCGAAAATCGCCATCTCGCTCTGGCAGCGCTCGCTGTAGCTGGCGCCCACCACGCGCAGCGGGCGGGCATCGCTCAGCAACTGCAGCAGCAGCTCGCGCTTGGCCGCCTCGTTGAGCTGGCTGTAATCGGCCTGCAGGCCCGCCGTGGCCAGCAGCTCGCTGATCACCGCCTCATGCTGGTCCGAGCTTTGGCGCAGGTCAACGGTGGCCAGGTGGAAGCCAAACACCTGCACCGCGCGGATCAGCGGCGACAGGCGCTGTTCGGCCAGCGCGCGGCCGTGGTGGTCGCGCAAGGAGTCTTCGATGACGCGCAGATCGGCCAGAAACTCCTCGCTCGTCGCATAGGGGTTTTGCGGCGCCACCGCATGGCGGGCGGCTTCACCACCGCTCAGGTTCTTCAAGGTCGCAGCCAGGCGTGCATACACGCCAATCAGCGCGCGGCGGTAGGGCTCATCCTCGCGGTGCTGGCTGGTATCCGGGGAGCGCGCGGCCAGCGCCTGCAAGCCCGCGGTATTGCCGGCCAGGCGCTGGGACATCGACAGCTCGCCGCCCAGGTAGTGCACCTCGGTCAGGTAGTGGCGCAGCACCAGGTCGGACTGGCGGCGCAGCGCTTCCTGCAGGCTCTTAGCCGTGACATTGGGGTTGCCGTCGCGGTCGCCACCAATCCACTGGCCCATGCGCAAGAAGGTGGCCAGATCGCGCTCGCCCAGCTCGCGCTCCAGCGCGGCGTAGAGCTTGGGGATTTCGGTCAGGAACGTCGCCTGGTAGTAGCTCAGCGCATTGTCGATCTCGTCCTCGACCGTCAGCTTGGAATAGCGCAGCAACCGTGTCTGCCACAGCTGGGTGACCTGGGCGCTCAGTTGCAGCTCGTTGTCGGCCAGCTGGCGCGGGGTCAGGGTGTCCTTGCTGCTGTTAAACAGTTGGGCGCGCTGGGCGATATCGTCGCGCGCCACCAGCAGGGCGGCAATCGCACGCTCGGCATCCAGAATGCTCTTGCGCTGCACCTCGGTCGGGTGGGCGGTGAGCACCGGCGAGATCAGGCTGTGCGCCAAGGTCTGCGACACCGCCTTGACGGGGATGCCGGCCCAGCGCAGGCGCGCCAGGGCTACCTCGATGCTGCCTTCCTGCGTGTTACCGGCGCGCTCATGGATCTCACGGCGGCGGATATGGTGGCGGTCTTCCGCCAGGTTGGCCAGGTGCGAGAAATAGGTAAAGGCGCGGATCACGCTGACCGTCTGGTCGCCCGACAGGCCCTTGAGCAAGGACTTGAGCGATTTCTCCGCGTCCTGGTCGTCATTGCGGCGGTAGGCCACCGACAGCTGGCGCACCTGCTCGATCAGGTCAAAGGCGGCCTGGCCCTCCTGCTCGCGAATCACATCGCCCAGAATCCGGCCCAGAAGCCGGATGTCATCCATCAAGGGCTGGTCCTTGTCCGCACGGCGCGTAACGGCCTGGGTGGCGGCAGGGCTGCTCGCCTTGGGTTTGCGCGCCGGGGGCTTGGCGACTGCAGGAGTGTCTTTTTTGCTGGCAGTGGTCATGGGCGAAGAAGCAAAGGTGCTGAAAGATCCACGCCGCCCAAAGTCGCACTGCGCCAAAGAGCGGCGCTGCACATGCTAGCATCAGCCGCCTGTTGTGAACCGCTTGTTGACCACGTAAGGTGTCCGGCCGCCGATAAAGAGGAGACCGGGCCAGGCGTGGCCCCCTATCCCATGAGCTCCTTGTCCCTGACCATCGCCACGCGCGAAAGCCAGCTTGCCCTGTGGCAGGCTGAACATGTGCAACATATCCTGCAGCGCCTGGGCCACCAGGTCAGCCTGCTGGGGATGACCACCTTGGGCGACCAGATTCTGGACCGCACCCTGTCCAAAGTGGGCGGCAAGGGCCTGTTCGTCAAAGAGCTGGAAACCGCGCTGGAGACCGGCCGCGCCGACCTGGCCGTGCACTCGCTCAAGGATGTGCCGATGGAGCTGCCACCGGGTTTTGCGCTGGCAGCCGTGCTCGAACGCGAAGACCCGCGCGATGCCTGGGTCTCCAACCACTACGCCAGCCTGCAGGATCTGCCCCAGGGCGCCGTGGTCGGTACCTCCAGCCTGCGCCGCCAGGTGCTGCTGCGCGCCTTACGGCCCGATCTGGATATCCAGCCGCTGCGCGGCAATGTCAACACCCGCTTGCGCAAGCTGGACGAAGGCCAGTATGACGGCATCGTGCTGGCCGCGGCCGGCCTCAAGCGCCTGGCGCTGGATGCACGCATCCGGCATGCCTTCGACACCGACACCATGCTGCCCGCCGCAGGCCAGGGCGCGCTGGGCATTGAAGTGCGCAGCGACCGCCAGGACCTGCTGGACCTGTTTGCCGGTCTGGCCGATCAGCGCACCTGGCAAACGGTGACGGCCGAGCGTGCTGTCAGCCGCTGCATGGGCGGCAGCTGCTCCATGCCTTTGGCAGCCCATGGCGAATGGAAAGACGGCCAGCTCTGGCTGCGCGCCGCCTGGGGCGACGAAGCCAATCCCAACGCCCCCCTGGTCTCTGCGCAGGCCAGCGCCGCCGTCACCGATCTGGACAGTGGCGATGCGCTGGGCCAGCAAGTGGCTGCACTGCTGCAACAAGCGGGCGCCCAGGTGCGCCGTTGAGCGGCCCGCCAGCACTGCCATGGCCCAGCCTCCGCGCCGTATCATCATCACCCGCCCCCAGCCCGAAGCGGACGATTGGGTGGCCCAGCTGCGCCAGCGGGGCCTGCAGGCCGATGCCCTGCCGCTGATCGAGATTGCCGCTGCCGACAGCCCCGCCCACCAGGCAGCCAGCATGCAGGCGCGCCAGCACTGGCAACGCTATGGCGCGCTGATGCTGGTCAGCACCAATGCGGCACGCTTTTTTCTGGACCCAGACCTGGTGCAGGCGCTGGCCCAGCAAGCGCGCGAGGCGCCCCACACCCGGCTGTGGTGCCCCGGCCCCGGCACCGCGCGCGCAGCCCGGGCACTGGGTGTGCCCAGCGATTTGATCGACCAGCCCGCCACCGATGCCCCGCAGTTCGACTCCGAATCGCTGTGGACCGAGGTCGGCCCGCAGGCCGCCGCCATGGCGGCATCGGGCCAGCGCGTGCTGGTGGTGCGCGGCGCCAGTGCCGGCAGTGCGATTGACCAGCTGGTGACCGGCTCGGGCCGCGAATGGCTGGCCCGCCAGTTGCAAGCGGCCGGTGTGGGCGTGGATTTTGTTGGTGTGTACGAGCGCCGCGCGCCCGCCTGGACGCCAGCGCAACTCGCATTGGCAGAGCAAGCACTGGCGGATGGCAGCATCTGGCTGTTCAGCAGCTCCGAGGCGGTGATGCATTTAAGCAACAGATTCAGCGCCAGCGCATTGGCACCGGCCCAGGCGCTGAGCACCCATGCGCGCATCGCCCAGGCGACCCGCGCGGCAGGATTTGTCCACATTCTGCAGTGCCGGCCTGCCCTGGAAGACGTGGTAGCGTCGTTAGAATCTGCGCTATGACGCTGCCAGAGCAAGCACCGAACCCCACGCCCTCCCACCCGGCCACCGCTTCCAGCCAGGTCCACCCTGCCGGCAGCCGCATGCCGCAAGCCTGGGTCTGGACGTCCGTGACCTTGGGCATTGCCGCCACTATCGCGATCATCAGCGCAGCCATGCTGTGGCAACGCCTGAACAACATCCAGCAGCAGCTGGCCTTGCAAAGCGCCGACTCGCGCAGCCAAGCGGTAGAAGCCCGCACCCTGGCCCGCCAGGCAGACGATGTATCGCGCGACACCGCCTCGCGCATGTCGGTGATGGAGGCCCGCGTTGGCGAAGTGGCGCTGCAGCGCGGCCAGCTGGAAGAGCTGGTGCAAAGCCTGTCGCGCAACCGCGATGACACCATGGTCGGCGACATCGAAAGCGCCGTGCGCTTTGCGATGCAGCAAAGCCAGTTGAGCGGCAGCCCTGATCCGCTCGTCAGCGCCCTCAAGATTGCGCAGCAGCGCGTGACCGTGTCGGCCCAGCCCCGCCTGGCTCCGCTGCAACGCGCCATTGCCCGCGATCTGGACCGCATTGCCGCCAGCAAATCACTGGACACCGCCGGCCTGCTGGCCCGCATGGACGACCTGCTGCGCCAGATCGATGATCTGCCGCTGCAAAACGATGTGCTCGATAAAAACGCCCGCCGCACGGCGCCCGCCCGCAACCGGGGCAACGCAGCGGCGGCGCCATCAGCAGCCAATGCAAATGCTGCTGCAGACGACACTGCAGCCCCAAGCTGGTGGCTGTCTGCGCTGAGCAGTGCCTGGGACGTGGTGCATGAAGAGGCACGCAGCCTGGTGCGCGTGCGCCGCATCGACTACCCCGATGCAGTACTGCTCTCGCCCACGCAGGCGTTTTTTGTGCGTGAGAACCTCAAGCTGCGCATCCTGAACGCACGCATGGCCTTGCTGGGCCGCCAGATGAACGCCTCGCGCAATGACCTGGCCGCTGCGGCTGACGCCGTGCACAAGTATTTCGATATCTCTTCGCGCCGTGGCCAGCAGGCCGCCCAGCAGCTCAACCAACTGCAGCAGGCCATGCAGGATGTGGAAGTGCCACGCGCCAATGACACGCTGGCCGCACTGGCCACTGCGGCCGCAGGACGTTAAGCCATGAGAGCCGCACTTTGGTTGATCGGTCTGTTTGCCGTGGCAGTGGCCGCCGCCTTGTTTGCTGGCAGCAACCAGGGCAGCGTCACCCTGCACTGGCCGCCCTACCGCATTGATTTCTCGCTGAACATGGTCGTCGTGTTGCTGCTGCTGGCCTTTGTGCTGGTCTACGGCGCGCTACGCGGCGTCAGCGCCATGTTCGAGCTGCCGCGCCAGGCCAAGCGCTGGCGCATTCAGCAAAAAGAGCGCGCCATGCATGGCGCAGCGCTGGATGCCGTGACCCAGCTGCAGGCCGGCCGCTTTGTGCGCGCCCGCAAGGCCGCGCTGTCGGCCCTGGCGCAGGAGCAGGCCTTGCAGGACAGTGGCGCCGCCATCCCCAATGGCTTGCCGCTGCGCGTGCTGGGCCATGTGCTGGCAGCCGAGAGCTCGCACGCGCTGCAGGACCAGGCCCAGCGCGACCAGCACTGGGACATGGCGATGCAGGAAGCCACCGCCCCCCAGGCCAGGAATCTGCCCGAGCTGGCCGAAGGCACCCAGCTGCGCGCCGCGCAGTGGGCGCTGGATGACCACAATGCCCATGGCGCGATCGAGCAACTGGCACGCCTGCCCCAGGGCGCCGCACGCCGCACCCTGGCGCTGCGCCTCAAGCTCAAGGCGGCGCGCCAGCTGCGCCAGGCCCTGACCGCGCTGGATACGGCCCGGCTGCTGGCCAAGCACCGCGCGTTTTCGGCCGCTGCGGCGCAGAGCATCATCAAGGGCCTGGCGACCGAGCTGATCAACGATGCCCATGACCCCGAGCAGCTGATGCAGGCCTGGCGCAACCTGGATGCGAACGAGCGCAACCTGCCCGAGGTCGGCATCCATGCCGCGCGCCGCCTGCAACAACTGGGCGGCAACCCGCAGCAGATGCGCGAATGGCTGCTGCCCGCCTGGGAGCGCTACACCACCAGCAACAACGGCCTGCCCAGCCTGCAGGCCGAACGCCTGGTGCGCGTGCTTGAAGACAGCATGGGCGCGCTTGATGCGACCTGGCTGGCCCGCATCGAGACCGCCCAGCAGCGCCGGCCTCACGACCCCTACCTGCAGTACCTGGCCGGATGCGCCTGCCTGCAGCGCCAGCTCTGGGGCAAGGCCCAGCAGTGGCTGCAGCAAGCTGCGCCTTCGCTGCAAGAGGAATCGCTGCGCCGCCGCGCCTGGCAGCACCTGGCCCGCCAGGCGGAGTACCGGGGTGATGCCGCTGCCGCCGCCCAGGCCTGGAAGCAGGCCGCGCTGGCTGGCGAGCAAGTCTGAAGCGCAGCCCCGGGCGGGGGCTGCCTTCACTGCATGCGATATACAAGGCGATACAAAATCGCGCGTCACCCGGGTTGCCAGCAGGCTTTAAAACCGCCTGTTTGTGCCTGCTCGGCATATGCTTATGAACATTGGTTCTGGAACCAGCCAAGCCGAGGTCGATCAATTCAATTAATTTGAACTTCGCCATCAATCGGGCTGAACTTCTGGCAATTGATCCGCTCCTACACTCGCTTCAAACAATACCGCTGCATCCCTCGCTGCAGCGTTTTTTATGGCTACCACGACCAATAACACCCGCTATACCGGCACGGCGATTGCACTGCACTGGATTCTGGCCCTGGCCCTGATTGGCATCTTTGCCTTTGGCCTGTACATGACCAGCCTGCCCTTCTCCCCCACCCGCCTCAAGTACTTCAACTGGCACAAATGGGCCGGCATGACGATCCTGATTCTGTCGGCCGTACGGATCCTCTGGCGCTTCACCCACCGCCCACCGGCACTGCCCGAGGCCACTGCCCGTGCAATGCCCGCCTGGCAGCATGTAGCCCACCATGGCGTGCACCACCTGATGTATGCACTGTTCTTTGCTGTGCCGCTGATGGGCTGGATCTACAGCTCGGCAGCAGGCTTCCCCATCGTGCTGTTTGGCGTGATGCCCCTGCCCGATCTGGTGAGCAAGAGCCCGGAGCTGGCAGAAGCCCTCAAGCCCTGGCATGCTTACCTGGCCTACACCCTGGCTGCGCTGGTGGTCATGCATGTGGCTGCACTGCTCAAGCACCAGCTGATTGACCGCGATGGCCTGCTCTCCCGCATGCTGCCCGGCCGCGCTTCTTGATTTGTACCGTTTTTGCACCGTTTTTTTACTGGAGTCTGATCTGATGTCCAAGCTCTCCCCAATCGCCCTGTTCGCTGCCGCCCTGACCGCAGCTGCATTTGCCGCCCCCGTGATGGCCCAGCAAGCACTGGTGCCGGCACAAAGCGCCGTCAACTTCGAAGCCAAGCAGATGGGCGTGCCGATCAAGGGCCACTTCCAGAAGTTCGATGCCAAGATCGCCTTCGACACCGCCAAGCCCGAAGCCAGCAAGATCCAATTCTCGGTCGACACCGGCAGCGCCACGATGGGCGTCAAGGAAACCGATGCCGAGCTGCCCAAGGCCGAATGGTTCAATGTCGCCAAGTTCCCGCAAGCCACCTTTGACTCCACCGCCGTCAAGGCCCTGGGCGGCGGCAAGTACCAGGTCGATGGCACCTTGACGATCAAGGGCAACGTCCAGAAGGTCAGCCTGCCCGTCACCCTGACCCAATCGGGCACCACCACCACGGCTGCCGGCACCCTGCCCTTGAAGCGCCTGACCTATGCCATCGGCGATGGCGACTGGAAGGACACCTCGATGGTGGCCGACGAGGTGCAGGTGCAGTTCAAGCTGGCCCTGACCGGTGTGGGCAAGATCTAAGCCCAGCCTCTGTTTTTCTGTTCTCAGTTCTTTAACCCCTTTTTTAGGAGATTCCTGATGCGCACTTCCCTGTTGGCCCTGGCCGCTGCTTCCCTGTTTGCCGGTGCTGTGCACGCGGCTCCAGCCACCTACGCGATCGACCCAACGCACACCTTTGCGACCTTCGAGATCGACCACAACGGCGCCACGACCAACCGTGCACGCTTCGACAAAAAAGAAGGCACCCTGACCCTGGACCGCGCTGGCAAGACCGGCTCGGTCGATATCAACATCGATATCGCTTCGGTCAACTCCGGCACGCCTGCTTTTGACAAGCACCTGCAAAGCAAGGACATCTTCAACGTGGCCGAGCACCCCAAGGCCCGCTTCCAGTCCACCAAGTTCGTGTTTGATGGCGACAAGCTCGCTTCCGTCGAAGGCAACATGACCCTGTTGGGCAAGACCCAGCCCGTGACCTTCAAGGCCAACAAGTTCAACTGCTACCCCAACAAGATGCTGCAAGACCGCGAAGTCTGCGGTGGCGATTTCGAAACCACGTTTGACCGTACCGCCTTCGGCCTGGACTACGGCGTGAACTGGGGCGCTGCCAAGAACGTGCGCCTGGTCGTGCAGATCGAAGCCGTCAAGCAGTAATCCAACCTGAGCTGCATGGGGCTCGTCTGCACAAGAGCCCCTGACCGCCCATAACTGCCAGTAGCCGATAAACGGCCGCTGGCAGTTTTTTTATGCCTGTCTGCAGGGGCGCAGGCCGCCAGCAACCGGGCCACAAGCCCACGCGGGCCGGTCATGGCCGCAGGCGGGCTAAAATCAGCTTATTCATTCCAAGCTATCCAACGGCATCTCGATCTGTGGTGCCGTTTTCCATTGATCACACCATGAGCGACACCAACAGCCAACCGATTTCCCAACCAGGTCTCGATAGCCTGTCCAAGTCTTTTGAGCCTTCGGCCATCGAAGCCCATTGGGGCCCGGAATGGGAAAAGCGCGGCTACGGCAATGCCGGCTATCGCGGCACCGGTGCGCCCAATGCGGAGTCGGTGGCAGCGCACCAGAACTTCTCCATCCAGCTGCCACCACCCAATGTGACCGGCACCTTGCACATGGGCCATGCGTTCAACCAGACGATTATGGATTCGCTGACCCGCTACCACCGCATGAAGGGCTACAACACGGCCTGGATTCCGGGCACCGACCACGCCGGTATCGCCACGCAGATCGTGGTGGAGCGCCAGCTGCAGGCCGCCGGCCAAAGCCGCTATGACCTGGGCCGCGAAAACTTTGTCGCCAAGGTCTGGGAGTGGAAGGAACAGTCGGGCAACACCATCACCACGCAGATGCGCCGCATGGGCGATACCGTGGACTGGAGCCGCGAGTACTTCACGATGGACGACAAGCTCTCCAAGGTGGTGACCGAGACCTTCGTCAAGCTCTACCAGCAAGGCCTGATCTACCGTGGCAAGCGCCTGGTGAACTGGGATCCGGTGCTGCAATCGGCCGTGTCCGACCTGGAAGTGGAAAACCAGGAGAAAGACGGCTCGCTCTGGCATATTGCCTACCCGCTGACCAGCGGCGAAGGCCAGCTGGTGGTGGCCACCACCCGCCCCGAAACCATGCTGGGCGACGTGGCCGTGATGGTCCACCCCGAAGACACGCGCTACCAGCACCTGATCGGCCAGACCGTGACCCTGCCCTTGGTGGGCCGCCAGATCCCGATCATTGCCGACGACTATGTGGACCGCGAGTTCGGCACCGGCGTGGTCAAGGTCACCCCTGCGCATGACCAGAACGACTACCAGGTCGGCCAGCGCCACAAGCTGCCGATGATCGTGGTGCTGACCCTGGAAGCCAAGATCAACGACGAGGCGCCCGAGAAATACCGGGGCATGGACCGTTTTGTGGCGCGCAAGGCCATCGTGGCCGACCTGGAAGCCCAGGGCCTGCTGGTCGAGACCAAGAAGCACAAGCTGATGGTGCCTATCTGCGACCGTACCGGCCAGGTGATCGAGCCCATGCTGACCGACCAGTGGTTCATCGCGATGAGCAAGGTCAGCGACCAGGATCCCACCGGCAAGAGCATTGCGCAAAAGGCCATCGACGCCGTGTCCTCGGGCCAGGTGCAGTTTGTGCCTGAGAACTGGGTCAACACCTACAACCAGTGGATGAACAACATCCAGGACTGGTGCATCTCGCGCCAGCTGTGGTGGGGCCACCAGATTCCGGCCTGGTACGACGAAGAAGGCAACATCTATGTGGCCAAGAACGAGGCCGAAGCCCAGGCACAAGCGCCTGGCAAGGTGCTGCGCCGCGATGCCGATGTGCTGGACACCTGGTACTCCTCGGCCATGGTGCCCTTTAGCACCATGGGCTGGCCCGAGCAAGGCGATGCCGCCGATGACGACTTCAACCTCTACCTGCCCTCGTCGGTGCTGGTGACGGGCTACGACATCATCTTCTTCTGGGTCGCCCGGATGATCATGATGAGCACGCACTTCACCGGTCGCGTGCCATTCAAGCATGTCTACATCCACGGTCTGGTGCGCGATGCGCAGGGCAAGAAGATGTCCAAGTCCGAAGGCAATGTGCTGGACCCGGTGGACCTGATCGACGGGATTGCGCTGGAGCCGCTGCTGGACAAGCGCAGCTCGGGCCTGCGCAAGCCAGAGACCGCGCCCCAGGTGCGCAAGAACACGCAAAAGGAATTCCCCGAAGGCATCCCTGCCTACGGTGCCGATGCACTGCGCTTCACCTTTGCCGCGCTGGCCTCGCTGGGCCGCTCGATCAACTTCGACAGCAAGCGCTGCGAGGGCTATCGCAACTTCTGCAACAAGCTCTGGAACGCTTCGCGCTTTGTGCTGATGAACTGCGAAGGCCATGACTGCGGCCTGCTGGAACACAGCAAGGACCAGTGCGCCGCCGGCGACTACCTGCAGTTCAGCCAGCCAGACCGCTGGATCGTCTCGCAGCTGCAAAAGGTCGAGGCCGAGGTGGCCAAGGGCTTTGCCGAGTTCCGCCTGGACAACGTGGCCAACACCATCTATGACTTTGTCTGGAACGAGTTCTGCGACTGGTACCTGGAAATTGCCAAGGTGCAGATCCAGACCGGCAACGAAGCCCAGCAGCGCGGCACCCGCCGCACCCTGATCCGTACGCTGGAAACCATTCTGCGTCTGGCCCACCCGATCATCCCGTTTGTGACCGAAGCGCTGTGGCAGAAGGTGGCCCCCGTGGCCGGCCGCGAAGGCGCATCGATTGCGATTGCCGCCTACCCGCAAGCCCAGCCCGAGAAGATCGACAACGAGGCCATCGCCTATGTGGAGCGCATCAAGCAGATGGTGGACGCCTGCCGTGCGCTGCGCGGTGAGATGGCCGTCTCGCCCGCACAGCGCCTGCCGCTGCTGACGGTGGCCGGCTCTGCCGATGGCGCCGCCTTCCTGCGCGCCAACGCCGATGTGCTGAAGAACCTGGCCAAGCTGATCGAAGTCAAGGTGTTCGACGACGAGACCACCTGGGCGGCTGAAGCCCAGCACGCACCGGTATCGGTGGTGGGCGATGCCCGCCTGGCGCTGTTTGTGGAAGTGGATGTGGAAGCCGAGAAGCTGCGCCTTGGCAAGGAGATCAAGCGCCTGGAGGGCGAGATCACCAAGGCCAACGCCAAGCTGTCCAACGAGGCCTTCTGCGCCAAGGCACCGGCTCCCGTGCTGGACCAGGAGAAAAAGCGCATGGCGGACTTTGGCGCCTCGCTGAGCAAGCTGCAAGAGCAGCTCCAGCGCCTGGGCTGATTCGGCCGGGGCAGTGCAAAAATCAGCACATAATGCCCCTTGGTCCTGCACACAAAGGCGCAGCTTGCTGCGCCTTTGTCACATCCAAGTCCTGAAACCCAAGTATTTATGACTAATCCGACCCGTGTCCGCAAAGCCGTTTTCCCAGTCGCTGGTCTGGGCACCCGCTTCTTGCCTGCCACCAAGGCTTCGCCCAAGGAAATGCTGCCCGTGGTGGACAAGCCCCTGATCCAGTACGCGGTGGAAGAAGCCTACGAGGCCGGTATCCGGGACATGATCTTTGTCACCGGCCGCAGCAAGCGCGCGATCGAGGACCACTTCGACACCGCCTATGAGCTGGAAAACGAGCTGGAAAACGCCGGCAAGCAGGCCATGCTGGATCTGGTGCGCAGCGTCAGCCCCGATGACATGAACTGCCTGTTTGTGCGCCAGCCCCGCTCGCTGGGCCTGGGCCATGCGGTGCTCTGCGCCGAGCCGCTGGTGGGAAACGAGCCCTTTGCCGTGCTGCTGGCCGATGACCTGATGACCGGCACGCCCGGTGGCCCGGGCGTGATGGCGCAGATGACGGCCGCCTTCTCCAAGCAAGGCCGCTCGCTGCTGGCCGTGCAAGAGGTGCCGCTGGAGCACACCAAGCGCTACGGTATCGTCAAGGGCGAGCCTGCAGGCGGCCCGCTGATGCGCATTGACGAGATCGTCGAAAAACCCGCGCCAGAAAAAGCCCCCTCCCGCATGGGTGTGGCCGGCCGCTATGTGCTCACCCCCGGCATCTTTGACGAGATCCGCAACCAGCCCAAGGGCGTGGGCGGTGAGATCCAGCTGACCGACGCGATCGAGCGCCTGATGCACAGCGAAACGGTGTACGCCTACCGCTACAGCGGCAAGCGCTATGACTGCGGCAGCAAGGAAGGCTTTTTGCAGGCCACGGTGGAGCTGGCCCTGCAGCACCCCGATGTGGGCGATGATTTCCGCGCGTTCTTGAAAGAGCTGCAGTTCTGACCCTGCGTCGAATCCATGAAAAACAAAGGCCTGCTGATGCAGGCCTTTGTTTTGGGATGCGCGGGCGCGAGGCTAGCGGCGGCGCAGAATATGGATGAACTCCTCACCCACGGTTTGCTGATCCACCAGTTCATTACCAGTCTGCTTGGCAAATGCCTGGAAATCCCGGATCGAGCCGGTATCCGTCGCCACCACCTTGAGCAGTTGCCCGCTCTGCATGGTGGCCAAGGCCTTCTTGGCCTTCAAAATCGGCAGCGGGCAATTGAGCCCCCGCGTATCCACTTCCTGGTCAATATCCATCGTCTTCATTCGTTGTTGATCGCCAACTGTGTCAGTCCAGGCGGGGCGCCACCACAAAGCGGGCATCCTCTTCCCAGTAGTTCACCGGCCATTTGGCGGGATCAGGGTCGGGGTTGGCGTTGTTGGGGCGGAAGGCGCCAAAGCGCACCGGCGCGCCCTTGCTCTTGACCCATTCGGCCATCGCATAGCCCGTGCCGGAGGGCCAGCACAGCACATCCTGCGCGGTCTTCCACTGGTATTCCACCAGCTCGGGCGACAGGCGCACATCCTCGGGCTGGCCATCGACGCGCACATGGTAGGCGATCAGCACCTGGTTCATGCGCAGAAACTCCCAGCAGCCAATCAGGCGCAAGGCCTTGGTCTGCAGGCCGGTTTCTTCGAGCACCTCGCGGGCAATGCCGGCCTCCGGCGATTCACCGGCCTCCATGAAGCCGGTGATCAGGCCAAACATGCCCGGCTGCCACATGGCATTGCGCGCCAGCAGCACCTGGCCCTGGTCGTTCTCGACGACGGCGGCCAGCACGGGCGTGGGGTTGCCCCAGTGCGTCCAGCCGCAAGCGGGGCAGCGCAGACGGCTGACATCGCCACTGTCCTCGGCCATCACCTTCCATTGCAGCGCCGTGGCGCAGTTCACGCAAAATTTCGTTTCGTATTGCATAGGGCTTTCATGCCAGCAGCCGGGCGCTAGGGGCCCGGCCTGCGCGTTCAGGCGGGAAACACGCCGGTGGACAGATAGCGGTCCCCCCGGTCGCAGACGACAAACACAATGGTAGCGTTGCGTTCGCGGCGCGCAATTTCCTGGGCGACATGGCAGGCACCAGCGGCAGAAATGCCAGCAAAGATGCCTTCATCACGGGCAAGGCTGCGGGCCATGTCCTCGGCATCGTTCTGGGTCACGTAGACCATCTCGTCGACCGCGCTCGGGTCATAGATCTTGGGCAGGTACTCTTCCGGCCACTTGCGAATGCCTGGGATGCGCGAGCCTTCGGTCGGCTGGGCGCCAATGATGCGCACGGCCGGGTTCTTTTCCTTCAGGTAGCGCGACACACCGGTGATGGTGCCGGTCGTGCCCATCGCGCTGACAAAGTGGGTGATCTGGCCACCCGTCTGCTCCCAGATCTCGGGGCCGGTGGTCTCGTAGTGGGCGCGCGGGTTGTCCGGGTTGGCAAACTGGTCCAGCACAATGCCCTTGCCTTCGGCCACCATCTTGTCGGCCAGGTCACGGGCATATTCCATGCCGCCGCTCTTGGGCGTCAGGATCAATTGCGCGCCGTAGGCCTTCATCGTCTGAGCACGCTCGATGGACAGGTCCTCCGGCATGATCAGCACCATACGGTAGCCCTTGATGGCAGCGGCCATCGCCAGCGCAATACCAGTGTTGCCCGAGGTGGCCTCGATCAAGGTGTCACCGGGCTTGATCTCGCCCCGCTCCTGCGCACGCTGGATCATCGACACCGCCGGCCGGTCCTTGACCGAGCCCGCCGGGTTGTTGCCTTCCAGTTTGCCCAGCACCACATTGCCATTGGCCTCGTTGTAGTCAGCACCGATACGCTGCAGGGCCACCAAGGGCGTCTTGCCGATCGCATCTTCAATCGTTGGGTATTTTTTGGAACTCATTATTTGTGCCATAATTGCGAGCTGCGATACAGACACAGCCCGGGTGGTGAAATTGGTAGACGCAGGGGACTCAAAATCCCCCGCCGCAAGGCGTGCCGGTTCGATTCCGGCCCCGGGCACCACACTCAAAGCCGTTAAGTTTAAACAACTTAGCGGCTTTTTCTTTGTCTGTCGTGGAGTGCTGCATGTCTAGGCGTTTGCGGTTGAAACCGATTGCGTTTGTTTAAAAACTATAGCAGCCGACATTCTAACCAGAGGGCAAGCCCCTTGTTACGTTGGTGTTGGGGTGCCGGGCAAGCATCTGGTTTAAGCATCGATGGATACCGCAACCACCTCCAGGTTTTGGAGATCATCACCCGCCAAATTGCAGCCATCACGATCAGTGCACCCTGAAGCTATAGAAACTGCTGTGTGCGTCTACGGACAGAGACGAGCTAATCGCTGCGCACAAACGAGCCAAAAGGCAGCATTACCAATGCCTAGCACCCTGCACCACCAGCGCAGCAAAAAGCCCTCAGAAGGAGGGCTTGAACCAAACTTAATGGCGCGGGAGGCTGCTTAATTTTCAGCAGCCATACGCTTGTCCTTTTTGCGCCGCCAGGCCAACAGACCAACAGACGCTGTGAGCGCTGCCAGTGCACCCGCACCCAATCCAGGCACGGCCTGCGCCACAGGTGGCGCAGCTGTGTAGCTCGGGCTCACACTGGCGGAGCAGCCGGTCGTGACAGAACACACACCACCAGTGCCCGGGGTGATCGTTGCTGTATTGTCGAGGCTATCGCGGCCCGTGACCGTGCCTGACAAGCTAAATACCAGGCTGGATTGCGCTGGCAGATCAAACACAACATTGGAGGAGATCGGGCTAGGACACACCGCCGTACCCGCGCCAGCCACGCAGGACCAGACCGGGTTGGCCACACCGGCAGGCACTGCATCCGCCAAGCTCAAGCCAGTAGCATCTACCAGGCCCTGGCTGGTCACCGTCACGCTGTAGTTGATGGCATCGCCCGGCACATAGCTGGCCTTGTCCGCCGTCTTGGTCACACTGATCGGTGATACCGAGCAGACCGACTCCCCGGCAGTGCGGGCACGCGCCAGAAAGCCTGCAGCCCAGCCGGTATCTGCCGTCCGGAACACCAGCGTATTAAGGCCAGAGACCCAGCCAGTGTTGAGTGTGGTGTACACACCGCCGCCAAATCCGTTTCCTGAAAACGGAGCAACCGCTGTGCCATTGACGTAGGCCGCATTGGCCACGTCATCGCCCATGTATTCCATCTCAATGCGCAAGGCAGATGGTGGGACTTCGGGAGACAGGTTGAACTGAACCCGATAGTGGTTGTTGTACGGCGTCAAACTGGGGTTGGGACGCGGCCACCAGTTGCCGAATGCCGACTGGTTGCCAGATGCCCCCTGACCCGGACTGAGCCACTGCGCATCGTTGAAACTAGCCCAATTCGGATCTACCGCCACCGTCGTCCGCGCCTGCACCCAACTGACACTGTTAGGCGGGGGCGTTTGTGGCGAATTGCTGTACTCCTGAAACTGACTCCAAATCGGATCAAGCTGAGAAGTACCCAGCTTCGAGCCATTCAGTGTGCCGGTATTGAGCTCCGACACAAGGCTGGAGCAGGACAGGGTCGGCACCGTTTGCGCAAAAGAAGACAGTGCACAGGCCGCAGCCGCAAAGGCCAAGAGTTGCTTTTTCATTGCGATGGGTGATTTAGAGGGATAGAACTCGAGGGATTTCGCAACTGGACAGGACTACCGCCGCATCGCAGGCACTTGGCCAAGATCACAAAAGAAACACATTGTCACACCTATAGCTCAAAAGTGTTATAAGAAGTTTCTTTTATGATTGAATATTTCTAAGCCATTTACTTATAAGCGAGCATGCTCTACGCCGATTGCGGAGACGCCGCCAGTCGCTTAATACGTTCGATCCCTGCGCTGGATCTGTCGAACAGCTGGATGCAGGCACCCCTGAGGGCGCGGGATGCGTGATGGGACGCGAGGCTTGCATCCAAAGCCCCCTATCGCCAAACCTAGGGACCCTCTGCAAAACTCCATGCCGTGGTCTGAACGCGGATTCGGGCGATCCGCTGCGTTGTCTTCCTTGTGAATAGCTACGGCTATTTACTGCAAAAGACGCCTTGCGTCTGATCCCGATCCGTGTCCATCCCGCTTGGCGAGGGTTTGGCAGAGGATCCCTAGTTCCGTTTTCAGTCGCACAAAGGGAGATATGCAATCCTGGTCTGGGACATAGGCCGATTAAGCGATCAAGCTGCAGAGAAGAAGGCTGGAGAGATACGCAATGGCGCTAAACCATGCGATTATTGGAATCGCCCGTCATAGGCATCCAAGAGAGCAGTTATTACTCATCACCACCCAACTTGCCACGCCCACCCATTTGCTCGTCATAGAACTGGCCCAGCCCCAGGCTGCCAACATCGCGGCGCAAATGGATATCGTAGATAAAAATCTTGTTGAAGACCCGGTCCAGCCGCACGTACTGGTAGGTGGCTACCGTGGTTTCATTGACCACCAGTTTGATGGGATCCGTTCTGTACACACCGAAATGGCTGGTGGGCCTGAGTTTTATCTTCGAAAACGGCTCTGACGACAAATACACGTAGACAGGGGTGTACATTGAGTAAATATTGTCTTTGCGAATTAGAGGTGGCAAATACCATTACCACCCATTACCTGGCCCACTGTTAATACACCTGCCCCATTACCAGGGAAAACAGGCGGTATTAGCAAAACGGTGACCGCGATTAACTCTGCGCTAACACTTAGCTATAATTGATAGCTATATGATATTCGATTAAATCTATTTGTGGTTAACAATAACTATCAGTTTGCAGTTGTTTGCTATTCGTGAAGAAACTGTTTTTTGCCGATCCCAGACCTTTGCTGGCCAGGCTGTGGGACGGCGGCTCGCCAGCTTGCAAGCCCCGTCCTGCACTCGTTTTTGCTACAGCGCAATATTTGCCATATTTTTATACAGTATCGCTTTTCACAGCCACCTACACCAGATAGCCACAAGCCATTCAAATATCTAGATAGTTAGCTTAAAAATTCATAGCAAATTTGGTAGAGAGGTAGCAATTTGAGCCACAATACGGCGGTTGTCTTGCTATGCTGGCTGCCGTCGGCATGTCCCGGTTGTTGTAGTTCATGGCCTGCCCTCCTCCCCGTTCCGCCAAGCGTCCTTCCAAAAACAAAAAAGCCTCCAAAGCCGCGCCCGGTCTGTTGCGCGGCTTTTTGCGTGGTCTTGTGGGCAAAGGGGCGATTGCGGCTTACAGCGCGGTCGCGGCCATCACGTCTGCGACCTATGTGCCGCAGCTCGACCACATTCGCCAATGGGCCATCAGCGGCAGCACGCAGTGGCTGCAGCGCCAAGCGCCAGTGCAAACGGTGCAGCACTGGGTCGACGGGATCCAGGCCACTGCGGCAGACTGGCAGAACCGGTTTACGGAGATTGCCCGGCAAAGCCGAGGGGGTGCACCAGATACCGGCCACGCGAGCGCTCCCTCAGCGCCCAGCGCCCAAGCCCCCTCCAGCCAGACCAACAACGACAAAGGCCGCGAAGGCTTTGCCGACTGCGCCGAGCAACTGCCCGCCAGCGCGCCGCTCAGTGCCGCCAGCGTGGGGCGCAACTGGATGCCGGTCACTCTGTGCTCCACCGGGTTTGCGGTGCTGTATTCGGGCTTGTCCAAGACGCCGATCGTCACGGTAGAACGCCTGAGCCGCCAGCGGCTGCAAAGCGCAGCAGGCTTGCCGCGTACCGACCACTTCTATGCCGATGCGCGCCTGCGCGCCGCCTACAAGGCCGAGCTGTCCGATTACCAGGCGAGCGGCTATGACCGGGGCCATATGGCGCCGGCGGCGGACCAAAGCACTGCCACCGGCATGGCGCAGTCCTTTGCGCTGTCCAACATGGTGCCGCAGGACCCTACGAACAACCGCCAGGTCTGGTCCAAGCTGGAAGCAGATGTGCGCAAATACGCCAAGCGCGCCAGCGGCAATGTGTTTGTCTACACGGGGCCGCTGTTTGAAGGCCACACCCCCACCATTGGCCGCAACCAGGTCTGGGTGCCCAGCCATTTGTACAAGCTGGTATTTGATGAGCAGCAGCAGCGCGCCTGGGCCTGGGTGCTGCCCAACCAGGGCGATGCGCAGCTGGGCGCGCCGATGAGCTATGCGCAGTTTGTGCAGCGGACGGGGCGCAATTTCTTGCCCCATCTGCACTAAGCCTTTGCTTGAGCTTTAAGCGCCCGGCTTCATCCAAGCGGCGTGCCAGCCGCCACCCAGCTCCTGGATGAGCTGGGCCGCCGCCAGTTGCTGGTTCAGCTGCAGCTGGATCAGCGAGCGGCGCGCCGACAGAGCCGTGGCCTGGGCGGTGACCACATCGGTGTACGGCACCTGGCCTTGCTGGTAGCGGTTCAGCATTTGCTGCTCCACCTTTTCCGCCGAATCAAGGCTTTGCTGCAGCAGCGGCTTCTGGGCATTGAGGGCGGCTACATTGCTCAGCACATCCTCCACCGCCTGGAAGGCGGACAGCACTGACTGGCGGTAGCTCGCGGTTCGGGCCGCATGCGCAGCGCGGGCGGAATCAACCTGTGCGGTGGTGGCACCGGCGTTGAAAATGCTCTGGCTCAGCGATGCACCCAAGGACCACAGCAGGCCCGAGGCGCTGAACAGATTGCCCAGGTTGGAGCCAGAACGGTTGAGCGAGCCGCTCAGGCTCAGGCTCGGGTAATAGGCCGCCTGGGCCACGCCGATCTGGGCATTGGCCGCCGCCACCGCACGCTCGGCGGCGGCAATATCGGGCCGGCGCTCCAGCAGGGTGGAGGGCACCACGCCGGGGATCTCGGGCACGGTCACATTCCAGGCGGCGGGTGGCAGGTCAAACTGCGCTGGCGCCTGGCCGGTCAGCACCGCAATCGCATGCTCATAGGTCTGGCGCGACTGGCGCAGCGATTCCACACTGGCCTGAGTGGTCGTCAAGGTGGTCTGTGCCTGCAGCACCGCGGTGCGCGCTTCCACGCCCACGTCGTAGCGGTTCTGGGCAATCCGCAGGCTGCGCTGGTAGCCCTCGATCGACTGCTGCAGGATCTGCATCTCGGCATCGGCCTCGCGCAGTCGGAAATAGCTCTGCACCAGGCTGCCCACGGCCGACAGGCGTGCAGCGGCCAGATCCGCCTCGCTGGCGTGGGCGCTGCTTTGCGCCGCACTGACCGATTCGCGCAGGCGGCCCCAGAGGTCGGCATCCCAGCCAGCGCTGATGCCCAGCGAGGCACTGCCGCTGCCATTGGATTGGCCACCGCCCTGGCGCGTTTGGCCCAGGGTGCCGTTGACGGAGGGCAGCAAGCCGGCCTGCTCCACCCGCAGCGCCGCCTGGGCTTGCTGCACGGCGGCTGCGGCCGCTGCAATGTTCTGGTTGTGCACCTGCACCTGGGCAGCGAGCCGGTTGAGCTGATCGTCCGCAAACAGCGTCCACCAGTCGCCGCGATCCACCGCATCGTTAGGCTGGGCGCTTTGCCACAGCGCGCCGGCTTCCTTGAAGCTGGCCGGTGCCGGGGTGGTCGGCACCTCATAGACGGGGGCCACCGAGCAGGCGCTCAAGAGGCCGGCGCAGCACAGTGCCAGCGCCAGGCTGCGCAGCAAGGGCACAGGCCGGGCCGCACGAAGAGAGTAAGAAAAGACAAAAGATGGCGTCATGGCGTATCAGTGTTCCAAGGTGGGCATGCCGTCATTCGAGGCACGGCCCAGGTCGCGCTCGTTGGGCGCGCGGCGGCGCAGCTTATCCAGCAGCACATAGACCACCGGGGTGGTGACCAGGGTCAGCACTTGGCTGGCCAGCAGGCCACCGATGATGGCGATGCCCAGCGGCTGGCGCAGCTCCGAGCCCTGACCAAAGCCAATGGCCAGTGGCAAGGCACCCAGCGCGGCCGCCAAGGTGGTCATCAAGATGGGGCGGAAGCGCAGCAGGCAGGCCTCGCGCACCGCGTCGATGGCGGACAGGCCCCGCGATCGCTCAGCCTCCAGCGCAAAGTCGATGATCAAAATGGCATTTTTCTTCACGATGCCAATCAGCAAGAACACCCCGATCAGCGCAATCACCGTGAACTGCATGTTGAACAGCATCAGTGCAATCACCGCACCCACACCAGCCGATGGCAGGGTGGACAGCACGGTGACCGGGTGCACCAGGCTTTCATAGAGCATGCCCAGCACGATGTAGATCACCACGATCGCGGCCAGGATCAGGTAGAGCTGCTGGTTCTGCGATTTCTGAAAACTCAGCGCCGTGCCCTGGAAGCTGCCGCGCACATTGATCGGCATGGCGATATCGGCCTCGGCCTGGGCAATTACTTGCTGGGCTTCGCTCAGCGCCACGCCATCGTCCAGGTTGAACGAGATCGTCGTCGACAGCTCACCGTCCTGGTGGTTCACGCTGGTGGGCGCGGGGCGCTCCATCACCTTGGCAAAGCTCGACAGCGGCACCATGGTTGAAACGCTGGTGCTGATCACGCTGCCCGTCGATGCGCTGCGCAGCGCCGGGTTGGCCGCCGTGCCCACGGTGCCGCTCAGGTTGGAGGGCACATAGATATCCTGCAGCGCTGGTGGCCCGCGCGTATATTCCGGCGCCCATTCCATGATCACCGAGTACTGGTTCAGGTCGCTGTAGATGGTGGCCACCGACCGCTGGCCAAAGGCGTTGTAGAGCGCATTGTTGATGGATTTGGAGTTCACCCCCAGGCGGGCTGCGGCCTGCTTGTCCACCTCCACATACACCTCCACGCCGCTCTCCGACTGGTCGGTGTCCACGTCCTGCAGCAAGGGCTCCTCTTTCAGGCGCTCGGCCAGGCGCGTGGCCCATTTCTTCATGTCGGCGGTGTTGTCGCTCTTGATCGTGTACTGGTAGGTCGAGTTGGATGAGCGCCCGCCCATGCGCAAGTCCTGCACCGGGTTCAGAAACACGCGCAGACCGGTGATCTGCGACAGCTGCGGCCGCAGCCGTGCCACCACCTGCAGGCTGGTCACATCGCGCTCGCTGACCGGCTTGAGGTTGATGAACACAAAACCCCCGCCTGAGCGGCTGCCACCAGCAAAGCCCACCACCGTGTCAATGGCCGGGTCCTGCTGGATGATGGACAGCGCCTCCTTGAGCTTGCCCGCCATCGCGGTGGACGAGATGCTCTGGTCCGCACGCAGGCCGCCAGCCAGCTGGCCGTTGTCCTGCTGCGGGAAAAAGCCCTTTTGCACATGCATGAACAAATAGCCGTTCATGCCGATGACGATCACCAGGATCAGCATCACCACGGCCTTGGCATGCAAGGCCCAATCCAGGCAGCGCTCATAAACGCGCAGCATCCAGCCATAGCCGTTTTCCAGCGCGCGGGCAAAGCGGCTGCGCGGCGCCGTCTCGATGGCATCCTCGTTGCGCAGAAACCAGGCGCACATCATCGGCGTCGTGGTCAGCGAGATGACCAGCGAGATCATCACCGCGACCGACAAGGTCACGGCGAATTCCTTGAACAAGCGGCCGATCTGGCCTTCCATGAACAGCAGCGGTATGAACACCGCCACCAGCGACAGGCTGATCGACAGCACGGTAAAGCCCACTTCGCGCGCGCCCTGCAAGGCAGCGGCCATCTTGTCCATGCCCTGCTCGATATGGCGGCTGGTGTTTTCCAGCACCACAATCGCGTCATCAACCACAAAGCCGGTGGCCACCGTCAGCGCCATCAGGCTCAGGTTGTTCAGGCTGAAGCCCAGCAGGTACATCACGCCAAAGGTGCCCAGCAAGGACACCACGGTGGCCACGGCCGGAATCACCGTTGCGCGCGCCTTGCGGATAAAGGCCCCCACCACCAGCACCACCAGGATCACCGAGACCAGCAAGGTGGTCTCGATCTCATGCAGCGACGAGCGGATGGAGTTGGTGCTGTCGCTGGCGACCTGGATCTTCACATCCTTGGGCAGCTGGGCCTGCAGCTCGGGCAGCAGCTTTCGCACGTTGTCCACGGTGTTGATGATGTTGGCGCCCGGCTGGCGCGTGATCAGCACCAGGATGGCCGGCTGGCCATTGAACAGGCCCATGGTGTAGACATTGGCCGGCCCGTCGATAACGCGCGCCACATCGCCCAACCGGACGGCCGCGCCATCGCGCCAGCCCACCACCAGGCCCTGGTACCAGCTGGCCTTGCGCTCGGGCGCCGGGGTGTAGATCTGCAGGCGGTTGCCGCCACTTTCGATAGCGCCCTTGGGCCGGTTGGCATTGGCGGCCTGGATGGCGGCGCGCACATCCTCGGTCGCAATGCCGTAGTGGCTCAGCGCCTGGGGCAGCAACTCGACCCGCACCGCCGGCAAGGAGCCGCCGCCGATTTCCACATCGCCCACGCCATCGACCTGGGAGATGCGCTGGCTCACCACATTGGACACCTCGTCATACAGCTCGCCAGGCGTGCGCGTGGGCGAGGTCATCGCCAAGATGATGATCGGCGAATCCGACGGGTTCATCTTGCGGTAGGTGGGGTTGCTGCGCAGGTCCGAGGGCAGATCGGTGCGTGCGGCATTGATGGCGGCCTGCACCTCGCGCGCGGCGCCATTGATATCGCGGTTCAGGTCAAACTGCAAGGTGACATTGGCCGAGCCAGTCGAGCTGCGCGAGGTCATCTCGTTGACCCCGGCAATCACGCCCAGGTGGCGCTCCAGCGGCGTGGCGACACTGGAGGCCATGTTCTCCGGGCTCGCACCCGAGAGGCTGGCGCTGACCGAGATCACCGGGTAATCCACCTGCGGCAAGGGCGCCACCGGCAGCGCAAAGAACGCGGCAATGCCCGCCAGTGCCATGCCAATGGTCAGCAGGACCGTCGCGACCGGGCGTTTGACAAAGGGCTCGGACAGGTTCATGCCTGCACCTCGGCATGGCTGCCATCCGCATTGCCGGCTTGGCGGCGGCCAAAGCGGGCGCCCAGGCGGTCAAACACCAGGTAGATCACCGGCGTGGTGAACAGAGTCAACAACTGGCTCAGCATCAGCCCGCCAAAAATGGCCAGGCCCAATGGGCGACGCAGCTCGGCGCCCTCGCCCCAGCCAAACATCAGCGGCAGCGCGGCAAACAAGGCGGCCAGGGTCGTCATCAAGATGGGACGGAAGCGCAGCAAGGCCGCCTGGTGGATGGCCTCTTGCGGCCCCATGCCCTGGTTGCGCTCGGCATCGATCGCAAAGTCGATCATCATGATCGCGTTCTTCTTGACGATGCCGATCAGCAAGATGATGCCGATGATGCCGATCACGCCCAGGTCGTTGCCGCTGATCATCAGCGCCAGCAAGGCACCCACCCCCGCCGACGGCAGGGTGGACAGAATCGTCATCGGGTGCACATAGCTCTCGTACAGCACGCCCAGCACGATATAGACGCAGACCAGGGCCGCCAGAATCAGCACCAGCTGGCTGGTGAGCGAGTTCTGGTAGGCAGCTGCTGCGCCAAGGAACTCCATGGTCAGCGATGCGGGCATGCCAATATCCTTGGCCGCCTGCTTGATGGCATCCACCGCATGGCCCAGCGACACGCCGGGTGCTGTGTCAAAGCCCAAGGTCGCAGCCGGGTACTGCGACACGCGGGTCACCTGCAGCGGTGCCATCTGCTCCTCGATCTTGGCAATGGCCGACAGCGGCGTCGCACCGGTGCTGCTGGCATTGATGGCCAGGTTGCCCAGGGTCTGCACGCTGTTGAGCTGCTCTTGCTGCGCTTCCAGAATCACGCGGTACTGGTTGGTCTCGGTAAAGATGGTCGAGACAATGCGCTGGCCAAAGGCGCTGTACAAGCTGTCATCGATGCTGCTGGCGCTGATGCCCAGGCGCGATGCGGTATCGCGGTCCACATTCACATAGGCCGACAGGCCCTTGCGCCCGGCATCGCTGGTGGCATTGCGCACCTCGGCCACGTTCTGCAGCTGGCTGACGAGCTTTTGTGTCCAGTCATTGACCTGGTCGGTGTTCACGCCGCCGATTGACAGGCGGTATTCGGTGGGGCCGGTCTGCGAGTCGATGGTCAGGTCCTGCGAGGGCTGCAGGAAAATACGCACCCCTGCCACCTGGCTCACCCGCTCGCGCAGGCGCTGCATCACCTCGTCCTGCGCATCATGCGGCCGGGTCAGGTTGATCGACAGGCTGCCGGTGTTGAGCATGGTGTTGTTGGCGGCATCCACCCCCACCACCGAGCTGACCGAGGCCACATCCTTGTCCTGCAGGATGGCGCTCACGGCCTGCTGCTGCAGATTGCTCATGCGGGCAAAGGAGACCTCTTGCGCCGCCTCGATCTGGGCCTGCAGCTGGCCGGTGTCCTGCGTCGGGAACAAGCCCTTGGGAATGGCCAGGTAGAGCAGCCCCGTCAGCACCACGGTAGCCACCGCCACGACCAGGGTCAGCGCCTGGTGGCGAAACACCCAGTGCAGGCCCCGGTCGTAGTGGTGGATCACCTTGTCAAAACCGCGCTGCACCGAAGAAGCCCAGCCACGCGTGTGCGCGCTGGTGTCCTCTTGCTTGAGCCAGCGCGCCGACATCATCGGCACCAGGGTGAGCGACACCACCGCCGAGATCAGGATGGTGATGGCCAGGGTGACCGCAAACTCGCGGAACAGGCGCCCGACGATATCGCCCATGAAGAGCAGCGGAATCAGCACCGCGATCAGCGACACGGTCAGCGAGATGATGGTGAAGCCGATCTGCGCGGCGCCCTTCAAGGCCGCAGCCATCGGCGTCTCGCCCTCTTCGATGTAGCGCGCAATGTTCTCGATCATCACGATCGCATCGTCGACGACAAAGCCGGTCGCAATCGTCAGCGCCATCAGGCTCAGGTTGTTCAGGCTGTAGCCCAGCAGGTACATGGCCCCGCAACTGCCGATCAGCGAGATGGGTACGGCCAGGCTTGCAATCACCGTGGCACGCAGGCTGTGCAGGAAGAAGAAGATCACCAGCACCACCATCACCACGGCCAGCGCCAGCTCCATCTGCACATGCTCGACCGAGGCGCGGATGCCGGTGGTGCGGTCGGTCAGCACCTTGACCTCGACCGAGGCCGGCAGGGACGCGGTGAGCTCAGGCAGGCGCTGCTTGATCGCATCCACCGTGGCAATCACATTGGCGCCGGGCTGGCGCTGCACGTTCAAGATAATGGCTGGTGTCTCATCAACCCAGGCGGCGAGCCGGTCGTTCTCGGCACTGGCCACCACACGCGCCACATCCTTCATCAGCACCGGTGCGCCGTCCTTCCAGGACACCACCAGGTTCATGTAGTCGTCCGCAGTCAGCAGCTGGTCGTTGCTGTTGATCGAGTAGGAGCGCTTGGGGCCGTCAAAACTGCCCTTGGCGGTGTTGGAGTTGGAATTGCTGATGGCAGTGCGCAGGCTGCTCAAGGTGATGCCATTGGCGGCCAGCGCCTGGGTGTTGGCCTGGATGCGCATCGCAGGCTTTTGCCCGCCTTCCAGGCTGACCAGACCGACGCCCGCGACCTGGCTGATCTTCTGCGCCAGGCGGGTGTTGACGATGTTCTGCACCTCGGTGAGCGGCAGCTCCTTGGAGGTGATGGCCAGGCTCATCACCGGCGTGTCGGCCGGGTTCACCTTGGCATAGATCGGGGGTGCGGGCAGATCGGCCGGCAGCAAGGCACTGCTGGCGTTGATCGCTGCCTGCACCTCCTGCTCGGCCACATCCAGCGACAAGCCCAGCTGGAACTGCAAGGTCACGATGGACACACCGGCCGCACTGGTCGATGCCATGCGGTCCAGGCCGGACATCTGGCCGAGCTGGCGCTCCAGCGGCGCGCTCACCGTGCGGCTCATCACCTCGGGGCTGGCGCCGGGGTACAGGGTCTGCACCTGGATCGTCGGGTAATCCACCTCGGGCAGTGCCGACAGCGGCAGCAGCCGAAAGCCCACCAGACCGGTCAGCACGATGGCCAGCATCAGCAAGGCCGTCGCTACCGGCCGCTGGATAAAGGGACGGGAAGGACTCATCGCTCAGCCCGCCTTATGGGTTGGCGCGCTGGGCGGGTTGCACGGTGCTGGCCGCTGGCGCCATGCCCTTGGGCACGTCCTCCGGTTTGATCGCGGGTGTGGTCTGGCCGGAGCCGGTCGCAGGGGTTGCTCCGCCCGAGCCACCCGAACCGCCAGAACCACTGGCGCCAGCGGCGGGTTGGTCCGGGTTCACCGCAGGGGCTGCAGCACTGGGCTGGCCGGCATTGGGCTCAACGGCTGCACCGCCGCCACCACCACCGCCGGCGGGCGCGCCATTGCCCGCCGCTGCACCAGGTGCAGCACCGCCGGGTGCCGCACCGCCGGGTGCCGCACCATTGGCGCCACGGCCTTCGCCATTGCCACGGCGTCCACCGCCCTCGCGCGGGCCGCCTTCACGTGGGCCACGCCGGCCGCTGCTGGCGCCATGGGCCTGGGTGGGGGTGTCGCCTTGCAGGGCCACCACGGCGCCATCCTTCAAGCGGTCGGCGCCCTCGGTCACCACCAGCTCGCCCTCTTTCAGGCCGGAGTTGATGGCCACCCATTCAACCGTGCTCATACCCCGGATGACGGTGCGCTGGGTCACGCTGCGGTCGGCATTGATCACGTAGACAAAGTCGCCATTGCCGCCGGTGCGGATGGCGGTGACCGGTATCACCAGCGCGCTCTCGTCCTTCAAGGTCAGGCGCGTATTCACAAACTGGTTGGGGAAAAGCGAGCCATCGCTGTTGTCGAACCGGGCCTTGGCCTTGACGGTGCCTGTGGCAGTGTCCACCAGGTTGTCCAAGGTCAGGAACACGCCCTGGGCCAGGGTCTTGTTGCCTGCGCGGTCCAGCGCTGCCACGGGCAGGCGGGCATCGGCCTTTTGCGCGCCCAGCACCGAGGGGATATGGTCCTGCGGCACGGTAAAGCTCACATCAATCGGCGCGATCTTGGTGATGACGGCGATGCCGGTGGTGCCACCGGCGCTGATGTAGTTGCCTGGGTCCATCGTGCGCAAACCAATGCGGCCATCGATGGGCGAATTGATGCTGGCATAACCCAGGTTGAGCTGCGCGGTTTGCACCTGGGCCTGGTCGGTAAGCACCGTGCCTTCGAGCTGCTTGGCCAGCGCGGCCTGCGTGTCCAGGTCCTGGCGGGCAATCGAATCCTGGTCCCACAGGGTCTGGTAGCGCTTCAGCGTCACGCGCGCTGCATCGAGCTGCGCCTGGTCGCGCGCCAACTGGCCCTTGGCCTGTTGCAACGCTTGTTCAAACGGGCGGGGGTCGATCTGGGCCAGCTTCTGGCCCTTCTTGACCATCTGGCCTTCGGTAAACAACACGTCGCGCAGAATGCCCGAGACCTGGGTGGTCAAGGTCACCGTGGTGGTCGGAACCACCGTGCCCATCGCTGTCAAGGTCACCGGCAGGGTTTGGCGCTTGGCCGCCGCGCTGCCCACCGTCACCGCCATCGCGCGCATCGCACCCGGGCCCATGCCGGGCGGGCCGCCTGCACCGGGTGGGCCACCCATGCCAGGTGCGCCAGCGGACATGCCGCTCGGGGTTTTCTTGCTCTGCACCAGGTACCAGGCCCCGCCCGCCAAGCCTGCTACCAGCACGATGGCGATGGTAGAGCCCAGCCAGCGGCTGCGCCGCTTGGGTGCTGCTGCAGCACCGGTGCTCAGCCCGGCGTCTGCCGCGCCTGAGGTTGGGGTGGTGGGACGGGTTGAATTATTGGAGTTATGGTCCATGGCAGCAATCGGTAGAGGTAGATGACAGCGGGCTCGGGCGAAACTCCCTGCTCGGCACCGGCATGTAAAGAATGACCGCATCCTAGTGCAGCCATGTTGCACCCGCCCTGTACCGACTGCGAAGATAAGTAAACGCCCGCGCCGCCAGCCCCGAGTCTACTGAGATTCCATGGCAGCAGGCCCTTGGCAAGGCTGTTGCCTGCGCAGGTTTTTGCGCCGCTGTTCTGTCGGCGGCTGCAGCCATCCATCGCGGCATTTGAGCGGCACAGCCCAAGTGAGCCAACACTCGCGGAACGGCTGTCAAGCAGACAAATAGCGCAAAAGCACGTGCCAGGAGCCTGGAACGTTTTGTCCCCATTGCACGGGCACAATACTGTGGAAAGCTGTGAAGAATCTTGTAGATAAGCAGGGCAAGCTGCTGATTCCTAAGCCAAATGCGCCACCTGCTCAAAATTGAGGCATAGCGGGCATTCCAGCAGGTTCAGACCTGTTCTGAGGAAGTTGCTCAACTGTTCAAGCGCGGATAAGCGCCCTCTTTCAGTCCTTCACCGCGTTGTCCCCAGTCCATGGGCACAATCTTGTGGAAAGCTCTGTGCACAGCTGTAGATAAGCCATCCAAGCTATTGAAACCATAGAACAAAGGGATCCATGATGAAAAAAAAGGCAGCCTGCTTAGGCTGCCTGGGTGCTGTGGAGAACAGCGGGCTGAGGATCAGGCATCGTTGCGCTTGATCTGTTGCAGGCCTTCTGAGGTGATGGCCATGTAGCCCTCACGCTCCACCACCATGCCGCGTTCCAGCAGGCGCTTGGAGACGTGTGCATGCGCGGCATCCTCCAGCGAAATCTTTTCTCCCAGTTCCAATTTCTTCAAAGCAGCCAACTCGTCGACCGTGGGTTCAAACACGGGAGCGTGGTAAGCGGTATGGGTGGTGTTGGTAGACAACATGGCAACTCCTTATATGGTTGCGATACGTGCGTGTAGGCCTCGGACTTGCTCGGGGTCTGCGCGTTGGCGCATCTGGTAAATGAATGCCACGAAGCGTAAGACCGTTTTTCGAAAGCGCCTGTAGGCGAATACCGCTAGCCTATCGCGCTTTGGAGCCGCATTGCATAACTTTACGACGGCGCTGCCGGAGCTTTACAGCGCAGCAGCGCAATGCCGTCCGGGTGCCGCTCAGCGCGTGGGCCAAGCACCCAGTTGGTAGGCACTGTCCCAGAACATCCATTCCAGCTCGGCGCTGTAGCGGTAGGCCTCGGCCATACGCGTACGGGTGGCACTGTCAGCGCCTTCGGCCAGGCGGTCGATGGTGGCAATGACGGCGCGCACGGCCGCATGAAACTCCTCGCTGGCATAGGTGTCCACCCAGGCCTGGTAAGGGTTGCCGGGCTGGGAGCGGGCATGGATATCGCGCCCTACTTCGGCATAGATCCAAAAGCAAGGCAGCAGCCCCGCCAGCGCCACCGGGTAGCTTTCCGACCAGCTGTTGGCCAGCAAAAAACTGGTGTAGTGGTGGCAGGCCGGCGTCAGTGGCGTCGCGGCAAAGTCCTGCGCGCTGATGCCAAAGTCGCGCATAAAGCCATCGTGCAGCTTGCGCTCTTCCACCACGGCCTCATTCGCTGCATTGGCAAACTGCACCACGCCATCGGCATGGTCGGCCTTGGCGGCAGCCACCGCCAGCGCACGGCCATAGGCGACCAGGTAATGCGCATCCTGGATCATGTAATGGCGAAAGCGCTCGACCGACAAACTGCCTGCCGCCAGCTCGCGGTTGAAGGGATGGTCCAGGGTGCGCTGGTACAGCGCCTGGTTGGCTTGCCACAAGGCCTGGCAAAACGACATGCAAACACTCCTCAAGTGATCGGGGACAAGCGCTGATTGTCGGCCAGCGCCACACCGCTTGGCAGCATCCAACCCCATGACAACCAGGGCATGCATGCAGCGCAGAAGCGGCTACGATCCATGCACTGCAGTCCGTAGACCTTCAACCGACCTGCCCAGCCCATGCCCAGCCCCGCACCCTTGTTGACCAACGCCCAGCAGCAAGCGCTGCAGGCCGTGCAGCGCCGTGGCGGCCATGTACGCGAGCACTCACCTGCACCCGCTGCAATCCATGTGCACTTTCATCCGGACTGGATGGTCCCCGACTGGATGGTCCCGGACTGGATGGTCACCGACTGGGTCGTGCAAGACCAGCCGCTGCTGGCGCTGCTGTGCCAGCAAGGGCGCTACCAGTCGCAGTTTGAAAGCGGCCGCAGCAATGGCAGCTACAGCCCGCAGCCCCAGGGCGAGCGCTGGCAGTGGGAGGACCAGCAGTTTGCGGGCGCTTACAACCAGGCCGACCCCACAGAGCGACCCGTGTACGGCGCGGTGGACCTGGAGACCTTGGGCTATCCGGCCCACCAAGGCTATGGCGCCGCGCCCCGCTTTGGATCGGCGTATCTGCAACTGCACAGCGCCGCCACGGCACGCAGCAGCTTTTGCGACCCCGACAGCTATTGGCAACCCCGCCATGTGGGCCTGTGGCAGCAGATGGACTGGCAGCAGCTCCAGTGCCTGCAACTGTCCGACCCGCTGGACCACTATGTGGAAGCCCAAGTGCATGGCGGCCTGTTGCTGGCGCGCGATGTGGCGGCCATCTGGCTGGACCCCTGCTACCGCGATACCCCGCTGGCGCAGGCCGTACAGCACTCCGGCCTGCCCCTGCGCTTTCACCCCGGTTACCGCTTGCAGGCAGACCAGCTGGCGCAAGCCAGCCAGTACCGGGGCGCCGAGGTGGCAGCGCTGCTGGCCGAACTGCTGCAGCGGGCGCCGGGCGGGCTCACCCCAGCCGATCTGGGCCAAGCACAGGCCTGCCATCGCTACCCGGCGCCGCTGCTGAAAAAAGCCTGGCATTGCATCGCCCACCTGGGCAGGCAGTCGGGTTAGGGCTGCATCACCGATAATCGCTGCTTTTGTCGGCGCAGGCACTCCACGCGGGGCCCGCCCATTCTCCGAATCCGCATGTCTTCTCCCGCTCCCACTCACCTGTTTGATACCGTCATCATTGGCGCAGGCGCAGCCGGCCTGTTTTGTGCGGCGCAGGCCGGCCAGCGCGGGCTCAAGGTGCTGCTGATCGACCATGCGGCCAAGGTGGCGGAGAAGATCCGCATCTCGGGCGGTGGGCGCAGCAACTTCACCAACCGCGATCTGGATGTGCGCCAGCCCCATAAGCATTTTGTCGGCCAGAACCCGCAGTTCTGCCGCTCGGCGCTGTCGCGCTTTGGGCCGGCCGATTTTGTGGCGCTGGTCGACAAGCACGGCATCGCCTACCACGAGAAGCACAAGGGCCAGCTGTTTGCCGACCACTCCGCCGAAGACATCATCGCGATGCTGATGGCCGAGTGCCGCGCAGGCCAGGTGACCCACTGGCAACCCTGCGCCGTCAGCGCTGTCAAGGCGCTGGATGCCGATGCGCAAGGCAACCGATTCCAGGTCAGCACCGCCCAGGGCACGGTACATTGCCGCCACCTGGTGGTCGCCACTGGCGGCCTGTCCATCCCCAAGATTGGCGCTACCGACCTGGGCTACCGCCTGGCCCAGCAGTTTGGGCTGGCGCTGGTGCCGCGTGTGCCAGGCCTGGTGCCGATGACCTTTGATGGCAGCGCCTGGGCGCCCTATGCACAGCTGGCGGGCCTGGCCTTGCCGGTGGTGATTGGCACCGGCAGCAAGAAAACCCGCATGACGTTCAACGAAGACCTGCTGTTCACGCACCGGGGCTTGTCGGGGCCGGCGATCCTGCAGATCTCCAGCTACTGGACGCCCGGCACGCCTATCGACATCAATCTGGTGCCCGAGGTGGATGTGGCCGAGCAGCTGCTGGCGGCCAAGCAGCGCTCGCGCAAGCTGATTGCCAATGAGCTGGCCAGCCTCGTGCCCTCGCGCCTGGCCGATGCCTGGGTGGCGCAGGATGCCGATTGGCAGCGCCCCATCGCCGAGGCCAGCGACAAGGCCTTGCTGCGCCTGGCCGAGCGCCTGACGCGCTGGGAGCTGACCCCCACTGGCACCGAAGGCTATAAAAAGGCCGAGGTTACCGTGGGCGGTGTGGACACCAAGGAGCTGTCGCAGCAGACGATGGAAGCCAAGCAGGTGCCGGGCCTCTACTGCATCGGCGAGGTGGTGGACATCACCGGCTGGCTGGGCGGCTACAACTTTCAATGGGCCTGGGCCAGTGCAGCGGCCTGCGCAGCGGGCATGGCAGAAAGCCAGTAGCAGCACGCCAGCAGCAGGGCGCGAACGGAGCATCAGAACAACAGTTCAGGCCCTGCATTCCGCTGCCAAGCGGCAGCCCTATTGCCGTTTGATGAAAAACTGGTTATAATCCCACCTCTTTGCTGGCAAAGCCCTGTCTGCCAATACTAGTCAATATGACAGGGCAAAACCGCCATTCAAGGCTTTGGGGCGCGATCTTCCCCAAAACCCGCTGTTGGTACCAATGGAAACATTAGCTAATGACGACTATCCGTGTAAAAGAAAACGAACCCTTTGACGTTGCGCTGCGCCGCTTCAAGCGCACCATCGAAAAGCTGGGCCTGCTGACCGACCTGCGCGCTCGCGAGTTCTACGAAAAGCCAACCGCTGAGCGTAAGCGCAAGAAGGCTGCTGCCGTGAAGCGCCACTACAAGCGCGTTCGCAGCATGCAACTGCCCAAGAAGCTGTACTGATCGCAGCTCTCACAGGCCTGACGCAATTTGCCCAGGCTGTGACACCACCCGCGCTCGGGACGCCAGGCGCGGGTTTTTTGTTTTCTGGCCATCGCCAGATTTTTCAGGCAGACCGCTGCTTGCTCGGACGGCCTGCCAACAGGAGCATGTTATGAGCTTGAAAGCACAAATCACCGAAGACATGAAGACAGCGATGCGCGCCAAGGACTCCGAACGTCTGGGCACCATCCGCTTGCTGCAAGCTGCGATGAAGCAGAAGGAAGTGGACGAGCGCGTCGAACTCGACGACGCGATGGTGATCGCCATCGTCGACAAGATGATCAAGCAGCGCAAGGACAGCATTGCCGCGTTTGAAACTGCGGGCCGCCAGGACCTGGCCGACAAGGAAAAGTCGGAGATCGAAGTCATCAAGGCCTACCTGCCACAGCGCATGTCCGCCGAAGAAGTGACCGCCGCCGTCCAGGCCATCGTGGCTGAACTGGGTGCCTCCGGCCCCGGCGACATGGGCAAAGTCATGGGCGCCGTCAAGACCCTGCTGGCCGGCAAGGCCGAGATGGGCCAAGTCTCTGCCGCCGTGAAGGCCGCACTGGCACCCTGATCGCATCAATGCACGCCAAGGGGCGCTAGCGCTCCTTGAGCTGACCTAAAAAAACCACTGCAGCAGCAAGCTACAGTGGTTTTTTTGTGGGCGCGCGGCGCTCAGGGGCGGCTGGGCTACCGCGTTCTACGCAAGCCCAGTGCCGCACATCCAGCCAGCAGCAAGGACAGCAGCAACTGCCCCGCCGGCGATACCGTGGGCACCGCGACTGGCTTAGGCGACGGTGTCGGATCTGGATCGGGCGCCGGCGGGTCCACATCAATACCGTTGCGATAGACCTCGTCTTCATCCTCACTGCTGCAAGGCGCCTCCAGGCTGCACTGGGCGGCATTGGTCACCCGGGCCAGGTTGCGCACGCGCGCAGGTGCGGTGGCGGCGATCTTGGCCAGCACGGTATAGCTAATGGATTCAGCACCCGACAGCGTCACCCCCGTGCAACCCGAAGGGCTGCACACCCCGGCGGCGCTGTTGGCACCCACCTCGGTTGCGCTGATCTCCGTCACCACCATGCCGCTGGGCACATCGTCCCACTGCAATTGCACGGGCATGCCGCCTTGGTTGCGCAGCGTCACCACATAGCGGGTGCTACCGCCTTCCAGCACTTGGTCCACGCCATTGCTTTTGTGCAGGCTGATATGGGCAGCGGCCAGCACCTCGGTGCGCGCCTGGGCACAGCTTTCGGCAGGCAGGCAAGCAGCGCCGGGTACGGGCGGCTCGCTGCCACCCAGCGGGTCAATCGCCGCATGGTTGCTGATGCTGCCTGCTACCGCTGGCGCCATCGTATGCAAGGTATAGGCCGCGCTGGCACCTTGCTCCAGCGCGGTATCCAGCACCAGCTCGCACCGCAAAGGCTCACCCTCGCAGACCACCGACGCTACGCCAGCGCCAGGCGTTGCGCCCGTCAGGCGCATGCCCTCGGGCAAGGCCTCGGCCACCGTCAGCGACTGCCCGGCCGCCACGGCGGTCTGGCCGCTGTTGCCAATGTGGAACTGGTAGTCCAGCGCCTGGCCCACCTCGACCGTTGCAGCCGCCGTCTTGCGCAGGGTCAGCTGCACGGGCGTGCGCAGCGGGTCGGTATCGGTCGCGCTGCAGTCTGCTGCGGCAGCGCAGTGGGCGCCCGTCAAGCTGGCCGTGTTGCTGACCGTGGCGTCGGCACGGCCGTCCACCAAGGCCGTGACCCGCGCTTGCACCTGGTAGCTGACGCTGGCGTTGGCGGCAACGGTGATGCCGCTGCAGCCCATGGGCGCCTGCAGGCTGCAACTGCCGGCATCGCTGGGGGCGGTAGCTGCCACTGGCGTGATGGCCTCGATCTCCATGCCCTCGGGGCTGTCCAGCCAGGCCAGGCCGCTGGCGGGCATGCCGCCGCTGTTGCTGATGGTGACGGTATAGCTGCTGCGTGCACCTTCAGTCAGTGCATCCACGCCATTGCTTTTGCGGATGCTGAGGGCAGCGGGCAGCACGATGGCATCGCGGTCTTCGGCGCTGCAGCTGTTGCCGCCGCTGCAAGCAGCACCAGTCAGCGCTACGGCATTGCGGGCGTTGTCGGCGCCGACCTCACCGGTGACAGTCGCCTGCACCGCATACACAATCGATTCACCCGCCGCCACGGCGATATCCGAGCAACCTGCGACGGTGCACAGGCCCGCATCGCTGTTGGCACCCACGGTAGAGGCACTGATGCGGTCAATGCGCAGGCCCACGGGGCTCTCCGCCCAACGCAGGCCCGCAGCGGCGCTGCCACCGGTATTGCGCAACACCACCTGGTAGACCGTGCTGCCGCCCTGGGCCAGCACATCCACGCCATTGCTCTTGCTGATGTGCATATTGGCAGCAGATACCACCAGGTCGGTGTCGGTACTGGCGCAGCCGGCCAGCAACTCGCTGCTGCAGGTGCCGCCTTGCACCACGGCCTTGTTGCTGACCGATGCGCCTGCGGCGGTGCCCGCATTGAGCTTGGCGCTCACGATGTAGACGATGGATTGACCGGCCGCCAGCGTGATGCCTGTGCAGCCCTTGCTGCTACAGGTCCCCGCCACACTGCCAGCACCCACGCTGCTGGCAACAATGCCGCTGACCGTCAGGCCGCTGGGTGTGTCCGTCCAACTGAGATTCTCGAACGCGGTCGCCGCGCTGTTGCTCAAGCTCACCTTGTAGCTGGTCTCGGCACCCACGGTCAGACGGTCCAGCCCATTGGTCTTGACGATGCTGACCGAGTCGGCCGCGACGATCAAATCCGTATCCGTGCTGCTGCAGCTGGCAGGGCTGCCGTTGCTGCAATTGGCGCCATCTACCACGGCCGTGTTCGATGCCATGCTGCCCGCCTCGCCGATCACCTCGGCCTCGACCTGGTAGGCCACCGATGCACCCGGTGCCAGGCGCAGACCCGTGCAGCCGCTGCCATCGCAGACGCCGGCATCGCTGCCCGCGCCCACGGCACCCGCTTCAATGCCCCGCACGCGCAGGCCTTGCGGCTGGTCCAGCCAGGAGACATCGCTGGCCAAGGAGCCACCGGTATTGGTCACCGTGACGGTGTAGACCGTGCGGCCACCCTGGATGATCGCGGCCACCCCATTGCTCTTTTGCACGCTCAAGGCGGCGGGGGTGCTGACGGCTTCCTGGTTGTAGGCGACAAAGGCGATGTCGGAGTCGCCACTCAAGGCTTGTACAAAGCCTGCGACCCGCCCCATGTTCTCCGGCGTGATGCCAAAGTCTCTGAAGTGGTAGGCGATCATGCGCAAGTCCCGGCTGCCATCACCGACGGAGGACTTGGTGTGGTTGGGGTTCCAGAACTGCCAGTTCTGCCGGGCGACGACCGGCACAGCGCTCAGCGCGATGCTGAGGCTTTTGCCCACCACGGCGCCCGTGTCGTCGATGAAGTAAAAGGAGTCGGTCTTGCTCGATGGCTGGCCCACCTGGGTGACCAGCACATCGGGCACATCATCGGTCGTGGATTCGGGGTTGCCCACGCTCGCGCTGAAGCGCAGCGAGCTCGCCGGGATATTGAACAAGGCCGTGCTGAGATCCAGGCCATGCACGCCATCAGACAGGTAGTCGGCCCGCTTCATGGACGAATCGTAGCTGGCGCTTTGGGCAATGGCATTGAGCCCGCCGGCCGCTGGCAGCGAATTGGCATTGGGTGTGAAGGCCTGGAACACCGCCGGCTGGAAAGCGCCGCTCAGCACCGCATCATTGACCCCGGTCGAGTAGCGCACGCCCCCTGCCGTGAACGCCAGCAAATCGTTATGGCCATTGGCGGCCGCCACGCTGGCTGCATTGCTGGTGTTGGCGGTCCAGCTGTTGCTGTTGAAGCTGCCCCATACCGCAGTCACATTGTCTGCCGCATGGACCGATGCCCAGCCCGCCAGACAACACAGCCCCACCAAGCCACGCACCCACTTGGCATCGGCTGCCACCCCATTCACTGAACCCATCGCACCTTGACCGTTCTTGTTGAAAACACCGGCACCGACATGCCAAGGCCCCGATGCCTGTGCAGCATCAGGGCCTGTGTTCATCAGTTGAAATTTAGAAAAATATATTAACTTAATCAATTATCAAAACCAAGCCTTCGATTCCATGTATTCACGTTGGTTAACAAAGAGTGAAATGGGACGAAGGCCAAACCTTGACACAAATCAAGAAATTTCAATTCGTTAGATTTGTATCCTAACATTACAGAAAATTCAGACCCAGGCAGCGGTATATCGCGCCTACCAGGTCGACCTTGGGCCCATGGCTTGCGCACACGTCGCTATCACTGCCATCTGCTTTTGAGGCCACTTTCTGCACTGGAGGGACAGCCTGTGCCGCTTGCGACCTGGCGGATGTGGTACACACGGCGTAGTCCTGTTTTACCTACCCGGCTGGCAGCCGCAGCGCCACCTGCTGCGAGACCTACCGAGCCCTGCGCTCGCCCCGCTGCCCGCCGACGCTTTCTGCCTTTCCGAGCCATGCACCACACCGACGACTCCGCGCCGCCCACAACCCCTCCCACCACCTCCGCCACCCCTTCGAACCTGCCGCTGGCCGGCCTGCGCGTGGTCGAGTTCAGCCACATGGTGATGGGTCCAACCTGCGGCCTGGTGCTTGCCGATCTGGGGGCCGAGGTCATCAAGGTGGAACCGGTTGAGGGCGACCGCACGCGCCACCTGCTGGGCGCTGGCGCTGGCTTTTTTCCGATGTTCAACCGCAACAAGAAAAGCGTGGCCATCGACCTGCGCCAGGCCTCGGGGCTGGAGGCGGCGATCCGGTTGGCCAGCACGGCCGACATCGTGGTGCAGAACTTCAAGCCGGGCGTGATGCGCAAGTACGGGCTCGACTACCGCGCGCTGTCGCAGCTCAACCCGCGCCTGATCTATGTGAACCACACCGGCTTTCTGCCCGGGCCCTACGAGCACCGCACCGCGCTGGATGAGGTGGTGCAGATGATGGGTGGCCTGGCCTATATGACCGGGCGCCCCGGCGATCCGCTGCGCGCAGGCACCAGCGTCAACGACATCATGGGTGGCATGTTCGGTGCCATTGGTGCGATGGCAGCGCTGATGCAGCGCGCACAGACAGGCAAGGGCCAAGAGATTGATTCGGCGCTGTTCGAGAACAATGTGTTCCTGGTCGGCCAGCACATGATGCAGTTCGCGGTGACGGGCGAGGCGGCCGAGCCCATGCCCAACCGCATCTCGGCCTGGTCGGTGTATGACGTGTTCACCGTGCAGGATGGCGCCCAGATCTTTCTGGCCGCTGTGAGCGATGCGCAATGGGCCACCATGTGCAGCGCCTTTGGCTGGGGCGATCTGCTGGCCAACCCGGGCTACAGTAGCAACAACGACCGCGTGCGCCTGCGCCCCCAGCTGCTGCCCGAGCTGCGCCAGCGCTTTGCGACGATGAGCGCCGCGCACATTGGCCAGATCTTCGAAGCCAATGGCCTGCCCTATGCCCCCATCAGCAAGCCCGAAGAGCTGCTGGATGACCCGCACCTGCTGGCCAGCGGTGGCCTGGCCCCCGTGCGCCTGAGCGATGGCGAGCGTGCGGGGCAGACAGCCCCCACCACCTTGCTACCGCTGCGCATGGCCGGTGAGCGCCTGGGCGTGCGCATGGACCCACCCCAGCTGGGCCAGCACACGCAGGAGCTGCTGCGCAGCCTGGGCTATGGCGATGACAGCATTGCCGCCTTGCGGGACAGCCAGGCGATTGCAGGCTAAACGCGCAAATGTGAATATCGATGAACCAGGCCGATTGCGGCAGCCTGTCCTACAAGACCACCGCCTGCCGCCACCTACGCTGTGGCTCTTTGTCGCGGCACTTGCGGATAAGCTTGGCCATCCGATGAGGCTGGCTGGCGCTGCTGAAACTTGCAGCCCGCTTGGCACTCCAAGCCCGGTGACCTGGGCACCCGCCCTTTTGGCGGGAGGCCCTCCGCGACTGTTTTGAAGAAGGAGAATCTGATGAAAAAAATGCGCATGCTGGCAACCGCCGCCCTGATCGCTGCCACCCCTTTTGTAGCTTCCACCGCCATGGCCCAAAACCCTGTTCCCGCCGCTGCCAACATCGACAAACGCCCCAGCCTGAACCTAGATGCCGAAGCGACCACCCGCGTGCCGGAAGACACGGCCTGGGCCCAGTTCAGCGTCGAGAAGGAATCCAAGGACCAGGCCCAGGCCCAGCAGCTGGGCAAGACGGCATTGGCCGATGTGCTGGCTACCGCCAAGAAGTCCTCGACCTTGCAGGTCACGACCGAGAACCTGTTCACCAGCCCCGTCTACAACAAGGATGGCAAGGTGACCAGCTGGCGCACCCAGTTCAATGTGCAGCTGGAGTCGACCGACACCGCCGCACTGGGCCAGACGATGGCCGCGCTGATGGACAAGGCACGCCTGACCGGCTCGGGCTTCCGCCTGTCCGATGCGGCGCGCAACAAGGCGCAGGATCAGCTGATCGCCGAAGCGGTCAAGAACTTCAACGCCAAGGCCAAGGTCACCGCCAATGCCATGGGTTATGCCCAGTACGAGTACGACACCATCCACCTGAACCAGAGCGGCACCAGCCAGCCCATGCCGCGCATGAACCGCGGTGTGGCCATGATGAGCAAGATGGAAGACAGCAGCGCCCCCGTGGGCCTGGAGCCGGGCTACACCACGGTGTCGGTCAGCATGTCGGGCGCCGTGCGTTTGATCAAGTAAGCCGCGCTTATTGAAGGCTGGTGGCCCAGCGAACCAGCGCTGAGCCACCCCAGAGCCAGGGAATGCCTTGCATCCCCTGGCTTTTTTACGCCCATGCTCTGGGCTGTCGCCCGGCTCAGCTCAGCCGCGCCAGAATCAGCACCACGCCGGCGACCGTGAGCAAGGCGCCGGCCATCGCGCCCAGGGTGGGCGGTACCTTGGTCTTCCACCACAGCAGCGGCAGCAGCAGGATGGGCGAGACAGAGGACAGCATGCCCACCAGGCCGGCGCTGCCGTACTTGAGGGCGGCGAGGATCAGGGTCATGCCCATGGCCATCGACAAAAAGGCGCTGCCCGCCAGCAATTGCCAGTCGCGCGGCTCCATCACGGCGGTCAGGCGTGCCGGCTTCCAGCCCACCAGCAGCAGCACCGCATGAAAGCCAAAGCCGGCGGCCATGCGCACGGCCGACGCGGCCACCGGGTCCACATCGGGGCCCATCACCGGCTTGACCACCAAGGTGCCCAGCGCCTGGCCCAAGGCGGCGACCAGCCCCAGGCTCACGCCCACGGCCAGCCGGCCGCGCGTGGCCTCCAGGCTCGATTCGCTGCCAGCGCGCTTGCCAAAGGCAATGGCGCACATCACGCCGCTCAGCACCAGCGCGCAGCCCAGCATGGCCACCGCGCCCATGCGCTCGCCCAAAAAGAGCGCCGCCAACACGGCCGACATCATCGAATGGGTGGCAAACAAAATGCCCGATCGGCGCGGGCCCAGCCGGTTCATACAGGCAAACAGCACCGTATCGCCAATGAAGATACCGATAAAGCCCGACAGCACCAGCACGCTCACCAGGGCCAGGTTCAGGCTGCCCCAGGTGCCTGCCACGGTGGCCCAGCCACCCAGCATCACGGTGGCAAACACCATGCGCCAGCGGGTGAAGGCAAAGGCACCCATCTTGCGCGCCACCGGGGCGGAAAACAGCGCGGCCAGCGCCCAGCAGGCGGCGGCCAATACGGCCAGGGATTCAGGGGGAAAAGGAAAAGGCGACACGGCAGGCGGCAAAATGAGGCGCCAGCGGTGCAAGCTGTCTCGCACCATGCTGCGCAGCTGCTCCAACAGCGCTAGGATGCCCATCCAGACACCCCAGCCCCGGCACCCAGGTGCAAGGACGAGCGATTGTAGAGCCCAGCCATGGCCTTTGCGAGCGCTGCCAGTCACCCGGGCGGCCACCACCACCTTTTGACCAGACATTCAGGACCAGCATGAGCAAGAAACTACGTATCGCGGTATTGGCGGGCGACGGCATTGGCAAGGAAGTGATGCCCGAAGGCATCCGCGTGCTGGAGGCCGCCGCCAAGCGCTTTGACCTGCCGCTGGAGATGCAGCATTTTGACTGGGCGCATTGCGACTACTTTGCCGCCCACGGCCAGATGATGCCCGACGACTGGAAGGCACAGTTGCAAGGCTTTGACGCCATCCTGTTCGGCGCCGTCGGCTGGCCCGCCACCGTGCCCGACCATGTCTCGCTCTGGGGCTCGCTGCTCAAGTTCCGCCGCGAGTTCGACCAGTACATCAACCTGCGCCCGGTGCGCCTGTTTGAGGGCGTGCCCTGCCCACTGGCCGGCCGCAAGCCGGGCGATATCGACTACTACGTGGTGCGCGAGAACACCGAGGGCGAATACACCGCGCTGGGCGGCATCATGTTCGAAGGCACGGACCGCGAAATGGTGCTGCAAGAGGCCGTGTTCACCCGCAAGGGCGCCGACCGCCTGCTCAAGTTCGCCTTTGACCTGGCCCAAAGCCGCAGCAAAAAGCATGTGACCCTGGCCACCAAGTCCAACGGCATTGCAATCAGCATGCCCTGGTGGGACAAATGTGCCGAAGCCATGGCCAAAAACTACCCCGACGTGGTGCTGGACAAGCAGCATATCGACATCCTGACCGCCCGCTTTGTGCTGCAGCCTGGCCGCTTCGATGTGGTCGCCGCGACCAACCTGTTTGGCGACATCCTGAGCGACCTGGGCCCGGCCACCACCGGCACCATCGGCCTGGCACCGTCGGCCAACCTGAACCCCGAGCGCAACTTCCCCTCGCTGTTCGAGCCGGTGCATGGCTCGGCGCCCGACATCTATGGCCAGAACATTGCCAACCCGATCGCGATGATCTGGTCGGTGGCGCTGATGCTGGACTTCCTGGGCAACGGCCAGGGTGCCTGGCGCAGCGCCCACGATGCCATCGTCGATGCCATCAGCCAGACCATTCTGAGCGGCCCGCGCACGCCCGACCTGGGCGGCCAGGCCAAGACCCCAGACGTGGGCAAGGCCATTGCACAAGTGCTGGCCTGAGCGCCGGGCACCCCAGGCGGCGTTGGCTGCGCTGGCCAGCGCCCTGCTGGCCTGGGCGCCGGTGGCGCATGCCCGGGGCTATACGCCCCAGGGCCGCTGCGGCGGCTATGAAAAAGTCAGCATTGGCAGCCCGGCCGGCACCTGCGTGGCCCTGGTGGCCGATGAGCGCGATGGCCTGCGCGCGCCCCGCCGGGTGCTGGAGATCAGCCCCGGGCGCCTGTGGATCATCGACATGGGCAGCTGGATGCCGCGCCAGGGCCGGCTGCTGGAGCTGAGCCTGCCAGCGCCCTCAGCCGCTGCCACCCAACGCCCCCAGGTCAAGGTGCTGGCCGACAAGCTCGACCGCCCGCTCGCACTGCTGCGCGGGCCCGATGCGCAGATCTACATCGGCGAGGCCGGCCGCATCTGGCGCACACCGGTGCCCACCATCGGCCAGCCTATCCAGCCCCAGACCCTGCTCGACCAGCTGCCCGATGACGGCGCCCACCCGCTCAAGGAAATCAGCTTTGGGCCCGATGGCAGCCTCTACGTCAACATCGGCTCGGCCAGTGACCGCTGCCAGGACGCGCAAGGCGCGCTGCCCCATCCCTGCCCCGAGCGCGGGGCGACGCAGTTCCGGGGCGCGGTATGGCGTGCGGTACTGCGCAGCCCCACAGCCGCAGGCCAGCCCGCGCAAGCGCCGGTGCAGCAGTTCGCGCCCTTTGCGCTGGGCCTGCGCAATTCCGTGGCGCTGGCCACACTGCCCGATGGCCCCGCCAAGGGCAGCCTCTGGCAGGCTGAGAACAACATTGACTACCGCGACAAGAACGAGCCGCCCGAAGAGCTCAACGAGCTGCTGGAAGGCGCCGACTACGGCTGGCCCTACTGCATAGGCGCACAGCGCCCGGCGCGCGGCTATGAGCAGCGCGCACGCTGCGCTGCCACCAAGGCGCCGCATATGCTCTGGCCCGCCCATACGGCGCCGCTGCACCTGCTGGCCACCACGCAGACCAGCCCCTTCCAGGGCCAGTTGCTGGCCGCCTGGCATGGGCCGCAAGGCCACCGCGTGGTGGGCTTTGCGCGCCAAAAGGATGGCAAACCGGGCGGCAAACCGATCGAATGGCTGGGCCACTGGACGGCAGATGGCAAGACCCGGCCACTGGGCCGCCCTACCGGCCTGGCCCTGAACGATGCCGGCCAGCTGATGGTGGTGGAAGACTACAACCGCACACTGTTAATGCTGCTGCCCGATACGGCCAGCGCCCCCGACACGCAGCGCTGACCGGCGCGCTGGCCCACCTGCCACCAGCGCGACATCCAGCCGCACGCCCCGCTTGCCGTTCCTGCGCCCCGGCCTATCATCAGCCCTACTACATCCCCATGTTGCGCAGGCCTTTTGACAAGCGCCTCGCGGCCACCGCGTCATGACAGCGCTCCCCACCTCGGTGCCTCCGGGCCCCACCCCACCGTCCGGCCTGTATTTCGGCTGGGTGATCGTCGCCGCGTCCACCATCCTCACCTTGCTCACCGTGGGCATGCGCATGGGGATCGGCCCCTTCATCGTGCCGCTGTCGCAGGACCTGGGTTTCAGCCGCAGCCTGCTGTCGTCCATCATCGCCTTCGGCATGCTGTGCTACGGCCTGGGCATGCCGCTGGCCGGCTGGCTGGTGGCGCGCCAGGGCACGCGGCGGGTGCTGCTGTTGGGCACCGTGATCGTGGTGCTGTCCTGCATCTGGGCCGTCAACGCCCGCACGCCCTGGCTGTTCTTCTGGTCCTATGGCGTGGCGCTGTCGCTGGGCCTGGCCTTTACCAGCCCGGTGGCGGTCACGCCGATGATCAGCAGCTGGTTCACACGCCAGCGCGGCATGGCGCTGTTCTTTCTGTCTACCGGCTCCATGGCCGGCATCGCGGTGATGACGCCAGTCTTCACCTTCACGATTGCGCGCTGGGGCTGGCAGCACACCCTGCTGGGCTTTGCGCTGGTGTTTGCGCTGATCGTCAGCGCGATGGCGCTGTGGATTGTGCGCGACGACGCGCCCGAGCACACCGACCTGACACCCGCCGAGCAAGCCGCCCGCCAGGAGCGCCTGCGCGCCATGGCCGGCCAGCCCGCCGCGCCCTCGCTGCGCTTTGCCCAGGCCGTGGCCACTGCGCCGTTCTGGCAGATCTTTCTGGGCCTGTTTGCCTGCGGCTTCAGCATGAACCTGCTGGGCACGCATGGCGTACCCATGCTGATGGACCATGGCTTTGATGCCGGCAGCAGTGCGGGCGGCATTGGCCTGATCGGCCTGGTCGCCATCTTCAGCACCCTGGGCCTGGGCAAGCTGTCCGACATGGTGCCGCGCCGCTACATCCTGGCCGTCATCTACCTGGTGCGGGGCCTGGGCTTTGTCGGCCTGGTGGCCGTCATCCACCATTGGCAGCTCTATGCCGTGGCCGCCCTGGGCGGCATTGTCTGGGCCGGCTCGATCGCCGCCTCCTCGGCCATTCTGGGTGATCTCTACGGTATCAAGCTCGTCGGCATGCTCTACGGCTGCGCCTACCTGGGCCACCAGATTGGCGCCATGATCAGCAGCTGGCTGGGCGGCTGGGCCTACGAGCAGTTCGGCACCCATTGGATCGCCTTTGGCGCGGCCGCCGCGCTGCTGGTGCTGGCCGCCGGCGTATCGCTGCTGCTGCCCACGCGGCTGGCAGCGAACGCACGTTAAGGCAACCTGGGCCTCAGTCGATCTTCAGGTGGGTAGCTTGCGCCACATCGGCCCAGCGCTTGATCTCGCTGTTGAAGAAGCGCTGAAAACTGGCCGGCGAATTGGGCGCCGGCGGCAGCATAAAGCCATTGCTCTGGTACTTGGCCCGCACATCGGGGTTGGCATTCAGCGCGCGGTTGATGGCCTTGTTGACGGTCTCCACCACCTGGGCAGGTGTGCCTGCTGGCGCAAACACGCCAAACCAGGCGGCGACCTCAAAGCCGGGCACACCGGACTCAGCCACTGTAGGAATGTCAGACGCAAAATCGACGCGCGCTGCGGTCGTCACCGCCAGGCCCTTGAGCTTGCCGGCGCGGATCTGTGCCAGCAGCGGCGGCAGGTTGTCCATCATCGAATCCACCTGCCCGCCCAGCAGGTCCGACACGGCCGGGCCGCTGCCGCGATAAGGCACATGCAGAATGCTGGTGCCCGTCTTGAGCTTGAACAGCTCGCAACCCAGATGGGCCGAGGAGCCACTGCCTGGCGATGCGCAGGTCAGCTTGTCCGGGTGTTGCTTGCCATAGGCGATGTACTCGGCCACCGAGTTGACCGGCAGCTTGGCACTCACCGCCAGGATATTGGGCACCACATTGAGCTGGGCCACGGGCACCAGGTCCTTGCCGGCATCAAAGCCCAGCTTGGTGTAGAGGCCCTGGTTGATCGCCGTCGAGATGGAGCCGACAAACAGCGTATAGCCATCGGCTGGCGCGCGCACCACATATTCGGCACCGATATTGCTGTTGGCGCCCGGGCGGTTTTCGACGATGAAGGACTGGCCCAGGTCCTTGCCCAGCGCATCGGCGATCAGCCGCGCGCCAATATCGGTGGCGCCGCCGGGCGCGTAGCCCACGACCAGCTTCACGGGCTTGCTGGGGTAGCCCGTGCCTTGAGCCTGTGCGGCGGGCAACAGTGCCCATGCGGCGGCCAGGGCCAGCGCGGCCTTGCTCAGTGTCATCATTTTTTTGTCTCCTTGATTGCAAATAGGTGCAGCGCTTTAGCGCTGACTGGGGGGCAGCGAAAAATCGCCCTGGATGCGCAGGTAGTCCGCTGTCAGCTCCTGCGGGCGTTTGACACCCAGCAGCGCCAGGTTGGTCATCAGCTCCTGGCGGAACAGCTGCACGGCGTGGGCAATGCCCGCCTCGCCCGCGACGGCCGCGCCAAACAGCTGGGGCCGGCCGGTAAAGACCAGGTCGGCGCCCAGCGCCATGGCCTTGAGCACATCGCTGCCCCGGCGAAAACCGCCGTCGATGAACACCGGATAGCCAGCTGGCACGGCCTGCCGAATCTCAGGCAGCGCCTGCAAGGGGGAGATGCAGGCATCGAGTTGGCGCCCGCCATGGGTGGAGACGATGACTGCATCGGCGCCATGGGCCACGGCAAGTCGGGCGTCGTCCGGGTGCATGACGCCCTTAAGAACCAGCTTGCCTTTCCAGGCAGCGCGGATCTGGTCTATGCAGTTCCAGTCGAGTTGGTCGCGCTCGCCCCGAAAGCCATTGGGCGGGTCGGCCGTGATGGCTGGCCCGGCCTCATGGGCCAGGTTGGCAAAGCGGGGCACGCCCTGGCTCAGGACCGTGCGCAAAAACACATCGCAGCTCCAGCGCGGGTGGCGCAGGCCGTCAAGCAGCAAGGTCCAGCTGGGTCGAAACGGCACGGTAAAGCGCAGGCGCTGCAGGTTCTCGCGGTTGGCGCCCACGCAGGTGTCGATGGTGACCACCAGAACGGGCACCTGGGCACGTTCCAGGCGCTGCAGCAGCGGCTGGATGCGCGCCATATTGCCCGGCAGGTAGGCCTGGTACCAGCAGCGCTGGTCATGCGCGTTTTGCAGCTGCTCCAAGGGCACGGTCGATGCGCCGCTGATGATGAAGGGCAGCGCCTGCGCCTGCGCCACCTTGGCCAGCGCCGCGTCGCAGTCCTTCATCACGATGGCGGCAAAGCCGGTGGGTGCAAAGCCCATCGGCATGGCATAGGTCTGGCCCCACAAGGTAGTGGCCGTGCTGCGCTGGGCCACATGGCGCAGGCCACGCGGCACAAAGCCCAGGCGCGAGAAGGCCTGCAGGCTTTGCTGCAGTGATACGCCATCTTCCGTGCCGCCGCAGACATAGCCGCGCACACAGGCGGGCAAGCGCTTGCGGGCAGCGCGCTCCAGATCGGCAATCGAGAGGTAGTGGTGCAGCGCGGCCATGTGCGCGGTCTCCGTGGTTATTGTTTTTCCAACCACGCATTGTTGACAGCCGCCCGGCCCGGGGCAAACGAAATTAAATGATCGGGCTATTCCAAAATTTCATGGGGATGGCGGGCTGGCATGGGCCTGCGCCAGCACCCAATCAACAAAATGGCGGATCTTGGGCAAGGCCGCACAGTGGCTGGCATGGGCCACGTAGTAGGCGCCGTCGCTGGGCTGCACAAAGGGCCAGGGCTGCACCAGCGTCCCCCGGGCCAGCGCCTGCTCGGCAAACATACGCGGCATGACGCCCAAGCCAATGCCCTCTTGCGCGGCCTGCAGGCACATCGAGAAGGTATCAAAACGCGGGCCCCGGTAGGCATCGACCGGCACAAAGCCCTGGCAGGCAAACCAGTCGCGCCAGATCTCGGGCCGAAAGGAGCACTGGACCAGGGGCAACTGCTCCAGCTCGGCCAGCGATGCCAAGCCATGGGCGGGCAGGATCTCAGGCGCACAAACCACCGCCACATCGGCCTCGAACAGGCGGTGGCAGTCCGCGCCCGGCAGGCCCCCTTCGCCATAGAACAGCGAGATGTCGATGCGCGACTGCATCAGGTCAAAAGGCCGGGCATCGCCCTTGGTGACGACCTGGATATGCGGGTAGGCCTGCATGAACTGGCGCAGGCGCGGAATCAGCCAGGTGATGCCAAAGGTGGGCTGCACGGCAATCGTCAGGGTTTCATCCGCCTCGCCATAGCCCATCACATAGCGGGCCGAGGCATCGACCTGGTTCAGGATGCTGCGCACTTCGCCCAGGTACATGCGCCCGGCCGGGGTGAGCGACAGCCCGCGCGCCGAGCGGTGGAACAGCGGCTGGCAGACGGTGGCTTCCAGCTGCGCAATCTGCTTGCTGATGGCGCTCTGGGTTAGAAACAAATCCTGGGCCGCCAGGGTAAAGCTCATGTGGCGCGCCACAGCCTCAAAGCACTGCAGGGCCATCATCGACGGCATGATGCGTTTTTGCATGTCAGGCGCCTCCCTTGCGTGCCCGCTGCTGGGCCAGTTGTTGGTCCAGAATGCCGCCCAGGTGCTGGAGCAGCACGCGGGCCTGGGCCTCGGGGCGGCGCTGGCTGACGAGGATCAGCGGCGCCACCAGGCCGGGCGCACCGCTCAGCCGCCGGTAGGCCAGCCCATCGCTGCGCAGGTGCTGCAGCGAGGCCGGCACAATGCTCAGGCCCAGGCCGGCAGCCACCAGGCTCAGGGTGGCAGTCAGGCGCGGGGCTTCTTGCACCACCTGCGGATGAAAGCCCGCACCCACGCAGGCCGCCACAATGCCATCGTGCAGGCCCGGGCCCGCCGGCCGCCGGTACAGCACCAGCGGTTGGCCCCGCAGCTGCGCCAGCGGCAAGGGGCGGCGCGACTGCATCAGTGCATGCCCCAGGGGCCCGGCCACCACCATGGGTTCGCTCAGCAAATGCCGGCTGCTGAGGCTGGGCTGCGCCTCCCAAGCCGAGCGCACCAGCGCCGCATGCAGGCGCTGCGCCAGCAGGGCCTCGAGCAGTTCGCCCGAGCCCGCCTCTTCCAACGTGACCTTCACGCGCGGCCACTGCGCTCTAAAGGCCCGCAGCACCTGTGCCACCAAGGGGTGCAGCGCTGCCGAGCTGGTAAAGCCAATGGCCACATGGCCGCGCCCGCCCTGGGCCGCATCCTGCACCAGGCCAGCCATGGCCTCCACCCGGGCCAGCACCACGCGCGCCTCCTGCACCAGCGCCAGACCTGCGGCGGTGGGCCGCATGCCCCGGGGCAACCGCTCCATCAAGGGCGTGCCCATCTCGGCCTCGAGCTGCTGCAACAGGCGCGTCAGCGGTGGCTGCTGCATGCCCAGCTGCTCGGCCGCGCGGGTCAGGTTGCCACACTCGGCAATGCAGACCAAGGCCCGCAGCTGTCTCAACTCCATCAAGCAATACCTCAAAAGTATGGTTGTGGTTTTTATAGCGTATTTGTCAGCATGGGTAAAGCGCACTACAGTGCCCGGCAAGGCATAAGGAGAACCCCATGACCTGGTCCGCCCAGCAGTACAGCCAGTTTGAAGCCGAACGCACCCGCCCCGTGCGTGATCTGGTAGCCGCCATACCGAACACCGAAGTGCAGACCGCCATTGACCTGGGCTGTGGCCCCGGCAACTCCACCGAAGTGCTGCAGGCGCGCTACCCCGATGCGGCGGTGACGGGACTGGACAATGACGAAGACATGCTGCGCGCTGCACGCGAGCGCCTGCCGCAGACGCCGTTTGCGCTGGCCGATATTGGCAACTGGCAGGCAGCGCCGGCCGTGGATGTGATTCTGGCCAATGCCAGCCTGCAGTGGCTGCCCGACCATGCCCGTCTCTACCCACAGCTGCTGCAGCAACTGCGCGCTGGTGGCAGCCTGGCGGTGCAGACGCCCGATAATCTGCAAGAGCCCGCCCATGTGCTGGCACGCGAGGTGGCCGCGCAAGGCCCCTGGGCCTCGTGCATCGGCGCGGTGCGCCACCCCGATCGGCATAACCTGGACTGGTACTACGCGCTGCTGCAGCCGCTGTGCAGCCGGGTCGATGCCTGGCGCACCACCTATATGCACCCGCTGGCCAACCACGAGGCGGTGGTGGAATGGTTCAAGGGCTCGGCGCTGCGCCCGTTCTTGGCGCAGCTCGATGCGCAGGAGAAGACGCAGTACCTGGCCGACTACCTGGCCGCCATCCGCCGGGCCTACCCGGCACTGCCCAGCGGCACGGTGCTGCTGCCCTTCCCCCGGATCTTTATTGTGGCCACTCGTTGATGTAGGCCTTAGGCATCAAGCCTTGGGCAACTGCGGAGGTGTGACCAGGTCTTCCAGGCTCAAGCCCTTTTCACGCAGCAGCGATTCGAGCAGGGGCTTGAGCTTGCCCAGGCTCTCGTCCACCGCTTCGCGTACGGTGTCCACCACCACCTGGGTGCTGCGCTCGATCTCGATGTTCAGGCGGTCGCCGGCGCGCTTGTCGCCAAACACGGTCATGCGCAGGGTCTCGGGGATCAGCCAGACCTCGAACCAGCCTTCCTGGCGGTTGACCTCGGCAACGGTCAGGCTGGCGCCATTGATGGCGATATAGCCCTTGGCAAACACATAGCGGCGAAACGCCTCGGGCACCGCTACGCGCATCACGTGGTTGTTGTCGAACTGGCGCACCTGCGCCAAGGTGCCGGTAAAGTCCACATGGCCCGACAGCGGGTGGCCGCCAATCTCGGCGCCATCCTTGGCCGCGCGCTCCACATTCACCGGCGATCCCAGCTCCAGCGCGCCCAGGGTGGTGATGTTCAGGCTTTGCTGCATCACATCAAAGCGCGCATGGCTGGGGTCGAGCAGCTCGGTCACCGTCAGGCATACGCCGTCGTGCGACACGCTGGCCCCTATCGCCAGGTCTTCGCAAAAGCCATCGGGAAAGGCCACGGTAAAGCTCCGCAGCCCCGGTTGGTCGTCGATCGCGCTGATGCGCGCCACTGCCTGAATAATGCCGGTAAACACAGCCCACTCCTTACAGCGCTGGCCCCGTCGTGGCCAGCTGCTCACTCAAAAAAATAAAACCCGCCCGCCGCCCCTGGATTGGATGGCTCTGAGCGGGCTGGACGCTATTCAGCGGCGCGGGATCAGGACCCTGCCACCTTCATGCGGTTGATCAGGATGCTGCCCAGGGTCTTGGAGCCGGCGTTGTACTCATCGGCACCCACGGCCTCGATGCCCTTGAACATGTCCTTGAGGTTGCCGGCAATGGTGATTTCTTCGACCGGGAAGGCGATCTGGCCGTTCTCCACCCAGAAACCACTGGCGCCGCGCGAGTAATCGCCGGTGACCGGGTTAACGCCCTGGCCCATCAGCTCGATCACAAACAGGCCCGTGCCCAGCTTTTGCAGCATGGCGTTGAGGTCGTCCGAAGGGCGGGCCTTGGTCGAGTAGAAATGCAGGTTGTGGGCGCCGCCGGCATTGCCGGTGGTGCGCATGCTCAGCTTGCGGGCCGAATAGGTGGACAGGAAATAGCCGGCCACCTTGCCGTCCTCGATCACCGAGCGCTTGGCCACGCGCACACCTTCGTCGTCATAAGGCGCGCTGCCCTTGCCGCCGATGATGAACGGGTCTTCGACCAGCTGGATGTGCTTGGGGAACACCTTTTTGCCCAGCGAATGCAGCAAGAAGGAGCTGCGGCGGTAGAGCGCGCCACCGCTGATGGCCTGCACCAGCGAGCCCACCAGGCCGGCGGCCAGCGGGGCGTCGAACAGCACCGGGCATTCGGTGGTAGGAATCTTGCGGGCGCCCAGGCGCGAGAGTGCGCGCTCGGCCGCGTAGCGGCCTACGACGGCGGGATCAGCCAGGTCGCCGGCACGGCGCATGCTGCTGTACCAAGCGTCGCGCTGCATGTCAGCACCCTTGCCGGCAATCGGCGCTACCGACAGGCTGTGGCGCGAGCTGGCATAACCGCCGGCAAAACCGTTGGTGTGGGCGCTGTAGAAATGGCTTTGCTGGGCCGATACACCGGCGCCTTCGCTGTTGGTGATGCGCTTGTCGGTGGCAAAGGCTGCGGCCTCGCATTGCAGGGCCAATTGGGCCGCTGCTTCGCTGTCAATGGCCCAAGGATGGAATAGCTCCAGCGCACGGTGCTCGGCTGCTGGCACAATATCGGCTGCGTCGGGCAGACCTGCGATAGGGTCCTCGGCTGTGAAGCGTGCAATGTCATAGGCCGCCTGCACGGTGCGCTGCACTGCTTCGGCAGAGAAGTCGGACGTGCTGGCGTTGCCACGGCGTTTGCCCAGGTAGACCGTCACTCCCAGTGATTTGTCCCGGTTGCGCTCCACAGTCTCCAGCTCGCCTTTGCGCACACTCACCGATAGACCGGAGCCTTCGGAGGCGTCGGCCCCGGCATCGGTCGCACCGAGTTTTTTGGCATGCGAGAGCGCCTGCTCGACAAGATCTTTGAAAAAAGCGCGGCTGTAGCTGAAGCCGGACTCAGCCTTGGCATCGCCTTGGCTGTTGGAGCTGGATACGGATTTATTCATACTGCCCGCTATGATACTGATAACCGCCATCGCCCAGGCACTGCGCCGGGCGATGGCCTTTTGAACAAAAGCATTTAACCATGTCACGCAAACCCAAAAAAGGCTATTTCGTTCGCGGCAAGTTCGTGGCCGAAGGCAGCGAGCTCGATATCGAACTCAAGGCCGAGCTCAAAGGCACGACCGAGTCGAGCAAGTCCGACCTGAAAAAGGAGATGGACGACCTGCAAGACCTGGGCAAGGAACTGCTGACCTTGCGCAGCGACCTCTTCAAGCGCCTGGAATTGCCTGAAATCCTGAGCAATGCGCTGGCCGAAGCCAAGCGCATCACCAATTTTGAAGGCAAGCGCCGCCAGATGCAGTACATCGGCAAGCTGATGCGCAAGCTCGAAGAAAGCGAAGTTGCGGCCATCAATGCCGCCCTCTCCGAGCAAAAGGAAGGCTCCAGCCTGGAAAAGGCCCTGCTGCATGCCGCCGAGCAGTGGCGCGACCGCATGATCGTCAGCGACGACGCGGTGGCCCAGTGGATCAACGAAGCCCCCGATACCGACATCCAGCAGCTGCGCTCCCTGGTGCGCCAGGCCCGCAAGGACATGCCCAGCGCCCATGAGGCCAATGTGCAGGAATCCACCGGCCAGGCACCCCGCAAGGGCCGCGCCTACCGCGAGCTGTTCCAGCTGGTGCGCGACCATGTGATGGCCGCCCACAGCGCCAGCCGCAGCAGCACGGGCGCCGCTGAAGACGGCGACGACGACGATGACCAGGCCTGATGACAGCGCAACAGGGCAAGCGATGAGCAGCAGCTACGACAGCGTCAAGATCGGCCTGGTTTCCATCAGCGACCGCGCCAGCACCGGCGTTTACGAAGACAAGGGCCTGCCTGCCCTGCAGGACTGGCTGGGCCGCGCGTTGCGCAACCCGCTGCAGTACGAGACGCGCTTGATTGCCGACGATCAGGCGCTGATCAGCCAGACCCTGGTCGAGCTGGTAGAAGCCGGCTGCGCGCTGGTGCTGACCACCGGCGGCACGGGCCCTGCGCCGCGCGATGTGACGCCCGAAGCGACCCTGGCTATCGCTGACAAGGTCATGCCCGGCTTTGGCGAGCAAATGCGCCAGATCAGCCTGCAGTTTGTACCCACCGCGATTCTGTCGCGCCAGGTGGCCGTCATCCGGGGCAACAGCCTGGTCATCAACCTGCCCGGCCAGCCCAAGGCGATTGCCCAGACCCTGGAAGGCCTGAAGGACGCCGAAGGCAAGCAGCAGGTGCCAGGCATCTTTGCCGCGGTACCCTACTGCGTGGATCTGATCGGCGGCCCCTATCTGCAGACCGATGAAGCCGTTTGCAAGGCATTTCGCCCCAAGGGCGCCGAACGCCCCAGCGCAGGCTAAGCGTTCCACACCGCCGATACCCGCCCAGAGCGCGAAATGTGTACACAGTTTCGCGCTCTTTGCATTCCAGGCCACGAATGTCCCGGGGCTTTTTGGCGGCGGCAGCCGCTGGCACAGGCAGCGGCATTTTTTGGTTAAATGCCTGATTGCCGCCTTGCCTCTGCCACCATCGTGAGGGGCGGTGGTTCTTCATTTCGGCGCCCTAGCCCCCAACCGCTTCTTCCTCCATCCAAGCCATTGGCCCGCAGGGCCAAGCAGCGCTTGGTGATCGCGGCCCGGGCAGCGCGCCCAGCGCCCCATGCAAAAGTCACCCGTTACGCTCACCCTGCTGTTTGCCCTGTGCACCATGATTGGTCCGCTGGGCATCGATACCTACCTGCCCTCTTTCCATGCCATCGGGCAGGAGTTTGGCGCCTCGCCCATTGCGGTCCAGCAAACCCTGAGCGTCTACGTGTTTGCGATGGCCAGCACCATGCTGTTCTACGGCACGCTCAGCGACACCTTTGGCCGCCGCCGGGTGCTGATGGTCTCGGCCATCGGCTACTGCATCACCTCGCTGGCAGCGGCCTTTGCCGGCTCGATTGAATCGTTGGTGCTGATGCGCCTGGTGCAGGGCCTGTGCGCCGGCTCGGGCATGGTCATCGTGCGCGCCATGGTGCAAGACCAGCACCAAGGTGCCGAGGCGCAGCGCATGATGGCGCTGGTGATGATGGTGTTTGGCCTGGCCCCTGCGCTGGCGCCCGTGCTGGGTGGCTGGCTGCAAAGCCATGGTGGCTGGCGCTACAGCTTCTATTTCCTGTCGGGCTTTGGCGCCTTGCTGGCACTGCTGATCTGGCGCCAGCTGCCCGAAACCCTGCCGCCCGAGCGCCGCACGCCGCTGAAGCTGCGCATCATTGCCGGCAACTACCTGCAGGCGCTGCGCAACCGCAAGTTCCGCACCATGCTCATCGGCCTGGCGCTGATGGCCGGCGCCAACTCGATCTACATCAGCTCGGCCGCCGAGTTTGTGATGACCATCCTCGGCATGGACGAAACCGCGCTGGGCTGGCTGTTCATTCCGCTGATCGCCGGCACCATGCTGGGCTCGGCCATCTCCAGCGTGTTTGCCCGGCGCATTCCGCCCGCCGTGCAAAAGCGCATCGGCTACACCTGCCTGCTGGTCGCCTGCGCCTGCAACCTGCTCTACAACAGCCTCACCCAGCAACCCACCGTCCCCTGGGCCGTGCTGCCGATCACGCTCTACACCTTTGGCATCTCGCAGCTGATGCCCATCCTGACCCTGGAAGCCATGGGCCAGTTCCCCCAGATGCGCGGCCTGGCCTCCTCCTTGCAGGGCTTTAGCCAGATGATGGTCTTCACCATCATCTCCGGCCTCGTTGCACCGCAGCTCTTCCACAGCGGGCTGCTGCTGGCGCTGGGCCTGGCCGTGACGGTGCTGCTGGGGATGGCGGTGTTTGCCTGGGCATCGCGCATGCCGGATGCGCGGGGGGTTGGGCAGGTTGCTTGATGACGCCGTGCGCCCCGCCTCTTACAACTGACGTTTTGATCAGCTGAGTGTCAAGCAGAGATAACCAAGTTCCGCCTTTTAAGAGGAGCGGAAGGATAAACTGAATTCAGTCTTCTGTAGGCCAAAACATCCGCTTCACATCTCTGTGAAGGAATGGCAGCATCAGCGCAAGCGCATGCATATAGCTAGCCAAAAAATCTAATGCCCTCGAAACACCTGACTGCGCCCATGGTGCTCCATCCGCAACCAGAAATAGAAGAATGAGTATTGCAAATATGATATTGAATTTTGGCGCCCAACGTCTAAACCTAAGGGTTCCATACAAGCCAGCTACAAACATAGGCAGCAATACTATTGAAGCAATCAGCATTAAGACATGATCGGCATCTAAATCCCTCATATATAACTGCATATACAGCTCTCGGGGAATCAATCCAAAAACGATATCTACTAATCCCGCGACAATGGCGACAGCAATCCCACTCAGGACCAACATGCGGTATTGGTTTTTAGTCATTCCACCTCCTTTGCAAACTCTAAATCGTAGCAAATCGCGGGCGGAATAGCACTTTATTCCTGCGAAATGATGCGGAGTGTCTTAATCTCCCTACAGCGGAAGACATACTTGGGCTTCACAGAAGAGGAATTTCAATATTCATTCGTAGCATTTATATCTTATGCTCCTTGATAAATGACCATAAGCGCATGTTCCAGAGCGTCCGTTTGGCAACCTATAAAAATGCAAATTAGATTTCCGAATTTCTCCAAACAACTTAGATACACCAAACCAACCACTAATGAGCGTGGTTTCTAATGTTGTACCGCCAGGTAGTTAATACAGCATAACGACCTAAGCCCATCAAGCTTAAAACCGCTGAATAACGTGACTGTTTTAAAAAACCGCCAGGGCACCCCAAAGCACCGCTGGCGGTCAACTACCCATCAAACACTAACGATCAAACCAGCACCTTGCGCTTGCGGCGCCAGGCCAGCAGGCCCATGCCGCCCGACAGCACCGCGAGTGCTGCATGGCCCAAGGTCGGCACGGGGGTGGCGGTAGCGCCAGGGGTGCCAGGTGTGCCGGGGTCATCGGCCAGCACGGCCACGCCACCCGGGTCACGGATGACGCCATTGGCCTGCAGATCATCGTCGCCGGTCTGGCCGTCGGTCAGGGTCAGGATGAGCTTGTTGCCGCTGATGCTGGCGTTGGGGTAGACATACCAGTGGTCCTGGTTGTTGTCGGCGGTCTTGCCGTACTTGTAGTACTTGGCGTTGGCGGGCAAGGCCTGCGGATAGGTCATCTCCACCGTGGCGCTCTGGCCTGGCTGGCCACCGGTCAGCTGCAGGCTGACGACGCCAAAGGGAAAGCTCACGCCATTGGGCGCTGCCGCTGCAGGGCTCACGGCCACCGCTTGCGCGGCATCGAAGGCCCAGAGACCGGTACCGCCGCCGCGCACGGTGGCTTGCATCTCGCCGTCCTTGCCGACAGGCGCCAAGGATGCGCTGGCGGGCTTGGCTTCAAAGTCAAAACGCACTTGGCATTGCGTGGAGATGGTGCCGGTGGTGTAGGCCGTTTTATCGGCATTCCACTGGCCAGCAGGGCAGCTGCTGTCTGCTGCCAGGCCCACCAGCTGGTAGCCCGGTTGCGGCACCACAGCACAGGTGCTGGTCTGGCCAGGCACTGCGCTGCTGCAGCTCACATTACCGGCTGCGGGCGCATTGGGTGTGCCCACCACGCGATCGCTGCCATCGCCCACGACCAGGGTCACCGGTTGGCCCATGATCACATAGCTGTAGGTGGCATCCATCTGGTGGCGGTAGCCGGGCATGACGATGGCCGTGCCCGCGCTGCTGAAGCTGAAGCCTCCTTTGCCATCGGGCGCGGCCGTAGCGGTGCCACCCAGGTAGACCAGCTCGGTGGCAACGGCATCGCTTTGCGCGCGGAGTTGGGTGGTCAGGGTCACACCCAGGCTCAGCGGTTCGTTCAAGGCCAGCGCAGCCGCTTGCGGCTTGGCTGCGATCTCGACCGGGAAGTTGCTGGCCAGGTAGGCATCGTTGGTGGTGATGCCGTTGGTGCCCCAGCTGTAGTACTTGTAGAAGGTGGCTGGGTCGTTCACCGTCCAGGGCCAGAAGGTCACGCCACGGTGCTTGGCCGCTTCCATCGTGCTTTGGCGAATAGCTGTGTAGCTGGGGTTGAAGGTGGAGGAGTTGGCCTGGGTGGCCTCCAGCACATTGCGCACGCTGGCCAGCACATCGGTGCTGTCGGCAATGCTGTTGAGGAAGCCGCCAGTCAGCTCGGGCATCTGCTCGCCGCTGCGCTTGAGCTGGTCGGCAATGAAGGAGATCGCGACCGACTGGTCCGCCACACCTTCTTCGGCCATTTCCTTCTTGAGCTGGGCAATGATGCGCGGGTTGCTGCTCTTGAGCTCGATCACATGGGTGATGGGCTGCTCCTTGAACGCCTGGAAGTACTCACGCATCGTGGGCACTTTGTAGCCCTTGGTCTTGGTGGCCAAGGCCTTGACCTGTTCCAGACTCATATCTTCCACATTGCCCGTGCCATTGGTGGTGCGGTTGACCGTGTCGTCATGCATGATGACCAGATGGCCGTCGGTGGTGATGTAGATATCGTTTTCGACCGCATCGGCGCCTGCAGTCACTGCCGCCTTGGCGCTTTCCAGCGTGTTCTCGTCCTCGCGGCTGGGCATGCCACGGTGGCCAATCACCAGCGGCTTGCGCAGCAGGGTGTTGGCGGGCAGCTTGCGCAGTACCTCGGCATAGGCGGCGCTGTTGGCCGAGACCACGCCGTTGACACCGCTGACCAGCACCTTGGCTGCTTGCTCGGGGGTAGCGGCCTCGACATTGCTCCACACCGTGATCAGCAGCCGCTGCAGATGGGCGACAAAGGCGCGGTCGGTCAGGCTCTCGGGCAGGATGGCGATCTTGGCACCCGCCCGGTTGGTGTCCCCGACGATGGTCAGCAGATCGGCCTTGGAGGTGCTCAGATTGCGCGCGCTGAAATCCACCGCCGTGCGCAGCTTGGGCAGCGCCACACGGGCCTGCTTGAGCAGCGCCACATTGCTGGACAGCAAGGTCAGATCGGCGAGATTGTGGACCTGGTCGGAGAAGGTCACCAGCGCGTTCAAGGTGGCTTCGTCCTGGATGCGCAGCAGCGGAATGGTATTGCGGTTGGGCTGGGCAAAGTAAGCGGCGAGCGTGCCCTCCGTGCTGCCTTTGGCGTCCAGCAGATTGAGGCTGCTGTCCAGCGTCCACAGCGCATTGCTGGCGCCGGTGCCCGCCAGCGATTGCAGGTCTTCTGCCGCCTGCACCAGTGTGGGCGCCATCGCGGCCGGGCTGCCGCTGTCCTGCACCACCACCGGCATATCGAACTCGGGCAACGGCGTGAGCTGCTCGGTCACCTTGATGCTTTTGACGCGCATGACCAGGCCGGCGGTCTGCATACCGATACCGCCCTTTGCCATGTCGGAAGACAGCAGCGTGTCTTGCTGCAAATCACCGTTCAGGTACTGGCGCACGCGGTTGCCATGGACCACCACGCTAGCGCTGTAGGTCTTACTGGGACTGATGACTTCAGTGAAGGCCTTCTTCGCGAGCACCGACCAGCCACCCTTGCGCAGCGCGAACTCGGTGCCATTGGGTTCGGTGGCAACTTGGCGGATCGCGAACTGGTAGTAAGGCTCGTGTGCTGGGGCCGTCTGGGATGAAGAGGTGCGGTACATCACGCTGCCCCAGCGACTCGTATTCTTTGCATCCTCCAGGCCGAACTCCACATCCACCCGGTAATTGGAGAGCTTCTCCAACTCCACGGGCAGGAGGACTGCCGTCATCTCGTTGTTGTTAATGCGGCCATCGATCAGCAGGTTGCCGGTGCTGGCATCGATGTAGGCCGTTCCCTTGTTCGAGGTCGGCTTGCGCCATCCACCAGGTAGGGTGGTGGTGCTCTTGTTATCGAAGACTTGGTTGATATAGATCTCGCCCTGGGGATCGGCCTTGGCCAGCTTGGCCTCCAGCGCCTGGCTAGCCGGCGTCTGCACCGACAGATCTGCCGCTACCGTGGTTTGTGTCGTGAGGATGAGCAAAGAGGCCATAGCGGCCACAAGAGGTAAACGTCGCATAGGGGTCCCAAAAGAAAGGCGGGAGTGTTGCAACGGTGGGTGACATGCTGATGAATAAGATTTGACAGACCCACAGTTACAGCAGCTGCCCTCTGGACAAAAATTCCTATGCGTTATTGAGCATTTATTTGAATTTATAAACTTAGCAAGTATTCCTTTATCCCAAGTGCTCGGTAACGTGGGTGACAAGCGCAGCGCGCTGCCAAGGCTTCTACCCTGTCGCCATCGGGCATCTGCTCTTAGCATGGACTCTGCACAACCATAGCTACCTATAACAAAGGAGTCACCATGTCCCAAGCTTCGTCCCTGCGCCGCCGCGCCCATGCACTCAGCGCCTGCGCGCTGGCGTGCAGCACTATCGCCGGCGCGGCCCATGCCCAGGCACCCGCGCCGGTGCGCCTGGGTTTTCTGACCGATATGTCCAGCCAGTATTCGGACGGCGACGGCAAGGGCGGCGTGACCGCCATCCAGATGGCCATCGAGGACTTTGGCGGCAAGCTGCTGGGCCGCCCGATCGAGCTGCTGTCGGCCGACCACCAGAACAAGGCCGATATTGCCTCGACCAAGTCGCGCGAATGGGTCGACACCCAGGATGTGCAGCTGCTGATTGCCGGCACCAACACCGCGACGGCGCTGGCCATGGGCCAGGTGGCCAATGAGAAAAAGCGCGTGCTGCTGATCAACGGCGCCTACTCCTCCAACCTGACGGGCAGCCAGTGCTCGCCTTACTGGGTGCACTACAACAGCGACACCACGGCGATTGCGCGCGGCACGGGCCGGGCGGTGTCCGAACAAGGCGCCAAGACCTGGGCGCTGCTGGTTGCCGACTACACCTTTGGCCACACCCTGGAGGCCGATGTGACCCAGGTGGTGCAGGCCCAGGGCGGCCAGATCGTCAAATCGGTGCGTGCGCCCTTCCATGCGAATGATTTTTCGTCCTACCTGGTGCAGGTGCAGGCCAGCAAGGCCGAGATCCTGGGCCTGGCCAATGCCGGTGGCGACTTCATGAACTCGCTGAAGGCCGCGCGTGAGTTTGGCATCACGCCCAAGATGAAGCCGGTCGCTCTGATGGTGTTCGCCAACGAGGTCGAAAGCCTGGGCCTCAAGCTCGCCGGCGGCCTGATGTTCACCGACAGCTGGTACTGGGACCGCTCGCCCGAGGCCCGCGCCTGGACCGACCGCTACTACGCCCGCACCAAGAAGATGCCCACCTCCTTGCAGGCTTCCGACTACTCCTCGGCGATGAGCTATTTCAAGGCCGTGGAAAAGGCGCAGAGCCTGGACGCCGACAAGGTGATGCAGACCCTCAAGTCGATGCCGCTGAACGACATGTTTGGCAAGGGCAAGATCGAGCCCAATGGCCGCTATGTGCACGACATGTACCTGCTGCAGGTCAAGACGCCAGAAGAGTCCAAGGGCAAGCATGACTCGTTCAAGCTGATCAAGGCACTGCCGGGCGACACACTGTTTGCCAGCAAGCAAGAAGCCCAGTGCCCGATCTGGAAGTAAGCCACTGAGCCGGGGATAGCAGCCCGCTGCCGGGCTACGCCAATCCTCGGCAGGGTTTGAGGGATAAGGGTAAGCCCTATATTTCAGGGCTATCTCGCCCTTTGCGCGGGTCTGAGCCAAGGGGGCGCAAGCATTGCGCCCAAGCTGGCAGGACTCTTGCTTGCCCTCTTGCCATGACCCGATACCGCCTCTCCGCCAGCGCAGGCTTTGCGCGCGTGACCCAACTGACCTCCGACAAATTCCGCTGGGCGCTCAAGACCGGCTCCTCCGGCCATTCCTGGCTGGAGGATGGCATCGCGATGGCCGTCGGCATTTTGCTGATCTCCACCGCCCTGGTGCTCTACAAAAGCGCGGGGCTGCTGACCGGCGGCATTGCCGGTATTGCGCTGCTGGGGCACTACGCCACCGGCACCGATCTGGGCCTGCTGTTCTTCTGCCTGAACCTGCCCTTCTACTGGCTGGCAGCCAAGCGCATGGGCCGCGCCTTTGTGGTCAAGACCTTTATCGCGGTGGTCGCCACCTCCTGGCTCACCGAGCTGCTGCCGGCGCTGCTGTCCATCTCCTATGTGTCCCAGCCGCTGGCCGGCATCTTGGGCGGTGTGCTGCTGGGCACGGGCTTTTTGATTCTGTTCCGCCACCGGGTCAGCCTGGGCGGCTTTGGCATTCTGGTGCTCTACCTGCAGGAGCGCCGTGGCTGGTCGGCCGGCAAGGTGCAGATGGGGCTGGACTGCCTCATCGTGGCCTTTGCGCTGTGGCTGGTGCCGGCCGTGTCGGTCGCCTGGTCGATTGCCGGGGCGGTGATCCTGAACCTGATCGTGGCGATGAACCACCGCAAGGACCGCTATATCGCGGTCTGACGCCCCCGGCTAATCGCCGTTAGTCAAACCCGCGCATCTGCGCCCAGTCGCCAAAGGGGGCGCGGTCGGCACGCAGGCCGTTGATGGGCGCGCTGAGGTCTTCATAGCCCAGCGCGATGCCGTAGGCCACCTTGTACGGCTCTGGCGCCTTGAGCACCCGCTCCACCGTATCGCCATAGCGGCGCCAGTAGCCCTGGGCACAGGTCGCCAGGCCGCGCTCGGTGGCCAGCAGCATGAGGGACTGCAGATAAATGCCCAGGTCCACCCATTGCGCATAACCCATGCGCTCATCGGCAAACACCAGCAGGCCCACCGGGGCGCCAAAGAAGCGGCCGTTCTTGGCCAGCTGCTCCAGGCGCGCGGCCTTGTCCTCGCGCGGAATGTCGATGGTCTTGTACAGGTCCTCGCCATTCTTGAAGCGGCGCGTGCGATACGGCTCCCAGAGATTGGGCGGGTAGGTGTAGTTGTTGCCGCCTTCGGGCAGCGGCTGCGCGTCCGCAATCGCGTCGGTCAGCTCATGCAGCGCATGGCCCGCCAGCGCCACCACCCGCCAGGGCTGCAGGTTGCCGCCCGATGCCGCCTGTGCCGCGTCGGCAATCAGGCTGTGCACCTCGTGGGCAGAGGGGGCTTTGGGCAAAAAGGCGCGCACGGAGCGGCGCTCTTTCATGGCTTGCGTGACGTTCATGGCAAAGGGCTTTCTGGCGTTGAAAGGGGCTGGCACATTGCAGCCCGCAGTTTAGTGCAGCGCAGCAAATGCAGCTGACACCGAGGCGCCAATGCGGCCACCGGGTGGTGGCCACATGGCAGCTCCAAGCGCTCAGAGCCCTCATCGCCCTTAGCGCGCCGTCGTGTCGCTGGCGATGGGGATGTAGAAATCCCCGCCGGCGCGGTTGAACTCCGCCGCCTTGGCCTGCATGCCCACCGCAATGCCCTGCTCTTCGGCCACGCCCTGGTTCTTGGCGAACTCCCGCACCTCCTGCGTGATCTTCATCGAGCAGAACTTGGGCCCGCACATGGAGCAGAAATGCGCCACCTTGGCACTGTCCTTGGGCAGGGTTTCGTCATGGAAGGCGCGGGCCGTATCCGGGTCCAGGCCCAGGTTGAACTGGTCCTCCCAGCGGAAATCGAAACGCGCCTGGCTCAATGCATCGTCACGTGCCCGGGCCCCGGGGTGGCCCTTGGCCACATCGGCCGCATGCGCGGCAATCTTGTAGGCAATGATGCCCTGCTTGACGTCATCGCGGTCGGGCAGGCCCAGGTGCTCCTTGGGGGTCACGTAGCAGAGCATGGCGGTGCCAAACCAGCCAATCATCGCCGCACCGATGGCGCTGGCGATATGGTCGTAGCCCGGCGCAATGTCGATGGTCAGCGGGCCCAGGGTGTAGAACGGTGCCTCGTGGCAGTGCTTGAGCTGCTCGGTCATGTTCGCCTGGATCATGTGCATGGGCACATGGCCCGGGCCTTCGATCATGGTCTGCACATCGTGCTTCCAGGCCAGCTGGGTCAGCTCGCCCAGGGTGGCCAGCTCGGCAAACTGGGCTTCGTCGTTGGCGTCCGAGGCGCAGCCCGGGCGCAGGCCATCGCCCAGCGAGAAGCTCACGTCGTACTGCTTCATGATGTCGCAGATGTCTTCGAAATGCTCGTAGAGGAAGCTCTCGCGGTGGTGGGCCATGCACCACTTGGCCATGATGGAGCCGCCGCGCGAGACGATGCCGGTGCGGCGCTGGGCCGTCAGGTGGATATAGGCCAGGCGAACGCCCGCGTGGATGGTGAAATAGTCCACGCCCTGCTCGGCCTGCTCCACCAGGGTGTCGCGGAAGATCTCCCAGCTCAGGTCCTCGGCAATGCCGCCCACCTTCTCCAGCGCCTGGTAAATCGGCACAGTGCCAATCGGCACTGGCGAGTTGCGCACGATCCAGTCGCGCGTGGTGTGGATGTTCTTGCCGGTGGACAGGTCCATCACATTGTCGGCACCCCAGCGGATGGCCCAGACCAGCTTTTCGACCTCTTCCTCAATGCTCGAGGTCACCGCCGAGTTGCCGATGTTGGCATTGATCTTGACCTTGAAGTTGCGGCCAATGGCCATCGGCTCGATCTCGGGATGGTTGATATTGGCTGGGATGATGGCCCGGCCCCGTGCCACCTCGTCGCGCACAAACTCGGGCGTGATGATCTTGGGGATGGCTGCGCCCAGGCTGTTGCCGGCCAGGCGGGCCTCGCGCGCGGCATCGCGCTGGTACTCGGCCATCCATTCGCGGCGGCCGTTCTCGCGCAGGGCCACGTATTCCATCTCGGGGGTGATGATGCCCTTGCGCGCATAGTGCATCTGGGTCACATTGGCGCCGCTCTTGGCGCGGCGCGGCTGGCGCTGCAGGGCAGCGGCCTCGGCACGCAGCTGGGCCACGCGCAGGTCTTCTTCGCCGCGCTTGCCGCCGTCATCGAGCGCCACACGCTGGCGCCCCACATAGTATTGGCTGTCGCCGCGCGCGGCGATCCATTCGGCACGCAGCGCGGGCAGGCCCTGGCGCACATCGATGGCCACGGCCGGGTCGGTATAGGGGCCGGAGGTGTCGTAGACGCTGACCTGCTCGCCATTGGTCAGCGCAATATCGCGCACCGGCACCTGCAGCTGCGGGTGGATGGCACCGGCCAGATAGGACTTGGTCGACGCGGGAAAAGGCAGGCGCGATTGGGCCAGCAGTTCGCTAAAGCGGGCGGCATCGGGGGCATCACCGGTGGCGGGGATGAACAGGGACTCAGGGGCGTTCATGGCAGTCTCCTCAAAGCGGTTGATTTCATCGAACGCTCCGAGACGTGCCGGCCCTGCTCTGTTGCAACACGCCAGGCATGGCTGCCTGGCCGCAACACGCCCATTCACGGCACCCCGGCCTGGCCGTGCTGTGCGTGGTGCCAAGGCCGCTGTTGGCTGGCCATGGCGGCACCTGTTGCGCGCTGACAGGTGCCGTCCCCAAAAAGACAAAACCCCAGTGCGCGAGGCGCCTGGGGTGTGCGTGGCAGGTGGCCGCAAGCGCGTGCCATGCAACGCTGCCTGCCTTCCACCGCTGTGCTTTCAGGGGTCCCGCTCTTCTTCCGCCGGCATGAACCGGATCAAGTTCGTCGGGTTCACTACTCAGCAGTCTTGCAACTGCCTTTGGCATCTCAGCGCTTTCGCACACCCCGGAGCTGCGAGCAGTATAGCCGGTTCATGCCAGGCATGCAGCCGCGTTTTTTGCCGCGCGCTGGTGCTTACCCCAGTAGGCGCGCGCCAGGCGGCCTGCAACCATCGGAGCGCAGCAGCCCACGGGTGCGCCGCACCTGGCCGTCGCGCTGTACGCCTGTCCATTTGAACAAGGAGACCTTCCGATGCAAGTTCCTGCAATGCCCTCTTTGCGTTCTGCGCTGCCGCACCGGCGACGAGCGGTTGCGGCCGCTGCCGCCGGCTGCGTGCTGGCCCTGTTTGCCCAGGGCGCGCTGGCGCAAGACAAGGTCCGGATAGGCTTCATCACCGACATGTCCAGCGTCTATGCCGATGTCGACGGCAAGGGCGGCGCCCTGGCCTTGCAGATGGCGATTGACGACTTTGGCGGCAAGCTGCTGGGCAAACCGGTGGAGCTGATGGTGGCCGACCACCAGAACAAGGCCGACCTGGCCGCCTCCAAGGCGCGCGAATGGTTTGACCAGCGTGATATGCAGATGCTGGTGGGCGGCACCACCTCCAGCACCGGCCTGGCAATGGCCAAGGTGGCCGAGGAGAAAAAGCGCCTCATCATCGTGAATGGCTCGGGCACATCGGCCCTGACCAATGACCAGTGCAGCCCCTACACCGTGCATTACGCCTATGACACCGTGGCCCTGGCCAAGGGCACCGGCGGCGCGATTGTGGGCCTGGGCGACAAGGACTGGTTCTTTCTGACCGCCGACTATGCCTTTGGCCATGCGCTGGAGGCCGATACCACCAAGGTGATCAAGGCCGCAGGCGGCCGCGTGATGGGCGCTGTGCGGCACCCGATCAATGCCTCGGATTTCTCGTCCTTCCTGCTGCAGGCGCAGAACTCCAAGGCCCAGATTCTGGCCATGGCCAATGCGGGTGGCGACACCATCAACACCATCAAGGCTGCGCGTGAGTTTGGCGTGACAAAGACCGTGAAGCTGGCCGGCCTGCTGCTGTTCAGCTCGGACATCCACAGCCTGGGGCTCAAGCAGACCGAAGGCCTGATGTTCACCGACAGCTGGCATTGGGATCTGAACCCCGAAAGCCGCAAGTTCTCCGATCGCTTCTTCGAGAAGTTCAAGAAGATGCCGACCTCGCTGCAGGCGGCCGATTACTCGGCGATGATGACCTACCTGAAGACGGCGGACCGCATCAAGTCCACCGACTCGGACAAGGTGGTGGCCGCGCTGAAAGCCGAGCCGCTGTCGGACTTCTACGCCAAGGGCGTTGTGCGCCCCGATGGCCGCTATGCGCATGAGATGTACCTGATGCAGGTGAAGAGCCCGGCCGAGTCCAAAGGCGCCTGGGATTATTTCAAGGTGCTCAAGACGCTCAGCCCCGACGAGGTCTGGACGACCAAGGCCGAAAGCACCTGTAAGCTCTGGAAGTAAGGCTTTCAACCCCTTCGCAAAAACAAAGGCCTGCGCAATGAACTGACCCCAAGAAGTTGGACAGTTGAATGTTAGCGGCTCAAGGCCTGAGTTCGGTACTCCACCGGGCTCAGGCCTTTTAGTTTGAGCTTGA
>NZ_SOAL01000019.1 GCF_004364775.1 Comamonas sp. JUb58
AGCTTCGGTGTAGTAAATCCGCGGTCTTTGCTTCATACAAACACTCCTTCAGCCTTAGGCAGATATTGTGTTGCATTGACCAGTTGAATTCACAGTCGTCACTAGCTGGGGGAAAGGCACGCTTAAAATGAATTCTTATGGATATAGGTCGAAAAATATTTGTGATTACGAAAGCATTCAATTTTGTTGTGCTGTACGTGTACACATTTGGCATCTACCTATTGCTGACACCGGTATACCTGCTTATATCGATTCTGTTGTTTAAAGTTAACTTCTCACGAAAAACATCAATCTTCAAATGGCCGCTGCGCTATCTTTAATAATTTCGATTGCAGAGTCATTTTTAGTGGCTAAAATAAATATTTTGGCTATTTTGTTCAAAAAAGACTTTGAGTTCTTTCGTATGAACGATTCAGAATTTAATTTGTTTATCTTTCAAATCATTCTTTTTCGATTTGCAATTTTTTATTGATATTCTTAAGCGCTAAAAGATAAATGGGTGAAAAAGATAGTTATCACATTTGATAACTGTTGGCTAGGTGAGGAAATGCTTATAAGGATAAATGATGGTTTTGAATATTGTGCAAAAATTTTTTTCTTGCAATAATTTTGTTTTCCAGATCGTCTTTATCTGATGGTAGCTGTCCAGTAGATTTCATCTTGATAGAGAAAGGTAACGGAAGGCTGGAATTAGGTCTCAAGAATAATATGAGCAAACCTCATGAAATTCAATACGACCGACTACCGTGGGTGCTTTCGTCTGGCGGTGTGGAACTGCATGTATTTGTTGATGGCAAAAGAGTCCAACAGGTGCATGGAGTCGGACGAAATACATTGATTTTAAAATTGGGTCCTAAATCTTCAATCTCTAGTGAGGTTAATATCAGTTATTTATCCTCGTATTATTCTGAAATTTCTCTTGATAGAGTTTCAATTGCATGGGAATACAGTATTCCAAATAGTGAGATTTTTTGAAAAGCATTGCCGTCGTTTCGAGGGTGTGCTCAAGTCTCCTCCGACATAAAACTATCAAACCATAAGTTGGATTTTTAATGCTGCAAATGTGAGAGATAATGATAAAGATAATTGATATTAAATTTTTATGGGCGCTGGTTGGCTTGAGCGCATGGGTTTACGCATGCCCTGTAAATGTTAGCGTTGAGTCAAAAATAACGATGTTTTAATCGTCTCGATTGATAACATTTCGTCCCAAGATTTGGACATTCTCTACGATTTTCTTCCTTGGTCCATATTCGGTTTCGGAATAAACTACTCTGCGAAATACAGAGAGGCGAAAGCAGAAATTAGACCTATATATGCCGTTGGACATCGCTCGGAGATTGTTGTGCTTAAGGCAAATGCTTCTATGCAGCAAGAAGTATCTTTATACAAGCGCTTTAATGATCTGAAATCAGATGCTGGAGTTGTTGATGTAGCTTGGGTCTACAGATTTCCGGAGTCGGGAAAAGGGACAGAGGGCTGCGCTCAGTTCAAAGGCCAATTTTCTATTCTTGAAACACCCACCAAACGGACTTCAGAATGAGTCGTTCGACCAGTAGCATTTGCCGGTGGTGGGTTCACCGCTCTCTGGGATGCGGCGAAAGGCATGTACAAATGGAATGCCAGGTGCCGCTTTTCATGCTTCTCTCAGCGCCTGCGCCAACCCGAACTTGGCGCAGATTCCAAAGCACCCATCACCCCGCCTTTAACCCCGCATACAACCCCCGCGTAAACGCCTCCTCAAACACCGAATACCCCGACCAATCGCTGTGCGCAAAATGCAGGCGCCCGGTGCTGGGGGTGGGCAGGGCTTGGAGGCGTTCGCCGTTGATCAGCGCTGGGCGCTTGGCGCTGCTGGCGGGTTGGCCGATGCGGCTCAGCACGGTCTGGGTGCCGGGGCGGGGGATGGCCATCGCGTGGCCGTAGCGCATGACCTCGACATGGGTTGTTTTTTCGTAGATGTCGGCGTGCGCGCGGGCCAGGGTGGCCAGGGTTTGGTCGCGTGCTGCCTCCCAGCTTTGGGCCAGCAGTTGTTGGCGGGCGCTGCGGGCGCTGGCGCCAGGCGCGTTGCCGCCTAGCGCGCGGTAGCAGGTCAGCACGGTGGGCAGCTGCTGCATCGCATTCAGGCGCTGGTGGCCGGCGTTGACGTAGCCCAGGCCGCCGTGGGCCACATCGTCATAAAGAACATTGTCCCAGGCCAGTTCGGCGCCGGGGCGGTCGCGCAGCGGCGCGCGGATGTGGACGTTGGTCACCTGCCAGGGTGCCCAGTCCAGCGCCTGCACGGCGGCGCGCAGAAAGTCGGGCGGGTCTTGCACCACATGGGCGGCGATAAAGGTCGGCAGCGCCACGATGCAGTGTGCGGCCTGCCAGCGCTCCATGCTTTGGTTGGCGTGGTTGAAGCTGTCGATCTCCACGCCCTGGCGCGTCTCGGCAATCCGCATCACCGTGTGGCCGCTGTGCAGCCAGCCGGCGGCCTGCACCGGGGCCGCGAGCTGCTCGCTGAGCCAGCCATTGCCTTGCGGCCAGGTCAGCACGCTGTCATGCGCATCGTCCGGCATGCCCGGTGCTTGAAAGCCGTGGCGGCTGGCAAAGTAGTGCAGGCCGGCCCAGGCCGATACCTGGGCGCAGCCGGCGCCAAAGTCGTCCTGGCAGGCATAGTCCAGGTACCAGCGCAGGTGCGGGTCGTCCAGCTGCTGCTGGGCCAGCCAGGTGTCAAAGCGGATGGCATCCAGCGCCTGGTGTGCGGGCGCCAGGCCGCCTTGGGCCTGCCAGCTGCGCATGGTGGGCATGCTGAAGGGCTGGGCGCGCATGGCGCTGTCCACCAGCTGGGCAAAGCGCTGGTACTGCGCCAGGGTGCTGGCGGCCACGTCCTGCGTGGGCAGCAGGCCTTCCTGCCATTCGCCGTGGATAAAAAGGCGCTCCTGCGGGCTGAAGCACAGGTACTCGTCCTTGTACTGCCAGCGGCCGGCCACGCGCTGGCGCACGCCCAGCTCTTCGAGCAGGTCCTGCACCTCGGGGGCCTGGTCGCCAGGCACCGGCAGGTAGTGGGCGCCCAGGGGGCAGCGCAGGCCTTGCACCGTGCCGCCACGGCTGTTGCCGCCAGCCTGGTCTTCCAGCTCCAGCAGGGCCACATCGCTGGTGCCTGCCAGGCGCAAGGCGCGGGCGGCCGATAGCGCGGCAATGCCGCCGCCGGCAATCAGCACCTGCACGCGGTGGGTTCGGCTGGGCGCGGGCAGCGGCAGGCCTTGTGCCAGGCGGTCGCGCATCGCATGGCCGCGCTCCCAGGCCTGGCCTACAAAGCCGCCTTGGATATGGGCGGCGCTGGTGCTGGGTGGCGCGGGCTTGCAGCCGGCCAGCGCGCTGCTGCCGGCCAGCGCGGCGGCGCCCTTCAGGACGGAACGGCGCTGCATGGCTGGGCGGTTCGCAGTGGGCAGGAGTAGGCCGTCATGTCAGTGTGCCACCTTGCCCCATTCGCGCTCATAGGTATGCACCAACACCTGGTTGGACAGGCGGTTCACCTCGGTCGGCACCCGTGCCATGTCGGGCGGAAAGTCAAACAACAGCGGCAGACTGGGCAGGCTCAAAAAGCGCATGCCTTCGGGCAAGGTGCTCGGCAGGCTCCAGGGGCGGCGGCTGGCAATCACAAAGCCCCATTCGCCAAAGCTGGGCACATGGGCGTGGTAGGGCGTGGCCTGCATGCCCACTGATTCGACGGTGGTCACCACGGTCCAGAAACTCTCGCGCGCAATCAGCGGCGAGGTGGTCTGGATCACCGCAAAACCGCTGGCGGCCAGGTGCTGGCTCAGCATCGCATAGAAGCTGTTGGTGAACAGCTTGCCCACCGCAAAATTGGTCGGATCGGGGAAGTCCACGATGATCACATCGAACACCTCGTCGGCCTTCTGCAGCCACTGGAAGGCGTCGGCATTGATGGTGCGCACCTTGGGGTCGTTCAAGGCATTGCTGTTGAGCGCCTGCATGCTTGGCACGTTCTTGAACAGATCGGTCATCTGCGGGTCCAGCTCGACCAGGGTCACCGATTCGACCGAGGGGTACTTGAGCACCTCGCGCACGGCCATGCCGTCGCCACCGCCAAACACCGCCACCTTGCGCGGCGCGCCATAGCGGCTCATCACCGGGTGCACCAGGGCCTCGTGGTAGCGGTACTCATCGCTCTGGGCAAACTGCAGATTGCCGTTCAGGTACAGGCGCGCGCCGCGCTTGCCCTGGGTCACCACAATGCGCTGGTAGGGCGTGGTGCGGGTCAGCACAATCGGCTCCTGGTAGAAGTGGTCCTCGGTCAGCGATGTCAGGCGCTCTGCACCCAGCAGCCCGCCCAGCAAGGCGGCAATCACCAGACCGCAGGCCAGCACATGGCTGCCAAAGCGGCGCAACTCTTCCTTGAAGAGAAACAGCGCCCAAACCGCCACCAACGCATTGAGCAGCCCAAACACCAGCCCGGTGCGGATGAGCCCCAGGTGCGGCACCAGCAGCAGCGGGAAGGCCAGCGACACCGCCAGCGCGCCCAGGTAGTCAAAGGTCAGCACCTTGGAGACCAGATCGCGCAGCACCACATTGCGCTTGAGGATGCGCATGACCAGCGGTATCTCCAGCCCCACCAGGGTGCCCACCACCAGCACCGTGCCATACAGCATCCAGTGGAAGGCGCTGGGCACATAGGCATTGACGATGGACAGCACAGCAGGCAAGGCCCCGCCCACCAGTGCCACCATCAGCTCGATGCGCAGAAAATGCGCCGGCAGCTCGCGCACCAGGTAGCGCGACAGCCAGGATCCGATGCCCATCGCAAACAGATACGTGCCGATGATGGTGCTGAACTGCAGCACCGAATCGCCCAGCAGGTAGGACGCGAGCGCCGCTGCGGCCAGCTCGTACAACAGCCCGCAGGCTGCCACCACAAAGACGCTGAACAGCATCGCCACTTCCAGCGGGCTGGCGCGGCGTGGTGCCCCAGCGGGCTGGGCGGCGTGGCCGAACTCCAGCGCATCGTCGGTGCTTAAAGCATCGCCGGGGTTTGGGCTGGGTGCTGCGTTGGCAGAGGGGTTGGCGGGTGTGGGAGTCGACACGGGCGAGAGCTGCGGAAGCCTTGCAGGGCGCGCAGGCGCCCGCAGTGGTGGCTGAAAAAGAGAAAAAAGACAGGGCGCCTGCGCAAAAGCCAGGCGCCGCTACCGTGGCAAAGGGCGGCTGCCAGCGATGGCCGTCAGCGCCCGCGCAGGGGCAGTACTAGCCGATCGCCGCTGCCACGATGATGCTGATGCCCAGGCTCATCGCCGCCACCACCACGCCCAGCGCGAGGTTCTGCTTTTCCACAATCTCGGCCCACATGTCCACGGGGGTGATCTTGTCGATGATCAGAAAGCACAGCCAGAAGACCACCACGCCCACCATGGCGAACAGGATGGAGCCAAAAAACGCCGCAGGGCGGAACCATTCCAAATCCATCACAACTCTCTCCTTCGTCAAAAGCGCGCCCGCGTTGGGCTGTGCGCCGTGCTGTTGCCAGCGATTGTTTATTTGTGGCTGCCGCCGGAGCTGTAGCCACCCCATGAACCGCTGGACGACCGGCCGCTGCTCGTGCCCGTGCTGCTGCTGCACTTGCTCACATAGGTCGGGTCGGCGGCCAGTTTGCGCCGCTCCAGCGCAGTATCGCAGCCCTTGGGCCACAACCAGATGAGCAAAAAGAACAGTAGGAACAGGCCGATGATGACCGGCATGCAGCCCAGCTTGGGCACTGTAAAACTGCTGGTCTCGGGTTTGAACAGCGCCACCTGGTCGCTCATGCCAAAGGCCGAGGCGACCGACTCGGGCGTCATCTTGCGGCCCAGCGACCAGCTCAGCTCGCGCGGGCCCTGCTCCAGGTTCAGCAGCTGCGCGCCATCCTTGCCCCGGGCAAAGTCCACATTGTCGGTCTTGTCGCCCCGGGCCACCGGCCAGTAGAACTCGCCCAGCACATAGGTGGTCTCGGCGCGGTAGCGCGATTGCAGCTGGTAGGTCTGCTGCTTCCAGGTCGCCGTGCTGCGGCCCGCGCGGTAGTCGGGTGCGCCGGTCAGGGTCTTGACCAGGCTCCAGCCTTCGCTGCTGTTGACCAGGAACTGGAAGCCCTGCTGGCTGTGGTACAGCAGGTACTCGTCCCAGCCAAAGTATTCGTCGTCATCGGGCTCGATCCCAATTCGGTGCTGAAAGCCTACCAGCTGCCACTTGCTGCCGCCCAGGGTCGCTATCTTGCCCAGCGGCACCAGGGGCTTGACCGGGTCTTTCTGCATCGCGGCGCGCAGCTCGCCGCCAATGCCTTGCGATACATCGATGAGCGAGCCGCAGCTCGGGCAGGTCAGGCTCTGGGTGGTGTCCAGCTTGATATCGACCCGCGCCGCGCAGCGCGGGCAGTTGAAGTGCCGGCCCTGGTCCTTCTTGTTCGACGTGGTCTTCAGCCCCGCGATCTTGAGCGAGCCCAGCAGCACCGGCGCGCCCAGGTAGACGGCAGGCGGGTTGTCGCTGTAGTCGATGGACAGCACCTTGTCGTCTTCGGTGCGCAACTCCACCACGGTAAAGGGCTTGCCCAGCTCGGGCTGGTGCGGCATCTCGCCCTCGGCCGCTATCAGCTGGGCCAGCACCACGCTGGTCACGCTGTACTGCACGCCGCTGATCGCAATGCTCTGGCCCGGTTGCCAGCGGTCGGCCGGGGGTAGGTTCTTGGTGGCGGCCTGGCTGGCGCGGCTCAGCACAAACTGGCCGTTGTCCTCGCTGATGACGGCGGTCTCGCCGCTGTCGCCCAGTGCCAGCCACTCGTTCCAGCTGCCGGTCTCGCCCTTGTACTGCAGCCGGCCCACCAGCCGAAAGCCTTCGCTGCCCTTGGCGAACTGGCCGGTCTGGTTCAGCTTGAGCGGGCTGTAGTCGTTGAAGACCTCGGCCATCTTGCCGATGCGCTTCAAGATATCGCCATTGCGGACGATGGAGCTTTGGCAATACGGGCAGACTGCAAACACCGACTGGGCACTGGCAAATTCCACAGGTGCACCGCAACCCGGGCAGGGTGCCGTATAGCTGCGTTGCTGGTCCGTCGTCATAGGTCGTCTGGCTTGTTATGAAGGTGTTATACGTCGCCCGGTTGGCAACCGCACCGCATCATAGCGCAGGCTTTAGAACGTGTTTACGATCTCTACGCAGCCGCGTTGGAGTGCAATCGGGATGAGTTCGAAGCGCTGGGACGCAGCTTGCACCGGGGTGCAAGCAAGAGCGAGCGCGCAGAAATCGCCCGATTTCACTCCAACCCTTCGGGACAGTGGCTTTGCGGCCGCCCGGGCAGGGGCGGTCTGAGTCGTTGCAAATCCTCGCAATAGCGCGGCTATTGCTGCGGTGTTGCGCGGCTGGGCGCCCCCCTCGCATCCCATCCCGCAAAACCACTGTCGCGGCGCGAGGAGATCGTAAACACGTTCTTAGCGCGCGGGCCACCTGCCAGCGACTGGCGGTATTAGCCAGGCCTATGGTTTTTTTAGTGAGGATTCATTGGCCTTTGCCATTGCTAATAAATATCATTTACAGCACTGCCATCGATTTATTGCAAGAAAGAGCCCGCCATGTCCTCCCTCCGCCGCAGCCTGCAGAACAACCGCCAAACGCTGAAGAAGACCGCCAGCTACTACCTGATCCACATCACGGTGGCCGCGATGGTGGCCTATGCCGTCACCGGCAACCTGATCGCCTCGCTCACGCTGAGCCTGTTGGAGCCCACGGTGCAGGCCTTTGCCTTCTTCTTCCATGAAAAGGCCTGGCAGCGCTGGAATGCGCGCTCGGCTGCCGCTGTAGCGACCGCGCCCGTAGCCGTGCAAGCCAGCTGACAGGCCTCCTGACAGCTGCGGCCGGATGTGCGACAGTAGCGCATTGCCGCTACCCACAGGATGCACCGATGACCCCCTCCATCTCGCGCAAACGCTTTTCCTTCGCTGCCTGGCCCGTCCTCTGCGTCGCCGTGCTGGCCTTGCAAGGCTGTGATGTGGTGGCGCCCATTGGCAGCAATGCCGTGCTGTCGGACCAGGTGATCGCCGAGAAAACCGCCAATTACTTCAGCAGCACCGAAGCCCATGTGCAGGTCTTCGGCTTTGACCGCCAGCGCGAATCGACGCGCTACCAGGCGAGTTTTCAGGGCAACAAGTACAACTGCTCGATCTATATGAACCAGGTGCGCTGCGACCCAGCTGGCCAATAAGCTCGGCCCTCAGCTGCGCAGCGCCTCATCGTTGGCGCGCAGCAGCGGCGCCGGGTTGGGGAAGATGTCCTGCCAGACCGGCGCAAAGGCCTGCTCGCCCACACCGGGTGCGTCGCTGAAGTCGGGCAGGCGCAGCAGGCACAGCTGCAGGTGCAGATGGGGCAGCCACCAGCCGTTCTCCGCAAAGTCGCCCAGCTGGGCAAACTCGCTGCCTGCGGCAATCTGGTCGCCCGGCTGCCAGCGCTGGGCCGATGCATGGCTCAAATGCCCCCAGATGCTAAAAAACTCAGGGTGCGCGGGGCCCTGGTGGCGCAGCACCAGCATGCCGCCATAGTCCAGCCGGATATCACGCACTTCAGCCACGACCACCTCTGCGGCCAGCGGCAGCCGCAGCGTGGTGCCTGCAGGCGCAAACAGATCCAGGCCCAGGTGGCAGTCGCGCATCGCGCCTTCCAGGCGGGTGGATGCGTAGTTGCTGCTTTGGTAAACGCAGCGCTGCTCCATCCAATGGCCCACGCCCATCTCAAACCCCTGGCGCTGCTGCAGGGCCTCGTAGGCGCGGATGGCGCCCTCGCGGTCCATGCTGGCGCTGGTGGCGGCCACGGCCGAGTCAGGGCTGCGGAAATCGACGTGGCCCATGCGCGCCTGTGCCAGGCCGGGCATCAGCCCGCTCCAGCTGCCGCGCTGCTGCGCCACCCAGGCATGGAAGGCGGCGGCTTGGGGCGCGGCGCTGCGGCCGCTTTGGTGGCGTGCAATGGCTTCGGTGATGGGGTCGGCGGGGGAGTTAGTCATGGCTTTTGGGGTTGGCAGTGCTGCGCTATCGTAGCGGCCACCCTCCCACAGCGCCAGTTCCAAGCCGCGCGGGTCAGGCCTGGCTCAAATCAAAGCCGCCCGCAGGCTGTTCGCCCGCCAGCACCTGCAGCAGGTTGCTGGTGGCCATCTCGGCCATCGCGTAGCGGGTCTCGTGGGTGGCCGATCCGATATGCGGCAACGCCACCACCTTGGCGTGGGTACGCAGGGGGGATTCGACCGGCAGCGGTTCGGTGGCAAACACATCCAGGCCGGCGGCGCGGATCTGGTCGGTGTCGAGCGCATGCAGCAACGCATCCTCGTCGACAATCGCGCCGCGCGAGCCGTTGATGACGATGGCACTGGGCTTCATCAGCGCAAAGGCTTCGGCGCCCAGCAGGTGCTTGGTCTCGGGGGTGGATGGCACGACGGAGACGACAAAGTCTGCCTCGCGCAGCAGCGCATCACGCCCGACATAGTGCACATGGCCGGCCAGCGCGCCCAGTTCGCTCTCCGGCACGACGCTGCGGTTGTTGTAGAGCACGCGCATGCCAAAGCCCAGCGCGGCGCGCCTTGCCAGTGCCATGCCGATGCGGCCCATGCCCAGAATGCCCACGGTCTTGCCATGCACATCCCAGCCAAACAGGTCCTCACCAATATTGCGCTGCCACTGGCCGGAGCGCACATACATCGCCAGCTCCGGAATACGGCGGCTGGTGGCCATCAGCAGCGCAAAGATGGTGTCTGCCGTGGTCTCCGTCAGCACGCCTGGCGTGTGGCACAGCGCAATGCCGCGCTCGCGCAGCGATGCCAGCGGGTAGTTGTCCACGCCCACCGAGATGCTGGAGATCACCCGCAGCTGCGGTGCCTCGTCCAGCAGCGCATCGGTGATCGGGTAGCTCGACCCGATCAGCGCCTGGGCCTGTGGCAGCGCTGCAAAAAAGGCATCGCGCTGGGCGGCGACGCGTGGGTTGGCCACGGTCACATCGTGCGCGGCTTGCAGGCGGGCCAGCTGGTCCTCGGGCAGTTCACGAAAAACCAGAATCTGGTGGCGGGTGCTGCTCATGGCTGCTCCTGGATGCGTTGAAATCAATAGCCGGCGGCGGTCAAGGCTTCGCGGGTCGGCAGGCCTTCCGAATCGCCCAGCACCTGCACCTGCAGCGCGCCAATCCAGCAGCCGCGCTTGACGGCATCGGCCACCGAGCGGCCATCGAGCAGGCCGCTGATAACGCCCACCGCAAAGGCGTCGCCGGCGCCGACGGTGTCCACCACCTTCTCGACCGGGCAGCCGGCCACATAGCCGGTGCCGGCCTGGGCGTCATCGTAATAAGCGCCTTCTTCGCCAAGCTTGACGACCACCAGGCTTGCGCCCTGGTCGCGGTAGAACTTGGCCACCGCTTCGGGCGTCTTGTGGCCGGTCAGCAGCTCGCCTTCGGCCAGGCCGGGGAAGACCCAGTCCGCACCAGCGGCCAGCGCATTGATCTCGCGGCGCATCGTGGCCTCGTCCTGCCACAGGGTGGGGCGCAGGTTGGGATCGAAGGAGATGCTGCTGCCAGCAGCGCGGGCGATCTGCAGGGTGCGCTGGGCAGTAGCCAGGCTGGTCTGCGAGATCGCGGCAAACACGCCGGTGGCATGCAGGTGGCGGGCCGAGGCCAGCCAGGGCTCGTCGATGTCGGCGGGGGTCATCAGGCTGGCGGCCGAGCCCTTGCGGTGGTATTCCACCTGCGGGTCGCTGCCGTCATCGGTGCGGCCCTTGATCTGGAAGCCGGTCTTCTGCGCCGGGTCCAGCACCACATGCTCGCAGTGCACGCCTTCGCTCTTCATCTGGTTGATGAGGTAGCGCGCCATCGAATCGGCGCCCAGGCGGCTGGCCCAGTGGGTATTGAAGCCCAGGCGCGCCAGGCCGGTGGCCACATTGATCTCGGCGCCCGCAATGCGCTTGCTGAAGAACTCGGCGTTCTCCAGCGGGCCGGCGCGGTCGGCGATCAGCAGCATCATGGCTTCGCCAAAGGTGGCGATGTCGAAGGTCTTGGTGGTCATGGCCGTGTCTCTCTTGGGTGCTGTTGGCTGTTGGTTTGTTGGGAGCTGATCAGGAGGCCTTGGCTTGCAGTGCCGTGGCATCGCGCAGCACGGCCAGCTCCTGCTGGGTGACGGCGACCAGGTCGTCGCCGATCAGCGGGTACTCGATGGCGCGGGGTGCATCGCTGGGCAGCGCGCGCAAAATGGCGCGCCAGGCGGCGGCCGATTCGGCCAGCGGCACTGCCACCCATTTGGCAGGCAGGCGCTGCACGCCCTTGGCATGCACATAGGCCACGCGGCTGCCAAACAGCTGGGCCGCTTGCAGCGCGCATTCGCCCAGGTAGTGCCAGTTGCCCATGTCAAAGGTCATCGGCAAGCTCAGGCCAGCGGCATCGGCGGCAGCAAAAAAGCGCTGCAGTGCTTGCACCGTGCCAGCGGCCGTGGTCTGGTCGTTCTCGATCAGCAGGGTCAGGCCCGCGCCATCGATGGCGCTCTTCAGCGCTGCAAAGCCCTGGGCCGAATGCGCCACCGACTGGCTGGCAAAGCCGCCGATCGACATCTTGAGCCAGGTGGCGCCCAAGCTATGGCTGGCGGCAATCGCGTGTTGCACGGCGGCGGTGTTCAGGCTGCCGTCCATCGCAAACAGCGGCTGGGGGCAGGAGTAGACCAGGTCCAGCTGGTGATCGCGGCCAAAGGCAGCCAGTGCGGGCAACTCTTGGGCGGGGTTCAGCAGCAGCTCTTCGCGTACTTCATAGCCGTTGGCGCCTGCGCGGTGCGAGAGCTGGGCAAAGTAGAGCTGGCCGTGGCGGCGCACTTCGGCATTGCCAAAGGAGGTGAGGGAGATCAGGGCGGGCGAGCCCGCGTTTTGCAAGGACAAGGCCATGGTTGTTATGTATGTTGGCCGTTGGCGCCCGCCGGCCGGCGGGGCGCTAGCAGCGATCAATGAAGTCGTTGTGCACAGTCTGAGTTGGTAGCATGGGCGCTGTGCGGGCCCGGGGGCGTGGCGCTGGCGCGCGCCCCGCGCCGCCACACCATCAATGGTTGCTGAGGATCTGGCCCAGGAACTGCTGGGTCTTGGGGTGTTGGGGGTTGTCAAAGAACGCGGCCGGTGGGCCTTGTTCGATGATCTTGCCGTCGGCCATGAAGATCACGCGGTCGGCCACGCTGCGGGCAAAGCCCATTTCATGGGTCACGCAGAGCATGGTCATGCCGTCTTCGGCCAGGCCGATCATGGTGTCTAGCACTTCCTTGACCATCTCGGGGTCGAGGGCCGAGGTGGGCTCGTCAAACAGCATGATCTTGGGGGCCATGCACAGCGCACGGGCAATGGCCACGCGCTGTTGCTGGCCGCCCGACAGCTGGCTGGGGTACTTGTGGGCCTGGTCCGGAATGCGCACCCGCGTCAGGTAGTGCATCGCGCGCTCCTGCGCTTCGGCTTTGCTCAGGCCGCGCGAGCGCATCGGCGCCAGCATGCAGTTCTCCACAATCGTCAGATGCGGGAACAGGTTGAACTGCTGGAACACCATGCCCACTTCCTTGCGGATGGTGTCGATGGCCTTGCTGTCACCCGTCAGGTCCGTGCCGTCCACGGTGATCTGGCCCTTCTGGATGGCTTCGAGCCGGTTGATGCAGCGGATCATCGTGGACTTGCCCGAGCCCGAAGGCCCGCAGATGACGATACGCTCGCCAGCACGCACGTCGAGGTTGATATCGGTCAGCACCTGGAAGTTGCCATACCATTTCTCGACGCCTTGGAGGCGAATGATGGGTGCTTGCGAGGGGGTCGTCATAAAGCAGTCGTGTTCTTGAAGATGATCGTGTGGCGCTGCCCGGGCCGCTGTTCCGCCTAAGGGAGAACAGCGGCTTGCGCCTCAGTTTTTAGTCCAGCTTGGGCAGGTCGGCGCCCAACCACTTTTGGTACAGCTTGTTCAGCTCACCATTGGCGGTGTTCTTGGCGATGAAGGCGTTCACGGCTTCGGCCACTTCGTCCTGACCAGGGCGCAGGGCGACGGCCATGTTCTGCTGCAGCAGCTGGAACTTGTTCTCGAACTGGCCAGCAGGTGCGCGCTTGGCGATCTGGGCCGCCACGGTCACCGAGCAGCCGATGGCATCGACCTGGCCCGACAGCAGCGCTTGCATGGCCGATGCGTCGTCGTCAAAGCGGCGGATTTGCGTGCCTTCTGGCGCAGCCTTGGTGACGGCCACGTCCTGGGTGGAGGCACGTGCCACGCCCACGCGCAGGCCCTTGAGGTTTTCTGGGCCCTTGATGGCGGTCTTGGTGGCGCCGTACAGCACGATCGAAGCGGCCGAGTAAGGCTTGGAGAACAGCACCTGCTTGGCGCGCTCGGGCGTGATGGCCAGCGAGGCGATCAGCATGTCGACCTTGTTGGTCAGCAGGAAGGGGATGCGGTTGGGGCCGGTCACGGGCACGATGTCGGCGGTCACACCCCATTCCTTGGCCAGCAGCTTGGCCACGTCGGCGTCGTAGCCGTCAGGCTGGTTGCTGCCGTTCAGGATGCCGTAGGGCGGGAAGTCCACCAGCATGCCGATGGTGATCTTGCCCTTCTTCTTCAGATCCGCCAGCGACTGGGCCGATGCGGTCAGGGGCAACAGGGCGCTGGCAGCCAGGGCGGCAGCAGCGGAGGTGAAAGTGCGGCGGGAAATCTGCATGCTCATGTCTCCTAGTAGAAAAATCAACCGACAACCAAAAATGTTCAGCGGGCCAGGGCCTTGGCCTGGCGCTTTTCCAAGCGGCCTGCCCACAGGGACAGCGGCCAGCACAGGATGAAGTAAACGGCACCGACGACACCGAACACCAGCATCGGCTGGAAGGTGGCGTTGTTGATGATCTGGCCGGCGCGCGTGATCTCGGTAAAGCCGATGATGGCCGCCAGCGAGGTGCCCTTGATGATCTGTACCAGGTAGCCCACGGTGGGGGCCACGGCAATCTTCATCGCCTGGGGCAGCACGACGGCGCGCATGCGCCAGAAGTAGGACAGCGACAGGGCATCGGCTGCTTCCCACTGGCCGCGTGGCACCGCCTGGATACAGCCGCGCCAGATTTCGCCCAGGAACGCGCCGCTGTTCAGAATCAGCGCAGCAGCGGCTGCAATCCAGGGGTTGATCTCAAAGCCCAGAATGGGCGCGCCAAAGAACACCAGGAACAGCTGCAGCAGCAGCGGGGTGCCCTGAAAAATCTGGGTAAAGGCGGTGGCAATGCCGCGCGCCAGGCCGTTCTCTGACGTGCGCGACAGCGCAATCACCAGGCCCACCAGGGCTCCGCCGATAAAGGCGATCAGGGACAGGGCCACGGTCCACTTGGCCGCTTCAACGATGAACCACAGCTCGGGCCAACCAAAAGTACGCATTTCTTGTTCTCCGAGGGTGACTTATCGGCGGTCTGGATAGTTCAAGGCCATCTGGTAGATGAGCTTGAACAGCAGGTTGAAGGCCAGCGACAGCAGCAGGTAGATGAGGGCTACGACGATGTAGACCTCAAAGCTGCGGAAGGTCTCGGACTGGATGTTGGCGGCCACCGAGGTCAGGTCGTCAGCCGAGATCACGGACACCACGGCCGAGCTCAGCATCAGCAGGATGAATTGGCTGGTCAGCGCCGGGTAGATGGTCTTGAGCGCGGGCTTGAGGATCACAAAGCGGAAAATTTCCCAGCGTTTCAGATCCAGTGCCAGGCCGGCTTCGATCTGGCCCTTGGGGATGGATTCAATGCCGGCGCGGATGATTTCGGTGGCATAGGCGCCCAGGTTGACCACCATGGCCACCAGTGCGGCGGTTTGGGGCGACCAGCGCAGGCCTACGGCCGGTAGCGCAAAGAAGAAGAAAAACAACTGCACCAGGAAGGGTGTGTTGCGGATCAGCTCGATGTAGGCATTGATGACAAAGCGCAGCGGCGCTGGGCCCGAGGTCTTGCCCCAGGCGCAGACGATCGCGACGGCCAGGCCGATGATCATGGCGAGAAAAGACAGCTGGATGGTCACCCAGGTGCCCTGCAATAGCTGCGGCCAGGCTGCCAGGACCTGGTCGAATTGGAACGTGTAGTTCATGGCGATGCGGCGCGTTTGAAACCGGTTTCAGTAGCGCCGCAGTTTAACGTAAGGTTACGGAGCGATTACTAGGGTTTGCCCTAGTTTGGTGCGTAACGCCTTTTTTAGCCGTTAAGAATCAATTGGTTGGAGATTTTGTCGAGCCGCGCACAATGATGGTGCCTGGTAACTCGACTGTTCGGGCGGGGCTTTGCAGGCCCTGGATGCGCTCGATCAGGCAGGTGGCGGCGGCCTGGCCCAGTGCATCGGTGGGCTGGGCCACGGTGCTGAGGCCCGGGCCCACCAGCGCGGCCCAGTCGGTTTCGTCCACGCCAATGATGCCGAGCTCGCGCCCGGGCACCCAGCCCAGTGCGTGCACGGCGGTGGCCACGCGCAGGCTGGCCACGGCATTGCCGGCCAGTACCGCAGGGCGGCGGCCGGCTTGCAGCGCCTGCTGCTGCCACTGCTGCAGGTGCTGCTGCAAGGCGCTGGCGTTGTGCGGTGTGCTCTCCCACACATCGCCCTGCATGGCGGCAGGCTTGCCGCGCCGCTTGCTGGCCTGGCCTTGCAGGTAGCGGGCAAAGGCCTGCTGGCGCGCGGTGCGCGAGCTCACATCGGCAATCGGCTCGGTCACCAGCAGCACCTCGTCAAAGCCTTGCTGCTGCAGGTGGTCCATCGCAATCTGGACCACGCCGGGGTTGTCCACGGTCACAAAATCGGCGTCCAGCCCTTCCTGGAACCGGTCCACCAGCACGATGGGTTTGCCGTGCAGCTGCGCGTCCTGCCAGAGCTGGGCGCTGGTGTCCACGCGGTTGAGGATCATGCCGTCGAGCTGGTAGGCGGACAGCGCATGCATGGCATCGCGCTCGCGCCCTGCCTCATTGCCCAGGTTGAACAGCACCAGCAGGTAGCCGGCGGCCTGGCAGGCCTTTTCTGCGCCCTGCAGCACTGCCACCGAGAAGGGGTTGGTCACATCGGCCACGGCCAGGCCGATCAGGCGGGTGCGGCCATGCTTGAGCGCCTGCGCCATCGGGCTGGGCCGGTACTGCAGGCTGGCAATGGCCTCTTGCACGCGCTTGGCCATGTCGGGGGTGAGGATGTCGGTGCGGCCATTGAGGTAGCGCGACACCGTGGCCTTGGAGACCTGGGCCGCCAGCGCCACATCGGCAATCGTGGCCCGGGCCTTGGCAGGCGCTGGGCTGGCTGCCCCGGGTGGGCAGGGGCGCGATGGAGTGGCGGTGGGCGCAGGCTTGGGCACGGGGCAATCCAGGGTGGTCGTTACGGTAGCGATGGTAGCGCCGAACCGCAGTGGCCCGGCCCTGGCATGCCCGTGGTGCGGGGGGGGCAGTCGCGCAGGTGCTGTGGTGGGCGGCTGGCGTGGGTGACTGGTTCCGGCCTTCCACAGCCGCCGGTCGGATCGCGGTGCTTGTCAGGATTCTCCGACTTTGCGCCTGTGGATAATTTTGTGCAATGTTGCCGTTGTTGCGCGAGAAACTCCCTGCAATCTCCCTCTAGGAAAGAAATGCACACCGGGAAGCCGGTTTCTGTGGATAAGTTAATTTCATAGCAACTTAGTCAAGTGCTGTGTGGGCATCAAGGAGGCAATCAATAAAGGCCTGCGCCACACGGCTGGGAGCGGGCGATAAGCGCCACATGGCCACGAATTGGCAACGGTAATGGAAGCGTTCTGGCCGTACAGCCCGCATCAAACCTTGGTTTTCAAAACTGGCTGCATAGTGGTCCGGCAGAAATCCCAAAAAACACCCGGACAAAATCAAGGTGGCAATCGACTCCTGGTCAAACCCCGTCGCCGCGCGCGGCAGCCGCACGCTGTGGCTCAGCTCCATATTGGGCGAGTGGTAGCCCAAACCGGCAAAGGGGTAGCTGCGCAGCTGCTCCCAGTCCAGCGCCTGGTGATCCTGCTCCCAGAGGTCATGGCCGCCGGCGCAGTACAGCTGCATGTTCTCGGCAAACAGATCGCGGTAGACCAGGCTGGCCGAGCTGCGGTGCGCCGGGATGATGCCCACATGGAAACGCCCATCCATCAGGCCGCGCTCGATCGCGTTGATCGAGCTGACATGCAGCTGCAGGTTCACATCCGGCGCCTGGCCGTGGAACTGCGCAATCGCGCGGTGGATCTGGGCCTGCGGGTTGCTCACCGTCTTGTCGAAGATGGCGATCTCCAGATTGCCGCCCATGCGAGCGTGGATATCGTCAATGCGGCTGCGGAACAGATCCACGCCGCCCAGCAGCTGCAAGGTGGCCTCGTAGACCTGGTGGCCCTCCGGCGTCAGCGCAAAGCCCGCGCGCCCGCGCCGGCACAGCACCATGCCCAGGCGGGTCTCCAGGTCCTTCATGTGCCGGCTCAGGGTCGACGTGCCGATGTTGAGCTCCAGCTCGGCGGCCGACATGCCCCCGCACTCCACCACGCTCTTGAAGACCTGCAGCAGCCGCAAATCCATATCGCTGAGCTGGCCCAGCACCGCGCGGGCGCGGCGGGCAGCGGCGGGGGGGTGGGGTGGGGAGGCAAACACGGGAGGGCGGGCAGGCATCCGCATAGCTTAGCGGCTTTGGATGCTGCCGCCCTCAGTGTTTACAGAAGCTGTTTAGAGCCGCTTACACGGCCCAGCAAACCGAAGGTTTGCGGTTGAGACTAGGCGCCAAGCCGCAGGCAGTACAGAAGTACGACAAGGCTTGGCGCGGCCGGCGAGGCAACGACGTATCAAGGGTTGTGTGAGTGGCTCTTAGCGCACGCCTACTGCTGCGCCACGGAAAAGCTTGCTGTACTCCCGCGGCTGGCTGCGCCAGTACTGGCGCGGTGCATCCACCTGCGCGCCCAGGCTGGCGGCCGCATGCCAGGGCCAGCGCGGGTCATACAAGGCAGCGCGGCCAATGGCGACCGCATCGGCCTGGCCCGAGGCCACAATGTGCTCGGCCTGCGCAGGCTCGGTCACCAAGCCGACGGCCATCGTGGTCAGGCCGGTGGCCTGTTTGATGGCCTCGGCAAAACCCACCTGATAGCCCGGCTGCACGGGGATCTGCTGGGCGGTCGACAGCCCGCCCGAGGACACATGGATGGCGCTGCAACTCAGCGTCTTCAGCCCTTGGGCCAGCGCGATCGAGCCATCGATATCCCAACCACCCGGCGCCCAATCCGATGCCGAGATACGCACCCACACCGGCTTGGCCGCAGGCACGGCCGCGCGCACGGCGGCAAACACCTCCAGCGGGTAGCGCAGGCGGTTCTCCAGGCTGCCGCCGTAGGCATCGCTGCGGGTGTTGGATAGGGGCGAGAGGAACTCGTGCAGCAAATAGCCATGGGCCATGTGGATCTCGATGCCATCGATGCCCAGCGCATCGGCCGCCTTGGCCGCTGCCACAAACGCATCCTTCACCTCTGCCAGCTCGGCAGGGCTCATCTCGGCCGGCGGCACCTCGCCCGCCGCATGGGCAATCGCCGAAGGTGCCTGCGCCACCCAGCCCCGGGGCGCATCGGGCGCAATCTGCGCAGCGCCTTCCCAAGGCAAATGGCTGGACGCCTTGCGGCCCGCATGGGCCAACTGGATAGCGACCGGAATGGCCGAGATCTTGCGCAGCGACCCCATCAGCCGCCCCAGCGCCTGCTGGTTGTCGTCCGAATAAATGCCCAGGTCCGCATCGGTAATACGCCCCACCGCCGACACCGCCGTGGCCTCCAGCACCAGCATGCCCGCGCCCGATACCGCCAGGCTGCCGTAGTGCATCAAATGCCAGTCATTGGCATTGCCCTCTTGCGCCGAGTACTGGCACATCGGGGCGATGACGATGCGGTTGGGGAGGGTGAGCTGGGACAGGGTGAGGGGCTGGAACAGCTGCGAGGGGGCTGCGGTGCTGGTGGGGGTGAGTGATGGGTCGGTGGTTCTTTGCATGGGTGGGTGTCCGGTTGGTTTGCGCTGCGGATGTGGATGATCCCGTGCGTCAAAGGTGGCGCAGGCGGGATGCATCGACAGACTGCTGGAACGGCATACAGCGTAGTCCTATATTCCGACCTGGGTGCTGGGAGGGATTGGCACCGGGTGACCTGTTGGGGACATGAGAAGACCGCAAGGCTGGAGGGTGCCGAACTCTGAAAGCGGGTTCTGCATACAGCGATGAACTGGTACGCATGCAGAGCTGGTGCACGGCGAAATACTTGCCGGTAGGCCGCTTGGTGGACGTTGCGCTGGAAGCCATTCCTGCGCAGAACGCAGGTTCACCAATGACCGGAAGAAACCAACTCCGCCATCCTGTTCTCGGGATAGCTCTCTTTGTAGGTTGATATGAGAAAGTTGTATTTTCTCAATGCTGAGTTGCTTACTTTTTCAGCATAGTTCTTTTTTACAATAATCTCGTACAGGCCAAACGCTTCTCGGGGATCTGAAATTCTATTTTCAATAAGATCGTTAAGGTTTTTGACGAATGCTTCTTCAGTCGAAAAAGCTTTCAGCGAACCAACCCAGCTGGTGTATTTTGAAACGCTGCCAACGCCTAAGAGGCTCATGTCGCTGACCATCTCGGGTTTGTTTTTGTTCAATAGTTCGAAAACGTCTTGGCGCTCATCTGCATTCATGGATTTTGCTAATTCATAATTTTCTTGAAGGTTTGATACCATCACTTCAAATCCATAATCATTGTTGGATTTGATGATTTCTGCAATGATATTATGGGCATTTGCAACAGGTGCATGGAGCATGTGTGCGAGCTCCCCATAGTATTCCTTTTCACTGATCAGGTCATCGGCTAATGCAGTTTTTAAAGTCTGGTGGGTATCTGCGAAGTTGCCTGATCTCGAATAGTCAAAAAGCCTGTCTCGTTTCATTTGTCTAAGGGTCTGCAAGGCCGATGGATCTGCTTCTCGCAAAGGCGCGTCAGCGATTGGGTGAGGAAGATTATTGGTCAGTAGCTTGCTGGCATCTTGGGCTGACAGACAGTGAATAGGAGATTCGTCTTGAATGGCATCATTGGTGACAAGTGAAAAAATACTTCCCAAAATAAGTATTCCCACAATAAATGTAACGACAATCGTTTGTTTTTTATGATTACGCATAGTTGCCATCAAACCATCTGTGTGGTGTTGAAAAGGTTTTGAATGGTAAATTTTTCATGGCTGTTTGAAGCGTTTGCACAAGCAAGTGTACTGCCACTTGATCTCATTTCTATGATATGGTATTGAGAGGGTGGGGGAGTCTGTTTTGAGATACCTTTGTATCGAATAGAGTTCACATTTATTGTGCATGAAGACGTCATTTTCGATGGTTGTCGATATGCATGCGTGCTGCGGATTAAATGAATTTAGCTATCAATCTGCAGTATAAGTATTTTTGTATACTGATGTAGCTTTGTAGGTTTTCTGTGCAAATATAACCATTTGCTTAAATATGATAGATCCGTTGTCCTGCCATCTTCCTAATAAAAGGTTTAATTTGGTATCTGCTGGATATCTATAATCCGGCTCAATGTATACTCAAATATGGCAATCATTCTTCGCTGACCTTCATCAGATATTTAAATCTGGCCTATCGAAACCCCATGTCCACCGCCCTCCTCCTCATAGACATCCAACAATCCCTCTGCACCGGCCCCAACGCCGCCTGGGATTGCCCCAGCCTGATCGCCCGCATCAACCAGGTCACCGCCGCCGCGCGCCAGGCCAACACCCCCATCATCTGGGTGCGCCACGCCGAGCCTGGCCTGGAAGCGGGCACGCCCGGATGGCAGTTGGCCGATGGCCTGCAGGTGGACAGCGCTGACCTGACCCTGGACAAAACCACCGGCGATGCCTTCTGGAAGACCGACCTGCTGCCCATGCTGCAAAACCTGGGTGTGCAGGAGCTGGTGATTGGCGGCATGCACACGGAGTACTGCGTGGATGTGACCACGCGCGCGGCGCTGCGCCATGGCTACCCAGTGGTGCTGCTGGAGGATGCGCACACCACTTGCGGCAATGCCGCCGTCACGCCGCAGCAGGTGATTGCGCACCACAACATCACCCTCAGCAGCACCAGCAGCTTTGGCCCGCGTGCGCGGCTGCAGACGGCGCAGCAGTGGGCGGATTCGGTCAGCCAGGCTTGAGAAACCCGGCTTGGCCGGGGTTAGCCCAAGGCGCTAAGGAGGCGTTCTAGCTCCCAAAGTCGAAGCAGCCCAGCCCAGTGCACACTGGCGCTGCACCGATGTCGTTCATGCTTGTCCCCTGTCAAGCGCGCAGATCACATATGCATCTGCGCATTCCTCAGTTGGAGTAGCTGCTTGCAACATGCACAGTGCAAGCAGGCCCTGCCGTGATGGCAGCCTTTTCTCCCATGTACTGAAGGACGACACAGCATGACTATCCGCACAGCAGCGCCTTGGCGCGTTTTGATTGCCGGCACCATCGCGGCAACCGTTTGGGGCGCAAGCCCTGCCTTTGCCAACACGCCGCAGGCGGTGCCCTCGGGCGCGCTGGTCAGCACCGAATGGCTGGCTGCCAACCTGCAGCGGCCCGATGTGCGGGTGATCGAGGTGAGCGTGAACCCGGGGCTGTATGAGCGGGCGCATATTCCCGGGGCGGTCAACTTCTCCTGGCACAACGACCTCAATGACAAGGTGCGCCGCGACATTGTCAGCAAGGAGGCGTTCGAGCAATTGCTGTCCAAGGGCGGCGTGAGCGACAACACCACCGTCGTGCTCTACGGCGATACCAACAACTGGTTTGCGGCCTGGGGCGCCTGGGTGTTTGATGTGTATGGCGTCAAGAACGTGAAGCTGCTCGATGGCGGCCGCAAGAAGTGGGAGGCCGAGAACCGCGCGCTGAACAACCGCGCGCCGGACTACGCCACCACCAACTACCGCGTGGGCCAGGTCAACACCGATCTGCGGGCCCGCCTGGGCGATGCGCTGGCAGCGGTAGAGACCAAGGGCGCCACGCAGCTGGTGGATATCCGCTCGGCCGATGAATACCAGGGCAAGGTGTTTGCACCTGCCGGTGTGCCCGAGCTGTCGATCCGGGCAGGCCATATCCCTGGCGCGGTGAATGTGCCCTGGGGCAAGGCGGTCAATGAAGACGGTACCTTCAAATCGCGGGCCGATCTGCAAAAGCTCTATGCCGATGCCGGCATAGACGGCAGCAAGCCCATCATCACCTACTGCCGCATTGGCGAGCGCAGCAGCCACACCTGGTTTGCGCTCAGCAAAATCCTGGGCTACCAAGTGAAGAACTATGACGGCTCCTGGACCGAATACGGCAACAGCGTCGGCGTGCCGATCAGCAACCCGGCCGGCACGATCTGGGCTGCCAAGTAAGCCCAATCCTGAATGTATTGAATGTCTCCGCATGGGCCTTGGTCCTGTGTTCACTGCCCGCCTAGCGCGGGCATTTTTTTGGATGGATGGCCATGACTGATTCCAGCTTGGGTTTGGGGGGCGCGGGCACTGCAGTCGGGCAGCGTGCGGCCGGGGGCATCAGCGCCTATTGGCAGCCCGTGGCAGCGGCGGTATTGCTGCTGGCGCTGTGGCCATTGCAGCAAGCCTTGCTGCAGCGCGATGGCGGCCGCACCCTCGTGTTTGCACTGGCGATTGGGCTGGCGCTGGGTGTGGTGCTGCAGCGCTCGCGCTTTTGCTTTTATTGCCATGCGCGCGATTGGCTGCAGCGCGATGACCCGCGCGGGATTTTGGCGATCATGCTGGCGCTGGCCGTGGGGCTGGTGGGCATGACGGTGGTGCAGAGCAGCTGGCTGCCCAACCCGCAGGCGGGGCAGTTGCCGCCCGATATGCACATTGGCCCGGTCAGCTGGGTGCTGGTGCTGGCGGGCCTGGCCTTTGGGGCGGGCATGCTGGTGTCGGGCTCCTGCATCAGCGCGCACTGGTACCGGCTGGCCGAGGGGTCGGCGGCATCGCCATTTGCACTGCTGGGTACGGCGCTGGGCTTTGCCTTGGGCTTTCAGACCTGGAACCCGCTCTACAGCCTGGCGGTGGCCGATGCGCCCGTCATCTGGCTGCCGCAGCAACTGGGCTATGGCGGCGCGCTGCTGCTGCAGCTGGGCGTGCTGGCGGCCTGGGCGGCCTGGGTGTGGCAGCGCCATGTGCAGCAGCGCAAGCGCAGCCTGCCGTTGGCTACAGCGCCCACAGCGGCTGCGCCGCGCAGCCTGCCCGCGCTGTGGCACAGCCTGTGGCAAGGGCGCTGGAACTATGCCTTGGGCGGCCTGCTGGTGGGCCTGATCGCCACCGCTGCCATTGTTCGCATGCGGCCGCTGGGCGTGACGGCCCTGATCGGCAGCCAGGTGCGCGGCGCGCTGCAAGGCCAGGGCTGGGTACCTGACCGCCTCAATGGCTTGGATGGCTTTGCCGGCTGCGCCACCTTGCCGGCTGCGACCTGGGCCACGCCGAATGCGCTGGTGCTGCTGGGCTTGCTGGCCGGCGCCTTTATCGCCGCCTTTGCCAGCCGCCAGTTCCAGCCGCGCCTGCCTACCGGGCGCGATGCGGGCCGGGGTGTGCTCGGCGGGCTGCTGCTGGGTTGGGGTGCCATGACAGGCATTGGTTGCACCGTCGGCACCTTGCTGTCGGGCGGCATGGCCGGAGCGCTGAGCGGCTGGGTGTTTGGCGCGGCCATGCTGCTGGTGCTATGGCTGGGGTTCCGGTGGCAGACCTGGTGGACCAGCCGGGCCTGATGCGGTGGTCGGTGGGATGGCGCGCTAAAGGAAGCTGGATACCCGTGGTGTAGCGGTTTGGTGCTATGTATTTGCTAGTGCATTGAGCCACTGCGCCAGTCGGCTGTCATACCGGCGCTGCGGATTTGGCGCTATGCTTTCCACTCGCTTGCCACACCCACGGGATAGACCATGCTTTTAGGCCTTGCCGCCAACCGTTTGCACCACCAGAACGAGGATGCTGCACTGTTCAGCTTTTTGCGCGCCTGCGAGCAGGGGATTCGCGAGCTGAACATCGGGTTCCATGCGGTGGGCCGCACCTATGACGCGATTGCAGCGGCAGAAATGCTTAAGGGCCACAAGGGCCTGGTGCGCTACCCCTATGGCCGCGAAGGCGGCCTGATGAAGCTGGTGGCCGAGGTGGTGGGCATGCCGGGCGACAACCGCGTGCTCGACGGCGCCATCTACCTGATCGACCCGGTGGACCCGTCCTCGATCTTCCCCGAAGCGCTGGCCTTGAAGCGCCAGTGCGTGATCCACGGCAAGCCCTTTATCTCGACGGCAGCCAGCGCCCGCGACTGGGTGGAGATGGAGCGCATCCACGCCGGGCTGGCGCCCGACCGCCAGGCCGACCGCCTGCACGACTACGGCAACCAGACCCTGGCACTGATTGCCCACGATGCAATGAAGCCGGCGATGCTGGACTTTTGCGAGCGCAATTTTGCGCTGCTCTCGCGCTACCGCCGCCGCGTGGGCACCGGCACCACCGGCCAAAAGCTCAATGAGCTGGCCTGGAGCAAGGGCTGGCCTGCCGACAAGCCCTGGGTGGATCGTTTCAACAGCGGCCCGTTGGGGGGAGATGCGCAAATCGCCGACCTGGTGCTGGAGCGCCGCTGCCAGCGCGCGATCTTCTTTGAAGACCCGCATGTGGCACGCCAGCATGAGGCCGATATCCAGCTGCTGGAACGAGCGGTGACGACCGTCACCCAGGAGGTGGTGTGCATGACATCGCCCGCCGTGGCCCAGCGCTGGTGCGATGCGGCGGTCAAGCGCTAAGTTCTAGCGCGCTAGCCATCAGCCTGCCTGCACCTCGTTGGCGACCTCGATCAGGTTCTCATCGGGGTCGTAGAAGTACAACGATTGGAGCGTGGCCTGCGCACCAGTAGCCCGCACCGGCCCCTGCACGATGGCGACCTGCTCGCGCTGCAAATGGGCAATGACCTCGGCCAAGGGCATGCGGGTCAGAAAACAGACATCGGCAGAGCCTGGCGTTGCATGTTTCACGTTCGGGTCTACCACATGGCCCACCTCGTGCAGGTTGATCTTTTGCCGGCCAAAGTGCAGCGCATAACGGCCTGGCTTGAACTCTTTGGCCTCCATGCCCAGCACCCGCTCGTAAAAGGCAATGCTGCGGGGGATGCTCTGCACGGTGAGCACCAGGTGGTCGAGGGCATCGACCAGTGAGGTGGTGGTAGGCATGGGGCTTGCTCCAAAGATGGACTTAAGGGCGCAGTATGCGCCCAAGCTCCGCCTTGCAGCGGAGGCCCGCCGCTCAGGCCTGCTGCGGCTCCAATGTCTTGGTGTAGAGCGCGGCACCCTGCAGGTCCTTCAGCACCACGGTCAGCGCCCGGCTTTGGTGGTGGATGTCGAGCTGGCCGAAGAACTGGTAGCCCTCGCTTGGGGCCGAGTTGGCCTTGGGTGGCGCCTTGTGGAAGACAACGTCCAGGCCAAAGGTCTGGTCGGCCTCGTTGGGCCCAAAGCCGCCGGCATTGAGGGGGCCGGAGACGAATTCCCAGAACGGTGCGAAATCCTTGAACTGCGCGCGCTCGGGGCTGTAGTGGTGGGCGGCGGTGTAGTGCACATCGGCGGTCAGCCAGACAACATTGCGGATGCCGGCATCCTTGATGCCCTTCAACAGGCGCGCCATCTCCAGCTCGCGCCCCTTGGGCACGCCGTGTTCGCCATTGGCAATGGCCTCCCACTGGTCGCGGCCTTCGGCGTCCTTGCCGTCGGGCACAAACAGGCCGATGGGCATGTCGGCGGCAATCAGCTTCCAGGTGGCGGTGCTGGCCTTCAGGCCGGCCAGCAGCCAGTCGAGCTGGGGGCGCCCGAGGAAGTCGGTCTCGGCGCTTTCCAGCGTCTGCAGGTTGTGGCTGTTGGGGCCCCGGTAGCTGCGCATGTCCAGCACAAAGATGTCGGCCAGCGGGCCTTGCGGCAGGTGGCGGTACACGCGCTGCTGCTCGGCCGCGCCAAAGGGGCGCATGGGCGCGTATTCCATAAAGGCGCGGTGGCCCCGGGCGGTGAGCAGCTGCACATTCTTTTCTGAATAGCGCTTGTCGTTGGCAACGCTCTTGCTGTCCGAGTAGTTGTTGGTCACCTCGTGGTCATCCCACTGCCAGATCTGCGCCACCTCGCTGCCCAGTGCGCGCACGTTCTGGTCCATCAGGTTGTAGCGGTAGCGGCCCCGGTACTCGTCCAGCGTTTCGGCCACCTTGGCGACCTGGGGCGTGACCAGGTTCTTCCAGGTGCTGCCATCGGGCAGGGCGACCGTCTCGGCGATGGGGCCGTCGGCGTAGATGGTGTCGCCGCTGTGCAGAAAGACATCGGGGTTGGTCTTGCGCATCTCGTCATAGATGCGCATGCCGCCGATGCCCTCGTTGATGCCATAGCCCTGGCCGACGGTGTCGCCGCTCCACACCAGGCGGAAAGGGCGGCTGGCAGGGCCCTGGCTGGCCAGCGGGGTGCGGAAATGCCCCAGCACTGCCGGGCTGCGGGTGTTGCTGCTGGCCAGGTCATCGAGCAGCACGCGGTAGAAGATGTCCTGCCCGGCGGGCAGGCCCTGCAGATCGACGCGGCCGGTGCCATCGGTATCGGGCAGCAGATCGGGGCCGCGCACCAGGGTGCTTTGGGCAAAGTGGCTGGTGGTGGACCACTCCACCCGCATGCGCGCCTCGCGGCTGGCCCGCGCCCAGACGATGGCGCTGTTGGCCAGCACATCGCCGCTTTGCAGGCCCGACAGCAGCAGTGGCCGCGCCGCATCCCGGGTGATGGCGGCAGGTGCCGTTTGCGCACGCAGGATGCCGGGCAGCAGGCCCGTGCCTGCGATGGCGCTGGAAGAGAGCAGAAAGCGGCGGCGGGCGTAAGAGTCGTGGGAGCTCATGGTGGCGGTACCGCTGGCAACAAAAACGCCAAGATAGCCCGCAGAGATGACGCCGGGATGAAGCCTGAAACAGCCTGTAAATGATTCATTCATCAACGATGAGAGCTATGGTATTAATAGCAATTTCTACCACTGAGAACGGCAGAGACCCGCGCTGGGCAGCCGCATTCCGCCCGGTTTTGTCACCCGCATTACTTGCAAAATTCCGCAAGTGAGCTTTGATATGTCAATATTTGAATAAGAAAAAAACCGGCCCACAATGGCACATCAACACTGGAAAACATGGGACGCCGCCGTTCCAAGGAGAAAACCATGAGCTTTGTGCAGATCGACGACCAAAAAGCAGGCTCCGCGCTGCGCACTGATGCAGCCTGGCTGGACGCGCACTGGATGCCCTTTACCGGCAACCGCAACTTCAAGGCGCAGCCGCGCATGATCGTCAGCGGCCAGGGCGCCTACTACACCGATGGCGATGGCCGCAAGATTTTTGACGGCCTCTCGGGCCTGTGGTGCTCGGGCATTGGCCATGGCCGCAAGGAAGTGGCCGAGGCGATCGGCAAGGCGGCGTTGCAGCTGGATTACGCACCCGCTTTCCAGTTTGGCCATCCGGCATCGTTCGCGCTGGCCAACAAGATCAAGGAGCACACGCCCGCCGGTCTGGACCATGTGTTCTTCACCGGCTCGGGCTCGGAAGCGGCCGACACTTCGCTGAAGATGGTGCGCGCCTACTGGCGCCTCAAGGGCCAGGCTGGCAAGACCGTGCTGGTAGGCCGCGAGAAGGGCTACCACGGTGTGAACTACGGCGGCATCTCGGTGGGCGGCATTGCCGGCAACCGCAAGATGTTTGGCCAGGGCATTGTGGCCGACCACCTGCCCCACACCCAGCCACCCGCCGGCACCTTCCAGAAGGGCATGTCCGATGAAGGCGGCCGCGCGCTGGCCGACAAGCTGCTCGATGTGATCGCGCTGCATGACGCCAGCAATATCGCCGCGGTGATTGTGGAGCCGTTCTCGGGCTCGGCCGGCGTGGTGATCCCGCCCAAGGGCTACCTGGAACGCATCCGCGAGATCTGCACGCAAAACGGCATTCTGCTGATTTTTGATGAAGTCATCACCGGCTTTGGCCGCTGCGGTGCCTGGACCGGTGCCGAAGCCTTTGGCGTTGTGCCCGACATCATGAACTTTGCCAAGCAGGTGACCAATGGCGCCCAGCCGCTGGGTGGCTGCGTGGTGACCAAGGAAATCTACGACACCTTCATGGCCGCAGGCGGCCCCGAGTACATGCTGGAGTTTGCCCACGGCTACACCTACTCGGCCCACCCCGTCGCTTGCGCGGCAGGCCTGGCGGTGATGGACATTCTGGAGAAGGAAGACATGCCCGGCCGCGTGAAGGCGCTGGCGCCTTACTTTGAAAACGCCGTGCACAGCCTCAAGGGTGCCAAGCATGTGGCCGACATCCGCAACTACGGTCTGGCCGCAGGCTTCACGATTGCGGCCTTGCCAGGCGAGCCCGCCAAGCGCCCTTATGAGATCGCGATGAAGTGCTGGGAAAAAGGCTTCTACGTGCGCTATGGTGGCGACACCATCCAGCTGGCGCCGCCCTTCATCAGCGAGAAGGCCGAGATCGACCGCCTGATCAACGCGCTGGGTGATGCGCTGGCTGAGACCAACTGACACCCGTAAGAGCTATGTGCTATCTGGCGCCACTACGTTGGCGCCGGTGCTGTTTTTGAATTGAACCCAAGAGAGACTGACATGAATCACGACAAGAATGTGACGGCCACCGTAGGCCATTTGATCGACGGCAAGATCGTGCATGATGGCGGCCGCACGCAGCCGGTGTTCAACCCGGCAACGGGCCAATCGACCGTGAGCGTGGAGCTGGCCAGCAAGGCCACGGTGGAGGCCGCGATTGCCTCTGGCGAAAAGGCCTTCCCCGCCTGGCGCAATACGCCGCCGCTCAAGCGCGCGCGCATCATGGGCCAGCTCAAGGTGCTGCTGGAGCAGAACGCCGACAAGATCGCCGCGATGATCACCGCCGAGCACGGCAAGGTGCTGGCCGATGCGCATGGCGAGCTGCAACGCGGTATCGAGAACGTCGAGTTCGCCAGCTACGCGCCTGAGCTGCTCAAGGGTGAGCACAGCCGCAATGTGGGCCCCAACATCGACAGCTGGAGCGAGTTCCAGGCGCTGGGTGTGACGGCCGGCATCACGCCCTTCAACTTCCCCGCGATGGTGCCTTTGTGGATGTGGCCCATGGCCGTGGCCTGCGGCAATACCTTTGTGCTCAAGCCCTCCGAGCGCGACCCGACCAGCGCGCTCTTCATTGCCCAGCTGGCGCAAGAAGCCGGCCTGCCACCGGGCGTGCTCAACGTCGTCAATGGCGACAAGGAAGCAGTCGACACCCTGCTGCATGACCCGCGCGTCAAGGCCGTGAGCTTTGTGGGATCGACCCCGATTGCCGAGTACATCTACGGCGAAGGCTGCAAGAGCGGCAAGCGCGTGCAGGCGCTGGGTGGTGCCAAGAACCATGCGGTGGTGATGCCCGATGCCGACATCAGCAACGCCGTGACCGCGATGATGGGCGCCGCCTACGGCAGCTGCGGCGAGCGCTGCATGGCCGTGCCGCTGGTGGTGGCCGTGGGCGATGAGGTGGCCGACCAGATGATCGCCGGCCTGAGTGCCGAGATCGCCAAGATGAAGGTGGGCCCGGGCACCGACAACAGCAACGACATGGGTCCGCTGATCACCAAGCCGCATTTCGAGAAGGTCAAGGCCTATGTGGACAGCGGTGTGGAAGAGGGCGCCAAGCTGCTGATCGACGGCCGCAGCCTGCAGGTGGCTGGCCATGAGGACGGCTACTTCCTCGGCCCCTGCCTGTTCGACAACGTGCGCCCCGGCATGAAGATCTACCAGGAAGAGATCTTTGGCCCGGTGCTGGGCATTGTGCGGGTCAAGACCTTGCAAGAGGCGATGGACCTGATCAATGCGCATGAGTACGGCAACGGCACCTGCATCTTCACCCGCGATGGCGAAGCCGCGCGCTACTTCAGCGACCACATTCTGGTCGGCATGGTCGGCATCAATGTGCCGCTGCCTGTGCCGGTTGCCTACCACTCGTTTGGCGGCTGGAAGCGCAGCCTGTTTGGTGATCTGCATGCCTACGGCCCCGATGCCGTGCGCTTCTACACCAAGCGCAAGACCATCACCCAGCGCTGGCCCAGCGCCGGTGTGCGCGATGGCGCGGTGTTCAGCTTCCCCAGCAGCCGCTAAGACCGGCATGCAGCCGCCCGGCAACGGGCCCGGCTGCAAGTTGGTGCGTTTCTTGCGAAGGCTGAGGCCTTTGCCCCCAGCCTTCGCACCATGCGCACCAGCACCGACCACCACCGAACTTCGGACACCGCAGCTTCTGCCGAAGCTGCCGCCCCCAGCACCTCCCCAGACACGCCACCGGCCTACCCACCGGTGGCGTCTTTGTCTGAGCCAGCTTCCGACAGCCTGTTCAACCTCTCGCTGGCCAAGGGCCTGCAGGTGCTGCGCGCCTTCAATGCGGCGCACCGCAGCATGACCCTGGCCGAGATTGCGCAGGCTGCCGGCATGACCAAGGCCTCGGCGCAGCGCTCGGTGCATACCTTGCAGGCGCTGGGCTATATCGGCAAGCACCCGAGCACGCGGCGCTTTGTGCTGCTGCCGCGTGTGGTGGAGCTGGGCTTCAACTACCTGGATGCGCATCCGATGATCAGCGCCGCCCACACCTACCTGGCGCAGCTGGCGCGGCAAAGCGGTGAGACGGCCACCTTGTCCGAGCCTGCGGGCACGCACATGGTCTACCTGGCCCAGGTGCTGACGACCCAACACATCCCGGTGCTGACACCGGTGGGCACCCAGGTGCCGCTGTATGCCAGCAGCTGCGGCCGCGCCTACCTGAGCCAGCTGCCGGCTGCGCAGGCCCAGGCACTGCTGCAGCAGGCGCCCATGCCGGCACGCACGCGCGCCACCTTGACGACGGTGGATGCCGTCATGGCGCAATTGGTGCAGTGCCAGCAGACGGGCTATGCCACCAACTGCGAAGAGCTGTTTCTGGGCGACATGGGCATTGCCGCGCCGGTGTTCAATGCGCGCGGCGTGGTGGTGGGCGCCATCCACCTGGCGCCGCCCACCAGCCGCTGGAACATGGCCGATGCCCAGCAGGCGCTGGCGCCGCTGGTGATCGAATGCGCGCGGGCGGTGTCCCAGCTATTACCAGCCGATTAGGCGGCCACCCCGGCATGCGCCAGCATCGCATGCAGCAGCACATTGCAGCCAGCGGCTAGGTGCTCGGATTTGGCGTCCTCGATCTCGTTGTGGCTGATGCCGTCCTTGCAGGGCACAAAGATCATCGCGGTGGGCGCCACGCTGTGCACATAGACGGCGTCGTGCCCGGCGCCGCTGACCACCTCCATGTGCGCATAGCCCAGGCGATCGGCCGCGCCGCGCACGCTGGCCACGCAGTCGGGGTGGAAGATGCAGGGCGCAAAGCGCACTACCTGCGTGATCTCCACCTGGCATTGGCACTGCGCGGCCAGCCGCGCAAACTCTGCGCGCATGGCGGCGTCCATGGCATCCAGCCCCGTCTGTGAAAGGTTGCGAAAGTCGACGCTGAACTTGACCTGGCCGGGGATCACATTGCGCGAGTTGGGCAGCACCTGCAGATGGCCGACGGTTCCGCGCCCGTGTGGGGCCTGGTCCAGCGCAATGCGGTTGACGGCTTCGACCATACGGGCAGCGGCCAGCATTGCGTCATGGCGCAGGTTCATTGGCGTGGGGCCGGCATGGGCGTCCATGCCGGTAACGGTCACGTCATACCACTGCTGGCCCAGCGCGCCGCTGACGATGCCGATGGGCTTGTCATAGGCTTCGAGCACCGGGCCTTGTTCGATATGCGCTTCAAAGTAAGCGGCAAAGGCGCCACCGGGCACATCGCCACAGGCCACATCGCCCAGGTAGCCAATGCGGGCCAGCTCATCGCCGACGCTGAGGCCTGCACCATCTTGTTGCGAGCGGATGTGGTCTGCACCAAAAATTCCCGCAAATGCACCAGAGCCCATCATCACCGGCGTGAAGCGCGTGCCTTCCTCGTTCATCCAGAAAGCCACTTCCAATGGCGCGACGGTCTGGATGCCGTGGCTGTTGAGCGTGCGCACCACTTCCAGCCCGGCGAGCACGCCGTAGTTGCCATCGAACTTGCCGCCCGTGGGCTGGGTGTCGATATGGCTGCCGGTGGCCACGGCGCGTGCCTGCGGATCGCTGCCGGCGCGGCGGCCAAACACATTGCCCACTTCGTCCACGCGCACCTGCAGGCCTGCGTCGCGGAACCACTGCACCACCTGGTCGCGGCCGGCCTTGTCCTCGTCGGTCAAGGCAATGCGGCAGACGCCGCCTTTGGGCGTGGCCCCTATCTGGGCCAGGGCCATCAGCGATTGCCAGAGGCGGTTTTCATCAATGCGCAGGCTGTCTATTGGGGTCATGCGGCTACTCCTTGGGTTGGGCGAACAATGCGCAGAGCGTTCGCATAAAGCATGCCAAAAATATCGATGAATCAATCACTTGTATCGATAAACGATATGTGTGATGTGGCACGCAGCTTGCTTTGGACTTGTCATCCCCCCACTCCTTGGAAAGGTCCTGTGATGCAAGCGTCTTCCGGTTTCTCCTTCTCCCGTCCCGCGCTCAAAAGCCTGGCTCTGGCTGTCACCCTGGCGCTGGGCGCTGGTGCTGCCATGGCCCAGGAAAAGGTGCTGCGCATTGCGATGACTGCGGGCGATATCCCGCGCACCTCGGGCCAGCCGGACCAGGGTTTTGAAGGCAACCGTTTCACCGGCATTCCGATGTACGACGCGCTGACCCAGTGGGACCTGAGCAAGGCTGACAAGCCCAGCGAGCTGGTGCCGGGCCTGGCGCTGTCCTGGGAGGTGGATGCCAAGGACAAGACCAAGTGGCTGTTCAAGCTGCGCCCCGGTGTCAAGTTCCACGACGGCAGCGCCTTCACGGCCGATGCGGTGGTCTGGAACGTGAACAAGGTGCTGGACAAGGAGGCCGAGCAGTTTGACCCGGCCCAGGTGGGCGTGACCGCATCGCGCATGCCTACGCTCAAGTCCGCCAAGAAGATCGATGACCTGACGGTGGAGCTGACCACCACCGAGCCCGATTCCTTCTTGCCGATCAACCTGAGCAATCTGTTCATGGCCTCGCCCGCGCACTGGGCCAAGAAGCTGGCGGCGGTGCCGGCCTCCGTCAGCGGCAAGGCCGAGCGCAGCAAGGCCGCCTGGACGGCGTTTGCGGCTGATCCTTCGGGCACCGGCCCCTTCAAGGGTGCACGCCTGGTGCCGCGCGAGCGCTTTGAGATGGTGAAGAACGCCAGCTACTGGGACCCCAAGCGTACGCCGACCATCGACAAGGTGGTGCTGCTGCCGCTGCCCGAGGCCAACTCGCGCACCGCTGCGCTGATGAGCGGCCAAGTGGACTGGATCGAGGCGCCGGCGCCCGATGCGCTCGATGCCATCAAGGCACGCGGCTTCAAGGTCTATTCCAACCTGCAGCCCCACATCTGGCCATGGCAGTTCTCCTTTGTCGAGGGCTCGCCCTGGCTGGACAAGCGTGTGCGCCATGCGGCCAACCTGTGTGTGGACCGCGCCAGCATGAAGCAGTTGCTCAATGGCCAGATGGAGCCGGCCACCGGCATCTTTGAGCCCGGCCACCCCTGGCGCGGCAGCCCCAGCTTCCAGATCAAGTACGACGTGAAGGCCGCCCAGGCGCTGATGACGCAGGCGGGCTTCAGCGCCAGCAAGCCGATCAAGGTGAAGATCCAGACCTCGGCCTCGGGCTCGGGCCAGATGCAGCCGCTGCCGATGAACGAGTTCATCCAGCAGAACCTCAAGGAATGCTTCTTTGACGTCGAGTTCGATGTGGTGGAGTGGAACACGCTGTTCTCCGGCTGGCGCCTGGGCGCCAAGGACCCGGGTGCCAACAAGGCCAGCGCCACCAATGTGACGGCAGCCACCATGGACCCCTTCTTTGCGATGGTGCGTTTTGTCAGCACCAAGTCCTTCCCGCCGCTGTCCAACAACTGGGGCTTCTACAGCAACAAGCAGGTCGATGCGGTGGTGGACAAGGCCCGCACCACCTTTGATGCCAAGGAGCGCGACAAGGCCTTGGCCGAGCTGCACACCCTGGTGGTTGATGAGTCGCCCTTCCTGTTTGTCGCCCACGATGTGGGCCCACGCGCGATGTCCGCCAAGGTGGGCAACGTGGTGCAGCCGCAAAGCTGGTTCATCGATATCGCAACGATGACGATGAAGTAAGCCGGGCCGCGCCAGGCATGCAGACGGTGCTGAGACACCGCTGCATGCCGGCCGCAGGCCGATGGCCCCACCCATCAGTGCGACCCCGCATGGTCCGCCTCTCCCCACGAACCTTTGAACCGCCATGCTTGCCTACCTGATCAGACGCATTGTCTATACCCTGCCCATCATGCTGGGCGTGGCCCTGCTGTGCTTTGCCCTGGTGCATATCGCGCCGGGTGACCCCCTGGTGTCGGTCTTGCCCGCCGATGCATCGGCCGAGCTGCAGGCCCAGATGCGCGAGCTCTATGGCTTTAACCGGCCGCTGCCCGAGCAGTTTCTGCGCTGGGTCTGGCGCGCGCTGCAGGGCGATCTGGGCCAGTCGATTGCCAGCAGCCGGCCGGTGACCACCGAGGTGATGGCCGCCGTGGTCAACACCTTGCGCCTGGCGGTGGTGGCGACCTTGATCGGCTTTGTGCTGGGCAGTCTGTTTGGCTTTGTGGCGGGCTATTTCCGCAACTCCTGGGTGGACCGCAGCTGCTCGATGCTGTCCATGCTGGGCGTCAGCGTGCCGCACTACTGGCTGGGCATGGTGATGGTGATCGTCTTCTCGTCGCAGCTGATGTGGCTGCCCGCCACCGGCGCGGGGCCGGGCGGCTCGGGTGACTGGGCCTGGGACTGGGCGCATGTGCAGTTCATGATCCTGCCGGCCATCACCATGTCGGTGATCCCCATGGGCATCATTGCGCGCACCGTGCGGGCGCTGGTGGCCGAGCTGCTGGACCAGGAGTTCATCCTCGGCCTCAAGGCCAAGGGCCTGGGCCATCTGGGCATCTTCCGCCATGTGCTGAAGAATGCAGCGCCCACGGCGCTGGCGGTGATGGGCCTGCAGCTGGGCTACCTGCTGGGCGGCTCCATCCTGATCGAGACCGTGTTCTCCTGGCCGGGCACCGGCTTTCTGCTGAACCAGGCCATCTTCCAGCGCGATCTGCCGCTGCTGCAGGGCTCCATCCTGGTGCTGGCCGTTTTCTTTGTGCTGCTCAACCTCATCATCGATGTGGTGCAGACCCTGCTTGATCCCCGCATCGCCCGCTGAGCGCAGACCCCCGGAGGTTCCGTCCCCATGACCAGTCTTTCCCTTCCCGATGCTGCAGCGGCCCAGGTGCAGCCGCTGCCGGCCCAGCGCTCACGCGGCTATTGGTCCTCGGTGCTGCAGCGCCTGCTGCGCGACCCGGTGGCCATGGGCGCGGCCGCCGTCATCCTGCTGCTGATTGCGGTGGCGGCGCTGGCGCCCTGGATCACGCCGTCCGATCCCTATCTGGCCTCCATGCTCAAGCGGCTCAAGCCCATTGGCACCACAGGCCTGCCGCTGGGCAGCGATGAGCTGGGCCGCGACATGCTGTCGCGCCTGATGATGGGCGCGCGCCTGTCGCTGTTCATGGGCATCACCCCGGTGCTGATGGCCTTTGTGATCGGCACGGGCATCGGCATTGTGGCCGGCTACGCCGGTGGCCGCACCAACACGGTGATCATGCGCACCATCGATGTGTTCTATGCCTTCCCCTCGGTGCTGCTGGCCATTGCGCTGTCGGGTGCGTTGGGCGCGGGCATTTTCAACTCGCTGGTGTCGCTGACGATTGTCTTCATCCCGCAGATCGCCCGCGTGGCCGAGAGCGTGACGGCCCAGGCCCGCAACCGCGACTATGTGGAGGCGGCGCGCGCCACCGGGGCGAGCGCCTTCACCATCGTGCGGGTGCATGTGCTGGGCAATGTGCTGGGCCCCATCTTTGTCTACGCCACCAGCCTGATTGCGGTGTCGATGATCCTGGCCTCGGGCCTGTCGTTTCTGGGCCTGGGCGTGAAGCCGCCCGAGCCCGAATGGGGCCTGATGCTCAACACCTTGCGCACGGCGATCTACACCCAGCCCTGGGTGGCAGCCTTGCCGGGGCTGATGATCTTCATCACCTCCATCTCCTTCAATCTGCTCTCCGATGGCCTGCGCTCGGCCATGGACAACAAGGGTTAAGCCATGCTCCAGCATTCTTCTTTAGCCCCTACCGCCGCGCTGGCCACCGATGTGGGGGGCCCTGCCCAGCCGCTGTTGACGGTGCGTGGTTTGACCAAGCATTTCCCGCTCAAGCAAGGCAAGCTGGTGCGCGCGGTGGATGGCGTGGATTTCGAGGTGCTCAAGGGCGAGACCCTGGGCGTGGTCGGCGAGTCCGGTTGCGGCAAGTCGACCACCGCACGCCTGTTGATGCACCTGATGGACCCGACGCAGGGCGAGCTGGTGTTCGATGGCCGCACGGTGGGCTCGCGCGACCTGAGCCTGAAAGAGTTTCGCCGCCAGGTGCAGATGGTGTTCCAGGACAGCTATGCCTCGCTCAACCCGCGCCTGACGATCGAGGACTCGATCGCCTTTGGCCCGCAGGTGCATGGCGTCTCGCGCAAGGAGGCAGTCGCCCGCGCCCACCACCTGATGGACCGGGTGGGCCTGGCGCCGGCCCGCTTTGCCGAGCGCTACCCGCATGAGCTCTCCGGCGGCCAGCGCCAGCGCATCAACATTGCCCGCGCGCTGGCCTTGCAGCCGCGCATGGTGATTCTGGACGAGGCGGTCTCGGCGCTCGACAAATCGGTGGAGGCCCAGGTGCTGAACCTGCTGGCCGACCTGAAGCGCGAATTTGGCCTGACCTATGTCTTCATCAGCCATGACCTGGGCGTGGTGCACTACATCAGCGACCGGGTGATGGTGATGTACCTGGGCCAGGTGGCCGAGATCGGCCCCTCGGATGCGCTGTTTGCCGCGCCGGCCCACCCCTATACCAAGGCCTTGCTGTCGTCGGTGCCGTCGATGGACCCCAGCCACCGCACCCTGGTGGCACCGCTGGCTGGTGACCCGCCCAACCCCATCAACCCGCCCACGGGCTGCCGTTTTCACCCGCGCTGCCCGCAGGCGGCGCCGGTTTGTGCCCAGGCCGAGCCGGCCGTCACCCCGGTGCAGCTGCACCATGCCGCGCGCTGCCTGGTGCATGAGCCCGGCAGTGGCCACCCCCTGGCCGCCGCCACAGCGCTGGCCGCCTGAACCCGGAGCACCACGATGAACACAGCCTCTCCTCCCCTGGTCCAGATCCAGGACCTGAATGTGCAGTTTGCCAGCGGCAAGAAAGTGGTCCAGGCCGTCAGCGGTGTGAGCCTGTCGGTCGCCAAGGGCGAAGCGGTTGCGCTGATTGGCGAATCCGGATCGGGCAAGAGCGTGACCCTGCGCAGCCTGCTGCGCCTGCACCCCGAGCGCAAGACCACGATGAAGGGCCAGATCCGGGTCGCGGGCCAGGATGTGCTGGCGCTGCGCGGCGGCGCGCTCAACGACTTTAGGGGCAAGACCTGCGCGATGATTTTTCAGGACCCCTTGCTGGCGCTGGACCCGGTCTACCCGGTGGGCGCGCAGATTGTGGAAGCCATACGTCGCCACGAGCGCGTGAGCCAGAGCGAGGCGCAGCAGCGCGCGCTGGCGCTGTTCGAGCGGGTGCGCATTCCCAGCCCCGAGCAGCGGCTCAAGGCCTACCCGCATGAGATGTCGGGCGGCATGCGCCAGCGGGCCATGATTGCGCTGGCCCTGGCCTGCAACCCCCAGGTACTGCTGGCCGATGAGCCCACCACCGCGCTGGACGCCACGGTGCAGATCCAGATCCTGCTGCTGCTGCGCGAGCTGCAGCGTGAGCTGGGCCTGGGCATTGTGTTTGTGACCCACGATATTGGTGCGGCGGTGGAAGTGGCCGACCGCATTGCGGTGATGTATGCCGGCCGCATCGTGGAAGAGGGCACGGCCGAGCAGCTGATCCGCAGCCCGCGCCACCCCTACACCATGGCCTTGCTGCAAAGCCGATCCCATGGCGCGATGGAGCGTGGCCAGCCGCTGCAGACCATTGCTGGCGCGCCGCCCGATCTGACCGCCATCCCACCGGGCTGCGCCTTTGCGCCGCGCTGCAAGCTGGCCACGGCTGCCTGCCTGCAAGCGGTGCCGGAGCCAGTCACGCTGGCGCCTGGCCATATGGCGCGCTGCGTGCACACTGCAACGGCGGCTGCCTATGCCCCCAACGTGTTGGCCGCCGCTTAGGCTGCTGCATTTCTACCGTCTTTTTTGCTCTGGATTGATCTCACCATGCCCTTGCACGACCCTGCCCATGCCTTTGTTCCCTACCCCGATGTGCCCGTGCGCCATGCGGCCACCGGCCCGCTCAGCGGCCTGTACTTTGGGGTGAAGGACTTGTTCGATATTGCCGGCTACCCGACCGGTGGCGGCAACCCGCTGCTGCTGGCCATGTCCGGCATCAAGACGCAGACGGCGCCGACGGTGCAGAGGCTGCTGGATGCGGGCGCGGCGCTGGCCGGCAAGACGGTGACCGATGAGCTGGCCTTCTCGATGAATGGCAACAACGCCCACTTTGGCGCACCGATCAATGGCAATGCGCCCGAGCGCATCACCGGTGGTTCGTCGTCGGGCTCGGCCTCGGCGGTGTCCAGCCGGCTCTGCGATTTTGCGCTGGGTACGGACACGGGCGGCTCGGTGCGTGCGCCTGCCAGCCACTGCGGCCTGTATGGCATACGGCCCACCCATGGCCGGGTGAGCCTGGAATCGGCCCTGGCGTTGTGCCACAGCTTTGACACCTGCGGCTGGTTTGCCCGCGATGCCCATACCTTTGCCCGCGTGGCCGATGTGCTGATGGCGCCCGACACCACACCGCTGCCCGCGCGCCCCCGCCTGCTGATGCCCAGCGATGTCTGGGGCCTGGTGGACAGCGCCGTGCGCCCGGCCTGGGATGGCGCGCTGCAGCAGATCACGCAGCTGCTGGGCAGCGCGCAGGACTGCCAGGTGGTGCTCGATTCCTTTGATGCGATGTACTGGAGCTTTCGCTATATCCAGGGCCGCGAGGCCTGGATGACCGATGGCGCCTTCATCAGCCGCTATGCGCCCGTGCTGGGCCCGGGCGTGAAGGAGCGTTTTGACTGGTCGAGCAAGGTGACGGATGTGCAGATGCAGGAGGCCGAGCAGTTCCGTGCGCGTTTCCGCCAGCATCTGGCGGATGTGCTGGGCAGCGATGGCGTGCTGGTGATGCCGAGCATGCCCGATATTGCGCCGCTGCGCACGGCCGATGAGGCATCGCTGGAGGCCTACCGCAACCAGGCGGTGCAGATGCTGTGCCTGGCGGGGTTGGCGGGCTTTCCACAGATCTCGCTGCCGCTGGCCAGCCGCAACGGTGCGCCGCTGGGCATCTCGCTGCTGGGCCCGGCAGGCACGGACCGCAGCTTGATCGCCATTGCGCAGCAGCTGGCTGCTGCTTGAGGCTTAGACCAGGTCAGCAGGCAGGCTGACCTGCAAGGGCGCGCTGATCGCCTCGCAGCGGCAGTCCAGCGTATCGGCGCGCCGCTCTATGACGGCAAAATCGCCGCCTTCGACGGCCAGCAAGGCATGGTGCCAGGTGCCGGGTGCGAGCACGATGCCCTGGCGGCCATCGGTCACAAAGGCCTGCAGATCCTCCGCCTTGGGCGCTGGGCCGGCGGCGGCCACCACCACAACAAAGCGCTGCGTGCCCAGCGGCACAAAGCTCTGGCTGCCCAGCGCATGGCATTCGACCTCGGTGACGTCCAGCGGAAACTGCCGTGCCTGCGCACGGAACAGCGCCAGCATGGGCCAGCCGCCTTGCGCCGTCAGCTGCAGATCGGGCAGCAGGTCATAGCGCAGCGCGTTGCCCTGGTTGATGGACTGGCTGGGCAGGCTGGGGTCGGCCAGGCCGATTACGGTGCCAAAGGCCGAGAAGTTGTGCGCCGTCAGAGGCCGGGCCTCTAGACGGTTCGAAGGAGTGGTTTGGGCTTGATGCATAGCTTCCAGGACATGCAAGGACGGTGCCTGCTTTCAGGAGGCCGCCGTCCGTTGGAGGGCCGCTACGCCGCCATCAAGGCTTGCCGTCCGCTTCGTGCTGCGCGCCCTTGCTGTCGGTGATGACGGCGCCCATACCTGCGGAAGGGTTCACGCTGCCGCCTTCGGCCGTGGCACCGCCGTTGGAAGTCTTGGGATCATCGGCCGAGGCCAGTGGCACGGCAGGGGGCAGCGGGTCATGCGTGTCGGCCTTGGCATGGGGCAGGACCGAGTGGCTGTCGATGATGGGCGCGTTGAACAGCGGCTTGTCGGGCATGGGCTGGCGCGAGGCCGCTACGGTGCCGGAGATGGGCTTCATCGGTCCGGGACGTTCGTCACAGGCGCTCAGCAGGCTGGCAGTGGCAACGACGGCTGCCAGGGCGGCAAGTCGGGTTGGAATGGCTGGCATGGGCTTCCCCTGGATTGGTGGTGTCAATCCGCTGATTGTCGCCGCTGGCGCGGCGCCCAGGTGTCAGCCAATCACGGAAATCAGCGCGCGCCCAGCAGGGCCAGGTAGGCATGGCGCGTTTCGGGCGACACGCTCTGGATGACCTGCTCGTAGGTGGTCTGGTTGCGCAGCTGCATGCGCGCCGAGGCCACGGCCTTGGATTTGCAGTACCAGTGGCAGGTGTGCTGCATCAGATACATCTCAGCCAGCAGGGTGAAGGCGCGCTCCTTGGGGCTGCGGCCGGCGGTGTTGGCGACCACGCGGGCAATGCCGTCGGCATGCAGGCGGATGGCAGTGCGCAGGTCAAAGGAGTTGCGGTTGCCCATCACCTTTTCCAGCAGGTGGGAGAAGGGGAAGTAGAAGGCCTGGGTGCTGATCTTGAAGGTGGCGCCATTGGCGGGCTCGGGCGCCTTGGCCAGGGTGTCGGCAAAGCTGCTGAACTGGCTGGCCAAGCTGTTTTCCACCGAGGCCTGCAGTTCCCAGATTTGCTGCTGGCGGTTGCTGTCTTTCTCGTCCAGCGCCCGCATATAGCTGCTGACGAGGCGTTCCATCAGCTTCTCAATGTCGTAATTACGCAAATATTGGGCCAACAAGGCGATGCGCTGCTTTTGGGCCTTGGCGCGCAGCACAAAGCTCACGCCCAAGATGAGAACAACCAGCAGCATTAAATCCATGACAAATGAGGCCTTGCAGAGCCTATATAGCGCAAACGTTAGCCATTGTAGACCTTGGCCTCTGGCAGAAGCAGGGCTCTTTACGCAATGTATGCATTAACTGGAAAAAGTTATAAATCTTTTTCATAGTTCTAGTCGGCGACTGGAATACTTGATTTTTAGCCTGCGCCTAGAATGGAGCGTGCCTTGTATACGATCCACCGCTGTCGGCGCTGGAGAAATCGTTCTGGGCCTTGGACATACGGTTGGGACATGCATGCAGATGGCAGCATGTTCCAGCTGTTTTTCGTAGTGAACGCTGCGTGATGCCGGAGACCGCCATGACTGAGAAGAATTCAACCCCCGCTGCTTTGGACAAGCGCGCACTGCTGCGCCAGTCCGCACTGGAGTACCACCAGTTTCCCCGCCCCGGCAAGGTGGCGATTGCTGCCACCAAGCCCATGGCCAACCAGCATGACCTGGCGCTAGCCTATTCGCCTGGCGTGGCCGCACCCTGCGAAGAGATCGTCAAGGACCCGGCTGCTGCTTTCAAGTACACCAGCCGGGGCAACCTGGTGGCCGTCATCTCCAACGGCACGGCCGTGCTGGGCCTGGGTGACATCGGTGCGCTGGCTTCCAAGCCGGTGATGGAAGGCAAGGGCGTTCTGTTCAAGAAGTTTGCCGGCGTTGATGTTTTTGACATCGAAATCAACGAAAAAGACCCCCAGAAGCTGGTGGAAGTGATCGCCGCACTGGAGCCGACCTTTGGCGCCATCAACCTGGAAGACATCAAGGCGCCCGAGTGCTTCTATGTGGAGCGCGAGCTGCGCAAGCGCATGAAGATCCCGGTCTTCCATGACGACCAGCACGGCACCGCCATCACCGTGGCGGCAGCCATGGTCAATGCCCTCAAGGTCGCGGGCAAGAAGATTGAGGAAGTGAAGCTGGTGGCTTCGGGTGCGGGCGCGGCAGCGCTGGCCTGCCTGAACCTGCTGCTGGAGATTGGCCTGAAGCGCGAGAACGTGATGGTCACCGACATCGTTGGCGTGGTCCACAAAGGCCGTACCGAGCTGATGGACGAAGATAAGGAGCTTTTCGCGCAAGAAACCGACAAGCGCACCTTGTCGCAGGTCATTGACGGCGCCGATGTGTTCCTGGGTCTGTCGGCGGGCGGCGTGCTCAAGCCTGACATGGTGCAGCGCATGGCTGCGCGCCCCATCATTTTTGCGTTGGCCAACCCCAACCCCGAGATCTCGCCCGAAGACGCCAAGGCGGTGCGCGACGACATCATCATGGCGACCGGCCGTTCGGACTACCCGAACCAGGTCAACAACGTGCTGTGCTTCCCCTATATCTTCCGGGGTGCACTCGACTGCGGCGCGACCACCATCACCACCGAGATGGAAATCGCCACCGTGCACGCGATTGCCGACCTGGCCCAGGCCGAGCAGACCGAAGAGGTCGCCAATGCCTATGCCGGCCAGGACCTGTCCTTTGGCCCCGAGTACCTGATCCCCAAGCCGTTTGACCCGCGCCTGATGATGAAGATTGCGCCGGCCGTGGCGCAGGCGGCAGCGGAATGCGGTGTGGCCGAGCGCCCCATCCAGGACATGGATGCCTACCGTGAGCACTTGCAGACTTTTGTCTACGCCTCCGGCACGGCGATGAAGCCCATCTTCATGGCGGCCAAGCGCGCAGCGAAAAAACGCATTGCCTACGCCGAGGGCGAGGAAGAGCGCATCCTGCGTGCCGCCCAGATCGTGGTGGACGAGCGCGTGGCGCGCCCCACCCTGATCGGCCGCCCTGCCATCATTGCCCAGCGCATCGAGAAGTTTGGCCTGCGCCTGAAGGAAGGCACGGACTACGATGTGGTGAACGTCGAGCATGACGACCGCTACCGCGATTTCTGGCAGTCCTACCACCGCATGGCCGAGCGCAAGGGCGTGACCGTGCCGATCGCCAAGATCGAAATGCGCCGCCGCCTGACCCTGATCGGCTGCATGCTGCTGCACAAGGGCGAGGTCGATGGCCTGATCTGCGGCACCTGGAACAACACCGCCATCCACCTGCACTACATCGACCAGGTGATTGGCAAGCGTGCCGGCACGGCGACCTATGCCTGCATGAACGGCCTGCTGCTGCCCGAGCGCCAGGTCTTCCTGGTTGACACCCATGTGAACTACGACCCGACGGCCGAGCAGCTCGCCGAGATCACCATCATGGCGGCCGAGGAGATGATGCGCTTTGGTATCAAGCCCAAGGCCGCGCTGCTGTCGCACTCGAACTTTGGCTCCAGCAACCAGCCTAGCGCCGTCAAGATGCGCCAGACCCTGGAGCTGCTGCGCATCCAGGCCCCCTGGCTGGAAGTGGACGGCGAAATGCACGGTGATGTGGCCCTGGACCAGAAGCAGCGCGCCAGCATCATGCCCGAGAGCCCCCTGGTCGGTAATGCCAATCTGCTGGTGCTGCCCAATATCGATGCGGCCAATATCAGCTACAACCTGCTCAAAACAGCGGCAGGTGGCAATATCGCCATTGGCCCGATCTTGCTGGGTGCCGCCCAGCCGGTGCATATTTTGACCCCTAGCGCCACGGTGCGCCGCATTGTCAATATGACGGCGGTTGCCGTTGCAGACGCGAATTTTGCGCGCTGATAGAGGAATTTACAGCGCAGTTGTGCTGATGCTGCAACGCCAGCGACTGTAAAAATACTGAGAAGCCTGCTCAAATTTTGGGCAGGCTTCTTGCATTTTGAGGGGCAATCCGTCACACTGACCGGCTGAACTTGCGGTAAGACCGCAGTTCTGAAAGGTGTTGTTGATGCTCAAAGCATGGGGTTTTCTGGCCCGCTCGTCTGTGAAGGCTGGCGTGCTTGCTGCGGTGATGGCTGTGCTGCCGCCTGGGGTTCAGGCCCGTGGCAGTGGGTCATCCGCTTTCGATGGGCCCGTGGTGGCCGTCGCCGAATTGCCGCCGCAAGGCCGCAAAACCTATGCGCTGATCTTCGAAGGCGGCCCTTTTCCCTATGACAAGGACGGCTCGGTATTTGGTAACCGTGAACGCATACTGCCCAGGCACCAGCGTGGTTACTACCGGGAATACACCGTCAAGACACCCGGTTCCCGCGATCGCGGGGCGCGTCGCATTATTTGTGGTGGCCAGGTCGCCACAATGCCCGATACTTGCTACTACACCCAGGATCACTACAGCAGCTTTCGGCGTATTGTGAATTAGCCAGTCAGATTCCTCCTATGTCGCTTTTCCGCAAGAGATGTCTTGCGCAGAGTGATGTGCTAAGTCAACAATGCCCAATGAGCTCCAGGGATGGGGTGTGGTTTTTAAAAAATGCTAATGGAAAGAGCAACGGAGATGGACACTCCACTTCGTCAGGTACAAGATACATCGCTGCGTTTCGTGCGTCCCAATATCGTGCAGGCCATTCGTGCCTATCGGTTGGAAGACCTGCGTGATGCAGCCCAGAACCTGGGGCAGCACTTTTTGTACGCCAATCTGGCGCACGCCCTGTCGAAGGCTGATGTGCTCGAACTAATTGGCATGCAGTTTTATTTTCCGTCGCACTACGGCAAGAACTTCGATGCGCTGTTCGACTGCCTGACGGACCCTTTGCACAAAAGCGGCCCCCAGCCGGGGTTTGTCGTGGTGCTGGACCAGATTCCTACTGCAATGAAGTTTGACCGCGAAGCGCGCGAGCAACTGCTGGATGTGTTCCGCGATGCGGCCGAGTACTGGGCCGAGCGCAAGGTGCCCTTTCGCTGCTTCTACTCTTTCCTCTGATCGGTTGGCTGATTCCCCAGAAAAAACGCCCGGCTTGCGCCGGGCGTTTTGCTTGTGGGATGTGCCGCTTCTATCCGGCAGTGCTCAGGCTGCCGTAGGTGCCGACAGGCTGGCAGCCGCTTGCTCGTATTCGGCAACCGGCACTTCTTCGGCCCGGCGCTGCAGATCGAAGCTGCCGCTGTAGCCTTTTTCCTCCAGCCATTTGCCCAGGGTGTTGCGCAAGATCTTGCGGCGCTGGCTGAAGGCCACGCGCACCAGCTCTTCGAGCAGCTTGGCGTCGAGCTGGGCGGGTTGCGCGCGCGGGACCATGCGCACTACGGCGCTGTCCACCTTGGGAGGCGGGTCAAAGCTCTCGGGCGGCACAAAGAGCACGTTCTCCATCGCATAGCGCCACTGCAGCATGACGGTGAGGCGGCCGTAGTCCGAGGTGGCGGGTGCGGCGACCATGCGGTCGATCACCTCTTTTTGCAGCATGAAGTGCTGGTCTTCAACCACATCCACCTGTTCGAGCAGGTGGAACAGGATGGGGCTGGAGATGTTGTAGGGCAGGTTGCCGGCCACGCGCAGCTTGGCGACGCCCAGACGCTGGGCCAGCGCGCGGAAGTCCACCTTCAGCACATCGGACTCGACCACATCGAGCTGCGGGTGGCTACGCAGGCGCACGGCCAGGTCACGGTCCAGCTCGATGACGCTGAGCTTGCCCAGGCGCTCGACCAGCGGCTGGGTCAGCGCCATCAGGCCGGGGCCGATCTCGACCACGGTTTGGCCGGGCTGCGGGTTGATGGCGTCGACAATCGCGTCGATGACGGCGCGGTCGGTCAGAAAGTTCTGGCCAAAGCGCTTGCGGGGAATGTGTTTCATGCAATGACAAAGCGGTGCGAAAGCACCGCTCTTGGGTTGGCAGGCCTGGGCCGATGATGACACCGCCGCAGCGCCACAGCGCAGGGCAGGGTCATCGCTTAGAACGTGTTTACGATCTCTACGCAGCCGCGTTGGAGTGCAATCGGGATGAGTTCGAAGGGCTGGTCCGCAGCTTGCACCGGGGTGCAAGCAAGGGCCAGCGCGAAGAAATCGCCCGATTTCACTCCAACCCTGCGGGATAGTGTCTTTGCGGGCGGTCTGCGGCGTTGCAGCGCTTGCCAATAGCTAGCTATTGGCTGCGCACTGCGCCTAGCATCCCATCCCGCAAAGACACTGTCGCGGCGCGAGGAGATCATAAACACGTTCTTAGGCGGCTGGTCTGTTACTGGGGTGGGTCGCGGTATTCCACATAGGCCCGCGCACGGGCTTCTTGCGCCCAGGTGCTGAAGGCCTGCTCGAGCTTGTTCTCGCGCACGATGGAGCGCACCATGTCACGCTGCTCGCGCTGGTTGAGCTTGGCTTCGCGGCGCTCGATCAGCTGAATCAGGTGGATACCGAAGCGGCTGGCGATGGGCTGGCTGATCTCGCCGGGCTGCAGCGCGTTGAGCGCTTCTTCGAACTCGGGCACGAACTTGCGTGGGCTGGCCCAGCCCAGATCGCCGCCTTCCTTGGCGCTGCCGTCTTCCGAGTAGCGCTTGGCCAGGTCCTCAAAGGTGTCCTGGTGGGCGAGCACGCGGCGGCGGTAGTCTTCCAGGCGTTCCACGGCCTGGGCTTCGCTCAGCTGGGGGCTGGGGCGCAGCAGGATGTGGCGGGCATGGCTTTGGGTGACGATGGCGGGCACCTCACCGCTGGTCTTCTCCAGCACCTTCAGGATGTGGAAGCCCGCGGGCGAGCGCACCGGGCCGGCAATCGCGCCTTGTGCGGTGGACTGGGTGGCCTTGACGAACAGCTCTGGGTAGCGGTCTGCCGGGCGCAGGCCCATCGCGCCGCCGCCCTTGCCTTCGGGCACATCGGAGAATTCGGCCACGGCCGCGTTGAAGTCTTCGCCGGCGCGGATCTTGTCGACTGCCTGCTGGGCTTTGGCCTGCAGCTGCTTGACCTGGTCTTCGCTGGCGTTTTCCGGCACGGTGATCAGGATGTGGCCCAGGTTGAGCTGGGTGGCGGCATTGGCCAGGCCCGCCTTGGCTTTTTGCTCGCGCAGGTACTGGTCGATGTCGAGGTCGCTGACGCGTACCTTGGAGTCGACCTCGGCCTCACGCAGCTTCTGGATCACCAGCTGCTTTTTCAGATCGGCGCGGAACTGCTCCTCGGGAATGCCTTCGCTGGCCAGACGGCGGCGCAGCTCGGGCATGGTCATGCTGTTCTGGCGCGCGACGGACTCTTCGGCCTGTTGCACGGCAAAGTTGTCCACCGTGATGTTGCGCTCGGCAGCCATCTGCAGCTGGATCTTCTGGCCGATCAGCATCTCCAGCGCTTGGCGGCGCGCGGTCTCAACCGGGATGTTGTTGGCTTCAGCCTGGGCACGCAGGCGGTCGTACTGCTGCTGCACTTCCACATTGGTGACCGGCTCGGAATTGACCACCGCGACGATGAAGTCCGCAGAGCGGGGGGCATTGCTGCTGCGCTGGGCCAGCGAGGCAGCGGGGACGGCCACCGAAGGCACGGCCGTGGGGGTGCTCAGGCCTGCGCCTGGCGCCCGCATGCCGGCGGATGCGTTGTCGTTGGTCTTGAAGCCTTGCGCTGCGCTGGCACCAGCGAGCAAAGCCAGGCTGCAGGCCACGCTCAAAGAGAGAATGCGTTGTTTCATGGTCAGGGAATGCTTCAATCGTAATTGCTGAAACGGCTGGGCGCTGCAGAGGCGTTGCCGCTGGGCAGAGACTGGTAGCCGGGCACGTTTTCGCGCATGCTGGCCAGCGGGTCAGCGCCCAGGGTGAGTTTGGTCAGGCCGGTGAATTCCATCTGGAACAGCAGTTTGGTGTTCGCCTGTACCAGCGAGTTCTGCAAACGTTGCAGCACCACGCGGCTGCTCCAGCAGCAACCGCTGTATTCCAAGCCAATGACGGAGTCCACCAGTTTCTTGTCGCGCATGCTGTAGTTCAGGCGGCCCACAGTGTACCAGCGGCCTTCGCCCTTGGCTTTTTTGCCCCCGGAGCCAAAGATCTCATTGACCGGCCACTGCCAGCCCAGGTCCATCTGTTCGCTGTTCTGTGCCTGGTAGCGGTAGGCCAGTGCCAGGGTCTTGTAGTCGCCGGGCTTGTAGCGCGCCTGCATGGTCGAGCGCACCGAGCGGCCGCTGTCGGGGTTGAACTGCACCGTGGTGTCAAAGCCCCACTTGGGCGTCCAGTTGATGCCGGCGCCCAGCATGATGTCCGACCAGCGCTCGTTGACCGAGCTGGCATTGGGCATGACCACCTGCTGGTCCGAGAAGCGCAGGCGCTGGGCAATGCCAAAGCGCGCCGCCTCGGCGCCGGTCTCGGCATCGAGGAAGCGCGTGGTGGCGCCCACGGTCAGCATGTTGTTGTCGGCAATGCGGTCATAGCCGCTGAACGAGTTCGAGCTGAAGATGGTCGCAAAGCTGAAGTCATACGGCGCCGTGTCGTAGACCGGGATCATGCTCTGGTCGCGGTAGGGCGTATAGGTGTAGAAGGCGCGCGGCTCCAGCGTCTGGATCAGGTTGCGGCCAAACAGGCGCGTGTTGCGCTCAAAGGTCAGCCCGCTGTCCAGGCTGACGGTGGGCACCGTGATGCTGGCGCTGCTGACGGTGGACAGGCCCGAGTTGTCAAAGTTGTAGTGCCGGGTGTTGAGCATCAGCTTGGGCGTGATGTAACCCTGCGGCGCAATAAAGGGGCGGCTCAGCTCGGCCTGGATATAGCCCCGGTCGGCATTGGGCTGGTTGAGCAGGCTGGTGTCGGCTCGGAAACGCGTGGCATCGGCCTCGATCGAGCCTTCCAGGCCCAGCGGCAGGTTCTGCGGCGTGTAGCGGTACTGCAGCTGGGGCATGCGGTCATACGGCGGCACGATTGGCGAGAGCGGATCCTGCAGGGTTTGCCACTTCTGCGCGCGCAGCAGCAGGCTGTGGTCGTCGCGCGACCAACTGGCCGAGGCTTCGCTGTTGAGCAGGCGCTCGTTGAGCTTGTAGCTGTTGCCCTGGAAGTCGCGCCAGTAGTCCGAATCGCTCACGCGCTTGGCGTTGATGTTCAGCCCCAGGCCGCCAATCGGCGTATCCAGGCTGCCGTTGTGCATCCACAGCCAGGACCAGCGGTCGCGGTCGCGCAGGCGGTCGCCCGGCATGTACAGACCGGCCAAGGTGCCGCTGTAGGTGGGCTCCAGGTAGCGGAACTCGCCGCCCAGCGCCAGGCCGCGCTTGACCATGGCCGTCGGCGTAATGGTGGCGTCGCGGTTGGGCGCAATGTTCCAGTAGTAAGGCTGGGCGTAGGTGAAGCCGCTGTCACTGTCGAGCGACATGGTGGGCGGCAGCAGGCCCGATTTGCGCTTTTCCGACAGCGGAAAGCTCATCTTGGGGATGGGGATGATCGGCACGCCCTTGAATTCGAGCACGCCGTTCTCGGCCACACCGACTTCTTCGAGGTTGTCGATGCTGATTTTTTCAGCACGGATGATCCAGTCCGGCTGCCAGCTGGCTTCGTCGTTGCGCTGGCAGGTGGTGTAGGTGCCTTCATGCACGACCGAGCGCTCGCGGTCGATGAAATCCACACGCGATGCCACGCCATAGCCGTTGTTGGGCAGCAGGCGGTAGTTGGCGTCCTTGAAGAAACCCTCGTTCGAATCGAGCTGCATCTGCAGCTCGGTGCCGTCAAACACGCTGCCTGCACGGTTGATGTGCACATTGCCATCGGCATAGGCGGTGTTGCTGGGCTCGTAAAAGCGCAGGCGGTCGGCGCGGATCATGGTGTCGGCGCGGCGCAGGCTGGCATTGCCGGTGACGGTGGTCATGTCCGCCGTCTGGCCCGTGAGCTCATCGCCTTCCAGGTAGACCGGCATCTTGCCGCGCTGGTCAGAGCCCAGGCTTTCTTGCAGGCGGGGGCTGGAGCGCAGCACCAGGCCGGCGTCATCGTTGCCAGCGGGCGCCTGGGCCAGCACCAGTGCGGGCGAGGCCCAGAGCATGGCCATGCACAGCCGGGCAATGGCGGTGGGGGAAAAGCGGAGTGGGGTGAGGGACAAGGTGCGGGGCGATGTGTGGGTCTTTGCGCGCGCATGCAGCCCTGCGGCGGCGCCAGCAGGGCGGGGCGAGGCGGGCGCCACATCGGTGAAAGCGTGAATATCCATGGGAAATAGCCACTGGCCTGTGCATCTGCGGTGCATACATGCACACGGATCTGGATCTGGGGCCCAGCCGGGCGGCAGGGCTTTGTAGAATCTGCATTATCCATGAGCCAACCAATTTCCCCCATGTCTGACCCTATTGCTGCAGCTTCTGTAGCACCCCAGCCTGACAGCGCCAAGCAATCTTTACAGGGCGTTACCCCCGTCGTGTGGGCCGATGCCGCCCGTGCCGCGCAGTTTGACCAGTGGCTGGCAGCGGTAGCGGCCCGCCATGGCCTGCGGCCCGAGAGCCTGCGCCTGGCCTCGGCCGATGCCAGCTTTCGCCGTTACCTGCGGGTGGATGACCAGCAAGGCGGCACGCGCATCATCATGGATGCGCCGCCGGACAAGGAAAACAGCGAACCCTTTGTGAAGGTGCAAGCGCTGCTGGTGCAAGCCGGCCTGAATGCGCCCCAGGTGCTGGACTGGGATGCCGCCCACGGTTTCATGCTGCTGTCCGATCTGGGCACGCAGACGGTGATCGAGAAGCTGCAGCCGCCCGATTCCCAGGCCGCCTACCAGTGGTACATGCAGGCGGTCGATATTCTGGTGGACTGGCAAAAGGCATCGCGCGAAGGCGTGCTGCCGGTCTATGACGAGGCCATTCTGCGCCGCGAGCTGCAGCTGTTCCCCGATTGGTACATCGCCCAGCACCGCCAGGTGCAGCTGAGCGACAAGCAGCAGGCCGTGCTCAAGAACGCCTTTGACGCCATCGTGGCCCAGAACCTGTCGGTGCCCCGCGTCTTTGTGCACCGCGACTTCATGATGCGCAACCTGATGGTGCCGCCCACTGCTGGCGCTCCGCTGGGCGTGCTCGATTTCCAGGATGCCCTCTACGGCCCCATCACCTATGACATCGCCAGCCTGATGCGCGATGCCTTCATCAGCTGGGAAGAGGATTTTGTGGTGGACATCACCATCCGCTACTGGGAAAAGGCGCGCAAGGCCGGTCTGCTGGGTGCCGACAGCCCCTCGGGCTTTGGCGCGGATTTTGGTGACTTCTACCGCGCAGTCGAATGGATGGGCATCCAGCGCCACCTCAAGGTCGCCGGCATCTTTGCCCGCCTGACCCTGCGCGACGGCAAGCCGCGCTACCTGGCCGATGCACCCCGCTTTCTCCACTACATCCGCGCGACGGCCTCGCGCTACCGCGAGCTGGTGCCGCTGATGCGCCTGATCCATGAGGTCGAAGGCATTGAAGAGCAAGGCGGCTGGATGATGGGCCGGGGCTAAGGCCCTGACCCGAAGCTCTAGCCCCTAACCGCCATCCACTTTGTCCGATCCCCATGCCCCGTTTTTATTGCCCCGTTGAGCTGCGCGTAGGCGCCACCCTGGATCTGCCGCCCGAGGCGGCGCGCCATGTGCAGGTGTTTCGCATGCAGCCCGGCGAACGCATCACCCTGTTCAACGGCGAGGCGGGCAGCCCGGCGGGCGAGTACGACGCCAGCATTGTGCAAATGGGCCGCAGCCATGTGACCGTGCAGATTGAGGGCCACACGGCCATCGAGCGCGAAGCGGCCCGTGCCGTGCACCTGCTGGCCGGCATTACCGCGGGCGAGCGCATGGAGTGGTTGGTGGAGAAGGCGACCGAGTTGGGCGTGGCCAGCATCACGCCGCTGGAGGCCGAGCGCTCGGTCACCCGCCTCAAGGGCGACCGCGCCACCAAGCGCCAGGAGCGCTGGCAGGCGATTGCCGCCAGCGCCTGCGAGCAATGCGGCCGCAACCAGGTGCCGCGCATCCATGCGCCCATGGACCTGGTGCAATGGATCAAGGCCGGCGGCCTGGCCGATGCGCAGCGCCTGGTGCTGTCGCTGGCCGAAGGCACGCAGCCGCTGGCCCAGGCGGTGCAGCAAGCGGGCAACCAGCCCCTTGTCTTTCTGTCCGGTCCAGAAGGCGGCCTGTCTCCCGCCGAGGAAGCGCTGGCACGCGGCAACGGCTTTGCGCCGGTCACCCTGGGCCCGCGCGTGCTGCGCGCCGAGACGGCACCGCTGGCGGCTTTGGGTTATCTGGCGGCCCTTTGAGCGCTGGCCCGGCACGGGCTATCAAGTTTCGCCGTGCATCACCTTCGTCGAGGATGACGGAGGTGCCTCTTGCCTGCGCGCTCAGATATCCATGACAAAAGCTCAGCCCCGTCTCGATGCAGTGCGGCGTCTCTCTGTTCATCCTCAGGGCGCTGCAACGCTATTTGGCTATTGGTGCAAAGCAAATCCGCATTAGGGTTTGAAACTGTGAAAGCCCATATAGTCTTCACCGTTTAAGAGAATTCATTTCGATGGCCTCGCTTCACTGCGTGAATTTACTCTCTGATTCTCGCATTGCAGAAATTTAGCTTTAATCCTGTCTGAATACCAAGGCCGTCATTGGATGATCAGCCATGTTTGTTTAGTTTGTATCTGAAGAAAAGATAAGTTTTCATCGCAATAAAATAATATAAAGCTTGAGTAGTCATATATATCGCGAGATGCTTAAGCGATGGATTTGATGCATCCCCGTTGTTTTCAATATAAAAGTATGCAGGGCTAAGGATTATAAGTATGTATATTCCAGAATGAATAAATGCAAAGCCCACTTTTAGCATGACAATCGAAATTACAAATGACATTGTGAAGTAAGCAAATAATTTTTTGCTTAACATGATCGATATCATTGAATATGAGGTTGGAACGGTTTTAACTCTGCAAAAGATAAAGCCTGCTGATTTTAATTTTTATATAATGATGAAGCTTCTATTCAGAAGATTCTTTAATAATTTGTTGAATAAAGTTATTTGTCGTATTGAATGACTGATTTTGATTGCTGATTGGAGTATTTGTCTTCTATGTCATGCATGAAGAAATCAGGAATTGCAATGTTTTGCAGCCAATCAAGGAAAGGGTTGATGTTGACTTGTAGTTAATGAGGGGTTTCATTAGTTGATGATTTTTTATCTACTTAGCTTAATATATAAGCCGCTTTCTACAATACGTGCAGGTTGATGTTCTCGGCACTTGTCTTCGTTTGCGTGTCAGTGATCTATCAATGTAGAGATTCGGTGGATGTGGATTCTCGATTTTTGCGACAGCCCTCTTCATACTCCAACCAGTTTTTTCTTTTTTCGGTTCTTATTAATATAAGTTTTTTGTTATGAATTACTGCATGAGTCACTTTTACATCGCTTATAGAAGGTTCAAAATAGCGCATTATCTTAAATGATGTAGCATATTTTTTTATTTCCTTTTCTATATCTGATTTTTCGGTATATGGAGGGAAAACACAAATATAATCGGATTCATTTAAATCGATCGTGGAATCCTGAATCAACAGAAGTAATGAAAGAAAAATAACTAGAGAGCTCTTTGCCATAATGATCACGGTATTTTTATCGCCGTATCAAGCAATCCTGTTGATTTATCGATAAACCATAGCTCTCCATTGCCCAATTTCTCGTCGCATTTCATTTCACAGTCGTTTTTATCTTTTGATAAAACGGAGCGCTCCCGACCTTTACTGTTATTGTGATAATCCATAATTTCCTCTTTTTTCGGCTGTAATTCTTTTGTACCATATACCTCGTGCGTGTCACCCACCTTTTTAGCTTGATCCACACCCATCCTTATACTCATCAAGCAAGACCAGTAGCAATGTCTGAAAGCGTCTCCGGTACCATTATGGCGTTCACTTGGAGGAAATTTTTCTCTAGTCCTTTTAAATGCTTCTGAATTATCAGCTCTTGTATTCCATGCATCTAATGGTCCGATATTCCAAACGTGAGCAAGTTCTTCTATAAGCCCTAAAGAATCAGATTTCATTAATGGACTACGAACATATCCACTTGTTTGGATCCCTCCGAGCAAACCAATCGGATCTTGATTTATGTAGTCTCCAATCTCCGACTCATAATACCGATGCCGGTTGTAATAAAGCCCCGTCACCCCATCCGCATGCTGTCCCGGCAACCGAATTGGTTGGTACAACTTCCCCGGGTTATGCTCCGCCCGCACATTCCCCCAAGCATCTAATTGCACCGCCCAGTCCAGCCGGCTGTCTTCCCGGATCAAGGCATTGGGCGTGCCCAGGTGGTCGCAGAGGTAGTGGCGGATCTCGACTTTTTCTGCAGCTTCTTTGCGTTGGTCGCTCAAGGTTTGCTCATACTCCTGCAGCTGCTCGCGCATAAAGATCTGCACATCCTTGGACATGGACTTAAAGGCGATGTTTTGGGGCAGAGTGGCGCTGAGCTCTTTGATATCTGCCAGGGCTTTGCGCAAGGCGTCTTGCACCACGCCTGGAGAGGTGTTGGCGAGCAACTGTTCGCCCAGGTCTGGTTCGGCTTTGGTGGCTCTGCGCAGCTGGATCAGCGGGGTAAACGACCCGGGCTCGTAGATGGTGTGGATGACTTCGGGTCGGGCAGCGCCTTCGCTGTCCTGCAGGTTCGCGCTGTTAAAGCGCTCGGTGTGGATCAAGCGGTCGCCGTCCCAGCCGAAGTAATCGGTTTCTTTCTCTTCGCTTGATCCGGCATTGCTCGGCGCGTTGTACTTGGCAAGACGCCGCCCAAACGCGTCGTATCGGTAGCTCTGAGTGTGGCGCTGACCTGCTTCTTCAACGACTACCTGCACCAACTGGTTGCCACTGTCATACGCCAGCTCCAGCTTGCGGCCCGTGGCCTCGTCCAGGCTTTGGGTGCGATTGCCTCGGCTGTCATATTGGTAGTGAATCTTTGCCCCTTGGCTGCTCGCGTCTTCCTGGTTCTCGTAATAGGCCACACGGTTACCGGCCCAGCGTTTGCTGGTGTGCAGGGGCTGGTGGAGAGAGGGATCTGGGTTCGCTTGGAGCGGGTTGAAGTCGCTGCGCAGCAGTTGCTCTTTGGTGATGGGGTTGGCTTGGGCGGCTGCGCGTTGCTGGGCGCGCAGGCGGTCGGTTTCGTTGAGGTGGCCGGTGATGGCGTCGGCTGCGGTGGGCTGGGTTTCTGGGCCTGCGATGGGTAGCCGGTTGCCCGCCGGGTCGAACTGCCAGCGCTGGGAGCCAGCATGCGGCGTGTGCGCGCCGGTCAGGCGTCCTGCTCCGTCGTAGGCAAAGCGGCTGATGCCGGCATGGCTGCGCATACCGACCATCTGGCCCAGGCTGTCGTAGTAGTACTGGCGGGCGGTCATGGCGCCTAGCAAGGTTGGCGGAACGCGGATCGGGGCTTGCCCACCGGGCGTGGCAAGCATGTCATCCAGCGCGCTGCCTTGCTCCAGGCCCATCCACTGCATCGTTTCCATGCGCCCGGCTGCATCCCAGCTGAGCTTGCGGTAGAGGGGTTTGGCGGTGTTCTCGCCGGGCGCTTGGCTATTGATGTCGGTGAGAACTTGGCGGTGAATCTCTCGGTGCAGCGCGTCGCGCTCAAAGTTCACCAGGCTCTCGCCTTGCCAGGTGATGTCGTGCACGTGACCTGCGCCGTAGAGCAGGTAGCCGACGTTGCCCAGGCCTTGGAGCTGGCTGCCTTGGCGGTGGCCCAGGGCGTCTAGCTGGTGGCTGATGCGGTGTTCAAACTCGATCTCGGGGGTAAAGAACCGGTCTTGCAGTTCGTCCTGGGTGGGGGTTTTGTAGAGGCGCTGGACTTCGCCGACGACCCGGCCGGCTGCATCGCGTTCGATGACGGCTTGGCTTTGCAAGATGCCTTCTTGGGCTGGACGTTGGCTTGGGCCTTCGCTGCCAGTTTCTGTTTGGTGCCACACGCTCGCCTGCAGCAACTCACCCACTTTGCCCCATTCATAGCGTTGGGTGGTGGCGGGCAGCAGGTCGGTTGCTGGTAGATGGCGGGCCGCCAATTGGCCGGTGATGATCCATTCGTAATGGCTGGTGTGCGCTGGCAGGCCTTGCTCTGCAGCCCATCCATCGCTGGATTGGACAAGCTGGCCAGCCGCGTCGTATTGGTAGCTCTGCACCCGCGCATCAAAGCCGGTCTCCTGGCTAAGCCGGTCCATCACATCCCATGCAAAGCGGGTGTGCTCGCCGTTCTCGTTGGTGAGCTGGGTCAGGCGCCCGGCCGTGTCGTAGGCAAAGCCCAGGTGCTGGCCCGCGTGGCTGCGGCTGGTGAGGCGGCCCCAGAGGTCATAGGCCATGCGAACGCTCGGTGCCGTAGTGCTGATGGGGGTTTTGCTGTCTCTGTCATCACGGCGCCCGGCTTTGACTTCCACCACCTGGCCCCGAGCGTCATAGCTGTAGTGCTCCTTGCCCCCATCGGGGTAGTGCACCGTCCGCAGCTGGTCCTCCTCGTTGTATTCGTAGGCCACCCGCTCGCCCAGCGCGTTACGCACCGCCGTGGTCTGGCCCCAGCGGCTGTATTCGTAGTGGGTGCTTTGACCGGAGCAATCGGTGTAGCTGGCAGTTTGGCCCGTGGGGGTGTAGGCAATATGTTTGTCGCGACCATTGGCATCGGTGATGCGGATGGGCTTGTCGGAATTGGCGCGGGTCGCCAGGTCTGCGGGGCCGCCGGTGATGTTGGAGTAGTGGTATTGCTCGCTACTGCCATCCGGCAAGGTCACCCGCGTCAGGCGGTTGTGGAAGTCGTACTCGTAGTGGGTGGTGCGGCCAGCGGCATCGGTGCTGCTTTGCAGCAGGTTGGTCGTGTCGTCAAAACGCTGGCTGCTGCGGGAGCCATCGGGGCCCTGGGTTGCCAGCAACTGACCCATGGGGCTGACGGCCATGTACACGCTGCGGCCAAGAGGGTCGGTGACTTCGCTGAGATGACCGTACTGGTTGTACTTGCGTTTGATGGTGCTCCCATCAGCCCGGGTGTGTTCTACGAGGCGCTGCAGCCCTGCTTCACCCTGAAAGATGTATTTATCGACCCGGCCCAAGCTGTCCGTGACGACACATGCTCTTCGAGGCTGACCATCGACCTCCGGTAGCTCTTGGTAGTCGAACTTGTAATCCAAGCCCTCTTGGTTGCGCTGCTCGATGGCTTGGCCGCCTGGCTCATACCGGTCATACGCATAGTGGTGCTCCGGCCCGCTGCGCTCCTGGTGGGCAATCATCAAGTGGTTGCGCCAGGCAAAGCGGCGCACCACTTGGCCGTGGCGGTTGGTGACAGACACTAAATCACCCTCAGTGCTGTAGCTGTAGTGCACCAAGGTGGTGGGCTTGGTCTGCAGCATGGGGGCCAAAGGGTCGCGATACAGATCGACCTTTGACAGACGCACACCACTGTCGGCTTGCCAGAAGAAGTGCTCGTCTTCCTGCCTGTCTTCATCAGTGCTCTTGTGGTGGAAGTGCTGGGCATCCTGCGCAGCAATAGCCTGCGTGTAGTGCAGCTGGTAGCCTCGGCCCACACCATCGTCGATGGTGGTGATGCGCTCCTGGCCCAACACTTTGGTCCAGTGGTAGCGCTGGGAGCGGCCCAGGCGGTCAACCTTGCCCAGCAAAATCCAGTTTGAATCGATATCCAGCTCGGTGACAGTGACCGGTTTGCCTGCGGTCTTCTGTTCATGGATCGCTTTGCGCGCCGCTTCAATCGCCTGCCAGTTGGCCGGGCCAAATACCCAGACGGTATCTCCGCTCCCATTGGCCGCCAGGATCATCAAATCCCCGCAAGCCATATCGCGCCGAACCCAAGAAAAGCGGCCCTGCCACCACAAGGGTGCCTGCTCGCTACGCGGGGGTGGGGCTTCAAAGCTATCTGCAGCACCTGCCTCGGTGAACTTGGCGGGCCCGGTCATGGCCGCCAGATCGTGCGTCAGATTGCCTGGATGCCAGCCAGAGCGCAGCAGCCAGATATCTTCGCTGGGGCTGTAGATCGACTCACCTGCTGCCAAGGCATCAAAGGTGATCGTGCGGCCCTGGCTGTCGTGCAATAGAGTGGCGCTTGCCTCCACCTTGATGCGCAAATCCGTTGGCAGCCCCCAGCCATAGCCCAACACCCCGCAATGCCCGCCATGCTGCGCGTTGACATAGCTGCTGTACTGGCGCTGCCAGACCAGGGGCATGGCGCCTGGAAATGCGAAATCCAAGTCAGAGGCGCCGGACAGAACCTTGGCCCCCAGCTGCGGATTGACGGGATTGCCGACTGCCTTGCCGCCCGGACAGACCGAGCACGCCACGCCGCCTTGGGTACCGATCAGCACCGTGCGTGAACCGGTGACGATTCGCGCATATTTGACTTTGTCGTCGATGCGAGCTGCTGGCTTTCCTGACATGCGGACTCCTATCAAAAATTGAAAAATGATAGTTCAAAACTACCATATTAACAATTTCAATAGGGTCTGGCATTGCATCAAGAAGACTCAGCATGGCATGTCTCAAACGCAAGTCTTCAAAGGGAATTTACATTTCAAATTCCCATTAAATGGGAATTGAATTCGCCATTCAATTCCGACCTAGGGTTTGCGCTAGGGTGCAATGCAGAGAGCAATTCGACAATTCTGGCATTGATCTTGCAAGATCTTCATTGTCACTAGTCCCGAGGAATGGGAATTGCGAATGGATGCTACAGAGTTTTTGGCGAACGAGCCTACGGCAGCGGATACCCCGGGTTCCGAGGTGTCGGCGGCTGATCGGGTGCTGCAGGTGCTGGCGGTTCTCGCCTGCGCCGGGCGGCCGCTGTCGGCCAACGAGCTGATGCAGGGCACTGGTTTGCCCCGCAGCAGCCTGTACCGGCAGCTCGCGCGCCTCAAGCGCTTTGGCTTTGTGGCCGACAGCGGTGCGCTGTATGCGCCCGGGCCGCTGGGCCTGCAGCTGGCGCGTGGCTTTGACGATGGCTCCCATTTGGTGCATGTGGCCCGCCCCGTGCTGGTGCAGCTGTCGCAGCAGACCCAGGAAAGCGCAGGCCTGCTGGTCGCAGCCAATGGCCAGGCCGTGTGCCTGGACATGGTGGAAAGCCCGCTGTCGCTGCGCTGCTCCTTTGACAAGGGCAGCAGCGTGCCGTTGAAGGTCGGGGCATCGGCCAAATGCGTGCTGGCCTATCTGCCCGCCGTGCAACGCGAAGCGCTGCTGAACCAGCACTACGGCGAAGGCAGCTCCGCCCGCGCCGAGGCCGCTGCCGAGCTGCAGGAGCTGCGCACGCAGGGCTACATCACCACGGTGGGCCAGGTCGATGCCGGTGTCTGGGGTTGCAGCGTGCCGGTGTTTGCCAGCGGCCGCCGCGCCGTGGCAGCGCTCAGCCTGATGGCGCCCCAGCAGCGTGTGCAGCACCAGCAAGCCCAGCTGGTGCAGGCTACGTTGGCAGCGGCGGCCCGCATCTCCCGCAGTCTGGCTGGATGACATTGAGATTTTGCTTGGTACTTGAATTGATAAAGGACTCTCCCATGAACTTCCGTCGCCTGGTCTTGAAGACCTCTTTGATCGCCCTGGCCTGTGGTGCAGGCGCTGCCTTTGCCCAGAACAATGTGCTGCGCGTGGCCACTGATGCCACCTTCCCACCCATGGAATTTGTCGAAAACGGCAAGAAGACCGGTTTTGACGTCGAGCTCGTCGAGGCCGTTGCGGCCAAGATGGGCAAGAAAGTCGAATGGGTGGATATCGACTTCAAGGGCCTGGTGCCCGGTCTGATCGCCAAGCGCTACGACATGGCCGTCTCGGCCATCTACATCACCGATGAGCGCAAGAAGGTGGTGGACTTTACCCAGCCTTACTACGCCGGCGGCCTGGTGGCCATGGTCAAGGAAGGCAGCCCCATCACCAAGCTGAGCGATCTGGATGGCAAGAAGGTCTCGGTGCAGGTGGGCACCAAGTCGGTGGGCTACCTGACCGAGCACTTCCCGAAGGTGCAGCGCGTCGAGGTGGAAAAGAACCAGGAAATGTTCAACCTGGTCGATATCGGCCGCGCCGATGCCGCTGTGACCGGCAAGCCCGCCGCCTTCCAGTACAACCGCACCCGTGGCGGCATGAAGGTGCTGGCCGAGCAGATCACCACCGAGGAATACGGCATGGCCATCCGCAAGGACACGCCCGAGCTGACCGCCGCGGTGAACAAGGCGCTGGAGCAGCTCAAGGCCGACGGTGGCTACAAGGCCATCGTGGACAAGTGGTTCCCCAGCAGCAAGTAATAGGCAAGGGTGCCGCAGCGCGCTGCCCAGGCAGTGCGCTGATCTGAGACGACAGGATTGACTATGGATTTGGATTTTTCGCCCGTCTGGGCAGGGTGGCCCGATCTGCTGCGCGGCGCAGCGGTGACGGTGGAGATCACGGCCGCAGCGCTGGTACTGGGTTGCGTGATGGGTCTGCTGATCGGCATTGGCCGGCTCAACCCGAAGAACAGGATCATCTACGGCATCTGCACGGCCTACGTGGCCGTCATCCGGGGCACGCCGCTCTTGGTGCAGCTGTTCATTCTGTTCTTCGGCCTGCCGCAGTTCGGCATCATGCTGCCGGCCTTTGCCTGCGGCGTGCTGGGCCTGGGCATCTACTCGGGCGCCTATGTGTCCGAGGTGGTGCGCGGCGCCATCCAGTCCATTGATCGCGGCCAGATGGAAGCCGCGCGCTCCATCGGCATGTCGTCCGGCCAGGCCATGGCCTCGGTGATCCTGCCCCAGGCCATCGTGCGCATGATTCCGCCGCTGGGCAACGAGTTCATTGCGCTGATCAAGAACTCGGCGCTGGTCTCGCTGCTCACCATCCACGATGTGATGCACCAGGGCCAGAAGATCATCAGCGTGTCCTACCGCTCGCTGGAAGTGTATTTGGCGATTGCCGTGATTTATTTTGTGTTGACCGGCGTGACCACCTTGGCACTGCGCCATTTTGAAAAGCGCATGCGCGCTGGAGGCATGGTGCAATGACCGCAGCTCCGTTGAATTCCGAATCCATGGTCCGCATCCGTGGGCTGCGCAAGGCCTTTGGCGAGCATGTGGTGCTCGACGGCATCGACTTCGATGTCAAGCCCCAACAAGTGGTGGTCGTCATCGGCCCCAGCGGCTCGGGCAAGAGCACCTTTCTGCGCTGCTGCAATGGCCTGGAAGTGCCGCAAGGCGGCAGTGTCGAGATCTGCGGCCGCACCCTGGTGCAGGACGGCCAGATGCTGCCCGAGAAAGCTCTGAACGCGCTGCGCGAAGAAGTGGGCATGGTGTTCCAGTCCTTCAACCTGTTCCCGCACCTGTCCGTGCTGGACAACGTGACCCTGGGCCCGCGCAAGCTCCACGGCCTGGGCCGCAAGGATGCCGATGCGCTGGCGCATGACCTGCTGAAAAAAGTGGGCCTGGGCCACAAGGCCGATGCCATGCCCGGCAGCCTGTCGGGTGGGCAAAAGCAGCGCGTGGCCATTGCCCGTGCACTGGCCATGCGGCCCAAGGTGATGCTGTTTGACGAGCCGACCTCGGCGCTCGATCCCGAGCTGGTGGGCGAGGTGCTGCAGGTGATGAAGATGCTGGCGGCCGAGGGCATGACCATGATGGTGGTGACCCATGAAATGGGCTTTGCCAAGGAAGTGGCCGATGTGGTCGTCGTCATGGATGGCGGCGGCATCATCGAAGCCGGTGACCCGCAGACCATCTTCAGCAACCCGACCAAGGAGCGCACGCGCAGCTTTTTGCAGGCCGTGTTGACCAAGCAATAAACGGGTAGCTATGAGCATGCAATTTTTCAGCAGCAGCGCGCTGCCCGCTACGCCATGGAAGAACGGCGGCGGCACCACCCAGGAGGTACTGTGCTGGCCGCCTGGCGCGAGTATCGACAGTTTTGCCTGGCGCATCAGCATTGCGCAAATTGCCAGCAGCGGGCCGTTCTCGGCCTTTGCGGGCATCGACCGCATCATCACCTTGCTCGGTGGTGATGGCGTGCATTTGCAAGCGGCCGATGGGAGTGTGGACCATCTGCTGCAGCACTGCCTGCAGCCCTTCGCCTTCTCAGGCGATGTGGCGCTGGACTGCCAGCTGCTGGGTGGCGCCTCGCAGGATCTGAATGTGATGACCCGGCGCGGCCGGGTGCAGGCGCAGGTCACCATCCACCGAGGTGGCAGCCTGGCACTGACCAGTGCCCAGGGCATGCTGCTGGCGCGGGCCGGCAGCTGGCGCTTGCCTGCGCAGCCGGCCACATTGACGGCCGGTGGCGAAGACGGCCTGTACTGGACCGCTGCGCTCAACGAGCCTCTGCAGCTGGATGCCAGCAGCGACGATGCCCTGCTGATCGCCGTCGCGCTGCAGGAGGTAGCACCCGGTGTCTGATGCGATGAATACCCATAATCAATTGTTTGCCGCTCAGGCCCTGCTGCCCAGCGGCTGGGCCCAGAACGTGCTGCTGCGCTGGGATGCGCAAGGCCGCTTCACGTCTGTCGAAACCGGGGTCGATGCGACCCACTGCGCTGGCGTGGCGCAGGCCGCCGGCCCGGTGCTGCCGGGCATGCCCAACTTGCATTCGCATGCCTTCCAGCGCGGCTTTGCCGGGCTGTCGGAGTTCCGCGGCCAGGCGCAGGACAGCTTTTGGAGCTGGCGCAATCTGATGTACCGCTTTGCGGCCCGGCTGGGGCCCCAGCACCTGGAGGCGATTGCCACCTGGCTCTACATCGAGATGCTGGAAGCGGGCTACACCAGCGTCTGCGAGTTCCACTACCTGCACCACCAGCCGGACGGCCAGGCCTATGCGCCAGATGGCGAGTTGAGCCTGGCGCTGCTGCGTGCGGCGCACACGGCGGGCATCGGCATCACCTTGCTGCCGGTGCTGTACCAGAACAGCGGCTTTGGCGGCCAGGCGCCCAATGAGGGGCAAAAGCGCTTTATCCGCAGCACCGATAACATGCTGCGCCTGCTGGAGACCTTGGCCCCCGCCTGCAACGCCCAAGGCGCGGCTCTGGGCCTGGCGCCGCATTCGCTGCGCGCCGTGGCGCCCCAGGCCTTGCAGGAGGCCGTGCAGGGCCTGCATGCGCTGAATGCCCAGGCACCCGTACACATCCACATTGCCGAGCAAATGGCGGAGGTGAATGCCTGCGTGGCCTGGAGTGGCCAGCGCCCGGTGGCCTGGTTGCTGGACCATATGCCGGTGGACGCGCGCTGGTGCCTAGTGCATGCCACGCACATGGACGAGGCCGAATACGCAGCCGCAGCCGTATCGCAAGCGGTGGCAGGCCTGTGTCCGCTGACGGAAGCCAACCTGGGCGATGGCATCTTCGACCTGCCGCGCTGGCAGGCCGGCAATGGCCGCTGGGGCATTGGCTCGGACAGCCATATCGGCGTGAACGCCGCCGAAGAGCTGATGATGCTGGAGTACAGCCAGCGCCTGCAATCGCAGCAACGCAATGTGGCGGCCAGCGCCCAGCAGCCCCATGTGGGCAGCCATATGCTGCTGGCAGCGGTGCAGGGTGGCGCGCAGGCCAGTGGCCGTGCGGTGGCCGGCCTGGCCGTGGGCCAGCAGGCTGATTGGGTGGAGCTCGATGGCCAGCACCTGGCACTGGCTGGCTTGCCGGCGGCCGAGCAGCTCGATGCCCATGTGTTTGCCAGCAGCCGCAGCAGTGCGGTGGCCCGTGTCTGGGTGGGCGGCCAGTGCCGCGTGGCCGAAGGCCGCCACCCGCTGCACCAGAGCGCGCAGCGCGGCTTTGTCGCCGCACGTACCGAACTTCTTCAGGAGCCATGATCCATGCATTTTGAAACCGACCGCGCCGCCTTCGAGTTCCGCCAAGGCACGGCGCCGCTGCTGATCTCCTTCCCCCATGTGGGCACCTATGTGCCGCCCACGCTGGCCGAGCGCTTTACGCCCGAAGCGCGCGAGGTGCATGACACCGACTGGCACCTGCCGCTGCTCTATGCCTTTGCGCAGGAGATCGGTGCCTCGACCCTGGTGGCCACGCATTCGCGCCTGGTGGTGGACATGAACCGTCCCCCCGATGGCGCCAGCCTCTACCCCGGCCAGAGCGTGACCGGCCTGTGCCCGGTGGACACCTTTGCCGACACCCCCGTCTACCAAAGCGCCGCGCTGCAGCCCGATGATGCCGAGATTGCCCAGCGCCGCGACCAGGTCTGGAAGCCCTACCACGACCAGCTGGCCGCCGAGCTGGCCCGCATCCAGGCGCTGCATGGCGCCGCGGGCCTGTGGGATGCGCATTCGATCCAGTCGGTGCTGCCACGCTTTTTTGAGGGCAAGCTGCCCGATCTGAACCTGGGCACCAACAAGGGCGCCAGCTGCGGCGAAGGCCTGGGCGAAGCGCTGCTGGCCGAGGCGCGCAATGGCGAGGTCGACGGCTTCAGCAGCGTGCTTAATGGCCGCTTTCAGGGCGGCTACATCACGCGCCACTACGGCCAGCCAGCGCAGAACGTGCATGCCATCCAGCTGGAGATGACGCAGAGCAGCTATATGCAGGAGCACATGCCCTTTGATTACCTGCCGGCCGTGGCCGCCAAGGTGCAGCCCCATGTGCGCCGCATGGTGGAGACCTTGCTGGCCTACGTGCAGCAATCGGCACGCTGATCCCGACACCTCCGCAAACGGTATCCCCGGCTTGCAGGGCAGGCCGGGGATGCCGTTTTTTGCTGTACTGGCCCAGCAGGTTTTGCTGCTGACAGGCCGCGTCTGCCAGACAAACCGCCCGACAATAGCGGGCTATGACTACCTCTCGCACCGACAACGCGGCAGCCGCTCCTGCGGCGGCTTTCTGGACCGACCTTGTGCAAGCGCTGGGCCCCAACGGCTTTTCGCGCGGCGCCGACGCCATCCCGCAGAAGTACTGGACCGACTGGAGCGGCACGCCGCCGGTGCCGCCGCTGGCGCTGCTGCGCCCGCGCAGCACGGACGAGGTCAGCGCCTTGTTGCGCATCTGCCATGCCCACCGGGTGCCGGTGGTGCCCCAGGGCGGTCTGACCGGGCTGGCCGGCGCGGCCGTGCCAGTGGCCCAGGGTGTGGCGGTGGCGATGGACCGCATGCACCAGATCGAGGACGTGAATGCGCGCACCGGCCTGATGACCGTGCAGTCCGGGGTGAGCCTGCAGACGGTGCAGGAAGCGGCCGTGGCGGCCGGCTGGGTGTTTGGCGTGGACCTGGGCGCGCGCGGCAGCTGCCAGATTGGCGGCAATGTCTCCACCAATGCGGGCGGCAATGGCGTGCTGCAAAACGGCATGATGCGCGAGCAGGTGCTGGGACTGGAGGTGGTGCTGGCCGATGGCACGGTGCTGCCGATGCTGCGCCCCATGCTGAAGAACAACACCGGCTACGACCTCAAGCAGTTCTTTATCGGTGCCGAGGGAACCCTGGGCATCATCACCCGCGTGCTGCTGCGCCTGCGGCCCGCACCGCAGGCCAAGGCCACCTGCATGGTGGCCCTGCCGGGCTTTGACGAGGCGCTGGCGGTGCTGGCGCGCATGCAGGCCCGTTTTGGCAACAGCGTGGCCGCGTTCGAGCTGATGTGGAGCGACTTTGTGCAGACCTCCATCCAGTGGCAAAAGCTGCAGCCCGCGTTTGCCGAGCAGCACCCGCTGCAGGCGCTGATCGATGTGGACGGCAAGGACGAGGCCGCGCTGCGCGCTGCGGTGGAAGAGGCCTTGGGCGAGGCCATGGAGGCTGGCGAGGTGGTGGATGCGGTGATTGCGCAATCGAGCGAGCAGGCCAGGAGCCTGTGGAAGCTGCGCGAGGCACCGGCCGAGATGACCGCATACATGCACCCACCGGTGAACTTTGACGTCAGCCTGCCCCAGGTGGACATTGGCCGCTTTGCCGCTGCCTGCCGCGCCGCGTTTGATGCGCGCTGGCCCGGCCACCACAGCCTGTTCTTTGGCCATGTGGGCGACGGCAATCTGCATGTCACCACCGACAGCCAAACCATCAATGGCGAGGACGAGGCGCTGGAGGCCGTGCTGTACGGCCTGGTGCAGCAGTTCCAGGGCAGCGTATCGGCCGAGCATGGCATTGGCCTGCACAAGATGCCCTACCTGGGCTTTAGCCGCACCTCGCAAGAGTTGGCTGCGATGCGGGCGATCAAGCAGGCGCTCGATCCGCTGGGGTTGATGAACCCAGGCAAGGTGTTGGCGGCGGACTGAAGTCCGTTCTAGCCCCTGCCTACAGAGCCGGCGCCTGCAGCAATGCATGCGCCGGTTTGCTTTTGGGGGCTGGTCCATGGCCCAGGGCACCGATGTGGTGCGATCTGGCTTTAGCCGGCAGCCTGGCCAGCACGCCACATGCCCGCAGGCCCCGTATCCAGGCGCTTTCCCGGCCCATGGCATAGAAACTGCTACCTTTTGAAACAAACCCGCAATGGATGACAACGTACAAATGGGATGGCATGCAAATGGTGCAGATGGCTGCGATTGACAAGGCCGATACGGCCTGGCTCTTGGTCTCTACGGTGCTGGTGTTGCTGATGACACTGCCGGGCATTGCGCTCTTCTATGCCGGGCTGGTGCGGCGCAAGAACGTGGTCAACACGATGGTAGCGGTGTTTGCGGTGGCGGCCGTGGTGGCGCTCACCTGGTTTGCGCTGGGCTACTCGCTGGCCTTCAGCAAGTCATCGGCCTGGCTGGGCGGGCTGGACCGGGCCTGGTTCTCGTCCATGCGGCTGGATGCGGCGGCCGGCACCGTGTCGGTCAGCCACCTGGCGCCCCATCTGCCCGAGTCGCTGTATGCGCTGTTCCAGATGGCCTTTGCCGTCATCACCACCACCTTGATCATTGGCGCCGTGGTCGAGCGCATGCGCTTTTCGGCGCTGCTGCTGTTCTCGGCGCTGTGGAGCGTGCTGGTCTATGCGCCGGTGGCCCACTGGGTGTGGGAGAGCGATGGCTGGCTCAACAAGCTGGGCGCGCTGGACTTTGCCGGTGGCGCGGTGGTGCACGTCAATGCGGGGGTATCAGCGCTCGTCTGCGCGGCCATGCTGGGCCGGCGCCAGGGCTATGGCCGCCAGGCCTTTGAGCCCCACAGCCTGGGCTGGACGGCGATGGGCGCAGCGCTGCTGCTGATTGGCTGGTTTGGCTTCAATGCCGGCTCGGCGCTGTCGGCCGATGGCCGGGCCGCGCTGGCCATGCTGGTCACCATGGTGGCCGCTGCGGCTGGTGCGCTGTCCTGGATGCTGGTCGAGTGGTGGGTGCGCGGCGCGCCGACCTTGCTGGGCGTGCTCTCGGGTCTGATTGGTGGTCTGGTGGCCATCACACCGGCTGCCGGTTTTGTACAGCTGGGCGGCGCGGTGGCGATTGGCCTGATCGCCGGCGTGGCCTGCTTTTGGGGCGCTACCTGGCTCAAGCGCCGCCTGGGTGTGGATGACTCGCTCGATGTATTTGGTGTGCACGGCGTGGGCGGCATTGCCGGCTCGCTGCTCACCGCCGTGTTTGCCGACCGCGCCATTGCCGGGGTGGATGCCACGGTGCTGAACCAGCTGGTCGCAGTGGCGGCGGTGGCGATTTACAGCGCAGTGGGCACTGCCATTTTGCTGACCTTGATCCGTGTGGTTCTGCCTTTGCGGGTGACCACGCAGCAGGAGCTGGATGGGCTGGATGTCAGCCTGCACCAGGAAAGCCAAAACTGAGTTGAATTGAGATGTGCGGCGCTGCACTGTGCCGCCGCGCTACCCGGCTGCGCCGCCTTGGCTGCGCAGCCGGCCCATCAGGTTCTGCCACGGAGGAGCTTGTATGAACGACAGTGAACGCCTGGCCATCGCCGCGCATTTGCATGTGGCGCTGCGCCGCAAGACGGGCCGGGTCACCGATACCGAGTGGATGGCCAGCGATACCGCGTATGGCCAGGCCATGGCCCAGTTTGCGCTGAACCATGCCCGCAGCCACCAGGACGCAGAGCTGGAGCGGCTGGCGCTGCGTTTTGCCGCCAGCTTGCCGGGCGCGCCAGCACCGGCGGCCGCCACCTTGGGCGCTGCGGTGGCGGGGCCGGCAGCGGATGCTGCTGCGCCGGGCCTGGTGGCGAGTGCCAAGCGCTATGTAGGCGGCTTGCGTTGAAGGGATAGCGAGAGGGAGGGAAGGGGAAGCCCGGGAACAGAAATAGATCGAAACGGAACAAATGATCCATTAATGTATTGAAAAAATACAAATGATCCTTATACTATGCGTATCGCTGCCGGCGCAGGGCTGGTGTCGCATTGTGAAGGAGTGCTCGCATGAGCCATGTCATCCATCGTTCTCTGGCCCAGGTTCCTCTTGTCGCGGTGGGCGGCAAAGGCGTGGCGTTGTTTGACCAGGCCGGCAAGGCCTACCTGGATGCCAGTGGCGGGGCAGCGGTGTCCTGCCTGGGCCATGCGCACCCGGATGTGCTGGCGGCGATGCACCGCCAGCTCGACCAGCTGGCCTATGCCCACACCAGCTTTTTCACCACCGAGGTGCAAGAGGCGCTGGCCGACCACCTGGTCGCGCATGCGCCCGCCGGCATGACGGATGTCTACTTTGTTTCCGGCGGCTCCGAGGCGGTGGAAGCCGCGCTGAAAATGGCACGCCAGTATTTTGTCGAGATCGGCCAGCCCGAGCGCACGCACTTTGTCGCGCGCCGCCAAAGCTACCACGGCAACACCCTGGGTGCCTTGGCCGTGGGCGGCAATGAATGGCGCCGCAAGCAGTTTGCCCCCATCCTGATGGACGTGGGCCGCGTGGCCCCGGCCTATGAATACCGCGATCGCCTGGACGGCGAGAGCCAGCCCGCCTATGTGGCGCGTCTGCTGGCCGAGATCGATGCCAAGTTCCAAGCGCTGGGCCCGGACAAGGTGATCGCCTTTGTGGCCGAGCCGGTGGTGGGCGCGACCTTGGGCGCGGTGGCCGCCCCTGCGGGTTACTGGCAGGGCCTGCGTGCGCTCTGCGACCGCTATGGCATCTTGCTGATTGCTGACGAGGTGATGTGCGGCATGGGCCGCACCGGCAGCCTGCATGCGGTGGAGCAAGAGGGCATCAGCCCCGACCTGATGACCATTGCCAAGGGCCTGGGTGGCGGCTACCAGCCGATTGGCGCGGTGCTGGCGCAGCGCAAGGTCGTCGAGGCCATGCGGCGCGGCAGCGGCATGTTCCAGCATGGCCATACCTATATCGGCCATGCGATGGCGGCGGCCGCCGCACTGGCGGTGCAGCAGGTGATTCAGCGTGACCAGTTGCTGCCCCAGGTGCTGGCGCGTGGCGCCTACCTGCAAAAGCAGCTGCATGCCCGCTTTGACGCGCACCCCCATGTCGGCGATATCCGGGGCCGGGGGCTGTTCTGGGGGGTGGAGCTGGTGCAGGATCGCAGCAGCAAGGCCACGTTTGACCCGGCGTTCAAGCTGCATGCCAAGGTCAAGGCCCAGGCCATGGCCCATGGCTTGCTGTGCTATCCCATGGGTGGCACGATTGACGGTCTGCATGGTGACCATGTGCTGCTGGCGCCGCCCTTTATCAGCAGCGAAGCCGAACTGGACCAGGTGGTGGAGCGCCTGGGCGATGCCATCGACAAAGTGCTGGCCCAGCAGCCGGTCGCTGCCTGAAACGCCCCCGAAACGATCTGAAAGAACCCGCCCGATGACGCCTACCCAGGACCGCCTGCCGCCCTTGCCCCCCGAGGCTTGGAGCGAAGAACAGCGCCGCTATGCCCAGCCCATCATCGATGGCCCGCGCGGCGCGCTGATATCGCCCTTTGTGCCTTTGCTGCGCAGCCCCGAGTTGATGGACCACACCCAGCGTCTGGGCGAGTACCTGCGCTACCGCAGCGCCATCGGTGTGCGCCTGACCGAGCTGGCCATTCTGGTCACGGCCCGGCAGTGGACGCAGCAGGTGGAATGGGCCATCCATGCGCCGATTGCGCTGCGCGAAGGCGTGAGCCAGGCGACCGTGGATGCCGTGGCCCAAGGCCGCCGCCCCGAGACCATGCCTGAGGACGAAGCCGTTGTGCATGACTTCTGCATCGAGCTGCACCAGCAGCGCCAGGTGAGCGACGCGACCTGGGCCCGGGCCCAGCAGCGGTTTGGCGACAAGGGCGTGATGGACCTGATCGGTATCAATGGCTACTACAGCCTGCTGTCGATGGTGATGAATGCGGCGCGCACCACGGTGCCGGCATCCACGGCGCAGCCGCTGGCGCCTTTGGGCTGATCGCTGTGGCATCGCCGACAATCGGCCGATGCGTTTCTCTTCCCACGACCAGCCCCGCTGGTCCCTTGAACCCCTGACCGCGCAGCACCTGGATGGCCTGATGCAGGTGCAACTGGCCTGCTATGGCGCGGACTTTTTGGAGAGCGCCGCGCTGTATGCGGCGCGCTTGGCCAGCCCGGTGCAGTGCTCGCTGGTCATCGTGCAAGGCGCTGAGGTGCTGGCCTATCTTGCCGCCTACCACTCTGTGCTGGGCAAGGTGACGCCCCTGCATGGCGGCTTTGCCTGTGCAGCACCCGCCGATACCCTGTACCTGCATGACATGGCCGTGGCCCCGGCGCGCGCTGGTGAGGGCCTGGCCTCTGCGCTGCTGCAGGCCATGCTGCAACAGGCACAGGCCGATGGGCTGCGCTACTCGGCCTTGGTCTCTGTGATGGGCTCGCAGCCGTATTGGCAGCGCAAGGGCTATGCGCCGCTGCTGCCCTGGTCGGCCCAGGAGCGGGATGCCCTGCACAGCTATGGCGAGGATGCGCAGTACATGGCGCAAGCCCTGGCCTGAGGCCAAACACCAGACGCAAAAAAAGGCCAGCGCATGGCTGGCCGGGGCGGCTTGCTGCGCGACCCGCTTACTGGTGGATGTTGCCGTTGATGGCATGCACGCGCACTTCCACCTCGGTGTTGGCCGCGTTGATGATCTTCACGTCATAGGTCAGCACGCCCAGGTGGTCGTCCAGGTCCACCTCGATGGCCTTGCCGGGGGTGTGCTTCAGCGCAGTGGCGATGGCGTCGCTGATGCTGATCTTGGCAGCGGCCAGGCGGTCGGTGTCCTTTTTCTCGGCGGCACCGTCGTCCTTGTTTTCCAGCACCTGGGCGGCGTCCAGCGCGCTGAACTTGAGCTTGATCTCACGGCCTTGGGCGTTGATGCCGCTGACTTCGTAGATGGGCTGCTTTTTCTTGGTGTCGATCTCGGCTTGCAAGACCTTGAGGCCATGCTGGCTCTGTGCGCTTTGGATGGCCTGCGTCAGATCCAAACGCGCCGCTTGCACGGCGGCGATCTTCTCTGCGGTGCTGGCAAAGGCGCTGCCGCTCAGCGACGCCAGGGCAAGCGTCAAGGCCAGAGCGGTGGTGGAGAGGGTGCGTTGCATGGTCAATCCTTTCAAGCGGAAGCTGATAAACGATAGTCGGTATAAATAATATTAATAGATTTTTATTGGCGATAGCTTGCGCATTGTCAGTGTTTGTCAAGGCCGTTGGAGTAGGTGGTGGCCCTGCACAGCCGTAGGCCAAGACTGCCATGCCGGACAGCGGCAACAGCAGGCCGCTAAAATGCGGCCTTTGTCGCTTTTTTCTTCCTCCACTCCCATGGTCAACAATCAGAATATGGCGAATGCGATCCGCGCACTCGCAATGGATGCCGTTCAACAAGCCAATTCCGGCCACCCTGGCGCGCCGATGGGCATGGCCGATATGGCAGTGGCCTTGTGGAGCAAGCACCTCAAGCACAACCCGCTCAACCCCCAGTGGATCAACCGCGACCGTTTCATCCTGTCGAACGGCCACGGCTCCATGCTGATCTACGCGCTGCTGCACCTGACCGGCTACGACCTGCCGATCAGCGAGCTGAAGAACTTCCGCCAGCTGCACAGCAAGACCCCTGGCCACCCTGAAGTGGACATCACCCCCGGCATCGAGACGACCACCGGCCCGCTGGGCCAGGGCATCACCAATGCGGTGGGCTTTGCGCTGGCAGAAAAGCTGCTGGCGGCTGAATTCAACCGCCCCGGCCACGATGTGGTGGACCACCACACCTATGTGTTTCTGGGCGATGGCTGCCTGATGGAAGGCATCAGCCACGAAGCCTGCGCGCTGGCTGGCGCCTGGAAGCTGAACAAGCTGATCGCGCTGTATGACGACAACGGCATCTCGATCGACGGCAAGGTGCAGCCCTGGTTTGTGGACAACAGCGCCCAGCGTTTTGAAGCCTATGGCTGGAACGTGATTGGCCCGATCGACGGCCACGACCCCAAGGCCGTGAGCGACGCGATTGCCAAGGCCAAGAAGGTTGCGGACAAGCCCACCTTCATCATCTGCAAGACCTCCATCGGCAAGGGCAGCCCGAACCGCCAGGACACCAGCAAGGCCCACGGCGAGCCCCTGGGTGCCGAAGAAATCGGCCTGACCCGCGCAGCGCTGGGCTGGAGCTCGGCCCCGTTCGAGATCCCTGCCGATGTCTACGAAGCCTGGGACCACAAGACCTTTGGCGCCAAGGCCGAATCCACCTGGGATGCGCAGTTTGCCGAATACGCCAAGGCCTTCCCCGAGCTGGCCGCTGAGCTGAAGCGCCGCATGGCTGGTGACCTGCCCAAGCAGTTTGCCCAAGTGGCCGTGGAAGCCGTGGCCCAAGCCCACACCAAGGGCGAGACCGTGGCCAGCCGCAAGGCCAGCCAGCTGGCACTGGAAGACTTCACCGCTGCGCTGCCTGAGCTGCTGGGCGGCTCGGCCGACCTGACCGGCTCCAACCTGACCAACACCAAGTCGACCCCCGCTTTCCGCGTGGACGACAGCGGTGCTGTGGTCAAGACCGAAGACGGCAAGATCGGCCGCCATATCAACTACGGTGTGCGCGAGTTCGGCATGGCCGCCATCATGAACGGCGTGGCGCTGCACGGCGGCTTCATCCCCTACGGCGGCACCTTCCTGACCTTCAGCGACTACAGCCGCAATGCCATCCGTATGGCTGCGCTGATGAAGCGCCGCGTGGTGCATGTGTTCACCCACGACTCCATCGGTCTGGGCGAAGACGGCCCCACCCACCAGTCGATCGAGCACGCTGCCAGCCTGCGCCTGATCCCCAACCTGGATGTGTGGCGCCCTGCGGATACCGCTGAAACCACCGTGGCATGGAGCGTGGCACTGAGCAACCGCAACAAGCCTACGGCCCTGCTGCTGTCGCGCCAGAACCTGCCTTACGCGCCCAAGAATGGTGATGCCATCGGCAACATCAGCCGCGGTGCCTATGTGCTGTCCGAGCCATCGGACATCGGCCTGAACAAGAAGGCGCAAGCCGTGATCATCGCCACCGGCTCCGAAGTGCAGCTGGCCCTGAAGGCTCAGCGCCTCCTGGCCGAGCGCAAGATCGCCGTGCGCGTGGTCTCCATGCCGAGCACGACCACCTTCGACCGCGAAGAGGTGGCCTATAAGAGCAGCGTGCTGCCCGCCGGCCTGCCGCGCGTGGCCGTCGAGATGGGTGTGACCGACTTCTGGTGGAAGTACGGCTGCGCTGCCGTGGTAGGTATTGATACCTTCGGCGAATCGGCGCCTGCTGGCGTGCTGTTCGAGCACTTTGGCTTTACCGCCGACAACGTGGCCAACACGGTGGAAGTGGCCCTGCAAAAGCGTTAATCGCTCAGCGCCTCAGCAACCAAATAACGCAGGGATGCGGGCCGCAGGGCCTGCAGCCTGCGTTTTTTTATGGCTGCTGGTGGGTGATGGTGGCAGTGGAAGAGGGCGGGAGTGGCAGAGTCATGGCGTTGGAGGGGGCGGCCCGGCGTCTGGGGCGGTATTGCAACGGAGCTGGCCATCGGCGGGGACCATTCCCGGCCTGCGCTGCTCTGTCAGAGGATGTATCTGTCCCCGCAGTCACCCCGGCGATACCCAGCGGCTGCCTGGCAATGGCCCACTATTCCATGGTTGGGCCAGTGTTCTCTACAATACGCGGCAAAATCAGACCGCCCCGTCCCCGCACCGCTCTTTGCAGCGTGCCCCTGGCAACGGCTTGGCAGGTCTGGCCCATCCGGCAACCTGGTGCCAACGGCAGCGAGCGTGGCCCAGGCCGGGGGCATGCGGCATTTCATTACTTGGAGATCACTATGGCAATCAAGGTAGGCATCAACGGCTTTGGCCGTATCGGCCGCAATGTGCTGCGCTCTGCAGTGCAGAATTTTTCCGATATCGAAATCGTTGCGATCAACGACCTGCTCGAGCCTGACTACCTGGCCTACATGCTGCAGTACGACAGCGTGCACGGCCGCTTCCAGGGCACGGTTGCCGTCGAAGGCAACACCCTGATCGTCAACGGCAAGAAGATCCGTCTGACGCAAGAGCGCGACCCTGCCAACCTGAAGTGGGACGAAGTCGGCGCCGACGTGGTGATCGAGTCCACCGGCCTGTTCCTGACCAAGGAAACGGCACAAAAGCACATCGATGCGGGCGCCAAGAAGGTGATTCTGTCGGCCCCATCGAAGGACGACACCCCCATGTTCGTGTTTGGCGTGAACTGCAAGACCTACGCCGGTCAAGCCATCATCTCCAACGCATCCTGCACCACCAACTGCCTGGCACCTGTGGCCAAGGTGCTGAACGACAAGTGGGGCATCAAGCGCGGCCTGATGACCACCGTGCACGCAGCGACTGCCACGCAAAAGACCGTGGACGGCCCGTCGAACAAGGACTGGCGCGGCGGCCGTGGCATTCTGGAAAACATCATCCCATCGAGCACCGGCGCTGCCAAGGCCGTGGGCGTGGTGATTCCTGAGCTGAACAAGAAGCTGACCGGCATGTCCTTCCGCGTGCCTACGTCTGACGTGTCCGTGGTCGACCTGACCGTGGAGCTGAACAGCGAAGCCACCTACGAAGAGATCTGCGCCGAAATGAAGGCCCAGTCGCAAGGCGCGCTCAAGGGCGTGCTGGGTTACACCGAAGACAAGGTGGTGGCCACCGACTTCCGTGGCGAGACCTGCACCTCGGTGTTCGACGCCGAAGCCGGTATTGCACTGGACAAGACCTTTGTGAAGGTCGTGTCCTGGTACGACAACGAGTGGGGCTACTCGAACAAGTGCCTGGAAATGGTGCGCGTCGTCACCGCCAAGTAAGCGCCTCGCGCGCTCTGTGCCCGGGTTGTGGCCCAGGGCATGCGACACACAAAACCAGCACCGGCAACGGCGCTGGTTTTTTTGTGCCCGTTTGCAACCGTGTTGGGGCAGAAAGGCCTATATTGGCTTATCGAACCAGGAGATATAGCGATATGGCGCAGCAGGCACAAGCCCAGGCACAGAGCACGACCAGCAACTACCGTGTGGATCTGCACAACCCCCAAGGCCATGCATGGCATGGTGATGAGCCGCAGGCCGTTGGCGGTGGCGATACGGCCCCCAGCCCCATGCAGCTGCTGCTGTCGGCCCTGGGTGCCTGCACGACGATTACGGTGCAGATGTATGCACAGCGCAAGGCCTGGCCGCTGACAGGCGTGAAGGTGGAGCTGGCGCTGAACCCCGATGGCAGTGTCGCCTCGGGCAACGACATCGTGCGAAGCATTCAGCTGGAAGGTGATTTGAGCGAAGAGCAGCGCAGCCGGCTCAAGCAGATTGCAGAAGCCTGCCCGGTGCACAAGTTGTTGGTGGGTGAGGTGCGGGTAACCACGGCGCTGGCTTGAGGCTGGCCGGATACCCGAGACGGCGCGCAGGCCGTACAAAGCGGCGTGCCGCTGAAAGCGCTTTTCAGCGCTTGAAAACGTTCAGAGTGACACTCACAACCTTGAGACGATGTACAAAGCGGTTAGTGAAACTAACGGCTCTGTAGCAAGGTTTCAAAGGCCGTGGTCGTCGCTCTTATTGCACAACGATATTGTTGTGGTCGATGTGGTAATCAAAGTCGGGCTTGGCCAGCGACACGGTCACTGGCTGGCCTTCGATGGTCCAGGACAGCACAAAGCTGGCAATGGCCGTCGAGACATCGACTTCCATGGGGGTGGGAATGGTTTCCAGCTGACCGTCCCCGATGCGGTGCTGAACGATACCTACCACGCGAGCCTTGAAGTTCTCGGGGTAGTTGTGGGAGTGTTGAGTCGTCATTGGTTGTCACCTTTCAATGAGGGGGCACCGAATTCCAGCCTCGCAGGCTAAGCTGCAAAGCTGGAGTCATGGAAGCCGCCAGCACGACCTGGCAAATCTGAGAGTTGCACCGGCTGCCAGAGCGAATCCCTGGGAGCCTGTCGTCGCGCCAGCTGCTGCCGGGCGCTAACACGTTGGAATATGTGGCAGCGAAGCCCTCTCTGGTCATCACCGCCGCACGACTTGTTTGTACCATACACCGAAGGCATTTATGTGTAGGTCTGTTTCGTCGAGGCTTGCGCGTGCTTTGCACCCCTATAGAGGAGCTTGAATATGGATACCAAAGTATTGAGACACTATCCCGGACGCATGGCCGATGTGGGCGGCGTGCCGGTGCTTCGCGCCCTGCCGCAGCGCGGGCGGCGCATGGTGGGCGCATGGTGTTTTCTGGACCACGCGGGCCCCTCGCACTTTGAGAGCGGCCCTGGCATGCAGGTGGGGCCGCACCCGCACACCTGTCTGCAGACCTTTACCTGGATGATCGAGGGCGAGATCCTGCACCGCGACAGTCTGGGCAGCGAGCAGCCGATCCGCCCCGGCCAGGTCAACCTGATGACCGCCGGCAAGGGCATTGCGCATTCGGAAGAAAGCCTGGGCAAGCCGGACTTTCATGCGGTGCAGCTGTGGATTGCGCTGCCCAAGGACCAGCGCTTTATGCCGCCGCGCTTCCAGCATTACCCGCAGCTGCCCCGGCTGCAGCAGCAGGGCATACAGATGACGGTGCTGGCCGGCGACTGGCTGGGCCAGCAGGCGCCCACCGAAGTGCACAGCCCGCTGGTGGCCGTCGATATGGAAGCGGCGCAGGCCACGAGCGCCACCTTGGCACTGCGGCCCGATTTTGAGTATGCGGTGCTCTGCCTGTACGGCGATCTGCAGGTCAACGGCGAGCCGGCCCCGGGCAATGAACTGGTCTACCTGCCCGATGGGCAGACGAGCCTGGATCTGCAATGCGGCGCCGGCAGCCGCTGCATTCTGCTGGGTGGCACGCCCTATGAAGGCGGCGTGATGATCTGGTGGAACTTTGTCGGCCAGAGCCAGGAAGAGATCGAAGGCTTTTTGCGCGACTGGCAAAACGGCGAAGGCTTTGGGGCGCCGGTGGCCTCACCCTTGCCGGCGCTGGTGCCTCCTTCGCTGGAAGGCGTGCATCTGCGCAGCCCGGACGAGGCACCCGCCAAGGACTGATAAACCTTAGGTGTTGGCCATGCGGCGGTGCAAGGTAAAGGGCGGCAGGCTGGCCAGCAGCCGCTGGCCATAGCCGGTGCGCACCAGGCGCTTGTCGTAGCAGTAGACATGGGCCTGGTCCACCTCGGTGCGGATCGCGCGGCCCACCCACTGGGCCAGGCGAATGGCGGTGGCGGGCACGACGATTTCGCTGAAGGGGTCGCGGCCCGAGTTTTTCAACCACTCGGCGCGGGCCTCGTCGACGGGGTCATCGGGCGGTGCAAACGGCAGCTTGGTGATGAACAGCGATTCGCACAGCGCGCCAGGCAGGTCCAGCCCCTCACCAAAGCTTTGCATGCCAAAGATGATGCTGGGCAGGCCTGCGGCAACGCGCTCGCGGTGCTGGTGCAGCAGCTGGCTGCGCGGCAAGGTGTTTTGCACCAGCACGTGCTGGCGCATGGCCGTGGGCAGCGCATCGACCGCCAGGCGCATCTGCTCGCGCGAGGTGAACAGCACCAAGCCGCCCGACTGCACCTGGGCCAGGTCTTCGAGCAGCGCGTCCACCATCTCGCTGGTGAACTGCTGGGGCGTGCGCGGGTCGGCCTGGGTTTCGGTGACGACCAGGCTGCCTTGCTCGGCATAGTTGAAGGGGCTGGCGACCTCCAGGGTGGAGACGGCCGGGTCGTTGTAGAGGCCCGATTCGCGCAAGAAGAAATCGAATTGGCCGCCGCTGGTGAGCGTGGCCGAGGTGAGCACGGCGCCGCGCACCTGGCTCCAGAGATGGTGGCGCAGGGTGGAGCCGGGGATCACCGGGCTGGCATAGGCCTTGATCGCCACAAAATCGCCCACGACATCCAGGGTGAACCACTTGGCCGCCGGCACGCTGCCCTGGGGCGCATCCTGCAGCAGCAGCTGGGTGGTGTCATGCACGGCCTCCAGGCGCGGGGCCAGGCTGCCCACCTGGGCATACAGGGTGGACAGGCGCTTGGCCTCATCGGGCCGGTCGCGCATCTGCGAGCGCAGGGCCTTGGAGATGGCCTGCAGCACATCCAGAAAAGCGCTGGCGTGGTGCGCGGCCTGGGCCAGCGGCTCGACCAGTGCGGGCGGCAGTTCGCCACGCGGCAGGCGCACGCGGGCAGGGCCCCGTCCGCCTGATTGCAGCTGCTGGCGCATGCCTTCGCCGTATTCGTCCATCAACAGCCTGGCGCAATCCTGCAAATGCTGGCGCAGCTGGGCGGAATGGCGCGGGATGTCGGCGATCTCGCTGACCTCCACCAAGGCGCCCACGCGCTGCGCGCGGCTGGCGAGCTTGTCGATCCAGGTGAGCTGGCTCAGGTTCATCTCGCAGGCGAACTGCGACAGCGCGGTGCCGGGCAGGTGGTGGGCCTCGTCCAGGATCAGCAGGCAGTTGTCCAGCTCGGGCAGCAGGCGCGCGCCCAAGGTGGACAGCAGCAGATCATGGTTGGCCACCAGCACCTGGGCCTGGACCAGGTCCTTGCGTTTTTCGTAATAGGTGCAGCTGCCAAACACCGGGCAGTGCTTGCCGGTGCAGGAGCTGCCTTCGGCGGCGACCGGGCTCCAGACCTCGGGCTCGGGCGGGGTGTCCAGGCTGTCGCGGTCACCATCCCAGCCCCGGGTGGTCAGCGCATCGGCCATGCTGGTGTAGAACTGCAGGCGCGCCGCATTCTCCTGTGGGCTGCGCTGTGACTGGCGCGCCTGCGCGGCTTCTTCGGGAAAGAAATCGTCGTCGATGGGCTCGCCGCCGTCCGTGCCATCGCCCTGGGCCACGCTCGCCAGGCGCTCGAGCTTGAGCTTGCAGACATAGCGGCCCCGGCCCTTGGCCAGCGCGTATTTGAATGGCTGGTCCATCTGCTGGGCCAGCGCCGGCAAATCCTTGTTCACCAGCTGCTCCTGGAGCGCCACCGTGGCCGTCGAGATCAGCACCCGGGTGCCCCGCTGCAGCGCCATCGCAATGGCAGGCACCGCATAGGCCAGCGATTTGCCCACGCCCGTGCCGGCCTGGATCACCGCAATGGCGCGTTGCGGCTCTTCGTCCTCTTCGAGCTTGCCCAGCTGGGCCGCAGCAAAGGTCTCGGCCACTTTTTCGGCCATCAGCCGCTGGCCGGGGCGCGAGCGAAAGCCACCCTCGATATTGACCATGCGATCGAAGGCGGAAACAGCGCTGCGGGCCCATTCGGAACTAGACATAGGCGGGGAGTGTGGCATGGATCGGCAGGCCAGCAGGATACTGGGGTTTTATCCTGTATTTTGAAAATGTTAATGGGTATTAGTAGAACCTATTAATAGTCTTGCAAATGTGTAGTGATACTCACATTTGTCTGCATTTTTTGAACTTTATCTGCACTAGATTGATGTGCGGTTGCAGGCTATGGGAGTGAGGCAAAACAATGACTGAGCGAGCATTTAGAAATGCAGCAATAAGGTACGTGCCTTCCTGTTATCCACGTCACTCAAGGTCAGAGTGGCCAACGATCAAATCACGACCACAGTCCTTGGCTGCAAATCAAAAATCAGCAAGCGGCCCCTGAAAAGCGCTGAGGCACTGCCCCAGACCTCCTACTATCGAGATAATCCCCATGCCCAAACTCACACCCGTCATCCTGTGCGGTGGCAATGGAACCAGCGAGGGCGCAATGCTGACCTTTGGCATTGTGGCCAACCGGCCGGAGACGGGCTACGGCGATATCCAGAAAGGGCCGGAAGCCTTGGCTGTGCGATGCCCGCACCCAGGGCCTGGCGCGTGCCGCCAGCTACTCCTGGCAGCGCTGCGCAGCGGAGACCTTGGCGGTTTACCAGGCGCTGTGAGGCGGCGAATGTCTTAGACCTGGCTGTCGGGCCAATCCACAAACGAATGCCGCAAGCCCGTCCACACCGCTGGCCCCTGCGCCATCTCGGCATCGCTGAGCAGGCAGCTGTCCAGCTGCGCGCGCAGGGCAGGCTCATCCATGTCCATGCCGATCAATACCAGCTCCTGGCGGGCATCGCCTACGCGCTCATCCCAGGCTTTGCGGATCAGGGCCAGGGCTTCCGCGTCCTGCGGCCAGCGTTCTTCGGGCACAGCAGCCCACCAGTAACCGGCAGCGCTGTGGCGGGCCACGGCACCGGCTTGTGACCACTGGCCTGCCAATGTGGGGTGGCTGGCCAGCCAGAAGAAGCCTTTGGAGCGCACCACCCCTGGCCACTCCTGGTTGATCAGCGCAAAAAAGCGCTCGGGGTGGAAAGGGCGGCGTGCGCGGTAGACAAAGCTGCTGATGCCATAGGCCTCCGTCTCGGGCTGGTGGCTGCCGCGCAGCTCCTGCAGCCAGCCAGGGGCCTGGGAGGCCTGCTCAAAATCGAACAGGCCCGTTTGCAGCACTTTGTGCAGGGGCACCTGGCCAAACTCGGCCAGCTCAATGCGGGCGCGGCGGTTCAAGCCACGCAAGATGCCCATCAGCTGCTCGCGCTCGGCGCCAGATACCAGATCGGCCTTGTTGAGCACGATCACATCGCAGAACTCGATCTGCTCGACCAGCAGGTCTACAACGGTGCGCTGGTCCTCATCGCCCAGCGATTGGCCGCGCGCCTGCAGGTGGTCGCGCGAGCTATAGTCGCGCAAAAAATTGAAGGCATCGACCACCGTGACCATCGTGTCCAGCTGCGCCACATCGCCCAGGCTGCGGCCGTCCTCTCCGGCAAAGGTAAAGGTCTCTGCCACGGGCAGGGGCTCGGAGATACCAGTGGACTCGATCACCAGCTGGTCAAAGCGGCCTTCGCTGGCCAGGCGGTTGACCTCCACCAGCAGATCCTCGCGCAGGGTGCAGCAGATGCAGCCATTGCTCATCTCCACCAGCTTCTCATCGGTGCGTGAGAGCTCAGCCCCGCCCTGGCGCACGAGGGCGGCGTCGATATTGACCTCGGACATGTCATTGACGATGACCGCCACGCGCCGGCCTTCGCGGTTGTTCAGGATGTGATTGAGGAGGGTGGTTTTGCCGGCACCCAGGAATCCCGAGAGCACGGTGACGGGGAGTTTGGCTGGGCGCGTCGTTGCCAGTGGGTAGGAGAGGGTGCTGGAAGTCATCGTGGAATGCGGGGTTGGCGCTGGCTGGGGTGGCTTGCTGCATGCCCAGGCCAGCGTTGGGTGGTGCCTGTGTTGGTAATGCGATATGTTATAACATAACAAATTGAAGCTCGTTTTTCTCAAACGTTCAACGGGAACCGGGAGGAGGGCAGCTGTTGAGATGTGGAAAGGACAACGATGATTCCAAGAACCTACGCGCAGTGGCGGCACTGCATCACCGTCGAATGCGGCATCCCCTTGAGCGCAGACTTCATCGCGCAACGCCTGGCGGTCTGGCGCAATCCGGGGCTGGAGGAAACCCAGCGCTTTCGGCGCCTCTACGGCTATGCGCATTGGCAGGCGGTGCAGCACTGGTTGGTGCAAGCCGCGCAAGAGCAGGAGGCCGCCGCCGCTGCGGAGCCCCCGCTGGCAGCGTCCGCACAGCAGACCGGCTAAACTCTGGCCTCTGCCTTTGTTGTCACCATGTCCACAGTCGCCAAAACGCCCCAGCCCGAGTTGACCAAGCACCAAGCCCTGGTGCTCGAAGCGCTTGCGCGCGAGGCCAATCCGGCCAGTGCCTATGCCTTGCTGGACCAGCTGCGCGACGAGGGCCTGCGCGCGCCCCAGCAGGTGTACCGCGCGCTGGACAAGCTGATCGAATACGGTCTGGTGCACCGGGTCGAGAGCCTCAACTCCTTTGTGGTCTGCGCCCATACCCATGCCGAAGGCCATGACCATGGCCTGGTGGTGTTCGCCATCTGCGATAACTGCGGCCAGGTCGATGAGTTCCTGGAGCCTGCGGTGGAACGGCGCCTCAAGACCTGGTCCAAGACCAACGGCTTCCGGCCCAGCAGCACCCATGTCGAGATGCATGGCACCTGCAGCCGCTGCGCTGCTGCACCGGCGGCCTGAGCGCCTCGGATCGCTGTTTCTCCCCCCCCTCTCTTTCCTGCATTTCCTCTCTGCATAGCCTGGCCGCAGCTGCCAAGCTGGGCCGTGCTTTTTCCCCCGCATTTTCATTTAATGTTATAACATCACATTTTTGAAGATGCTGCAGGTGCACATTCGATGCCGTCCAGATGACCTGGGCAGCAGCGCACCTGCGAATGGGTGCGTTATGGGATCAATACAAAAAAGCAGGCGCCGCAGCGCCTTGCAGGCCTCGGCGCTGGCGCGCTGCCTGCTGGCGCTGGGCATGAGCGCGCTGCTCTGGGGGGGCGTGCTATGGGCGGTGCAGCAGACATGATGCAGTCCGTTCCCAGCCTGCCTGCAGCAGCAGTGCATGGCGTCGATATCGAACTCTCCAACCTCGGTCTGGGCTACGGCGGCAAGCTGGCGCTGCGGGGTGTCAGCGGGCAGTTTGCGGCGGGCTCGATGACGGCCATCGTCGGGCCGAACGGCGGCGGCAAATCAACCTTGCTCAAAGGCTTGCTGGGGCAGCTCGCGCCCATGCAGGGGTCGCTGCGCTGCCGCTATCCGCGTGCGGCGCTGGGCTATCTGGCGCAGGCCTGCGAGGTGGAGCGTGACTTTCCGATCAGCGTGGAAGACTTTGTCAGCATGGGCCTGTGGGCGCAGACGGGCGCGCTGAGGGCCGTCTGCGATGCGCAGCGGGGGCAGATCAGCAAGGCCTTGGCAACCGTGGGCCTGCAGGGCTGGCAGCCGCGCTGGATTGCCGAGCTCTCGGGCGGGCAGTTTCAGCGCATGCGCTTTGCCCGGCTCTGGGTGCAGAACCCGCCGGTGATCCTGCTGGACGAACCCTTTACCGGTGTCGATGAGCCCTCCATCGATGTGCTGCTGCAGCTATTGCAGCAGTGGCATGTGCGGGGCCGCACCGTGCTGGCTGTGCTGCATGACCGCGAGATGGTGGAGGCGTTCTTTCCCGAGGCCTTGGCGCTGGCGGGCACCCAGCTGGGCTGGGGCGCCACCGCCGATGTGCTGCCGAGCCTGGCAGCACGCGCAGGTGCCAGGAGGCGCGCATGATCGCCGAGCTGTTGTGGCAGCCCTTTGTGGACTACGGCTTCATGCGCCGCGCGCTGGCCGGCTGCCTGGCCTTGAGCGCTGGCGCCGCGCCCTTGGGCACCATCTTGCTGCTGCGCCGTATGAGCCTGGTGGGCGATGCCATGTCGCATGCCATCTTGCCGGGCGCGGCCATGGGCTATTTGCTGTTTGGCCTGTCCTTGCCGGCGATGACGATTGGCGGCCTGGCGGCCGGCCTGATCGTGGCCATGCTCTCGGGCGTGGTGACCCGCTACACCGCCTTGCGCGAGGACGCGAGCTTTGCCGGTTTCTACCTGATCTCGCTGGCGCTTGGCGTCTTGCTGATCTCGCTGCGCGGCTCCAATGTGGATCTGCTGCATGTGCTGTTTGGCTCGGTGCTGGCGCTGGACGATCCCACCCTGTACCTGACCGCCACCATCGCCAGCCTGTCGATGCTGGGTCTGGCATTGATGTACCGGCCCTTGCTGATGGAGTGCCTGGACCCCGGCTTTCTGCGCCTGCAGGGGCGCATGGGCAGCATCAGCCATGCACTGTTCATGCTGCTGCTCGTGCTCAACCTGGTGGGCGGCTTCCATTCGCTGGGCACCTTGATGGCGGTGGCCCTGGTGGTGCTGCCCGCCGCCAGTGCGCGGTTCTGGCTGCGCGGCGTGGGCCTGCAGATGGCGTTGTCCACCGCCATCGCGATGGCCGGCAGCGTGCTGGGCCTGTTGCTGTCCTACCACGCGGGCATTGCGGCATCGGCCGCCATCACCTTGAGCCTGGGCTGCCTGTACCTGTTGTCGCTCTGCCTGGGCCGGCTGGGCAGCGTGCGCGCGCAGCGCCAAAGGCCGGCCAACGATTCTGTGTCTGAACCGATGGGAGTATCCAAATGAGCAACTTTTACCTGAACCGCCGCGCGCTGCTGGGGCTGGCGCTGACCAGCGCCCTGCCTGTTGGCTCCGTCTGGGCTGCGGGCCAGCCGCTGCCCGTGGTGGCCAGCTTTTCGATCTTGCAGGATCTGACGCGCCAGGTCGGCGGTGACCTGGTCAGCGTCTCTCCCCTGGTTGGGCCCGATGGCGATGCCCATGTGTTTGAGCCCACACCGCAGCAGGCGCGCCAGCTGCAGCAGGCCAAAGTGCTGGTGTCCAATGGCCTGGATTTTGAAAGCTGGATGCCGCGCCTCAAGAAGGCCGCAGGCTTTAAAGGCCAGGAGATCGTGGCATCGCAGGGCATTGCGGTGCGCGCGCTGCCCAAGGGCCAGGGCCATGACCACGGGCACGACCATGGCGCTGACAAGGCGGGGCATGACCACGATCACGACCATGACCATGGACACGGCCACAACCATGGCCCCAACGACCCCCATGCATGGCAGGACGTGAAAAACGCCATCATCTATGTGCGCAACATCGCCAAGGGCTTGGCTACGGCAGATCCGGCCAACGCGGCCCAGTACGACAAGCAGGCCACGCAGTACATCGCCCGCCTGACGGCCCTGGACGCCAGCCTGCGCCAGCGCTTTGCCGCCGTGCCCGCAGCGCGCCGCACCGTCGTCAGCACCCACGATGCCTTTGGCTACTTTGCCCAGGCCTATGGCCTGCGCTTTGTGCCAGTGCGCGGCCTGTCGACCGAGTCCGAGCCTTCGGCGCGAGACATGGCAGCGCTGGTCAAGCAGGTGCGCGAAGAGCGCATTGGCGCCATCTTCCTGGAGAACATCTCCGACCCGCGCCTGCTGGAGCAGCTGTCGCGCGAGACGGGTGCTGCCATCGGTGGCCGCCTCTACTCCGATGCGCTGTCGCCTGCGGGGGGCCCCGCCAGCACCTATATCGATATGGTCGAGGCCAATGCGGCCACCTTGCTCAAGGCCCTGCAGGCGGGCTGATCACCTCCTGTCACGCTGGGCCCCACCAACGCAAACATGGGGCCCATGCAATGTGCACTGCATAAACCCGGTCAGGGCGGCTGGGTCAGCGCCTCTCTTGCTGGAAGCCCGCATCAGGCAACGGCGGCTTGATTTTTTTCCGCCGGATGTCATCTTGGCTGCCCTCAAGATGCGTCTTTGCAACAGCATCTGGCCTTTCAGAACGGCCGCCTGCCGCTGCCGGTACCGACGTTTTGGGAAGGCCAGTTAGCTGGGTGTCTGGAGCTCGCACACAACTGGTGCGTCTCGGGTTGAAGCGCATGCAAGCATTTTCCAGACTTGCTGTAATGCTATTAAAAACATAGTGACTGGCCACCTCTCCTGGCCCATCGCCGCTGCGGGCTATAGCCATTGGACATACCTGCAGTGACCGAAATCTTCAATCATTCTTAAAATACTATAAAACTATCAATATCTTATATACATAAGAAATTGACTAAATGTCACTTATGATGCGACCTGGCCAGAACTGATATGGGTTGCCTGGCATCGATAAATTTAATTAATTTTTGATGGGTCAGCAGCAGATGTGCCGGGGCTTCCCCACGCTCTCCGCCGCTGGTCTTTGGGAGCATCGCCTTGCCCAGTGCCAGCGCGGTGAGGGGTGTCCTCATGTATTTCTCTTCAACAGCCTGTATATGGCCCAGGCATCGCACTGCCAGAAAGGCTGAAGCCCCTGCAGTGCGTCAGCGCGGCTTCACGCTCATTGAGGTGATGATCGTGGTCGCCATCGTGGCGATTCTTGCGGCCATTGCCATTCCCAGTTACCAGGAATACATCAAGCGTGGGCAAATCGTCGACGGCCTGGTGCCATTGGCGGATATGGGCGGGAAGATGGAACAGTTTTTCCAGGATAACCGCACCTATGAAGGTGCCTGCGAGCCTGGCACCGTGGCGCCTAAACCGGGCGATACGGCCCGTTTCGACTATTCCTGCCCGACGCGGAGCAAAACTGCCTTTACCGTCATGGCCAAAGGCAAGGGCGGCATGGGTGGGTTTATTTTTACGCTGAACCAGCAAGGCCAGCGCGCTACCACCGGCACGCCCACAGGCTGGACAGCCGGAAGCAATTGCTGGTCGGTCCGCAAGGATGGGAGCTGCTGATGCTGCACTTTCTTGCAATGCCTTCGCGGCGTGCGCAGGGCTTCACCTTGCTGGAGTTGCTGGTGGGCATTGGCATCATCGCCTTCTTGCTGCTGATGGTGATGCCGAGCATTCAGGTTGCATTGCTGGACACCAAGATCCGCGCCTCGGCCCAGGCCTATTACGACGGAGCGCAGCAGGCGCGCGCAGAGGCGCTACGTCGCAATGCGGATGTGACCATTACCCTGGACGAGGCCAAGCAGGGCTGGTCCATCGCGGTCGGTAACGACACGATTGCAGTCAAGGCGCCGGAGTCCGCCGCCATGCTCACGGTCACTGCTTTGGCCAATGCGGTGACGTTCAATGGCCTGGGCAATGCGTCGGCCGCGAACGCCGTCAAGTTCATGCCCGGTGCTGCGAGCCAATGTCTGGCCAGCGGCCCGCAACGCTGTCTGCTGGTGCAGGTGTCGCAGGGCGGCCAGGTACGGCTTTGCGATCCCAGTATCACCACCGATGGAGACAACCGCAAATGCTGAGTACGTCCTCTTCAAAGCGACAAACGCGCCTGCCAGCGCAAGGACCAGGCAGCAGCGCACAAAACGGGATGATGCTGATCGAGGCCATGGTTTCCATCCTGCTGCTGCTGTTGGGCATTTTGGGCATTGCGGGGCTCACGGCCAAATCCACCGCACTCAGCGGCCAGGCACAGTACCGCACCGAGGCGGGCATGTACGCCGCACAAATCATCCAGTTGGTGTCACTGAGCGTGGACCGCAGCTCGCCCACGGCATTGGCGCAGTCGCTTGAAGCGCTCGCACACCAAGCGGGTGGTACCGACCACTGCAGCTACAGCGGCAGCGAGCTGAGTGATACCTCAGAGCTGGGCAAGGTGCTCAAGGCGGCGCGCGGTGAATCGGCGAACCCATTGGTGGGACTGCCAGGCGCTACGGCCAGCGGCCAGCAAGTGGTAGTGGAAACCGACAACGACCTCAACCGAGTGACGGTACGGCTGTGCTGGCAAGGGCCTAGCGACGCAGCCAAGCGTATTTACGAAATACAGGCATTCGTGCACTAAGAGTTACGAAGAGAGAACCATTGTCATGAAGGGTTTTGCGCCACCGAGGCCGCCGCCGCATGGCCGCATGCAGGGTTTTACGATCATCGAAATCATGATCGGGCTGGCCATCGGCTTGTTGACTTTGCTGGCCATCTACAAGCTATTTGCGACCTCGGAGGGGCAGCGCCGCACTACGGCCGCTCTCAGCCAGGCGCAAACCGCAGGCGCCCTGGCGTTGTTTGCCATTGAGCGCGACATTCGCTCCGCTGGTCTCGGGTTTGCGGGCATGGACCCTGCTCACCTGGGCTGCGAAGTACAGGCCTTCAAGCGCACAGGCCGCGACCCAGGCCAGTACACCTTTCCGCTGCTGCCGGTGCAAATTGTCGATGGCAAAGAGTTGCGGGTGCTCACCGGATCATCCGCCAATATGTTTATTGGTGCCCGATACAGCGCCAGTGCTGGCGGTGTTTTCACGATGGAGCGCAGCAATGCGGGCTTTCAGGCTGGTGATGTAGTCGTGGGTACCAGCGATTCCGATACCCGCAAATGCCTGCTGATGGAGGTCACTGCGGGTGCCGGCTCGTCCATCACCGGCCCCGGCGGCGTGGCGGAAGACGATCCCAGTGTGCGCCACATGAGCAGCGCCTACACCAGCTTTTACACCGGTGCTTCGGTAACGCCGCAGCGCAATGGCGGCTCGTATGTCGACATGCTCGATGGCGGCGACACCAGCCTGGGTGAAGGCTGGCTGTTCAGCCTGGGCCACCAGCCCACCCGCAATGTATGGCGGGTGAAGGACAACCAGTTGATGCGCTACGACTTTCTGGACGAGACCGATTCCAAGAGCGTCGCCGTGGCCGAGGATGTGCTGCAAATGGTGGCGGAGTATGGCTTTGACGGGGATGGGGATGGAAAGCTTGACAAGGACAGCGAGTGGTCATCTTCCATTTCTGAGCTGACCCCCATTGAGCTGGGACGCCTGATGGCGGTACGCGTCGCGATTCTTGTACGCAGCTCGCAGTATGAGCGCGACGCGGTCACATCCGCGGCGCCCAAGTGGGCCAATGGCAGCAAGTCTTTCGAGATGGGCACGGGTGGCGAATGGCCGCACTACCGTTACCGCGTCTATGAAAGCGTGATCCCGCTGCGCAACACGATTTGGGGGCAACAACCATGACCAAACACCTGCCATGCCGCAGTGCAGTGCTAGCTGTGACCTCCGCTCCACGGTACCAACAGCAGGGCGTGACCCTGCTGGTCGCCCTGGTCGTGCTGCTGGTGATGACGATCACCGGCCTGGCTCTCGTGCGCACCAGCACCTTGGGCGCTGGCGTCTCCGGCAGTCTGGCACTCAAGCAGTCAGCCACATCAGGCGCTGATTTGGGGCTGGAAACTGGCCTGGCAAAGTTGGAAGTCTTGGCAGCAACGGGCACCAGTGCACTCGATGCCAACAACAGCACTTTGGGCTATTACGCCAGCGTTGATCCAAAGGCATCCGTTCAATCCCTGGCCTGGGGCAGTGCCCCTGTGGTCACCACCAACGATGGCTTGGGCAATGAGGTGAGCTACCTGATCCACCGGCTGTGCACCAAGGTCGGAACACTCAATGCCGCCGGGCAAAGCTGTGTGGTGCCCCAGGGTGAAGGCTGCTCGGGCTCGAGTGAGCCGGTGGGCAGCGTCTCCAGTTGCGCCCAGCGGCCCATGTACCGGATAACCGCCAAGGTTTCTGGCCCGCGTGACACCGAGAGTTATGTGCAGATGAGCACCTACTGAAGCATGTCCGGGTCCTGCATTCGGTCGCGGCTGCGTGGGGTGGGAAAGAAAATTGAAGAGTCATAAGAGGAGTGCGAATAGATGAAAAATATAGCTTTCGCAGACAAAGAGAAGCACGGGAATCAGGCGCGCACCTGGAGCCCCAGGCTGCTGTGGTCACTGGGCGTTGCGGCTCTGGTGGCCGGCGCGGTGGGCGGCAGTATGGCTATTGCCGACACGATCCATAACCCGGTCGATATCTCGGATGTACCGGTCAACACCTTTGCCAACCAGGACAAGCCTAATGTGATGCTGCTGATGGACACTTCGGACTCGATGAAGTGGACCCACATGCCCGATGACTGGGACCCGACCAATTACTCGGCCACCTTCTTTCCGGTGGGCTACAAGAGTTCGTTGTGCAATACTCTGTACTACAACCCTGCCACCAAGTACGAGCTGCCAGCCCAGCCCGATGGCACGGCCTACAGCCAGCCCAGCTTTAGCGGCGCCTGGGTCGATGGCTACGACCATTCCAAAGGTACGGTGAACCTGGCGACCAGCTTTCGGGCTTACGACATGTACACCCGCTTCCGCCAGGAGTCCATCTACGACGACCCGGCCCAAGCAGCTTATTATTTTGAATGGATGCCACGCGTAGCCGGGATCACGCCTTCGTTCGAGGGTCCGGGTGTGACGGCTGGCGCCTGCAACAAGGTCAGCAACAGCGCCATCAAGGTGGACAACGGCAGTCTGCCAATCAACCAGGCGAGCGCGAATATCAACACCGGCAGTACCACGGCGCCCGACGGTTATTGGATTCGGCGGGGCATCCCGGCTGCGCAGCAACAGAACTTTGCCATCTGGTACAGCTTCTACCGCACGCGTATCAACATGGCCAAGTCTTCGATCAGCTTGGCCTTCAATGCGCTGGACAACAACTTTCGCGTCGGTTTCTTGACGGGTGCCAAACCCCATACCAGCGTATTCAAGTTCATGCCCGTCAAAGACTTTGAGAGCACGGACAAGGCGAACTGGTTGCAGTCGATCCAATCGGCCCCGACGGGCGGCAGTTCGCCCACCCGCGAAGCCCTGGCCCGTGTCGGGCGCTACTATGGCAACAAGAGCGACAGCATCAATGCAGCCATGGCGCCCTTTGTGGACCCCGTGATCTCCGCCTGCCAGCGCCACTATGCCATCGTCACAACAGACGGGTATTGGAATACCGCCCAGGAAAGTACCCCAGGCCAAGGTGCCTTGCAGCTGGATGGCAGCACCCTGGTCGGGCAGCAGGATGGCCCTGACAGCGATCCGCTCTACAACCGCCCGTTGACCGGGCCAGATGGCCTGACCCCCCGTCCGATTTATGACGGTTCGACCAGCGGATCCTTGTTGCGCAGAGATGCCAGCATCGGCTATACCTGGAACGCCTGCGGTTTGGATTGGGAGACCATCATTCCAGGTGGTGGCACCAAGACCGAGACGACGTACAAGAAGATCACCAAAAAAAGCGTGCAGACGCAACAGGTGACCTATGGCACGGTGCTGGGCTTTTACAAGAGCACGTCGTGGACCGAGCAAAAGGCCGAGCAGAAGCTGGGCTTTGCCAATTCCAAGCGCAGCTACTGGCATGTGGCGGCCACCAAGATGGTCTACCAACGTGTCTACAAGCACCGGTACACCTGGAACTCCATCACCCAAAGCAAATACCGCAACGCCATGAGAACGACCTGGGCCACCGAAAGGCAAGAGCCCATCGCCAAGGCCGTGTACCAGCGGGTCGAGCAAAAGCGCTATTTTTATTCCTATATCAACCAGGCGATTGGTGAGATTCCGTTCAAGACCACGGACAAGAGTGTCTGCGAGCCCTATGGCTGCAACCTGGTCGGCAACGACCAGTGGCAACTGGTCAATGCCAGCTGCACTCCGGGCATGGACGGCGACTACATGGTCGAGTGCCAGACCAGCGAAGTGCCCGCTAGTGCATCGGCCTGCAGCAACAATGGACAGTTTGTACCTGGCCAGGGCACCATTTCCTGCCAAGGCAGTCCGGGTGTGGCGCCTATCAATGGGCCCGTACCTGCTTGTGGACAGATCCACCCGGATTTGGTGGCCAGCGGTGTGAGCATGGTGCTTTTCAGCAACTGCGACAGCAGCCACAGTGTGACCAGCTATGTGACCGATGCGCAGTGCGTCAACAGCAATGCGGAGGCGCCGGACTTCAAAAAGTATGACTGTGCCAAGGAGGCGGTTGACTCGCCCACCACCAACAACTTCTGCGCTGCAGGTGTGGGTGGCGACAATGTCTATACGGTCTGCAGTGCCAAAATGCCTGGTTCATCGTTGGTAGACAGCTGTCCCTCCGCCGCAGAGATGGCGGACAACGCGACCAAGATGGACCAGGCCTGCGGTGCCGCAGAGCTGCACACCTCCAACGCAGTGCCTGCAAGCACATGTGTGGCATCCACATCACCCACCATCGTGGCTTGTGAAGAGCCTTTTACGACGTCCTTTGGTAGCGATGCAGAAAATCCTGCCAACTGCAACGGCGATACGGTCTGTGAGATGCGCTACTCCGACTGGGGCTATGCCGCCAGCTGCACGCCACAAGCACCGTCAGTAAGCAACGGCTGGATAGGTATCGAATGCAACTCCGGTGGCGGCTCTTGCACGCCTGCAGGCTCACCACCTTCCACAGCCAACGGGCCCGTGCAAAGCTGTACGGCAGCAAGCCCCTCGCCGGCCAATGGCTGTTATCTGGTGACCTGCCAGAACAAGACCACCGACCCGGTCGAAACGCCCAGCTGCAGCACAACGCCTGGCCCTTCAGCCAGCAATGGCTGGGTGAGCACCCAATGTGTAGCCAATCATCTGAACAACCAACCGGTGCAAAGCTGCCCACAAGCAAACTTGGTCACGAACTGCCGTACCCAAAGCACGCCGACGGATATGGCCTATGGTGCTTGTGTGGAGTCGGGCCCGACCAGCGACAACGGCTGGACGACGACCACCTGCGAAAGAGTGGAGGATGTGACCTACCTGCGCAGTGCCGCAGACTATGCCGCTTGCACCAACGGCACCGCTGCCAATGGCGTGGAAACCATTTGCGAGCAAGAGGGGCCCACGACGTTTACCGTGCAGCCCGGTGAGGCCTGCGCCGCCGGCTACGATCCGTCGACCCACAAGGTGACGGTATGTGATGTGGCAAGCGGTACGCCGGTCTACACGGAAGAGCAGCCGGCCGACTGTGCAACGACCAATTGTTCGCAAGTGCAGGGCAAGAAGAAGGTGTTTTCTGGTACGGCAACCACGCACCGCGTGACCCTGGTGGGTGACACGGAAGCGGTGCCGCAGTTGGATTCCACAGTAGCGATTCCTGTGACCGACCTCGAATCGCCCGCACAGTGCTACAGCGCGACGGAAGCCGCAGGCATGACCTTGCCCGCCAATGGCCGCCCGCTGCCTGCCAATACGGTGGTGTGGAGCAGCTTGCCTGCCGGGCACCAGGCCTGTACCAAGCTGCCCTGCGATGCCGTGGAGCAAAGCAATGTCTCTGGCGGCAGCCGCAACTCCCTGGCCGATGTGGCGCAGTACTACTACGGCACCGATCTGCGCCCCGAGTTGGCCAACCTGGTCAAACCGGCTGGCACGGGTGCTGAAGATGACAAGGTGACCTGGCAGCATATGGCGACCTATGTGATCGGCATGGGCGTCTCGGGCACCTTGAAGTTTGACAAGGACTACAAGAACGGCGCGGGTGATTTTGCAGGCATCCGCAATGGCACCAAGACCTGGCCGGTATGGCCGGCGCCGGGCGTCACCAACTATGAGCAGCCCCAGTCCATCGATGACTTCTGGCATACCGCCGTCAACGGCCGAGGGCTCTACTTCAGTGCCAACGATCCGCAGGCCATCAAATCGGGCCTGGGCCAGGTGTTTGCCGATATCCGTGCGGCGGTGGGCTCTGGCGCCGGCGTTGCCGTGTCGTCGGCTGTGGTCGAGACGGGCAATAACTTTGCCTATGGCGCGCTGTACCGCAGCGGCCGCTGGTCCGGCGAAGTGCAAGCGTATGAGATCAACACGGGCTCGGGCGTCCGCAGCTTGATCCCCAACTGGTCTGCCAAGACCAAGCTGGATGCGCGCGATCTGGTCAGCGATGACCGCCAGATCTACTTTATGGACGGCGCGACGTTGAAGGACTTCAACTGGGCCACTTTGGGGGGGCTGCAAAGCCACTTCAATGGCACGGCGGCCCAAGCGCTGCTGTCCCAGTACAGCCCGATGAGTGATACTCAAAAGACCGCTGCGCTGGGTGAGAACCTGGTGAAGTTCCTGCGTGGTGACCGTACCAAAGAAGGCTATGTGCAAGGCGATGACGCCAAGCTTTACCGTAGCCGCGAAAGCCGTTTGGGCGACATCATTGGCTCGCAGCCCCTGTATGTGAGCAAGCCCCAGCGCAAGTACCGCGATGCGGGCTATGCCGCCTTTCGCCTGGCGCAAAAGGACCGCCGACCCATGGTGTATGTGGGCGGCAACGACGGCATGCTGCATGCCTTCTACGCGGACACCGACCTGACCAAGCAAGAGACCATCGGCGGCAAAAGCGTGTACCCCGCTGCGCGTGAAGCCTGGGCCTTTGTGCCCAAGGCCATGATGCCTGCCATGCCCGCGCTGGCCAGCACCAACTACGACGGCAACCACCGCTACTTTGTTGATGGCTCGCCGGTGACGGCCGACATCTTCCACGATGGCGCCTGGAAAACCATCCTGGTGGGCGGCTTCAACAAGGGCGGCAGTGGCTACTATGCGTTGGACATCACCGACCCCGAGTCGCCCAAAGCGCTGTGGGAAGCCAGTGCCTCGACCATGGGCCAAAGCTATGGCAAGCCGCTGATCACCAAGATGCCTGACGGCACCTGGGTGGCGCTGGTCACCTCGGGCTACAACAATGCCGATGGCAAGGGATATGTCTATGTGCTCAATGCCGGCACCGGTGCGGTGGTCCAGACCATCGCCAACGCCGATGGCTCCGGCATGAAGGACCTGAACAACTTTATGAAGGACCCCAGCGGCAACAACACCAGCACCTTGTTCTACGGTGGCGACATCCAGGGCAACATCTGGCGTTACCAGTGGGTCAGCGGCAGCTACCAGGGCCAGAAGGTCGTGCAGCTCAAAGACAAGGATGGCAATGAGCAGCCCATCACCACCCGCCTGGAGCTGGTGCAAAGCCCCAACCGCAGCGCACTGCCACGTATCCTGGTTGCTACCGGCAAGCTGCTGGGTTTGGGGGACTTGAGCACTACCGACCAGCAGACCATCTATGGCATTGACGATGTGGCTGATGGTTACAGCAACAGTGGTGCATCGTTCCTGGCGGGCCTCAAGCTGTCGGTGCTGACAAATGTCACTGTCAGTGGCAAGCTGACGCGCAAGCTCCAATGTGCCCCAAGCATGTCTGATGCGGTGTGCAACGACGCCACCAAGAGCTGGTATGTGAACCTGCCCGACACCGGCGAGCGCGTCAACGTCGATCTGCGCCTAGCCAATACCACCTTGGTGGTCGCCAGCAATGTGCCGTCGAACGAGCCTTGCGTTGCCGGTGGCAAGGGCTGGATCAACTACCTGGACTTCCAGACCGGCCAGGCCGTGAACACCAGCACGGGCATGGCCGGCGAATCCGTGGATGGCCTGATCTCGGGCAATGACCTGAGCGCCAACCAAAACGGTGATGTCACCAGCCATGTCTCCCCCAGCCAAGTGCCAGAGAACCCGATCGACATCAAGATCCCGGTCGCCACGCCCAAGCCGCTGGGCAAGCGCATCAGCTGGCGCGAGCTGGTGAATCAATGAGTGTTGGGTGAGGGGAAGGGGGGACAGGCTGCTGAGTGGGGGAGGCCGGTTTATCCAGGGACCTATCACCGGCGTGTGCGTATTTGGAGTTGAGCATATCGCCATTCAAACGCTGGCTTCAGTCAAGCGTTCGAATGCCGAGGTGGCTGGCGCTCAGACCTTCAGCGCATTCCGGCATCCACCCCCGGTGCCGCCGCCGGCAGACCCGTTCCCAGCTGCAGCACCGCCGTTACCATCGTCCCCGCAGGGCTCGATTGCACGCTGAAGCTGGCGCCCAGGCGCTGGGCGCGGGCGGCCATGCTGCGCATGCCCACCGATTGGCCAGCGCGTTGCACCGCCTGCACATCAAAGCCCACGCCATCGTCTTCGACCCGCACCAGCAGCTGGTTGGGCTTGGGCTGCGAATATTCCACCCGCACCTTGCTGGCATGGCTGTGCTTGATGACGTTGGACAGCGCCTCTTCCACCAGCCGGGTCAGCAACAGGCACTGCAGCGCATTGGGGCGCTTGCCTTCTTCGACCGTGCCCTGCCACTGCGCGGCAATGCTCCAGTGCGTTTGCACGCCAATTTCATCGAGGATGCGGGTGATGCGGTGGCGCAGCGGCGCAGCCCATTGCACGGGCGTGTCGGGCACGGACGCGCCGGCGCTGGAGCCGTAGTCGATCAGCTGGTTGAGGTCATCGCGCATGCTTTTGAGCAGGGACAGCACGCGCTCGCTGCTGATGGTGTCGGGCGACTGCTCGACCAGTGCCATGCTGCGCACCAGCGCACCGCCCAGGCCATCGTGCAGGTCATGGGCCAGGGCCATGCGCTCTTGCAGCTTGGCGTTCTCCAGCGCCTGCACATGCTCGCGCTGCAGGGCCTGGGCCAGCTCGCTGCGGGCCGATTCCACCCCCACCTTCAGCTCGCGGTTAAAGCGCCGCACTTCGTGCATCTGCTTGACCAGCTGGCCACCCAGCAGCAGCATCAGCAGGCCGATCACCAGCACGCCGCTGAGTGCGGCCCAGTCGCGCGCCACCTGCCAGCGGTCCAGCACCGAGTAGAGGTTGTTCAGCGCCACCAAGGTCAGCAGCAGCCAGATGCAGGCGAGCAGGATATGCGCCAGGTTGCGCGGCCGCTTGCGCGGAAACCAGGCATGGATCTGGAACTGCAACCCATTGACCAGGAACACCGCCGTCGCGCCCTGCCACACCAGGCTAAAGCCCTGGCGTGCATGCTCGGCCGGCACCAGGCAGGTGGCAGCGGCGCCAATAAAGGCGAGTCCCCACAAAAAGCGCTCCACCCAGGGCAGCTTCTGCCCCCCAAAGCGGAAGGTAAAAATGCACACGCTCAGCACATAGCCCAGCAGCGCCACCAGGCTGAAACGGGAGCGGGTCAGCGAATCGGGCCAGGGCCATTGGGTGTCCGCCAGGTAGGTGCTCAGGTACAGCATCCAGCACAAGGCCATCAGTGCAAACCAGCCATAGGTGCGTGCGCGCCGCTGCAGCAACCAGATGCTGAAGAACAGCACACCCGCCATCGCACAGAGCACCGCATTGACAAAGTAGACCGTGCGCTGGCGCCATTGCTTGCCCGCCTGTACTTCGGCCACGTCCTGCGGCGCGCCCAGGCGCAGCTGGCCCAGGCCCGGGCTCAGTGCCCTGCTCCCGACTACGTACACCCAGACATGGTTGATGCCCGGCTGCAGCATGGATTCGGGCAGCAGCCACCAGCGTGGCACATTCCAGCTGCGCGACAGCGGCTCGACCAGCGAGGCATCGCTCCAGAGCAAATCATGGTTCACATAGACGGCACCGGCCACGCTGATGCCATCAATGCCCAACGCGACCGCGCTAGGCGTCACGGCAGACTCGGCATCGAGCACGGGTTGAGCGCTGTCGCAGACGCGCTGCCAGGCGATGCGGTACCAGACGGCACCATCGTGCTCGGGCCAGCGGCTGGTCCAGAGATCGGGCAGTTTGACCGGCACCCAACCCTCTGCAGGGGCGGGCAGTTCAGGCTTGAGCGCGCTGGCGCGTGCCGCATCCACCTGCAGGATCTGTGCCTTGCAGCTGGCAGCGTTGGGGGAGCCGGATTGCGCAGATTGGGCCATCGCAGGCCCAGCCAACAGCACAACCAGCAGCGCGAGCAGGTACGCCCCAGCCTGCAGCAGCCAGGGGAGGGGCTTGCCGCGCCCGCTCACTCAATCATTCCCCGGGCGCGCGCTTCGCGCACAGCCATCATGCGCGAGGAGACCGCCAGCTTGCGGTAAATGCGCTTGACATGGCTCTCCACGGTATGGCGCGACAGATGCACTTCGTCGGCAATTTCTCGGTTGCTCATGCCATCGGCCACCAGGCGCAGTATCTCGGCCTCTCGGGGCGTCAGGCCCACATCCGGCTCGCCAACATGGGCGGCTGGTGCAGCGCTATCGGCGGGCTTGGGCGCGCGCATGGGCAGCAGCTGCAAAATGCGCCGGGCAATAAAGGGATCGATAGGCGCGCCACCGCGCAGCACGCTGCGGATGGACAGCATCACCTCAAAATCATCGCGCTGCTTGAGCACATAGCCGGTAGCGCCTGCGCGCAAGGCGCTCAGGATCAGCTCTTCCGAGCTCCAGGCCGACACCACCAGAATGCCCAGGCCCGGGTCCTCGGCCCGCAGCTCCTCGATCAGCGACTGGCCATTGCCATCCGGCAGGCGCAAGTCCACCAAGGCCAGGCCCACCGGCCCTTCGGCCACTACCGCCCGAGCTTCGGCCAGGGTGCTGGTAACGATCAGTGCATCGTTCTCATACCCCAGCTGTTTCAACACCTGGCGCAAGCGTTCTTGCAGAAGCGGCTCGTCCTCCACAACCAAGACGGGGACAGGCAAAAGAGCATCTTCAACAAGCAACGAGGGTTCAAGCATGGGTAAAAAAACGCGCGGGCAGACCCCCGCGATGGTATGCGAGTGGGGGAAAAATGCTATCCCTGAAACTGGGGAATTTCCCCGCCTGTGCAGTTGGCCGAGGGCGGGTAAGTGGTCACTGCCCGGCCAGCAAGCGGAGGCAAAGCAGTCAGCGATCCCTGTTTGGTTTTTGCCAAGGTGACTATCTTCAGTGGATTAAATTGGTATTACCAATATACCAATTAAGCCCTTAAATTGTTAAATTACGGGTTTACCCTGGCAATAAAATCTGTCAATTCCCCAATAATCGCCCAACTTTGCCGCAGATTGGCGATTTCATGGTTTATTGGTAATACCAATTTAGACCAAAGGTCCAACCAACGGCATAGCGAACAAGCCATTCACCTGGCATGTCGCGAAGCAGGGCAGCCTGCTGTGCGATGTCCTCCGGTGAACAGCCCAAGATCAAGGCGCCTCAAGCGCCCGTCCAATTACTTCGAGACATCGCCATGCAAACTCTCTGGCAGCAAAACTACGACCCGGCTGGCAACATCTGGTTGTCGGCCCTGGTGGCCTTGATTCCGATCCTGTTTTTCTTTTTGGCACTGACCAAGCTGCGCCTCAAGGGCTACCAAGCGGGCACCATCACGGTAGTGCTGGCCCTGGCGGTGGCGTTGTTGTTCTACCGCATGCCCATCAGTGCGGCGCTGGCCTCGGCCGTCTATGGCTTCTTCTATGGTCTCTGGCCCATCGCCTGGATCATTGTGGCCGCCGTGTTTCTGTACAAGATCTCCGTCAAAACGGGGCAGTTCGATGTGATCCGCTCGTCGATCCTGTCGGTCACGCCGGACCAGCGCCTGCAGCTCATCCTGGTGGGCTTTTGCTTTGGCGCGTTCTTGGAAGGCGCAGCAGGCTTTGGCGCACCAGTCGCCATCACGGCGGCCTTGTTGGTGGGCCTGGGCTTCAAGCCGCTGTATGCCGCAGGTCTGTGTCTGATCGCCAACACCGCGCCGGTCGCCTTTGGGGCCATGGGTATTCCGATCATCGTGGCTGGTCAGGTCTCGGGCGTCGATGCGTTTGCGATTGGCCAGATGGCGGGCCGCCAGCTGCCCTTTATGACCGTGCTGGTGCTGTTCTGGCTGATGGCCATCATGGATGGCTGGCGCGGTGTGAAGGAGACCTGGCCAGCGGTGCTGGTCGGTGGCGGCTCGTTTGCGATCGTGCAGTTCCTCACCGCCAACTACATTGGCCCCGAGCTGCCCGATATTACCTCGGCCATCGTGTCCTTGATCGCGCTGACCCTGTTCCTCAAGGTCTGGCAGCCCAAGCGCATCTTCCGCTTCACGCCTGAGGCGGGTGAGCAGGGTGCTTCGGCCTTGCCCGCAGCGCCTGTGTCCTCGGGCGCGCCACTGACGGCCATGGCCGTCATCAAAGCCTGGTCGCCCTTCATCATCCTGACTGCGATGGTCACGGTCTGGAGCATCAAGCCCTTCAAGGCGCTGTTTGCGGCAGGCGGCCCGCTGGCGGCTACCGTCATCAATATTCCGGTGCCGTTTCTGCACAACCTGGTCGAGAAGACGCCGCCCGTCGTGGCCGCTGCCGCGCCTTATGGCGCCGTCTACACCTTCAACTGGCTGCTGGCCACCGGCACCGCCATCCTGATTGCGGCGCTGATCACTATTGCCTTCACCCGCCTGTCGCCGTCCAAGGCGGTCGCAACCCTGGCCGAGACCTTCAAGGAACTGGCCGTGCCGATCTACTCCATCGGCATGGTGCTGGCCTTTGCCTTTGTCGCCAACTACTCGGGCCTGTCGGCCACCCTGGCGCTGGCTTTGGCGCATACGGGCCAGGCCTTCACCTTCTTCTCGCCCTTCCTGGGTTGGATTGGTGTGTTCCTGACGGGGTCGGACACCTCTGCCAATGCGCTGTTTGCCGCACTGCAAGCCACCACCGCGCAGCAGCTGGGCCTGCCCCAGGTGCTGACCGTCGCGGCCAACACCACCGGCGGCGTGACTGGCAAGATGATCTCGCCCCAGTCCATCGCCATTGCCTGCGCCGCTGTGGGCCTGGCGGGGCGGGAATCGGACCTGTTCCGCTTCACCGTGAAGCACAGCCTGATCTTCGCCGTCATCATTGGTTTGATGACTACGCTGCAGGCCTATGTGTTTCCGTGGATGATTCCAGGTCATTGAAGGTCGCTGCGCCATCGCTGTTGATGGCGCCCGCGACGAGAACACACCACACCTGAAAGCTCTCCCCCATGCGCCTCGCTGACCACGTCGTTGAAAAACTGCTTGCCCTGGTGCAGGCCCGTGGGCTGCAGCCGGGCCAGCGTCTGCCGGCAGAGCGGCAACTGGCGCTGGAGCTGGGGGTGTCGCGTACCTCAGTGCGCGAGGCGCTGCAAAAGCTCATCAGCCAAGGGGTGCTGTCTGCTCGGCGGGGCGATGGCACCTATGTGCAGACGGTGCCATCGGCCGATTGGCTGCAAGAGGCCATGGCGCCGCTGGCGGGACTGATCGAATCCGACCCCAACTACCGCTACGACGTGCTGGAAACCCGCCATGCGCTGGAGAGCAGCACCGCCTGGCTGGCCGCGCAGCGCGCCACCGCGCAAGACAAGGAACGCATCCAGCGCTGCTTTGATGTGATGATCGAGCACCAGCAAAGCGGCCATGCCGAGCTGGCTGCGCGCGCCGATGCGCAGTTCCACCTGGCGATTGCCGAGGCCTCGCACAACCTGGTGCTGGTGCAGGTGATGCAAAGCCTGTTCACCGTGGTGCTCTCTACCGTGGAGCGCAACCGCCACGACATGTTCCGCCTGAGCGCCCCGGTCACCCTGCAGCAGCTCACCGTGCAGCACCAAAGCTTGATGCAGGCGATTCTGGAGGGCGACGCGCAGCGCGCCCGCGCCTGCATTGGCGAGCACCTGGAGCATGTGCGCCACACCATCCAGCAGATGGACGAAGAGCGCGCGCGCCGCGAGCGATCGATGCGCCTGCCGGCTGAGCTGATGCCCAGCCTGCCCGGCGCGCCATGATGGGCGTTGCGCCAGACCACATAACGACACACCAGCCCGAGACAAACACCCAGCCCTGAGAGAGCCAGCATGATCATCTCTTCCGCATCCGATTACCGCGCCGCCGCGCAAAAGCGCCTGCCGCCCTTTCTGTTCCACTACATCGATGGCGGCGCCTATGCCGAGCAAACGCTCAAGCGCAATGTCACCGACTACGCCGATGTGGCACTGCGCCAGCGCGTGCTCAAGGACATGAGCCAGCTCGACACCAGCATCGAGCTGTTTGGCGAAAAGCTCTCCATCCCCGCCATCCTGGCGCCCGTCGGCCTGCTGGGCATGTTTGCCCGCCGAGGGGAGGTGCAGGCATCGCGCGCTGCGGCCGCCCATGGCATTCCCTTCACCCTGTCCACCGTCTCGGTCTGTCCGATTGAAGAAGTGGCACCGGGTCTGGGCCGGCCGATGTGGTTCCAGCTCTATGTGCTCAAGGACCGGGGCTTTATGAAGAATGCGCTGGAGCGCGCGCAGGCCGCGGGTTGCTCCACCCTGGTGTTCACCGTCGATATGCCCGTGCCCGGTGCCCGCTACCGCGATGCGCATTCCGGCATGAGCGGCCCCAATGCCGCGATGCGCCGCTACTGGCAATCCGTCACCCACCCGGCCTGGTCCTGGGATGTGGGGCTGAATGGCCGCCCGCATGACCTGGGCAATATCTCCGCCTACCGGGGCAGCCCTACCGGTTTGGCCGACTACATCGGCTGGCTTGGCAGCAATTTTGATCCATCGATCTCCTGGAAGGACCTGGAATGGATCCGCGACTTCTGGAAGGGCCCGATGGTCATCAAGGGCATCCTCGATCCGGAAGACGCCAAGGATGCCGTGCGTTTTGGCGCCGATGGCATCGTGGTCAGCAACCATGGTGGCCGCCAGCTGGATGGTGTGCTGTCGTCGGCCCGCGCGCTGCCGGCCATTGCCGATGCGGTTAAGGGCCAGATCAAGATCCTGGCGGACTCGGGCATCCGCAATGGCCTCGACATCGTGCGCGCCATCGCCTTGGGAGCCGATGCCACCTTGCTCGGCCGCGCCTTTATCTATGCGCTGGCCACGTCGGGCCAGGCCGGTGTGAAGCACTTGCTGGAGCTGATGGAAAAGGAAATGCGCGTCGCGATGACCCTGACCAGCGTGGCCAAAGTGGCCGATATCAACGGCGATCTGTTGGTGCGCCAGTAAACACCCACCAGCCATTGACCCCCTCACCGCCATGACCGCTGCCACCACCACCCCCGTCTCGCGCGATGCACTGCTCGCCCAGCTGCGCGCCGCCGTCGGCACCGCCCACGTGCTGACGGGCGATCAGGCCACGCGCCGCTTTCGCAAAGGCCACCGCACGGGAGAAGGCCCCGTGCTGGCCGTTGTGCGCCCGGCCAGCCTGTGGGAGCAGTGGCAGGTGCTGGAGGCCGCCGTGGCCGCAGGCCGCATCGTCATCATGCAAGCGGCCAACACCGGGCTCACCGGCGGATCCACGCCCGACGGCAGCGGCTATGACCGCGAGATTGTGCTGATCAACACCTTGCGCATAACAGGAGTGCAGGTGCTGGGCGATGGCGCCCAGGTCGTCTGCCTGCCCGGCGCTACGTTAGATAAGCTGGAGCAGGTGCTGGCACCACTCGGGCGCGAGCCGCATTCGGTCATCGGCTCGTCCTGCATCGGCGCCTCGGTGCTGGGCGGCATCTGCAACAACTCCGGCGGCTCGCTGGTGCGGCGCGGCCCGGCCTATACCGAGCTAGCGCTCTACGCCCAGGTTCGGGCCGATGGCTCGCTGGCGCTGGTCAACCACCTTGGGATAGAACTGGGTGCCACGCCGCAAGAGATATTGACCCGCCTGCAAAACGGCGACTACCGCGAGGCCGATATTGCGCACGATGCGCAGCGCGCCGCATCCGACCCGCGCTACGCTGCCGCTGTGCGCGATGTGGACCAGGATTCGCCCGCGCGCTTTAACGCCGATCCATCGCGGCTGTTTGAAGCCTCCGGTTCGGCCGGCAAGCTCTGCCTGTTTGCGGTGCGGCTCGATACCTTCCCCAAGGTGCCCAGCACCGTGTTCTACATCGGCAGCAATGCGGCCGACGACTTGACCACCGTGCGCCGCCATCTGCTCACCGCCTTGCCCGAGCTGCCCATTGCCGGCGAGTACATCCACCGCACGGCCTACGACATTGGCGAGAAATATGGCAAGGACACTTTTTTGCTGATCGATCGCTTTGGCACGGCCCGCGTGCCAGCGGCCTTTGCGCTCAAAAGCCGGGTCGATGGTTTCTTTGAACGGCTGGGCCTGCGCGGCGTCAGCGACCGCATCATCCAGGCCTTTACCAACCTGCTGCCCAGCCACTTGCCCGCACGCATGCGCCAGTGGCGCGAGCGCTATGAGCACCACTTGCTGCTGCGCGTGTCGAACGACACGGCCGATGCCACGCGCGCGTTCCTCACCACGCATTTCAGCGGCAGTGCAAGCGGTGGCTGGTTTGAGTGTGATGCGCAAGAAGGCCGCAAGGCCTTTCTGCATCGCTTTGCGATTGCCGGTGCTGCCATCCGCTACCGCGAAGTGCACCGCGTCCAGGTGGAAGATATCGTTGCGCTCGATGTGGCCCTGCGCCGCAATGACCGCGACTGGGTGGAACAGCTACCGGCCGAGGTCGAGGCCGACATGGTGCACAAGCTCTACTACGGCCACTTCTTCTGCCATGTCTTCCACCAGGACTACATCGTGAAAAAGGGTGTGGATCCGCTGGCGATGGAGCACCGCATGTGGGAGTTGCTCGATGCGCGCGGGGCCGAGTACCCGGCAGAACATAACGTGGGCCATCTCTATGTGGCCAAACCTGCGCTGGCTGATTTTTATCGGAGCCTGGACCCCAGCAACAGCTTCAACCCTGGCATTGGCCATACGGCGCGGGGTAAACATTGGGAGGCCTGTTGCGAGCAGCCCAGCCCCTGGCCCAAGGACTACTCTGCTTAAGGGGCGAGACGGTTGTTGAGCAGGGTACGGGATGCTACAGGGCAGCACATAGCTCGTCCCAGAATGTCTGTGCCAGCAGCGGCGTGTCGGCGCGCTTGGCGTGCCTCATCAAGCATACCTTTCTGGCCAGCTGGGGCCGCGTGACGGGTAGGTAACACAGCTCGGGATCACAATGCGCTTGCATGTTCAAGCTGGAGATCACCCCGATCTTGAGATCGCTGTGCACCATCGCGTACATTGATTCAATGGAGGACAGGCTTTGCCTGCTGTTGACATCCATGCCTTGCTCCCGCAGTAAGCCAGCAATCGATTTATAGGTGGTGCCCCGCTGCAGCACCACCAGCTGCTGGTCTTTCAGATCAAGCCAATACAGCCTTGACCGACATGCCAATGGATGCTGCTTGGAGACGGCGATGAGGATGTCATCGGTGCTGATCAGGCGCGAATCGATATCGGGTGCTGCATTGAACTGCAGGCCAACAGCGATGTCGGTATTCCCTTGCACCAGGGACTGAAACACGGTATCACAGTGCTTGTCATCCAATTGGAAATGGACCTCGGGATAGCGCTGCTGGAACTGCGCCATGTGCGGAGCCAGCCATTGCCAAAATGACGGAATGCAATGGATGCGGATGACGTGGTTTTGATGTTGCAGGCGCTGCATCATATCTTGTATGCCCTCGTTATAGGTCGCAATCATCCAACTGACCTGGGTGCGCACAGACTCGCCTGCCGGCGTCAGGCGCACGCGCCGCATGCTGCGGTCAAACAAGGTGGCACCCAGGGTGATTTCCAGCTCCCGGATGGCGGAGGAGAAGGCTGGCTGACTCATGTCCAGCGCCTGAGCGGCCTGGGTGAAGGTGGTATGTTCGGCAGCCTCCTTGAAACAGCTCAGTTGCCGCAGCGTTGGGATGGGTGCCGATCTCTGCGGCTTAAATACATGCGTCATGGTGGATTCATTTTTTCAAATCACATTAAATTATCCAATTGTAAATTCCTATGCAAAGGACTTTTTATAAATAGGTGTGTAATTGAGCCGATGCCATCGGTGCTTGTTGTCCCTGTGCACGATGCTAGAAGGATGAACAGACACTGATTTATGGGCAGGGAACCCTGTAGCGATGGGGTATTCACCGGTTTACAGAGCGGCTGCTGCAGTGCGGTTTTGGTAGCACTGGGCCGTGCCAGGTTCCACCGCATGATGTTGTATTAACATTTGTTTTATGTATCAATATTATTTATTGATAGATATAAATTATCATTCAAGAAGGGTTTTTCCCATCGCTCCTGCGTGAACTAGCCCGGTCTCCGTCAGAGCGCAATAGCCCCTAAATGCCTGCTGATGGGCGTGGCCGATGGCAGGTGGCTGGCATGGCGCCCAGGTGCCGCTGCAGTTCGCAGGCCTAGGCCTACAGCACTTTCTTTCAACCTGTACCCGCCCGTTATTCGGTTGCCTGGCCCTTAGGTGGTTGGGGCGCTAGCGAGGCGTGATCCCCATGACGAGATCAACGATGAAGTTATCAGCTATTGATTGGAGCCAGGCGCCCGAGGAGGCGCACTGGTGGGCTATCGACGGTGATGGCCATGCCTATTGGTATTGCAGCCCGCAGATTGCTGCGGCCACCACGTTCTGGTTTTCTTCGCGCGAGCCCGCGCCCAGCTTTGGCTATGCCCGCGACTATCGCGTGTCCCTGCAAGAGCGTCCACCGCGGGTCGAAGAAGCTGCGCCAGCGCGCGATGCGGCCGCGCGTCTTCTGACGCGTTAATATTGGGCGCGGCGCTAGCATCGGCGCCGGCCCACAGCAAAAAAGCCCCATGTGAGGCTATCCTGCAGGCGATGCGCTGGCGTTGTGCGCCAGCGCATGCGGCTGTGATTTGCGGTCAGCGCTGGCGCTCAGATGATGCCCAGAAACCAGGTCGCGGTCAGCAGTGACAGCGACAAACCCCAGATCCAGAAGAACGAGTAGCGGATATGCTGGCCCATCGACAGCTTGGCCAGACCCAGCCCCATCCAGAGCGCCGGCGAGAAGGGCGAGACAAAGGTACCCACAATGCTGCCGATGATCATCGCGTAGCCGGCGGAGGCTGCTGGCACACCGGCTTGCGAGGTGATCTGTTCGACCACCGGGAACAGCGCAAAGTAATAGGCATCGGTGCTCAGCACCAGTTCCAGCGGAATGCCGATGGCGCCGATGACCAGGTGCAAATAGGGCAGCAGCATGGCGGGCAACACATCGACCAGCGCCAGCGCAATGCTGTTGAGCATGCCCGACTCTTTGAGGATGCCCAGAAAGGTGCCTGCGGCCAGGATGATGCTGGCCATCATGATGGCGCCGCCCGCGTGGGCATTGATGCGCTCGATCTGCATTTTTGGCTTGGGGTAGTTGATGACCAGGGCCACGCACAAGGCGATCATGAAGGTATAGCCTGGTGGGAACAAGCCCATCACCAAGACGGCCAAGGTCAGCACAAACACCAGCGCATTGACCCAGCGCAGCCGCGGGCGCAGCAGTTGCGCACGGGCTTCATCGGCGGCTCTAGCCGTTGCCTGCTGTATGGCCAGCTCGGTGGCGCCATGGGGTTGCAGCGCGGCGGCCAGCTGGGAGACCGAGGTGGCAGCGACCGGCTCGGCCGGTTCTGCGTGCAGCGCTTGTGCGCGGATGCGGCGCTGCTCACGCAGGCCCAAAAACACCGCCATCGCCAGCAGCAAGACCAGACCAATCGCCTGCACCACAATCAGTTCGCGCCACAGCACCACCGCATCCATCTCCAGCACGGTGGCGACCCGGCCCACCGGGCCACCCCAGGGCAGCATGTTGACCACGCCAGCGCTGGCGGCCAGCAGCAAAAACAGCAAGTAGGGGCTCATCTTCAGGCGCTGGTACAGCGGCAGCAGCGGTGGCACCACCAGCAAGAAAGTGGAGGCGCCGGCACCGTCGAGCTGGGCTACCGCCGAGATCAGCACCGTGCCTACGGCCACAGCAATCACATTGCCGCGCGTCACCCGCACCATGGTGCGGATGACCGGGTCGAACAGGCCGACATCGCTCATCACGCCAAAGAACAGAATGGCGAAGATGAACATGGTGACCACCTGCACCACGGAGCTGATGCCATGGCGGTAGAAACCGTTGATTTCTTCGGTACTGAAGCCGGCGACCAAGGCGCCGGCCAGGGGGACCAGCACCATGCTGATGACCGGAGAGACTTTCTCCGTCAGCAGCAAGGCGACGATGACAACAATAATGGCTAAACCAATCAAGGTGAGCATAGGGATGTATTTCTTATAGGGCGAGGGGAGTGGCCATGCCGATAAAGGCAAGGCCGGCGGGCGCAGAGTGCCCAACACAATCCTGGGTCGGCGCCGTCAGAGCCGGTAGGTACTTGTGGTACCGCCAGCAGCTTGGCGCCTGTGCCCTGGCGCAAACCTGGGGTTTGCCGGATCATGCTGGCCTCTCTTATCTACTGCGCGACCTTTCCGAGGGCTTGAATTTGAAAAGGTCTTTGTCTCTCACATAGCGAGCAGATTGCTTGCGGGCCTTGCGGGCCCATGTTCTTCGAGCGGTATAGCCCGACCAGTCGGCCCAAAGCTTCCACAACAGCAGCAACCCCAAGGGCGTGAGCACGGCACACCATGACCAGCTATCCATGATTTCTATCTCATAGATTTTTAGCATCGGAAGGCTGGCAGCAATGATCAGCAGGTACATGGCAAGGGAGCTGGGTAGGGGCGGAGCCTGTTCGCGTGCTGCAATTCAGGGGCTTGGCGGGGCAGGGGGTGGGGGTTGGCTGCAGGCGTGCACCCGCAAGAGCGATGAACAAGCCCTTGCCAGCACTGCGGGTGGGCACTGCCTCACACACATCCCCTGCGGATCTGGCCCATGCCTGCCTGGCCCCTTGGTGTTGTTGTATGTGGAGCCGCACAGCATAGGCATGCTTTTAGATTATAGTCATAAACTAGTTGAAAAGCAAAATAGATGATTAATTTCTATTGTCGCTGGTAACTTCGCACCGCTGAGCCACTTGCGTTTGAGCCCAGCATGCAAGCTCATGGGGTGGGACGTGCATTGATCAGGGCTATCGCGCCGATCCCCAGTAAACGCAATTTGCGTTATTTGCAACAGCGTTTTTGCTTGGCACGCAGCAGATGCGCAGCTATGGGGGCATGGCAAACCGGATACCGATGCAGTGCCAGGCAGGCACTGCAAGCGCCTGTGCTGGCGCAATACCACATCCTTTTTTGGTGGCCTCTGAGCCGCAAGCGCAACAGCATTGGCGATGCCAACCATCCAGGGCCTTGACAATAAATTGCATTTGATATATCGAGTACTTCATATCGATAGCAATTATTAATTTACAATGCCGCTGCTAAGAAGCTTGTGCTTCGTAAAACAGGGTTTACCCCTGGGTGAATAAAAAAATTCATTCAAAAAACATATAGAGATATAGAGACGTTTGATGTGCAAATTGCCATTATTCCGCTGGATTCTCCTGCGCACCTGTCTCTTTAACTCACTGGTTATAGAAGGAAAAAATGAGAAATCTAGCTAAATTCTTCAGGCTGCTGCTAGCGGCTTTGGTATTGTGCGCAGGTGGGCAGCATGCGTTGGCGCAAAAGGTGCTGATGTTGACTACCAATGTCACAGGTGCCAACGCAGAAAACCCAGATGCCATTGATGCCTACACCAATATGGAAAGCGAGTTCGCTGCCGTAGTGGGTGCTGCCAATATCACTCGCATGTCGGTGTTAGGCGATGCGAACACCATCTCTTCCGCTACCTTCACTGCCGCTCCGGGCCCTTATGACATTGCCATTGTCGCGGGCACCTACAAGGCCATCGATGACAGTAATTGGGCGGTTATCCAGAATGCGGTAGCTAACCGCTGGGCCAACTCTGTGGTCTTTTTCATGGATGGTTGTTGTGAACCGTTGAACACGGGCAACGCCGCCAAGATGGTGTCCAGATTGAATGCGGGAACGGGCTCCAGCTTCGTGCTGGGTGTCAGTCCTCCCGAAAGCAGTACGCAGTTCCCACTCAACACCAACTCTCCGTTTGCACCATCGTTCACGGGCTTGAATCCGTTCACTGGTGCTGTGATTACCTATATCAACAATGTGCCTGCCAACAATGCGCTTTATTTGGCGGCAGGCACGCCGCCCAGCAGTTTTCCTCCTGCGGGAATCACTCCAACAAATAACGTATACGGCCTTTTGATCCCTACGGTGCAGTCCAATGCGGGTCAAGGTGCATGCGTTTTTGCAGTGGTGGATGTTTCCCCTTTTATTGATGTAGCCCAATACCAATCTTGGACCGCTAATCGAGGAAAAATAGGGCCAGCTTTTGTGAATGCCGCCACCTCCGAAAATGGCGCCTGCGGCCTGCCCAAGGTCAGCAAGAGCTTTGACAAGACCAACATCACCCTGGGCGGCAACGACAACAGCACCGTGCTAACGATCGATTTGTCCAATGGCACCCCCAATGCCATCAACAACGTCAACCTGACCGACAACCTGCCCACGCCTTTGCTGGTGGGTGTGGGCACGGTGACCAACACCTGCACGGGTGGTACCTTCAGCGCTGCAGAAAACGCCGGCACCATCAGCGGTACTGGCTTCACCATCCCGGCTGGCGGCTGCAGCATCACCGTGCCCGTGGTCTGGCCCAATAGCCCTGATGGCCGCGCTGCCTGCATCAGCAACCCATCGGTGACCAATACCATCACCCCGGGCACCGACTTTGTCTCGCCTATTGGTCAGGTCAACACGCCGGCGACGGCCACGCTTGCCTGCCAGGCCGCGCAGCTGACGGTGTCCAAGCAAGTGGTCTGGCCTGCCAACGTCACACCTGTCGATTTGACCGGCACCAGCTTCCCCGTCTCGGTGGTCTGCACCGGGTCCGATGGCGTGGTCTCGCCTGCCATTGATGCGACGGTCACGCTGACCACGCCTAACAGTGGCAGTGTCTCCATGACACCGGTGATCTCCGGCGGCAGCTGCGTGGCCAGCGAGGGCACGCGCCCAGCGCCCCCGGCCAACCACCTGTGGGTGGAAGATCCGGCGCCCAGTGTCAGCGTCAACATGGCGGCACCGCCCGCAGACAATAGCGCGCAGTTGGTCAACACCTTGGCGAGGGCGAATACCGACATCACCATTAGCAAGAGCGTGGCAGGTGGCCCGGCAGCGGGCGTGAGCGGCGCGTTCAACTTCACGGCCAACTGCGGCGCCGATGGCAGCTTCAATGCGGTGGTTACCTTGAACGCCAGCAATGCCGGTGCGATTGCGATCATGAATGTGCCCCAGGGCGCGAGCTGCACGGTGAGCGAAGACCCGGCCATGCCTGCTGCGCCAGCCGGCTACGCTTGGAGTGCCAGTTTGCCCGCGCCGGTGACCCTGGTCACGGCGGCCACCGGCAACACCGCCTCCTTTGTCAACACCCTGTTAGGAACAGGGCCGCTGCAGCCTGCGGCGGTTCCCGGTCTTAAAGAGTGGGGCGTGGTGGCCCTGTCACTGCTGCTGGTGATGCTGGGTGCAAGCCAGATGCGCCGACGCCAGCGCTAACCATGCCACGCCAGCGCACAGGGCACAGCGAACCCTTTGAGCGGGCTGGTTGACGCGCAATGGTTTGACAAACCGGGGCTCTGGCCTCGGTTTTTTTGTGTCTGCTGTTTGTTTGGTTTGGTGCTTTTTAGGCGTGCTGGTTGGGTCTCGTCCCAGCGGGTGAGGTCATGGAACATCGCTTTGTTTGGCGCCTGAAACAGGCCGATGCACAGGCAAGCAAGCACCAAGGAGAAAACAAAAATCGCCCCGCGCAAAAGCCACAGGGCATTGAGGATCAGCGCCTATTTACAGAGATAAGCACACAGCTAAGCAGGCAATCAACCCAGCTTGCGGCGGGCCACGCCCAGCAGCAACAAGCCCAGCCCAGCCAACACCAGCGGATGACCCACAGGCACCGCCTTGGGCACCACCACCGCAGGCGCATTCACCTGCAAAGTAACGGTAGCCGTATCACATTGCGTCTCCTGCTCCGTGCTGCAAATCTGGTAGCTCATCGTATAGGCACCCGGCGCAGCAGCAGAAGAAACCAGCACATCCCCGCCAGGCGTCACCGTGATGCCAGCAGGCCAGGTACCCACCGCCGTCAGCGCCACATTGCTGGTGGTAGCCGGCGCGGCATCTACCGTGTCATTGGCCAGCACATTGATCGCCGTAACCGAGCCGCTGGTCGGGCGGGTGAGGGCGGGCGCCGTGTCATCGACCGCGTCGACACCAATCAGCTGCACACCGCCAATGCCCTTGAAGGCAAAGATAAAAGTGTTGGGCGTGCCATCCGTATTGGGGGTGCCCGGAGGGTTCTCGCTGGGTTTGCCCAGCGAATAGGCCTCGGCACCAAAGGTGGCCAACGCGGCCAGTGCGTCCACCTGGTTGTCGGTGGCGCCGTAGCCGATCGTGAAATCTACCTTGGCACCCGGCGCGATGGTGCCGAAGTTGAAGCGGAAATGCGCGCCATGGTCATAGGGGCCGCTGTCCACCACGTCCTGGTCGACAAACAGAATGCCGGGGTCGCTTTCCAGCGGATCAGCGGTATGGAAACCGTTGTCACTGGAGAAGACCAGCGCCGTGCTGCTGCCGCGCTGGATGGTCGTGTATTCGTTGAACTGCGTGGGGAACACATCCCAGTCCATGGCTCGGCCGTACAGGGCTTCGACCGGTGTCGAAGAGATGTTCTCGATGGTAACTTTTACTTCGTAAATATTATTGGTGCTGGACGGCGCAAACGCGTGGGTCACCCGGAATGTGCCAAAGGCATTGGCAACCGAGGTGGCCGTGCTAGCTGTGGAGGTAAAGGACTCAGACGTGATGCCGGTGGTTCCCACGCTGGAGCCGGTGAAGCCGGAGGTGTTGGTCAGCGCATCAGCAATGCCCCAGGCTTCGCAAGGGCAGCCTGGGGTCAGGCCATCCTGCCCATTGGCCAGGTAAGTAATACCCGTCAGCGGCGATATTTCTTGTGGCATCAGCGCCCCATCGGCACGTACGCCGACACGCAAAGTGCCGTTCTCGATATTCGCCTGCGCCATCACCAAGGCCGGTACGCTGACCAGCACGCCTGCCAGCAGTTGTCCTAGTTTCATTGCTCACCTCTTTAAATATTTAAATTTATGATGAGCATTTCTATCATAGCTATATTGGATATCAAAATTACTATAGTGATTCTCTCGTATTAGTAAGAGTTGATGTGAAACATGGGCTTATGAAGTTTTCTAGGTGATTTTCTTGAAAGTGTGCACTCATTCACATTTGTCAAATATTGTTAAATTATTGGCGTGATGAACCTGTCTTGATATTCGTCAATGTGTGCCGGTAAGCATTTTCCTGAAGTGCTGGATCCTTGTTTCCAGCGCAATTTAGCCACTGTGCGACAGCATTTTCGGGGGATAATAATTTATCTTTATTATTTGCTTTATGAATAACAAGACTGTTTCCTAATCAATCGTCTGAGAGGAAAGCTCAGCAGTGATGCCGCTCAATGCCTGAGACATTTGGTCTTGCGCTCTCGAAATAGCGTTTGCATTTTCACAATTAAGCAATACTTGCTTACTAATTGAATTTGATCTTTATCTCGTATTCACGCAGGCTTGACCCGCATCTGGGTGCTGGTTCTTGATTCGCCAGTCCGCCCTACCACTACTTCCATGGCGAAGTAATGGGGTGGCAGGGCGGGGTCCCAGGTGTTGGCGGATGAATTACGAGGAGATGGAATGGCTACACGGACACTTTCATGGCGCCCTGGGCTGCCACTGGCGCGTTTGAGCGCAGCCGCGGCCTTGGCCGCATGGGGCTCAACGGCCTGGGCACAGACTGCAGGCACTTGCGAGATCTCACTGACCTATGCGGCGGCCGCTGCTCCGCCTGTCGGCAGCGCCACGGCGGTGCCTGGGCTGGGCATGTTGGCGGTGGGCGCTTTGGCAATGTTGGTGGCGGGCCTGGCCTGGCGCCATCGCCACCAGGGTGGCAGCCACCGCATGATGGCCGTGGTGGGCATGGCTGCTGCTGTCAGCCTCTCGGCACTGGGCGGGGGCTCGCTGGTCAATGCGGTGCGCGCCGCCGGCCCTTATGAGTTCAGCAATGCAGCGGGTGGCACGGTGGCCGATAACACCATCGTCTATGCCGACCCGGCACCCGTGCAGACGGTGACCAACACCAGCGGCACGCGCATCCGCATCACCGCCAATGGCAATGCGGCCGATACCGGCAGCTGCGCCGTCAACAGCGAGGTGGAGCCTGGGGCCAGCTGTACCACCCAGGCCTTTGCCTGCACGCCGCCGGTCGAGCCACTGGTGATTACCAGCACGGCTGCCCCCAGCTTTGGTTGCACCAATGACACCGAGCCCCCTATCGGCGTCTATGGCATGAATTCTGACAATCCCTTTTTGAACCAAATGCTGGTCTACGCGCCGCTGGTAGCTACCGAACCCAGCTTTGACGTGGCGGGCGTGAGCACGGCCTTCAGCTACACGCGTGAGGCCACGGACGCCGAATACGACGGCAGCAATAACCTGACCAACGCCGAAGCCTTACGGACGAGCAATGCCTCGGTCGTCGCCACCGCGCCGGCAGGCTATGTGTTTGCACCGGATAACACGCCAACGCTGACCTGGAACGAGCCCATTGCCACCTGCTGGCAGGAGCTGACGATCAACTGAGGCCCGCAAGCGCACAACAAGGCGGGAGGGAGTCGCAGTGGGGCAGTTGCCGTGGCAGCTGCTGCCACTGTCTTTTTTTGCCAGTGGACTTTCGCCGTTTCAGAGATCGCGGGATGCGGCCATAGGCCACCTTGCCGCTATGCCGCTGCCGCGCTGGCCACCACGCATATCTCAATCAGCTTGGCCGGGCTGGCCAGGCGCGCTTCCAAGGTGGCGCGGGCGGGGGCATGGCCTGCGGCCACCCACTGGTCCCAGACCACATTCATCTCGGCGAAATGGCGTATGTCGGCCAGGTAGATCTGGCAACTCAGGATGCGCTCCTTGTGACTGCCATGCTCGGCCAGCAGGCGGTCGATCTTGGCGAGCACTTCTTCGGTCTGGCCGTTGATACCAGCCTCTACTTTGTCGGCCACCTGGCCGGCCAGGTACAAGGTGTTGTCGTGGCGCACGACCTGGGACATGCGGTGGTTGCCGCCAATGCGGGTGATGGTATTGGTGGTGTGGGTAGTCATCTGCTGTTCTCCTGGGTGATGGCTGAAGCGGGCACGCATAAGCGCATCAGCGCTCAATGCCGGCCTTGTATTTCTGGTATTGGATGGTGCTGACCACGGCGATGCGGCGCAGTGGCTCGGGTGGCAGCCAGCTGGGGCGTTCAAAGCCCAGCGCGTCGGCCAGTTGGGGGGATTGCTGGCCGCAGGCCATCTCGCCGAGCAGCTTGCCGAACATGCTGCCTTTGAGCATGCCGGCGCCATTGCAGCCAATGGAGATGTAGAGGCCATCGCCCACTTGGCCAAAGTAGAGCGCCCCGTTGCGGGTGAGGGCCGTGACCCCGCCCCAGAGCAGCGGCAGCGCATGCGAGCGCATCTGCGGATAGCGCATCTGGTAGCAGCCCTGCAGGGCCTTGCGCACCTCGGCGAGCGGCTCTTCGCTGTCGTACGAGTAGGAGCTGCGCACCATAAAGCGGCCACCCGCGACCTTGCGCAAGGTGGTGCCCAGGCGGTTGGCGGGGATCACGCCCCATTCCGGCTCGGGGCCTAGTTTTTGCAGCTCTTCCTCGTCCAGTTGCTCGGTCAGGCCCGCATAGGTGTAGATGGTGAACACGCGATCGCGTGCAAAGCCGAGCTTGCGGGCAAAGCCGTTGTTGGCGATGACGATGCGCGGAGCGGTCAGCTCGGCCGTGGCGGTGCGCACGGTGTGGGGCTTGCCCTCCTGCAGCGACAGTACCGGCTCGCCCTCCCAGAGCTGCACATTGGCGGGCAGGCTGTCGGCCAGGCCGCGCACCAGGGCGGCGGGCTGCACAAAGACGTTGTTGTCCGAGTGATAGCCGTAGTGGTAGTGCGTGGTGCCCAGGCGCTGCTGCAAGGCATCGCGCCCCAGCTCGGTATAGGCCACGCCCCATTCTTGGTACTGCTGGAGCGTGCTTTTGAGGCGGGCTGCGCCATCGGGTGTGGCGGCGGCGTGGTACTTGCCGACAGGGTTCCAGCCGCAGTCGATCTGGTGCTGGTCGATCAGGGATTTGAGCCAGACCAAGCCGGTGTTGTAGAGCGCAATCTGCTTGCGCGCCACCTCGATGGGGCTGCCGTGGCCGGACATGCCGGTGTTGTGCGGCAGGTTGATCAAAAAGCCCGAGTTGCGGCCCGAGGAGCCATCGCCCACGGTGCTGGCATCCATCAGCAGCACGCGTGCTTGCGGCTCCAGCTCGGCAATGCGCCGGGCGGCGGCCAGGCCGGTGACGCCGGCGCCGATGACGATGGCATCAAAGTGCCGCTCGCTGGGCGCCTGGGTATGGGCCTGCCTTTTTGGGAGCAAGGTATTCCAGCCCGAACTCGCTTGGTAGCTCGGGAAAGTAGGTTGCTTGGACATGGGGTGGTGGTGGTTAGTGGCTGGTGGCCTGCAGGCTGCGCATGACTTCGGACTGCACGGTGTCCCAGATCTGGCCCTTGAGTTCGTTGTAGCGCGGGGAGAGTTGCACCTGCGCATTGCGCGGCATGGGCAGGTCGTTGCGGATGTCGGTCACCACGCGGCCGGGCCGCGCGCTCATGATGAGCATGCGGGTGGACAGCAGCAGCGCCTCGTCGATGGAGTGGGTGATGAAGATGATGGTCTTCTTGCTCTTTTCATAGATCTGCAGCAACTCGTCCTGCAGCACCTGGCGGGTCATCGCATCGAGCGCGGCAAAGGGTTCGTCGAGCAGGATCACATCCGGATCATTGGCGAGCACGCGGGCGATGGAGACGCGCTGGCGCATGCCGCCCGACAAGGCATTGGGGTACTTGTCCTCAAAGCCCTTGAGGCCGACCATCTCGATAAAGCGGCGCGCCACCTGCAGGCGCTCGGCTTTGGCAATGCCCTTCATCTTCAGGCCGAAGGCGACGTTGTCGATCACCGTGAGCCAGGGGAAAAGCGCGTACTGCTGGAACACCATGCCGCAGTGCGGATCGACCTTGTTGACCTCGCGGCCGTTGACGACGATGCGCCCGGCGGTGGGTTTGTCAAACCCGGTGACGAGGTTGAGCAGGGTGGATTTGCCGCAGCCCGAGGCGCCCAGCAGCACGACGAACTCGCCTTTTTCAATCTCCAGATCGACGCGCTCGAGCGCCTTGAAATCACCGTAGTGCTTGGCAATGCCTTGCACCGAAATCATGGAGCCTTTGTGTTGCTCGTTCATTGTTTCCACCTCAGTACCCAGTTTTCGATTTGACGGAAGACGAAGTCGGTGATCAGCACCGTGGTGCTGATGAGCACCATGCCCAGCACGACCACTTCGGTCTGGAAGAACTCCTTGCCATTCATGATGAGAAAGCCCAGGCCTTCGCGGGCGGCGACCAGCTCGGCGGCGATCACACAGGTCCAGGCCAGGCCCAGGATGACCTTGAAGCCGCTCAGGATCTGCGACAGGCTGCCGGGCAGGATCACTTCCTTCATCACCTGCCAGCGGTTGGCGCCCAGGTTTTGCGCGGCGCGCACCAGGAGCGGATCGACATTGCGCGTGGCCTCGATCACATAGACCATTGCCGGCGCAAAGCAGCCCATGAAGACGATGCTGTACTTCTGCGTCTCGGTGATACCGAACCACAGCAGGGAGAGCGGAATCCAGCTCATCGACGGCAGCGGCCGCAGAAAGGACAGGATGGGATCAAAGGCCGCCCGGGCAAAGGACGAGGTGCCCAGGAAGATGCCCAGCGGGATGGCCACGGCGGTGGCCGCCAAAAAGCCGATCATCACCCGGCGTGCGGACGCTAGGATATGGGGCCAGAAAGTGCCGTCGCCCAGCATGGCGGCGGCCTTGCCCAGCGCGGCACTGGGCGGGGGCAGAAAGATGGGATCGACCAGGCCGGCGCGGCACACAGCCTCCCAGAGGGCGATGAAGAACAGCACCGAGGCCGCACTGGTGGCGGCCAGTGCCATGCGGGATGGGGATTTGGATATCACGTTGCGCGCTCCGGCCTTCAGACAAAGGAGGCATCGATCCAGTCTTTGACGACCGGGGCCTTGTCGATCTGCTTGTGCTTGACCAGCATCTCGGCCAGCTTTTGCAGGCCTTGTACAAACTCGCCGGTGAGCAGCTCTTTTTGCTGGGCTTGCGGGTACCAGTCGGAGCCGGTGACGGCGGACATCTGCTCCTTCATGTTGAGGCCGGTGAACTTGAGCAGCGCCTGCGAGGCTTTCTCGGGCTGCTCGCGCAGCAGATCGCTGGCCTTGAAGTAGGCCGACAGGTAGCGCTTGACCAGCTCGCGGTTTTGCGCGGCGAACTCGCGGCGCACCAGCAGCACATCGGGGCCGGGCGTGACCTTGAAGGACTTGTAGAGGCTGAACTGCGAGTCATCGGCCAGCAGCTTGACGCCGGGCTCGCGCAGGATGTTGTCAAAGTGCGGGGTCCAGGCAGCGGCCGCATCGATCTGGCCGGTCTTGATGGCGCCTTGCAGCTCCGGGCCAGGGATGTTGAGCACATCGGCCTCGCCGGGTTTGATGCCCGCCTGCTCCAGCACATCGAGCACCAGCAGATGGGTGCTGGATGCGAAGGTCACGCCAATCTTCTTTCCTTTGAGATCTGCCACGGTCTCGATGCCTTTGCGGGCGACCAGGCCTTCGACCCGGCCAAAGTTTTCCGGGATCGCAATGATCGCGAACTGCTTGGCACCGCGCGACATCAGCGCCAGTGCCGAGACAATGCCGGCGCAGCCGATATCGACACCGCCGGACATGAAGGCACTCATGCGGGCCGATGAGGTGGCGAAGGACTGCCAGTCCTGGTTGATGCCTACCTCCTTCAAATAGCCCTCGGCCATCGCGAGGTGGGCGGGGTAGTGGCCCAGCCAGGGCGAGCCTCCGTATTTAAGGGTTTGCTCGGCCGCAAAGCTGGGCAGCGACAGCGCACCGGCAAATGAGGCAGCGGCGCTTTTCTGGATAAAGGAACGGCGGTTGAGGGTCATGTTGTCTCCTTGGATTTACTGTTTTTAAAGAGCTGGCCAATCGCTGGACAAGACACTCCCCTGGCGCGGATGCGGCGGCATCCCAGCCATGGAAAGCAGCTTGTGCAAGGACTGGCTAGCTCAGCGAGATCCCGCTTCTGAGCCAGGGGATCAGTTGGCGTACATCGGGAAAGATGTCGTTCTCCATGACGCTTCTGCTCACTTGGAAGCAGTTCTCGGCCATGTCCACATACTCCCCCTCGCGGGAGAGCTGGTAGATGGTGCGGTGCAGGCTGGCGCCGGGCAGCGGAATGGCAGTGATCTGCCCGCTGTAGGTGCGGCCCTGCAGCAGGCAGATGGGCGTCGTGACCGTCCAGCCCAGGTCGGCGGCAACCATGGCCATGACCACGTCGGAGGTGTCGATCTCCAGATACGGGCGCGGGCTGAAGCCCTGGCGGCGCAGGTGGCGCTCGATCAAGGCACCAAAGTGGGAGCGGGCGCTGAAGCGGATCAGCGGCATCTTCTCGATCAGGGTGGTGAGGTCGGCGTTCTTGAACTCTTTCTCGCGCACCTTGGGAATCACCGCGATAAAAGGCTCGGAGAAGATGGAGCGGCGCACGATGTGGTCGATGTCATCGAGCGTGTCGGTCGTGACGATCAGGTCGAGCTGGCGCTTCATCAGCGCGGTGGCATGGCTGTTGGCCAGGCCCGACCAGAGCAGCAACTGGCTGGCCGATTCGGTGACCTTCTTGACGATGGCCGGCCCTGCGGTGGCGGCAAAGGAGTCGATCATGCCGACGCGGATGGCCGGGCGGCTGGCCAGATCGGCATCGCGCACATGCACCACCAGGCGCTCCATGTCCTCGACAATCTGCCCGGCCCGGCGGCTGAGCGCAATGCCTGCCGGTGTGAGTTTGAAGGGCCGCTGCGAGCGGTCAAACACCTGCGTCTCCAGGATCGCCTCGATCTGCGTGATCGTCTGCGAGACCGCCGATTGCGTGACACCCAGCGCTGCCGCGCCCTTGGACAGGCTGCCCGAAGACGCCACGGCCTCGAAAATCTTCAAGGCGCGGACATCGAGACCCGAGGTTGTCTTCATGTCGTCTCCGTGATGGATCCACTGCAGCAGCTGAGGCGTTTTGCGGTGGATTTTTAAGTATTAGTATTTCTACAAATACTAGCCATTAAGCGGATATTTTGATAACAACTTAATTAAAACTAATACTCAGGATCAGTTTCGCTTGGGTGGGGCATCTTCAGTCGTCGACAAAAAAGCCTCCAAGGCCGCAACATGCTGGCGGCCTTGGAGGCTGTAGTCGGGGTGAAGCCGGTGTGTTTAGGCCTGCTGGCGCGTTGCAGCCAGCACGATTTCGCGAATGCAGACACCGTCCGGCTGCGCATAGGCGTAGTGGATGGCGTTGGCCACATCCTGGGCCGACAGCACCTTGCTGCCCATGGAGGTTTTCCAATCCTCGTAGCCAGCCTTGATGCTGTCATCGGTGGTGTGGCCGAGCAGCTCGGTCTCGACCGCGCCGGGGGCGATGGTGGTCACGCGCACATTGTGGGCAGCCAGTTCCTCGCGCAGGTTCTCCGTCAGGCCATGCACGGCGAACTTGGTGCCGACATAGGCGACATGGTTGGGAAAGGTCTTGCGGCCGGCCACCGAGCTCACATTGATGATGTTGCCGCGCTGGCGCTGCACCATGCCAGCGGCAACGGCATGCACGCCGTTCAAGACACCTTTGACATTCACATCCAGCATGCGGTCCCACTGGTCCGGGTCCTGGCGGGTGATCTCGCCCAGCAGCATGACGCCGGCATTGTTGACGATGGCATCGGCCGGGCCAAAGCGGGCTTCGCCTTGTTGCACGGCGGCCGCCAGTGCGGCGCGGTCGGTCACATCGACGGAGAGGGCCAGGGTGTCGGGCAGGTTCAGGGCTTGCATGTTTTCCAGCCGGCGGGCCAGCAGCAGCAGCGGGTGGCCCAGCGACGAAAACAGCTGGGCGGTAGCCAGGCCAATGCCCGAGCTGGCACCGGTGATGACGATCAGGGGTTTGCGGTTTTGCATAATCTGGGAACCTTCTAAAGAAATAGATTTTTCTGATGAATCAGTACAGAATCTAGTGTAGATCGAGCGTATGTTGTTTGAAAAATGGTTTATTCTTCTGTCACTCATACGTTTTGCTTATGACTTGCCATGGATTACCGCCAGTTCCGCGCCTTTGTCGCCGTGTTTGAAGAGCGCAATATCACCGCTGCAGCGCAGCGCCTGCACCTGAGCCAGCCGGCGCTGTCAGGCAGCATCCGCCTGCTGGAAGAGGCCCTGGGCACGGCCTTGTTTGTGCGCAAGGCGCGTGGTGTGGAAGTGACGGACGATGCCCGCGCGCTCTACCCACAACTGCGCCGCATGGTGGCCGAGGCCGATGGCCTGGCCCAGCGCTTTCGCAAACGCGACGAGCGCGAGCGCCTGACCATTGGCGTGGAGGAGGATGTGGCCCGCAGCACCTTGCAGCACTTGGCCGCTACCGCCCGCGCCTGCATGCCCGGCCTGCAGCTGCATCTGCTGGCGCAATGCGAGGGCGATGCGCGCCTGGCCAGCGAAGAGTTGCGCTGCGAGGACGAGCTGTTCCTGCCACTGCTGAGCGAGCGCTATGTGCTGGCCCTGCCCGCCCAAGCGCTGTCACCAGACAACGCAGCAGACACCCCGCAAGACACCGCTACCGACTGGATCGTCTGCCCCACCCACGCCAGCCACCAACGCCTGATGCCTATCTACGGCAGCCGTGCCGATTCGCCCGCCGCGCTGGCCAGCAATTTCTCGCTGGCGCTGGACCTGGTGGCGGCGGGTGTGGGCCGGGCGATAGTGCCTGAATCCCTGGCGCAAGAAATGCCGGGCGTGCAGACCCAGCCGCTGGAGGTGGAGCTGAAACGCCGCATTGGGCTTTGCTACAACGTGCAGGCTTTAGATAATGGGGCGCTGGTGCGCTTGCGGGATGGGGTGTTGGGGACGGGTGCGAAGTCCTCGTTCTAAGCTATTCGCTGCTGCGAGGGAAAGAGCCGCGTTGACGGAGTGCTTGAGCGCTGATCATCTTCAGGGCTTTATGAGGCGATGGTCCTGCAATCTATGCAATAGTGCAGGGCGTCGCGGCTTTTCCATTATTGGGGAAGCACGTAATGTAGCCAAGGCCGCCCATCATGCACAGATTCATTTCAATTTTCTTCCCCTTGCTCGCCGTTTTGCTTGGCTTATGCACCTGCTTTTTTATAAGATTTATAGCTTCCTTGCCAGCTCTGAATATATTCAAGGCATTCGGTATTGGAATGGTGCTGGCCTTGATCGAGGTGCAATGGCTTAGACGGGTTGATGAGGATAAGCTAAAGTATTTTCTGCTGGACGGCGCAATTTTCCCGTTCTTTTCTTTAGGAATTGCTGCTGGTTTCTTAATATAATTAATGACGGTAGTAGCTATTTGGATTAAAAAGCACAAAAGCACAAAAAGCTCAGGAGGCAGTATGAGAGGTAGGTGCGAAAATTGCGGAGAATTCCTGTTTTGGAAAGCGATTTTTAGCGCTATAAAAAACTGTTGCAGTTGTGGGGCGTTTTTGAAGAAATCAAAGCTCGATACTTGTCTTTATTTGCTTCCTGCCTCTGTATTCCCCGTTAAGATTTGGCTCGCGGATCCTTTGCTGTCTGATGTTTTTATCAAAAATGTAGCCTTGACCGTATATCTGCTTGTTTCCTTTATTCTTGTTTTGTTGTTCAGATGGTGGCTCGGGTATCAGGTGCAAAATTAAGATTTAGCCTGCACCAGGTTTGATGCTAAGGGGTACTAATGAAAAAATTCCTGCTTATATCCCCAATATTGATTTTGTTCGTAGTGCAGGGGCTTGAGCATAAATACTATGGCTCAGCATTATTCTCATTTTTAGCGTCTGTAGCTTGTGTGGCTAATCTGACATCCGTTGCAAAAGCTGCAAATGAAAATAGAGGCAAGATCGTTGCTGCATTGGTATTGATGTCGCTGGCCTTGTTCTACTTTCGTTTGTGATGGTTCTGTTTGTTGAGGGTAGTTGCGTTGAAAATGCAAGTCAAGAAATGGTTAATTTTCGTGGTCTGGGTGATAATTTGTATTCCCGGGGTAATGCATTTGATGCAGTATTTTTCATCGTGAAGTGATGTTCCGATCTTCAGCGGAAAAGCTACGTGAGTTTGATTTTTAATGAATCGCCCAGCCATGGTAAGTAACTATCCATTGATAAAAATAAATTTAAACCAAAGGTGTGTTGGCCACATTGCCTTGCCTGGGATCGTGGTGCACCATTCCGACCTTATGGGCATCGCAGGATTTTTTAGAAAGATATCAGCCACGCAACAGGAATACCGTTTTCTGAGATTCCCAGCAGATGCTGGTGGCGATGCACGTTATTTGTGCATTCAATCTTGGCGAAGTGATGATATGGGTCAGGCATTCTCCGATATCCGGATGAAGGCGTTTTATGCCACAACGCCTTTTGCAGGATTCTCATCGGATCTTGTCTTTGGCCCTCGCTCAGAAGACCCCTTTTTGTACTTGCCTGTTTTGGGTATTTTCGAAGAGGGCTGGCCTATCTCTATGGCCAAGAACGGAGGCCATCGAACGATTATACGGGCTCGTAAAGGTATGGCATATATGGCGGCGCCGCGTCATATTTTTTATATGATGGCACTAATCTTGGCAGAATTTGCCAAGCGGGATGATATGCAAACATTGCGCTTTGAGCAATCTGCAGCGGGCGGTGGTGTTGGAATGCCCAGCTATGAGCTGGAATTCCAGAAAGCAATATAGCGCTGCTTTTATATCCAGTTATGCAGGCGGTCCTTTACTAAGACTCCGATGCCTAGCTGTCGCATCCCGGACGATCATAGGGTCGTTTATTGAACAGTTCGGGATCAGTTTGGTGCCACTGCTTCATAGCTTGGATGGGCGTTTTGCTTTGCAGCGCTGATTGCGGCAATTGGTGGTTGTATAGGGCCACGTAACGCATCAGCGTTTGTTCTAAATCCTCGGCGCTGTTAAAGCGATGGGTTTTGAGGACATCTGCGATGCGGCCGTTGAAGCGTTCAACCATGCCGTTGGTTCTGGGTGTCCGGGGCCGGGTGAGGCGATGCTCGATACCCAGTTGTTCGCACAGCAAGTCCAGCTCATGGCTGCCGCTGGGCGCTCTTGCATGACTGGCAAACAAGCGATCAGTGAACTCTTTGCCGTTGTCAGTCAGCAGCTTGGTTATCTTGATCGGACAGGCTTTGTGCAAGGCCCTCAAGAATGCCTTGGCGCCCGCTGCCGTTTTGGCAGGCTTGATCTGCACAAACACCCAGCGCGTGGCCCTGTCGATGGCCACGAACAAATAGCGGCGCTTGGTTTCGTCCTGCATCTGGGGCAAGTACTTCACATCCATGTGCAAATAGCCGGGGACATAGCTCTTAAAAGCCTTATGCGCCTCTTTGGGCTCGG
>NZ_SOAL01000020.1 GCF_004364775.1 Comamonas sp. JUb58
AAACAAACCTTGCGAACCGCCCTCTTTCGAGTCTGGCAGCTTTGCAAGGCATCGTGCTGTCGATAGACGCTATTGTATAGGCGTTTTCCCGGGGCTCCAGGAAAACGTCAGTGTTTTTTGCAGGCGTGTGTCAGACGGCTTCGGCAACGGCCTTTTCCAGCGCTTCGACGAACATGTCGCCGACCGGGAACCCGGCCTGCTGTTCGATCTCCTGGAAGCAGGTGGGACTGGTCACATTGATCTCGGTGATGCGGTGGCCAATGATGTCCAGACCGATCAACAGCAAGCCACGTGGCGCCAGGCGCGCGCCGATGTACTCGGCAATGGCACGGTCTTCCGGCTCCAGCGCCTGTGCCACACCCTTGCCGCCAGCGGCCAGGTTGCCACGCACCTCATTGCCTTGCGGAATGCGCGCCAGGCAGAAAGGCACGGGCTGGCCGCCAATGATCAGCACGCGCTTGTCGCCCTTGGTGATTTCAGGCAGGTACTTCTGCACCATCACGCTTTGGGCGCCGTCGAGGTTCAGGGTTTCGATGATGCTGCCCAGGTTCATGCCATCGGCACCGACGCGGAAGATGCCCATGCCGCCCATGCCGTCCAGCGGCTTGAGGATGATGTCCTTGTGCTCGGCATGGAAGTCGCGGATATCTTGGGCACTGCGGGTGACCAGGGTCACGGGCGCGTATTCGGCAAACTCCATCACCGCCAGCTTTTCGGGGTGGTCGCGCAATGCCGCTGGCTTGTTGAAGACCTTGGCGCCTTCGCGCTCTGCCTGGCCCAGCAAATGGGTGGCATAGAAGTACTCGCTGTCGAAGGGCGGGTCCTTGCGCATGACGATGGCGTCAAACTCGGCCAGCTCGGCACGGCGGCCGGGTGCTTCGTCAAACCAGCGCGATTCGTCGCCGGTCAGCACAATGTCGCGCACCTGGGCCGAGACCTTCTCGCCGCTGATCCAGCGGATATGCCGTGGCTCACAAACCGTGATGCGGTGGCCGCGCGCCTGGGCGCTGCGCATCATCGCGAAGGTACTGTCCTTGTAGATCTTGAAGGACTCAAGCGGATCGGCAACAAAGAGGATATGCATGGTGTGGGTTGGCGGCCTGGTGGCCGCCCTGTGTATTCAATGGCCTTGCATGCCCACCAGTGGGATATGCAAGCAGAAACGGACAGAACTAGGCGCGCTCAAGCCGAGCGGCGCTTGCCGTAATGTTGCACAAAAAGCGCAAGGCTGCCTGCGACCACACCCCAAAAGGCCGATCCCACTCCGGCTATTGTTACGCCGCTCACCGCCACCAGGAAGGTGATCAGCGCCGCTTCCCGGTACTGCTCGCCTTGCAAGGCCGTATGCAGACCGCCGCCGATGGTTCCCAGCAGCGCAATGCCGGCGATCGCCACCACCAGCTCATGCGGGAATGCGGTCAGCAGGCCTGCAATGACGACACCGAACCAGCCAATCAACACATAGATGACGCCGCAGACCACGGCAGCGGCATAGCGCCTGGCCTTGTCGGGGTGGGATTCCGGCCCCATGCAGATCGCCGCCGTGATGGCCGCCAGATTGATGCCAAAAGCGCCAAAGGGTGCCAGCAGCAAGGTGGCCAGACCCGTCATCGTGATCAGCTTGGAGATGGGCAGGTCGTAGCCGGAGCCCCGGATGATGGCCACGCCGGGCAGGTTCTGCGAGGCCATGGTGACAACAAACAGTGGCAGCGCCAGGCTGATGGCGGCCTGCCAGCTGAAGCTGGGCATGGTGAACACCGGCATCGTCAGCCCCGGCTGCACGGCAGACCACTGGATCTTGTGCTGCAGCAGCGCCACCACAATGCCAACGGCCAAGGTGAGCATGACCGCATAGCGCGGCAGCAGGCGCCGGCCCAGCAGGTAAGTAACCAGCATGGCCACTACCAGCCAGGTATTGGTCTGCGCAGCGGCGAAGGCATCCAGGCCAAACCGGGTCAGCACACCAGCCAGCAGTGCCGAGGCGATGGCGATCGGGATGCGGTTCATCAGGCGCTCGAACCAGCCCGTCATGCCCACCACCGCAATCAATACGGCACTGATGATGAAGGCGCCAATGGCATCGCCCATGGCGAATGCGCCGGTGGCACCGGCCGTGGCCAGCACGGCCGCCCCGGGGGTGGACCAGGCCACCACCACGGGCTTGCGCAGCAGGATGCTGGGCACCCAGCAGCACAGGCCCACACCAATGCCGAGCGACCAGACCCAGGATGAGACCTGCGCGGGCGTGGCGCCAAAGCTTTGCGCCGCCTGGAACACAATCGCGATGGAGCTGGTCAGGCCCACCAGCACCGTGACAAAGCCTGCGATGAGCGCCGATGCGCTCATGTCCTTGAAAAACCGCATACACCCTTTCGCGCCGCCACGGTGTTCGCTGGCTTGGGGTGCGCGCAGCGGATCCAAAGCCCTGGCTGGTTAAATTTCGATTTTGGAGCCCAGCTCCACCACGCTGTTGCTCGGCAACAGCAGGAACTCTGCCGCACCTGCTGCATTGTGGTGCATCTGGGCAAACAACTTCTGCCGCCAAGGTGCCATGCCGGCGCTGGCCTTGTCCGTAGGCACAAACACATCGCGCGAGAGGAAGTAGCTGGTCACCATCTGCCCGGTATCGCAGCCATGGCCGCGCAGCTGGTGCAGCGCATTGGGCACATCCACATCGTTCTTGAAGCCGTAGTTCAGCTGAACGCGCCAGCAGTCGCCGCCCAGCGGCTCGATCACGGCACGCTTTTCCAGGCCGATCCAGGGCACCTCGTGGTAGACGATGTTGACGAACATGTTCTGCTCATGCAGCACCTTGTTGTGCTTGAGGTTGTGCAGCAAGGCCGTGGGCACCACATGGGCGTCGGATGTCAGGAACACCGCCGTGCCCGGCACCCGCGTGGGCGGCGCCTGCAGCACCATCTGCAGGAAGGACTGCAGATCGATGCCATCGGCATGCAGCTTTTCGTAGACCAGCTCGCGCCCGCGCTTCCAGGTCATCATCACGACGAACAGGCACAGGCCAATGGCCAGCGGGAACCAGCCTCCATCAAACAGCTTGAGCAGGTTGGAGGCGAAGAAGGTGATATCGATGCAGAAGAAGAACACCGTCGGCGCCAGCGCCATCCAGAGCGCATATTTCCAGCCGTAGCGCAGCACAAAGAAGGTGAGCACCGTGGTGATGGTCATGTCCAGGGTCACCGCGATCCCGTAGGCCGCCGCCATATTGCTGCTGGACTTGAACAGGATCACCGCCAGAACAATGGTCAGGAACAGCGCCCAGTTCACGAACGGGATATAGATCTGCCCGGTATCGCGCACGCTGGTGTGCAGGATCTGGATGCGCGGCAGGTAACCCAGCTGGATAACCTGCTTGGTGACGCTGAAGGCACCGGTGATCAGCGCCTGCGATGCAATCACCGTCGCCATCGTCGCCAGCAGCACCAGGGGCAGCAACGCCCAGCCGGGCGCCAGCATGAAGAAGGGGTTCTTCACCGCCTCGGCGTTCTCCAGCACCAGCGCGCCCTGGCCAAAGTAATTCAGCACCAGGGACGGCATCGCAATACTGAACCAGGCCAGGCGAATGGGCTTGCGGCCGAAATGGCCCATGTCGGCATACAAGGCCTCTGCACCAGTCACACAAAGGACCACAGCACCCAGAATGATGAAGCTGATGCCGGGATGGCGGCCGATGAAGCCCAGCGCATGGTGCGGGCTGAGCGCCCTCAGCACTTGCGGGTGGTCCACGATGTTCCAGATACCCAGGGCAGCAATGCAGAGGAACCAGACCACCATGATGGGGCCGAAGAACTTGCCGATGCCCGCCGTGCCCCGCTTTTGCACCCAGAACAGCAGCAGCAGGACCACCAGGGTGAGCGGAATCACCCAGGACTTGAAGCCGGGCGAGACCACCTCCAGGCCCTCAACCGCCGAGAGCACCGAGATAGCCGGCGTGATCACGCCATCGCCATAAAAGAGGCAGGTGCCGAAGATGCCGACCAGCATCAGCACCGAGCGCAGTTTGGGTTTGTCTTTGACCGCTTGCGAGGCCAGCGCCAGCATGGCGATCAGCCCGCCTTCGCCGTTGTTGTCCGCCCGCAGCACCAGGACCACATATTTGAGCGAGACGATCAGGGTCAGGGTCCAGAACAGGATGGACAGGACACCGTAGACATTGTCGTGGGTGAAAGGCACATGGCCGGAGCCGAACACCTCTTTGAGCGAGTACAGCACGCTGGTGCCGATATCGCCATACACCACCCCGATGGCGCCAAGCGTCAGCCCGGGCAGTGCAGATTTATTGTTGTGTTGCACATCAAGCCTTTGTGCCATGCCGCATCAGGCATGCTTGTAGTGGATTGGTTTGCATTGTGCGCCTGTTGTTGCGCCCGCAGTGAGGCCGCGCATCCGGACAAGCCCGAATGGCGGATCAGCAGCGAGCGAATCAGAAGTTGCAGGAGAGCCGCAATCGGCTCAGTCGTAGATTTCGGCGTCCGGATCGGTCGCCTCCAGCTCATAGCTGGCCGCCAGCATCGCCAGGCGCGCCACCACACCATACATATAGAAGCGGTTGGGCGCGCTGGCCCCGACCGAGTCGCCCGGCGAGATACCGTGCTCGAACGACAGCGGGATGAAATGCGCGCCCGGCACATTGAGGTTGTCCTCGGCGCCCTTGTCGGAGTGGGCGCGGTAGTAGCCGCCCACCACATAGCGGTCAATCATGTAGACCACCGGCTCGGCCGCTTCCTTGTCCATGCGCTCCACGGTCTGCACACCCTCCTGGATGATCATGTCATGGACCTGCTGGCCGTCCTTGACCAGCGACATCTGGTTCTTGGTCTTGACCGACAGCTGACGCAGCTCCTTGGCGTCATGCACGCTCATCACGCCCATGCCATAGGTGCCGTTGTCCGCCTTGACGACGACAAAGGGCGTTTCCTTGATGCCGTATTCCTTGTATTTTCGGCGCACCTTGGTCAGCATCACGTCGACATCTTCACGCAACTCATCGAGTGCATGCTCGCTGCCATCGGTGAAGTCTACGCCCTTGCGGCTGCTGAACATGGGGTTGATCAGCCAGGGGTCGATCCCCATCAGCTTGCCAAAGCGCTTGGCCACCTCTTCGTAGCTTTGGAAATGGCGGCTCTTGCGGCGCACGCTCCAGCCCGCATGCAGCGGCGGCAGCACAAACTGCTCGTAGACCTCTTCCAGAATGCCGGGCGCGCCAGTGGACAGGTCGTTGTTCAGCAAGATGGTGCAGGGGTCGAAATACTTCAGGCCCACACGGCGGCCATGGCGCAGCGCCGGCTCAATCACCAGCTCCTTATTGCCGACCTTGAGCTTGATGGTCTCCTTGACCTCCGGGTCGATCGAGCCGATGCGCACATTCAGGCCCGCCATCGAGAAGATGTGCTGCAGCTGCACCAGGTTGGCCAGGTACTGGGGGTTGCGCGTCTGGTTCTCGGGAATGATCAGCAGGTTGCGCGCCTCGGGGCAGATCTTTTCAATCGCAGCCATTGCCGATTGCACGGCCAGCGGCACCATCTCTGGCGTCAGGTTGTTCCAACCGCCGGGGAACAGATTGGTATCAACCGGTGCGAGCTTGAAGCCGGCATTGCGGATATCCACCGACGAATAGAGCGGAGGCGTGTGCTCCATCCACTCAAGACGGAACCAGCGCTCGATCGCGGGCATGGCATCGAGCATGCGCTGTTCCAATTCGTTGATGGGCCCCGTTAGGGCTGTTATGAGATTCGGGACCATAAATGAATACTGTTTGAGGGCTCAAAAAAAACGAGCAAAAAACAATTGAGTACCAATTGTAGAGAGTTGAGGGCCAAAGTCACCAGAACTTTGCAGCCGCTCCACCTAGCAAGCCCTCACCTTCGCCAGAAAGCCGGCGTCAACAGGGCCAGAAAGCTGAGGATCTCCAGCCGGCCCATCAGCATGCCCAAGGTGGTCACGCTCAGCTGGAAGCTGGTCAGGCCGGCAAAATTGTTGCTGGGGCCCAGATCGCCCCAGCCTACACCGGCACAGTTCACGCTGGCAAGCACGGCGCCCAGCGCGTTCTGCAAATCCATGTCGGTGAACAGCAAGGCCATGGTCAGCACCGCAATGGTGGCGCAGTACACCAGCATGAAGGCCAGCACCGAGAAGATCACCCGCTCATCCACCGCCAGGCCGCCCACCGTCACCGGCTGCACCGCATTGGGGTGCACCAGGCGGCGCATTTCGCGCCGGGTTTGCTTGAGCAGCAGCAGCATGCGGATCATCTTGATACCGCCACCGGTCGAGCCCGCACTGGTGGCCACGCCCGACAGCAGCAGCATGAAGACCGGCGCAAAAGGCGGCCACAGCCCAAAATCGACGGCCGCATAGCCGGTGGTGGTGGCCACCGATACCGTATGGAAAACACCCATTCGCAGCGATTCCAACGGGCCATACACGCCCTTGAACCACAGCAGTGCCGCCACCAGCAGGCCACCACCCAGCAAGGTACCAATGGTGGCGCGGAACTCCGGCTGCCGGTACAGCACCCAGACATTGCGCTTGCGGATGGCCACAAAATACAGCGCGAAGTTGCAGCTGGCCAGCAGCATGAAGACGGTGCAGATGCCCTCGATCAGCGGTGAATTGAAATAGGCAAAGCTGGCGTCATGGGGGGTGAGGCCGCCCAGACTTACCGTGGTGAACATGACCATCACCGCATCCAGCGGCGTCATGCCGGCCAGCCAGTAGGCCAGCGCGCAAAGCACGGAGAACAGGCCGTACACGCCCCACAGCCCCTTAGCGGTTTCGGCCATGCGCGGCGTGAGCTTGGTGTCCTTCACCGGGCCGGCGGCCTCGGCACGAAAGAGCTGGCTACCGCCCATGCCGATCATCGGCAGGATGGCCACGGCCAGAATCAGGATGCCCATGCCGCCCATCCACTGCAGAAAGGTGCGCCAGATGTTGAGCGACACCGGCAAGGTATCCACATGGTTGAGCACGGTGGAGCCGGTGGTCGTGAGGCCCGAGACCGCTTCAAAATAGGCATGCTGCCAACTCAGCGCCCGGTCGATGCGCTCAAAGCCCAGGTAGAGTGGCAGCGCCGCAAACAGCGGGAACACCATCCAGACAAAGGCGACCAGCATGATGCCGTGGCGCGCCTGCAGCTCGCGCTGCTCATGCCGCGCCATCCACCACAGCACCGTGCCGCAGGCCCAGGTGATGCCCATGGTCAGCGGGTAGACGCCAAACACCCCATCGTCCGTCCACAGCGAGGAGATCGCGGGCACGGCCATCGTGCCGCCAAACATCAGCAGCAAAATGCCCAATACGCGCAGCACGGGTCGAAGATCAGTCATCGGCCGGGCCTAGAAAAAGGTCACCCCGACACGGAACAGGGCCTCGACCTCATGCACCAGGCGCTTGTTCGGCAAGAAGAGAATGACATGGTCATTGCTCTGGATGATGGTGCCGCTGGTGGGCACGATCACCTCCACCTTCTCGTCATCGCGTTCGTCTTCATCACGCTCGGCCGTCTCGCTGCCATTGGTGTTGCGCGCATCGGGCTCGGGCAGGCCGCGCACGATCATGCCGATGTGCACATCGCGCGGCAGGCGCAGGCTGCCCACGCGCCGGCCCACGGCCCGCGAGGTCTTGGCGTCGCCGCGCGCCACAATCTCGATCGCCTCGGCCACGCCACGGCGCAGGCTGTGCACGGCCTGCACATCGCCCTGGCGCACATAGGCCAGCAACTCACCCAGGGTGGCCTGGGCGGGCGACAGCGCAATATCAATCTGCGTGCCATGCATCAGGTCGGCATAGGTGCGGCGGTTGATCAGCGCCAGCACCCGGGTTGCGCCCAGCTTCTTGGCCAGCAGGCAGGACATGATGTTGTCTTCGTCGTCATCGGTGATGGCCACGAACAGGTCCACATCCTCGACGTTCTCGTTCTCCATCAAGGTCTCGTCGGTCGCATCGCCCTTGAGCACCAGCACATCGGACGGCAGGCGCGAGGCCAGATAGACGCAGCGGTCCTCGCTTTTCTCGATGATCTTGACCTGGAAACGCCGCGATTCCTTGGTCAGCGCGCGCGCCAGGCGCATGCCTACGCGGCCGCCGCCGGCCACCATCACGCGGCGCACCACCTCGGCCTGTTCACCCACCTGGCGGTTGAAGGCCGCCAGCACATCGCCCAGCTGCTCCTTGTCCGACAGCACAAACACCTCGTCGCCCGGCTCGATGCGGGTGCTGCCCTCGGTGGGCACCAGGCGGTCGGCCTCATGGTGAAAGCGGCGGTACACGCCCACCACACGCACCGTGCCATGGGGCAGGTTCTGGCGCACATCGGCCACGCTCAAGCCCACCACCGGCGCGCCGCCGCGCGCACGCACCGATGCCAGCGCCACATGGCCCTGGGCAAATTCGCGCACCTGCAGCGCCTCGGGGTAGGTCACCAGCTTGCCGATGTAGCCCATCAGCGCTTCTTCGGGGCAGAAGGCATGCGTCACCCCAAAGCCGGTGTCGGACAGCAGCTCGGCATGGCTTTTGAGCGCCACCGAGCGCACGCGCACGATGCGGGTGGGGATGTTGAACAGCACCTGCGCGATCTTGCAGGCGGTCAGATTGGTTTCGTCCTGGGAGGTGCAGGCGATCAGCATGTCCGTGTCCGCCGCACCGGCCTCGGCCAGCACTTCGGGGCTGATGCCATTGCCCACGACGCCGCGCAGATCGAAGCGGCCTTCGAGATCGCGCAGGCGCACACCATCCGTGTCGACCACGGTGATGTCGTTTTTTTCACTCAGCAAGCTCTCGGCGACACTCTCGCCCACGCGGCCTGCGCCGAGGATCAGAATTTTCATATCATGAGGCGCCAGCCGCTAGGGAGCGGCTTGGCATGGCCGCATCATAACGTGGGCGGGAGGCGGCCGGTCTGCAAAGATCGGCGCCCGGCCAGCCGCAGTGGCTGGCCGCTACCGGGCTCAGCCGCGCACTTCGCCTTCGCCCAGCACAATGTATTTCAGCGAGGTCAGGCCCTCGATGCCCACGGGGCCCCGGGCATGGAACTTGTCGGTGCTGATGCCGATTTCCGCGCCCAGCCCATATTCAAAGCCATCGGCAAAGCGCGTGCTGGCGTTGACCATGACGCTGGCCGAGTCCACCTCGCGCAAAAACCGCTGCGCATGCATGTGGTCGCGCGTGATGATCGCATCGGTATGGTGGCTGGAGTAGTGGTTGATATGGGCAATCGCCTCTTCCACACCGGCCACCACCTTGATGCTGATGACAGCGGCCAGGTACTCCTCAGACCAGTCCTGCTCGGTCGCCGCCTGCAGGCGGGCACCCGGCACAGCCTGCAGCAAGGCCAGGGCCTCGGCATCGGCCCGCATTTCCACGCCCTTGGCCGCAAACACGGCGCCAATGCGGGGCAGAAAATCTGCCGCCACCGCACGGGCCACGAGCAGGCTTTCGGTTGCATTGCAGGGGCTGTATTTCTGGGTCTTGGCGTTTTCGGTCACCTTGACGGCCATGTCCAGGTCGCAAGGCGCATCTATATAGGTATGGCAGTTGCCGTCCAGGTGCTTGATCACCGGCACCTTGGCATCGCGGCTGATGCGCTCGATCAGGCCCTTGCCGCCGCGGGGAATGATCACATCGACGAATTCGGGCATCGCAATCAGCTGGCCCACGGCCTCGCGGTCGGTGGTCTGCACCAGCTGCACGCCAGTGGCAGGCAAACCGGCCTCCAGCAGCGCCTGCTCTACCAAACGCGCCAGCGCCTTGTTGGAATCGATGGCTTCGGAGCCGCCGCGCAAGATGCAGGCATTGCCGCTCTTGATCGACAGGCTGGCCGCCTCGATGGTCACATTGGGGCGGCTTTCATAGATCATGCCGAAGACGCCCAAAGGCACGCGCATCTGGCCCACGCGGATGCCGCTGGGCATCTGCTTCATGCCACTCACCTCACCCACCACATCGGCCATGGCCGCCAGCTGCTCGCAGCCTTGGGCGCAGGTCTCCAGCACCTTGGGCGTCAGGCGCAGGCGATCAACCATGGGTTCCGACAGGCCATTGGCCTGTGCACGCGCCAGATCCTTGGCGTTGTCGGCCTGCAAGGCCTCGGTCTGGCTGCGCAGCAAACGCGCCAGCGCCAGCAAGGCCTTGTTTTTGATGGCCGAAGGTGCTTTGGCCATCTGGGCAGAGGCTAGCTTGGCCTGCAGCCCCAGGGCCTGCATGGTTTCCGAAATGTTCAGGGCATTCATAGGGGCTATTGTCGGGCATTTGCGCCCGGGCAGCGGCGCCACCACCAATGGCCCCTGGCAAATCCCAGGCACCAGCATGACAAATGTCTCTACACTGCTGCCATATTGAGCCACCAGGAGACCACGATGCAAACCGCTGCGCTGCGCCAGTTGGGCGCCTTACAAGACGGGCTGGACCATTTCGAAGCCGGCCACATGGATGCAGCGGCCCTGAGCCAGCAGGCACGCAGCTACACCGATTTGCTCGGCGCGCTGCCGCCGCAGTTCCAGGAGGTATTGCTGCAGCTGCTGGACCGTCTGGAATCCAGCGCGCTGTTTGATGAGGAGAGTTGCTCGTTCAGCCGCAAAGACCTGGTGGACAGCCTGCGCCTTTGGCTGAAAAAGGCGGATGCCAGGCTGAGCGCCACCGCCTGAGCGGGCAGCGGCGCAGTCTTCAAGTTATAACCAAGTCCTCAGACCATCAGGCCGTCAGGCGGTCCAGTGCTTCGCGGTACTTGGCCGCTGTCTTGTCGATCACTTCTTGCGGCAGGCGCGGTGCCGGTGCCGTCTTGTCCCAAGGCTTGCCGTTGACCTTGGCCTGCTCCAGCCAGTCACGCACAAACTGCTTGTCATAGCTGGGTGGGTTGGCACCGGTGGCCAGCGCATCGGCATAGCCTTCCACAGGCCAGTAGCGCGAGCTGTCAGGCGTCAGCACCTCGTCCATCAGCACCAGCTTGCCGTCTTCGTCCAGGCCAAATTCAAACTTGGTGTCGGCAATGATCATGCCCTTGGTCAGTGCAATCTCGGCAGCCTTCTTGTAGATGGCGATGCTGATGTCGCGGATCTGGGCGGCCAGCTCGGGGCCCACCATCTCGACGGTGCGCTCAAAGGTGATGTTTTCATCGTGCTCGCCGGCTTCGGCCTTGGCCGCAGGCGTGTAGATGGGCTCGGCCAGCTTGGCGGAGTTGATCAGGCCAGCGGGCAGAGGCACGCCGCAGACGGCTTGTGATTCCTGGTATTCCTTCCAGCCGCTGCCAGCCAGGTAGCCACGCACCACGGCCTCGATCGGCACGGGCTTGAGGCGCTTGACCAGCATGGAGCGCAACTGCACCTGGGCCACTTCATCCGGTTGCACGGCCGATTCGGGCGCCTCACCGGTCAAATGGTTGGGGCAGATATCGCCCAGCTTGTCGAACCAGTACAGCGCCATCTGCGTCAGCAAGGCACCCTTCCCGGGGATGGGCTCGCCCATGATCACGTCGAAGGCCGACAGACGGTCCGAGGCCACCATCAGGATGCGGTCATTGCCGACGGCGTAGTTGTCGCGCACCTTGCCGCGGGCCAGCAGGGGCAAGGAGTGGAGCTTGGAGGTGTGCAATGCAGAAGGTACGGACTGGGTCATGGTGATGCAGAACTATGGACAGGCACCCTGCGTAAAGACAGTAGGCACGGACAGCCGCGCAACCTCGGCAAGGCAAGCGCTCGATTGTAGTCGTCCACCCCCAAGGGCCCGTCTGCGCGCCCGGGATGCCTTGGATTGCAGTGCAGTATTGGAAGCTGCGCCGCCCCGAACACGTAGGCCCTTACGTGCTGACGCAGAGAATCACCACTGCTTGCCAGCCGTTGCAATTGCGCCGAAAGCGCCGGGACACGGCGCCTGGCCCCTCCGTTTTTTGCAGCAAGACGCGGGCTATTTGTAACCAAAGCGTCCGTCATCCAAGACCACAAAAGCCTAGAAACCTAGTACACCGGGTTGTCATAGACTTGCAATTTTGTAGGTCCAGGCGCATCATGGTTTACACGCATGCATGTGTTTCCCCCTCGGGGTGGCCTGGGTTCCAACAGACCCGGTCACTTTTCTTGGTTTGCAGAAGGAGACTTGTTCATGAACCTGACGATCAGCGGTCACCATTTGGCGGTGACCCCGGCGCTGCGCGAATATGTAACATCCAAGCTGATGCGCATAACGCGACATTTTGACCAGGTGGTGGATGCCAAAGTTTTACTTTCGGTTGAAAAGCAGAAGGAAAAGGAGAAACGGCAGCGTGTGGTGTGCAACCTGCGGGTGAAGGGCGACGAACTCTGTGTTCAGTGCTCTCACCACGATTTGTACGCCGCGGTAGATGCTTTGGTGGACAGGCTGGACCGTATGGTCGCCCGTCACAAGCAACGTGTTCAATCTCACTACAGCGATGCGTTGCGGCAAGCAATGGCGTAAACCCTCTGCTTTTTGCCGAGGAAAAAGATTCTGTTTGAGTACTGACCGATAATACGTGCAGCAACACTTGGATCCAGGTGTTGCTGCGTTCGTTTGATCATGCTCTCAGTAGCTAGCCATATTGCCGCACTTCACTATGAACTGTCTTGCCTCTATCTTGCCTCCAGCTCAAGTGCTAGTGAGTGTGGATGTTTCCAGTAAAAAACGTGCATTTGAAGAAGCGGGCCTGCTGTTCGAGAGCCTGCACGGCCTCTCGCGCGCCTTGGTGACCGACAGCCTGTTTGCACGCGAGCGACTGGGCTCCACCGGTCTGGGGCATGGCGTGGCCATTCCGCATGGGCGCATCAAGGGACTCAAGTCCCCGATGGCTGCGGTGTTCCAGCTGGAACGCGCCATTGGCTTTGACGCACCCGATGAGCAACCGGTCAACCTGCTGATCTTTCTGCTGGTGCCCGAAGCCGCTACCCAGCAGCACCTGGAAATCCTCGGCGAGATTGCCGAGCTGCTGTCCAATGCCAGCCTGCGCGAGCAGATGAAGGCCAGCACCAATGCCGAGCAGCTGCACCAGATGATCGACACCTGGCAATCGTCGGCCAACAATACCTCGACCGCCCACGCCTGAACGCAGCGCGCCTGCGCCGGCACCCGCTTCTACGCTGAACCCCGTTTTTCCTGCTAGTCTTTCAGACTGGCGGGTGGCTTCGCTGCGCGCGCTCTGGCTTTGAAAGGACTGCACCGTGAAACCCAATGTCGTAAGCGCAGATGTGTTGTTCGAGGAGTTCCGTGCCTCGCTGCGCTGGGAATGGCTGGCGGGCCTGGGTGCCTCCGAGCGCCGCTTTGACGAAGTGGCGGTGCGCAGCGCCCGCTCCAGCGCCGATCTGGTGGGCTACCTCAACTACATTCACCCCTACCGCGCGCAGGTGCTGGGCGAGCGCGAAATTGCCTACCTCACCAACTCCACCACCGAAGACTGCCGCCGCCGCATTGCGCGCATCGTGACCCTGGAGCCGCCGGTGCTGGTGCTGGCCGATGGCCAGGGCGCGCCCGATGAGCTGCTGTCCATGTGCGAGCGCGCGCACATCCCGATGTTCTCCACCAAGGAGTCGGCCGCCTTTGTCATCGATGTGCTGCGCGCCTTCCTGTCCAAGCACTTCGCCGACCGCACCACCATGCATGGCGTGTTCATGGACATCCTGGGCATGGGCGTGCTGATCACCGGTGAATCCGGCCTGGGCAAGAGCGAGCTGGGCCTGGAACTGATCACCCGCGGCAATGGCCTGGTGGCCGATGATGCCGTGGACCTGTACCGCATCAACCAGACCACGATCGAAGGCAAGTGCCCCGACCTGCTGCAGAACCTGCTGGAAGTGCGCGGCATTGGCCTGCTCGACATCCGCGCCATCTTTGGCGAAACGGCCGTGCGCCGCAAGATGCGGCTCAAGCTGATCGTGCACCTGGTTCGCAAGGAAACCATGGAGCGCGACTACGACCGCCTGCCCGCCGCACCGCTGACCCAGGATGTGCTGGGCATTCCGGTGATGAAGGTGGTGATCCAGGTGGTCGCCGGCCGCAATATCGCGGTGCTGGTGGAAGCGGCGGTGCGCAACACCATCTTGCAGCTGCGCGGCATCGACACCTACCAGGAGTTTGTGGACCGGCACCGCAAAGCCATGGCCAGCGGGCGCGAGTTTTAAAACGTCCCAGGTACCTTCGCAGCGTCAGACCAGCCGCAGGTCCTTGACCGTGCCCTGCGGAAACACCTGCTGCAGCTGCGCTGGCGACAGGCCGTACATGCGCGCAAACAGGCCGCCCAGCACGCCCCGATACTCATTGAGCACGGGGTAGTCGCGGTTCTGGAACAGCTTGGCCTCGCTCACCTCCATCTGCTCGCCCACAATCCGGCCACCGGCCTGTGCCGACAGGCCACCGCCCAAGATCCAGTACGCAGTGCCATGGCCATGGTCAGTACCCTTGTTGCCGTTTTCGCGGAAGGTGCGGCCAAACTCGCTGATCACCGCCACAACGGTGTGGCGCCAGGGCTCGGGGCCCATCTCCTGCGCAAAGGCGGCCAGGCCACGGCCCAGGTCGTCCAGCCGGTTGGCCAGGTTGCCGCTGGCATTGCCCTGGTTCACATGGGTGTCCCAGCCGCCCACATCGACAAAGCCCAGGTCGAACTGGTCGCGCATCAAGGTGGCCATGCGCTGCGCCACCAGGCTGAAGCCCTTGGCGCTGATGGCTTCGCGCCCGGCCTTGTCCATCTCCTCTTGCATGCCGCGCAGCACAGCCGCGCGCACCTCAAAGCCCTCGTTCACGGCGGGCGCCAGCGCGGTGCCCGCATACATGGCGGCAATGGCGCGGCTGCGGTTGGCATCCACACCGCCCTTGCCCACATTGGCCAGCGCCGTGTTGGCAATGCGCGCCGGCCCTCGCATGCACAGCGGCAGCTGCGCGGTAAACGCCATCGGTGCCAGGTCGCTGCGGCCCTGCAAGGTTTGGGCCAAGCGGTTCATGAAGCCGGTGCGAAAACTCTGGTGCGCATCCAGTGGCTGGCCCAGCTCGATCGAATCCTGGGTTTCAAAATGGCTGCGCGAGAGGTCATCGGTACCGGCAAAGGGCACAAAGCAGGCCTGCTTGCTTTGCCACAGCGGCAGCACACTGCCCTCCATCGCCGGGTGCAGGCCCCAGCGCGCATCCAGGGGCAAGGCGCCATTGGCCTCGCCCGGGCGTGCGATGGCAATCGTGGGGCGCGCGGCGTAGTAGAAATCGCTGTGCGTGGGCACCAGCAGGCTGTTGCTGTCGTAGGCGCCGCGCAGAAACACCAGCAAAAAGCGCGGTGTATCGCTGCGGGGCGCGGCTGCACGGGCCCGGGCCAGACTGAAGGCCAGCGGCAGGCTGGCGGCGGCGGAGAGAAAGTGGCGTCTTTGCATGGTGGACCTCGGTCAGCGAACCATCATTTCGGGAGCGGAGAGAAAGTAGGTGTTCCAGTCGGGCACATTGCGCGCCTTGGCCAGCGCTTCGCGGGATGCCGCGCTCCACTGGGCCACGCGGGCCTGGGCCGTTGCACGCTGCGCCAGGTCAGGGTAAGGCGGTTGTTCCAGCGCGGCCTGCGGTTCGGCACGGAACAGCACGGCACTGCGGGTCGCGATCTGGCGCGCCACATCAAAGCGCGCCGCCATCTGGCCCGAGCTGGCCCAGTCCGATTGCGAGGCGGGGTAACCATCGGGCGTTTCATGGCCGTAGATGGGCTGGCCCAGGCGGTTGATCCAGCCGATCACCGGGCGCACATCACTGGCCACGCGCTCGTCATAGCCCAGGCGCACGGCGCCCAGCACATAGTGCATGGGGTCCTTGAAGCGCTGGCCTTGCTGGGCCAGCGCCTCGGGCGCCGTCAGCAGGCTGCGCAAGGTGGCGGCAATATCGCCATGGCTGCGCGAAAAGGCCGCTGCCGTGCGCTGCACCAAGGCAGGCGGTGGGTTGTCGCTGATGAAGAACACCGCCAGCTTGCGCGCAATGAACTGCGCCGTCGCGGGCGAGGCCACGATGCGGTCGAGCGCCTCGTCCACCGCCGCCATTCCCTTGGCCCGCAGCGGCTGCCCCAGCAAGACCTGGGGCGCACAGTCGTGCCGCTTGGGGTTGAACTCGAAAAAGCCATCGCGGCGGTAATCGGCCTGCAGCGCGGGGGCCATGCGGGGCGGTGGCGCATCGGCATCGCGGGTGCTGAAGCCCACCCCCGTCAGCACATGGGCCATGGCCTGCACATCGGCCTGGGTGTAGCCGCTGCCCACACCCATGGTGTGCAGCTCCAGCAGCTCACGGGCGTAGTTTTCGTTGATGTGGCCCTGGGCGTTGCTGGCGTTGTCCAGGTAGAGCAGCATGGCCGGGTGGCGCATGCTGGCCTCCAGCAGGCTGCGGAAGTTGCCCAGCGCGTTGGGGCGGATCGCCCGCTCCTCATAGTCGCCAATCCAGAGCCGGGTTTCGGCCTTGCGCGTGCTGACGTTGAAGTGGTTCATCCAGAACCAGGTCATCTGCTCCTGCAGCTGGGCGGGCGAGTACAACGCACGCAGCACTTGGCGCTGCTGGGCCTGGGCGGCGAGCTGGTTCAGGTGGCGCTGCACCTCCTGGCGCAGGCGTGCGCCCTCGCCTTGCCCCTGGCCTTGCTCGGTCGCCGTGCGGGCGGCCTGGCGCTGCGCAGCAATGTCGCGCTGCAGCTCCAGCATGCTGCGCTGGCTGATTTCCAAGGCCGCAATCTGCTGCTGGGCCTGCTCCGGCAAGCGCGGCGGCTGCTGGGGAGCGAGCTGCTGATCCAGCCAGCGCTGCAGGCCCAGGCGCTGCAGCTGCTGGTCGGCGCTGTCGCTGGCACCCCAGCTGACGCGGTCCAGCCATTGCTGGCGCTGGGTGGCGCTCAGCGGCGTATCGGGCAGTGCAGTCTTCGCGCTGGCCGCGTCTGGTGGCGCATGGGAGGCGCAGGCGCTGAGCCACAGGGTGCCCGCCAAGGCAGCGGCGCTGAGGGTGAGCAGTGGGGGCAGTCGAAGCAGTCTGTAGGGGCGCATGGGAAGTCTGGAACCTGGTGCAGAGGGCTCCATGCTGCGCCTGTGCCGTCGCGCTGCTGTAAAGCTATGTATTCAAAACGTAAAAAGCGAAGCGTTTTAGGCGCTTCGCTTTTCAGGGGTTGGCGGGCAACAGTGGGGTGCCGTGCTTATTTGGCCTTGACTGCGCACTCCGCGCATTGGCCGTACAGGGCCATCGAGTGGTCATGCACGATCCAGCCCTTGCTCTTGGCAATGGACTGCTGGCGCTTTTCGATCTCGGGGTCATAGAACTCCTCAACCTTGCCGCAGCTGGTGCAGACAAAATGGTCGTGGTGCTGGCCTTCGTTGAGCTCGTACACCGCCTTGCCGCTCTCGAAGTTGCTGCGAATCAGGATGCCGGCTTGCTCAAACTGGGTCAGCACGCGGTAGACCGTGGCCAGACCGATGTCGGAGCGCTCTTCCAGCAGCACGCGGAACACATCTTCCGCCGTCATGTGGCGCTGAGCACCGTTCTGGAAGATATCCAGAATCTTCAGCCGAGGCAGAGTTGCCTTGAGGCCAGTGCTTTTGAGTTCTTCAATATTTTTCATAACAAGGTCTTTCAAGTGGGCCCGATTGGTATACGGACTTCTGGAGAAGGCCTGGAGACCAGCCGCTACAATGGCCGATCATATCGCTATGTCTAAAACCATGCCTGAATTTGTTCGTTCCGGTGTCCGCATGGCGGCGCTGTTGGTCCTGGGCGCCAGTGTGGCCGCTTGTGGCTCCTTCAATGAAGCCAGCCGTAAGTTCGCCAGCGCCATCACCCCCTACAAGGTAGAAGTGGTGCAGGGTAATGTGATCACCAAGGAGCAGGTCGACGCCCTGCAAAAAGGCATGAGCCGCCAGCAGGTCAAGGATCTGCTGGGCACCCCGCTGCTGGCCAGCGTCTTCCACGCCAACCGCTGGGATTACGTGTTCACCATCAAGCGCAAGGGTGTGCCTGAGCAGGAGCGCCGCTTTACCGTGTACTTCAACGACACCGGTCTGGAGCGCTTTGAAGGCGATGAAATGCCCAGCGAGCAGGAGTTCGTAGCCTCGGTCACGACCTCGATCAAGAACCCCAAGGTGCCGCGCCTGGAAGCGACGCCTGAGGAGCTGGCCAAGTACAAGGCGGAGCAGCCTGCCCCCGCCCCGAGCGCCGACACCAGCAGCAGCGACGTCAGCACCGCCGCGCCGCCTGCCAACTACCCGCCGCTGGAATCCCCCCAGCGCTGATGCCATGGCGCTGGCAACCACCCGTTTAGCTGCGGCAACGGGTGGCCAGCGCCGTCTTTGGGCCGTGTCCGATGTTTGCTGAGATGCCGCCCGTTTGAGCCCCAGGAACCGACCCATGACCGCCCCCCTCTCCCCCGACAACAGCCCCCGTATTGCCGTCGCCATTGCAGGCGCCAGCGGCCGCATGGGCCGCATGCTGATCGAAGCCGTGCTGGCCAGCACGGACCTGCAGCTGAGCGGCGCGCTCGATGCCGCAGGCAACCCCAGCCTGGGTACCGATGCCGGCGCTTTTCTGGGCCGCAACACCGGCGTGCAGATCACGTCCGACCTGGCCCAGGGCCTGCAAGGCGCCGATGTGCTGATCGACTTCACCCGCCCCGAAGGCACCCTGGCCCACCTGGCGCTGGCGGCTGAACGTGGCGTTGGCGTGGTCATCGGCACCACCGGCTTCAGCGAAGAGCAAAAAGCACAGATCCGCCAGTTTGCGGACAAGACGGCCGTGATGCTCTCGCCCAATATGAGCGTGGGCGTGAACGTGACCTTCAAGCTGCTGGAGATGGCGGCCAAGGCCTTGCAGGAAGGCGGCTACGACATCGAAATCGTCGAAGCGCACCACAAGCACAAGGTCGATGCCCCCTCGGGCACGGCCTTGAAAATGGGCGAGGTGATTGCCGAAGCCCAGGGCACGCAGCTGGCCGACCGCGCCGTCTACGAGCGTTTTGGCCACACCGGCGCACGCGTGGCCAACAGCATCGGCTTTGCCAGCATGCGCGGCGGCGATATCGTCGGCGACCACACCGTGCTGTTTGCCGGCGATGGCGAGCGCATCGAGATCTCGCACAAGTCCAGCAGCCGCGCCGGTTACGCCAATGGCAGCCTGCGTGCAGCACGCTACCTGGCGCGCCAGAAGGCTGGCCTGTTCGACATGTACGACGTGCTCGGCCTGAAATAAGCCTCGTCCGTCACACCCACCCAGCTTCTTAGAAGGACGGCCAACCATGACGATCTGGCAATGGCTCTCGCAAGCAGACGGCGTCGCCCGGGGCACCGCCCTGGTCTTGTTGCTCATGTCCGTTGCCAGCTGGGTGCTGATTCTCTACAAGGCCTGGTGGCTGGGCCGCGCCCATGGCTCCACCTTGCGCGCCACCGATGCCTTCTGGCAGGCCAGCAGCTGGGAGCAGGCACGGCTGGATCTGCCCCAAATTGACCGCACCGCCTTGCTGACCCCGGTGGCCGATGCCATTGCGCACATTGTGGCGGCCGAGCCCGCCGCCCAGCACAGCCTGGCCGTGGCCAGCGGTGCCCAGGTGCAAACCACCCGCGTGCTGCGGGAGGCGCTGCATGGCGCCAGCCACCGGCTGCAATGGGGGCAGACGGTGCTGGCCTCGATAGGAGCCACCGCCCCCTTTGTCGGTTTGCTGGGCACGGTCTGGGGCATCCACCAGGCGCTGGCGGCACTGGCCGGCGCGGACCATGTCAGCCTGGAGCAGTTGGCCGGCCCCGTGGGCGAGGCGCTGGTGATGACTGCCGCCGGCCTGGCCGTTGCTTTGCCGGCCGTGCTGGCCTACAACCTGCTGGGCCGCAAGCTCGCGCAGGTCGAGGAGCTGCTCGAAGGCTTTGCCCATGACATGCAGACCTGGGCCTTGCAGCAGGCCGCCCAGGCACCACAGGCCTATGCCGGCATGCAGGCCCACAACGCGGTGGATGCCATTGCCCTGGTCGGCAGCCGCTGAGCCGCCGCCCACCCAGCCCTTCGCACCATGGCATTCGGTCGCTTCAACAAAACCCCGGCCAGCGCGCCGATCAGCGCCATCAATGTGACGCCCTTGGTGGATGTGATGCTGGTGCTGCTGGTCATCTTCATCATGGCCGCGCCCTTGCTGGCTGCTTCCATTCGCCTGGACCTGCCCCAGGCCGCCAGCGCCACCCGGGCCAATCCGCCCGCTGCGATCGCCGTGCAGATCAATGCCCAGGGCGAGTTGTTTGCCGATGGCAAGGCCACCGACATGGACGCCCTCAAGGCCCTGCTCAAGCAGCAGGCCGAGCGCAACCCGCAGACCGAGGTGCAGCTGTCCATCGACCAGAGCCTGCCCTATGCCCGCGCCGTGGAGCTGATGGATGCAGCGCAGACTGCCGGCCTCAGCCGCATGGGCTTTGTCGCCCAACCGCAGGCCGCTGCAGCGCGCTGACCCCTACCGAATCCCGCCCCGGTCTCGCCGGACAGGGCCTGACAGTATCGTTTGAAGCTACCTGACCGGGCGCATGGCCAGGTCCGTACCCGTTTGGTTATATTGCTGGCTGTGCCGTCCACATCGGGCGGCAGCAACCGGGCCCTTGCTGCACCCGCGTGCACAGTGGCCCAGCAACGAGGAACAACGGATGGACTCCACCCTGTACCAGGTCAATGCCCAGTCGGCGCCCGGCGACCCGCGCATGGCGCCGCTATATGCATTGGCCGTCTCGGCCGGTGCGCCCGCCGATCTGGCCCGCAAGATCCGCGCCGGCTTGCTGCTGGTCGCCGCACTGTTGGTGGCCAGCGGGCTGATCTTTTGGGTGGCGGCCAACTGGCAAGCGCAGTCGCACTGGTTCAAGCTGGGCCTGATCGAAGGCACGCTGGCGCTGTCCGTGCTGGCCGCCTGCCTGTGGCCGCGCCTGCGGCTGGCAGCCCTGTTCTGCGCCACCCTGGTGCTGGGCGGCCTGCTGGCCTATGTGGGCCAGACCTACCAGACCGGCGCCGATGCCTGGCAGCTGTTTGCCGCCTGGGCCGCACTGGCGCTGGTCTGGGTGGCCTTGGCCGGCAGCGATCTGCTCTGGTCCGTCTGGGTGCTGATCGTCGCCGCGGCCATCGTCTTCTGGACCGGCAAGCTCGACCTCTGGCAGGTGCTGGTGGCCGACCGCGACAGCTTTGCGCAGCTGATGCTGCGCCTGGTGCTCTGGCTGGCCTTGGCGCTGGTACCGCTGCTGGTCTACTGCGTGCCGGCCTTGCGGGTGCGCGGCGGCATGGGCTGGTGGTCGCAGCGGCTGGCGCTGGGCGGCGCACTGGCGGCCTGGTCGGCCATTGCCACCGTGCAGCTGTTTGACGAGGCCACGCGCCAGACCGTGGCGGCCTTTGCGCTCAGCGGCACGCTGGTGGCCGCCAGCCTGCTGCTGTCGCTGTTCAGCCGTTTTCGCGACTTTATCTGCACCTGCCTGGCCACCGTGGCCGCCAATGTACTGGTGCTGTCGCTCATCGGCCGCTGGATCTTCGAGTGGCATGAGACCGAGGCCCTGCTTGCCTTTGCCGTCATCGTGATGGTCTGCCTGGGCATCTCGGTCAAGGCCTTGATCACCGCGCAGCACTACCTGCATGCCCAGCAACACGACCACCAGGAGGTGCTGTGATGGCTGCCATCCGTCCTTTGTCCTTTCTGCGCACCCAACCCAGCTGGTGGGCCCAGGCCCGCCAGCAAGGCCTGGTGCAAGGCGATGCGCCGGCGCCGGATCTGGAAGAACCACCCGTGCTGGTGCTGGCGCTGGCCATGGTCGGCGCCCTGGTCAGCCTGGTGCCGCTGGCCGTCTTTCTGGCATTTGCGCTGGGCGAGCATTTTGTCTTCGGCACCGGTGGCATGGTGCTGGGCCTGGTGTTCCTGGCCGCCGCTGGTGGCTTGATGCACCAGTCGCGCCAGGCCTTTGTCAACTGCGTGGCGCTGGTGCTGTGGTGCACCGGCGGGCTGCTGATGCTGGTCAACCTGGGCGATGTGGCCGACTCGCGCCTGGGCGTGCTGCTGATCGGCACGCTGTCAGCGCTGGTGCTGATGCTGGGCGCCACGCTGGCGCAGATGCGCTGGATCCAGTCGCTGATGGGCCTGGGCTGGGGCATGGCCGTGGTGGTCAGCCTGATGGCGCTGCAGTCCTGGCTGCCCGCCATGCTGCCGCTGCAGCTCGATGCACTGCTGCCCGCCCTGCTCTGGTGCCTGTGGCTGCGTGCCGAGCCTGCCCGCTTGGCGCAACCAGCGCAGCGCTGGTCCAAGCCACGCTGGGCCGCCTTTGCCGATGCGGCCATCGTCGGCGTGCTGATCAGCAATTTTGCCTCCGGCTATGTGGCCCGTGCCATCTTCTGGGAGCAGAGTGGCGGCTTTGTCCCCTGGGCCTTCCCAGCCGGGCGCGCGCTGGCCGTCGTCGTCGTGGCGCTGTCGACCTGGATGCTGGCCCGGCAATGGCGCGCACGCGGCACCACCAACCGCCAGGGCGAACACAGCCTGCTGCTGGCGGGTGCCGTGCTGGCCGTTGCCGCCTGGTTCAGCACGGGGCTGGCCGTTGTTGGCCTGGTAGCAGCGGGCGCCTTGCTGGCCGCACGCTGGCGCATTGCCGTGCTCTGCGCGCTGCTGGCGCTGGTGGCGCTGGCCCAGTTTTACTACCACCTGGGCTGGTCGCTGGCGGCCAAGGGCCTGGGCCTGGCACTGGTCGGCCTGCTGCTGCTGGCCTGTCTGTGGGTGCTGCGCCGCGCGGCCGATGCCGGCATGGCGGCAGCAGCTGCACAACCTGCAGCGCCGCAGCGCCGTCTGCAATGGGTGGGGCTGGTCGTGGGCGCCGTGCTGGCGCTGGGCATCGTGAACTGGGATGTGCGCGGCAAGGAGCAGGTCATTGCCCATGGCCAGCGCATTCTGGTGCCGCTGATCCCGGTGGACCCGCGCTCCCTGATGCAGGGCGACTATATGGCGCTGAACTTTGCACTGCCCTTTGAGATGCGCGAAAAGCTCAAGGACATCGTCAGCCCCAGCCAGCTGGTGCGCGCCAGTATCGACGAAAAGGGCATCGCCACCATCCAGGGCCTGCTGACCGCTAGCGAGCCCTTGCAACAAGGCGAGCTGGCCCTGCCGCTCAAACGCCTCAAGGGCCAGTGGGTGCTGGTGACCGATGCCTATTTCTTCCCGGAAGGCCAGGGCCGGCATTTTGAGCAGACGCGCTATGGCGACTTCCGGGTGCTGCCCGATGGCCGCGCGCTGCTGGTGGGCCTGGCCGATGCCGATGGCCAGCCGGTGCTGCCGCTGCCCGGCCGCTCGATCTGGGAAAGCCCGCTGGGTATCCACAGCCCGGAAGCGACCGAGGTGGACAGCGAAGTGCCGGCGCCAGAGCCCGACGAGCCGGTGGCCGTGGCGCCCGAGCCGCTGCCCGAAGCGGTAGCGAATGTGCCCTCACCGTCAGCATCTCCCGCGCCAGCACCGGCCCAGGACGTGCGGCGCTAGGCGGCAGACAGGCTTAGCGCTGCAGGGCCTGTACTTCGTGCTGGCGCAGCGCCACCTGCATGTCATTGCCCGAGGGCACCTGGAACACGCGCAGGCCGAACTCCGGCAGGATGGCGATCAGGTGGTCAAAGATATCGCCTTGGATGGCCTCGTACTCCAGCCAGGCGGTGGTGTCGGTAAAGGCATAGATCTCCAGCGGCGAGCCCTGGTTGGTCGGCTCCATCGCGCGGGCCATCAAGGTCATGTCCTTGCGCAGCTTGGGGTGGGCCTGCAGGTAGGCATTGCAGTAGGCGCGGTAGGTGCCGATATTGGTGAGCTGGCGCAGGTTGACGATTTCGTCGGCCATGTCCGGGGCCTTGGCAGAGAAATCCTGGTTGTAGGCGGTGATCTCGGCGACCTTGCCTTCCAGGTAGGGGCGCAGCAGGGCGATATGGCTCAGCTCGGCGATTTCAGCGCGGGTCAGAAAGCGCACCGAAGTGGTGTCGATGCACAGGGGCCGCTTGATGCGGCGGCCGCCCGATTCCGACATGCCGCGCCAGTTCTTGAAGCTGTCGCTCATCAAACGCCAGGTGGGAATGGTGGTGATGGTGTTGTCCCAGTTGCGCACCTTGACGGTGTTGAGCGCCATGTCCACCACGGCACCATCGGCGCCGACCTGGTTCATCTCCAGCCAGTCGCCCACGCGCAGGATGTCATTGCTGGCCAGCTGCACGCCAGCGGTGAACGACAGGATCGTGTCCTTGAACACCAGCATCAGCACCGCCGACATGGCGCCCAGGCCGCTGAGCAAAATCAGCGGTGAGCGGTCGATCAAGGTCGCCACCATCACGATGCCCGCGACCACCATCACCAGCATCTTGCCCAGCTGCACATAGCTTTTGACCGAGCGCGTGCTTTGGGCGGACTCCAGCTGGCTCTCATTGGCCTCCTGGATGCTGTCCATGATGGCGCAGAGCAGGCGTGCCACCTGCAGCGCCGTCACCGCAATCGCCACATTGCGGATCACCGTGCTGGCAATGACCGGCAGGTGCGGCACGGCGGCAATCCCCGTCTGAACCACCAGCGAGGGCACGATCTGCGCCACGCGCACGAGGATGCGGTTGTCGAGCAAGGTGCGCAGCCAGGCCGCGCCCAGGCTGGAGCGAAAGCGCGGCACGATCTGCAGCAGCGCCAGGCGCACCACCAGGCGCAGCGCATAGGCCAGCAACACCAAGGCCGCCAGTCCGGCGGCCGTTTGCATCCAGGGTTCGAATTGTTCCAGGGTTTCCCAGGTCACGAGGCAAGGTCCTTTCAAAGGGGGAGGATAAAGAGGGTGGAAATGGGGAATGCGGCTGGCACTGCCAAGGGCGGGCCGCCGTCACAAGATTGGCTATCGATATATAGACAACCATTTATTTTTACATGCGATGTATAACCGCACCCCAGCGTGCGGCACTCGCCATCCACGGGCTATGGCGATGGGCCTACAATCTTTGCCCAATTGACCTCGCCCCGGAAAGCCCGTGGGCGGCCGCTTTTTCCTGACCAGTTCCATGCAAGAAAAATACAACCACTCCGACGTAGAAGCCGCCGCGCAAAGCCAGTGGCAAGCCCAAGATGCCTACCGCGTGTCCGAGGACGCGGGCAAGAAAAAGTTCTACGCCTGCTCCATGCTGCCCTACCCCAGCGGCAAGCTGCACATGGGCCATGTGCGCAACTACACGATCAACGACATGCTCACGCGCCAGCTGCGCATGCAGGGCTACAACGTGCTGATGCCCATGGGCTGGGATGCCTTTGGTCTGCCGGCTGAGAACGCCGCGATCAAGAACAGCGTACCGCCTGCGCAGTGGACCTACGACAACATCGCCTACATGAAAAAGCAGATGCAGGCGATGGGTCTGGCGATCGACTGGAGCCGTGAGGTCGCCACCTGCGACCCCGACTACTACAAGTGGAACCAGTGGCTGTTCCTCAAAATGCTGGAAAAGGGCATCGCCTACCGCAAGACCCAGACCGTGAACTGGGACCCGGTGGACCAGACCGTGCTGGCCAATGAACAGGTGATCGACGGCCGCGGCTGGCGCACCGGCGCGCTGGTGGAAAAGCGCGAGATCCCGGGCTACTACCTGGCCATCACCCAGTACGCACAAGAGCTGCTGGACCATGTGCAGATGGGCAACGACAAGGCAACCTTGACCGGCTGGCCCGACAAGGTGCGCCTGATGCAGGAAAACTGGATCGGCAAGAGCGCCGGCGTGCGCTTCGCGTTCACGCATGACGTGAAGAACGCCGACGGCAGCCTGATCGGCGACGGCAAGATGTATGTCTTCACGACGCGCGCCGACACCATCATGGGCGTGACCTTCTGCGCCGTGGCCCCTGAGCACCCGCTGGCCATGCATGCCGCTGCCACCAACCCCGAGCTGGCCGCCTTCATCGAAGAATGCAAGAAGGGCGGCACTACCGAGGCCGAACTCGCCGTCAAGGAAAAGGAAGGCAAGCCCACGGGCCTGTTCGTCACCCACCCGATCACCGGCGCGCAAGTCGAGGTCTGGATCGGCAACTATGTGCTGATGAGCTATGGCGACGGCGCCGTGATGGGCGTGCCCGCCCACGACGAGCGCGACTTTGCGTTTGCCAACAAGTACAGCCTGCCGATCCGCCAGGTGGTGGCCGTGGAGGGCGAAGGCCCCTACGACCAGCAGCAATGGCATGACTGGTACGGCGACAAGGAACGCGGTGTCCTCATCGAATCCGGCGCCTTTGATGGCTTGCACTACAAGGATGGCGTGCAAGCCGTGGCCAAGGCACTCGAAGCCAAGGGCCTGGGCGAGCTGAAAACCACCTGGCGCCTGCGCGATTGGGGCGTGAGCCGCCAGCGCTACTGGGGCACGCCGATCCCGATCATCCACTGCGAAGACTGCGGTGCCCAGCCCGTGCCTGAGAAGGACCTGCCGGTCGTGCTGCCGCAAGACCTGGTGCCCGATGGCTCCGGCAATCCGCTGATCAAGAGCGAAGCCTTCCACGCCGGCGTGGTCTGCCCCTGCTGCGGCAAGCCTGCCCGCCGCGAGACCGACACCATGGATACCTTCGTGGATTCGTCCTGGTACTTCATGCGCTATTGCGATGCCAAGAACAGCGAGAAGATGGTCGCCGACGGCGCCGACTACTGGATGCCAATGGACCAGTACATCGGTGGCATCGAGCACGCGATCCTGCACTTGCTGTACGCACGCTTCTGGACCAAGGTCATGCGCGACCTGGGCCTCGTCAAGGTCGACGAGCCCTTCACCAAGCTGCTGACCCAAGGCATGGTGCTCAACCACATCTACAGCCGCCGCACCGCCAAGGGTGGCAAGGAATACTTCTGGCCCAAGGATGTGGAGCAGGTGTTTGACGAGACCGGCAAGGTCGTGGGCGCCAAGCTCAAGGTGGCCGTGGACAGCGCTGACGGCCTGCTGCCCGAAGGCACCGCGATCGACTACGAGGGCGTGGGCACCATGTCCAAGTCCAAGAACAACGGTGTCGATCCGCAAGACCTGATCGAGAAGTACGGCGCCGATACCGCGCGCCTCTATACCATGTTCACCGCGCCACCCGAGCTGACGCTGGAGTGGAACGAGTCCGCCGTTGAAGGCAGCTACCGCTTCCTGCGCCGTGTCTACAACTTTGGCAGCAAGCTGCATGCGGCTGAGTTCGATGCCGCACGCGCCCAGGCGGCCAGCGCTGCCGGCGCCGCCTTTGGCAAGGAAGCCAAGGCGCTGCGTCTGGAGATCCACACCGTGCTCAAGCAAGTGGCCTATGACTACAGCCGCATGCAGTACAACACGGTGGTGTCGGGTGCGATGAAGATGATCAACGCGCTGGAAGACTTCAAGGCCGTGGACAGCGAAGGCGGCCGCGCCGCGCTGGTCGAAGGCTTTGGCATTCTGCTGCGCGCGCTCTACCCGGCCACGCCCCACCTCACCCAGGTGCTGTGGGATGCGCTGGGCTACCAGCAGGCCTTCGGTGGCCTCCTGGATGCCGCATGGCCCGAGGTCGATGCCCAGGCGCTGGTGCAGGACGAGATCGAGCTGATGCTGCAGGTCAATGGCAAGCTGCGCGGCTCCATCATCGTGGCCGCTGGCGCCGACAAGGCCACGATTGAAGCCGCTGCGTTGGCCAATGAAGACTTCCAGAAAATCGCCAATGGTGCGGTGCCCAAGAAAGTCATCATCGTGCCGGGCCGCCTGGTGAACGTGGTAGTCTAAGCGCCATGCAAAAACGCACGCTGCTTACTGCCCTGGCAAGCGTGCCGCTGCTGGCGGCATGCGGCTTCAAACTGCGCGGATCGGTGGATTTCGCCTTCAAATCGCTGTATTTGAACGGCAACGCCAATTCGGGCTTCCTCAAAGAGCTGCAACGCCACCTGGAGGCTGCTGGCAGCCTGCAGGTGCTGCGCGACCCGACCCAGGCCACGCAGGCCGAGGCCATCTACGATGACCTGGGCCAGCGCCGCGAGCGCGTCGTCGTCTCGCGCAATGCGGCCGGCGAGGTGCGCGAGCTGCAGATCCGCCTGATCACGCGCTTTCGGGTGCGTGATGCCAAGGGCGCCCTCTATGTGCCCGATTCCGAGCTGATGCAGTACCGTGAAATCAGCTACCTGGAAACCTACGCACTGTCCAAGGCGAACGAAGAGGAAATGCTCTACCGCAACATGCAGACCGACATCGTTCAGCAGATCGTGCGGCGCCTGGCCATCGTCAAGTCCGTCACCCCTACCGAATGACAAGCGCTGCGGCCACGCAGCCCGGGAAGCGCCACCAAGCATGCAAGTGCCGTTGAATCAGTTGAGTGCCCAGCTGGGCAAGGGGCTCCGGTCTCTGTACACCGTGTATGGCGATGAGCCCCTGCTGGTGGAAGAGGCCGTGGATGCCATCCGGGCCAGCGCGCGCGCCAACGGCTATACCGAGCGCAGCAGCTTTACCGTCGCCGGCGCGCATTTTGACTGGAGTGCGGTGCTGGCCGCTGGTGGCAGCCTGAGCCTGTTTGCCGACAAGCAGATCATCGAAGTGCGCATCCCCAGCGGCAAGCCCGGCAAGGATGGCAGCACGGCGCTGCAGCAGCTGGTCAGCAGCAGTGTGGACAACGACAGCACCCTGACCATCGTGGTGCTGCCGCGCCTGGACAAGGCCACCAAGACCGGCGCCTGGTTTACCGCGCTGGACTCGCATGGCATTACCTTGCAGGTCGACAGCATCGAGCGCGCCGCGCTGCCCGCCTGGATCGCCCAGCGCCTGCAGCAGCAAAAACAGCATGTCAAAGCCGGTGAAGAAGGCCAGCGCACCCTGGCCTTTTTTGCCGACCGGGTCGAGGGCAACCTGCTCGCCGCCCACCAGGAAATTCAAAAGCTCGGCCTGCTCTACCCGGCAGGCGAGCTGGGCTTTGAGCAGGTCGAGCAGGCGGTGCTGAATGTCGCCCGCTACGACGTGTTCAAGCTCTCGGATGCCGTGCTCTCCGGCCAGGTGCTGCGCACCGAGCGCATGCTCAACGGCCTGCAGGCCGAGGGCGAGGCCGAGGTGCTGGTGCACTGGGCGCTGGCCGAAGACATCCGCGCGATGAAGCGGGTGAAGGACGCACTGCGCAACGGCCGGCCCATGCCGATGGCCCTGCGCGAGAACCGCGTCTGGGGCAACAAGGAGCGACATTTTGAGCGCGTGCTGCCCCGCATCAACGATGCCACCGTCGCCCGCCTGCTGCACTCGGCCCATGCGGTTGATGGCATCGTCAAAGGCCTGAAGGTGCCCGAATGGCCGGCCAACGGCTGGCAGGCGCTGCACCGCCTGGCCTTGCAAACCTGCAAGGCCTGCAGCAGCCGCTGAGAACCGTTCTCAACCACCGCTGATGCTTATTCCCTTGATCGATAGGGAATGCAGGTTCCTGATGACCGCCGCATGACACCGCTGTGCCAAGCCTGGCGCATGCTGCACTGCAGCAAACGATGGCGTACACTGCGGGCTGTTTTTGTAAAACAGGTTTCATGTCATGAACAAGCGCGCGTTTCTCCACACCAGCCTGGCCGTCCTGGCCGCCACCTCCTCCGCCTTTGTCTGGGCGGCGGATGCCAGTGCGCCCAAGCTGATCAAGGTGGGCATTCGCGGTGGTGTGGCAGAAGACCTGTGGACCGAAGTCGCCAAGGTCGCCAAGACCAAGGGCCTGAACCTGGAGCTGGTGGTGATGAGCGCCTCGGTCAGCCCCAATGAGGCGCTGAACAATGGCGACCTGCAGGCCAACGCCTTCCAGCATCTGCCCTTCCTTGAAGAACAGGTGCGCCAGCGCAGCTACAAGATCAGCGCCGTGGGCACGACGATGATGTCGCCGCTGGCCTTCTACTCGCGCAAGCACAAGCGCCTGGAAGACCTGCCCCAGGGCGCGCACATCGGCATCACCGATGACGCCAGCAACCAGGCACGGGCGCTGATCGTCTTGCGCGACCATGGCCTCATCCGCCTGCGCGATGGCTTTGACCCCTTCAGCCCCAAGGCCGGCCCGGCCGACATCATCGACAACCCGCGCAAGCTGCGCTTTACCGAGGCGCATGCCGTGGTGCTGGCGCGCTCACTGCAGGACATGGATGCGGCGGCCATCACCAGCAACTTCGCCTTCCAGGCCGGCCTGCGCCCCTTCATCGATGGCATTGCGGTCGAGAAGAGCGAAGGCAACCCCTACGCGGCCCTGATCGCCGTGCGCAGCCAGGACAAGGATGCGCCCTGGGTGAAGCAACTGGTCGCCTCGTTCCAGAACGACACGATCCGCCAGCTCATCAACACCAAGTTCAAAGACATGTACGCACCGGCCTTCTGAGCATGGCCGCGCACATTGTTTTTGAGCAGGTCGGCAAGCGCTATGACGGCGCAGACGGCCAGCCCGGCGCCATGCAGGCGCTGGCCGATATCAGCTTCGAGATCCGCCGGGGGGAGATCTTCGGCATCATCGGCCGCAGCGGTGCGGGCAAGTCCACCTTGCTGCGCACCATCAATGCGCTGGAGGTACCCAGCCAGGGCCGCGTGCAGGTGCAGGGCATCGACCCAGCCCGCCTGCCCGAGGACGACCTGGTGCAGCTGCGCCGCAAGATCGGCATGATCTTCCAGCACTTCAACCTGCTGTCGTCCAAGACCGTCTGGGAGAACGTGGCGCTGCCGCTGCGCGTGGCCGGCGCCAGCGCCAGCCAGATGCAGGAGCGCGTGGGCAAGCTGCTCGATCTGGTCGGCCTGTCCAACAAGGCCCAGGCCTACCCAGCACAACTGTCGGGCGGGCAAAAGCAGCGCGTGGGCATTGCGCGGGCGCTGGTGCATTCGCCCGAGGTACTGCTCTGCGACGAGGCCACCTCGGCGCTGGACCCGGAGACCACGCAATCGATTCTGGACCTGCTGCGCGACATCAACCGCCAGCTCGGCCTGACGGTGGTGCTGATCACCCATGACATGGCCGTCATCCGCGCCATCTGCGACCGCGTGCTGGTGCTGGACCATGGCCGCATGCAGGAACTGGGCGAGGTCTGGTCGGTGTTTGGCGCGCCACAAAGCGCGGCCTCCCAGGCCATGCTGCATTCGCTCAAGCAAGGCCTGCCGCATGAGGTCGCCCAGCAGCTGCAGCCCACGCCCGATGCCAGCCACAACCAGGCACTGATCGGCCTGCGCTTTCATGGCCTGCCACCCGGCCAGGGCCTGCCGCTGGCTGCGCTGCAGGCGCTGGAGTCGCTCTGCGGCGGCGCCCAGCTGATCCATGGCGGGCTGGACCATCTGCAAGGCCACAGCGTGGGCCAGCTGATCGTGCGCCTGCCGGCCAGCCCCTTGCCGGCTGTGGAGACCCTGCGCCAGGCCGCAGGCGCCGATACACTGGAGATTCTTGGCTATGTCCAGCCCCATTGATAAATACCTGCAGGCCCTGGGCCAGACCCTGCTGATGGTCGGCGTGTCCTCGGTCATCGCCATCAGCTGCGGCCTGTTGCTGGCCATTGTGCTGACCGTCACCGGCCCCAAGGGCCTGTATGCGCGCCCGCTGTTCTACAAGGGCCTGTCGGTGCTGGTGAACATCTTCCGCGCCATCCCCTTCATCATCCTCCTGGTCGCGCTGCTGCCGGTCACCCGCGCGCTGGTGGGCACCACCTTGGGCACCTGGGCCGCCGTGGTGCCGCTGTCGGCCAACCTGATCCCCTTCTTCGCCCGCATCGCCCAGGTCAGCCTCAACGATGTGGACCATGGCCTGATCGAGGCCGCGCGCGCCATGGGTTGCAAACGCTGGCACATCGTGCGCCATGTGCTGCTGCCCGAGGCCCTGCCCGGCATCATCGGCGGCATGACGGTCTGCGTGATCGCCATCGTCAACGCCTCGGCCATGGCCGGCGCCGTGGGCGCGGGCGGCCTGGGGGATCTGGCCATCCGCTATGGCTACGAACGCTATGAAACACGGGTGATGTTTGAAGTCATCGTCATCCTCGTCGCCCTGGTCTCGGTGCTGCAATTTGCGGGCGAATGGCTCGCACGCCGCGCCAACCACAAACACTGAATCTGAAGGAGTTGCCATGAGCCTCAACGAATTTCTGGTCCACAAGCGCAAGGCGGTTCTGGCCCGCGACCAGCGCATCACCGATGGCGAAGTGGGCCCCAGCCCGCTGCATGCCAAGGTGACGGCCGAGGGCCGCACCGGCCTGCGCCGCATGCGCATCCGCGACCACCAGATCATCAGCGACAGCGCCAACGGCTTTGCCGGCTACGACCTGGGCCCCAGCTCGCCCGAGCTGCAACTGGGCGTGCTGGGCACCTGCATGGTGCACATTTTCGAGATCCAGGCCGCCGCGATGCAGGTGCCGCTCGATAGCGTCGAGGTCGATGTCTGGGGCAGCATGGACGCGCGCGCCGGCACCCCCGGCTTTGAATCCCTGCCCCGTGGCCTGCAGGGCATCCGCTATGAAGTGCGCCTGGGCTCGCCCGCCAGCGATCTGCAGATCGATGCGCTGTATGCATCGGTGGAAAGCACCTGCCCCATCCTGAGCCTGCTGCGCAACCCGCAGGAGGTGCATGGCCAGTTGGTGCGCGTATGACGATGCCCGCACTGCAGTTCGGTTACACCATCGTCTATGTGCCCGATGTTGCCGCATCGCTGGCCTTTTTCTCGCAGGCCTTTGGCCTGGCCACCCGTTTTCTGCACCCCTCGGGCAGCTACGGCGAACTGGAAACCGGCGCCACCACCTTGGCCTTTGCCGACCATGCGCTGGGCCACGCCAACTTCAGCGGCGGCCATGTGGCAGCCTCGGAATCGGCCCAGCCACTGGGTGTGGAGATCGCCCTGGTCAGCGGCGATGTGGCTGCGGCCTACGAGCGCGCACTGGCCGCCGGTGCGACTGCCTTGGCAGCACCGACCACCAAGCCCTGGGGCCAGATGGTTGCCTATGTGCGCTGCCCGGATGGCAGCCTGGTGGAACTGTGCTCGCCGGTGGTTAGTGCCTAAGGCAACGCCTGCGTATCAAACATGGTGCGCCGCGTATTCGTGAAATGCGGCCGCACCCGCGCACTCCAATCTGTCCCCCGCACCGCCAGCCAGGCCGGGCAGCCCATCACCTCGGCATCGACCAGGTCATAGCAGGCGAGCGACAGCGGCCCATGGTCCAGGTTCAGGTAGCGAAAGGCCTGGGCGGTGCCGGCCACGCTGGCCAAGCCGGGCAGATGCTCCTGGTCATACCAGGCAAATAGATCGTCCTGCCAACCAACCTCGGGGTCCATCTCGACGGCGTAGTGCACGGGAGTGGCCTCGCCCTGGGCGGGGCCGATGCGCTGCATCACCAGCTGCAGGCGCGATAGCTCGCAAGCCGCCAAGCCGGCGCTGCCCGCGCCCTGCAAGCGGCGCTCGGCCTGCAGCGTTTGATCGGTGCTCAGCGGCTGCGGGTTGCCGAGTGCAAAGTACAGATAGGCGATGCCTTGGGGCTGCTGGGCCACGCGCAGCAAACGCAGATCGGCCAAGTCCTGGCGCAGCAGCGCCAGGGCGGTCTGCGCCAGCGTGGTGGCGGTTTCATGCGCCGCCGGCGTGCAGCGCAGCAGCAGGCTGTCGATGACAGGTGTGGACATCAGTGGCCAATCTCAAAGGCGTTCAAGAAGCGCGACACCATGTTGTAGGCGCCGATGGTGGCAAACAGCTCCACCTGCTCTTGCGCATTGAAGCGGGCGGCCACCTGCGCAAACAGGGGCTCGGGCACCTGCAGATCGCGGGTCAGTGCATCGGTCACGGCGATGGCAAGCTGCTGCAGGCCGTCCCAGGCCGGGCTGGCGCTGGTGCCGGTGTCGCGCGTCGCATCGATGGCGGCCTGCGTCACACCGGCCTTGAGCGCATGCGGCACATGGGCATCGAACTCATAGGCGGCCTGGTTGAGCATGGCCACCCGCAGGATGATCAGCTCGCGCAGCCCGGCATCGATGCTGCTGTAATTGCGCACGGCAGAGAGCATCTGCTCCCAGCCCTTGGCAATGGCGGGGCTGTGCAGCAGCACCTGGTAGAGCGGCGAGATGCGGCCACGCTCGGCCTGGATCTGTTGCTCCAACTCCGCCAGGGCACTGCGGGTGCCTGGCTCAATCGCTTCAATGCGCATGGCAGTCTTTCAATCTCAATCGGGGGTGATGCGGTTGCGGCGGATGATGGCGGTCCACTTTTCCGTGTCGGTCGCCAGCTGCTGGGCCAGCGCTTCAGGGCTGGAGCCCACCACCTCGGCACCCGAGGCCTCGATCTTGCGCTGCACATCGGGTGCATGCAAGGCCGCATGAATGGCGCGGCTCAGGCTGGCCGCCACCTGGGGGCTGGTGCCCTTGGGTGCAAACACCGCATACCAGTTGTTCGAATCGACGCCCTTGTAGCCCAGCTCGTCAAAGGTGGGGACATTCGGGTAGCGGGCGCTGCGCTTGGCAGCGGCGATGCCCACGGGCCGGAACTTGCCGCTGTCGATGGCGCCCACCAGGCCCGGAATATCGCCAAAGAAGCCATCGACATGGCCGGCCATCAGGTCGGTGATGGCGGGGGCGGCGCCCTTGTAGGGCACATGCATCAGGTTCAGGCCAGCCGATTCATTGAGCTGGATAGCAGCCAGATGCGGCACGCTGCCGGTACCTGACGAGGCCATGGTCATCGGCTTGTCCTTGCGCTGGCTGGCGGCCTGCACAAACTCCTTGCCGTCCTTGAAGCTGGTCTGCGCGTTGACCACCATGATCTCCACGTTGTTGACCACCAGCGAGACGGGCACCAGGTCGCTGGCGGGCTTGTAGTTCAGCTTCGGATAGAGCGCGGGGTTGATGGCCACCGCGCCTACGCTGGTCAGCCACAGGGTCTTGCCATCGGGTGCGGAGCGGATCACGCTGTCGGCGGCAATCGCGCCGTTGGCGCCGGGCTTGTTTTCCACAATCACCGGATGGCCCAATTCCTTGGCCAGCTGCTGCGACATGCTGCGCGCAATGAAGTCCACCGGGCCGCCTGGCGGAAAAGCCACCAAGAGGCGCGTCATATCGCTTTGCGCCATGGCGCTGCTGGCGCAGCCCAGGGCCGTGCCCAGCAAGGCGGCGTGCAGCCACTGGCGGGCGGAGGGAAAGGCTTGGAATCGCATGGTTGTCTCCTTGTTTAGTCTTGTCTTGCTTTATCCGCAGCGCACGGTCATACCGCCGTCCACCACAATCTCGGTGCCCGTCACAAAGCGCGATTCGTCACAGGCCAGGAACAGCGCGGCATTGGCGGTGTCACGCCCATCGCCCATGAAGGGCAGTGGAATACGCGCCTGGCGCTGGGCCAGCAGCGCCTCGACATCGCCACCCGCGCGCTGGCCGGCCAAGCGGGTCTCGACCATGGGCGTGTGCAACTGGCCGGGCACGACGGTGTTCACGCGGATGCGGTGCGGCGCATACTGCACGGCCAGCACCTTGGAAAACTGGATCACCGCGGCCTTGCTTGATGCATAGGCGATCTGCGCTGCACCGGTCCAGCGCATGCCCGAGGTCGACGAGATATTGACGATGCTGCCTGCGCCCTGCGCCTGCATCAGCGGCAGCACCGCCTTGCAGCACAGAAACACGCTCTTGAGGTTGTAGTCCAGCTGGGCATCCCAGACCGCTTCGTCCATCTCCACCGGCCCGCCCTTGGCCGAGCCGCCCACGTTGTTGACCAGCACATCGATGCGCCCCAGCGCCGCCTGGCAGGCCTGCACCGATGCGGCAATCGACGCCGGGTCCATCACATCGCAATGGCCCGCGACAAACTGGCCACCGGCACCGCGGATGCTGTCTTCGGTCTCGCGCAGCGCCTCGGCATTGCGGTCCACGCCAAACACCAGTGCGCCTTCCTGCGCAAAGCGGATCGCGGTGGCGCGGCCATTGCCCCAGCCGGCGCCTGCGGCCCCGGCACCGGTGATGTAGACCACCTTGCCGGCCAGCCGGCCTTGCGGGTTGACGGGGGTGTGGGCATCAAAAATCGGCATGCTTTATTCCTCGTGCACGGTTCAGGCGGCGAAGCGGTAGAGGCGCTGGGGGTTGTCCACCAGCAGGGCCTGCAGATGCGCCGGGTTGGCGCTGAACTGCGCCAGCGCATCGACCAGCAGGCCGTCATCGGGCACATGGGTGTGGTTGGGGTGCGGCCAGTCACTGCCCCAGAGCACGCGGTCGGGCACATGGGCCACCAGCTCCTGCGCCCGCGCAATGCCGTGCTCGTAGGGCGGCGTCGCATCGATGCGGTCGATACCGCTGACCTTGACGTGGAACAGCGGCTGCTCCAGAAGCCGCAGCAGTGCCTGGAAATCGGCACCCTCCCGGCCCAGCGTCGCATCGACACGGCCCATGTGGTCGATCACCACCGGGCAGGCCGATTGCTGCAGCACGGGGCCCAGGCTGTGGATCAGCGCGCTCTCAAAATGGATCTGCAGGTGCATGCCCAGGTCGGCCAGCATCGGCGTCAAGGCCACCACGTCCTCGACCGAGGCGCCGGTGTTCAGGTGCTTCATGAAGTTGAAGCGGATCGCCCGAAAGCCGGCCGCCGCCAGGCGCTGCAGCTCGGTACGCGTGACCGACAGCGGCACCAGGGCCACACCCAGGTAGCGGCCGCCGCCATGCGCAATCGCATCCTCGACCACGCGGTTGTCATAGCCATGGCAGGCCGATTGCACGATAACGCAGCGGCTGATACCCAGATGGCGGTGCAGCGCAAACAAGGTGTCCTTGCCGGCATCGGCGGGGGTGAAGCTGCGCGGCTCGGCATACGGAAAGGCATCCACCGGGCCAAATACATGCACATGGCTGTCACAGCTGCCAGCGGGCAGCACCAGGCTGGGCTTGGAGGGCGCCAGCATATAGGTCTGTACGGGTTGCTGGAGGTCGGAGGTCGGGGCGTTCATGCAAGGCCATCAAAGAGTCGTCTTGAGCGCATTGTGGAACTGCCGCATTTTTGATCACCTATAAAATCCAAATATCAGATATAGAGGTGATGCATGGATTTTCTGCGTTTGCAGTACTTCATGGCGGTGGCCCAGGCCCAGAGCTACAGCAAGGCCGCTGCGGCGCTGAACCTGAGCCAGCCGACCTTGAGCCGCCAGGTGCAGCTGCTGGAGGCCGAGCTGGGCCAGCCGCTGCTGGAACGCCATGGCCGGGGCGTGCGGCTGACCGAATCGGGCAAGGCCATGCTGGCCCATGGGCGCAGCATCAGCGCAGCCGTGGATGCCGCCAAGGCTGACATGGCCGACCGCCTGCAAAGCCCGCGCGGCAAGGTGCGGCTGGGCCTGCCGCCGCTGGTGGCCAGCCTCATCACGCCCGATGTGGTGCAGCAGTTTTTGCAGGCCTGCCCGGATGCCTCGATCATTGTCGAAGAGAGCCTGAGCATTCGCCTGCGCGAATGGTTGCTGGCCGACCGCCTTGATGTGGCCGTGCTGTTTGACCCCAGCCCCACCCCGCAGCTGTTGACCGAGCTGCTGACGCGCGAGCCCCTGGTGCTGATCAGCACCCGCCCCTTGCCCGAGCGGGTCAAGGTCGCCCAGCTGGTGGACTACCCGCTGGTGCTGCCCAGCCGCCCGCAGGCACTGCGCATGATTTTTGACGACGCGGTGGAAGACCAGCAGCTGCCGCTGCGCATCGTTGCCGAGGTCGATTCCATCAAGATGGTGCTGTCCTTGGTCGCCCGCAATGTGGGCTGCTCGGTGGTGCCCGCCAGCGCTGTGAAGACCTGGCCGGGCAGCGCGCCGGTGTTCACCGCCCAGGTCAGCCATCCGGTGATCCGCAACCGCATCGTGCTGGCCACACCGGCAGCCCGGCCGCACAACCGCCTGGTCAAGGCCGTGCACGGCATTCTGAAGCCGCTGATGAAGCAGCACTTCAGCACATAAATCCTCACCGTTGCAGCGCACGCCCCAGCGGCATCTGCAGCCGCCAGAGGCTGCTCGGCGGCTATTTATTTCAGAAATTCTTGAAATGTCCGGTACACATCAGGCAGCGATGGACTTTATTTCTCACCACAATGGACATTTTTTCTCACACAAGACAAGGCCTGTAGCAAGGACCGCCCAGGACCTTCTGCACAGCACCCCATCCCGGGCGTTGTGCAGAGGGTTCTCCGCCGTCTGCCCAGGCCCACAACCATTCGAGGATCGATATGACTCAACAAGCACGGTCACCGTCACTGGCGGTGCGCCTGCTGCTCGGCATTCTGGGCGCAGTGCTGGCCATAGCCGGCCTGGCCTTTCTGGTCGGCGGCGGCAAACTCATCAGCCTGGGTGGCAGCTGGTACTTTTTGCTGGCGGGCCTGGGCTTGCTGCTGTCGGGCGTGCAGGTGCTGCGCGGCCGCCGCTCGGGCGGCTGGCTGTACCTGGCTACCTTTGCGGCCACGGTGCTCTGGGCCCTGGCTGAAGTGGGCCTGGACTACTGGAGCCTGGTCTCGCGCCTGCTGGCGATGACCTTTGGCGCAGCGGTGGTCAGCGCCTGCCTGCCGCTGCTGCAAGCGGGTACGCCGCGTGCGCGCAGCAACAAGGGCCCGCTGGCTTTGGCAGGGGTGCTGTTGCTGGTGGGCCTGGTCAGCTTTGCCTCCATGTTCCAGATCCATCCTGAGGTGCAGAACCAGGCCGCCATCAGCCGCAAGCCGGTGGATGCCGCCAGCGCGCAAAAGGACTGGAGCCACTACGGCAATGGCAGCAATAACGACCGCTTTGCGGCGCTGGACCAGATCAATGTGGACAACGTCAACCAGCTGCAAGTGGCCTGGACCTTCCACACCGGCGATGTGCCCAAATCCACCGGCGCCGGTGCCGAAGACCAGACCACGCCGCTGCAAGTGGGTGACAAGGTCTTTGTCTGCACCCCCAGCAACAACGTGATTGCGCTAGATGCCGATACCGGCAAGCAGCTGTGGCGCCACGACACCAACTCGCATGTGGGTGGTGTCTGGGAACGCTGCCGAGGCCTGGCCTACTTTGATGCCAATGCGCCGCTGCCGGTGCCGCAGGTGGCGGGCTCGTCGCCCGTGCAGCCCGTCGCGCTGCCCGCTGGCGACCAGTGCCAGCGCCGCATTGTGATGAACACCATCGACGCGCGCCTGTTTGCCATCAATGCCGACAACGGCGAGCTCTGCGCCGGCTTTGGCAACCAGGGCATTGTCGATCTGAAGCAAGGCCTGGGCAGCATCGCCAACCCCGCTTACTACACCCTCACATCGGCCCCCACCGTGGCCGGCACCACCATCGTGATCGGCGGCCGCGTGGCCGACAACGTCCAGGTCGATATGCCCGGCGGCGTGATCCGTGGTTTTGATGTGATGACTGGCGCGCTGCGCTGGGCCTTTGATGCAGGCTCCAACACGCCCAACGAGGTGCTGGCCCCTGGTGCCACCTACACGCGCTCGTCCGCCAATGTGTGGGCCGGTACCACCTACGACCCCAGCTCCAACACCGTCTACCTGCCCATGGGCTCGCCCTCGGTCGATCTGTACGGCGTGCCCCGCTCCGCAGCCGATCTGAAGTACGGCGCCTCCATCCTGGCGCTGGATGCCACGAGCGGCCATGAGAAATGGGTCTACCAGACCGTGCACAACGATCTCTGGGATTTTGATATTCCGATGGCCCCGACCCTGATCGACTTCCCCAAAAAGGATGGCAGCACCACGCCCGCACTGGTGGTGGGCACCAAGGCCGGCCAGATCTTTGTGCTGGACCGCCAAAGCGGCCAACCGCTGACCCAGGTGGACGATGTGCCCGTCAAGCCCGCAGGCATTGCCGGCGAGAAATACGCCCCCACCCAGCGCGTCTCCGTCGGCATGCCGCAGATTGGCACGCAGACCCTGACCGAAGCCGACATGTGGGGCGCCACGCCGCTGGACCAGCTGATCTGCCGCATCAAGTTCAAATCGATGCGCTATGAAGGCCTGTTCACGGCGCCGTCCACCGATGTGTCGCTGAGCTTCCCCGGATCGCTGGGCGGCATGAACTGGGGCGGTATCTCGGCCGACCCAAACAACCACCTGATCTTTGTCAACGACATGCGCCTGGGCCTGTGGGTGCAGATGATGCCGCAGCAAGCCAAAGCCACACTGTCTGACGGCGGCGAGCAACCCAACACCGGCATGGGCCAGGTGCCGCTGGGTGGAACACCTTATGCGGTGATCAAGGACCGCTTCATGTCGCCGCTGGGCATCCCCTGCCAGAAGCCCCCGTTTGGCACGCTCTCCGCCATCGACATGAAGACCCAGCAAGTGGTCTGGCAAGTACCCGTGGGCACCGTGCAGGACACCGGCCCGATGGGCATCAAGATGCGCCTGCCTTTGCCAGTTGGCCTGCCCACCTTGGGCGGCAGCCTGTCCACCCAGGGCGGTCTGGTGTTCTTTGCCGGCACGCAGGATTACTACCTGCGCGCCTGGAACACGGCCAACGGCCAGGAGATCTGGAAGAGCCGCCTGCCGGTGGGCAGCCAGGGCGGCCCGATGACCTACCAATCGCCCAAGACAGGCAAGCAGTATGTGTTGATCTCCGCCGGCGGCGCGCGCCAGTCGCCCGACCGTGGCGACTATGTGATCGCCTACGCCTTGCCTGACAAGGCCCGCTAAGCACGCAGGGTCCAGCCTGCCCCCGACCCGAAAAGCGCCATGGCCTGCACTGCAAGCCATGGCTTTTTTGTCCCCCGGTCTGGGCGGGGAGCGCGCATGTTACGCTTGCCCGCTTGTGTCCACGGAGATCCGGCAGTGAGCAAGCAGCAAGGCCAGCAAGAGCCAACCCCTCAAGACCCCCAGGCAGATGAGACCGGCGCATCGGCAGGCATGCGCCAGGCCTTGCTCGATGCCGGCAAGACCGAGTTTGCCAACTATGGCTATGACGGCGCCCGGCTCGAACGCATCGCAGCCAAGGCCGGCTGCGCCAAGCGCATGCTGTACTACTACTTCGGCAACAAGAAGGATGTGTACCTGGCCGTCATCGAGCAAAGCTACACCGACATCCGGGCCTCCGAAGAAAGCCTGAACCTGGACGCGCTAGAGCCGCTGGAAGCCCTGCATGCGCTGGCCCAGAAAAGCTTTGACTACCACGCCAACAACCAGGCCTTCACCCGCCTGGTATTGCAGGAAAACTTCCAGGGCGGCGAGATGCTGGGCCAGGTCTCCAACAACGAATCGCTGCGCCGCGCGGCCCTGACCCCTCTGGAGCGCATCCTGGAACGCGGCGTGGCCCAGGGCCTGTTCAAGCCCGACGTCACTGCCACCGATGTGCACTACCTGATCTCCGCCCTCAGCGGCTTTCGCATCGACCATGCCGCCACCTGGCGCAGCCTGCTGCAGGTGGACTTGCTGGGCGACGCCTTGCGTGAGCGGCATCTGCAGATGCTGCTGGACCAGGTGGATGCGCTGGTGTGTGTGCGGGCGGCACCAGGCTGAGGATGGACGCAACAACACGGCCCGATGCGCCGTGTTTTGCCGCAAGTTTTGCACCGGCCTCAGCGTGGGCCAGTGCAAAAATCATTGCTCCCTTGCCTGTGGCACCCGAGCACCAGGGCCAGCGCCATCAGAGATCACTGCGGACGCTGACGTGCAGCGACACGTGTGGACAGTGCCGGTGACGTGTAGCTCGCATCAAAGCTACAACCCTTGCCGTAGGTCGCTTCCAACGTCAGGCAGGCACTGGCGATGCCGGAAGGCGTGGGCTTGGTATCGTTGTTCACCCACTGCAGCAGCGCGTCCATCAGCGCAGGATAGGTGGGATCGCTGATGAAGCTGTGGGTGCCGTTTGTCGTGAAGGTCTGCACCAGACGAGCAGCACTGCCGCCTTCTTGCATCACCTCGCGGAAACGAGAATCGAGCTCCACAAACGCGGTCGGGTCGCTGATCCATTTGGTGGACAGCACCGGCACAGGAATCTTGCCGACCGGGTCGGTGTCGGTGGCGAACGTCTGGTACGCGGCGGGATTGGCTTTGTAGCGCAGCACGCCGGCGTTCAGGGCCGCATCGTCGGCAGAGCCGGTGTAGACCGCGCCTTCATTGCCGAAAGGGCTCTCGCCGCCGGTGCGCTTGGCGGAGATATCCTGGAAGTGCATGGTCGCCCAGTTCATGTGCGACTGGATGGCGCTCTCCGGAATCTTGATCACATTGACGATGGTCTGGATTTTGGCCTTCTGCTCGGGGGTGCGCTCGGCAGCGGGCTTGTTGAGCGCCAGGCATTCGTTGACGCGCAGCGCCACATCCGCCTGCTTCATCGTGACATTGGCGGGCAGGCCGAGGTTGAGTGCATAAGGCTGTTCGCTGGGGCGCGGGTGGTTGCCACACAGGTACTGGTAGACCACGCGCAGGTCGAGCCGGAAATCATAGGAACGTGTGCCCCCACCCAGCACTCCGCTGGTGAGCAAAACACCATCGTAGGGACGCTCGCCCACGGTATCTAGCGTGAACATCTCCGCGCCCTTGGCGGCCACACCAGCGCCCCAAGACTGGCCATGCAAGATGGTCTTGCTGGGGATCGCCACATGCTTGCGAAAGATGCCGCGCAGACGTTCCGTGTCTTCAGCGGCAGCGCGCACTTCCACCCCGCCCTGGCGGTAGGAAGAGCCCGCCCATGCGTAGCCTGACTTCACCATGATGGACCAGCGGGTCAGGTCTTCCATGGAGCGGTCCAGATCGGGCGCGGCGAGATCGGGCCCTCCATGCGCATGCATCACCAGGATGCCATTCCACTTTGCCGGCACTGCAATCATGTAGAACGCGCCCTTGGAGTCGCGGCCGGACAGGCATTTCGCGTCGGTGGGCACATCGGCAGGGCAGGTAGCCGTCACCGGTGCTGCCTCGTTGGAGGTGGAAGGCCCTTGCAACACCAGGGAGCCGTCGCCGCAGCCGCTGAGCGCGAGCAGCGCCAGCAGGGGCAGGCCGAGTTTGGGAAGGTGTGATTTCATGGTTTGTCTCCTATCAAGCGTTTTTTATGTGTGCGGCTCCTCGCCAGGCTGGCGGACCAGCGCTTGGGCTGCGAGGGCTTTCCTATTCTTGGTCGGCTTGCGAAATATTTCAAAGATTTCTAAGATATCAACTGCATACTTTTTAAATATATGGAACTGCGTCATCTCCGGTACTTTCTTGCGGTGGCCGAATGCGGCCATATCACGCGTGCCGCAGAGCGCCTGGGTATCCAGCAGCCGCCGTTGTCGCAGCAGATTCTGGCGCTGGAGAACGAGCTGGGCAGCGCGCTGTTTCGTCGCCATCCCAAAGGCGTGGACCTCACCGATCTCGGTCATGAGTTGCGCGCAGAAGCCGAGCGTCTGCTTGGCGACTTTGGCGCCATGCAGCAGCGCATCGAGGCGTTTGCGCGCGGTGAGCGCGGCCATCTGCGCATTGGCTTCACCAGCTCGGCGGCGGCACATGCCTTCACCCCGGAGGTGCTGCGCACCTGCCGCAAGTCACACCCCGATATCGTGCTGAGCGTCAGCGAGAACAACGCCGCTGAAATCACCGAAGCCGTCGCTGCGCAACGTCTGCATTGCGGCTTTTTGCGCGTTCCGGTGGCACACCCGGAGGGATTGGCGTTCGAGCCCCTGCTGCGGGAAGAAGCGCTGCTGGCCATTCCGGTGGACCACCGGTTGGCGCACAACAACGCCCAGCCCGTCATGCTGGATGAGCTCGATGGCGAGAAACTGGTGCTGGTGCGCAGGCCCGGTGCGCCGGGCCTGTATGCCAATCTGCTGGCGCTGTGTGCACAACGCCATGTCCATGTGGAGGTGGCCGCCGAAGTCGAACGCATGATGACCAATGTGAACCTGGTGGCTGCAGGCGTGGGCTTGTCCATTGTTCCGGCATCGATCAAAGGATCACATCGCCATGCCGTGGTGTATCGCTCGCTCGATCCGTCCCTCGACCTATGGGCGCCGTTGACCCTGGTGTACCGCGCGCATGACTGCGATGGCCCGCTGGGCACGGTGATCGCCTTGGCCAAGAAGCTGGCCAAGCGCCATGCCGCCAAAAGCAGGTGAATCGATGTCCGCATGGTCCAAGCTGAACCCCGCAAACGTCCAACGATGGTCGCGCAGGGCCATGCTGCTGAGTGGCTTGGTGGGCACATCGCTCCCGATCCCCAAGGGTTGGGCCGCCCAGAGTAGGCCAGGCGTGGGCCTCAAGATTCTGGTGGCCTATCCCCCCGGCGGTGTGAGCGATCTGGTGGCGCGCGCCTTGGCCAAAGCCATGGCCGACCAGCTCCAGGCGCCGGTGATCGTCGAGAACCGGCCCGGCGCGAGTGGAACCTTGGCGCTGGAACTTCTGCAACGCAGTCCGCCCGATGGCCAAACGCTGGTCCTTACCGCCGCCGCTGCCGTGGGCCTGGTACGCCACGCGGCTGCGCGGCGTGCCTCCAATAAAGCGGCCGCGGCACCATTGCCGGTGCAGCCCGTGGCGGGTGTCATGCGCACGCCGCTGCTCCTGGTGGGCACCTCCGCGCTCGCACCCTCTGCTTTCGCCGACATGGTCGAAGCGGCGCGCAAGCACCCCGGCATGCTGCGCTGGGCGACAACGGGTGAAGGCACGACGGGGCACACCGTCTTGCAACGCGTCAGTCAGCTTGCGGGCGTGCGCATCACGCACATTCCGTACAAGGGCGGCGGGCAGCAATTGACCGATGCGCTCGGTGGCCACTTCGAGCTGCTGTCGACCAACGTCGCACCGAGCCAGCTCAGCGCCTTGCGTGACGGGCGCTTCAAGGCCTTGGCGGTAGGCGCACCACATCGCCTGCCCGTGCTCCCCGATGTGCCGACCCTCGCAGAGCTGGGTTACCCATCCGCCAATCTGGATTCCTTGTTCGGGCTCTTCGCCCCACCGGCTACGCCCTCCCAGGTGGTGCTGCGTCTGCACGCAATGGTCGAGCAAGCGCTGCGCTCGCCTGCCCTTCGCCAGAGCTTGCTCGATGCCAACAACCAGCCCTACGAGGGCTCGGTGCAGGACTTTGCACGGCAGGTGGAACACGAAACCGATCGTTGATCCAAGCTGGTTGGTATGAGATGTTTGGACCGGTGCATGGGGGTTACCCATCCGGATCTGTCGAGGTTTACACCCCATCCATATCGACAATCCCGGCCGCTGATCCGCAGATGCGGCTGTAAGAAAGGTGTGCTTTTACAACAAACTCCCGCCTTTTCCCATCTGCGTTTTCCCCAGGTCGGCACAAATTAGAACGAGTGTGCTTTTTTTGCTGAAATTCAGCGCTAACCCTGTCGACATTGCCTGCCCAGCTTCCTATGCTCTGTCTTCGAGACAAGCCAGATTTGACGATCGTTCAAACAGCAACCCAAGGAGACAAAGCAATGAAACAAGCCAAGAAATGGATGTGGCTGGCGGCCACCGCCTTGCTCGCAAGCAGCGCTTACGCCCAAAAGGCAGGCGACTGGGTGTTAGGTGCCGGGGCGCTCAATTATTCGCCCCAGGACAAGAGCAAGCCGCTGACCTTCACGGAGCCCTTTGAACGCCAGATTCCTGGCTCAGGCGCCGATCTGAAAAGCTCCACCACCTTGGGCTTGAACGTGCACTACTTCCTGACCGACAACTGGGCGGTCGAAGGCGTGCTGGGCATTCCACCGCGCCTCAAGCTCAATGGCGCGGGCACCTTGGCCCCTATTGGTGAGCTGGGCAATGCGCGCCTGTATGCACCTTCCCTGCTGGGCAAGTACTTCTTCGGCAATGCCGATGACAAGTTCCGCGTTTCGCTGGGTCTGGGTGTCACCTACTCGCAGTTCCGCAGCGTGCGCCTCAGCAGCGGCCTGCAGAACACGCTGGGCGGCGCCATCGGTGCGCCTCCAGGGGTTGCCAAGACCACCGCCAAGATCGACAGCCAGTGGGCGCCCGTCTTCAACATCGGTGCCAACTACGCGATCGACAAGAACTGGGGTATCACCTTCTCGGTGTCCTATGTGCCAATGAAGACCGACGCCAAGCTGACCACCACCGTCAATGGCAACAAGGTGGCATCGTCGCAGACCCGCCTGACCCTGGATCCGATCATTCCGTTCCTGTACGTCACCTACAAGTTCTGATTTTCCGTGAGGAGAAGCCCGTAGCGCATGCGCTGCGCCCAACAAGTGGCCTGCATTCGATGAACGCCACAGCATGCGGTGGCTCCAAGCCATCTTTTGCCACCCTGCTCCATGAGCAGGGTTTTTTTTGCCCGCGCGGGGCGCCCTTGGCATCTCTGCCTGCTCGGCCCACAATGGCGCAGGCAGACCCGCCTGAACCCAACCTTTGGAGACCCTATGCCGGCCAAGAAAATCCTGATGATCTGTGGTGACTACTGCGAGGACTACGAAACCATGGTGCCCTTCCAGACCTTGTTGGCCGTGGGCCACCAGGTGCATGCGGTCTGCCCGGACAAGAAAGCCGGTGACCATATCAAGACGGCGATCCATGACTTTGAAGGTGCGCAGACCTACAGCGAAAAGCCCGGCCACAATTTCACCCTGAACGCGAGCTTTGCCGACATCAAGGCCGAAGACTATGACGCGCTGGTCATCCCCGGCGGCCGTGGCCCCGAGTACCTGCGCAACAACGAGGCGGTGCTGGCCGCCGTGCGCCATTTCTTCACGGCCAACAAGCCGGTCGCCGCCGTCTGCCACGGCGCGCAGCTGCTGGCCGGCGCCGGTGTGCTTAAAGGCCGGACCTGTTCAGCCTACCCCGCCTGCAAGGCCGAGGTGGTGCTGGCCGGTGGCAGCTATGCCGATATTGCGGTGGACCAGGCCTACACCGATGGCAACCTGGTGAGCGCCCCGGCCTGGCCCGCCCACCCGCAGTGGCTGGCGCAGTTCTTGGCTCTGCTGGGCACCCGCATCCAGCACAGCTAAACCGTCCCTGCGGTGGCAAGTGCTGGGCCGCCTGCAAGCCCTTGCCATCGCTGCTACCATCGCAGCCCCATGACCGCAGACAGCTACAGCCACCACCTCGCCGCCGGCAAGCACTTCGTTGCCGATGCACAAAAGATTGCCACCACCGATTTTGCTGCCGCCCGCGCGCTGTGGCAGCAGGCGGGCCAGGCCTTTTACCGCGCCCACCAGGCCGACCGCGAGCAGCCCGAAGCCGCCCTGCGCCTGGCCCAGGCCTGGATGGCCGAGGCCCATGCGCTGCAGAAGGAAGGCTCGCCCAATGCCACGGTGATGTGGCAAAACGCGGCCGCCCAGAACGAGCTGGCCTTTGACCTGGATCCGCGCAATGCCCGCATCGCAATGGCTGCCGCCAGCTGCCACCACTTTGCTGGCGATGACGAAGCGGCACAGGCCTGGATGCAGATCGGCCAGCACCTGGCATCGGACGGCGACCAGGCTCCGGAACCTGCGGATCCGACAGGCGACTAAGCCGCTCCATATAGCGAATGGCGTCTTTGGTTATTCGATAATATTATTTTTTAATCTGAGTGATCGAACGTAGCATGTGGGCCCGTCTACTTGTCCCTGACTGCCTTCCATGCTCAAGCGCCATTTCACCCTCGCCGCCCTGCTGGCGGTTTCTGCCGCCTTTGCCGCGCCCGCCTTTGCGCAGGACAAGCCCATCAAGCTGGGCGTGACGGCCGGCCCGCATGCGCAGATTGCCGAAGCCGTCAAACAGGCAGCCGCCAAAGAAGGCCTCACGGTCCAGGTGATCGAGTTCAGTGACTTCATCCAGCCCAATGCCGCCCTGGTGGCCGGCGATCTGGATGCCAATGCCTACCAGCACCACCCCTATCTGGACCAGCAGGTCAAGGACCGCGGCTACAAGCTGGTCGCAGCCGCCAACACCGTGGTGCTGCCGATTGCGCTGTACTCCAAGAAAGTGAAATCGCTGGGCGACCTGCCACAGGGCGCTCAGATCGGTCTGCCCAACGACCCCACCAATGGTGGCCGCGCGCTGCTGCTGCTGCAGGAGCATGGCCTGATCAAGCTGCGCGCATCGGCCGGCATCAAGGCCACGCCGCTGGATGTGGTCGAGAACCCCAAGAAGCTGCGCCTGCGCGAGTTGGATGCCGCGCAGCTGGTGCATGCGCTCAATGACCTGGATGCCGCCGTCATCAACACCAGCTACGCGATTGCCGCCAAGCTCAACCCCACCAAGGACGCCATTGCGCGCGAGTCGGCCAAGTCGCCCTACACCAACCTGATTGCCGTGCGCCAGGGCGACAAGGACAAGCCCTGGGTGGCGCGTCTGGTCAAGGCCTACCATTCGGACGAGGTGCGCCAGTTCATTGACAAGGAATTCCAGGGCTCCATCGTCCCCGCGTTCTGACAGGGGCTAACACGGCCCTTCACACCCGTTCAACGCCAGTGGCGCGCAGATTAGCGCGCCTTTTTCCATCACCCTTTGACAAAGCCAGCCCATGAGTGGACAGATCACCCTTAGCCGCGACGGCCATGTCGCCACCTTGTTGATCGACAACGTGGCCAAACGCAACGCGATCAGCCACCAGATGTGGATCAGCCTGGCTGAGCAGCTGGATGTGCTGGTGGCAGACAGCGATCTGCGCTGCATCGTGCTGCGCGGCGCAGGCACCCAGGCCTTTGGAAGCGGGGCTGATATCGATGAGTTCGAATCGCTGCGCTCGTCCAAGGAAAAAGGCATTGCCTTTGCCGAACAGGCGCACCGGGCCATGGCCCTGCTGCGCAGTTGCCCCATCCCCACCTTGGCCGCCATCCGTGGCGCCTGCGTTGGCGGTGGGCTGGAGCTGGCGGCCTGCTGCGATCTGCGCCTGGCCAGTGATGATGCCCGCTTTGGCATCCCCATTGGCCGCCTGGGCGGTGTGCTGGCCTACCCGGAGCTCGAGGCACTGGTGCATGTCGCCGGCCCGCAGGTGGCGCTGGAGCTGCTGCTTGAAGGCCGCCTGCTCGATGCGCAAGAGGCGTGTGCCAAAGGCCTGGTGACCCGCGTGGTGCCGCAGGCGGAATGGGAGGAGGAACTGGCCCAGACCATCGCCCGCATCAGCGGCCTGGCGCCGCTGTCAGCGCGCTGGCACAAGAAATTCATCGCCCGGCTGCAAAGCGGTACGCCCTTGACGGATGCCGACCAGCAAGAGGGCTACGCCTGCTTTGACACGCAGGATTTCATCGAAGGCTACCGCGCCTTTTTGGACAAGCGCAAGCCGGTATTCACAGGAAAGTAAGAGCGTTCATGCAGCCATCCCCTTCCCCGCGCACAGGCCCGCTGTCGGGCCTCGTCGTTGTTGAGTTAACCAATGTCATGGCAGGCCCTGTGGGCGGCTTGCTGCTGGCCGACATGGGCGCCGAGGTGGTCAAGGTCGAGCGCCTGCCCGGCGGCGACGACACCCGCCGCGCGATCCCGCCCGAGATCCAGGGCGAGTCCGCCACCTTCATGATCGTCAACCGCAACAAGCGCGGTATCGCCGTCGACCTCAAGCACCCCGATGGCCTGCAGGTGGTGCGCCGCCTGATCGACAAGGCCGATGTGGTGATCGAGAACTTCCGCCCCGGCACGATGGAAAAACTCGGCCTGGGCTATGAGGTACTGCGCGCCAGCAACCCCGGCCTGATCTACTGCAAGATCACCGGTTTTGGCCTCAATGGCCCCTATGCCAAGCGCGCCGGCTATGACCTGATTGCGCAGGGCATGTCCGGCATCATGAGCCTGACCGGCGAAGGCCCGGGCCGCCCGCCCGTCAAGGTCGGCGTACCGATTGGCGATGTGACCGCCGGCATCCTGGCCTCGACCGGCGTGCTGGCCGCCTACATCGAGCGGCTGCGCACGGGCGAAGGCCAGTATGTCGACACCTCACTGTACGAGGCCTCGCTGGTCCACACCTACTGGCAGGTGGCCATGGCCTTTGCCACCGGCGAATCGGCGGGCCCCATGGGCTCGGCACACCCGGTGGCTGCGCCCTACCAGGCGATACCGACGCAGGACGGCTGGATCAACATCGGCGCGGTGAGCCAGGCCACCTGGGTCGGCATGACCCGCGTGCTGCAGCTGGAGCACCTGCTGGAAGACGAGCGCTTTGCCAGCAACCGCGAGCGCATGGCCAACCGCGATCTGCTGATCTCCATCATCTCGGAGGCCATGCGCAGCAACACAACCGACTACTGGGTCGAGAAGTTCGAGCAGGCCGGTGTGCCTGCCGGCCCGGTGCGCAAGATCAAGGACATGCTGGAAGACCCCCAGACCCTGGCGCGCGACATGGTCATCGAGGTTGACCACCCCGTCGCCGGCCAGGTGCAGGCCCTGGGCCTGCCGATCAAGTTCTCGCACGGCAATGGCGTCACGCGGCGCGGCGCACCCCAGTATGGCGAGCACACCGCCGAAGTGCTGCAAGAGCTGGGCTACAGCAGCGACGATATCGCTGCGCTGGCTGCCAGCCAGGCGGTGCAGCTGCACGGGCGCTAGGGCGCAGTGAAGGATGCGCGGTAGGCTTTTGGCGACACGCCCACACTGCGCTTGAACTGATCCCGCAATACCTGCACGCTGCGATAGCCTGCCTGGTCCGCAATCTGTTCCACACGCAGGCTGCTGCTCTCCAGAAGCCGCCGCACCTCCTCGACCCGGGCCAGCGCCAACCAGGCACTGGGCGCCATGCCAGTGCCGGCCGTGAAACGGCGCAAGAAGGTGCGCGGGCTCATCGCCAAGACCTCGGCCATCGCAGCCACCGTCCAGTCCCGCCGCAGATCCGCGCGGACCCGGTCCAGCAACTGCGCCAACTGCCCCGATGCATCTTTTACCAGTGGCTGCTCAATGAACTGCGCCTGGCCACCGCTGCGGTGCGCGGCGACCACCAGGCGCCGCGCCACGCTGTTGGCCACCTGCACGCCAAAATCGCGCCGCACCAGATGCAGCATCAGGTCGATACCTGCCGCACTGCCCGCTGAGGTAAACAGGCGCTCATCCTGCACATACAGCACCTGGGCATCGACTTCAATCGCCGGGTAGCGCTGCGCAAGCGCTTGGGCGTAGCGCCAGTGGGTGGCAGCACGACGGCCGTCCAACAGGCCAGTCGCAGCCAGCACAAAAGCGCCCGAGCAGATGGAGGCCACGGTGGCGCCCCGCTGCCAGGCACGCTTCAAGGCTTGCTGCAGCGCCATGGGGACAGGCTCGTTGATACCTCTCCAGCCCGGCACCACAATCAGGTCCGCCTGCTCCAGCAGGGCCAGGTCGGCACTGGCTTGCACGGACAGGCCGCCTTGCGCCCGCAGCGGTCCCGGCTCCACCGCCACGCTCGCAAACCGGTACCAGCCATCGCCCAGCTCGGGGCGCTCCAGCCCGAACACTTCGGCCACGATGGAGAACTCGAAGGTGCACAGTCCGTTGTAGACAGGGGCAACGACCAGCGGACCAAGCAAGGGAGCAGACATTGGCGCAAATCCTTCCATTTATGTCTTTCGCGCCAATTGTAGGCAGAAGCATCGATCCGCAAAATCGCTGCCATGTCTACCAGGAGTTCTTCATGAGCAGCTATGTCAGCCAGATCCCCGCCGCCGCCAGTGCCGATGCCGTGGCGCATTTCTCCCGTTCATTCACGTTCGAAACCGACTGCTGGGATGTACACGATGCCCTCCAGCAGGGCCACCCCGACTTTGTGCTGCTGGATGTGCGCAGTGCCGAACTGTATGCACAGGGACATGTTCCCGGCGCGCTGCATCTGCCGCACGGCAAGATCGTTGAGAGCAAACTGGCGGCCTGGCGTGCCGACACCTTGTTCGTCACCTATTGCGCAGGCCCCCACTGCAATGGAGCAGCCCGGGGCGCCTTGCGTCTGGCGCAGCTGGGCCGGCCCGTCAAGGTCATGGCTGGCGGCATCACCGGTTGGCTGGATGAGGGGTTTGCGCTGGCAACTGCCGCCTGATCGCGTGTCGAAAAAAGGGGAGGCATGACATGCCGCCCCCTGCAAGCGTCTTACCGCGTCAAGACCTCAGCGTGGGCTCCAAACGGCCTTCAGCTGCGCCGTCGTCTGCAGCATGGCCTGCGGGCCGGCCACCCCCAGCAGGTACCAGACCTGCGGATCCAGGAACACCACTCGGCCCTGCTGGCCAGCGGCGCTGTTGCGGATGGCTTCGTTGTTGAACAGCTCGGTGCTGGCAACGACGGGCTTGCCATCACGCCCGGTGGTGCTGCCAGTGCCGGCATTGCGGTCGATCACATAGAGCCAGGCGGGGTTGAGCTGGCTGATGTCTTCCATCTTCATCGGCACGCCGCGTGGCTTGCTGGCATCGGCGGGGATGGCAGGTTTGACGCCCAGCACATCGTGCAGCAGGCCAAAGCGTGCACCGGGGGGCTGGGCATTGATCATGGTGCTGATGGCCAGCACCAAGAGGCCGGGTGCTTGCTGCTGGGCCAGTGCGCGGGTGCTCTCTACCTCGCTGCGCACGCGCTGCATCAGCTGCTCGCCCTGGGCCTGCTTGCCCCACAGCGATGCCAGCGCCATCACATTGCGCTGCATATCGGCCAGCAGCTGCTGGTTGTTGACGCTCAGGTCCACCGTGGGCGCAATCTTGCTCAGGATGTCGTACTTGCCGGCACTGCGCCCCGCCACAACGATCAGGTCCGGACGGATCTGGCTCAGCGCGTCAAAATCGGGCTCGAACAGGGTGCCCGCTGGCAGGTAGCGCGCATCGGCATAGGCCTGCATATAGCGGGGGAAGTTGGCCTTGGCCAAAGCGGTCACCGGCAGGTTCAGCGCCTGCATCGTGTCCAGGGATGCCAGGTCATACACCACCACGCGTTGGGGCGCCAAGGGCACCACCGTGCTGCCCTTGGCATGTTGCACGGTGATGGTTGCCGGGGCTTTGGGACTTGGGGTTTGCGCAAAGGCTGCCGGGGCAGCAAACAGCGACGTGGCGAGGGCGGCAGCGGCGCTGGCGCGCCAGCAGGCCGGGGTCAATGGCTGGGTCATGTCTTTCTCCAAGGGATGTGAATAAATGCGAGGGGCGCGGCGCCGCCAGCAATGCCGGGCGCCGCGCGCTGGCGTTAGAACTTCAGGTTCATGCCCACCCAGTAACGGCGCCCGTCCTGCACGGTGGCGTAGTCTTCGTAGTACACGTCCTTGTCGAACAGGTTGTAGATACCGGCGAAGAAGGTGGTGTTCTTGTTGTAGTGGAACGAGCCACCCACATCGAACATGGCATAGCTGCCAGCGACCCAGGTGCGGGCCGAGCGGCCGCCGGTGGGCTGGCTTTCCTTGCCTCGGTAGGACAGCTTGGTCCAGCCGTTCCAGCGGTCCGACGGCTTCCAGTCCAGTGCGACATTGAGCATGTGGCGCGGCAGCTGCGACAGCGGCTGGCCGGCAAACTCGCCGCTCTTTTGCTCCGACTTGGTGAAGGTGTAGCTGGAGTTCAGATCCAGGCTGCGCGCCAGCGGCATGGTCAACGTGGCCTCGATACCGCGCGTCACCGCCTTGTCGATATTGATGTTGGTGGTGGGCGTGTTGCCGGACGAATTCAAGGGACCGCATTCCGGGCAGGCAATGCGGGTGATCTTGTCGCGGAAGTCGTTGTCAAACACGGTCAAGCCCGCCGACAGGCCGGCGCCATCGTTGTAGAGCACGCCCACTTCCTTGGACAGCGATTTCTCCGGCTTCAGGTCCGGGTTGCCGTAGATATTGCCGCCCCGGCTGGCCTGGCCCCAATCGCCCAGCGTCTGGCGCAAGGATGGCGCGCGGAAGCCGGTGGAGACACCGCCCTTGACGGTCCAGCGCGGGTTCAGGTTCCACACGCCGTAGAGGCGCGGGCTCCATTGCGATCCGCCCTTGCTGTCGTCGTCAAAGCGCAGGCCGCTGGTCAGCGCAAAGTCCTCGCGCAGGCGCCATTCATCCTCGACAAACCAGGCGTACTGGGTGCGGTCGGCGGTGGTGCGGTTGCTGCCGGGCAAGGTGTTGGTCGTGGTGTCGGTCAGGTCCTGCTTGTTGTAGTACAGGCCGGTGCTGACGATGTGTGCCTCGCCCACCGGAATCACCCAGCTGCTGTTGGCCACCGTGTTCTTAATGGTCATCTCGCGCGAGATGTTGCGGGTCTTCTCATGCTGCACATAGGTATCGGACGAGGCCCAGCCCCAGCGGCCCTTGTGCTGCAACGAGTAGTTCTCACGCTCGAACTTGCGGTCGGACAGCGCGCCGGTCTCCAGCAGGGTCTTGCCGGGGGTGGAGATGAAGTGCTGCTTGGCCGATCCCAGCTCGGCAATGATGTCGTGGTCCTTGTTGGGGGTCAGCGCAATACGGGCGTTGAGCGCCTTGGTGTCGCTGTCGTTGTAGCCCTGGTAGATGCGGTCTTCATCGCGCTTGCTGTAGTTGCCGTAGAGGCTGATGCCCAGCATCTCTTCCTTGATCGGGCCCGAGAGGTAGAAGTTGCTCTGGTAGGCATTGCCGGATTCGGAACGCTCCTGCAAGGTGGCATCGGCACGCAGCGAGCCATGCCACTGCTTGGCCACCTTGCGCGTGATGATGTTGACCACACCGCCCATCGCGTCCGATCCGTAGAGCGAGGACATGGGCCCGCGCACCACCTCGATGCGTTCGATAGCTTCGAGCGGTGGCACCCAGCTTTGGTCGGTGCCCGTCGAGCCATTGGTCTGCGTCTCGCGCGTGCTCATGCGTTTGCCGTCCACCAGGATCAAGGTGTAGTTGGCGCCCATGCCGCGCAGGCTGATGTCGTTGGAGTTGTTGTCCGACGGGGTCATGATGACGCCCGGCACATCGCGCAGGGCATCGTGCAGGTTGCTGTAGGCGCCCTGCTCCAGCTTCTCGCGCGGAATCACGGTGATCGAGGCCGGTGCCTGGGTCACCTCCTGCTCGAAGCCGGCGGCGGTCACCACAACGGTGCCCAGCGTTTTGTCGCTGGCAGCCGGCTCTTCGGCGTCGGCCGCCTGCGCTGCTGCTGCGCCATGGACCAGCATGCCAGCAACCACGCCCGCGATGGCGCGCAGTGCATGCTGCTGGGCTGCCGATGGCAGCCGGTGGAAATCAAGACGCAGAGGCCGTGCTGACGCGCGACCTGCTGCCAAGGAGGCAGAGGAGGACATGGAAATACTCGGTGTTCAGGTGACAACAACCCGCCTCAGGCACCCGCAGATGGTGGCCACCGGCAGGTGCTGGCGGCGGGCCAGCGATGCTTCGCTTGTTGTGCAGGTCTGCGGTCACGGCGCTTGTCAGGGCACCGTCCCGAGGAGGCATGGCTGCCGCATTCAGCGATGGGCAGCAAGGGGGAACGCGAGACGTTTATATGCGAATAGTTCTCATTATAGAGATTGATGAAGAATTGTTACGGTTTGCGAAGTTTCGCAACTGTAAAGTTATTTCGGGCGCAACCATGCCGCGCCACATGACTTTCGTGTGAAAGCCAGGGATGGCGCGGGTTTGCCAGCACTGGCGCCCTCCATCGGCACCAGCGCTGGGCTATGGTTTAAAAGCTACAAGCTTAGAAACCCACCGTCACCTTGGCCCAGTAACGGCGGCCGTCATACACCGCGTCATAGGTGGCGCTGTCCACCCGCTTGTCGAACAGGTTGTAGATGCCGGTGCTGAAGCGCACATCCTTGCTGTAGGCGTAGTTCAGGCCCAGGTCCATGAACGTAAAGGACGGCGTGCCCTTGGCCATCGAGGTGCGGCTCAGGTAGTCCGAGCTCTTGCCGCGGAAGTTGAGGCGGCTCCAGACGCCCAGCTTGTCCGTGCCCTGCCAGTCCAGGGTGGCGTTGAGCATGTGCTTGGGCATCTTGTTGAGTGGCTGGCCGGCAAAGTTGCCGCTCTTTTGCTCCGAGCGGGTGAAGGTGTAGTTGGCCGCCAGGCGCAAAGCCTCGCTGGCCTTCCAGGTGGCGGTCGCTTCCACCCCGCGCATATTGGCTTCATCCACATTGGTGCGGTCGCTGATGAACTTGTAGGGCGTGCCCAGTACCGTGCAGTTGCCGGTGACGATGGCGCGGCCCGCGCCCTCGGTGTCTTCACAGCTGCGCACCTCGGTGATCTTGTCCTTGAAGTCGGTGTTGAACAGGGTCAGGCTGCCGGTGAAATCGCGGCGGTTGTCCCAGATCACGCCCAGCTCCTGGCTGGTGCTTTTCTCGGGCTTGAGGTTGGGATTGCCACGGATGATGGCCGGGTCGCCACCGCCGCCGGTGATTTGGCCCCAATCGGCCACCGCAGCGCGCAGGCTGGGCGATTTGAAGCCGGTCGAGATACCGCCCTTGACGCTCCACTCGGGCGTTGCATGCCAAACGCCATAGACGCGCGGCGTCCAGTCGGTGCCGTAGTTCTGGTCATGGTTCATGCGCAGGCCGGTGGTCAGCGCAATCGCATCGGTCACCTTCCATTCGTTCTCGGCAAACAGCGCCCACTGGTAGCGCTTGAGCATGTTGATGGGGTTGTCCACCTTCATCTGGTTGCCGTTGTCCATCAGCTTTTCATGCTTGTAGCTCAGGCCCACGGTGGTCAGGTTGCGCTCGCCGATCGGCATCACGATCTGGCTGTTGAACTCGGTGTTTTTCAGGTTCATCTCGCGGCCAGGGTTGTCGATCTCCTCGTGCTGCAGGTAGGTGGTCGAGGTGCCAAAGCCCCAGCGGCCGGTGTGCGAGATCGCAAAGTGGTTGCGAGAATAATCCGAGAAGCTGGAAGCGCGGCTCGCGCTCTTGCCGGCCGTTGCATAGCGGTCCTGCAAGGTGCGGCCCACTTCCAGCGCCAGGTCGTGGTCCTTGTTGGGGGTCAGGGTCAGCTTGGCGGTGCCCGAGCTGCTGTCCTGCTCATTGAAGCCGCCAACAAACTTGTCCTCCAGGCGGCGCGATTTCTGGCCATAGATCTGCAAGCCCAGCACATCGCTCTTGATCGGGCCGGCCAGGTAGAAGTTGCTCTGGTAAATATCGCCGGAGGACGAGGATTCCTGCTGCGTGGTCTCGGCGCTCAAGGTGCCCGTCCACTGCTTGGCCACCTTGCGCGTGATGATGTTGACCACACCGCCCATCGCGTCCGACCCGTACAGCGAGGACATGGGGCCCCGCACCACCTCGATGCGATCGATGGCGCTGAGCGGCGGCAACCAGCCTTGTTCAATGCCGGCGCCATCGCTGTTGGGCCGGGTCTCGCGCGAGTTCTGCGGCTTGCCGTCCACCAGAATCATCGTGTAGCTTGAGGCCATGCCCCGGATGCTGATGTCGCTGGAGCTGCCGCCGCCGGTGATGACCACGCCGGGCACATCGCGCAGCGCATCGGTCACATCGCGGTAGGCCTTTTTCTCCAGCTCCTGGCGCGGAATCACAGTGATCGAGGCCGGCGCGTCTTCCACCGCCTGCTCAAAGCCCGAGGCCGTCACCACCACGGTCGACAAGGTCTTGTCGGCCTCCGCCTCGGTCTGCGCCAGCGCAGGGCTGGTAGCCAGCATGGCAGCGGCCACCAGGGCCGTGGCGTGCCATGCATGGGGCACGGCAAGGCGCGGCATGAGGCCGGCTTGCAACAGCGAAGAAGGGTGGGCAGCACAGGCTGCAGCGAACGCTGCAGAAAGGGGGCGGGCGGTCATGAAAAAGCTCCAGTTCAGATCGGTGGATGGCGCATGGCTGCGCCGCCTGAACGCTCGTGACGCTCAGGCAAAGCGCAGGCCCAGGGCCGGCGTTTATTCGCGGGGTTTGGCGGTGTCAGTCACGGCGCGGCAGGCAGCAAGTGCTTGCGGCTGGGCCGTCCTGGCGTGCATGCCGGGCTGTGCGGCATGGAGATGGCGGGGAGCCATCTGGCTTGGCAACGAAAAGGGACGATGGACTATCAACAAATGCGAATGCTTCTTATTATATCTATCGATAAAGAAGTGTTGACTAATGTGAAGGCCAGGTGAAGCAATTCAGCGTCTGAACGTTGTGCTTATGCCTAAGAGGCGGTTGAACGTGGGCTACACCGAACCACCGCCCAGGTGGTTCACCAACCAGCCCAGCCAGAACAGTGCAAAGCCGATCAGCCCGCCCACCAGGGTGCCGTTGATGCGGATGTACTGCAGGTCGCGGCCGATATTCCACTCGATCAGCTCGCCCAACTCGCGCGCATCCCAGCGCTTGACGGTGTCGGCAATATGGGTGCCGAAGAACTGCGAGATCTCGGGCGCCAGCTCCTTGACCCAGAGCTCCATGCGGGTGTTGAGCGAACTGCGCAGCGCCTGGTCGGCCGCCAGCGACTTGCCCAGCCACAGGCCCATGCCCCGCACATTGCGCGCCATGGCGGAATGCTCGTTGGCCAGGTCAGCCTGCAGGCTGGCGCGCAGGCTTTGCCACAGCTCTTGCACATACTGGCCCACGGCAGGGTCGTGCTGCAAATAGCGGCGCACTTCCTCGCCCTTGGCATGCCAGGCAGGGTCCTCGGCCAGGCGCTCTACCCACTCCTGCATGGTCTGGTCAAACTTGGCGCGCAGCACATGGCTGGGGTTGTCGGCAATGGCATCGAGCAGGTGCTCCAGGCTGCTGGCGATCATCGCCGAGCCCTTGTCGCTGAGCCAGCCCGTGGGCAGCATTTTTTCTTTGAGCGGGTGCTCGGTCTTGAGCCAGTGCGCAATGGTCTGCGCAATCAGGGTGCGGGTCTCGGCCTCGTGCAGCAGCTCAACCAGCTTGTCCAGCGCCTGCGCCAGCAGCACCTGGTGGCGGCCGTTGTGCGTCAGCACCGTCAGCACCTTGGACAGCGACTGCGACAGGTCGATCTGGCCCAGCAAGGTGCGCAGCGCCAGCTTGATGAAGCGCTCCACCTGCGCATCCTGCACGGTGGCCAGCGCGGCGGCCGCCAGGCGCGCCACTTGGTGGCCCAGCAGCTCGGCATTGGCCGGCGCCTTGAGCCACTGCGCCAGCTTGTCCGCCGGCTGGTGCGTGCGCACCAGCTGCACCAGCGAGTCGCCATCGAGAAAACGCTCGCGCACAAAGACGGCCAGGTTCTCGCCAATGCGGTCCTTGTTGCGCGGGATGATGGCCGTGTGCCGCGAGATCCAGGGAATCGGGATGTGCTTGAACAGCGCCGCCACCGCAAACCAGTCGGCCAGCGCGCCGACCATGCCCGCCTCGGTCATCGCCCGCAGGCAGCGCAGCGCCAGCTGCCAATGGCGCGACTGCGCAAACGGCTGGCCCAGGCACCAGCTGGCCAGCAGAAACATGCAGGCCACCGCCAGCAGCAGCAGCAAGGGGGTGAGCTTGGCGCGGCGCAGCAGACGCTGCTGCTCATCGGTCAGTAGCAAAGGCATGGCGACCACTGTAGCGGCAAGCACCTGGGCTTGCCAAGTCAGCCAACTGCGCGGTTTCCCTCAAGCGCGCACAGTGCCCGCAAAGTGTGGACAATGTCGGCCTGTGCGGCCCAGGGCCGCGTTCTTTTCTGCACCAACCATGACCGATACCACTGCCCGCCCCGAACTGCCCGACCACCTGTCCATCGACCCCAAGAGCCCGCACTTTGTGCGCGAGGTTTTCAACCACGACATCGGCATCCGCTTCAACGGCACCGAGCGCGTGGATGTCGAGGAATACTGCGTGAGCGAAGGCTGGGTCAAGGTGCCCGCCGGCAAGACCGTGGACCGCAAGGGCAAGCCATTGCTGATCAAGCTCAAGGGTAAGGTCGAGGCCTATTACAAGGACTGAGTTCTGGCCTGATCAGCCCCGCCGTGCTGCGCTGAAGCGGCCCGGTAAAACGAAAACCCGACCCAGGCTCGCCTTGCATGGCGAGCAGGGATCGGGTTTTTTGCATGCGGCGGCCGATGCCGCAAGCGCCTTAGCGCGTCAAAGGCTTGCGATCAGGCCAGCGCTTCAGCAGGGCCAAAGAACTCATAGCGCACCTGGGCATCGGGCACGCCCAGCTTGCGCAGCGAGGCCTTGACCGAACGCATAAAGGGCTTGGGGCCCAAGAAGTACACATCCGCATCGCGCGAGGCCGGCAGCCACTGGCCCAGCAGGTCCTCGGTCAGATGGCCCTGGGCAGCAACCGCCTCGCCCTCGGCCACCTCGTCATACACATAGAGCGGCTGCAGCTGGCTGTGCGCCTGGGCCAGCGCATCAATCTGCGGACGGAAGGCATGCACGGCACGGCCCCGGGCGCAGTGGATAAAGGTGATGGAGCGGTCGGTCTGCAGCGCGGCTTCGAGCATCGGCAAGGTGGGGGTGATGCCCACGCCGCCGCTGATCAGCACCAGCGGGCGCTCGCTGGCCTGCAAGGTGAAATGGCCGGCCGGTGCAAACAGCTCCAGGGTGTCGCCCACCTGCAGATCGTGCAGGTAGTTGGAGACCTTGCCACCGGGCTCGCGCTTGACGCTGATGCGGTAGCTGCGGCCATTGCTCGGGGCCGACAGCGAGTAGTTGCGGCGCTGCTCGGTGCCACCCACGATGGCGCGCAGGCCGATGTACTGGCCCGGCTGGTGGGCGATCACGGCCTTGCCGTCCACCGGCTCCAGGTAGAAGGAGCTGATCTCGGCGCTCTCTGCCACCTTCTTCACCAGCTTGAAGCTGCGCGCACCGCGCCAGCCGCCTTCTGCGTGGGCGATGTCGTCATAGGCCTTGGCCTCGGCAGCGATCAGGATGTCAGCCAGCTGGGTGTAGGCAGCGGCCCAGGCATCGATCACCGCATCGGTGGCAATCTCGGCGCCCAGCACCTCGCGGATCGCGCGCAGCAGGCAACTGCCAACAATCTGGTACTGGTCCGGCTGCACCTGCAGCGCCACATGCTTGTTGATGATCTGTGCGGGCAGGTCGCCCAGGTTCTCCAGCTTGTCGATGTGCTTGGCGTACATCAGCACGCTATGGGCCAGTGCGCGGGGCTGGGCGCCGCTTTGCTGGTGGGCCTGGTTGAACAGCGGGCGCACCTCGGGGTACTCGCCCAGCATCATTTGGTAGAAATGCGTGGTCAGCGCTTCCCCGCCGGTCTCCAGCAGAGGTACGGTGGCCTGGATGATCTGTTTTTGGCTATCGCTCAGCATCTAACTCTCCTTGCATGTGGTTAGTCTTAACAATGCATGCAACGTGCCAACACCGTGTTTGTGGAATATCAATACCTTGCACAATGCATGCAGTCATACTGACAACTGGTAATTGCTGTGTTTTTGACACCCCGAGTCGTTTTGACATCTTCCAAAATCCTCAACGCCGTGATTCCGCTGGTGGCCGATCTGGCCCAGGAACTGCCCGAGCGCGAGCGCCTGCGCCGCCTGCTGGCCGCCTTGCGCACCCTGCTGCCAGCCGATGCGGTGGCACTGCTGCGCCTCAACGGCGAATGGCTGGAGCCGGTGGCCATTGATGGCCTGGTACCCGATACCTTGGGCCGGCGCTTCAAGGTGGCCGAGCACCCGCGCCTGGCCCAGCTGCTGGCCGCTGGCCAGGCCATGCGCTTTGCACCTGACAGCCCCCTGCCCGACCCCTATGACGGCCTGATCACCACCCCGGGCGAGCTGCATGTGCATGACTGCATGGGCTGCGTGCTGCAGACCGGCGGCCTGGCCTGGGGCTTGTTGACCCTGGATGCGCTGGAGCCCGACCGCTTTGCCGATGACAATGCGCTCGAACTGCTGCAGGCCTTCAGCAATCTGGCTGCCGCCACGGTAGCAACGGCCGAGCGGGTGCAGCAGCTGTCCCAGGCCGCGCGCAGCGCCAGTGCGCCGGCGCCGCGCAGCCCGGGCGCGGATCGCAGCCGCCAGATCCTGGGCACCAGCCCGGCTATCCGGCAATTGCAGAGCAGCATTGCGCTGGTCGCCGCCAGCGACCTCTGCGTGCTGATCACCGGCGAGACCGGCACCGGCAAGGAGCTGGTGGCCCAGGCCGTGCATGCGCAATCCCCACGCGCGGCGCAACCGCTGGTCAGCATCAACTGCGCCGCGCTGCCGGACAACCTGGTCGAGAGCGAGCTCTTCGGCCATGTGCGCGGCGCCTTTACCGGCGCTGTGAGTGAGCGGCGTGGCAAGTTTGAACAAGCCCAGCACGGCACCTTGTTCCTCGACGAGGTCGGCGAGCTGTCGCTGTCGGTGCAGGCCAAGCTGCTGCGTGTGCTGCAAAGCGGCCAGCTGCAGCGCCTGGGCTCGGACCGCGAGCACCAGGTCGATGTGCGCGTGATCGCCGCCACCAACCGCGACCTGGCCGCCGAGGTGCAGGCCGGCCGCATGCGCGCCGATTTCTACCACCGCCTCTGCGTCTACCCGGTCGTCGTGCCGCCGCTGCGTGCGCGGGACAGCGACACCCTGGTGCTCGCCGGCTGCTTTCTGGAAGAGAATCGCGCACGCCTGCAACTGGGCGGCCTGCGCTTGGATGCCGCTGCCCAGGCTGCCCTGCTGCGCTACCCCTGGCCCGGCAATGTGCGCGAGCTGGAGCACTGCATCAGCCGCGCCGTGCTCAAAGCGCTGAGCCGCACCCTGGGCCAGCGCAAGGACAGCAGCAAACCACGCATGCTGAGCATTGGCGAGGAAGACCTCTGGGACGGCGCCGCCGCCGCACCCTTGCCGCCAGGCCAGCAGGCAACCGGCCTTATCGCGCCGCTGCCCGCTGCCGACGTGGCCGAAGGGCCTGCCGCCAGCGCCGAGACATTGGGCCTGCGCGCCCAGGTGGAGCGCTACGAGCGCCAGCTGCTCAGCGCCAGCCTGGCCCGCCACCACGGCAACTGGGCCGCAGCGGCGCGCGAGCTGCAGTTGGACCGCGCAAACCTGCAGCGGCTGGCCAAGCGCCTGGGGGTGGAACGCTGAGCGGTGGGCGAACCCCGCGCCCTAAAAACAAAATAGCCTCCGCGTCAGCAAGACGCGGAGGCTTTTCAGCTTGTTGGAAGCAGGTTTTACTGGCCCTTGATGCCCAGCAGTTCCACTTCAAAGTTCAGCGTGGCATTGGGCGGGATCACGCCACCAGCGCCACGGGCGCCATAGGCGATCGAGGCCGGGCAGGTCAGCTTGGCCTTGCCGCCAACCTTCATCAGCTGCACGCCTTCGGTCCAGCAGGGGATCACGCCTTGCAGCGGGAACTCGATCGGCTCACCGCGCTTGTAGGAGCTGTCGAACTCCTTGCCGCTGTCGGGGAAGGTTCCCTTGTAGTGCACCTTGACGGTGTCGCTCGCCTTGGGGCTGGCGCCGGTGCCGTCCTTGATGCTTTCAAACACCAGGCCGCTCTTGGTCGTCACAGGCTTGCTCTGTGCCTGGGCAAAGCCGGCGGTCAGGGCGATGGCAGCGAACAGGGCGCTGGCAGTCAATGCTTTCATTGCGAAATCCAATCCAATGTTTCTCAAACAAAACCCGCATTCTGCACCTGGATGGCAGGCGCAGAACGCGTTAAAAACACAAGTTAACCCTTGATACCCAAACCATCGAGCGCCTGGCGCAAATGGCCCACGGTGCGCTCGACGTTGTGCCATTTGTCGAGGCCAAACAGGCCGATGCGGAAGGTCTTGAACTCCGGCCCTTCGTCGCACATCAGCGGCACGCCGGCAGCGGTCTGCAGGCCCACGCTGGCAAATTTCTTGCTGTTCTGGATCTCCGGGTCGGTGGTGAAGCTGACGACCACGCCGGGTGCCTCAAAACCAGGCGCCGCCACGCTGGGAAAGCCCCGCGCCTTCAGCAGTGCGCGCACCTCTTTGCCCAGCTGGGTCTGCTCCTCGCGCAGCTTGTCCAGGCCATAGGCCTCGGCCTCCTGCATCACCTTGCTCAGCTGCACCAGCGAATCGGTGGGCATGGTCGCGTGGTAGGCGTGCTGGCCCTTTTCGTAGCCTTCGGCAATCTGCATCCACTTCTTCAGATCGCAAGAGAAGCTGCTGCTCTTGGTGTCTTCGATGGCCTTGCGGGCACGCTCGGACAGCATCACCATCGCGCAGCAAGGCGGGCCGCTCCAGCCCTTTTGCGGCGCAGTGATCAGCACATCGACTCCGGTCTTTTGCATGTCCACCCAGATGGCGCCGCTGGCCACGCAGTCGAGCACCATCAGCGCGCCGACCTCATGCGCGGCGGCGCTGATGGTCTGGATGTAGTCGTCGGGCAGCACAATGCCGCTGGCGGTCTCGACATGGGGTGCAAACACCACCTGGGGCTTTTCCTTGCGGATGGTGGCCGCCACTTCTTCGGCCGGGCAAGGTGCCCAGGCATCCTGCGGGCCGCTGCCTTGGGGGCGGGCCTTGCAGATCACCGCGCTGCCGCCCAGGCCGCCTTCTTCAAAGATCTGGGTCCAGCGGTAGCTGAACCAGCCATTGCGCACAATCAGCACCTTGGCGCGGTTGGCAAACTGGCGGGCCACGGCCTCCATGCCAAAGGTGCCGCTGCCCGGCACGATCACAGCCGTGTGCGCGTGGTAGGTGGTCTTGAGGATGCGCAGCACCTCGCCCATCACACCGATGAAGCGGTGCGACATGTGGTTGAGCGCGCGGTCGGTGTAGACCACCGAAAACTCCAACAGGCCATCGGGGTCAACGTCGGGTAGCAATCCTGGCATGGGGGTCTCCTGTCTATTTGAGGGGGTACACAGAACAATCGGGGGCCAGCTTAGCACGCAGCTTCAAGCGCTGCAGCCGGGCTGGCGGCTAGGCCGATGGGTGCTGTTCAATGGGCGCTGCTGTAGTCGCGCTGGCCAAAGATGCCGCTGCCCACGCGCACCATCGTTGATCCGGCTTGCACGGCGGCCTGCAGATCGGCCGTCATGCCCAGCGAGATGGTGTCCCACTGCGCCAGCTGCGGCAGGCCCAGCGCGGCGATGTCATCGAACACGGCCTTGACCCGCTGGTGCACCGCCAACTGGGCGGCAAAATCGGCCACCACATCGGGGATGCTCATCACACCCCGCAGCTGCAGCTGCGGCAGCTGGGCCACCTGCTGCACCAGCGCCGCCACGTCGCCTGGGGCGACGCCGGACTTGGTGATGCCGCCATCGACATTGACCTGGATGCAGATCTGCAGCGGCGCCCGCTGCGCGGGCCGCTGAGCGGACAGGCGCTCGGCCGTCTTCAGCCGGTCCACCGTATGCACCCAGTCAAAGTGCTCGGCCACCAGGCGCGTCTTGTTGCTCTGGATCGGGCCGATGCAGTGCCACACCAGGCCCTGGTCCTTCCAGGCGTCCTGCTCGGCAAAGTAGCGGATCTTCTCGACCGCTTCCTGGATGTAGTTTTCGCCAAAGGCGCGCTGGCCAGCTTGGGCCGCCTCGGCGATGGCATCTACGCCAAAGGTCTTGGAGACGGCCAGCAGCTGCACGCTGCCCTCGGGCAGGCCGCAGGCCCGACAGGCGTTGTCGATTTGCAGGCGAACCTGCTGAATTTTTTCGGGAATCGTGCTCATAATGTAAAAATATGCACGGCCTTGGAACGTGTTGACAACGAGGCCTTGCACTCAAAGCGTACCAAAACAACGAGGGAACTGCAGTGGATATCACCCAATTGCTGGCATTCAGTGTCAAAAATAAAGCGTCGGACTTGCACTTGTCTGCAGGCCTGCCGCCCATGATCCGGGTCCACGGCGATGTGCGCCGCATCAATGTCGATCCGCTGGACCACAAGCAGGTCCATGCCATGGTCTACGACATCATGAGCGACGCCCAGCGCAAGCAGTATGAAGAATTCCTCGAAGTCGACTTCTCGTTCGAGATCGAGGGCCTGGCGCGTTTCCGGGTCAATGCCTTCAACCAGAACCGCGGCTCGGGCGCCGTGTTCCGGACCATTCCGAGCAAGATCCTGACCCTGGAGCAGCTCAACGCCCCCAAGATCTTTGCCGACCTGGCGCTCAAGCCGCGTGGCCTGGTGCTGGTGACTGGGCCGACCGGCTCGGGCAAGTCCACCACCTTGGCAGCCATGGTCAACTACCTCAACGAAACCGAGTACGGCCACATCCTGACGGTGGAAGACCCGATCGAATTCGTGCACGAATCCAAGAAATGCCTGATCAACCAGCGCGAAGTGGGTCCGCAGACGCTGTCGTTCAGCGCCGCACTGCGCTCGGCACTGCGTGAAGACCCGGACGCCATTCTGGTGGGCGAAATGCGCGACCTGGAAACCATCCGCCTGGCAATGACGGCCGCAGAAACCGGCCACTTGGTGTTCGGCACCCTGCACACCTCCAGCGCCGCCAAGACCATTGACCGGATCATCGACGTCTTCCCCGCCGAAGAAAAGGAAATGGTCCGCGCCATGCTGTCCGAATCGCTGCAGGCCGTCATCTCCCAGACCTTGTGCAAGACCAAGGACGGCCAGGGCCGCGTGGCTGCGCACGAGATCATGCTCGGCACCCCCGCCATCCGCAACCTGATCCGTGAGGCCAAGGTGGCGCAGATGTACTCCACCATCCAGACCAGCAACAGCATGGGCATGCAGACCCTGGACCAGAACCTGACCGACCTGGTGCGCCGCAATGTGATCAGCCCGGCCGAGGCGCGTGCGAAGGCGAAAACGCCAGAAAACTTCCCCGGTTAAGAGCCTAAACAAGGTCAAAGCTTTCCAGGTTAAGAACCTAGACAAACGGCAACTGACAAACGGTTGCACGAAGGGCACCAGCGGTCATTGCCAGTACCGCTGGCGCCCTTTATGCTTTGCGGATCAAAGGAGACATGGGCCATGAACCGCTTGCATTCCGCATCCCCGGCTGACGAGCCCGCCGAGGCTGATACGGGCTTCTTCCTCCATGGCTTCCAACAGGCCAGCACGTCTGAGGCCCCCTATGTGCTCTGGAGCCAGCGCCGCAAGGCCATCAACGCCCAATTGCTGGCCCCGGCCGACCCGGCCACCGCACTGCGCATGGTCTGGGCCCAGGATGCAGCGCTGTCCCTGCTGCAATCCCCCTTTATCGACCAGATGGTGCAGTACCTGGAGTTCTACCAGGTGCCGGCCGAGCAAACGCTGATCCAGCAAGGCGAGCTGGGCGATTACATGCTGATCGTGCTGAGCGGCCAGGTCCGCGTGGACCGGCTTTTGGCCAGCGGCCAGACCGTGCATCTGGCCGATACCCACCCCGGAGAAGTGCTGGGCGAAATGTCTCTGTTTGACAGCAGTCCCCGTTTTTCTTCGTGCACCACCACCACCGACTGTGCACTGGCTGTGCTGAAGGCCGATACACTGGATGCCATGATGGAGTTGGACGCGTCCACGGCCGCCTATTTGCTGGCCTTGTTCACGCGCAAACTCTCCACGCGGCTGCGGCAGACCAGCGCCCGGATAGAGCCCTGAGCCTTTCAGGGCGGCCGTCCCAGGGCGCTTCTGTTGCATCAGCAACAATAACGGAGCCCAGAGAGGATTGTCATGGAACGGGATCAGGCCAGTAAGTTCATCAACGACCTGTTGAAGCTGATGGTGCAGCGCAATGGCAGCGATTTGTTCATCACCGCTGACTTTCCACCAGCCATCAAGATCGATGGCAAGGTCACTAAGGTCTCCAGCCAGCCGCTGTCGCCCACCCACTCGCTGACCCTGGCCCGCTCGATCATGAGCGACAAGCAGGTGGCCGAGTTCGAAAAAACCAAGGAATGCAATTTCGCGATCTCGCCCTCGGGCATCGGGCGTTTCCGGGTCAATGCCTTCATGCAGCAAGGCCATGTCGGCCTGGTGCTGCGGACCATTCCCCTGACCCTGCCAACGATTGACGGCCTGGGCGTGCCCCAGGTGCTCAAGGACCTGGCCATGGCCAAACGCGGCCTGTGCATCATGGTCGGCGCCACCGGCTCGGGCAAGTCCACCACCCTGGCGGCCATGGTCGACTGGCGCAACGAAAACTCCTACGGCCACATCATCACCGTCGAAGACCCGGTGGAGTTTGTCCATCCGCACAAGAACTGCATCGTGACCCAGCGTGAAGTGGGCCTGGACACCGACAACTGGGAAGCGGCGCTGAAAAACACCTTGCGCCAGGCGCCTGACGTCATCCTGATGGGCGAAATCCGCGACCGCGAAACCATGGAGCACGCGGTGGCCTTTGCCGAAACCGGCCACTTGTGCCTGGCTACCTTGCACGCCAACAGCGCCAACCAGGCGCTGGACCGCATCATCAACTTCTTCCCCGAAGAGCGCCGCGCGCAGCTGCTGATGGACCTGTCGCTCAACCTGCGCGGCATCGTGTCGCAGCGCCTGCTGAGCAAGCAGGACAGCAAGGGACGCGTTGCTGCGGTCGAGGTGATGCTCAACTCGCCCCTGATCTCGGACCTGATCTTCAAGGGTGAGGTCAACGAGATCAAGGAGATCATGAAGAAGAGCCGCAACCTGGGCATGCAGACCTTCGACCAGGCGCTGTTTGACCTGTACGAGGCCAATCTGATCACCTACGAAGACGCACTGCGCAACGCCGACTCAGTCAACGACCTGCGCCTGCAGATCAAGCTGGGCAGCCAGCGCGCCAAGCGCAGTGATCTGGCCGAGGGCACGGAGCACCTGACAATCGTTTAAGCTGTCAGCGTTTTGGGTTTTCAGCTACACGGCACCCAGGCCCGCCTTGGGTGCCGCTCTTTTTGGAGTCACCGCAATGGCATCGAGTATTCAAGCGCGCAGCTATGACAGCACCCCTTCCCTGAACGTCGCCTTTTTGGGCCTGGGCGTCATGGGCTACCCCATGGCGGGCCACCTGGCCCAGGCAGGCCATGCGGTCACCGTCTACAACCGTACCGCGCAAAAGGCGCAAGCCTGGTGCGATGAATTTGCCAGCTCCAAGGCGCCCCGCCATGCAGCCACGCCGCGCGAGGCCGTCGCCGATGCGGACATCGTGTTCTGCTGCGTGGGCAATGACGACGACCTGCGCTCGGTCGTGCTGGGCGCCGATGGCGCGCTGGCCGGCATGAAGCCCGGCGCCATTTTTGTGGACCACACCACCGCCTCGGCCAATGTGGCCCGCGAGCTCTATGCCGCCGCCCAGGCCCAGGGCCTGCACTTTATCGATGCGCCCGTCTCTGGCGGCCAGGCCGGTGCGGTCAACGGCCAGCTCACCGTCATGTGCGGCGGCGATGACGCCGTGTTCAACACCGTCAAGCCGGTGGCCATGGCCTTCTCGCGCGCCTTCACCCTGCTGGGCAGCAGCGGCGCGGGTCAGCTAGCCAAGATGGTCAACCAGATCTGCATCGCTGGTGTGGTGCAAGGCCTGTCCGAAGCCATCGCCTTTGGCATGAATGCCGGCCTGGACATGCCCCAGGTGCTGGATGTGGTGAGCAAGGGCGCCGCGCAAAGCTGGCAGATGGAAAACCGGGGCAAGACCATGGTCGAGGGCAAGTTCGACTTCGGCTTTGCTGTGGACTGGATGCGCAAGGACCTGGGCCTGGTGCTGGACGAGGCCAAGCGCAATGGCTCGCGCCTGCCGCTGACCGCGCTGGTGGACCAGTTCTATGCCGATGTGCAGCAATCGGGCGGCAACCGCTGGGATACATCGAGCCTGATCACCCGCCTGGGCAAGAAGGCCTGATCGCCTGCCCCGAACGCAAAAAAGGCCGCGAATGCGGCCTTTTTGTTGTTTGATGCCCGAGTTTCAGGGCTTGGTCGTGAACCCATCGTTGAGCGGCTGCACGGGCGTGGTGCTGACAGGCGAGGTGGTCACGCCGCTGGACACAGGGGCTGCCGCAGGCGCTGCCGGTGCGGCCGCTGGCGCGGGCACCACAGTCGCAGGCTGGGTGGTGATGGCGGATGCGCTGCTGTCGTTGACGACCGGGGCGGCATTGCCGGTGCTGCGGTTGTTGCTCAGCGACTTGAGTTCTTCTTCGCTGATCACCTCGAACACGCGCACCACCTTTTGCACATTGGCCACGCCACGGGCGATTTCAGCGGCGCGCTTGGATTCGCGCTCGGTCACGCGGCCCATCAGGTAGACCACATTGCGCTCGGTTACCACCTTGATGGCGCTGGAGCTCAGGTCCTTGGCATCGATGATGCTCGCGCGAACCTTGCCGGTGATCAGGGTATCGCTGGAGCGCTGCGACAGGCTGGAGTTGAACATCACGCCCACGTCGTTGACGACGGAGCGCACGTTCTGCGCAGCCTTGGCGGCCTCTTCAGCCTTTTGCTTGAAGGCCTCGTTGGGCGCTTCACCGGTCAGCAGCACCTGGCGGTTGTAGCTGGTGACATTGATATGACCGTCATTGCCGGCACGTTCGCGGATGGCGCTGGCCACACGCATCTCAATGCTTTCGTCCTCCACCTGGATGCCAGCGGTGCGGCGGTCGATCGCCATCACCGTGCCACCAACGGCGGCGCCGCCGATCACCAGCGGAATGCAACCCGAGACGGTCGCAGCGACCGTTCCAGCAGCCACCAGACTCAGGGTCAATCGCTTCCAAGACACAGGCATCATTCCTCTTCTCCTAACAATTGGGTATCGATTCCGTCAATCAGGCAGTGCAGCACCAGCTGGTGCACCTCGCGCACGCGGGTGCTGCGGTCATGGGGCACGCGCATCAACACATCGGTTTCGCTCAAGGCATTGGCCAGCAGGCCGCCAGTACGACCGGTCAGCACCACGGCCGACATGTCGCGCTCATGCGCCGCTTCGATCGCACCCAACAGCGCACGGTCATGGCCATCGGCACTGATGACCAGCAATAGATCGCCAGGCTGGCCCAAAGTTCGCACCTGGCGCGCCAGACCTTGGGACAGGGCTTCGGCCGTCAGGCTGCTGCCCAGCTGGGCCTGCGCCAGCGCGCCGTTGTCCAGCACCAGGGCGGCCAGTTCGGGGCGCTCGCGCTCCATGCCACTGACGCACATGGCGGCAAACTGCGCCGCCTGCGCCCAGGACAGGCCATTGCCGCAGCACATCACCTTGTTGCCGCTGGTCACACAGGCGAGCAGCGCGTAGACCGCGCTGGCGACGCTTTCGCTCATCTCCTGTGACACCTGGTAGTGGAGATCGGCGCTATCGATAAAGTGCTGTTGGATGTGTTGCTCAAGCATGGAGGCCCGATGATAACCTTGGCAGGTTTCCCCCTCGGGCCGGGATGACGACTTTTCTCAGCGCCAATGGCCATGTAACGTCCAGCAACGGCGGGCTTTAGGACCCTTTGCAAGACCCTCGTACCGTGGGATGGAGCGGATCGCCCGAGTCTGGGTTCAGACCAGCCTGCGAATATTGCAGAGACCTCTAGCCCCCTTCGGGCACATCAAAGGCGGCTCGCAGCCAGACGATCTCCTGCTCGACCAGCACCGCATCAAAACGGCAGGCCGGCTGCTGGCGCAGACTGGCCAGGTAGTGCCGGGCTGCCAGGATGATGCGCCGCTGCTTGGCGCTGCCGATGCTGCCGCCCGCACCGCCAAAGCCGCTGTGCTGGCGCTGGCGCACCTCGACAAACACGACGGTGCCATCGCGCTCCTGCATCACCAGATCGATCTCGCCACCGCCGCGCCCGGGCGTGCGGTAATTGCGCGCCAGCAGGCGCAGGCCCTGTTGTTGGAGATAATGGAGCGCGGCATCTTCTGCCTGCTGGCCCCGCAGCTTGCTGTTGTCGGCCCCTTCGCTGGCAGCCCTGGGCGATGCAGCAGGCGGGCTTTGGCCGCGCCATTTTTCAAGGATCTTCCACGGTGTCTGCATCTTTCACCTCCGCTTTGCAAGCAGCCCAGGCTGCAGCCGGCACCCAGCACTACCCTGCCTCCACTTTGTATGTGGTGGCCACGCCGATCGGCAACCTGGCCGACATCACCCTGCGCGCGCTGCATGTGCTGGAGCTGGCCGATGCCGTGGCCTGCGAGGACACCCGCCACACCCACAGCATGCTACGCGCCTACGGCGTTGGCAAGTCGGGCGGCCAGCTGATTGCGGTACACCAACACAACGAGGCCGAGGCGGCCGAGCAGGTCATCAGCCGCCTGCAGCAAGGCCAGCGCATTGCCTATGTGAGCGATGCTGGCACGCCCGGCGTGAGTGACCCGGGCGCACGCCTGGCGGCGGCCGTGGCGCGCGCAGGCCTGCGCGTCAGCCCCCTGCCCGGCGCCAGCAGTGTGACCGCATTGGTCAGTGCCGCCGGCGCGGTGGCGGGTGAAGGCTCCAGCAGCGGCTTTGCATTTATCGGCTTTTTGCCCACCAAGGCGCAAGAGCGCCAGCAGGCCGTCGCCCAACTGGCGCAAGACCCGCGCACCCTCGTATTGCTGGAAGCACCCCACCGCATTGCCGACCTGGCCCAGGCGCTGGCGGTGCTGCAAGACCGGCCCGTGACCTTGGGCCGCGAGCTGACCAAGCAGTTTGAAGACATTGCCACCATGCCTGCGGCCGATGTGCCCGCCTGGCTGGCGGCCGACCCGCACCGCAGCAAGGGCGAGTTTGCGCTGCTGCTGCACCCGCAAGCGGTGCAGACCGATGGCCTGGCCGATGCCCACCGCGTGCTGGCGCTGCTGCTGGCCGAGCTGCCGACCAAGACGGCCGTGAAGCTGGCCGCCGACATCACTGGCGCACCGCGCAATGCGCTGTATGACACGGCCCTGGCCTGGAAGCGCGATGCCGAGCAAAGCGACGACTGATCGCCGCTGGTGCGCTACGGTTTAAAGCGCCTGGCCGTGCACCAGGCCTGCCGCCACACCGCCAAACAGATCACCCTCGACCTGGGGCGTATCCGGAAAAGCCTGCGCCAGTGCCGCGCGCAGCGGCTGCAAGGCCGATGAACCGCCGGTCAGGTAGATCGCATCGATCTGCCCCTGCTGCAGGCCAGCGGCCTGCACACAGTCCAGCGCGCACTGCGCCACCTGGGCCAGCAAGGCCTGCAGGCATTGCTGCAGATCGGCAGGCCAGACCTCGGGGCTGAGGCCCGGCTCCAGCCAATCGACCTCCAGCTTTTGCACGCTTTGCTGGTTGGACAGACCGATCTTGGTCTCCTCAACCGCATTGGCCAAACGGTGACCCCAGTGCTCTTGCAGCAGGCATACCAGCCGGTCATGCAAGACCGTGTCGCGGTAGCTGCTGCGCAGCGCCTGCACCTCGCGCTGGCGCTGCGGGCTGTACAGCCACTGGATCAGGTGCCAGGTCGACAAGTCATGGAACACCGCGCTGGGCACCTCGCGCCCGCTGGGCCCCACATGCTGCAGGCCCAGGAGCGGCATGGCCGCCATCAGGCTCAGGCGCCGGTCAAAGTCGGTACCGCCAATGTGTACGCCAGTGGTAGCCAGAATGTCGCCGCTGCGCTCGGGCTTGTTGCGGCGCTCGGGGCCCAGGCGCACCACGGTGAAGTCCGAGGTACCGCCGCCAATGTCGACCACCAGCACCAGCGCTTCATTCGCAATGCGCTGCTCATAGTCCAGCGCCGCGGCAATCGGCTCCAGCTGAAAGCGCACATCCTTGAAACCTGCGGCCTGCGCGGCATGCTGCAAGGCATTCTGTGCGGCCAGATCGCGGCCCGCGTCTTCATCGACAAAATGCACCGGCCGGCCCATGACCACGGTGGCCGGCAAATGGCCAATCTGGCGCTGGGCCGTGGCGGCCAGCTGCTGCACAAACAGCGCCACGATGTCCTGGTAGGCCACCATCTTGCCGTGCACCACCGTTTTCTCCTGCATCAGCGCGCTGCCCAGCAGGCTTTTAAGCGAGCGCATCAGCCGGCCTTCGGTGCCTTCCAGATAGCGCGAGACGGCATCACGCCCGTAGTGGGTGCTGTGGTCCTCGGTGTTGAAGAACACGGCCGTGGGCATCGCTTGCGATGCGCCCTCGGCTTGCAACAGCGTGGAAGGGCCGGGCGCAGCCAGGTCGGCCTTGAACGCCATGGCGGAATTGGAAGTGCCGAAATCAATGCCCAGGATGGCGGGTGCAGATGACATAAAGACCAGGTCCGACGGGGGGATCGAACGAAAAAAATCAAGGCATGCCGGTTGCAAGATGCAGACCCGGTGCCGGTATAAAAAGGGAAAAGCCTCTGTACCCTAGCGGATGCAGAGGCCCAAATGCGACTGGCCTGACACGGAGTCGGTTGACCCAGGCGTGCGCTGCAAGAACCGGTACACCGGGTTTGCGCGCCGCGACCGGAAAATTATAGGGCAAGCGCATGCAGCGACCGCAGGCAAACCATAGACACCATAAATAGCCCCATACGAAGCCCATTTGCGTGCTGCTATGCTCGGCGCTCCCTGCAGTACCGCTGGCTCTCCCGCGCCTATGCCCACCATGCACATCGTCCATACCATCGCCGAACTTCGACAAGCCCTGGCCGAACGCGGCCGGCCCGCCTTTGTGCCCACCATGGGCAATCTGCATGCCGGCCATATCTCGCTGGTGCATGAGGCCAAACGCCATGGCGCGGTGACGGTGGCGAGCATCTTCGTCAACCGCCTGCAGTTCCTGCCGACTGAAGACTTCGACAGCTATCCCCGCACCTGGGAGAACGACTGCGACCAGCTGCAAGCGGCTGGCTGCGACATTCTGTTCGCCCCGCGCGAGAAGGACCTCTACCCCGAGCCCCAGCTGTTCAAGGTGCAGCCCGACCCGGCGCTGGCCGACATTCTGGAAGGCGAGTTCCGCCCCGGCTTTTTCACCGGCGTCTGCACCGTCGTGATGAAGCTGTTCAGCTGCGTGTTTGCCAGCACCGGCGGCGGCGCAGCCATCTTTGGCTGGAAGGACTACCAGCAGCTGATGGTCATCCGCCGCATGGTGGCGCAGTTTGCGCTGCCCATCGAGATCATCGGCTGCCCCACCGCACGGGCCGACGACGGCCTGGCACTGAGCTCACGCAATGGCTACCTGAGCGCGGCAGAGCGCCAGCAGGCCATGGCCTTGTCGCAAGCGCTGCAGGCCCTAGCCGCCGCCGCCCGCAACGCTCCCGGCGACCGGGCTGCGCTGGAAGCCCAGGCCATGCAGGCCCTGCGCGCCCAAGGCTGGGAGCCCGACTACCTGACCGTGCGCCAGCGCCACAACCTGCTGGCACCGGCTGCCGGCGATCTGGCCAGCGCGCCCTTGGTGGTGCTGGGTGCAGCGCGGCTGGGCAGCACGCGGCTGATTGATAACCTGGAGTTTTGAGAACCTGTCCAAAGGTGGGGCGCATCCGCGTTAACCCAGGACGCGCGCAGCACATCCCGGCTTAGCGGATCTTGCCGTTGCCAGGCGGCTCATAGCGCTGGCCGGGAAAGAACACCCGCTCGATCTCGCGCAGCGAGCCTTCACCCAAGGAGCGTATTTTGAGCAGCTCATGCGGGTAGGCATCGCGCAACTGCTCCGGGGTGGTGATATCGCCGCGTGCCAGGGCGCGGACGATGGCTACCGGCAGCGAGCCATTGAGGCAGGAGCCCGAGACAAAGGGCAGCTCTGGCATCGCATGCGTGGGGATATAGGCCTGGCCAGGCAAAAAGGCCTTCTCAATCTTCCGCAGCCGGAGCAGGCCGATGCCCTTGATGGCCAGCAGGCCCAGCGGATAGGCCTTGCGCACCGCCTCCACCGAATCGATCCCATTGCGCAGCAGAAGCCGTACCACGGGCGCAGGCAACTTCCCTTCTAAAGAAGTGGAAGGAGATGGAGCGGAGCCATTTGCCATATTGATGAAATCATAATCATCTTTGCTTAATTGTGTTTCTAATGGTTTTTCTTGATTTCATCGGTTCAAAGCGCTGGCCATCAAAAAAAGTGGCCTCCACCTCGCGCAGCGCCTTGATACCAAACCCCGTTATTTCGACCAAGCGCCGGGGATAAGCAGCCACCAGCTGCTGCACGGTTTTGATGCCATGGCGCCGCAAAGTGATCAAAACCCGCCGAGACACCAAGCCCTCCAGCGAGATCCCGTCCAAGTCATCCGTCTCGATCGGCGCCAGCACCGGCACCTCATAACGCCGCCCGGGAAAAAGCAGCTCCTCGATCTGCCGGAACCGCACCGGCCCCAGGTAGTGGATTTTCAGCAGTTTGGCGGGATACAGCTCTTCGACCTGCGCAAGCGTCGTGATGTCGTGCCGGGCCAGCAGCTTCCACAGGTCCGGCGGCAGCAGGTCCTGCAGAGGCTTATTCGCCCTAGTAGACGGTGGGGATGGGGGTGTAGTCATCTGTAACCATCGTATCTCCTAGGGCTTGCAAAATATTACATGCGGGGCTGAGATTAGATTTGTTGACATGTCTCATATACAGTCCCTAATGCCAGCAGCTTTTTGCGCCTGCGCCCCACCTGGGATGGCTGTGTCTGCCCTGTAAAAAGCTATGGCCTCATGCCTTCGACCTGTCCGGCTGCGCGTCATGGCGCTGGGCCACCTTGGCCATGTACAGCGTCCCCAGAATGCAGAGGCTCAGTGCTGGCCAGCCCACGACGAACAGTCCCAACAGCCCCTCTACAAAAAACAGCACACAAATCCCTATCTGCACCGAGCCAAACCGGCGCCGCGCCGGGGCTGTGGGCGTGGCGGCCCCAGACGTGGCGCTGCTCGGGCCCGCGCCCTCCTGGGGCACTGGCGCATCCGTAGGTGGGCGCAGTCGTTCAGGTTGCTGGGCATGTTGCATGGCAGGGGTTCCTTTCGTTCGGTGGCGTTGCCCTCGTCTCTGTGAATAGCGAAATTACATTGGATTCCACAAATTGAATTCTGGCCCATTCCATTCCAACACACAACCATATCTGTTGGATTTCAACTAGACAGATATGATCAATAAGAAGCCTGGCGAAAAGCCCTTGACCCAACTCCTGGGGCAGCGCATTGCCGAGCTGCGCAAGTCGCGCCAGTGGACGCAGGCACAATTGGCTGAGCGGCTGCAGGTAGAGCCCGAGACCATCAGCCGCTTTGAACGCGGCGCCTCCGTCCCCTCACTCCACACGCTGGAGAGCCTCGCAGCCATCCTGCGCGTCAGCATCGCCGACCTGCTCGCCCAAAGCTCCACCGCCCCCGATGACCAGGCCATGCGGATCAGTGCATGGTTGTCGGAGCTGGATCCAGCAGACCGCGCCTTTGTCACCGGCATCGTGCAGCAGCTTTGTGAGCGGCTGCGATCGCATGGTGGGTGACGGAGCGCGTTTCCATTCACGGCGATATCGGTTTCCTCACATAGCGCAGCAGACTACCCGCTGTAGCTGAACCTCGAGCACACGCTGCCACCAGCTCCCACAAACTGCATCTCTGACAGGCTGATTGATGTCACGTATTTCGTGACGACAGCTTACCACGAAGTCACGAGACTCGTGACATGCTTTCCACCCCTTCCTCAACCGCTACCGTTCTGGGCCGCCGCATGCGCGCCCGACGTGAGGACTTGGGCTGGTCGCAGGAAAAGGTCGGCGTACTGATCGGCATTGATGAATCCGCAAGCCGTGCACGCATCAGCCGCTATGAACTGGGCACGCATGAGCCGCCGATCAAAACAGCGCGGCTGATTGCCGAAGTACTGCAGGTGCCGTTGGCCTATCTGTACTGTGAGGATGACGACTCCGCCCGGCTCTTGTTGTCCCTAGGAACGATGAGCAAAACCAAGCGGGCTAAAGCGCTGGCGCATTGGCTGGCAGAGATCGCCTGAATCGTTGAAGCCGAGCCTGGCAGGTGGCGTGCAAGCGCCAGCTTCAGCACCGACGCGCAATACACAAGCAACCCCGGATATAGAAATAAGTATGGCTACAACCCCATGGCGACCACCCCAGCACATCAAAGTCAAAGCCATCGGCCTGCACTGGCGTGACGGCCAATTGCTGGCCAGCGAAGTCTTTGATGACGCAGGCCGTTTGACAGGGGTGCGCCCCCTCGGCGGTGGCGTGGAGTTTGGCGAGCGCTGGCAACAAGCGCTCAAGCGAGAGTTCCAGGAAGAGCTGGGCGTTGAGGTGGAAGTACAAGGCCCACCCCTCGTGATGGAGAATCTCTACACGCACCAAGGCGCTACCGGCCATGAGGTGCTGTTCATCGCCAATGTCGTGTTTGATGCAGCGCCGTTTGCACACCTAGACGACATCCGCTTCCGCGAAAACAACGGCACCTGGTGCACAGCGCGCTGGTTTGATGTGGCGGCGCTGGACATGCCCGGCTGCCCTGCACTCTACCCCGCTGGCCTCAAGCAAGCGCTGCTCGCATCGGCAGAGAGGCCGGCATCGCAGCCTGCCATGAGGTAGCGCCAGACGCAAAAAAGCCCATCACAGAGGATGGGCTTCAGAATGCGTTTGGTGGCCTGGCGCGGAATCGAACCACGGACACGCGGATTTTCAATCCGCTGCTCTACCAACTGAGCTACCGGGCCAACACAAGCTAGCATTATAGCCTGCGCTGAGAGCCCTATCGGCAATTTAGGGGAATTGCGGCACATGTGATGCGTGCCAGATACAAGAAAGCCTCTGCACCATGTCTGATGCAGAGGCTTGTTGTTTTGGTGGCCTGGCGCGGAATCGAACCACGGACACGCGGATTTTCAATCCGCTGCTCTACCAACTGAGCTACCGGGCCCACGAGTGGAATTATAGCCCGAAAAAAAGGGCGCTTTTTCAAAAAACTGAAATCAGTTCTTTTTATTGCGCGTCAGGTCCACGCCCAGCTGGCGCAGCTTGCGGTACAGGTGGGTGCGCTCCAGACCGGTCTTCTCGGCCACGCGGGTCATGGAGCCGCCTTCGCGCGCCAGGTGGAACTCGAAGTAGGCTTTCTCGAAGCCATCGCGTGCTTCGCGCAGCGGACGATCCAAGTCAAAGCCCTGGTGCGCATTGGGTGCGGCATCGGGCGATGCAGAGGTGGCCACGCTGGCAACCACCGGTGCGCTGTAGCCGGATGGGGTGAATGATGGCGCCACCTTGCCTGGCGCTGCGGGCGCCGCAGGTGCGGCGGCGGGTGCCGGCACATTGCGCTGCAAGCCCTGCTCCACTGCCTTGAGCAGCTTTTGCATGGTGATGGGCTTTTCCAAAAAAGAGAACGCGCCAATGCGCGTTGCTTCGACAGCGGTATCAATGGTGGCGTGGCCACTCATCATGATCACGGGCATGGTCAGCAGACCGGTCATCGACCACTCTTTGAGCAGCGACACGCCATCGGTGTCGGGCATCCAGATGTCGAGCAGCACCAGGTCGTAGCCGCTTTCGTTGCGCGCCAGGCGCGCCTGGGTGGCGTTCTCTGCCACGTCCACGCTGTGGCCCTCATCGTTCAGGATCTCAGACAGGAGATCCCGAATTCCCAATTCGTCATCGACAACCAGAATATTTGCCATATTTTTTGAAAATCAAGTGCAGCAGGTGTGAGAGAAATTCTAAATCATCAACTCTTTTTCGATAGAGAATGATAACGACACTTGGGCACCTAAGATTTTTTCCCCCTCGACTCGATTAGAGATTTCTACGCGAGCGCCATGCTCGTCCGCAATTTTTTTGACGACGGCCAGGCCCAGGCCGGTACCCCGGGGCTTGGTCGTCACGTAGGGCTCAAATGCCTTTTGTAATATATGTTCTGGAAAACCGCAACCGCAGTCAGCAATTGTCAAACGCACCCGCTTGCTGGTTCCGCTGAAGCGGGTGGAGATCCGCACCGCCGGTGCCGAGGCCTCCTTGCCCACCCAGGCCTGTTGCGTGGCATCCTGCGCATTTTGCAGCAAGTTGTGGATGACCTGCCGCAACTGCTGCGCATCGCCCATGATACGTGGGGCTGCACTGTCCAGCTCTGCCTCCACCGGTATCACAGCATTTTCCGCGCCATATAAATGCAGCACATCCATCACCAGCGCATTGAGGTCCACGGCCTGCAGCTCGGCCGCCGGTAGGCGGGCATAGTCGCGGAACTCGTTGACCAGGCGCTTCATCGCATCGACCTGGTCAACGATGGTGGTGACAGACTTTTTCAAAATCGCCTGGTCCTGGCCTTCGAGCTTGTTGCCCAGCTTGATCTCCAGCCGCTCGGCCGACAGCTGGATCGGTGTCAGCGGGTTCTTGATCTCATGGGCCAGGCGGCGTGCCACCTCGCCCCAGGCCTGGGCGCGCTGCGCCGAGACGATCTCGGAGATGTCGTCGAACACCAGCAGGCGGCGGTTGTCGGGCAAGGTAGCACCGCGCGCCACCAGGTTGATGCTGTTCTGGTTGGGCAGTTGGCTGTCGCCATGCAGTTCATAGGGCTGCTGCCAGTGGTCCAGGTAGTGATCGTCGGTCACATCGTGCAGGCGGGCAAACTGCTGGTCAACCTCTTGCGCAAAGGCTTGCAGGCCAGGCAGATCGCGCAGCGGGCGGCCTTCAAACGCGGCCAGTGGCGCACGCAGAATGCGGGTGGCGCCGGGGTTGCTGGAGCGGATGACGCCCTCGGCATCGAGCACGATGACGCCGGCGGTGAGGTTGTCCAGAATGGTCTGCAGACTCTGGCGCGCCTCGTCGGTCTGGCGCATGCCGCGCTCCACCGCACGGCGGGCATCCAGCAGCTGCTGGGTCATCTCGGCAAAGGAGCGGGTCAGGCCGCTCAGCTCGTCCTTGCTGGGCAGCACCGGTTTGGGTCGCAGATTGCCCGATGCCACCTCGCGCACCCCTTCGGCCAGCACCAAAAGCGGGCGCACCAGCTGGTTGCCCAACAAGGCCGCCAGCACCACGGCGCCGAACACGGCGAGGAACAGGCTCAAGGTGAGCGTGCCGATGTACATGCGGCGCAGGCCATCACGCGCCAGCGCGCGCTCCTGGTATTCGCGGTTGGCCTCCTGCACCTTGAGGGCGTTGATCACTAGCGCGGCTGGCAACGGCATGGTGGCCTGCAGAAAGCGGCCATCGGGGATCACGCCCACATCGCCATTGGCGACCTGCACCAGGGTCTTGACGCGCACCTTGGAGGGGTCGCCGGTGATGGCGCCATTGATGTCGGAGACCTCTTCCAGGCCATCGATCTGAAAGGCGCGCTGCTGCTGGGTGGCGGTGCGCAGCAAGGCGGCCGAGGGCTTGTCGGGGTTGAGCACAAAGCGTGACTGGCCGGTGCTGGCAATGGCCTGCGACGTGGCCGACCACAGCACCACGTCATCGGCACCGAGCTGGTCCTTGATGCGTTCGAGCACCAGGCCGGAGGCGGCATCCGAGATCTGCGACAGCTGGCTGCTGGCAGTGCGGGTGCGCTCGGCCATGGCGTTGGAGGTGGTGTCGAGCGTGATGCGCGCAAGGTTGACGCCGGCATCCAGCGCGCCTTCAACCTTCACATCGAACCAGCTCTCGATCGAGCGCGAGACGAACTGGTAGGAGACGAAATAGATCACCACACCGGGCAGCACGCCGACCAGCGCAAAGGTGGCCGCCAGCTTGAGCAGCAGCTTGCTGCCAAAGCGCCGGGCCATCAGGCGCCGCACCAGGATGGCCACGCCCCAGAGCACCACCATGCTGAGCACGCAGGCCACACCGATGTTGACACCCAGCAGCACGCCGTAATAGCGCTCGTACAGCACGCGGTTGTTGGTGGCGAAAGACAGCAAGAAGAGCAGCACCAGGCCAATGCCGATCATGGCCGACAGGCCCACGATCACCGACCAGCGCGCACGGCTGGGCGTGTAGGCCACGCGCATGGACGATGATTTTTCGATTTTCACTGCGCGCTCGCCTCGGGCAGCGGCAGCTGGCTTCTGAGCTGCAGGTTCAGGCCACCATTGCTGAATGGCGCAAACTGGAAGATGCGCGGCAGCTGGGTGCTGTCGAGCCGGAAGTTGAACTTGACGAGGTACTCCCCATCGTTGGAGAGCTCATCGGCGCTGGCGATCTTCCAGTTGCGCACGCGCTTGACCACAAGCATCACCTCGTCGAGGCTGTCAAAGCTCTGGCCCAGCGAGGTCACTGCGCCGGCATCGGTCAGCGGCATGCTGGAGACATGCAGGCGCCAGCGGCGCGTCAGCGGTTGGTAGCTCACGCGCAGGTAGCGGGCGGTTTTCTTGACGGTCTTGTCGCGCCAGTACCAGCGCTCGGAGATGATCTCGGCCTCTTGCACAAAGTACAGGGCCACGCCTTTGTTCAGTGCGTCTTCGATCTGGTCGGGCAGCGCAAACTGCAGAGCCACGGTGGCAAAGGCACCATCGGCATTGCGCACCAGCTGCAGCTCGACCTTTTTCTCATTCTCCGACGCCATGCCCGGTGCCGCTGCGGCAAAGCACAGCATCAGCGCAAGGAGGAAATGGTGGATCAATCGCATACAGACGGGCTCAACGAAGCGGCTTGTGCAGCAGCGCGTAGTAGAAACCGTCGTGGTCGCGCGCCAGGCTGCCCAGGCTATTGTGACCGGCCTCGCGCAGCTGTGGCAACAAATGCCCTGGCGCAGGCAGGCGTTGGGCATCGGGGTGGCGGCCCAGGAACTGCGTCACCTGGCCCTCGCCCTCTTCATGGAAGACCGAGCAGGTGCAGTACAGCAGGCGGCCGCCGGGTACGACCAGCGGCCACAGGGCCTCCAGCAGCTGCCGCTGAATGGCGGCGAGTTGTGCGATGTCGGTGGCGCGGCGCAGCCAGCGCACATCGGGCTGACGGCGCACGATGCCGGAGGCCGAGCAAGGTGCGTCCAACAAAATTGCATCAAATTGCTGCATACCGTGGCGTGCTTGCACCGCCGGCAGCCAACTGGCCACTTCGCTGCCGCTGGCCACCACCACATCGGCCTGCAGCGACAGCCGCGCCAAGGTATCGCCAATGCGTTCGGCGCGCTTGGCATCGATCTCCAGCGCCACCATGTCGATGGGGCGCTGGGCTGTGGCGGTCTCCAACAGATGCGCGGTCTTGCCGCCGGGCGCGGCGCAGGCATCGAGCACATGCAGCGCGCGGCCATCGTGCGGCTGCAAGCCATCGAGCAGCAGCGGCGCGGCCATCTGCGCGGCGCTGTCTTGCACCGACACCCAGCCTTGCGCAAACTGCGGCAGCTGATCCACCGGCACGCCACGCGTCAACACCAGGCCGGCCTCGCCCACACCGACCACCGCCTCGATGCCCGCTTCATCGAGCAGCGCCAGGTAATCGGCGCGGCTGCAGCGCTGCAGGTTCACGCGCAAGGCCATCGGCGCCTGCGCATTGTTGGCCGCCACGATGGCCTGCCAATCTTGCGGATAGTCTTGCTGCAGGCGTTTGAGCCACCACTGCGGGTGGTTGTACTGCGCGACAGGCTCCTGGGCCACGGCGCGCAGCAGGTCATCGCGCTCGCGCAAAAAGCTGCGCAGGCAGCCGTTGATGAAGGCCGATTGGGACTTGGTGGCCGAGCGCTTCTTGGCCGCATCCACCGCCTGGTTCACCACGGTGAAGGCGTCGTAGCGCGGCACCTCGGGCAGCAGCAAGGCCAGCGATGTGCACAGCAAGGCATCGACGGCGCTGGCAGGCTTGCGCGGTGCCAGCTCGGCACGCACGGCTTCTGCGGTGCCCAGCACGCGCAGCACATCCATCAGCAAGGCCTGCACGCCGGCGCGCAGCGCGGGCTCCACACCGCCCAACACGGCGCGGGCGGATTGGCCCTGGCGCACTTCCTGCAAGGCGCGCGCCACTGCCACCAGCTGGGCGGACAGGCTGGGGCCCGTGTTGTTGGAGGCTGCCGTGGCGGCCCGGGAGGGTTGTCGTGGACGGGAAGGAAGATTCATGCCGAAGGAGTGCAGCGGCCTGGGTGCCGCTGCGGTTCAAAAGGAATACTAATCGATATGCCCCAGGAGGCCTCTGCGCTTGCAGAGCCTGCCTGGTAAAGACGCTGTGCAAAGCGCCCTGCTCCCAACGCGGGATGGATCAGAGAGCTTTGCACAGAGCCATCATCAAGGCCAGTCAGCAGCCGAACTGCCATTAAAAAACCCGTAATTCCGCGGCGCGAAATTACGGGTCTTGCTCAGCCCAACCTGACCGGTTGGCACCGGTCAGGGATTGGCGGCTTAGTCAGCAGCAGGGTCGGCAGCGGCTTCGGCTTCTTCCGACACACCGGCCAGGTCGGCCGCTTCTGCATCGGCGATGGCGCGGCGCTCGGCCTCGTCCATCTCGTCCTTGGCCTTGCGTGCCTGGTGGTAAGCCAGACCGGTACCAGCGGGGATCAGACGACCCACGATGACGTTTTCCTTCAGACCACGCAGCTCGTCGCGCTTGCCCATGATGGCAGCCTCGGTCAGCACGCGGGTCGTTTCCTGGAAGGAAGCGGCCGAGATGAAGGAGTCGGTCGACAGCGAAGCCTTGGTAATACCCAGCAACACGTTGGAGTAAACCGCTGGGATCTTGCCATCGCGCTGTGCAGCTTCGTTGGTGTTGAGCACTTCGGAGCGCTCAACCTGCTCACCCTGGATGTAGGTGGTATCGCCTGGGGCTTCGATGACCACGCGGCGCAGCATCTGGCGAACGATCACCTCGATGTGCTTGTCGTTGATCTTCACGCCTTGCAAGCGGTACACGTCCTGCACTTCGTCCACGATGTAGCGCGACAGCTCTTCGATACCCAGCAGGCGCAGGATGTCCTGCGGATCGGCTGGGCCGTCGACGATCAGCTCGCCCTTGTTGACCACTTGGCCTTCGTGCACCAGGATGTTGCGTTCCTTCGGAACCAGCTCTTCCCAGACCTTGCCTTCCAGATCGGTGATCTGCAGGCGCACCTTGCCCTTGGTTTCCTTACCGTAGGACACGGTACCGGTCATCTCGGCCAGCGCGCCCTTGTCCTTCGGCGTACGAGCTTCGAACAGTTCGGCCACACGTGGCAGACCACCGGTAATGTCGCGGGTCTTCTGGCCTTCCATAGGAATACGGGCCAGCACTTCGCCGGGGCCCACTTCCTGGCCATCACGCACCTGCAGCAGAGCGCCGACCTGGAAGCCGATCGTCACCGCGTGGTCGGTACCAGGAATCTTGACTTCCTGGCCGTTGGCATCTGCCAGCTTGACCTGCGGACGCACGACCTTGGCAGAACCACGGTGCTTCGGATCGATCACCACCAGGGTGGACAGACCGGTCACTTCGTCGACCTGCTTGGCCACGGTCAGACCTTCTTCCACATTCTCGAATTTCACCTGACCGGCGTATTCGGTAATGATGGGTCGGGTCAGCGGATCCCAGTTGGCCAACACGGTACCAGCCTTGATCTGTTGATCAGGCTTGATCGACAAGATAGCGCCGTAAGGCATCTTGTGACGCTCACGCTCGCGGCCGTACTCGTCCTGGATGACGATTTCGCCGGAACGGGAAATCACCACCAGTTCGCCCTTGTTGTTGGTCACATAGCGCATCTGTGGGTTGAAGCCCACGATACCGTTGGACTTGGCTTCCACGCTGGAGGCCACTGCCGCACGCGAAGCCGCACCACCGATGTGGAACGTACGCATGGTCAGCTGCGTGCCAGGCTCACCGATCGACTGTGCAGCGATCACACCCACGGCTTCGCCGAGGTTGATCATGCCGCCACGGCCCAAGTCGCGGCCGTAGCAGGTGGCGCACAGACCAAAGCGGGTTTCGCAGGTCAGTGCAGTGCGCACCTTCACTTCGTCCACGCCAGCGGCTTCCAGATCTTCGATCAGGTCTTCGTCCAGCAGGTCGCCAGCCTTGGCCAGCACAGCACGGGTCTCGGGGTGCAGCACTTCGTCCGCAGCGGTGCGGCCGAGGATACGGTCGCGCAGCGATTCGATCACTTCACCACCTTCAACCACAGCGCGCATCAAGGTGCCGTTGTGCGTGCCGCAGTCGAGCTCGGTGATCACCAAGTCCTGCGTCACGTCCACCAGACGACGCGTCAGATAGCCGGAGTTAGCCGTCTTCAACGCCGTATCCGCCAGACCCTTACGGGCACCGTGGGTGGAGATGAAGTACTGCAGCACGTTGAGGCCTTCGCGGAAGTTCGCGGTAATAGGCGTCTCAATGATCGAGCCGTCAGGCTTGGCCATCAGACCACGCATACCTGCCAGCTGGCGGATCTGTGCGGCCGAGCCACGGGCGCCGGAGTCGGCCATCATGTAAATCGCGTTGAACGATTCCTGATCGACTTCCTTGCCATGGCGGTCAATGACCTTTTCCTTGGCCAGCTGGGCCATCATGACCTTGGAGACTTCGTCACCGGCCTTGCCCCAGATGTCCACCACCTTGTTGTAGCGCTCGCCAGCGGTCACCAGACCGGAGACGTACTGCTGCTCGATTTCCTTCACTTCCGCTTCGGAGCGGGCGATGATCTCGGCCTTTTGCGGTGGCACCAGCATGTCGCCGATGGCGATCGAGATACCGGAGCGCGTTGCCAGACGGAAGCCGTTTTGCAGCAGCTTGTCGGCGAACACCACGGTTTCCTTCAGACCGCACTTGCGGAACGAGATGTTGATCAGCTTGGAGATTTCCTTCTTCTTCAACGTCTTGTTGATCGAAGAGAAAGGCATACCCTTGGGCAGAATCTCGGACAGCAGGGCACGGCCAACGGTGGTTTCCACCAGCTTGGTCGTAGGCTCGAACTCACCCGAAGCCTTGTTCTTGTTCCACTCGGTCAGACGCACGCTGATCTTGGTGGCGCGCTCGACTTGCTCGGCATCCAGTGCGCGTTGCACTTCGCCGATGTCGGAGAACACCATGCCTTCGCCCTTGCCGTTGATCTTCTCGCGGGTGGCCTGGTACAAGCCCAGCACCACGTCTTGAGAAGGAACGATCGAGGGTTCGCCCGAAGCGGGGAACAGCACGTTGTTGGAGGCCAGCATCAGGGTGCGGGCTTCCATCTGTGCTTCCACCGACAGCGGCACGTGAACAGCCATCTGGTCACCGTCGAAGTCAGCGTTGAATGCCGCGCAAACCAGCGGGTGCAGTTGCAGGGCCTTGCCTTCGATCAGGATAGGCTCGAACGCCTGGATACCCAGACGGTGCAGCGTAGGTGCGCGGTTGAGCATGATCGGATGCTCGCGGATCACCTCTTCCAGGATGTCCCACACCACGGGGGTGCCGGTTTCCACTTCCTTCTTGGCGGCCTTGATGGTCGTGGCGATGCCACGCGCTTCGAGCTGCGCGAAGATGAAAGGCTTGAACAGCTCCAGCGCCATCAGCTTGGGCAGACCGCACTGGTGCAGCTTGAGCGTTGGGCCCACGGTAATCACGGAACGACCGGAGTAGTCGACGCGCTTACCCAGCAAGTTCTGACGGAAACGACCGCTCTTACCCTTGATCATGTCGGCCAGCGACTTGAGGGCACGCTTGTTCGCGCCGGTCATGGCCTTGCCACGGCGGCCGTTGTCCAGCAGCGAATCGACCGCTTCTTGCAGCATGCGCTTTTCATTGCGGGCAATGATCTCTGGAGCCTTCAGCTCCAGCAGGCGGCGCAGACGCGAGTTACGGTTGATGACGCGGCGGTACAGGTCGTTCAGGTCGGAGGTCGCAAAGCGGCCGCCGTCCAGCGGCACCAGAGGACGCAGATCGGGAGGCAGCACAGGCAGCACTTCCATCACCATCCAACCGGGCTTGATGCCGGACTTCTTGAACGCTTCGAGCAGCTTGAGGCGCTTGGCGTTCTTCTTGACCTTGACTTCGGAGCCGGTCAGATCATTGCGCAGGCGCTCGATTTCCGAGTCGATCTCGATGCCTTCGAGCAGGTCCTTGATGCCTTCGGCGCCCATCTTGGCCACGAATTCATCACCGTACTCTTCAACGTTCTTGTCGTACTCGTCTTCCGACATGATGCTGAACTTCTTCAGCGGGGTCATGCCGGGGTCGGTCACCACGTAGGCTTCGAAGTACAGCACGCGTTCGATGTCGCGCAGGGTCATGTCCAGCACCAGGCCCAGGCGCGAAGGCAGGGACTTCAGGAACCAGATGTGGGCGCAAGGCGCGGCCAGGTCGATGTGACCCATGCGTTCACGACGCACCTTGGTCTGCGTGACTTCAACGCCGCACTTCTCGCAGATCACACCGCGGTGCTTCAAGCGCTTGTACTTGCCGCACAGGCATTCGTAGTCCTTGATCGGGCCAAAGATCTTGGCGCAGAACAGACCATCGCGCTCAGGCTTGAAGGTACGGTAGTTGATGGTCTCGGGCTTCTTCACTTCGCCGAAAGACCACGAACGGATCTTTTCGGGCGAAGCCAGGCCGATTTTGATGGCATCGAAATGCTCATCAGGCGTAAATTGTTTGAACAGGTCGAGTAGCGATTTCATAGACTCTTTCCCCCTTCAATTAAGAACGTTCCAGTTCGATGTCCAGGCCCAGGGAACGGATTTCCTTGACCAGCACATTGAACGACTCCGGCATGCCGGCTTCGATAGCGTGTTCGCCCTTGACGATGGATTCGTACACCTTGGTACGGCCCACCACGTCATCGGACTTCACGGTCAGCATTTCCTGCAGCACATAGGCGGCGCCATAAGCTTCCAGCGCCCACACTTCCATTTCACCGAAACGCTGACCACCGAACTGGGCCTTACCGCCCAGAGGTTGTTGCGTCACCAGCGAGTAAGGACCGGTGGAGCGGGCGTGCATCTTGTCATCGACCAAGTGGTGCAGCTTCAGGTAGTGCATGTAGCCGATGGTGGTGGGACGCTCGAAGCGCTCACCGGTGCGGCCGTCATACAGGTATGCCTGGGTGCGTGGCTCGGTCAGACCCTTGCGTGCCTGGATGTCATCCGGGTACGCCAGCTTGAGCATGTCCTTGATTTCCTGCTCGGAAGCACCGTCGAACACGGGCGTTGCGAAAGGCACGCCGTTCTTCAGGTTCTCCGCCATGAACATGATCTGGTCATCGGACAGTTGCTTGAGGTCTTCCTTGCGACCGCGGCTGTTGTACACCTCTTCCAGGAAGGAGCGCACTTCAGCGGCACGGGCTTCGGCCTGCAGCATGTCACCGATACGCTGGCCCAGGCCCTTGCCGGCCCAGCCCAGGTGGACTTCCAGCACCTGACCGATGTTCATGCGCGAAGGCACGCCCAGCGGGTTCAGCACGATGTCGGCGGTGGTGCCATCAGCCATGAAAGGCATGTCTTCCACCGGCACGATCTTGGAGACCACACCCTTGTTACCGTGACGGCCGGCCATCTTGTCGCCAGGCTGCAGACGGCGCTTGACGGCCAGGTAGACCTTGACCATCTTGAGCACGCCAGCAGGCAGCTCGTCGCCTTGCGTGAGCTTCTTGCGCTTTTCTTCGAAAGCCAGGTCGAAGTTGTGGCGTTGCTGCTCGATGGAGTTCTTGATGGACTCCAGCTGGGCTGCGACGTCGTCTTCGGCAGGGCGGATATCGAACCAGTGGAACTTCTCCACGCCGTCCAGATAGGCCTTGTCGATCTTGGTGCCCTTGGCCAGCTTTTGTGGGCCGCCATTGGCCACGCGGCCGTTGAGCAGCTTGGCAATACGGTCGAACGCATCGGCTTCCACAATACGCAGCTGGTCGTTCAGGTCCAGACGGAAACGCTTGAGTTCGTCGTCGATGATCTGCTGGGCGCGCTTGTCGCGCGTGATGCCTTCACGGGTGAAGACCTGCACATCGATAACGGTACCTTGCGAGCCCTGGTCCACGCGCAGCGAGGTGTCCTTCACGTCGGACGCCTTCTCACCGAAGATGGCGCGCAGCAGCTTCTCTTCTGGGGTCAGCGTGGTCTCGCCCTTTGGCGTGACCTTGCCCACCAGCACATCGCCGGGTTGCACTTCTGCACCCACGTAGATGATGCCGGACTCGTCCAGACGGTTGAGTTGTTGCTCGGACAGGTTCGGGATGTCGCGCGTGATTTCCTCGGCACCCAGCTTGGTGTCACGGGCCATCACCACCAGTTCCTCGATGTGGATCGAGGTGTAGCGGTCTTCCGCCACCACGCGTTCGGAGATCAGGATCGAGTCTTCGAAGTTGTAGCCGTTCCAGGTCATGAAGGCGATCAGCATGTTCTGACCAATGGCGATTTCGCCCAGGTCGGTCGATGCACCGTCCGCAATCACGTCACCCTTGGCCAGCTTGTCGCCGCGGCGAACCACAGGACGCTGGTGGATGTTGGTGTTCTGGTTGGAACGCTGGTACTTGATGAGGTTGTAGATGTCCACACCCACTTCACCGGCCACGGCTTCTTCGTCGTTCACTCGGATCACGATACGGGTCGCGTCCACGTAGTCAACGATACCGCCACGGGTAGCCGTCACGACGGTGCCCGAGTCGACCGCAGCAACGCGCTCGATACCGGTACCGACCATGGGCTTTTCAGGGCGCAGCACAGGCACGGCCTGGCGCGACATGTTGGCACCCATCAATGCGCGGTTCGCGTCATCGTGTTCCAGGAACGGAATCAGCGACGCAGCCACCGACACGATCTGTGCGGGCGACACGTCCATGTACTGCACGCGCTCGGCGGACAGCAGGGTCGATTCACCGTTTTCACGGGCAGAGACCAGGTCACCGGTCAGGCGGCCTTCGGCGTCGAGCTCGGCATTGGCCTGCGCGATCACGTACTTGCCTTCTTCGATGGCAGACAGGTAGTCCATCTGGTCGGTCACCTTGCCGTCGATCACGCGACGGTAAGGGGTTTCGATGAAACCGTACTCGTTCAGACGCGCGTACAGAGCCAGCGAGTTGATCAGACCAATGTTTGGACCTTCAGGCGTTTCGATTGGGCAGACGCGGCCGTAGTGGGTCACGTGCACGTCACGCACTTCGAAGCCTGCGCGTTCGCGGGTCAGACCACCTGGGCCCAGAGCGGAAACACGGCGCTTGTGCGTGATTTCAGCCAGGGGGTTGGTCTGGTCCATGAACTGCGACAGCTGCGAGGCGCCGAAGAATTCCTTCAGGGCGGCCGAGATCGGCTTGCTGTTGATCAGGTCGTGCGGCATCAGGGGCTCTTGCTCAGCCTGGCCCAGACGCTCCTTCACAGCCTTTTCGATACGTGCCAGACCGGTGCGGTACTGGTTCTCAGCCAGTTCGCCCACGCAACGCACGCGGCGGTTACCCAAGTGGTCGATGTCATCGACTTCACCCTTGCCGTTGCGCAGATCCACCAGGATCTTCACGACTTCGAGGATGTCTTCGTTGGACAGCACCATGGGGCCGATCGCGGTGTCGCGGCCGATCTTGGCGTTGAACTTCATACGGCCGACACGCGACAGATCGTAGGTGTCTTCGTTGTAGAACAAACGCTGGAACAGCGCCTGCACGGCGTCCTCGGTTGGAGGCTCACCAGGGCGCATCATGCGGTAGATGGCAACGCGTGCAGCGAACTCGTCAGCGGTTTCATCGGTACGCAGGGTCTGCGAGATGTAGGCGCCGTGGCTCAGTTCGTTGGTGTAGATGCAAGCCAGATCCTGGATGCCGGCGGAGCGCAGCTTCTTGAGCAGCGCTTCGGTCATCTCTTCGTTGGCCTTGGCGATGATTTCACCGGTGTCAGGGTCAACGATGTTCTTGGCAGCGACGCGGCCGAGCAGGAAGTCTTCAGGCACGCTGATGAACTTGGTGCCCGATTGTTCCATCTCGCGGGTGTGGCGCGCGGTGATGCGCTTGTCCTTGGCCACAACCACCTTGCCCGACTTGTCAGTGATGTCAAAGCGCGCGACTTCACCCTTGAGGCGATCAGCCACAAATTCCATTTGCGCGCCGCTGTCCATCAGGCGGAAGTTGTCGTTCTCGTAGAACGTCGCCAGGATGGACTCGGGCGTCATGCCGATGGCCTTCAGCAGAATCGACACCGGCATCTTGCGGCGGCGGTCCACACGGAAGAACAGCAGGTCCTTAGGGTCGAACTCGAAGTCCAGCCAGGAGCCGCGGTAAGGGATGATGCGTGCCGAGAACAGCAGCTTGCCCGAGCTGTGCGTCTTGCCCTTGTCGTGTTCAAAGAACACGCCTGGCGAACGGTGCAGCTGCGAGACGATCACACGCTCGGTGCCATTGACAATGAATGAACCTTTGTCCGTCATCAGGGGCACTTCGCCCATGTAGACTTCCTGTTCCTTCACTTCCTTGACCACCTTGGATTGGGGTGTGGAGGATTCACGGTCATAGATAATCAACTGCACCTTGGCGCGCACAGCGGACGAGAAGGTCAGACCACGGGTCTGGCATTCGCGCACGTCGAAAGCGGGCCTGGCGAGGTTGTACTCGACAAACTTCATCTCCACAAAACCGTTGTGCGAGACGATGGGGAAAGCCGAGTTGAAGGCAGCTTGCAAGCCTTCATCAGTACGCTTTTTGGGGGCCGAGTCTGCTTGCAAAAATGCGGTGTAAGCATCTTTTTGCATTTGCAGCAGGTAAGGCACTTCGAGCACGCTATCGCGGCTGCCGAAACTTTTGCGGATTCGCTTGCGTTCGGTGTAAGAATAGGCCATGAGATCTCCGGGCAAAGACATGAGTCCTGGGTCTTCGACGACACCCCCGCGAGGGGGTTGCAGCTTGGTGGGTTGGCCACTACCAACCATGGCAGACGGTGGTGCATTGCACACCACCCGAACCAAGGGGTTTTCTAGTGTCGGATGTTAGAAAACACTAAAAATCAGCCATCAACGGCCAGTTTTTGGTGTGCTCTAGCGAACGAGATTCCAGAAGCGCCAAAGGCTGGAGCACCTTTTCGGGTACTCCAGCCTTGAAAAAGCCCTCAATTACTTGAGTTCAGCCTTTGCACCAGCGTCCACCAGCTTCTTAGCAGCGGCGTCAGCGTCAGCCTTAGGCATAGCTTCCTTCAGAACCTTAGGAGCGCCGTCGACCATGTCCTTGGCTTCCTTCAGACCCAGACCGGTGATTTCACGCACGGCCTTGATCACGCCAACCTTGTTAGCGCCGGCTTCCAGCAGCACCAGGTTGAACTCGGTCTTTTCTTCCACAGCAGCAGCAGCACCGCCACCAGCAGCAGGAGCGGCCATAGCAGCAGCGCTCACGCCAAACTTTTCTTCAATTGCCTTGACCAGGTCGTTCAGTTCCAGAACAGTCATGCTGTCCAGGGAGGTCAAGAATGCGTCTTTATCGAATGCCATTTTGATTTCCTAAATATATCGGTTGGTTTTGCCGCGCTTAAGCTGCAGCGACTTCGGCGACTTCTGCGCCTTCGCCCTTTTTGGCCGCCAGGGCGCCCAGCACAACGGCCGTACGCGAGATTGGCGACATGAGCAAGCCACACAATTGGGCCAGCAGCACTTCCTTGGAAGGCACGCTTGCCAGTTGCTTAACGCTGTTAGCGTCCAACGCCTTTCCTTCGAATGCACCACCGCGAATCACCAACTTGTCGTTGGTCTTCGCGAAATCGGCCACTACCTTGGCAGCGGCGATTGCATCTTCAGAGAAACCGTAGATCAGCGGGCCGGTCATCTGGTCAGCCACCACTTCAAAGCTGCTACCAGCAACAGCGCGACGAGCCAGGGTGTTCTTCAGAACACTCAGCGTCACGCCTTGCTTGCGTGCTTCCACACGCAGCTTCGTCATGTCAGCGACCGTGATGCCGCGGTATTCCGCGAACACAAGCGTTTGAGCTTTAGCGGCGAGGCTGGTCACTTCATTGATGACCGCTTCTTTCTCACTGCGATTCAGACTCAAGGTCTACTCCTTCAAATGCGCATTAGGGGCAAGCCCCACCTGCGCGCTCTTGTTGCAGCGACCAACTGTTTTGGAAATTCATCCATCTGCAGCGGGATCGCCATCTGCGTTGGCAAAAAGATTTAAGTGATCCAATCACACCAACGGTCTTGGATGGCCTGGCACGGCGTTTTTCTCAAAACCCCTTGCCAGCCCACCACACCAGACCGGTGCAAGCACCAGTCTGACGATTTTTTTAGCAATTACGCTGCGATGGACTGTGCATCGACGCGCACGCCGATACCCATCGTCGACGACACTGCCACCTTGCGCAGGTACAGACCCTTGCTGGTAGCTGGCTTTGCCTTGTTCAGAGCGTCGATCAGAGCAGCCAAGTTGCCTTGCAGCTTGTCGTTCTCGAACGAACGGCGGCCGATGGTCGAGTGAACGATACCAGCCTTGTCAACGCGGAACTGCACCTGACCTGCCTTGGCGTTCTTCACAGCCGTAGCGACGTCGGGAGTCACGGTGCCAACCTTGGGGTTAGGCATCAGACCGCGCGGGCCCAGGATTTGACCCAGGGTACCAACGACACGCATTGCGTCAGGAGCGGCGATCACGATGTCGAAAGGCATGTCACCAGCCTTGACCATGGCGGCCAGCTCGTCCATACCAACGATATCGGCACCAGCGGCCTTGGCTTCTTCAGCCTTGGCGCCTTGTGCGAACACGGCCACGCGGGTGGTCTTGCCGGTGCCGTTAGGCAGCACGACAGCGCCACGAACCACTTGGTCCGACTTCTTTGCGTCCACGCCGAGCTGGATAGCCACGTCGATGGATTCGTCAAACTTGGCCGTTGCTGCGTCCTTGACGATTGCAACTGCATCAGCGAATGCGTACAGCTTGGTGGTGTCCACCTTGCCTTGCAGGGCCTTTTGCTTCTTGGTCAACTTTGCCATCTTAGAGGCCCTCCACCGTAACGCCCATCGAACGGGCGGAACCAGCCAGCGTGCGCACAGCGGCATCAACGTCAGCAGCGTTCATGTCCTTCAGCTTGGTCTTGGCGATCTCTTCCAGCTGAGCGCGGGTGATCTTGCCGACCTTGGTAGCCAGAGGGTTCGAAGAGCCCTTGTCCAGCTTGATCGCCTTCTTGATCAGCACCGTTGCGGGTGGGGTCTTGATGACGAACGTGAAGCTCTTGTCCGCGAAAGCGGTGATCACCACAGGCAGTGGCAGACCTGGCTCAACACCTTGGGTCTGGGCGTTGAACGCCTTGCAGAATTCCATGATGTTAAGACCACGTTGACCCAGTGCTGGACCAATGGGTGGCGATGGATTGGCTTTACCAGCTGGCACTTGCAGCTTGATGAAGCCGACAATTTTCTTTGCCATTTATAGCTCCTTACGGGTAAAAACGCCCGCACTGCATAGCGCGGGCTCCCCGGGGGTTAAGACTCTGTTTAGGCACCGAGTCCGTAAGTGCATGAAAATCAATCAGGTTTTTTCGACCTGCGCAAATTCCAGCTCAACCGGAGTTGAACGGCCAAAGATCATAACAGAAACGCGAAGTCGACTCTTTTCGTAGTTTACTTCTTCGACGGATCCGTTGAAGTCCGTGAACGGACCTTCCTTGACGCGAATGAATTCGCCCACGGTGAATTCGATCTTGTGGCGCGGCTTGTCCGAGCCTTCTTCCATCTGCAGAACGATCTTCTGAACTTCTGCTTCGGAGATGGGAGCGGGACGGTTCTTGGCACCACCCACAAAACCTGTCACCTTGCTGGTGTGCTTGACCAAGTGCCAGGTGTCGTCGTCCATGACCATCTCGACGAACACATAGCCTGGGAACAGACGGCGCTCGGTGGTCTTCTTCTGACCATTGCGCACTTCCACCACTTCTTCGGTGGGCACCAGGATGCGGCCAAACTTGCTTTGCATGTCCGAGCGGTGAATGCGCTCCAGGATGTTGCGCTCAACCGCCTTCTCCATGCCCGAGTAGGCATGCACGATGTACCAGCGCAGATCGGGATTAGCAGCGCTCATAGGCGCCTCAGCGCCTGTGTTGGTTGTTTCGTCCGTGTTCGACATTACTTCCTCCAGCCCAGAACCAGGTCATACAAGACCCATTCCAGCGTTTTATCAGTCATCCACAAGAACAAAGACATGATGACCACGAACGCAAACACGTAGGCGGTCATCTGCAGCGTCTCTTTACGCGAAGGCCAGACGACCTTCTTGACTTCACGCCAGGAGTCCTTGGCGAAACCAACAAATTGCTTACCTGGTTCAGACACCAGAAAAACGGTGACAGCCGCAATCAGGGCCACAATCAGCACGGCCCACTGGGCAATCGCACCTTGTTTGGCCAACAGGTAAAAGCCGGCGATACCGGCGATAACCAATGCAGCTACGGCGAACAGCTTGAGCTTGTCCGCACCAGAACTAACAGTTTCAACTTGTGTAGCAGCCATGTCGACAATTCAGAGATGAAAATAGGCATCACTCAAGACGCCGAAGCCCGCCTTGTAATCAGGCGGGCTTGGTTGACCACTTATTCAGTGGCAGGGGCAGTAGGAATCGAACCTACAACCTTCGGTTTTGGAGACCGACGCTCTGCCAATTGAGCTATACCCCTACGAAATCAATACTTACGCAATGATCTTGGCAACCACGCCAGCGCCCACGGTACGGCCGCCTTCGCGAATAGCGAAACGCAGACCTTCTTCCATAGCGATGGGGTTGATCAGCTTGACGGTGATCGACACGTTGTCGCCAGGCATAACCATTTCCTTGTCAGCTGGCAGCTCGATGGCGCCGGTCACGTCCGTGGTACGGAAGTAGAACTGAGGACGGTAGTTGTTGAAGAATGGGGTGTGGCGGCCGCCTTCGTCCTTGCTCAGCACATACACTTCAGCGGTGAAGTGGGTGTGTGGCTTGATCGAGTTAGGCTTGCACAGCACTTGGCCACGCTCCACGTCTTCACGCTTGGTGCCCCGCAGCAGCAGGCCAACGTTGTCACCAGCTTGACCTTGGTCCAGCAGCTTGCGGAACATTTCCACGCCGGTAACGGTGGTCTTGACGGTGTCCTTGATACCGACGATTTCGATTTCTTCGCCGACCTTGATGATACCGCGCTCGATACGGCCGGTCACCACGGTACCACGACCGGAGATGGAGAACACGTCTTCCACGGGCATCAGGAAAGCACCGTCCACAGCGCGCTCTGGCGTTGGGATGTAGGTGTCCAGAGCTTCAGCCAGACGCAGGATTGCGGGCTCACCCTTGTCGGATTGGTCGCCTTCCAGAGCCAGCTTAGCCGAGCCGCGGATGATGGGGGTGTCGTCACCTGGGAAATCGTACTTGTCCAGCAGTTCGCGGACTTCCATTTCCACCAGCTCCAGCAGCTCTTCGTCATCAACCATGTCGCACTTGTTCAGGAACACGATGATGTAAGGCACGCCCACCTGGCGAGCCAGCAGGATGTGTTCACGGGTCTGGGGCATGGGGCCGTCAGCAGCCGAGCAAACCAGAATAGCGCCGTCCATCTGAGCAGCGCCGGTGATCATGTTCTTCACATAGTCGGCGTGGCCAGGGCAGTCCACGTGAGCGTAGTGGCGGTTAGCCGTTTCGTACTCAACGTGTGCGGTATTGATGGTAATGCCGCGTGCCTTTTCTTCAGGAGCAGCGTCGATTTCGTCGTACTTCTTGGCTTCGCCGCCGAACTTGGCAGACAGCACGGTTGCGATAGCAGCCGTCAGCGTGGTCTTGCCGTGGTCCACGTGACCAATGGTGCCCACGTTCACGTGCGGCTTGGTGCGCTCGAATTTTCCTTTTGCCATTCTAGACTCCGAAAAAACCTAAACCTAATGGGATATAGCGCAACAAGAACCGTGCGCACTTAAATATGGTGCCCATGGGCAGGATCGAACTGCCGACCTCCCCCTTACCAAGGGGGTGCTCTACCACTGAGCCACATGGGCAATTTTTTCAAATTGCAACAGGATCGCTTTACTGCAGACTGGAGCGGGAGACGGGAATCGAACCCGCGTCATTAGCTTGGAAGGCTAGGGTTCTACCATTGAACTACTCCCGCATCAACCGCGCCATAAGCGCAATTGCTGCAAAGCTTTCTTCTTCAACCATTTCTGGTGGAGGGGACTGGATTCGAACCAGTGTAGGCGTAAGCCAACAGATTTACAGTCTGCCCCCTTTAGCCACTCGGGCACCCCTCCGAAGAAGAACTAGATTGTAGCATCATTTTTGGCTGTTTTTAGAAACTTCCGATTTCTCGCAAATTTCTTTCAGGGACGCAACCCGCACAAACCCGAAAACAATGCTTCTCTCTATATAAAAAGCCCCGAGACCTAAATCTCGAGGCTCTTAACTGGTGCGGCTGGCAGGAATCGAACCCACGACCCCTTGGTTCGTAGCCAAGTACTCTATCCAGCTGAGCTACAGCCGCTAAGCTGCGTATTGTAGGCTTTTTTTGGGCACCTTGACCGAATCGACCATGTTTTTTCAAAAAATCGTGCTGAAACCGGGTGATCCGTGGCGACAGGAGCGCACATGGCGCCTCTTGGAAGCCTGGCGAGACAGATCGCAGCGCCCAAGCAGGCAGCACGCACAGGCTAGCGCATCTCTAAGCAGGCATCCTCTGGGATGAACGCAGCAAGATCTGCAGCTCGGCAACATCGACAAGCATAGAGCTGCACGCGAGCACAGCACCCAACAGGCAACAAAAAACCCGCGCTGCGACGTCACAGGCGGGTTGATGCTGCTCAGATGGAGCAAGAAAGAGCGGTTGGTGCGGCTGGCGGGGATCGAACCCACGACCCTTGGCTTCGGAGGCCAATACTCTATCCACTGAGCTACAGCCGCACAAGCTGCAGACGCAAAGCGCTGCAGATCAACCCGCTGATTATGGCATGGCTTGGATGCCCTGGCCGTTCAGTTGTCGCCCGGGCATCGCAGCAGGGACTAGCCTTCAAAGCCCTGAGCTGGCTGCGGGCAGCTTGCTGGGACCAAAGCCCAGGCCGGTCAGATAGGCTTCCACTGCTTTTTCACCCATGCTGCGCAGCGGAAAGTTGCCTTCATTGAGCACCCAGCCGTGGATCAGCCCCACAAATAAAGAGTGCAAACCCAGCGCTGCCTCTTGCGGCGTCATCTGCATCTGTACCTGGTCCTGCTGGGAGGCCTCTTCCAGATCAGCGGCAAATTTGCGCTGGGAGCAGGCAAAACTCTCGACATGGCCTTCGCGCACGCTCTCCAGCTCGCCCACGTACTCCAGCTTGAACAGCGCCGTGTCAAACACCTTGCGGCGGCGTTCGTCCCCATCCATACTGTCAAACACTGCATAGATTGATCGGCGGATTCGATCAAGCGGGGCCAGCTCGCCATATTTGTCGTCACAAATTTCCTCGAAGGGCATGCAGATGCGATCAAGCATCGATGTAAAAACATCGACCTTGTCTTTGAAGTGCCAGTACACCGCCCCGCGGGTAGCACCTGCCCGCTGGGCGATTTCGTTGAGCGAAGCGCGCGCCACGCCCTTCTCGAAGAACACCTGTTCTGCCGCATCCAGCAGCTTGACGCGGGTCTCATCTGCCTCTGCTTTAGTACGTCGAGCCATCGCTTGTATTCCGTTCTTGCAAGCACATGACCCCTGTTTGTCAACCCAAAGGCCATGCGTTATTTATCAAATTTCGACAATTATACATTTGCGCATGTATGTATAATCGCGCAGCAATTTCATGGGAATTGAGGACCATCCGCGCCCGGATGTGAGACAAGCCCAGCAAGGCCTCTTGGGGCCTCCATCTTTACCATTTCTCATCTACCGAAGGGACTTTCATGCAGCAGATGTATGAAGCAAACCAATCTACCGGGAACCGCCCAGCCTCCACCAGCCCCCGCCGCAAGACCGGCGTGCTGGCTCTGACGCTGGTTGCCGCCCTGGTCTTGACCGCCTGCGGCAACAAGAAAGACGAACAAGCAGCCCAACAAGGCGGTGCGCCCAAGCCGCCTGAGGTCAGCGTGCTGACGGTGAAGCTGGAGAGCATTCCTGTGGTCTCCGATCTGCCCGGCCGCCTGGAGCCCGTGCGCGTGGCCCAAGTGGGTGCACGCGTGGCAGGCATCCTGCAAAAGCGCCTGTTCACCGAGGGCTCGGACGTCAAGGCCGGCCAAGTGCTGTTCCAGATCGATAATGCGCCCTACCGCGCCAACTTGGAAAGCGCACAGGCGACTCTGGCCCAGGCCCAGGCCAGCCTGGCTCAGGCGGCATCCACCGCCCGCCGCTACAAGCCGCTGGTAGAAGCCAACGCCATCAGCAAGCAGGAATACGACGTTGCCGTGGCCAATGAAAAGGCTGCACTGGCCCAGGTCGCTGCCGGCAAGGCAGGCGTGACCAATGCCAACATCAACCTGGGCTATGCCTCGGTGACGGCGCCGATCTCCGGCCGCATTGGCCGCTCGCTGGTGACCGAAGGTGCGCTGGTCGGCCAAAGCGGTGTGACCGAGCTGGCCGTGATCCAGCAGATCAACCCGCTGTACGTGAACGTGACGCAGTCGTCTTCCGAGATCCTGCGCATGCGTGAGGCGCTCAAGTCCGGCAAGCTGGCCAAGGCCGGTGACAACGCCGCCAAGGTCATCGTCTACACCGACGACGGCAAGCCCTATGCCCACCCCGGCAAGCTGCTGTTCACCGATCTGACGGTGGACCCTGCGACTGGCCAGGTGAGCGTGCGCGCCGAGCTGCCCAACCCCGAAAACCTGCTGCTGCCCGGCATGTATGTGCGTGTGCACATCCAGGAAGCCCAAGTGGACAACGCCGTGCTGATCCCGCAGCAAGCCGTGACCCGCAATGAAAAGGGCAACACCGTGATGATCGTCGCCGCCGACGGCTCGGTCAGCCCCAAGCCTGTGCAGATCAGCCAGTCCAAGGGCACCAACTGGGTGGTGACCGATGGCCTCAAGCCGGGCGACCAGGTCATGGTGGATGGCTTCATCAAGCTGGGCATGGGCGCGACGCACGTCACGCCAGTGCCATGGAAGAACCCGAGCGACAAGGCGGCAGCGCCAGCGGCTCCTGCAGCAGGGGCAGCGCCCCAGGCTGAGGCACCCGCTGCGGACAAGCCCGCCGCCTCGCCAGAAGCTGCAGGCAACACCGCCGCCAGCAAATAAACAGGACACAGCGGAATGTCAAAGTTCTTTATTCACAGACCGATTTTTGCCTGGGTGATCGCGATCTTCGTGGTCCTCGCAGGTATCGTGTCCATTACCCGACTGCCGGTGGCGCAGTTCCCGAGCGTGGCACCGCCCACCATCACGGTGACGGCGACCTACCCTGGTGCCACTGCGCAGACCCTGACCGACTCGGTGCTACAGCTGATCGAGCGTGAGATCAACGGCGCCGAAGGCCTGATGTACATGTCGTCGTCCGCCTCTGCCACCGGCAGCGGCGAGCTGACCGTGACCTTCGAGCCCGGCACCAACCCCGACCTGGCCCAGGTGGATGTGCAAAACCGGCTGGCCCGTGCCACGCCGCGCCTGCCCAGCATCGTGCAATCGCTGGGCGTGCGCGTCGACAAGTCGATGAGCAACTTCCTGATGATTCTGACCTTCCAGTCGGACACCGGCGAGACCTCGCGTGACGAAATCTCCGATTACGTCAACCGCAATGTGCTGCCGGAAATCCAGCGTCTGGACGGCGTGGGCAAGGCCCAGCTGTTTGCGGCCGGTCGCGCGATGCGCGTCTGGGTCGATCCAGCCAAGCTGCAGGGCTACAGCATGTCGATCGCACAGATCAATGCCGCCATTGCCGCGCAGAACCAGCAGATCTCCGGTGGTGCGCTGGGTGATACGCCGAGCCTGCCGGGCACCAGCATGAACGCCACCATCGTCGTGCCTGGACAGCTGTCCACGCCCGAGGAGTTTGGCGAGGTGGTGCTGCGCTCCAACTCGGACGGCTCGACCGTGCGCCTCAAGGATGTGGCCCGCGTGGAGCTGGGCACCGAAAGCTATGCCTTCAACTCGCGCCTGAACGGCAAGCCGGCCGTGGCGCTGGCCGTGCAGCTGACCTCGACCGCGAACGCGATGGCGACCGCCAAAGAGGTCTACAACAAGATGGACGAGCTCGAACCCTTCCTGCCTGCGGGTGTGAAGTGGTCGGCGCCGTATGACACCTCCAAGTTCGTCAAGATCTCGATCGAAAAAGTGCTGCACACCCTGCTCGAAGCCATCGTGCTGGTGTTCATCGTGATGCTGATCTTCCTGCAGAACATCCGCTACACCCTGATCCCGACCATCGTCGTGCCTATTGCGCTGCTCGGGGCCTTTGCGGTGATGTACAGCGTGGGGCTGACCATCAATATTCTGTCGATGTTCGCCATGGTGCTGGTGATCGGTATCGTCGTGGACGATGCGATCGTGGTGGTGGAGAACGTCGAGCGGATCATGTCCGAAGAGGGCTTATCGCCCAAGGAGGCAACGATCAAGGCCATGGGCCAGATCCAGGGCGCCGTGGTCGGTATTACCGTGATTCTGGTGACCGTGTTCATCCCGCTGGCCATGTTCTCGGGCGCGACCGGCAATATCTACCGCCAGTTCTCGCTGGTGATGGCGATCTCGATCTTCTTCTCGGGCTTCTTCGCGCTGACCCTGACGCCAGCGCTGTGCGCCACCATGCTCAAGCCCATTCCCAAGGGCCATGCGCATGACAAGAAGACCGGCCTGCTGGGTCCCTTCTACAACTGGTTCAACCGCATGTTCGGCAAGGCCACCAAGGGCTACCAGAAGACCTTGATCGGTGTCGTCAAGCGCACCTTCCTGGCCTTCCTGGTCTATGCAGCGGTGATCGTCGGCGTGGTGTTTGGCTTCAAGGCGCTGCCAACGGCATTCCTGCCGGTGGAAGACCAGGGCTATGTGATCTCCTTGGTGCAACTGCCCCCGGGTGCCACCCAGGAGCGCACCAGCGAGACCATGAAGCAGCTGGAAGACTTTGTCCTGGCGCAGCCTGAAACGTCCAACATCGTGAGCATTTTGGGCTTCAGCTTTGCCGGTCAAGCGCAGAACATGGGTCTGGCGTTTACCGTGTTCAAGGACTGGTCCGAGCGCACGGCGCCGGGCTCGGATGCCTCGTCGTTCGCCGGCCGGGCCATGGGCGCGATGATGAGCCTGCGCGATGGTTTCATCTACACCCTGGTGCCACCGTCGATCTCCGAACTGGGCAACAGCGATGGCTTTACCTTCCGCCTGCAGGACCGCGGCAACCATGGTCATGCCGAGCTGCTCAAGGCCCGCAATGACCTGATCGCCAAGGCCAGCAAGAGCCCCATCCTGACGGGCATGCGCTTTGACGGTGTGGATGACGCGCCGCAGTGGCAGGTCGACATCAACCGCAATGCGGTGTATGCGCAAAAGGTCAACATGGCCGATATCGCGACGACCCTGTCGACCGCCCTGGGCTCGAGCAACTCGACCGACTTCCCGAACAAGGGCTATATGCAGCGCGTCACCATCCAGGCCGACGCCGCTACCCGCATGCAGCCTGAGGACGTGATGAAGCTGACCGTGCCCAATGCGGACGGCAAGCTGGTCGAGCTGTCCACCCTGGCCACGGCCAAGTGGATCACCGGCCCGATGCAGATGTCGCGCTACAACGGCTATCCCTCGATGAGCATCACCGGCCAGGCCAAGCCCGGCTACACCACGGGTGACGCGATGGCCGAGATGGAAAAGCTGTCGGCCGAGCTGCCACAAGGCTTTGGCTACGAGTGGACCGGCCAGTCGCTGGACGAAAAGAAAGCCGGCTCGTCGGCGATGATCCTGTACGCGTTCTCGATCCTGGCGGTCTTCCTCTGCCTGGCAGCGCTGTATGAGAGCTGGAGCATTCCGCTGGCCGTGCTGCTGGTGGTGCCACTGGGTGTGTTGGGCGCCGTAGGCGGTATGCACCTGCGTGGCATGCCCAACGACATCTACTTCCAGGTGGCGCTGATCACCGTGATCGGCTTGTCCGCGAAGAACGCCATCTTGATTGTGGAGTTCGCCAAGGACCTGCACGACCAGGGCATGAGCGCGCTGGATGCGGCGCTGGAAGCCGGTCACCTGCGCTTCCGCCCGATCCTGATGACCTCGCTGGCCTTCATCCTGGGTGTGGTGCCGCTGTACATCGCCTCCGGCGCCAGTGCCGTGAGTCAGCACGAGATTGGCACCGGCGTGTTCTGGGGCATGATCATCGGCACCTTCCTGGCCGTGTTCCTGGTGCCGGTGTTCTTTGTCGAGGTCTTCCGTCTGTTCGGCCGCAAGGGCGAGCAGGACAAGGGACCGCAAGGCAGCCCGCCCGCGCCGCATTCGCCTGATCGTGGACACGACGCTGTTCTGTCTGCCAATGTGGGGAAAGGAACCCACCATGAATAAGAAACTGATACCAACCGTTCTGGCTGCGGCCCTGCTGGCCTCGGGTTGCTCGCTGATTCCATCGCTGGACAAGCCTGCCACCCCGGTGGCTGCGCAGTACCCGGTGGCCACGGAACAGACGCAGCAGGCCGCTGCCGATATTCCCTGGCAGAACTTCTTCACCGATACGCGCCTGCAGCAGCTGATCCAGACCGCGCTGGACAACAACCGTGACCTGCGCGTGGCGGTGCTCAACATCGCCCAGGCCCGTGCGCTCTACCAGATCCAGGACGCCCAGCGCTTCCCGGAAGTGGGCGTCTCCGGCTCGGCGACGCGCCAGCGCAGCCAGATCACCGGCGCCTACGGCAATGCCTTCAGCGTGGGTGTCGGTATCCAGAGCTGGGAGATCGACTTCTTTGGCCGCATCAGCAGCCTCAAGGAACAGGCCCTCGCCCAGTACCTGGCCACCGAAGAAGGCCGCAAGTCTGCCCAGATCAGCCTGGTGGCCTCGGTCGCCAACGCCTGGCTGACCCTGCAGGCCGACGAGGAGCTGATCGACATCTCGCGCCGCACCCTGGAGACGCGCGAGGAATCGATCAAGCTGTCCAAGCTGCGCCTGGATGCCGGTGTGGCTTCGGAGCTGGACTACCGCCAGGCCCAGTCGCTGACGGAAAACGCCAAGGCGACCCTGGCTCAGCAACTGCGCCAGCGCGCGCTGGACGTCAACGCCCTGACCTTGTTGCTGGGCCAGACGCCACCGGCCGAGCTGCTGACCAGCCTGCAGGGCAAGCGCCTGAGCGATCTGCCCGTGATGGCCGATGTGCCAGCGGGCCTGCCCTCGGACCTGATGCTGCGCCGCCCGGACCTGCGCCAGGCCGAGCAGACCATGATCGCCGCCAACGCCAACATTGGCGCGGCGCGTGCGCTGTTCTACCCGGCGATCTCGCTGACCGCCAGCGCCGGCTTTGCCAGCTCCGAGCTGTCTGACCTGTTCGACTCCAAGTCCAAGGGTTTCACGATTGCGCCTTCGCTCTACCTGCCGATCTTCAATGCCGGCCGCAACCAGGCCAACCTGGAAGTCGCGGAAGTGCAGACCAAGATTGCTGCAGCGCAGTATGAGAAGGCCATCCAGACCGCGTTCCGCGAGGTCTCGGACGCTCTGGTCAGCCGCCAGACGCTGGCTGACCAGCTGCAATCGCAGCAGGCCCAGGTCGAGGCCGAGTCGGCACGCCTGAAGCTGTCGGACCTGCGCTACAAGAATGGTGTGGCCAGCTACCTGGACCTGCTCGATGCGCAGCGCTCGCTGTTCGCGCTGGAGCAAGCCGTGGTGCAAGTGCGCCTGACCCAGCTGCAAAACCAGGTCGGCCTGTACAAGGCGCTGGGTGGCGGCTGGACCGACGCTGCAGCGGCCGACACTGTCGCTCAGGCGGCCCCAACTGCTGGCAAACCATAGGTTCCTGCCCGCGACTGCGGCCCCACAATGGCTTGCCAGACCTGCTGGCAAGCCATTTTTTTATGCGCGCGCGGCGCAACTGTGGTTGATTACCTGCAGGTATTTGCCCGGAGGCCCTGCCAAAAAACCCGTCGATATAATGATTTTGGCCTCTGCACGATGAACAACAAGCCCACAGAGAATTTGAGGAAGCCATGAGCGACATCCAGCAAGAAGAAGCACATACAGGCCCCGTCAAATCACCCAAGCAATTTTTGTGGACGGTGATCTTTGCTTTTGTGATCCCGGTATTTGCCATCATTGGCTTGGTGACCTTTGTGACCTCGGCCAACAAATCCGGCCCCGGCGCGGCCGATAACGCAGGCTCCATCGAAAGCCGGCTGCAGAAAGTAGGCTCGGTCGAGATACGCGACGCCAACCGCCCCCTCAAATCCGGCCAGGAGGTCTACCAGGCCCAATGCGCCTCCTGCCATGCCACTGGCGCTGCCGGCGCCCCCAAGTTTGAAGATGCTGCTGCCTGGGCCCCGCGCATCAAGACCGGCCTCGAAGCGCTGGTGCACTCGGCCATCGCCGGCAAGGGCGCCATGGCCCCGCAAGGCGGCGGCGACTTTGAAGACACCGAAATCGCCCGTGGCGTGGTCTACATGGCCAATGCCGCCGGCGCCAAGTTTGATGAACCCCAGCGCCCTGCTGCTACCAGCGCCGATGCAAGCAGTGCTGCCCCAGCCACCGCAGCGCCAGCCGTTGCAGCCCCCGCAGCAGCCTCGGCCGCTCCTGCTGCAGCTCCTGCCGAACCAGCAGCGGCCGTTGCCGCAGCACCTGCAGCTGCCGCCCCCAGCGCCAGCGCCGCCGTCAATGGCAAGGCGCTGTATGACAAGGCCTGCTTTGTCTGCCATGCCGCTGGTGTGGCCGGCGCGCCCAAGTTCGGTGACAAGGCCGCCTGGGCGCCGTATATCGCCCAGGGCATCGACAGCATGGTGAAGATCGCCATCAGCGGCAAGGGCGCGATGCCCCCACGTGGCGGCTCCAGCGCATCGGATGAAGAAATCCATGCCGCGGTGCAGTACATGGTGGAGCATGCGCAGTAAGCAGGCTGCCCACCGCGCCCGCTAAAAGATCAGGCCTGGCCCGCCGCCTTCAGCGCAGCGGGGGAGCGCACAAAGCCATAGCGCTTTTCCAGCAGCACGCTGGCCACCTCGGTTGGCTCCGGCAACAGGCCCTGCTCCAGGGCCTGCGATACATCCAGCACATCCTGCGTGTGCACAATGCCCAGCCCTTGGGCAGTATGCAGATAGACAGCACCTTGTTCATCGGCCAGCACCGCCTGCACCTGCGCAGGCGCCAGCACCGCGCCGGTATGGGAATGCAGATGCAGGGCCTCATCGCGCCACTGCGCGCGCCAGACCCAGGGGGTCGCCTCCAGCTCCACAAACACCTGCTGCGGGCCGTTCTGGAAATACCAGCAGCCCTGCGGATCAGCCAGGTAGTTGCGGGCAATGAACTGCGCGAGCTTGTCGTGCTCCACCCGCGAGCCCTTGGCGCCTGGCAGACCACTGCTGAATGCACCGGCCGCCTGGGCCTGCGCATCACGCAGCCACCAGTTGCCGCGCGCGTCCAGCGCCAGCCAGCCCCAGCAGGCGGGCACGTTCGGCCATTTGGCCATGGCTTGTTTCACGATATCGTCCATGCGGCGATCCTACTGCATGTGCCAGGCCCGGCATGCCGGTGCTGCGCCCCTCACACCGTCAATAATCGCTGACAATGCGCCGCTGCCAGATAGGTAACAATGGCGGCTCTGAATTGGCAAGGAGCCCTCATGAACGCATGGAAACGATTTCTGGTGGTGGCAGCCGCAGCGCTGGCACTGACGGGCTGCGGCTATAACGATTTTCAACGGCTGGACGAAGAATCCACGGCCGCCTGGAGCGAGGTGCTGAGCCAGTACCAGCGCCGTGCCGACCTGGTGCCCAATATCGTGGCCTCCGTCGAGGGTGAGGCCAACTTCGAGCAGGACACCTTGACCAAGGTGATCGAAGCGCGCTCCAAGGCCACCTCGATCCAGGCCACGCCCGAGCTGGTGAACAACCCGGAGGCCTTCAACAAGTTCCAGCAAGCCCAGGGTGAGCTGTCCAGCGCGCTGTCGCGCCTGATGGTGGTCTCGGAGCGCTACCCCGAGCTCAAGGCCAACCAGGCCTTCCGCGATCTGCGCGTGACCCTGGAAGGCACGGAAAACCGCATCGCCGTCGCGCGTGACCGCTACATCGGCACCGTCAAGGCCTACAACATCAAGGCCCGCCAGTTCCCGACCAACCTGACCGCCAAGGTCTTTGGCTACCAGCCCAAGGCCAATTTCACGGTGCAGAACGAGGCCCAGATCTCCCAGCCGCCGACCGTGGACTTCTCGTCTGAGCGGAAGTAAGCGCATGGCCGCGATGCCCGCCTGGCACCCCCGGCTGGCCTGGCTGCTGGCCCTGGTGGTGGCCCTGCTGCTGCCCTGGATTACAGCGCCTGCGTTGGCTGCCGTGCAGCCGGTGCCGGCGCTCAGCGCCCATGTGATCGACCAGACCGCCACCTTGAGCGCGCAGGAACAGGCCCAGCTGGAAGCCCAGCTGACGGCGCTGGAGCGCGACACCGGCGCGCAGGTGGTGGTGCTGATGGTCGCCAGCACCAGCCCCGAAGACATTGCCGCCTATGCGCACCGCGTGGCCAGCACCTGGATGATTGGCCGCAAGGACGTGGGCGATGGCCTGCTGGTACTGGTCGCCAAGGACGACCGGCGCATGCGCATCGAGGTCGCCAAGACCCTGGAAGGCGCGATCCCCGATCTGCGCGCCGCGCGCATCATTGACGAGACGATGAAGCCGGCCTTCCAGGCCGGCAAGTTTGCCATGGGTATTGGTGACAGCCTGGCCCAGATCAGCGCGCTGATCAAGGGCGAGGCGCTGCCGCCGCCCCGCAGCACAGCCCCCAGCCGCAACCAGGCGTCGTCGGCCTTGCCGGATGACCCCGCGCAACTGCTGCTGTTCTTCTTCATCTTTGTGATGGTGGGCGGCAGCGTGTTGCGCAGCATGCTGGGCCGCGCACTGGGCTCGCTGGCCACCGGTGGTGCAGCAGGCCTGGTAGCGGCCTGGCTCACCTCCAGCGTGCTGCTGGGCATTGGCGCTGGCGTGGCCGCGCTCTTTGTGGTCTTGCTGGCCGGCACCATGCGCGGGGGCAGCTCGATTGGCGGGGGTGGCGGAGGCTTTGGCGGCGGAGGCGGCTTTGGCGGTGGTGGATTTGGTGGCGGCGGCGGTGGAGGCGGTGGCGGATTCAGCTCCGGCGGCGGCGGCAATTTTGGGGGCGGTGGCGCCTCGGGGAGTTGGTGATGGGCCATTGGTTGCAACGCTGGGGCAGGCAACTGCGCCACCGCTTTCTGGAGCGCGATGCCTCCCATGCCTTACCCGACGACGCCCGGCAGCGCCTGGCGCAGGCCATCGCGGCTTCAGAGGCCAGGCACAGCGGCCAGATCCGCGTCTATGTGGAAAGTGCCCTGCCCTGGAGCTATATCCGCCGCGATGCGCCAGCGCGCGAGCGCGCGGTGATGCAGTTTGGCAAGCAGCGCGTCTGGGATACCGAGCACAACAATGGCCTGCTCATCTACCTGCTGCTGACCGACCATGCGATCGAGATCGTCGCCGACCGCGCAGTATCGCGCTGCGTGAGCGGCCCGCAGTGGCAGGCGATGGTCGACAGCCTGGCCAGCGAGCTGCGCAGCGGCCAGTATGAAAAGGCCTTGCTGGCGGCCATCGGCCAGGTATCGCGCCATCTGGAGCAGCAGTTTCCGCGCGGCGCCGCGCCGTCAGCGCCAGACAATGAACTGGATGACCAGCCGCTGATCGGCTGAGCACAGCGCAGGGGAGGCGAATTTCGGCCTCCCGCCCCATCGGGCAGTGGATATAAATGATAATGCGCAATCAATATCATTTGATGCGCATTTCATCGCCCATCTCGCCCGCCTGCTCCATGTCCTCCGACACCCCCATCCTCCCCCGCATCCCTGCTGCCGGTTTGCCCGGCGCCAGCCGCCTGCAATCCATCGACGCGCTGCGCGGCCTGGTCATCCTCTTCATGCTGATCGACCATGTGCGCGAGACCTTCTACCTGCACCACCAGGTGCCGGACCCGATGGATGTCTCCGCCACTGCGCCCGAGCTGTTCTTCAGCCGCTTGCTTGCCCATCTGTGCGCGCCGGTGTTTGTGCTGCTCACGGGCCTGTCGGCCTTTTTGTATGGCAGCAAGTATGAGGATGGTCGCGCTGCGGCCTCGGGCTTTCTCTTCAAGCGCGGGCTGTTTCTGGTGCTGCTCGAAGTGACCGTGGTCAACTTTGCCTGGACCTTCCAGTTCCCGCCCACCAAGATCTTCTTGCAGGTGATCTGGGCCATTGGCCTGTCGATGCTGATGCTGTCGGCGCTGGTGTGGCTGCCCCGCCGGCTGATCATTCCGCTGGGCCTGCTGCTGGTCGCCGGCCACAACCTGCTCGACCACCTGCACTTTGCGCCCGACCATGCGCTGCACACACTCTGGGCCGTGCTGCATGACCGGGGCTGGATCGATGTGAGCAGCAGCCTGCGCCTGCGCACCTCCTACCCGCTGCTGCCCTGGATCGGCGTGATTGCGCTGGGCTATGCGATGGGCCCCTGGTTTGCCAAGGGTGCCGATGCACTGCAGCGCCAGCGCCGCCTGCTGACCTGGGGCCTGGGCCTGCTGGTCGGCTTTGTGCTGCTGCGTGCCGCCAATGTGTATGGCGACAAGCCCTGGGTGGTGGGCGACTCGCTGATGGTCAGCCTGATGGGCTTTTTGAACATCACCAAGTACCCGCCCTCGCTGCTGTTTCTGGCGCTGACCCTGGGCATCGGCCTGCTGCTGCTGCGCGCTTTCGAGCGCCGGCCACAGATGCGCTGGCTGGCACCGCTGACCGTGTTTGGCGCCGTGCCCATGTTCTTCTATGTGCTGCACCTCTATGTGCTCAAGTTCCTCTACCTGGGCGCGCAGGCGATCTGGGGCAACAACCAGGGCGAGGTATTTGGCTTTGATGCGATCTGGATGGTGTGGATCACCACGGTGGCCATGGGCTTTGCGCTGTACCCGGCGGTGAAGGCCTTTGCCGCCTTCAAGGCCCGCAGGCGCGATATCACCTGGCTCAAGTACCTCTAAGACGCCGTCTCAAGCTGCCTCAGGCTGCAGGGCCTGCGCCGCTGAGGCAGTCCTTGCACTGGCCGTACAAGGTGATCTCATGGCCCTCGACCAGAAAGCCCGGCGGCGCCATGCCCTTGAGATCGCCCGGGCAGGCCTGGATATCAAACACCCGGCGGCAGCTATTGCACTGGAAGTGGTGGTGGTGGTCATGCGTGGCCGGCTCGTAAAGCGGCAGGCCACCGGGCAAGGTCACCACGCGCAGCAGGCCCTCTTCCGTCATCGACTTGAGGTTGCGGTAGACGGTGGCAATGCCCAGCGCCGGCAGGGCCGCACCCGCAATCTCCAGCACCTCTTGGGGTGAGAGAGGACGGCCTTGCGATGCAAAGGCATCGGCGATGGCGGCGCGCTGGCGGGTAGGACGTTGCATGGTCTGACAGGGGGCGTTCCGGGGAACGGCTAAGGCAATCGAGGGTGCGCCCATCATAGCCGCTCGGGCCGCCGCCTGCAGGCAGCGCCGGCAGGCAGGCTCTGCCCTGCTCTTGCAACTCAGAAAATCTGCAAAGGCATCTCGGCCAGCAGGCGCACCTGGTTCACATTCAGCTCGCCCTGGGTTTTGTTGGCCCGGTGCACGCCATAGCGCAGCTGCAGCGCCAGCCCCTTGGCCTGGCCCTGCTGCACGGTGTAGCGCAGCAGCATGTCGCGCTCCCAGTGGCGGCCGCCACTGCCGGTGGCACCCAGGTAGTTGGCGTACACGCTGCCGGCGCGGCTGTAGTCAATGCCCGAGCCGCGTGTATAGGCCACGCCAGCGCGCAGGCCCGGTGTCAGCCACTGGCCCAGATCGGCCTCGTACTTGAGCTGCCAGGATGCCTCGTGCGGCGCATTGAAGTCCGACAGCTGCATCGCGTTTTCCAACCAGATGGAGCCCCGGTTCACATAGTCGAACGGCGTGTCGCCATCTACCTTCTGGTAGCCCAGGCCCAGCTGGTGCATGCCGGCCGCATAGGTGCCCATCAGGCTCCAGGTCAGGTTGTCCACCTTGCCGGCCTTGGCGGCACCGGTGTCTTTGTTGCGGTACAGGTTCAGGCTGAGCGAGAGGCTTTGCTTATCGGCCAGCGCCTTTTTGTAGAAGCCGCCCAGGTACCAGGTGTTCCAGACATCCTCGTATTGGCCCACATAGCTCGACAGGCTCAGCCCGCTCCAGGGCGTGGCCCAGCTGCCGCCGGCAAAGCTGAAGGCATCGCCTTGCACGCCCGAGTAATTGGCCAGCAGGGGCTGGCCGTTTTTGCGCGCATTGCGGTCGGCCCAGCGGGTAAAGCGGCCGGCCTGCAGGCTCAGCTGCGGAATATCGTTGCTGCTGATCAGCCAGCCCCGGTTGGTCTCGGGCAGCAGGCGCGTGTCGGACGAGTGGAAGATCGGGTTCTTGGTGCGCATCTCGCCCACTTTCAGCTCGGTCGATGACCAACGCAGCTTGAGCGCGGCACCGGCGCGGCCAAAGCTGTCCTGGAGGTCGCTGCCGTCCTTGGCGATATAGCGCGGGTTGCTGCGCACCTTGTCGGCGTCCGAGCCCAGGTTGATGCCGCCATAGGCATGCGCATCCAGTCCCAGGCCGATCAGCCCCTGCGTGTAGCCCGAGCTGAAGTTCAGCATCAGGCCATAGGCGGCTTCGGCGGCCTTGTCCGAACGCGCGCCGCCGGACACCACGCGGGTGCTGTCGCCGCGCCGGTAGTCCAGCTGCTCAACCACCATGCGGTTGACCATGCCCAGGCTCGCGCCCTCGACCAGGCCCTTGGCCTCGTCCTGCGCGCCCGCCTGCGCATGGCTTGCGGCCACGGCCAACACCGCCAGGCCGCTGCTGCGCGCCATCCATTTGAAATATGTCATTGTTTTGTGTCGCCCAAAATTGCGGTGGCCGTTCAGCGTGGCGCCGAAGCGCGGCTGACGATGTCCTTGAAGCGCTGCTGCGCGCGCTCAGGAACCTCGGCGGGTACCTGCAGGCCGGACAGCGGCGCATCGCCCACCTGCACCAGCATCACCATGCCCATTGCGTAATGGGGCAGGCATTGCACGCCATACAGACCTGCGGCATCGAAGCTGACTTCGATCTCCTCGTTGATCTTGCCCTTGAAGGGCTTGGCACCAGCGGGCGCCATGCCCGGTATGCTGACCGCATCATGCCCGCTGCTGCTGGCCAGGAACTTGACCTTGTCACCGGGCTTGATCTGCAAAAACTCAGGCTCATAGGTCATCGCGCCGGTGGCGCTGCGGTTGCGCATCTTGACTTCAAAAGTCTCTGCGCCCGCCTGGCTGCACAGCAAGGCGCTCAATAGAACAGGTATCCAGATTCGGGGTTTCAGGGTGGGCATATGGGCTCACAGTCAGGAAGAAGAAAGCGGACGAAAACGCAGCACCCGGCTGCCGTCCCAGGGGTCGACCAGCGCACTGGCCTCCACGCGGAATACCTGTGCCAGCAGCGCTGCATCGAGCACCTGATCGGGCCGACCCAGTGCGACGAGCCGGCCTTGCTGCATGACGGCCAGCCGGTCGCAGGCCAGGGCCTGGTTCAGGTCATGCAGGGCTACGACCTTGGTGACGGGCAGGCTGCGGATCAAGGCCATCAGCGACAGCTGCTGGTGGATATCGAGGTGGTTGCAGGGCTCATCGAGCAGCAGCACACCCGGCTGCTGCGCCAGCGCGCGTGCGATGTGCACACGCTGGCGCTCACCGCCCGAGAGGCTGTGCCAGGCACTGTGGCGGCGCTCCGCCATGCCGACGGCATCCAGGGCTTGCTGCACTGCGTCCCAGTCCTGCGCAGCAAAAGGCTGCAGCGCTGACAGCCAGGGCGTGCGCCCCAGCGCCACCGCATCCTCGACGCTGATGGCATCCTGCGTCTCGGCCATTTGCGCCACCAGGGCCAGCTCACGCGCGATGGCGCGGCGCCCCATCTTGTGCAGCGGCTGGCCATGCAGCAGCACTTGGCCGGCATCAGGCCGCAGCACACCGGCGAGCAAGCGCAGCAGGCTGGATTTGCCCGAGCCATTGGGGCCAATCAGGCCCAGCATCTCCTGGCGCTGCACCGGCAGGCTGAGCTGCTCGACAACCGGCCGGCCCTGCAGGCGCAGGCCCAGCGCGCAGGCTTGCAAGACCGGCTGATCCGCAGTGACCACAGGCTCCGCCGTCATCCGCGCCTCCGCTGGCTTTTGAGCAGAATGCAGGCAAACACCGGCGCACCCACCAGGGCGGTAATCACCCCAATCGGCAGCACCTGGCCCCGGATCAAGGTGCGCGACAGCACATCGGCCGCGATCAGAAAAACCGCGCCCATCATGGCGCTGGCAGGCACCAGACGGCGGTGGCTGACGCCGACCAGCATGCGCGCCGCATGCGGAATGACCAGGCCGACAAAGCCGATCGCGCCGACGATGGAGACCATGACAGCCGTCATCAGCGCCGCGGCCAGCAGCAGCACCAGTTGCACCCGGCGCACCGGCACGCCAAGCGCAGCCGCTGATTCGCTGCCAAAGGTGAAGGCATCGAGCGCGCGTGTGTGCAGCAGGCACAGCAGCAGGCCGGTGATGGCGATGCAGGCCGTCAGCACGGTATCGGGCCAGCGCACTCCGCTCAGGCTGCCCAGCAGCCAGAACATGATGCCCCGCGCCTGCTCGGCACTGCCCGACTTGGTGATGATCAGCGAGGTCAGCGCATTGAAGAGCTGCGAGCCCGCAATGCCGGCCAGCACAATCTGGCCGCTGTTGCGCAGCCCGCCGCTGCCGGCGGCATGGGCCAGCATGGCCACCAGTGCAAAGGCACAGAGCGCGCCAAAAAACGCGCCCATGGTCATCGAGATGGCGCCTGCGCCCACGCCGACGACGGAGACCAGCACCGCACCGGTCGATGCGCCGGCCGAGATGCCGAGCAAATAGGGTTCGGCCAGCGCATTGCGCAGCAGCGATTGCAAAATGACGCCGGACACCGCCAGGCCCGCGCCGCAGCTGGCCGCCACCAGCGCCCGGGGCAGGCGGTAGTTCCAGACAATGCCCTGGCTGATGGGGTCAATGGCATAGCTGGCACCGGCCAGCTTATTGGCCAGCACCTGCAGCACCAGGCTGGGCGACAGCGCCGTCTCGCCAATGGCAATGCCCAGCGCCACGCTCAGCAGCAGCGCAAGCACGGCGCCCAGGCACCAGCCGGCCCAATGCAGGGGCCTACGCAATGCCGATGGGCGCGCGGATGCCGTTGCCACCACCATGCCAAGTCTTGCGTCAGCGGCTTATCAGCGCTGGGCTGGCTGGGCCAGCTTCAGCACCGCGTCGCTGATCTGCTCCATGCCATCGACGAGGCGGATCGAGCCTTGCAGCGCATCGGCATCGACGATGACGATGCGGTTGTTCTTGACCGCATCCATGTGCTGGGTGACCGGGTCCTTCTTCAAGAACTCCAGCTTCTTCTGGTAGTCATCCGCAGGGAAGCGGCGGCGGTCCATGCGGGCGATGACCAGGATGGAGGGATTGGCCTTGGCAATGGTCTCCCAGCCCACAGTGGGCCACTCTTCGGACGAATTGACGATATTGCGCAGGCCCAGCGTTTGCAGCATGTAGCCGGCAACGCCGTTCTTGCCGGCCATGTAGGGGTCGATGGCCAGATCAGCGCTGGAGAACCACAGCGCAGCGGACAGGTTGGGCTGCTGCGCAGCCTTGACCTTGGCCACTGCCTTGGCCTGGCGCTCGCGCAGGTCCTTGACCAGGCGCTCGCCCTGGGGCTGCACATCAAAGAGCTGCGCCAGTTGCGTGATGCTCTTGTACAGCGCCTGCGCATCGTAGGCCGCGGTGCGGGTGCCATCGGCGCCCTTGAGGTTGTTCTTGCCTTCGCAGTCGGAAGGCATGGCATAGGTGGCAATGCCCAGGTCATGGAACTGCTCGCGCGTGCCCACGACGCCGTCCTTGCCGACCATCCATTCAAACTGCGACACCACCAGCGCCGGGCGCTTGCCGATCACCGACTCGAAGCTGGGATCGTTGTCCGCCAGGCGCGGCACCTTGTCATTGATGGCCTTGTACTGGGGCAGCACGGCATTGAACCACAGCGAGGTGCCCACCACCTTGTCGCCCTGACCCAGCGCATACAGCATCTCGGTACCGGCCTGGCCGATGGTGACGACCGACGCGGGCGCCTGCTTGAGGGACACCTCGTAGCCGCAATTTTGCAGCTGCATCGGATAAGGAGCGGCCCAGGCGGACAGGGAAGTGCATACGCAAGCGGCCAACAGAGAGGGCAGCGCAAAACGGCGAACAGGCATCGGAATCGTCTCTCCAGGTAGAGGCAAGGCATGCTGGCCGTGCGAGCCGACCCGGTGCGGGGCGCTGCCCGGTGGACCCGGGACAGGCTTGCGCAGACGAGACGCTGCTCACCGCCCGGACACCCCGCCGGTCATGATCAAAACACACGCACATCCGCCATGAATGGGTTTGCCGCACCGGCGCTTGCGTTGTTCGCCTTGCAGCGCGCAAACGGGTGGCATGCCTGTCTCTCTGTGCAAACCGGGGCTTGCCAGTGGCTTGTGAATGCATGACCTTGGCAGGTCTCCTGACTGGCCGGTCTGTGCAGCGCATCGCCTTCCCAAACCAAAGTTCAGTGGCGCCTGATGCGCTGCTCGCGGCCTACAGTTGCGGGGGCAGTTCCATTTACAGGACCTGGCTGGGGGCTGGCCCTTCTGGATTCCCTCATGCCAAGGCAGTGCGCCTACAGCATGTTCTTGCGAAACCAAAGTGGCTGTACTGTAGCCGATTTACAGGGCCTGCATGCTAAGCTGCAGGCCGTTTGATGGCCATGAACCACCTACCGATTCAACACAGCACTTATCGCATCCGCCGCGTTGCGCAACTAGCGCCGGTGGCGGCCTTTTTGCAGGCGGCGCGCCAGGCCATGTTTGGCGATCGGGTGGATACCAGCACGCCACAGGCCGATCTGCGCGACTTTGCCTCGGTCTATGCGTCGCCCGGTGGCTGCATGCTGGCCGCCTGGCAGGGCGACCGCATCATCGGCAGCATCGCCTACCGCGCCTACGACGGCCGCTTTGCGCACCTGGCCCTGCCCAGGGCACACACGGTAGAGGTAGTGCGCTTGTACATCGACCCGGCCTGGCGCCGGCAAGGCCTGGCTGGCGAACTGTTCGCCCAGCTGCGGCAGCAGGCGCTGCAGCAGGGTGTGGAGCGGCTGTATCTGCACACCCACCCCTTTTTGCCAGGGGCAGAGGCTTTTTGGCAACGCCAGGGTTTTGTCAATCTGCACCAGGATGCCGACCCGCTGTGGCAGACCCTCCATATGCAGCAGCTGCTGCAGACCGGATCCGCCCCGACCCATCCCGTAGCGGCGTAAAAAAACCACCGCATGTGAACTGCACCCCAAAAGTTGGACACCAGTCCAACCAATGGGGTGTTTTTCATGGCGAAATACGATGAGAGCTTTAAGCTCAAGATGGTCCAG